>JBCCPL010000022.1:0-93271 GCA_039111155.1 Pseudomonadota bacterium | reverse complement strand
TTCCGGGTGGGGACCAGCCTTGCCCGGGTGGGACTTGCACCCACGGGAAACCACTGCACAGTTTCCATCGTTATGACATCCTTGTCGGTACAACTTCCCCTGCACCTGAGCTTTGCTCGGCGCACTCAGAGGCTCCCTAGGTCTGGCGGCGGCAGTCGCGTTGATTAAAACCCCTGGTTCTTCGAACAGCGGACACTTACCGTCCCCTGGGCTACCATTCCAGGTCTAACGAAACACGGATTAAAGAGACCATGAGTAATCGTGCGGTAATTGCGACAAACAATGCTCCGGCAGCCATTGGCCCCTATTCGCAGGCGGTGAAAGTCGGCAATACGGTCTGGCTTTCGGGTCAGATACCTCTCAACCCCGTCGACATGACTCTCGTCGAAGGAAGCGCCGCCGTGCAGGCCGAACAGGCGTTCAAGAATCTGGCAGCAGTCGCCGAAGCCGCCGGAGGTTCGCTGAACGATGCCGTAAAGATCAACATCTCGCTGACCGACATGAACGATTTCTCGGCCGTTAATGCCGTGATGGAGCGTTATTGTTCCGAACCGTATCCTGCACGTGCCTGCGTGCAGGTCGCGGGATTGCCCAAGGGTGTCGCGGTTGAGATTGAGGCGATTCTCAGCGTCTAGCACACTGGCATGGGACGCTCGCTGTCGGTCTGAGATCTACTCTCAGACTTAACCCAGAGCGGGTTCAGAGGTAAGCGCGGTATGCGATTGGCAACGTACCTCAGGGCGTGGCGCTTGAGTACCCCGAACGATAATCGGGGTGCTCAAGCCGAAAGCCCTCCGCACGCAGACGCGCATTGCTGATACGTTTGTGGGACGGCGATTCACTGGCTTGGGCACCCGGGCAGTATCTGACTCCTAAGTGCTGGCTTAGCCAGGCCTCCACCTCCTGCAGTGACGCTGGGTCGTTATCCACAAGGTTGTAAACATGATGATTCAGGCGATTCTCCAGTGCATAGTGAATGAATCTGGCTACGTCGTCGCGGTGGATGCGGTTGCTGAAACGCTCGGGATGTGTGGGCGTGAATCGCCCTTCCTGAACTCTGGCCAGTAAGAAGCGCGACTGCTCCGTATACAGACCACCCGCTCGAAGAATCCTGGAGTTATCAGAGCAGGAAAACAGGCTAAGCTCAGCGCTCGCGATTGCCTGGGCCTGGGGCTCACTCGCCAGGGGAGAATCCTCATCCACCCATCCTCCATCGCGCTCCGCATAAACCCGAGTGCTTGACACAAACAAAGCGGTGTCTGGCCGATGACCCCCAAGTCCATCGATCACAGCATCCATCGCTGCCGCAAAACCCTGGCGGTAGCCGGCGACAGTCCGATCCGTGGGGGTAAGCGTGACCAGCAAGGCGTCTGGGCGTAGTTCTCCCAGTACGGCGAGGGTCTCCGGTCGCTGCAAATCGATGGCCAGACCGCGCCCCGGTTCTGGTACCTTCTGCGGGTGGCGGCACATACCAATGCATATCCAGGAATCCGGATTCATTCTTCGCAACACTCGCAGACCAAGATCGCCGAAACCGATCAGAGCGAGTGTTTTCGGTTGGTTCTGCATAGGCTGATGCCTTCCTTGAGTGAAAGTAACTTAGGGCGTCCGCACGAGCATGTGAGCACCTCTCAAACGCGGCCTGAACACTTCATGCCCGATACAGTTGCGGTGTCGCCATGAATTCCATTCTCACACAGTCGCTGGAATCACTTCGCGGCGTTGGCCCAAAGATGGCTGAAAAACTCAGCAACTTTGGCATGACTCGCGTAGAAGATCTGCTGTTTCACCTGCCGCTTCGCTACCAGGACCGCACGAAGGTAGTACCCATCGGCGGGCTGCAGGATGGCTCCGAGGTTGTCATCTGTGGCCGAATCGCCATGGTGAACGTAGTGGGTGGTGGACGGCGCCGATCACTAGTGGTCAAGCTTCAGGATCATTCGGGTGTAGCCACATTACGGTTCTTCCACTTCACGCAGGCTCAGAAGAACGCGCTACGCATCGGAGAGACCCTCCGCTGCTTCGGCACCGTCCGCCACTCAGGTAATCAACAACCGGAAATGATCCACCCCGAATATCGAAGCGGAGAGTTCAGTGCCGATGACGAAAGCGCGCTGACGCCTATCTACCCAAGTACCGATGGCGTAAGCCAGGGGCAATGGCGCAAGCTCAGTCAGCAGGCGCTTACTCTGCTCCAGCAACAGTCACCGCAGGAACTGCTTAGTCAAAACGAATCCGAGTACGACCTCGTGACTGCGTTGCTGTATCTGCATCGACCGACGCCCGATGCCGACCAACGGGCTTTACGCCAAGGCCGGCATCCGGCGCAGCTAAGGCTTGCGCTGGAGGAGCTGACCGCTCATCAGCTTTCAATGCAGGCGCTTCGCGACGTGACCCGCAGGCATCCAGCTCCCCGAATGAGTGACAAGCGCAACTTGCTACCCGCTTTTTTTTCCGCACTGAGCTTTGACCCTACCGGTGCTCAGAGCCGCGTCATCGACGACATCCGTCGCGATATTGCGACACCAAAGCCAATGCTCAGGCTGGTGCAGGGCGATGTAGGTTCGGGGAAGACTCTGGTCGCCGCTGCCGCGGCGATCATTGCGATCTCGAGCGGTTATCAGGTTGCGATCATGGCGCCTACCGAGTTACTGGCAGAACAACATCGGCGCAACTTTTCGGTCTGGTTCGAATCCCTACCGATTGCGATCACGTGGCTGACGGGAAGTGTTAAAGGAAAGCGCAGAAGAGAAGCGCTGGAGTCGATAGGCAATGGAACGGCAAGCCTGGTCGTGGGCACTCATGCACTTTTCCAGGAGGGTGTGGAATTTGCGAACCTTGGCCTTGTTATCGTCGATGAGCAGCATCGCTTCGGTGTTCATCAACGCCTGGCGCTTAGTGAAAAGAGTGGTGACGGCCATCGGGCGCATCAGCTGATTATGACCGCGACGCCCATTCCGCGAACACTGTCGATGGTCGCCTACGCCGATTTGGATTGTTCAGTTATCGATGAACTGCCACCTGGGCGTCAGCCAGTGAGCACGGTGCTGATCGACAACCAGCGGCGCGGGGAAGTCATCGACCGCGTCGCCCATGCCTGCCGCGGTGGCCGACAGGTGTACTGGGTCTGCACTCTCATAGAAGAGAGCGACCACCTGCAAGCCCAGGCGGCTGAGTCAAGCTTTGCCGAAATCGATGCAGCCCTCACTAAGATTGCCGTTGGCCTGGTCCACGGTCGCATGAAGCCTCAGGACAAAGACTCGGTCATGAGTGCATTCAAACGGGGCGAGTTTCAGGTGTTGGTCGCTACAACGGTCATCGAGGTAGGGGTCGACGTGCCCAATGCAAGCCTGATGATCATCGAAAACCCGGAGCGCCTCGGGCTCGCCCAGCTGCACCAGCTTCGTGGACGGGTCGGTCGCGGAGACCAGGAAAGTCACTGCGTACTTCTCTACCAGGCGCCGCTGGGCGTACAGAGTAGGGCTCGTCTGCAGGTTCTGCGCGAGAGCAACGATGGTTTTCTTATCGCCGAGGAAGACCTGCGGCAACGCGGACCCGGCGAAGTACTGGGGACGCGACAAACCGGGCTATTGGAGTTTCGAGTTGCCCGCTTGCCAGAGCACGAAGACCTTCTGAACGAGGTAACCTCCCTGGCGGAGCAAATGCGCCAGAAGACTCCGGAGCACATCGCACCGTTGATTCGGCGTTGGACCGGTGAGCGCTCAGCTTTTGCTTCGGTATAGCACGTAAACTCAAGCCGAAAACCCTGTATACGTTGACGTAGCCGGCTAGGGAGCCTCTGAACAAGTCCAGGGTGCCTAGACTTCGACGTCGTCGGGGACGATAAGCGGTGGCAGTTCCTTCTGCAGTGCCAGCTTCTCACGCATTCTCTTGCCGGTAACCGCAAAGCCCAAAAGCTCGCCCTGCTGGTTTCTGAACTCCGCGCGCACGTTCAATCCATCGGCATCGATGGCCCATTCCCCCTCTGCACCGTGGGGAACGGGGGCCACGGTGGTAGGGCACACCGGTGTTTTTATAGCAACGGGCATTGCTGGGTAATCTACCGCGGTAAGTTCCCCCGTGAGCGTACGAGCCAATGCGCGCACGCCCGCAATCAGAGGGGCAACGTAGACCAATACGTGTCCTTCGACCTCAGCGCAGTCTCCGAGCGCATAGACATTTGGGTCGCTGGTTCGAAGGTAACGATCCGTCACGATGCCCCGGTTGGTTCGCAAACCGGCTGCCTTTGCGAGATCGATGCGCGGACGCACGCCGACCGCCGAGACGACAAGGTCTGCCTCGAGCTGCTGGCCATCGCTCAACGACACGAGTACGTGCGAACCATTCTTCGCCAGGTCCACCCGCTCCACTAATGGCCCGAAATGAAAACGTGCACCAAGACTTTCGAGCCCGGCCTGCACAGCGCGACCACAGGCTTCCGGTAGCATGGTCGGCAGGCAGTGAGTCAACGGATCGATCACGTCGATTTCGAAGCCGCCGTTGAGAAGGTCGTTGGTGAACTCACAGCCTATGAGACCAGCACCAATTATCGCGATACGACGCGCTTCGTACTGATCGATGGCCTGACGAAACTTGTCGTAGTCCATCAGATCGTTGACCGAGTACACGCGTGACAGACCGTCCCCCGCCAACGGCGGCTGGATAACACTGGCTCCGGTGGCGATGACCAGGGCGCCATAGCCCACCGGTTTGTCACGGCCCCCAATGCGAATTAACTTAGATGCTGTATCGATCGCGTCCACACGAGTCATCGTCCAAAGGGTGACGCCCAAATCCTGGGCTTTCTGCTCAGCAGTGAACATGGTCAGCGCGGCGCCGTCGGTGCCTTTGGTGAATCCAGTCGATAACAATGGCTTGGAATACTCGCGCCCATCGTCGGATGTCACTAGTAGTACAGATGCCTCAGGTGCCTGCTTGGTGTACTGCCGAGCGAGGCCATATCCGGCTAGGCCGGTACCAATAACAACGAGATCGAAAGCGCTCCTATCACTGGCAGACGAAATCGAAGTCTCACTCATAGTAGCTGAAGCGGCTTGCTCATCTTCTTTGGTCATCGGGCGGTCATCGCTGCAAATCGAGGGGCGGAGACTAGCACGCGATGCCTCACTACAGCTCAACGTATAGTCGCCTAGATTGGCCATTTTTCGGACACGCTCGTGCTTGCGCCGGGCCATTCCTTCACGCATTCTCCGTTACCCATCACCACGCATTACCTATGGCAGCATCATATTTCGACTCACCCAGGTGGCAGGAGCCCTGTCGACTTCTGGAACCGGCCCTTGCCAAGGTGCGGCCGTGGCTGCTCGATGATGGCTCGCTCACGCAACACCTGATCGACAGTGGGCGATCTTTTTCGCTTGAGCGGTGGCAACAGCGCTGGGAAGCACCGCGGCTCGACGAAAAGCGATTGCTGAGAATGCCCCTCCAGGCGGGGGCGGTTGTGCGCAGTGTGATTCTCAAGCTGGACCAGATTCCGGTCGTGTTCGCCCGCTCCGTGTTCCCTACCAGCTCACTTACCGGACCATTGCTGCGACTGCGAAAGCTCGAAAATCAAAGTCTCGGGGCGCTGCTGTTTGCACGAACGGACATGCGCAGAAGCCCGTTTCAGATTACGCGGCTCTCAGGTATGTCGTCCTACATGCCCGAGCACTTGCACCAGAGCGCTAGCGCATGGGCGCGCCGATCCTGCTTCATGGTGGCAGGAAAACCCCTGCTTGTGTCCGAGGTGTTCCTCGAAGCGTTTCCCGCCTGGAACTCAAGGCTGCCGTTACATCGCTCCCGGCGCGGCCTGGTGGACGGTACAATCGGGCGCTGACAAACCTCGCATGGGTTGCGAAATAGCCCCTGGCTGGCCGCTGAATCACGCGGTAACGCGTGCCTGGGCGAGGGCCTCGCCACTCGGGCCTTAAGTACCGTAAAGGCTAGGATAGGGCTGAGAGAGGATTGCGAGAGAGCTGCGAGCAATTCTGCCAAGAGAACCAGGAGATCGGCTGTTTTTGTAATGCCACCCAGGAATAGAAATATTGACAACAACAGCCACCCCTACTGATCCCGGAGCAAGCAAGTTATCTGCCCTTCTGCGACTAATACGCTGGGACAAACCCATCGGCACATTGTTGCTTTTGTGGCCCACGTTGTGGGCACTTTGGATTGCGGCCGAGGGCATCCCTGATACCAGGCTGCTGGTGATTTTCGGTGTAGGCAGCTTTCTGATGCGTTCTGCGGGGTGCATCATCAACGACCTTGCTGATCGAAATTTTGATGGCAGCGTCAGTCGTACGCGGTCTCGCCCGCTGGTGACTGGCGAAGTCTCCACCGGCGAGGCGCTACTCTTTTTCACGGTTCTATGCGCGGTGGCATTCGGGTTGGTACTTATGACCAACCTGTTCACGGTACTGCTATCAATCCCGGCATTGCTCTTAGCCTGCTCCTACCCGCTCATGAAGCGCTACACGCACTTGCCGCAGGTGGTTCTTGGAATCGCCTTTTCCTGGGCAATCCCGATGGCATTTGCGGCACAACGCGGATCCTTGCCTTCCGAGATGTGGTTGTTGTTTACCGCCAATTTACTGTGGACTGTTGTGTATGACACCAAGTATGCAATGGTCGATCGTAGCGATGATGTCCAGATTGGTGTTAAGAGCACGGCGATATTGTTTGGTGAGTCCGATCGACTGGTTATCGGCGTACTACAGATGCTGTGCCTCTGTGCTCTATGGCTGGCAGGCCGTCAGTTCGAGTTGTTATGGCCGTATGAACTGTCTTTGCTTGTTGTGATCGGCTTATTCGCCTATCACCTGTATCTCATTCGCAAACGGGACGAAGCGGCATGTTTTCGTGCTTTCAAGCACAACAGCTGGGTGGGGCTGACGATCTTCTTGGGAATAGCAGGCAGTTACGCTGTTTCGGCGACTTAAACGGATACGGTTGCGGCCAACCAGGCCAGACAAAAGCCGAGCGTTGTCGCGCAGCTATTGGCGTCGGCCTACCCGCAACGTGAGTGGGCTCAGTCTCGAGGTGCTTACCTCCGTAGCAAACGTCTCGGCGGACTCATGGAATGCGCTTCGTCGCGACGACTACCCTTTTTTTCGCCACGACTTTCTGCTGGGTCTCGAACGCTCGGATTGTACGAACGAGGAAACAGGCTGGCAGCCTGCTCACCTTTGTTTGCGGGATAGCAGCGGGGAGGCGTCGGACGACGACGGATCTATCCTTGCGATAGTGCCGGCGTTTCTTAAGAGTCACTCCTACGGCGAGTACGTCTTCGATTGGGCCTGGGCGGACGCATGGAACCGGATGGGGCTTTCTTATTATCCGAAGATGGTAACAGCCGCGCCATTTACCCCGGCAACGGGCGCTCGAATGCTGCACAGGGAGACGCTTGATCGCGACGATTTGTGGCGAACTTTCAGTGAGCAACTACCGGAGCTTGCAACACGCCTCAAGATCAGCGGGTGGCACGTATTGTTCCCACGGCGAGGCGATGCAGTCGCACTTGAAAATGCCGGGCTACACATGCGCCATCAGGTGCAGTTTCACTGGTACAACCACGGCTATCAGTGTTTTGATGACTTTCTCAGCAGCTTCTCGAGTCGCAAGCGTAAAGCCCTTCGTCGGGAACGACGCCGGGTCGAAGAACAGAATATCGACATCGACATGCGCAGCGGTTTGGAACTGACCGAAGAAGACTGGCTGGCTTTCTACCGCTTCTATCAGTTCACCTATGCGAAAAGGAGCGGCCATGGCGGCTACCTTACTCGAGAGTTTTTTCTGGACGTCGCGCCCCAGTTGGGCGAGCAGGTCCTCATGGCCACAGCACGACACCACGAAAAGCCGGTTGCCGGTGCTTTGTACTTTCGCGATGAGGACACCCTATACGGCCGCTATTGGGGATGTTCCCGGGAATTCGACTGCCTGCACTTTGAAGCCTGCTACTACCAGGGTATCGAGTACTGCATCGCGAACGGACTGAGCCGCTTTGACCCCGGTGCCCAGGGTGAGCACAAGATTGGTCGGGGATTTGAACCCACGACAACCCTATCGGCACATTGGATTACGCAAACCGATCTCGATGACGCGATTCGCGACTTCACCCGACGTGAACAAATGCAGGTTGAGTCCTATCGCCGAGCTGCAAGCGATCTGCTGCCGTTCAAGCAGGGTTTTCTCTGTGCGGAGTCTCAGCCGGAGATACCCTTTTAGAAGGATCTCAGATTAACGGGTCGGTCTTTCACGCAGGACGGCTGTCTTACCGCTTGGCCTTTTTACGCTCGGGCTCTTGACTGCGTGCCCTCTTCACAGCATGGACCCTTCACAGCACGGGCTATTCACCGGAGGGAAAGGCACCTCAGACGCGCATGTCAAACTCAGCGTAGCTTGGCCTGCGCATGTGCCAACGATAGTAAAGCGTAGATCGAGGCCAGTTGTTTACAACCTTGCCTTCCTCATTTTTGTACCAGCTCTTGCAGTCCGTCACCCATACGGTGTCTGCCAGCTCTTTCTGCATTCGTTCGTTGTACCGGTTTTGGCGGGCCGCACTCACGTCAAATGCGCGCAGCTTATGCGTCAACAACTTATCGATGCAGTTCAGCACATAATCTACCTGCCTCTCCACCATAAAGATGATGGAGTTGCTGCCAAGATTGGTGTTGGGTCCATACAGCATAAAAAAGTTCGGGAAGCCGCTTACACAAACACCGCGATACGCCTCGGCGCCGGCCTTCCAGCTATCTTGAAGGCTCTGGCCATCGACACCAACGTATTCCACGGCGCTATGCATTGCTGAGGTCTCGAAGCCCGTGCCATAGATGATTACGTCGACCGGTCGTTCGATACCGTCTTCGGAGATCACGCCATCCGCACCAATGCCAGATATGGGCGCTGTGATGAGCTCAACGTTCTCGCGTCGGAAGGCACCGTAGTAATCGTCGGACACAAGAATCCGCTTACAGCCCATCCGATAGTTCGGCGTTAGCGCACGGCGCAAGTTGGGATTCTGTATTTCCGCCTCCAGATACTTGCTGCACTGACTTCGCCAGATCGGCAGGAACCGATCAGAGCTGCGACGCAACAGCGGGTACATGAGAAACTCCAGACGCAGGTATTGCTGAAGCCGCAGTAGCTTTTGCGTAAATGGAAAACGCCTAAAAATAGACTTCTCCCGCGCACTGTAGGCGCGATCATTGCGTTTGAGCACATAATTCGCGCTGCGTTGGTATACGTGAAGCTTTGCGGCTTGCCTGGCCACATGGGGGATAAACTGCAGCGCACTGGCAGCGTTGCCTATCACCGCCACCCGCTTGCCGGTGAGATTGCAGTAGTGGTCCCAACGCGCCGAGTGAAAGCTAAGCCCACTAAAGCTGTCGCGTCCGGGAAACTCGGGGATTAGCGGACGGTTGAGCTGACCGAGGGCGCTGACGAGAGCACGCGCTGTCGTGGTCTGACCATCGGCGAGGGTCAGCAACCAATGCCCCTTGTGCTCCTGCCATTGGGCGCGGTTAACCGCTGCGCCGAGGCGCAGATTGGGCACTATCCCAAAGCGTTCGGCGCAATTCTCAAAGTACGCCTTTATCTCGTGATGAGGCGAGTATTTGCGGGACCAGTCGGGATTGGGAGCGAATGAGTAGCTGTACAGCACCGAAGGAACGTCACAGCCCGCGCCGGGATAGGTATTGTCGTGCCATGTGCCACCCATATCCGGAGACTTATCGAACACTGCGAAACGCTCGATTCCGCGCGAGCGGAGGCGAATCGCCATGCATAGACCTGACATGCCGGCGCCGATAACGGCTACGTCCAGATCTGCTTCAAATCCTGCTGGGTCGCTCATGCTCGGGTTCGGATTCTTAAAGCCACTTTTTCAGCACTTTTTAACCACTTATGCATCACATATGCATCACTTATACGCTAGTTCGGTAGCACCTGAGCAGCGATTCAATGGCTGCTTCCCAGCCTGACTTCCGACACAGCGGAAACGCCGGATCCCTGGCAAGCGGGCCGCAACCCCTAAAGCACGAATGTTGGTTCACGCCGGTGCCTCGTCTCTGAGGAATACCAGTTCCTTAGCTGATGACTCTGCTGCGCTGTAGCGATAGCCCGCTACCCGGTATCGTTTTAACGCGGTTATCGCATTGATCTCGCGCTCGATCACGTAGCGAGCCATCTGGCCGCGAGCTTTCTTCGCGAAGAAGCTGATCACCTTGTACTTGTCATTTTTCAGGTCTCGAAACACCGGCGTTACGACGTCCGCCTGAAGAACACTCTTGTCTACCGCCTTGAAATACTCGTTGGAAGCAAGATTGAGAAGGACCCCGCTTCCAGTCTTCCTGACCTGTTTGTTCAGTGACTTTGCCAGTTCCGATCCCCAGTACTCATACAGGTTTTTACCTTCCGAGTTTTGAAACTTAAGCCCCATTTCGAGCCGGTACGGCTGCATAAGGTCAAGGGGCCGGAGCACCCCATAAAGACCGGAGAGAATTCTCAGGTGCTTCTGCGCATAACTGAGCTGAGCGGCGCTCAATGTTTCGGCTTCAAGCCCGGCGTACACGTCTCCCTTGAAGGCAAGCACCGCCTGCTTTGCGTTGCTTTTATCGAAAGGCTGATGCCAGTCCATGAAGCGCTTGTGATTCAGTTCGGCAATGCTCTGCGAAATACCCATTAATGAACGCAGATCGTCAGGAGCCAGCTTGCGAGCCTGCTCAACCAGGCGTTCGGCCTGTTCAAGGAACTCCGGCTGAGTCGTTTTTTTACTGTGCGGCGGAGTCTCAAAATCAAGAGTCTTTGCAGGAGAAATAACGCTGAGCATCAATCGGTCCTCTGGTCCGTGCTTAAGCTGGCGGGGTAATCGCCTTGAAGAAAAGTTCTGGTGTATACGAAGGAGGGCGAAGAATAGTGGTGAATGTGCTGAGATAAAAGTCGCAAGCGAGGAAACTATCGCAACGCAAGACCGCGCACCGGTACAGCCGACCGGATTAGTACGCTTTTCTCGCGGCCGCGCAGGGATACAGCAAGTGGTACGGCGCCGTGACGGCTGGCGTAATTGGCTGTGGTAACCTCCAGCGCCAGCAGGGGCCCAAAAATAAAAGGCACGTAATCACTTTGCTCATTCGAGTCATCGATACTTTCATCGAGCGCACCGGTCGCGTAATCGCCTGGTTTGCGATCGCTATGGCGCTTCTCACCAGCGCCGTTGTGGTGCTGCGCTACGGGTTTGCTACGGGCTCTATTGCGCTGCAGGAGGCCATCACGTATCTACACGGATCGCTGTTTATGCTCGGTACAGCGTTCGCACTAAAAGCCGGCGCGCATGTGCGGGTAGATATCTTCTACCGTGGCTTCAGTGATCGAAACAAAGCCTGGGTAGATGCGTTGGGTGGCATCTTCTTTTTATTGCCGCTGTGCGCACTGATTTTGCTTTCGAGCTGGGGCTACGTGATCGAATCCTGGCGCATACGAGAGGTCTCTCCTGAGCCCGGGGGTATCCCCTATCTGTATCTCCTGAAAACGCTTCTGCCACTCATGGCGGTATTTCTTTCGTTGGCTGGTATCGCAGAAATCCTGCGCAACGCTCAGCGCCTCGTTTTGCGCACTCCACGCTAGCATTCATATGGAAGGCAGTGTTGCACTTTGGATGTTTGCGGCAGTTTGCCTGCTGCTCATGTTCGGCTATCCGGTTGCGTTCACGCTGGGCGGAACGTCGCTTCTGTTTGCCGCTGCAGGGATTCTCACCGATTCGTTCGACGTTTCTTTTCTTGGAGCGTTGCCCGGGCGACTGTTTGGCACAGTAAGCAATACGACGCTGATCGCGGTGCCTCTTTTCGTGCTGATGGGCGTAATTCTCGAAAAATCCCGTGTGGCCGAAGATCTTCTCAAAAGCATGGCCGCACTCTTAGGTGGCGTGCGCGGCGGTCTCGCGATTGCTGTCGTGCTTGTGGGAACACTGCTCGCAGCCAGCACGGGTATTGTGGGAGCCACGGTAATCACCATGGGTCTGCTATCGCTGCCCACCATGCTGCAGGCTGGCTACAAAGCACCGGTAGCCACGGGAGTGATCTGCGCCACGGGCACGCTTGGGCAGATCATACCGCCATCCATAGCGCTGGTACTGCTGGGAGATATCCTCTCCAACGCCTACCAGCAGGCGCAGTTGAAACTCAATGTGTTCAACCCGCAAACCGTCTCGGTCGGCGATTTGTTTGTGGGCGCCCTGCTACCGGGCCTGCTGCTGGTGGCGCTCTACACTGTCTTCATTCTTGTAATTGCCTTAGTAAGACCATCTACCGTACCTGCGTCGAGCAGCAGCGCGCTGCCCTGGCGCCAACTCCTTAACGGACTCATTCCTCCCCTCGCGCTGATCGCGCTCGTACTGGGATCGATTCTTGGTGGCGCGGCGACACCGACGGAGGCCGCAGGCGTCGGCGCGACCGGGGCACTTGTCCTCGCGGCTGTCAGGAGAGAGCTTTCCATATCCAGGCTGCGTGAAATCGTCATCAGCACGATGGAAGTCACCTCTATGGTGTTCATGATTCTGATCGGAGCGGCGGTGTTTTCGCTGGTCTTTCGAGGATTCGGCGGAGAGGAGCTGATTCAGGAGTATTTTGCTGCACTACCTGGTGGAGTCTTCGCTGCGACATTGCTGGTCATGGCGGTGATTTTTCTGCTCGGCTTTGTGCTCGACTTCATCGAGATCACCTTTGTGGTGGTTCCGATTGTGGGACCCATTCTGCTCGCCATGGGTGTAGATCCCGTTTGGCTCGGCATTATGATTGCGATAAACCTGCAGACTTCGTTCCTCACTCCGCCTTTCGGCTTTGCCCTGTTCTATCTGCGCGGCGTTGCGCCCGCTGAGGTGCCCACCGGGGCAATCTACCGCGGTGTCCTGCCTTTCATTATCATTCAGCTACTCGTACTGATTGTTTTGTGGCGAGTACCTGAGCTGGCCACCTGGCTCCCTAACAGACTTCAATAGCGCGACGATAATGAGTGATATCGATACCACACCGGTACCGCAGGGCGAGCTCGCTCTGCAAACCATCGCCATGCCAAAAGATACGAACTTTTCGGGCGATATTTTTGGCGGTTGGCTGTTATCGCAAATGGACCTGGCGGGCGCCATCACGGCGGGTGAAGTCGCAAAAGGTCGCGTTGCCACCGTGGCCATAGACGGAATGGCCTTCATTACTCCCGTGCACGTTGGCGCCGTGGTCTCTTGCTACTGCGATGTGCTCGAAGTGGGGCGTTCGTCAGTCCGAATCATGGTTGAGGTATGGATCAACTCCGCACACGACGGTGAGCCCATTAAGGTGACGGAAGGAGAATTTGTCTTCGTCGCCATCGACGATCAGAAACGTACGCGCCCGATCCAGCCCTAGTTATGGCAACGATCCGCAACGCGGCAAGTGCGAAAAAGCGCCTAAAGAACTCGATGAACTAGCCAACCAGGGCATTGGGCCGAAAAATGCACCAGTGCGCTCGAGAATCCTGGTTTAGCGCTGCCATACTAATCTTGGGTAATGACCGCGCCCATGACGTCACGTCGTGCATCTATGTAGGCCTGCTCTGAGATCTCGTGATAGGCGCGGACATTCTCCAGAAACTCTGAAAACGACGCATGCACTTTCGCGGCCGTTGCGTCTGTGGCGATCAGGTTTGCCATCGCTCGCTCGCTGCCTTCGTACAAGGCCTTAAGCACATCGTCAGGAAGGCGTCGCAGCTTTACGTCGTGTTGCTCAACCAGCTCTCGCAGTGCGCGATTATTGCGCGCCGTAAACTCATCAAGCATATCCTGATTGGCTGCTCGGGCTGCAATCCACACAATCGCCTGAAGCTCATCGGTTAGCGATGCCATCGCCTGTTCGTTCACGATGAACTCAAGCGTCGAACCCGTCTCATGCCAGCCTGGATAGTAGTAATACTCGGCTATTTCATGCAGGCCAAGCGCCAGATCGTTGTAGGGCCCGACCCACTCGACAGCATCGATCACTCCGGTCTGCAGCGCCGTGTAAACCTCACCGCCGGGGATGCGAACGGCTTCACCGCCCGCCTCGGTAAACACTTCGCCAGCGAGACCTGGAATGCGCATGCGCAATCCACGTATGTCCTCCAGCGAATTGATTTCCCGATTGAACCAACCGGCCATTTGCACACCGCTATTTCCGCCAGCGAGCGGCACCAGCCCGGCCGGTGCATAGATCTCCTCCCATAACTCCTGACCACCGCCGTAGTGCAGCCAGCCGTTCATCTCCTGCGCGGTCATTCCGAAAGGCACGGAGGTATAAAACACGGATGCGGGAATCTTGCCCTTCCAGTAATACGATGCACCGTGACCGATCTCCGCCGCGCCCGACGACACGGCGTCGAACACCTCGAAGGCAGGTACGATTTCTCCGGCGCCATACACTCGGACCTTCAGCCGACCGCCAGTCATCTCGGTCACCATGTCGGCAAAGACCTCAGGGGTGTGTCCTAGGCCAGGAAGGTTCTTGGGCCAGGTCGTAACCATCTTCCACTCAATGACAGCGTCCGGGCTTGTTGAAGCGGATCGTGCTGCGGCCGATGGACCGGCAGCGCTTACGGTCTGGATAACCCAGAGCGCAAGCACCACGACCAGTATCGAAGCCAGGACGAGAACCGCCAGCGCTTCACGATTGATCGACCGTTGCCCCGCTTCTTCGGCTGCCATAATTAATGACGTCTCTTGTTTGAGTGTGAGTCGTTCATAGAGCCTCCAGGCGCGCGTACTGCACGACAAGCCATTTTGTTCCTTCCTGATCGAAGTTGACCTCAACGCGCGCGTTACCACCTCGGCCTTCGAAATTGAGCACAACGCCCTCTCCAAACATCTTGTGGTAGACGCGCTGGCCCAGAGTCAGCCCCGTGTCAGCCGCCGGCTCATTACTCGCAAAGCCACTCACTGGACGACTGATCTTGCTGTGCAATCGAACCTCGTTGACCAGTTCCGAGGGTATCTCACGTACGAACCTGGACGGTGAGTTATAGCTGTCGCTACCGTGCAACCGCCGGCTCTCAGCGTAAGTAAGGATCAGTCGCTCCATCGCCCGGGTGATGCCGACGTAGCAAAGACGCCGCTCCTCTTCGAGACGACCCGGCTCCTCGATCGACATCCGATGCGGAAACAGGTTCTCCTCCATACCCGCCAGAAATACCAGAGGGAACTCCAAACCCTTAGCCGAGTGCAGCGTCATGAGCTGGACACTATCTTCGTGTGCGTCCGCCTGCCCCTCGCCCGCGTCCAGCGCGGCGCTATCCACAAACTGCTGAAGCGGTGATAACTCGTCGCCCTCGGGAGTGAATGCACGTGCTGCGCTGACAAGTTCTTCGAGGTTCTCTACCCGCGCGAGGCCTTTCTCACCTTTTTCTTTCTCATGGTATTCGAGAAGTCCGGACCGTCGTACAACCTGATGCACGAGTTCCTCGAGGGTCATCGCATCGGTCGCGGAGTCCATCTCATCAACCAGAACGCGAAACCCCTCCAGCGAACTTAGCGCGCGAGCGGACAGTAGCTTCTCCTCGTGGCAGACGAGCATCGCCTGCCACAAGTTCAACTCTCGTTCCCGGGCTGTCTCGCGAAGCGTATCGAGAGTTTTGCTCCCTATCCCGCGCGGTGGTGTATTCACAACGCGCTCGATTGCCGCATCATCAGTGCGACTGACCAGCAGCCGCAGGTAGGCCATCGCGTTCCGGATCTCTAGACGTTCGTAAAAGCGCTGACCCCCATAGATTCGGTATGGAATGTCAACTCGTAGCAGGGCTTCTTCAAGAACACGGGACTGGGCGTTAGAGCGATACAGAATGGCAATAGAACGACGCGTGTTGCCGCGGCCTATCCAGCTTTCAATCTGCTCAACGATAAAGCGCGCTTCATCCTGCTCATTAAATCCAGCGTAGAGCTGGACCGGCTCACCCTCATCGCCGGCGCTCCATAGCTCCTTACCCAGGCGACCGCTGTTGTGGGCGATAACACCGTTTGCAGCCTGCAGAATGGTCTGGGTTGATCGATAGTTTTGTTCCAGGCGAACAATCCGGGTATTCGCGAAATCCTGTCCGAAACGCTGAATGTTCTCGATCTTCGCGCCTCGCCAACCGTAAATGGACTGGTCGTCGTCGCCGACAGCAACGACAGGAACGTGCGAACCCGCCAGCACGCGCAGCCAGGCGTATTGAATAGTGTTGGTGTCCTGAAACTCATCGACCAGGACCTGGCGAAATCGCTGCTGATAATGAGCTAAGACATCCGGCGCCTTAAGCCAAAGCTCATGAGCACGCAGCAGCAGCTCGGCAAAATCAACCAGACCGCCTCGATTGCAAGCCTCTTCATAAGCCTCGTAGATCCGGAGCATCGTCTTGATATAGAGATCACCCAGTGGTGGTTCTATATGCGCCGCCCGAAGACCTTCGTCTTTCTGGCCGTTGATGTACCACTGGGCCTGCTTCGGTGGCCAGCGCCCTTCATCCAGCTGCAGCTCGCGGCAGACGCGCTTTACCAGTCTCAGTTGATCGTCGCTGTCGAGTATCTGAAAGTTCTGAGGCAGTCCTGCTTCCTGCCAGTGCGTTTTAAGCAGCCGGTGCGCCAGGCCATGGAACGTGCCGACCCACATGCCGTGGGTGGGCAACTGCAACATCGTTTCGATACGCCCGCGCATCTCCTTGGCCGCCTTGTTGGTGAAGGTCACAGCGAGCACCCCGTGCGGAGATAGCCCCTCGGCTCGAATGAGCCAGGCGATGCGGTGAACGAGAACCCGGGTTTTTCCCGAACCTGCCCCGGCCAGGACCAACATATTGCCCGACTCGGCGGCGACCGCCTCCCGCTGAGCGTCGTTTAAACCCGCCAAAATATCACTGACATCCATGCTGTCATTCTAACCGGAAGCAGGCTATCGGGTGCTGGTGTTCGGGCGACAAACGCGCTCCTTTGCTACTATTTCGTGGTGCTAACGAGCGGCTGGGCTGATGGCAACAGACAACGATCGAGACAGTAAGCAGACCGATGGAGACGCGCCTGGGAAAGATCAGGGTCCCACTACCTACATCGACCGCGATGACGACAGCCGGGGAGTTCAGTCAGAGAACGACTACCTCGAAGAGTATCTGGCGGATTCGGGCGAACCTGGACCAGGCGAGGGTTCGGATCCTGACCCCGGATATGCTGCGTTTTCACAGGAGTTGGATGACCCGCTTGCAGACTGGCCCGCACCCGAGACACCGCTCGAGGAGCTACCGGAGGTACGTGCACGAGACGCCGCGGCGACCGAGAGCACAACGGTGTCTGCTGAGATACCCGAGGCCGAACCTGTCCTGCGGTCCGAGACGACCGCCGACCTGATTCTTGAGAACGATCCAGGCAACGCAGTTGTTGCAGACGCTATTTCTCAAGCACCGGCAACCGAACCGTCGCCAGCGGAAACCATTATTGATGAATACCCCGAACCGCCGCCCCTGTTCGATGAACCACCGTCCCAGCAAGTAGGTTCGCCATCTGATTTGGGCCCGGACGCCCTGCAATTTGACACACCCACGCCAGAGCCAGAGCCAGAGCCAGAGCCAGAGCCAGAGCCAGAGCCAGAGCCAGAGCCAGAGCCAGAGCCAGAGCCAGAGCCAGAGCCAGAGCCAGAGCCAGAGCCAGAGCCAGCAGTATCTTCTGTTCTCGGATCTGGTTCGACTACCCCATCGCAGATTATTTCGGGTCCGGATTCCCCAGAAGATAGGGTCGACAGCCTTACGGCAGAGGAGCAGCCCGCTGCGCCAGGGTCGAGCATGGACTTTCTCGCAGAAGTAGACGATGCGTTAGACGAGATCGATGAAATACCGGACTTCGAACCCGAACCAGTGCCGGAGCAGGCGGCAATTTCGAAGATTGCTGAGATCGAAGAAGAGCCGGCCGTCGACAGCAAGGCAACAGTGACCGCCGCCGAGCCCAACACGATCGAGTCAGCCGACGACGAGCTTGTTGATGATTTTCTGAATGATCTGGACCCTCCAAAGGATTTGGAGAGCGCAGCCACACCGACTGCAGCAGCCGCGGTTGCACCTCCAGATGGCGATCCCAAACCCAGCGATCCATTGGAGTCGCCGATGATTGCTCCGAACGACGATGCAACAACCGTCGAAAAAGAAGTTGAATCCGTAATGGCCAACGTAAGCGACGCCTCACTTAATCTAGGTGGCAGCAAGGCCGAGCCCGAGGAGCCGGCAAGCCGCAGACCCTGGGTTATTGCGGGCGTTCTTGGTTTAGCTGTCATTCTGCTTGGAGCAGGCGGCTATGGCGTGATTGCGCAACGCCGGGACATGCAAGGCGAGATAGATCGTCTACAAGCCCAATTGGCGACAACCATGACCGCCGAGGAGGCGCAGGAAGAACGGGAACAACAACGGCAGATGGAGTTCGAGAACGAATCCCTGTTGGCCGAGATAACGGCTCTGGAAGAAGAGAATCGCGCCCTGGCTGATCAGCTAACAACGCTCGAAACACAACTAGCCGAGCAAACGGCTGATGGGGAAAGAGCCCGCGTCGAAGCCGAGCGTATAGCCGCAGCGCAGGAGACCGTACGAACACCCCCGCAACGTGTAGAAGCGCCCCAAGAGCGTGAACCCACGCCAAAAGCGGCCACATCGAGTACTACAACCACGGAAATTCCCCCGGTTTCGGGAACCTGGTTTGTGAATTTTGGGTCTTATGCTCAGAGAAACGTTGCCGAACGCTGGGCTAATACGCTATCAGTAGAAAGCGGCGTCGTACGCGTTCAGGGAGCCGAAGCCTCTGGCCGGACCCTCTACAGGGTACGAGTCGTAGGACTGGCGAATAGAACCCAGGCCCAGCAAGTCGCAGCCGCGCTGGAAAAGGAATATCGATTACCGAAGTTATGGGTGGGTCAAAACTAGATCGTCGCAGAGCAACAACGGGCAGGGATTTAACCTGGAACCGGTTCTGGGTTGGTCTCTGCTGCGCAGTGGGGCTGGCGCTCGCCCTGGCCGCCAGGGCCGAGAACATTGGAGAGTGTATTTCTCCCCCTAAACCTCAACTGCCAGATGGAGCCAGTGCCACGCGCCAGGACATGCTTGATGGGCAAGCCGCAGTAAAGCGGTTTCAGAAGAAGAACATGCAATACATGCACTGCGTACAGGTCCACATCGACCGAACTCGGATGCAGGCTGCTCAATCGCTGGATGCCGCAACAAGAGCCATGGCCTTAACCACTCACAGCTCGGCGAACGACGCTTTCAATGCGGCTGTGTCGGCCGAAGAGGAAGTAGCTGGAGACTTTAATATCGAGCTACGGGAGTTCAACGCCCTGCAGGCACGCTCAAAAGAAGAGCGCAGATGAGACGCTTATCCTGTATCAGCAAGCGGTCTCGGGAATTTTCTCACGCTTAAATCGCGAGTCGAAGTCTGGCGCGATGGATCGTTCACTCCGGTTGATCGAGTCGAGCATGTGGGTGAGTTCTTCGAGAAACACACGATCAGTAGCGCCAGCTAACGCTTCTAGATTGAGAGGGCTGACTTGTTGGACGATTTCCAGGTCTTGGCACAATCCCTGCCGATCGTTTAGACCGAGCATTCGCGAGACACGGTTGCAGATTGCCGAAACAACGGTCATTTCTTCCTTACTAAACGCAGCCACCATGGCAGCGCGCCGCTGCGACTCGCGGTAAGCAAGTTCGAGCAAATTTTCACGTCCAGGCTTCATCGTTAAGATCCTTCAACCCTCCGGAATCTGAGGTCGCACTTCCAGTGTGCTGTGCCCGGAGAGCCAGGCGCTAAACGCGAAACGATACGGGGCGGAGGGGTTAGGAGCGAGAATCGGGATGCGGTTTTGTGCTCTGGATCGCAAAGCAGTCGTGCTGAAACTAGGTCGGCGAGTCGTTGCCACAACCGACATACCCCATTAGAGGCAGCCTCAACAGCTTTGTCGTGAACGGGCGGCTGTATAGCTGCCGTCTGGTTAATCGGAGTTTGCGATGGGTTGTTGGAGAAAACCGGCGGCTCCAAGCTTGCGTCTCGCTGCCCAGTTCGTCAGAGTCCCGCTATGGCTAGAATCTTGTTTGTATATGGCACTACGGACGGTCACACCAGAAAGATCTGCGGCACGATGCAGACGCGGCTGAATGACATTGGCGATGAGGTGGAGTTGGTTGCAGTGGAAGACGTTGACAGCGTAGACCTCGATGCCTTCGACAAACTCGTTGTTGGCGCAAGTATTCGCTACGGAAAGCACAGCAAAGCCATACGTGCATTCGTGACCGACCGGAAAGACCAGCTGGATGCCAAGCCGAATGCGTTTTTTACGGTCAACGTAACGGCGCGAAAGCCAGAAAAGAACACTCCCGAGACCAACCCCTATATCGGTAAGTTCCTGGAGCAGGTGCCCTGGCGCCCCGCGAAGATCGGTGTGTTCGCCGGTGTGATCAACTATCCCAGTTATGGCTTTTTTGATCGAACGATGATCCGCTTCATTATGTGGATGACAAAAGGGCCGACCGATCCGCACACACATGTTGAATTCACCGACTGGGCGAAAGTCGATGACTTCGCCAACGAGATCCACGCCATGACCACCAGCGGCGGTGTGGCCGCCTAGCCATTCGATCTTACCCAGGAGTGCCGTACATGAATAATGACTGGAGCCTTTCGTCGGGAATACAGACTCCTGTGACACTGCGGGCGCAGCGCTGGGCTAATATGACTCAACGGTGTCGAAAGTACTTTCTTGCGGTTGTTTTTTCCCTGGTGGGACCGGTCCTCGCTGATGAGAGGCCCGCTGAGGTTCTGCCGGCTACAGTGATTCATAATCGAAGCGAAGCGATCGTGCTGGATGTGCGCACACCGGATGAGTTTGCCGCGGGTCATATCGACAGCGCGTTGAATATCAACATCGACAGCGATGACTTTACAAGCCGTATCGGTGCACTGGATCCTGACCGACTCTATGTCGTTCATTGCGGGGCGAATATTCCTGGAGGACGTGCCGAACGTGCGCTCGCCAAGCTCCAGAAGGCAGGATTCACCCAGCTCAAATCGCTTCAGGGCGGTTATCGGGCGTGGGTAAATGCAGGTGGCGTGCCCGTAGCTGAATCATCACGATGAGCCGCTAGCACACCTCCAAGGCCGGTCGATTCGTAGTAGCAGTGCACACGATTAGCTGCAATGTAGAAGGTGTTCCCCCGACTTTACGCAATGCGAAGCAGGGTCGACTGAACGCTGTGCGCCTGATCGGGCTTTGTCTGGTGCTCAGCGACTGGGTCTGCGCCACCTCTACGCATGCGCAGACCGTAAATCTGCCCACCACACTACTCGGAATTAAACAGCTTGATAGTGAATATCGGCAGGACTATGGCGGCCGTCAGGCCGTCAATCTGAGCGGCCTCACGGAGATCGATGGTCGAGTATATGGACTGGGGGATAAGCCAGCGGACCAGTGCCTGTATGCACTCAGTGAGCGGGACAACCTATGGAGAATCGACGGCAGGGTCGAGCTGGCAATGAGGGGGCGCGCCGATCTAGAAGGCGTCTTCAGCCACCAGCGCGAGTTCTATGTTGTGAACGAGTCAGGCCAGGACGTCTACCGCTATCGGTTGCAGGGCGCCAAGGCCGAAAAACTTTCCCTGGATGTGGCGTTTCCCTGGTCGAGCGCAACGACCCTGTGGCGCAACGCTGGGCTGGAAGGCGTAGCCGTTGATGCCCGCCAGGGAATCTTGTACCTGGCAAAAGAACGTGATCCGAGCAAGATCTTTGTATTCCGACTCGATGCATCTGGAAATGCCAACTTCCAGAAGGAGTTCTCTGTGGAACCGGCGAGCGATGCGCACCCGCATCAAAGCGTGTCGGACCTGTACTTTGAGAACGGTTTTTTGTACGTACTTGAACGGCGGGCCTATAGCATTGCGAAAGTAGACCCTCGGCAGGAGCGCGTTGTAGCGCGAGCGGGTTACAGCTATTTGCGAGATGCGAGTGGTGACTTGTTCGAAGGTGACAATGGATACGGCCTGGCCGAGGCGCTCCTGCTCAGAAACAGTGAAATCCTTTTGGGTCTGGATAACAACGGTAAGCCGATAAATGAGCGTAACCGGTTGAGCCGACAGTATTCACTCCGGGGAGATGAGCCCGCAATCGTCCGTATCTCAAGGCCAGAAGGATTCTGACTTGGTAGCGAATTCCGGCGATACCGAAACTCCTCCGCAGAATATGGATTCGGCCGTGCTAGCCGATTCACCGGCGCTCACCCGGTCAGCCATTGAAGGACTCGTGCACGAGGAACACAAAAGAGCGCTGGCGTTATTTTCGGAGTGGGCACACCCGTTTACGGGTATCGCGTTTACTCGCTCTCGTCGCTGCTTCGGTCATGCTGATGTCAACGGGCAAATTAGGGTTTCCGAGAGCTTTCTTGGAACTCATGCGGTGGAAGACCTGCGGGACACCATTCGTCACGAGTTTGCGCATCTAATTGTCGGCATCCGGCAAAAACACAATGCTCACTGGCGCTGTGCTGCGGCCTCACTCGGCGCCACTGCAAAAGCCACTGGCCGTGCCAGAAATACGCAGCTTCACGAAAAAATGAACGAAGCAACCTTTGCACTCATCGCGATTATGCAATCGGGTGAGGAACGCGAGTTGAAGCGTGTGTATCGACGATCGCGCCGTTATCAGCAGTATCGCTTGGGCCGACGGGGCGAGCGCTACCACATCGACGGAGAGTGGATAAAGGCCTTTCGCTACGACCGGCTAACCGCTTGAGCATCGCACGAGTTTCTACCGACCTAAGCGAGAAACTGTCCGTTTTTCAATGTTACCGGTGAGGAAACACGAACTGATGGTGTTACCCGCGGATGGTGCGTTTCTGGCTGATAGACACAAGTAGCACAGAGCACCCTGTCAATCGCTCATAGATTTTCAACAAGCTTCGCCTCTTCGCTGCAGGCATCGCCACGTTGATAGGTTTCGATTCCAGATTGAGCGAACAAATCCGCTGACTCTTCAAATGAGAACAGTTATCATGACGTTCTCCTCGCACATTTACCTGATCGTTCAGAACACTGGATCGCGCCTGGTCTGATGAGTGGTATCAAGTTGGAAGAGCTGAACTAGTGATCGGCACAACGCTGCGGGCCTTCAAGCCTTCGCCGATGACAGTCAATCGGCTTGTTCGTATGACACACATCTACAGTGCGGCGGCCGTGTTGCTGCTAATGCTGTTTTTTGCGGTGACTGGACTGTATTTGAATCATCCGGATTTCTCCGAAGGCGATGTAAGCACCAAACGACGAGATATAGAACTGCCGAAATGGGCATTAGAAGACCGAGACGACAATGGGCCACCACCGGCTTTGGTCCTCAGGCTTTTGGAGTGGCTGGATCACGTCCATGCAATAGCGGGTATCGACATGGCGGTGGAATACGATGATCTGGACGATGTACTGGTAATCGACCTGGCAAACCCGGATGGAACAACCCTGGTCGAAGTGCTGTTTGAAGAAGGCGTAGCTGCAGTAGATCAGCGGGAGCTTTCCATGCTGGCAAAGCTCAACAATCTTCACCGCGCCAAACATGTGAGCGGCTTCTGGAGATTCTTGTCGGACGTAAGCGCCATTTGCATGGTCATCTTCAGCGTCAGCGGGCTTTGGATGATGGTAAAGAACCGGCGGGAGCGACAAAAGACGTCGCTAGTGCTGTTTGCAGGGTGCGGCGTGTTTGTTGCTGTCGCCTTCTTTTTGCACTGAGCGATTCCGAAACCTATCAAGCGACTGACGGAGTATCACTGTTTTGAATAAGCAGCAGCTCGTGAGAGAGAAAACTGCGCTCCACAGGCCCGAGGTCCTTTGCCTTGTTGCGCTCTTTACAATCCTTGGGAGTACCGCAACGATGGCGAGCGAACTCACGGTCGAGTTCAGCCTTCCCAAAATCGACACCGCAGACTACAACAAGCCCTACGTTGCTATCTGGCTGGAATCTTCTGGGACTAAGGAGTCACTGCTGCTTTGGCATCTTGAAGGACGGAAAAATGACAAATGGCTTCCGGATATCCGACGATGGTGGCGCAAGCTTGGACGCTACGGTGAAACGATGGATGCCGTAACCGGGGCGACGCGCGGACCCGGAGAGTATCGCGAAACTTTTAGTATCAATGCGGCTGAGCCGTTCACGCTGTTTCTTGAAGTGGTTCGAGAAGACGGCGGGCGATCGCTGCTTAAGCAACCTATCGATTTCTCAGGCGCGCAGCGGGTAGTCGAGCTGCCAGCAGACCGAGAAATCGGTGTCACCACAATCACTTTGGGAGAAGACTGAATGAGCAGATTCTGCGAATTACAACGATCAACTGTGCGACGAGGACTGCTTGGCGGACTTGTTTTTGGCTTGGCTGCATCATCCAACGCGCACGATATCTACATCTGGCCGAGCTTCTTCACTGTCAGCATGGACAAGCCCTGGGGAGTACCTGTCGACGTCACGGCATCGCATACCACGTTCCGCCCGGACTTTGCGATGGGGAGCGATGGGCTCGAAATTTACGGAGTCGACGGCGAAGAGATACAGCGCTTCGGTGCTTACTTCGAAGGTGACCGACGGTCCACCTTCGATCTGCCGGTAGAAGCCGAGGGCACCTATGGACTCAAGTATCGTACCGGGCCTCGGTACTTCACAAGTTATGTTATTGGCCGGAGTAAAGAGCCTAAGTTCCTGCGCGGCGATAAGCAGGCGGCTGCCGCCGAGGTGCCATCTAAGGCCAAGGATGTTGAAACCACCGCTTACCTTTCGGTGGGCATGGCCTACGTTACCAATAACGCACCCAGCGACGCAGTGCTGAAGCCCACCGGCAGTGGATTTGAGCTTGTGCCGGTCACTCACCCCGCCGATTACGTCACCGGCGAAGAGATCGTCATGTCGCTGATGCGCGATGGCGAACCGGTCAACGGCCAGGATGTCGTGATCGAACTCGAGGGACCGCAGTATCGCGATCAGCCGGTTGTTTTCGAACTTAAGAGCGACGACTCAGGCGAGGTAGCGTTCACACCGGAGCACGGTGGGCGCTATATGACCAAGGTGCTGGCGGAACGTGAAGTCGATAGTCCGCTGACCGATATTGAGGTCACGCGCGTTTATTACGCCTTCGAAGTGATCTACGAATGATCACCCGCGGGTGGTTGGCGCTCGGGCTGATCGCGGTGGCGATCAGCGCCCAAGCCCACTTTCCAACTCTGGATTGCGGTGCTTACGATGAGGGCGGGAATAAGCAACTCCGCTGCGTCGCAGGATTCAGCGACGGCAGCTCCACTGGTGAAGTAGAGCTGCAGGTCTTTACCTACGAAGAAGAGTTGATCGAAGTCGTGATGACCAATGCGAAAGGTGAGGCTGTATTGGCCATGCCCGAAGGTGAGTTCTTTATTGTTTTCGACGCAAACCACGAATCACCCGCCGAGTTCGACTATGCCGAGCTCGAGTGACGCCGAGATCTCAAGCGCCGGTTTTGTAGAGTTAGTACGCTCTCGCGATACGCCTCTGGAAAGCCGCTTTGTGTTTCTCGCGGTTTTTTGCATTGTGATTGTGGGAACCGCGTCGCTGCTCACGGTCCGCCGCAGCGGCGTTCAGGCCTTTGAGCTCCCCGAAGCGCTAACTAATCTGGCTACCCAACTCAGTAACGCCCGCGATGAAATTCAGCTTTTGCAGGATATCGACCTGCTTGCTCCAAATCCCGATCGTGCTGCACTGATTGAGGCAGAGCTAACACCATTTGAACAGCCGGATATTCTGGAACCCGAACCGGGCTGCCTGGTGTTTGATCGAGATCCATATTTGGTTCGCTTTCAGCAACTAAGCCCGGGCACCAGCGACTGGGGGATCTTTTGGCTCGATGAGCGCGAAGCAACCGAGATCGATCACGCGCTGCATATCGCAGGCGATGGCGAGTCGCTGTGCGAAGATCACGGCGAGTGGCTACGGTATGAGGTGAATCCCAAGTGAATCCTGCATGTTCCCCTTCGCGCGGTCGCTGCATCGGACGAAAGATGCGGGTCGTTGCAATCGGCATTGTCTTGTTGTCAGTGTTCGGTCGGGCTGTGGCCGAAGCAGACTCTCGTATTCAGGTCGGTATCACCCTGCACCCCTACTTTGCCTACGTCAGCAATGTAGTCGGCGAGCATGCCGATGTAGTACCGCTGATCGAAACGGGGTTCAACCCGCACAGCTATACCTTAAGTCCCGCCGATATTGCCCGCCTGCAGACGATGGATGTGCTGGTTGTGAACGGAATCGGCCACGACGAGTTTGCTCTGGAAGCAGCGGAGCGGCTGGGCCTGCCCGATCTCGTGGTGCTAAACGCAAATGAAGATGTCCCGCTTCTTGGGACAGCGGCCAGTCCCAACCCGCATACCTTCGTATCCATAGACGCTGCCGTTCGGCAGGTATACCGCATCGCCAAGGGTTTGAGTGCGGTCGATCCGGACCATGCGGTCGCCTACCGTAAAAACGCCTATGCCTACGCTAAACGCCTTCGAAAGCTGAAGCGCCCCCTACAGGAGACGCTGATCAACAAGGACATCAGCGAAGTAAAGATCGCCAGCACGCACAACGCCTATGGGTATTTGCTGCAGGAGTTCGGGCTTACGGTATCCGCGGTGGTAGAGCCTGCACACGGGGTACTGCCCTCAGCAGCGCAACTTC
Source organism: Pseudomonadota bacterium (assembly GCA_039111155.1). Classification (GTDB taxonomy): domain Bacteria; phylum Pseudomonadota; class Gammaproteobacteria; order Pseudomonadales; family Halieaceae; genus Congregibacter. The sequence continues at coordinate 66,582 of JBCCPL010000022.1, read as the reverse complement.
AGAAGACCATCGATACCATCAGGTCGCTCAATGTCGACGTGCTGTTCACTGAGCTGAACATGGAGAACAACTACGTCGAGACAATCGAGAAAGAAACCGGTATCCGTCTGTTTCACTTCTCCCACATGACCCACGGCGAGTACAGTCGCTACCAGGTGGAAGAGGAGATGACACACAACCTCGACAAACTGCAGGAGGCTTTGCTTTACGCTGTGTCGGCGCAAACACCGCCATGATTGCAGCTCCTGAAATTCGTTTGGAAGCGGTGTCGGTGGTTGTTGATCGCCGGAGCTTGCTGGAGCCACTAGATCTATCGATAGCGCCCGGTACCTGGTGCGGTATCGTGGGTCCAAACGGGGGCGGTAAGAGCACACTTATCAAAGCGCTCACTGGACTGGTGGATCATCACGGCAAGATCGCCCTGTTCTGGTCACAGGCCCGCCCTGGCCGAGTTGGCTATATGCCTCAGCGCGTAGATCTGGATACATCGTTACCGATTACTGTGAAGGACTACCTTCGGCTGCACTGCGAGCATCGACCGGTCTGGTTACGGGCTAACGGGAACGATCGGGTCGACTCGTTGGTTGAAATTCTTGAGGTCGTGCCGTTTTTGAATCAGCGCATCGGTAGTCTCTCAATGGGGCAACATCAGCGCATGATGTTATGCGCCGCGCTTGCAAACGAGCCTCAACTATTGCTGCTCGATGAGCCACTAGCAGGCGTCGACGAAGCTGGACGCGAGATCCTGCTGCGGGTGCTCAGCCGCTACAATGCAGATGGCGGCTCGATCCTGATGGTTGAACACAACTGGGAGGTGGTCCGAAGCTACTGCACGCAGGTCGTCTGGATTGATCAGGGGCTGGTAGGTGTCGGGACAGCCGAAGGCATTCTTCAGCAGTTGGGCGAGCGAATCTCACCTTTCGAACTACAGGCCGCTGCCAAGCCGGCGAGCAGCAGCTAGATGCTCGAGACCATCCACAGCTTTGCTGATCATTTGGTCGCATCCGGCGCGTTACCCGACATGTTTTCTTACGGGTTCTTGGTCAACGCGTTCATCGTCGCCCTCATCGTTGGCCCGCTTCTCGGCGCACTTGGGACGCTCGTGGTAGTCAAGCGCCTGGCGTTTCTGTCGGAGGCTGTGGGTCACAGCGCCATTACCGGTGTGTCGATCGGAATCTTTGTCGGCGAGTCGACCACCAATCCCTGGATCAGCCTTTTTTCGTTCTCGGTAATGTTCGCGCTGCTGCTCCAGTGGGTTAAGGGACGAACGCGAGTCCCGTACGACACACTTATCGGCGTATTCCTCGCCTTTGCGCTTGCCCTGGGCGCGGCGTTGCTGATGGCCGTGGCGAAAATGGTGAACGCTCACCTCCTTGATCGAGTTTTGTTCGGGTCGATTCTGACAGCTGGTGGAGAAGACATCGTTTTGCTGCTGTCGATGGCGATCGTAATCCTGGCATTAGCCTGGCGTTATGGTAACCAGGCAATTCTGACGGCCATGAACCCGGACGTTGCGCATACATTGCGGATCAATACGAAGCTGCACGACTACGGATTTGTGTTGCTGGTTGCACTCGTGACGGTTGCCTCCGTGAAGATAGTTGGTGCAATCCTCGTTGGAGCTCTGCTGCTGATTCCGGCAGCGAGCGCGCGCCTTTTGGCGGTTGACCTGCGCTCCATGCTGGGTTGGTCAATCCTGATGGCAACCAGCAGCGCATTGATCGGCGTTCTTCTGCCCATGCATATGCAGTGGGCGATTGCCACAGGCCCGGCGATCATCCTGTGTGCCTGCGTGTGGTTTTTAATGGCCATAGTGGTCAATGGTTTCCGGAGTAGCGGGGCGTGAAGAACACCATTTGTCGCAGACGGGTCGTGCTGTTGTCGTTGATTCTTTCCTGCGTATCGATGTGGTGCCAGGCTCAGGAAAAGCCCCAGGCATCTCGGATCAATTCTGGCGACACGGTTGCAAGAGTCGCTGCAGTCACTCCCATTGGTCACAGCCTAAGTGCCCGCTTGCTCGACGGGACGGGAATAGAGACTGACTTCCTGCCACCTGAACGTTTGCCAATGAATCGCATCGAAAGCTGGCTGAGGAAGAACCGCTCAAGGAAATTTGATCGCTATGATGCGCTCATATCTATCAGCGACGCCGTCCCCGCGTTTTCTTTTAGTACAACGCTGCGACAAACCAATATCCGCCTCGTCACAATCGATATCGCATATGCGCGCTTACCCCAGGGCGAGCGCGTTGTCTTGAGCAATTCCCGAGACTACTTTTGGCTCAACTCCAACAACCTGCTGTTGATGCTTGGGATCTTAAAACGTGACCTTGGGCTGTTGTGGCCGGAACATCGCGAGCGCATTAATCAGAACTATCAGCGAGCCAGTGCCGAAGTGCGCAAGTACAACCTGGATGTCGATAACCTGCTATTTGACAACGACATCGCGGTGCTGGTGTTCGACAAACCAGGTCTTAAGCCACTTGCGGGAAGTCTTTCGATGGACGTGATGACTCAGGTCGAGGCTAAGACTCTGGCGATGCCGACCCTACGTATTGGCGGTGGGCCGACACGCAAGGATCAGTCTTCAAGCACGGCGACACCAGCAGAGCTGCTCCACTGGCAAATCGATGATCTATCGCGCTTTAGCGAGAAACCACTGGAGGCTCGATTGCAAAACAACCTGTTGGCGCTACAACAGGTTTTTGAGTGAATACTCAGCGAGCGACGGCACTGATTTCGGTCCCGTTTAATCGGTGATGGGTGTCGACCTTCATCGCTTAAGCTGACAAACGCAGCGAGGAGCTCAACTACGTCGTTGTGCGTGTCTTTAAACGACTCGTTGTTCGTCAAACCTCACGGAAACTAGGTGCACTTGGCTAACGGTCTACATCTCGCCACAGACGCTCTCGCCGAAGTCGAGGGGGTCTATCCATGCCCGTAATCAATGCGCTTGGCCCGATCTTCCTTCTGGTGCTTATCGGAGCGGGGCTCCGGCGCTGGAACTTTCCTGGCGGGGATTTCTGGCCACTGGCAGAACGAACGACTTACTTCCTGTTTTTCCCTGCTCTGCTTATCCGCATTCTGGCAACAGCTTCCTACACCGCCTCAAAACTCGCGGACGTGTTTCTGGTCGTACTGCTGTTGTTGGGCTCGGCTGCTGTTTTGCTCCTTGCTCTTCGGCGTTGGATCGCCCCCACGGATGCAGCCTTTACCTCCGTCTTTCAGGGCGCCATTCGTCTAAACACCTATGTGGGGCTGGCCGCGGCATCGAGCCTATTTGGTGAGGCCGGCCTGGCCGTGGCTGCCATGGTGGTCGCCTGTATGGTGCCGTTCGTGAATCTGCTTTGCATTGGGGTGTTTGCCTGGCGCATCGGACGTAGTGGCGGCTCACTTACACAACAGATTGCGCTGAACCCGCTTATTCTGGCCTGTGTGGTCGGGGTTTCGCTTAACCTATCCGGGGTAGGTCTACCGGGGTGGAGCAATTCACTCCTGGAAATTCTGGGTCGCCCCGCGCTGCCGCTCGGCCTGCTGGCCATTGGCGTTGGACTTACGTTCGAAAGTGCGAAGTCCTCAGGTCTATCGGTAGCGATATCCTCCACTATAAAGCTGCTCATCATGCCTGCCCTGGCGTTTGCTATTTGCCGTACGCTGAACGTCCAAACGCAAATTACACAGGTGCTGGTTCTTTTCGCTGCGCTACCCACGGCATCAAGTGCCTATATATTGGCTCGTCAGCTAGGCGGAGATGCGCCACTGATGGCTGCAGTTATCACAGTGCAAACTCTCGCGGCAATGCTGTCGATGCCATTGCTGCTGAAGGTTTTCTAAACCAAACATTGCAGTGAAAGGCTTGTAATTCCAAGGAACAGTAGGATTACTTACTCAATCGTTAAGCAAGTCAGTGAACCAGTTTGGTCTCAGGAAATGCCGCTCGCCACCCGAACCAGAACGCTCGGTGATACGGCAAGCGCTTGAGTTCTCCGCCACTCTCAGTTCGAAGCGCCTCTTCATGCACTGACCAGTTTTGACCTTGGTCATCGAGGAGCGTGTCCTCTCCGTCGTAGCTTGCGAAGGCAATCGACTCAGGATCGTAAACGCGATTTGCGCCGGTCTTGTCTGTGAGCACGACAAACGACTGCTGCCCGATCTTGTCGGTGTACAGCGTATTTTTTGCAAGAAATGCTGTATCGATAGCCAGTTGGTCCTTCGGGGAACCAGCAAAACGTAGAGCCAGGACTTCCCGCTTGTTGGCGAGACGATGATCTTGAAAAGGCGTATTAAACATTAAGGCGTCATCGGCGAAGTAGTCTGCATAGGCAACGCCTTCACCGTAATCGCGTCGATGCCCGGTATCCAACGAGAGCACTGTTGTGCGAGGATTTCGGCGCTTCCACTCACCCCAGGTCGTCGTCACCACGCTTTCAAACGGCAGGCGAATACCCTTGTCGACTAGCGGGCCCAGAACGGGTTCGCCGAGCTCCGTACTCCAAAGTGACTGGGTTTCTTCGTCGTACATGAGCTTGTTGGAGCGGTACAGAAATCCGCTGGTGCCAAGACGGTAACTCGTGCCGTTCACCTCGGTACGGTAGGGAATTACCGTGCCGCACAGCGTGCAGTAGACACCCGCTATTCGCACGCCGCCAATGGTGTCAGTAAACATTTCATGCCAGGCGAGAATCCGTTTGGGGTAAGCGCGGGCATCACCGTTGATCGCAATGCCGAACACGATATTGCCGTCATCCAGGTAAGACGCTTGTGCCGCAGTTACCATCTTTGGATTCCGCAGGGGCGGAATGCCATCCTGGTGTACACCACCCCAGCGTATTTCATCGAGACGAATACGCGCTGACGCTTGGCGATCCCGAAAGTAGGTCTCGAACGCCGGGTCGATGTAGCGATAGAAATCCGCCTTGAAATTGCTGTAATCCGGCGACGGCTCAATGTCCTCATTCCATAGCCAGTAATAAAGCGCATTGATATCCTCCGAAACCGTTACCTTTGTTTCCTCAGAGATCTTCGTACCGAGGAAGGCTCGCGCCCGGGGTGAGCGCGTGTAGAGATAGGTCTCGACAGCCATGGGGAGTGCGGAGGACATCCAATAAGCTTCGATTGCGCTTATGGACGCTTCGATCTGATCCGGGTCTGGGTCAATTATCAGAGAAAGGAACTCGGCCGCAAGGAGCTTTCCAGATGGGTGCACTAAGGCAGCAGGGCTGTTGTTGGGTCGCGCATCTACCTGGATCGAGATACTGCTAAATAGAGCAAATATCACAAACCACACGGCTTGCAGGTCGCCCCGCGGATGATGGCGTGCCATGCACATAGGCTGCCTTAAACTCGATCGCGGGCCGATCCACATAGTAACTCTCTTGTAGCAACTCATTTGCGCTTGGATGAGTAACACAGGCGAAGGTTCCACGAGCAGGTTATTACTTTCGGAAAATTCAAGGGCGTCAGAACTCGTCCATCGTTTCCTGGTCCAAACCGATCTAACGGAAAATCCCCGCCGTTACTGCACTAAATTAAGAGTACCCGGCGGAGTTGGCAGCTAGGATCAAAGAGAGCACTGGCCTCCATGAAAAAGCTTCTTATCAATTCAGTGTTGCTGGTGTTTTTAACCGGGTGCGCCGGCATCGAGCGTCTTGCGATACCCAACCCGACCCTCATAGATGAAGAACTGGTAGGGTCGGGCAGGAGCGGGGAGCCAGATCACGGTGTTTGGGACCGGTTTTTAAAGACCTATCTGCGCGAAGACACAGAAGGGCCGGCGCGAGTCGCCTATGCGCAGGTCTCGGCACAGGATAGAGCTGGTCTTGACCAATATATCGCTGCTCTGTCGAGCCTAGACGCCTCCCAGTGGAATCGCGATGCGCAGCTTGCTTACTGGGCAAATCTCTACAATGCGAAAACGGTCTCCGTCATTCTCGAGTACTACCCGGTCGATAGCATCCGACAGATTAAGAATGGGCTGCTAGATCTGGGCCCATGGAATGACAAGCGCCTTACCGTCAACGGAAGATCGTTGAGTTTGCACAACATTGAACACGGCATCGTACGCCCGTTGTGGCCGGAAACACCCGAGATCCACTACATTCTAAACTGCGCCGCGGTCGGCTGCCCGACTCTCGTAAACTACGCTTACGATGCCGATAACATCGCGGCCGCGCTTCAAACCAACGCACAGACGTTTATCAATAGTGATCGAGGTATCACCGTAGACGAACGCGGCAGGCTTGTTCTGTCCAAGATCTATCTCTGGTACCTGGATGACTTTGGCGGCAGCCGCTCTGCGCTCGTGGAGCATCTTCTTGAGTATGCAAGCGGAGCTACCCGTAAGAAGATCGCGGATGGCCGAAGCCCGGTAAGATACGCCTACGATTGGTCTCTCAACGAAGCCGTTAAACGGTAAACTCTGCGGCTTCGAACCCGCCTACAAAGTAAGAGATCGAAATCTGTGCGACCTACTGATCACCCCTATATCTTTCATCTGGTGCAAGCCCGACTCTGGGATGACGCCGTCGATCGTGAGCGGGTTTACTTCCCGCCTACATACGATTCAGACGGGTTCACGCACGGCACAGCGAACCCCGCCAAGCTGCTGACCGTAGCAAACCACTTTTATCAAAACGTAGCCGGTGACTGGTACTGCCTTCAGATGACCATCGACAGTCTCCTTGCAGCAGGTATAGAAACCGTATTTGAGGGGACTGCACCGGTCGGTGATATCGAGCCTGAGTTTGAGGGCTCTGATGACGAGCTGTTCCCTCACATTCAGGGAGGTATCCCGCCTATCGCGGTACTGCGGAAATTCGCGGTTCGCCGAGCTTCGGATGGCACATTTGTTGGCATCGAGACTCTTGTTGAAACTCCATGACCGCATCAGCGATGCCAGACTCCAACTTGCATACTGAGCAAATTGTTGAGATCCATTCGTGACGAAGAATTGAGCAATTTGTGAGACTTTTGTGATAACTCGCGACGACGGCCTGACCAGACTGCCTGCTCCTTTTCACGATGGGGCAAATAACAGTGGCGGCTATCTTCAATTCCACAGCAACAAAAAAGGTACTGGCATCTCTCGGTCTTTTGACGGCGATTTCTGCACCGGTTAGTGCGACCGACTTTACCGTCGAGATCATCAATCTGACCCGTGGTAGCTACTTCACGCCGTTCCTGGTTGCGGCGCACGTCGATAGTGCGAATCTGTTTATGACGGGCGAACCAGCGAGCGCGAACCTCCAAGCTATGGCCGAGGGCGGAGACATTGCAGGTCTGCAGGCCGATGTGGAGTCACTTAACGCAACCATAGCGGCCAATCCCGCGGGCGGCTTACTCGCTCCGGGGCAACGAACGTCGGCTGCACTGAACACCGATAACGCTCCGGATAACACACGCCTTTCTATCGTTGCCATGATACTACCGAGCAACGATGGCTTTATGGGGTTGAACGCCATCGAGATCCCGACAGAGCCGGGCAGGTATGTCTACAACGTGAATGCCTACGATTCTGGCACCGAGGGTAACGACGAGGTAGTGGGTTCCGGGGCTCCTGGTGAGCCGGGTTATCCGGCCCCTCCTCCGGTCCTTGCAGCGAGTGGTAGCGGTGGCACAGGTATCGCAGCCATGGCCGAGGGATTTGTCCATATTCACCGGAACGTGTTGGGAGACGACGACCTGGAAGGGGGCGTCAGTGACATCGTAAACACCGTGCATCGCTGGTTGAATCCGGTCGTGCGTGTCGTACTCACCGTTAACTAACGGGAGGTGCAATCATGACAACCCGCACTCTGACCGTTCTGGCGTCCGCCACGTTTCTAGCCTTGGCAGCCTGCAGCGATGGCGACTCCATATCGAATACCCCCGAGCCACCTCCACCACCGCCGCCGGCTCCCGCTCCGCCACCGGTTACAAACGCTGTGTTTGAAGTGACGGCGGTAAACCTGACCACGGGGCAGCCGCTATCGCCGCTCGCCGCAGTGATACATGACGGGGATTTTCGAGCCTTTACCGTCGGAGAAGCTGCGAGCGAAGGCCTCGAACTGCTAGCCGAAGGAGGTGATAACTCGGGCTTTCTGGACGAGGCCAGCGGTCGAGCCGAAGCCAGCGGAAGCGCACCGATCGGGCCGGGAGGCAGTGAAACACTCACTCTTGAACTCGATAGCGATGACACAAGCAGCGCAGTCCTGACTTTGATGACCATGCTGGTCAATACCAACGACGTCATAGCGGGTGTAAACAGTATGGACCTTTCGAATCTGGAAGTCGGCGACTCAGCGACGGTCAACAGCATCGCCTACGACGCAGGCACAGAAGCCAATAGCGAAGCCGCAGGCACGATTCCCGGGCCTGCAGATGGCGGAGAGGGCTTCAATGCAGCCCGCGATGACATCGCGGACCAGGTGACCATGCACGGAGGCGTTGTCACAGCGAGCGATGGACTGGCGAATTCGGTACTCTCCGAGATACATCGTTTCGACAACCCGGTGGTCAGAGTTCGAATCATACGCACGCAATAACCCATACTAGGAACTATAGATGCGCGAGCGTCTCTAATGGAGGTGTTTCGAATTGAACCGAAGCATGCCAACGTGACTGCACCAATGACACCAGATGCGCCCAGGATTCTTCTGGTCGAGGACGACCCGGACATCGCGCGTCTGGTTCGTCTTCACTTGGAAGATATCAGTGCTCTGACCACGCACTCCGCACGAGGCGATGAAGCACTCGATCTGGCGCGCGGATCGCCCTGGGATCTTATTATTCTCGATCTTCGGCTCCCCGGCGCCAGTGGCCTCGACATCTGTCGTACGCTCCGCGGCGATGGCCTACACGTCCCGATTCTGATGTTGACCGCCAAATCTAGCGAACTTGATCGTGTCCTCGGTCTCGAGCTTGGCGCCGACGATTACCTCACCAAGCCGTTCAGCCCGCTGGAGCTCGTAGCACGCATCAAGGCATTGCTTCGCCGCAGCCAGCTGGACAGGAATAGCCGGCGGGCAGAGGTGGCACGCCGTATAGAACTAGGTCCGTTTACAATCTGCACCGACAGCCACACGGTACATCTGGATGACACTCTGGTAGAGCTGACCTCGCGTGAGTTCGACTTGCTTCTACACTTCGCGCGAAATCCTGGGCGCGTGTTCAAGCGGACGGAACTGCTGGACGAGGTTTGGGGATATGGGCACGACGGGTATGAACACACCGTGAACACCCACATCAACCGTTTGCGGCGCAAAATTGAATCGGACCCAGCGGATCCGCACTACGTGGTCACAGTATGGGGAGTCGGATACCGCTTTCAGCCGGAGGCGAGATGATCTTTCAGCGGCTTTATGTTCGCTTAGCGCTCACCATGGGAGCACTGTTCGTGCTTGCCGGTGGCGCGCTTATCTGGATTAGCGCGCAGATGAGCGAGATGCACCTGCTTGAGCGAACGCAACGCCTTAATCGCGATATTGCTCTGCATGCTGCCGAAGATATGCCTCTGCTAAAAGATGGGGTAGTTAACGAAGCGGCTCTTAAAGAGCTCGCGCACCACGTCATGTTTATCAACCCCATCGTTGAGGTCTACTTACTGGATCAGTCCGGCAGGATTCTGTCGCATGCCCTTCCCTATGGCTCGGTGGTGCGTGATCGCGTCACCATGGGCCCGCTTAATCAGTTCCTTGCAGGCGACGCTCAGCTTCCGATTTTTGGCGATGATCCACGTAACGCGGACCTCCAGAAAACTTTCTCTGTCTCTCCTATCCTCGATGAGCAGGGCGAAACTGCCGCCTACCTGTACACAGTTCTAAATGGGGAAGACTTCGATGGTATTCAACGGACGTTGACCGAAAGCTACAACCTGCGCACTGGTATCAGCACGATTGCCCTGTCCCTGGGCGCGGCGTTTGTTGCCGGCCTCGTGCTGTTCTTCATGCTGACTCGCAGGCTGCGCCAGTTAGTGAAGGCCGTCAGTCGATATCGCGAGGACAGCTTCAAGGGTGAGTTGGCACTGCCAACGCAAACCGTCGTCAAGGACGAAATAGATGAGCTTAGCGATGCGATTGGTGCAATGAGCCAGCGCATCGAGAAGCAGTTCGACGCGCAGATTGAAATCGACAAGAATCGGCGCGAGCTGATTGCTAACGTCTCCCACGATCTGCGCACGCCCGTAAGCTCTATGCAGGGGTTCCTCGAGACGATTCTGTGCAAGGACCTGCAGCCACAAGAACGGGAAGACTATGTGCAGACGGCGCATAAGCATTGTCTGCGGCTGAATCAGCTCATCGGCGAGCTGTTTGAGCTCTCCACGCTTGAGTCAGGCGCTGTGGAACCACAGTGGGAGCGTTTCCCCGTGATGGAGCTCGTCCAGGACATCATCCACGAGCACGAAATCAGTGCCGCCGAACGAGGTATCACGCTGCGCGCTGTGGCAAGTCGACAAACCATCGAGGTACACGCCGATATCGCAATGATCCACCGCGTACTGGAGAACCTCATCGGTAATGCACTTCGCTTTACCCAATCAAATGGTGAAATCACTATCTCCGTTAGCGATGAAGACGAGCGGGTACGAGTGGACGTCAGCGACAATGGCGAGGGCATTGCCTCAAAGGACATTCCTCATATTTTTGATCGCTACTATCAGCGTGAGAGCACCTCCGCCCAACCGAGCCGCGGACTGGGGCTGGCGATAGTGAAACGGATCGTAGAGCTGCATCGATCGCGCATAGAAGTGCAGAGCGAACGTGATGCGGGTACCCAATTCAGGTTCTGGCTACCTCAACCGGGTTAATTCATCCAGCTGGAAGCCTTGAGTGCTCCGGGTGAGAGCACTGCTCTTAGACGCGCGACACCCAGGTGAATTTGGCATAATCAAAATCGTTCGTTGGCGGTGACCTCTCGCCGTTCGCACGAACGCATAGCCATACCGATCACACCGAGTCCAGTTTGAACACCTCACCTAAGTCTGCCAAAGAGTGGTACGAAGAAGGCCGAAAGCGTCAGCTTGATCGGGACCTTGATGGCGCTTTGAACGCGTTCCGAGCTTCACTGAAGCTCAATCCGCGCGCGGCGGCACCCTGGGTTGGGCTTGCCGAGGTACTGGATACAAACCTGCAATCCGAAGACGCGCTTGCGTGTCTTCAGCGCGGCGCCCTAGCAGAGCCTGCTAATCCCAGAGTACTCACTCGTCTGGCTCGTGCACACCAGTCCCTCGGACAGATGGATCAGGCAAGAGACGCCTACGACAAAGCACTCCTGCTCGATCCAGATTCTCTAGCCACACAGCTCGGTATTGCCGGATTGTTTGAAGATCAGGGTGAACGCGAGCAGGCTGCAGCGGCTTATCGTCGAGTGCTCCAGCTGCATCCGACGCATGCCGAAGCACTTTCGTACCTGCTAGGACTCGGCCGCCACATCGTTACGGAGGCAGAGCTGGGCGCCGCACGTTCATTGATGGAGAAGACAGACAACGCGGGTAAAGCGTTTCTTGGATATGGCCTGGGCAAAGCCCTTGACTCCCTCGGTGAGACCGACGAAGCGTTTAAGGCTCTGCAAACCGCAAATCAGGCTCGCCAGGCACAAGCCGGGGCGTTCGATTCCGTCGCTTTCGAGCGACGGTTGAATGCGATGCGGGGTATTTTCAGCGGTTCGTTCTTTGGCGAGCGCCGGGGCTGGGGTGTTGATGACGACAGCCCGGTGTTTATCGTCGGGTTACCGAGGTCGGGCACAACGCTGACTGAGCAGATCGCAGCCAGTCATCCGCTGTGTCACGGCGCTGGAGAACTCGGCTTGCTCTCAGATCTGGCGACGGGTACCCCAGATCGCCTGGGTCGCGCCGACCCTCCATGGCCCGACTGCGCGAAAGAACTTACTCATCAACATGCGGCGTCAATTGGCCATGAGTTGGTCCTACAGCTGCACAAGCTCGCTCCTACCGGTGTAACACGAATCATCGACAAGGCGCCGCTGAACTTCTGGCACCTGGGTCTCATCGCAATGGCAACTCCCAACGCGCGGATTATTAATTGCGTGCGCGATGTTCGCGACGTCGGTTTTTCGATCTACTCACACAATTTCAATCAGGATCAGCGCTGGTCGACAGACCTCTCAGCCATCGCTACCTACTGGCAGGGCTACCGGCAACTCATGGAGCACTGGCGGGAGGTCACGCCCCTTAAGATTTTCGATATGTGCTACGAAGAGACGATAGCGCATACCGAAGACAGCGCCCGTGCGCTGCTTGCATTCCTGGAGCTACCCTGGGACGAAAAAGTGCTTGAGTTCTATGAACACAAGCGAGCGGTGCAGACGCCGAGCCGATGGCAGGTGCGACAGCCGATTTATCAGACCTCTAAAGCTCGCTGGCAGGGTTACGAAAAGTATCTTGGCCCGCTTTGCGAAGCTGCGAGCGGTGCTGCCACGAACGAATACTGACCCATTCGCTCATGATTCTTTGCAACGGTCCACATAAGAGACGCCACGCCGGATCAAGTCGCTGCTAGTAGCGTCGTCAACCTTTCTTCTACAGCGTTCAAAAAGCCGTGCATGTCGACCACGACTTCCGAATTCGGATTTATCGTTTTGCCCTTGAGATCCCCGGTCACCGTACCGGCATCTACGGTACTGATCAGCGCTTTTTTCAGGGCAGCCGCATACTCGGACAGGGGCCCATTTTGTTCGCGGCCAGCCAGGTCTTCGAGCGCATTCGCTATCGCAAAGATCAGCGCAGAGGAATTGAAGTGCGCCTCGGCACCGTCCGTTTCCTGATAGCGCAGGTACAAATCATGCGCTGTTCCGTGGGGTGCCTCATAGAGCATCGTGCCATCTTTACTCATAATGATTGAGCTGGCGGTAGCCAGGCTGCCGCCCAGCGCCGCGGAGATATCAGAGAAGATGTCCCCATCCAAATTCTGAGCGGGGTACAGTCCCCAACGCGGCGGATCGCAGATCATTTTGCTGAGCTGCCGGGATGGGCGCATGATCATGAAGGAGGGCGGAGGCGTATCCAGCGCAGCAAGCTCTTTGCGGATCTCCAGAATAATGGAGCTGTAGACTTCATCGTAGTTGACGAACTCCCGTTTCAATCCAAAGTACACCTCTTTTTTATTCACCGCGGCATCACTGAAGACCTGTTTGACCCAATCTTTGATCGCCTCTCGATCGTTAGACATAAACAGAATAGGGTCGTTAGCACTCACCTCGCGCGCATGTTTCTCTTCGCCGTCGACGATGATCTTTATGATGCCGTTCTCAGGAGCCGGCGTGTTGTAACTGCCGTACTGATCGCCCCCGCCCGCACTCATGCGGGAGATAGAGACGTGCGCTTTGCGCTCCGGTAGACCGTAGTTCTTGAGCTGTTGCACGAGCTTGTAAAGCTTCATGCCGCTGACGTTATCAGGCACACCCCATAGCGCTCGTTCCGGCGGATTGGCGACAATCCGTGCGGCTTGCGCATCGATCAGTTCGTAGTGATAGCTGAGCCCTGCGGCCTCTACCTCGCGTTCGTAGTTCTGGTGAAAAATGTCTTCGATGGCCTTGCGCATGACTCCGTCATAGCCGGGGATCACCGTGTCCTTAAGTCCCAGATAGATGTCGCGCCCCTCATCGATGGCGCGTTTAAAGAACCGGTGCGCCCAACTTTCAACCTCGGTTAGAGAATTGGTCGCCAGCATCCACGGATCACCTTTCTTCAAGGTCCTGCGATGGAGTTCCACCGGATCGCCGCTGCGCCCAACGAACATGACCTTGGCGACGCCAGTAGCATCTGACAATTCGCTGTAGCCGAAGTCCAGACCGCCACTGTCCATCGTGTCAACGTCGATATCACGACCAACCCAGTCCGGTCTCACGCTTTTCAGATTCCGAAACTCGATGTCCTCCCGGGTGATGTTGCCGCCAATGCCTTTGCGAATCGCCCCGTTCGGAGACTTGGTAGCAAGCTTGTCGAGTTCAGCCTCACTAACCGTCGGATGACGCGCCAAAAGCTCATCGAGCTGCTCCCGGTTGACCGTCATACCCGCGTTCTTCACGCCCACGCCGTGCTGCTTGAGCGCATCAATTGCATCCAGCACAACGCGCCCGTTGGTGGTAAATCGTTCCTCGGCTGATAAATCCACTTCTACCAGCTCGATCTCAAGAGGCGTGCGGACGAATTTTTCGAGTATTTGTTCGAACGCCACCTGGGCCATTTCGTCGCCGTGCAGAACGACTAGCGGTAATCCAACACTAATTTTTGAAGACAACGGATGTGCTCCGGTCTGACAGAACGAGCGCACACGTTACCGTGCCCGGGCGAGCAAACAAAGCGTCCATTAGTGGAGTCCAGATCAGCCGGTTATCTAAGCGCCATGGCTTCGTATGAGCTCTCGCAGCTCCTCAGGGATCCGCTGCGTTTGTTTGGTTTCGGGGTTCATGTGAACCAGCACCGCTTTACCGCGCATGGTTTGTGTTGCGTTCTGCCACATCTCCCCCTGAACAGTGAGTGAGCTGTTACCAACAGTTGATTCGGGCACTTTCAGCTCCACTTCGCTGCCGAAAAAAGTCTCGGCCAAATAGTCAATTTGGACACTCGCAAGAATCCAGTTGCGAGGTCCAACCACGTGCTCGGCGCCGAGCGAGGCCATCCATCCCATGCGCGTGACCTCGAACCACCCGGCGATCGTTACATTGTTGATGTGCCCCTGTGCGTCGGTTTCGTAGAAGCGCGGCTGGATGATTTGAGAGTATGCGTGCGTCGTAACCATGGTGTCAGATTGTTATCTTTCTGCCGATCAGTAACTCGATTTAGTCGTGCTGTGAACTACGGCGATACACCAGCAGCTTTGGCTGTCAGCTTCGCCAGTGCACCGGTCATTTTCGCCAGATACGTGGCGCCCTCCTTCACACCATCGAGTTGTGTGAGTGCAAGAGTAGGGTCTTCGTAGGCAAGGTAAACCTGTCCATCGGTGGTCCGATAAACCAATACCTTCAATGGTAGGTACAGACCGGCTACCGCATTATCAATCATTGCCGGGGTTCCAAGCTTAGGGTTACCGAATATCAACAGCTGAGACGGGTCGAGTTCGAAGCCAGCCTTCTTTGCTCCCGCTGCATGGTCAACACGAGCGAATACCGTCGCACCGGCATCCTCGACTGCCGCTTCTAGCGCATCCGTTGTCTTTGCAACACTCAACGGTGACGGCACCCGACGGATCTCAGCCGCGGCATTAGCGGTCCCAGCAACAATGCAGAGGAAGAGCATCGCGCGACAAATTGCGCATGGTGGTTTCATCTAGTTAATCTCCAGGAATCAGCGACAGTTTTTGGTAAGCGGTAGGGGACAATTGTCGGGACGGTGTAGGGCGCGCCCAGACCATGCCCGCCTGTTGATACTGACTGATAGACAATAACCGTGGCCATTAGTTGAGGCTAGCGCACTAAAAAGGTTCAGGCCGCTTCAGAACCTAAAGGTATGCAGGTGGCGATACCGAATCGATGACAAATAGGCCTGAGTACTCGTCGCGCAGTAT
This sequence comes from Pseudomonadota bacterium, assembly GCA_039111155.1. GTDB lineage: Bacteria > Pseudomonadota > Gammaproteobacteria > Pseudomonadales > Halieaceae > Congregibacter. The sequence continues at coordinate 51,083 of JBCCPL010000022.1, read as the reverse complement.
CAACCCTACTTCACTGCTGCCCCAGGTCCAGGTCGAGATCGTTCGAGCCAACCAGTCAGCACCCGGGTCCGCCTCGTTCGCGCCCTCCAGGTCTACAAATAGCCAGGCGAGACGGCGTTGATAAAACGTGGCCTCCAGGCTCAAATCTAACGGGGGCTGAACAGGCGAAATTTCACGATTGTTAAAGGCATGACTCCCCCGATACATGTAGAAGCCAATCGTGTAGAGCTGCTCAGCCAACTCCTCATGCACAAAGGATCCCATATTGGCCCCGGGCAGGAAGCCGGCACCATCATGGCGCAGATGGGCGTTATGCGCCCAGACGATGATTTTGTCCTCGGGGTAAATATTCTGCGCAAGAGCAATCAAGTTCTCAGCCATGCCTCGATCACGCGTGAGAGAACCGCCCTGGCGGGTGAATCGCTGCCCAAGTTGCTCAAGGTATCTAGGGCTGCTTCTCGCGTACTGCGAGGCGATCAGCACGTCTTCTCTGGACGCACCACTCCCCGCAGTAATCGACTCGATGTTCGCCTCCAGATAGTCCGCGAGCACCAGGTAGCGAGATGACAGACCTTCGCGCTCCGCGTTCACTCGACTAAGCGCCGGGTCGTTGGACGACTCAGCCTGGAGAACATCCAGTGCCAGCTGGTAGTAACGCTCTTCCAGAGCGAGTACCTCTTCGGCGTAGCTGGTCGACGCTGCACGCACAAGGCTGGCCGTCCAGGGTGCGCGACTCTCGAATGCCGCGCCGGAGATCTGCGTATCGAAGCCGGTTATTCGCAACGGGGAGTCAGTGCTTTGCGTCGACTGCACATACTCAAAAAGCTCGAGCACCGTCTGAGTTTGCCAGACACCGAAGAGACAGGCGTTCAATGCCCTGCGAGCGCTCGAGGTGGCCAACAGGCGTTGGGCCTCCTCGCAGTCAAATATTCCACTTTCGAACGCAAGGACGTTGTATCCGAGCTCCTCATGCAGATAGCGGATTAGTCGGAGCTCGGCTTGCGAGTATTCCCGTACCCCGTGACTGCTCTCACCCAACGCGACAATCCTCTTTGACGCCAGCACGCCCTCAAGGAACCTCAGATCGGAGAAATCAACGACTTCGGTGAGGGATCGAATGATCTGGGCATTAGCGCTGAACCAGAGTGCGGCATCTTCATCGACAGTGCCCGCGTTTGCGTCTGCGACCGTACGCAGCTGCTCGTCGGTTTGTAGACCTGTCACCTCTTGAATTGGCGGAGGTGCTGGTGAAGGTGGAGTCGGAGGAGGTTGAGCGTTTATAGGTGGTGGTTGAGAACCAGTTGAAGAAGAGCCTGAGCCTCCACCGCCGCAGGCGACAACAAGCGAGCAGACCAGACCGCAGACCAACCTGCGCATCGTGCACAGAATCACGTCGCGGTTCGAGAAAGATCCCGCAAGGTGCGCAAATAGAAGTGCATTCACTGGATTGATATGACCTCGGTTGTACCGGGTTAGATAAGAGGGGCCAAGCCCCGATGTCCACCGGAGCCGCGGCTTGAGTGCCATAAAACAAGCCGGTACTTCGTTTGCTCGCAACTAACTAACCTTTGCAAGGAAACCGCCGTCGACTGTGATCCCAGTGCCGGTAACAAAACTTGCGTCATCGCTCACTAAAAAGCGTATGGCTTTTGCGATGTCCTCAGGCATGCCAAAACGAGGTAGCACTGAAAAGCTCTCAAACAGCGCTTTAGTCTCTGGATCTTCCATCAGAGGCCTGGTCATACCGGTGAGAATCGCGCCCGGCTGAATCCAATTTGCAGTGATATTATCGGGCCCCAACTCAACCGCAAGTGTTTTAGTCAATCCGGTTATCCCACTCTTTGCACTCGCATACGCACCTAACCCTGGTGCGCTTACAACAGCGTTTATACTGGCGATGTTTACGATTCTCCCAGCGGAGCTTTTCTTAAGCTCGGGGATCGCGGTTCTGCATAGCCTAAACGTCGCGGTGAGATTCACGCCGAGCGTGCTATCCCAGTTGGCGTCGCTCATAGATTCAACCGGCTCGTAATCGACAATTCCAGCGTTGTTCACAAGAATATCTAGACCGTCAAAGTTGGACATCGCTGCTTGAACGAGTGTCTCCGCTGCAGTTTCTGATGTGACATCCACTGCCACTGTTTTTACGGCATCTGTGTTTCCGTGCACCTGTTCCAGCATTTCGGCGTTTAGGTCATTGGCAATAACTGATATGCCCGAATTCACAAACAGTTCGGTGATCGCCTTACCCATGCCATCTGCCGCGCCGGTGACGATTGCCACTTTCCCGTGTAAAGAACCCATGTGATCTTCCTGTTTTACCTGGATTAGTAATGCGACCCGCGGGGCGCCAAAATAAGGAGCATACGAAGCTTGCTAGGCGCAAGCAAGATTGCTAGTTTCACTAAGTAGGCTGACGAGGGTCTGGCAAATTCTCTCCATGGCCCGCATCACAGTCGTACCTGAGTGCTTTCGATCGGGTCGCTCGCAGGTGTATCGCAGAGAGTTTTGTTCGGATCATCATCCTTGTGTGAGAAAGCGTAAATCAAGAAAACCTGCGATCTCAGAAAGTGCCCCAAGCAAAAAATAAGATGAGGAGATACGTATGACAAACGAGGCCGACCCCGCAGCCTCAACACCCGCCGCGGAAGGCGGGAAGACCCATTCCGGCGATCGCATCGAACAAGCGGCAAAAGTCCCATTCGAACCTTTTAGGCCCGACGCTCTCGACTCGGTAAATCTGCTCAGCTCAGAGGTGCAGAATTGTCCCTATCCCGCTTACTCGTTGCTGCGGGAACAGGCACCGGTTTGGAAAGACCCTGTCACCGGCTTTTTTGTTGTGTCGCGCTTCGAAGATGTCAAGACGATACTGATGGACCCCAAGCTCTTCGTGAACAGTATGCGTGGCGGACAAAATACCGGGAGCCAGTTGGACCGGGAGCGGGCAGACCGAATGCAGAAGCTGTATGAAACAAAGGGTTGGGTTCCTGCTCCTACCCTAGCAGGGCGTGACGATCCTGATCATAGGGAGATGCGCGGGATGCTGCGGGATGCGTTTCGTCCCAAGGTGATCAAAGAAATGGACCCCTTCGTGCGTGATACAGCCTATCGGTTGATCGACGACTTTATAGATGAAGGAAGCTGCGACTGGGTCCATCAGTTTGCAGTTCCCTTTCCGCTCATCATCATCGGGCATCAAATGGGGGTTCCAGAAGCAGATATCTGGAGAATCAAAGCGTGGACAGATGCGTGGATTCAACGACTTGGCCTTATGCAAAGTGAGGAAGAAGAGCGGTGGTCCGTGGAGATGGAGATAGAAGCTCAGCACTACTTTCAACCCATTTTTGAGCGGCTTAGAGAAGAGCCTGACGACTCGCTTCTTTCTCATATGGTGAACGAGGTGATCCCGGAATGGGGTCGCCCGCTCAATGACAACGAGCTACACGCTGAAATGATGGCCGATACTTTTGTTGGTGGGTCCGAAACCACCACGAACGCGATCGCCTATGGTCTGAAGCTGCTTGTAGAGAACCCCGAGATTTGGTCTCAGCTCCGCGACGACCCTGATCGCCACATGCGTACCTTTTGCGAAGAGGTTCTCCGTCTTGAAGGCCCTGTGCAGGGCCTGTTTCGTATGACTTCAGAGGACGTCGAACTTCACGGTGTGCAGATACCGAAAGGGTCGATGATTAACGTGAGGTACGCCGCTGCCAATCGCGATGAACGCGAGTTCGAATGCCCTGAACAGCTGAAGCTTGATAGGGAACGAACAGGTCGTCACCTGGCATTTGGGTCGGGCGTGCACCATTGTCTGGGTGCGCCCCTAGCGCGCCGGGAGCTGTTTTGGGCCTTTCGAGCCCTGGTCGATAGAGTCGACCAGATTGAGTTCCAAGAGGGTATGAACGACTTCCAGCAAGCACCGAGTTTTTCGCTGCGCGCCCTGAGCGAACTCCACATAAGGTTCGACGCCAAAGCCCTCGAGGACCGGGTAGACCCCAGTCAGTTAGACGTGGAATCTAACGTACCACAGGGGCAGATGATGTAGGCCAAACACTCCCGACGCACTGTGCCGGGAGTGTGTTCGATCCGACGGCTGGCTGGATCTACCCGCCAAAGTCCACGCCGACTTCCAGGCCCAGGATTCGCGGGGCGCCGTAGAACGACATAACCCAGAGGTTGGCCACCGGGAGCTCTCCCACGCGATATTCCTCGTCGGTGATGTTCTTCCCAAACGCACGAACCCACCAGTTGCCGCTGGACGGGCGAAACGTAGCTGATGCATTCAACAGAGTTCGGTCGTCGGTGATGCCATCGGGGGTTCCGGGGATAGCGGTATAGGCGTAGACCGCGTCGTCCACATAGTTCAGGTTCAGTGCCCAGTCAATCGCACCGGCTGAAAACTCCTGGTCGTAGACGACGTCTAAGTTCCAGGTGACCTCTGGCGCTCGCGCGACATCGTTATTGCTCAAGTCCACATCGATAGTGCCATCAAAGTTCGTATCTGCCTGAAACTCATCGAATTCACTATCAAGTAACCCGAGGCTGCCACTGATAGTCAAATTGTCGGTCGCAAGCCAGGTACCTTCGAGCTCCAGGCCGAACACGTTGATCTCGGCCGCATTGAAGAAACGCGTCTCCTGGAATGTGCTTTCGTTGATTCCGTCACCATCCCGGTCCGCCTCGATTTCGGCGAGCAGCTGCTGCTGCGAATCGTCGTAGGTTACGTAGAAACCTGTCAGATTGAGGCGCAGACGGTTGTCGAGCCACTCGGAGCGTATGCCGAGTTCAAATGAATCGGCCGTCTCAGGATCCACCGGGCGTGCCTGAAGCGGTTCAATAGGATTGCCTCCAGTGCCCGTCTGATCGTTGTAACCGCCGCTCTTGAAACCTCGCGAGTAGGTTCCGTACGCGTAGATTTCGTCCGTCGCCTGGTAGCTCAGAGAGAACTTCCAGGTCGGCTCATCCCACTCCTCGTTGTCACGCACGACCCCAGTCGGAAAGCGATTGAAGTCGGCCGCGGCCAGAGGTTGACCGAGCTCTCTCCAGGTAAAGTTGGGATCAAAACCACCACTCAGAGCTTGCACAAAAACCTGGTTGCGCCCAACCCAGGACTTCTCTTCGTTGGTGTAGCGTAAGCCAGCGCTGAGTGTCCATTGATCCGTTAGCTCGAAACTCGCATCAGCGTAAAACGCAAGGGCCTCAGCGTCTTGTGCATTGGCGAGAACCTGGGGATTGTTATTAAAAAACAGTGGGTCGCCAAACAACGCGGCGCTGTCCAGGGTCATATCCACGAAGCCGAGAACCTGGGCGACGGTGAATACAGTCTCGTCTTCCTGGTAGAAGAACCCGCCCACCCAGTTAAACGGACCGTCCAGGTCAGACGCGATGCGCATCTCGACCTGGGTGGTTTCCCGATTGTCCTGACGATTCGCATCGAACAGCGAGACTGGACCCACCTCACCCGTGTAGGTGCTGGGTAGCCAGGAGTCAGTTTCACGATAGCCAGCAAAACCGGTGAGCGTGTAATCGTCGTTAATGGACCAGTCGATATTGGCGTAAAAACCATCTACATCGATTTCGTGGCCTCGCGTGCCCATATCGAGCAGAACGCCGTTTCGATTCGTGGTTGCGGCAACATCCAGTCGATTACCAGGATCGCGGGTGAAGCCCAGCGCATTCCAAAGATAATCCGTGTTGAGCGGCGTGTTGTTGACTGATGGCGGCGCCTCACCCTGATCGCGAACCATCTCATAGGAGAGGTTGATATCGAGATCTTCCGTTGGCTGCCAGCGGAACTTAAAGCGGCCGGAGAACACATCATCACCGCCGACGTTGTCGCCGTTGCCCCCTCCAGTGGCGCCCACAAAAGGATGCCCGACGCCGAAGTCGGCCACAGGACCAAACTGCGCACCATTTTCGTAGAAGCCCTCCGACTCGCGCTGCATTGCGGCAATGCGTACTGCTGCCGTTTCACCCAGCGCAAAGTTAGCGACGCCGCGAACTTCAAAGGTATCGAACTCGGCAACCTGTCCCTGCAGGCTTAGTGTGTTCGCACCGAGCTCCGGGCGGTTGGTTTTCACATTGATCACGCCTCCGGTGGTGTTTTTACCAAACAGCGTGCCCTGAGGTCCTCGAAGTACTTCAACTCCCTGAATGTCGAGCATCTCTATATTGGCGGTTTGGATATGTGGAATGACAAAGTCATCAACGATCACACCCACCTGGTTCTCGAAGTAGAGGATGATGCCGTTTTGCCCGACGCCTCGGATGGCAAAGTTGGCTGATTTGAATCCGGGTTGCTTTCCGTTGATCACATTAGGCGCATAAATCAATACATCTCCCAGATCTCGGGGAATGGTGCGCGCAATTTCCACATCGGAAACAGGAGTAACCGCGACAGCGGTACTCTGGATATCAGTCTCCGCTCGACGGGTCGCCGTGACTACGACCTCCTCTAGTTTCTGCGCGGACGCAGGCACAGCCTGGAACACCAGGGATGAAAGGACACCGAGAAAAACCGCATTGCGAGAGTGGTTTTTGTCGCGAGAGTATTGGGGGCCTTGCGTTGGAATTTTCATTGTTATCTTCCTCAATCGCCGAGATAGCGGTTCCGATTTGAACGAGCGTCGCGAACCAAGTTCGCTATGGTCCTTCGAATACTTCAATTTGCCGTCATTAGGTTTTCTTTCGCCGTGTAACTCTTCTTTGATCCGAGTGCGTCGAACGGCCTGAGACACGTACGGATCCTGCCGTCAGTCGCTCTTCGTTCAAGCAAAGCTGCGTGACTGCTGGCATGAGTCATGCCGCCTGCGGTGCGAATACCGGCATGTCGACATCCCCTGACCAGGACTCAAACGCAACACGCACCGGCATTCCAATGTGCACGACCTCTGGGTCACAGTTAACGAGATGGGTCATCATGCGCGGCCCTTCTTCCAGATCCACAAGCGCGACAATAAACGGAGCGTTGTAAGCCTCGGACACAGCTCGGTGGACGATGGTGAAGCTTGCCACCGTTCCGGCTCCCTGCGCTTCCACCCATGCCGGTTGCTCGGTCGTGCTACAGTTTGTGCAAAAAGTGCGTGGATAGAACTGATAGTGTCCACACGCACGGCAATGTTGAATCAGCAGTCGGCCGCTGCGGCACGCCGCAAACCAGGGCTTCGTAAACGGAGTTTGTACCGGCTGTGTGCGCAGCACTTCAGGCTGCCTCGCGCCCTAAGATCACTGCTGTATGCGATGACATGATTCCGCCCTGAGCGTGCACGATCCCCAGGTTGGCATCGGCCACCTGCCGCGCTCCAGCGCTGTGACGTAGCTGCCAGATACTCTCGGTGAGAGCGAACATCGATCCCGGATTTCCCGAATGACTATGGGATAGCAGGCCACCGTGCGTATTTACCGGGAGCGAACCACCGGGAAGCAGAGCACCGGACTCAGCGTACGGTCCGCCCTCACCTTTGGCACAAAAACCCAGGTCCTCCAGCTCTACAAGCACTGTGGGCGTAAAACAGTCATAGAGCTGCGCAAAATCCATTTCCTCTGGCCCTACGCCTGCCATCTCATAGGCTCGTTCCCCGGCCTCTCGGGCCGCGGAAGTGGTCAAACTTCGAGCGGCAGAAATATGTTCATGGGAATGCCCTTCACCCGCGCCGAGTAGATACACAGGGGGCCTGGCCAGATCACGGGCGCGTTCGGCACTTGTCATGATCACAGCAGCGCCGCCATCTGAGACCAGTGAGCAATCGAGTAGCTTCAGCGGATCCGCTATGGGCCGCGAGCGCATGACGTCATCGACGGTAATAGGATCGCGCTTCTGCGCACGCGGGTTGGCGGAGGCGTGCGCACGGGCGGCAACGGCAATAGAAGCAAGCTGCTCGGATGTCGTCCCAAATTCATGCATGTGGGCCTGAGCGATCAGCGCATAGTAACCAGGTACGGGCGCACCATAGGGCTGTTCGAATTGCGGGTGGCCTGTGGACGACTGAACGAGCATGGCCTGCGACCGAGACAGTCCCGTCCGCAGCGAATCGGCCATGGCAACAAGGATGGTGTCTGCGATGCCGGTGATGATTGCAGCCGCCGCGTTTTGCAGTACTGAGAACGTGGATCCACCACCGGCACCAATACCCACACAAAACCGGGGAAATATCTGCAGGTATTCAGCGAGCGCCTCGGCGGGATATAGCAATGGCTGGGCCATGGCATTGCAGGATACAACCCCATCAACGTCGGCCCGGCTCAGGCCTGCATCTTCAATGGCTGCAAGCGCTGCTTCGGCACACAGCTCCAACGGTGACTGGTCGGGGAGCGCGCCGACGGGGGTTTCTGCGGCCCCGACGAAGGCAACCTGGCCGCTTAAGCCCGACACCGCATACCTCGATAAGAAAGTACCCTGTCACGCATATGGCGTTTTCGGCCCTTCATCATGAATCAAACTGCACAATTGCTGTACCGGGAGTTACAACGTCTCCCTGTTCATTACGCACAAAAACCTCAACTTCTGCGGTCTTCTCGCCCTCATTGAGGCCGATCACTTCTCCGCCACTGACGAGAGTCTCGCCGACGTACGTTGCTTTACGATTCGAGTACTCGATCGAAGCGATTCGGCCGTTTTCTCCAACCCATTCACACAAACACTGATGCAGCCAGTCTCCGAGTAAAGGACCCGCTAGTACCAGGCCCGGATAGCCCTCGACGTTCTTGGTATAGGGTTCGTCAAAATGAATGCGATGGCCATTCCATAGCGCAGCGTTATAGAGCATGAGCTGAACGTTATCTGGAGCAAAACTCCGTTCAGGCAGTGCATCGCCCGCCGACACATCCTCGAAGCGAATGCCGGGAAACCCCGTCACCGCAGAATCCTCGTGGTTTTTTCGGTCACAACGGAAGCTCCGGCATCATCTCGAATGTGCATGATCACCTCATAAAAAATGAGAGGACCGCTTCGCCCCTGCTTTTCGTAGATGTCGGTCAGGGTTCGAACGGCGGTAAGCCAGTCTCCGGGTCGGATCGGACGGTGGTAGTCAATGTGAAGACCTCCCGCCATGGCTTTTTCAAGCGGGAACCGCGGAAGCAGCGAGTCAATCGAAACGCCATCGGGTGTCAGAAGGTCTAGTTCGACAACGTCCCAGAATAGGCTCAGGTGGAACAGAGGCGGAGCCTCGTCCCCATTCAGGTGTTTTCGCTGCCGATTCCCGGTAGCTACCGCGTACTTGCGAATGTCTCTGCGCGTCACGATCTCCCGTTGGGGCTCGGTCTTGCGGCCGATCGCTCCGAGGATCTGCTCGTTCAGCAAAGAAGTCATACGTTCTGCTCGCGACCTTGCCAGTAGGGGTCCCGAAGCTCGCGTTTGAGTATCTTGCCCGTAGGCGCTTTAGGCAGGGCGTCGACAAAGTCGATAGATTTGGGTTTTTGGTACGAGGCCAGTTGCTCGCTTGCCTTGGCGATGATCTCCTCTGCGGAGGCGTCCATACCAGGCTTCAAGACTATCGCTGCCTTTACCGCTTCACCCCAGGTGTCATCAGGTACGCCAAACACCGCAGACTCGAGAACGGCAGGATGCTGATGCAAGGCGGCTTCGACCTGAGTGCTGTAGATGTTTTCACCGCCCGAGATAATCATGTCTTTGGCACGGTCGACGATAAACACGTAGCCATCTTCATCCCACATCGCCACGTCACCGGTGCGCATCCAGCCGTCGGTAAAGACCTGCTCGTTCAGATCGGGCCGTCGCCAGTAGCCGATCATATTCGCCTCGGAGCGAACCAGGATTTCACCAGTGGCTTTTCCATCTTTTGGCACTTCTGCGCCATCGGTATCCACAAGCTTGATGGAGGTGACAAACCCCTCTCGTCCACAAGAGGACAGCCGGTGACCGTGCGGGCCGGACATTGCTTCGAGATGGTCCTCCTGAGACAAAAAGCTCATGGTCATACCCTCGGTCTGGCCGTACCCCTGGATTAAGGTGCAGGGAAAAGCCTCGAGAGCAGCGGCGACGACGGTCTTCGGCATGGGGCCACCGCCATACTGGATATTGCGAAGACTGCTGATGTCGTAGCGCTCGAAATCCTCCACGGCCATCATCCAGTTCAGCATGGTGGTAACACCAAGAAACGCCGTAACGCGCTCCCGCTGAATGACTTCGAGAGCCAGGGTCGCATCGAAGTTGATCAGCACCAGAGGGCAACCGTGTGCCATATAGTTCATGGCGAGGGCAACCGGTATGTGGAACATCTGACCCGTCAGCATATAGACGTCACTGGGCACAATGCGCTCGGCTACTGTTTGATTGAGCATGCCCATAAAAAGACCGTGATGGGAGTGGAGTGCTCCCTTGGACTGCCCCGTTGTGCCACCGGTATAAAGAATCAAAGTGGGGTCGTCGCCCCCGATTAAGTCCAGCGGGTCGGGCTCGTGCGCGCCACTTCTGTGAACCAGACTCTCATAGCTGTTAGTACTTTCATCCCCAAACACGAGTTGTGTATCGACTGGTGTTCGCGTAGCCAGGACACTAGCGAGATCCGCATATTCCTGAGACGACACCAGGACGCTGGGCTCACCATCTTTGAGTATGCGTACCAACTCTTCTTCTGCAAGACGCCAGTTGAGCGGTTGCGCAATCAGCCCGCAGCGCGCGCACGCGTAGATTACTTCGAGGAACTCGATGCAGTTCTTGGAGATTATCGCGACACGATCGCCCTTCGCTAAATCCAGGTGCTCAAGGAAACCATTAGCGAGACGCCGTATTCTTTCGTCGAACTCACCGTAAGTAATACGTTGCCCGCTGTGAACGTCAATCACAGCTTCACGGTCTGGCGCGAGACGAGCGGTTTTCGCAGGAATCTTGCCGATGTTCATGGCGACTAAATATTCATGGCGACTAGTAGGCGGAATCCAAGTCGAGGTGCCGGCGATACAGAAGCCAGGCATCGCCAACCCGCTGCAACGTATCGCGATAGACCCCGGTGCAGAGCAAGCGGCATTCACCGTTTTCCGTGGCGAACAGGGTTAGATTGGAATACACCGTTGGCGTATCGCCCTCGGACTCAAAAAAGATATTGGAGATCACGTGGCGCCGCACGTCCGTCTGCGCATCCAGTGAGTCCCGATACAGCGTCATTACCGCCTCTCGACCTTCGAAGGGGCCGATAAGATCAGCGTCGACGATTTGGATGGTGAACGTCGCACTCTCGCTAAAACAGGCCTCAAGCATGTCGAGCTCCCGCTCGTCGTACGCGTACGCGGCTCGACACAGTAGTTCGGAGATTGATTGCTTATCTTCGCAGGTAAGGCTCATCCGTTCGGCTCCATTCCTAAAATGTCCAGAGTGCCGCGCCAGGCGAGCGAGCCTCCGTCCAGGTTCCAGACGACACCATTGACGAAGCTGGATTCGGGGCTTGCCAGGAAGCAAACTAGTTCGGCCACATCCACAGGCTGGCCCATTCGCGGGATGAGGTGAGTCATCGTCATCGTGTTAAGCATGGCCTTGGGATCCGGTACCGACTTCAGAAACTCATCGACCATCTGAGTGTGGATAGATCCAGGGCAGTAACAGTTGACCCGGATCCCGTCAGAGGCCAGGTCGACTGCCAGCATCTTGGTCAATTGCATGATTCCGCCTTTGCTCGCGCCGTAGGCCTGGCATTGGGGATAACCCGTCAGTGAACTCGTAGAACCTGCATTGATGATTGAGGCATTGCCGCTTTTACGCAGGAAGGGCAGGGCGTATTTCGCGCACAACCATGCGCCGGTAAGATTGACCGAAATAATCTTTTCGAAGGTTTCTCGGCTCATGCTCTCCAGACTGAGCTCAGTCGTCAGCATGCTTTCGTGGATGCCTGCGTTGTTGTGCAATACATCAATACCGCCGAAGGTCTCGGCAGCAAACGCCATCAGTGCCTCTACCTCGGCATCCATGGTCACTTCGCATTGCTTGAAGGCGGCTTGACCACCACCAGCAACGATTTCGTCAGCGACAGCGCTTCCGACCGTATGATTTACATCGGAAAGAACAACTTTGGCGCCTTTAGCGGCTGCTAGTTTGGCGGTTCCCGCACCAATACCAACGGCTGCGCCCGTGATCACCAGGACCAGATCTTTGAGCGGCATTCGACATTTCCATTATTTTTATACTTGTTGCTACGGCGGATGCCTCGAAAAGGTTTGAATGTTGTTCAAATTAATTGCTTGCGCCATGGTAGTACTCTAACCAGCACAGCGTGTGAGAGTGACACTGAACGAGTGAAATCTGTGGTTAACAGCCCGATGCAGCATCCAGCACAGGATGACGACACAACATCGTCACCGCGTAACCGCCGGAATGCGCAGCGCCGCAGGGTAATTTTTCGTGCATTGCACGACTGCATCATCGAGCACGGCTACAGTAAGACAACCCTGGCCCACATCGCGCGTAAGGCCGAGATGAGCGCAAGCCATCTGCTTTACTATTTCCAGGGCAAGGAGCACATGCTTGAAGAGTATTTTGCGACCGTGGCGCAGTGGTTTTTGCTGCAGATCGAGCGGATAGCGAAGCAGCCCACCGAGGAGCAAATCGAACTCTGGGCCCAGCTGTGGTTTGGCGAAGGAGAGGACGCCTACAATGACATCGGCTTCATGCTTGAGTGCTTTGGTGAGGCAGTTCACGATGGCGTTATGCGTAAAACCAAAGGCGATTTTGACCGCCAGTGCAAAGAGTTTTTGAAGCCTCTCTTCCCCCTCGATCCAAATGCCCCTCATGACATCCCGCAAGGTAGCAAAGCGCGTCCGTCCAGCTCTGAAGAAGCAGCGGAGGTTGCCTACTCACTACTCATAGGGTTGCGCAGTTCCGTTTATTTCAGTGATGGTATGTCCGCAAGCTCAGCGGCTCGCTATTTTCAGGACACGGTTCGCAGTCTCCAGCAACACTGAATCCGGACTCGATTAGGCGTCGACAACGTGGGCCTCACACGCAACGCTCACTAGCAGGGCTGGCCAGGGCGTTAAGTTCCGCCCCCGAAAAATGCCTTGGATCGGGCATCACGCTGAGCAATGAGATTGATCGGCTCGGCAATCTGGTGGTCGCTTCTAAAGGCGAGGGCAACAGATGCAGGTTTGGCGCTCTGGTAATCCGTCAGCCGAATACGTGGGGTCTTACCGTTGGCCTCAATGGCGTCAGCCATGGAACTGGCCGGCCACCACTGGCCATGCGATGCGCCCGCCGCGCGGGTGATGCTCTCGTTGATTAGCGATCCGCCCAGGTCGTTCGCGCCCGCACTCAAGCACGCAAGAGCGTGCGGTCTTCCCATTTTTACCCAGGACGTTTGTATGTTGGTGAAGTCCCAACCTAGGGCCAGTCGCGCGACGGCGTGTACCAGGTACGCTTCGCGTAGCGTTGGTCCGTGACGACTTTGGCCTCTTTTAGCCATCGGCGCCTCTCGAGCGACAAACGGCAGAGGCACAAACTCAGTAAACCCTCCCGTTTCGCGCTGAAGATCCCGGAGCTTTACCAGGTGTGCCGACCAATCGGCAGCGTCATCGACATGACCAAACATCATGGTGGCAGTGGTTCGCAAACCCAGGAAATGGGCTACTCGCATAACTTCTAGCCATTCATCGCTGGTTAACTTGTCGGGGCAGATCTGGTCGCGCACCCGGTCGACAAGGATCTCCGCGGCCGTGCCGGGGAGTGTGCGTAGGCCCGCATCCTTAAGTTCAAGCAAATAATCATGCAGAGAAAGCTGCAAAGTCTGTGCGCCATGCTGCACTTCCAGCGGCGAAAATGCGTGCAGATGCAGATCGGGGAGCGCCGAACTGATGTTACGAAGAATGGTGAGATAGGTGTGCCCTGTATAGGCCGGGTGAATCCCGCCCTGGAGGCACAGCTCCGTCGCACCGTGTTCAACCGCTTCCCTGGCACGGCGCAGCAATTCGGCGCCGTCGATATCGTATGGTCTTTCCTGATCCGCACTACGAGAAGTCCGTTTCGAAAACGCGCAGAACGAGCAGGAGTATTGGCAAACGTTGGTGTAGTTGATATTGCGATTGACGACGAATGTTACGACGTCGCCAACCTGTTGCTCGCGCAGTCGATCCGCCGCATCGATCACCGCGCGAAAATCGCCCCCGCGCGCTGCGAACAAATACTGGCACTCGGCCTGAGATGGCCGGTGCCCCACAAGACAGGCGTCGAGGAGACTCTGCAGACGACGATCAACCTTGAGTTCTCCCCACAGCGGCCAGGCTTTCGCCGGCTCAAAACCCGCCGGCTCTATGGACGATCTATCGGTTGATTCGAGAGCGGATTTCCCAGCGTGCCAGATCGAGTCTCGGAGCGCGCCCTCGCTGTCAACCAGCGCCAGGCAGCGGCCACGAATGTTGGGTGAGAGCCAGCGAGCCTTATCGCTTGCACCGTGAATGCCCAGGTATCTGGGATACACAGTCAAGCGCGCGATAAGGTTCTTATTCGCGCTTTGGCACTGTAGGCCGAGTTCCTCAAGGGTAGGCCAGGGTGCCTCCGGGTTAACGTGATCGGGGGTAACCGGGGATATGCCCCCCCAATCGTTAATCCCTGCGGCAATCAGTGGCTCTAACGCACCGGGGCTCAAGTTGGGCGGCGCCTGTAGGCTGACCTCGCTCGGCAAGATCAGGCGGGCCATGGCGATAGTCCAGCACAGCTCCTCAGTGTTGGGCTCCTCAGAGGCTGCCATCAACGTGCCGGGCTTGGCGCGGAAGTTCTGAATGATAACTTCCTGGATGTTGCCGTAGCGCCTGTGTACAGACTGAATATCCAGCAAGTCCTTCATTCGGTCCCGACGCGACTCCCCGATACCCACAAGTAACCCGGTGGTCATGGGCACACCCTCCCTCCCAGCTCGAACAAGCGTGGAAAGCCGTCGATACGGTGTCTTATCGGGGGAGCCAAAGTGGGCGCCGCCGACTTCGGTGAGCCGCTTTGAGCTCGACTCCAGCATGATGCCCATGGATGCGCTCACCGCCCGTAACCGCTTGAGCTCTGCTCGGGTCAGGGTTCCTGCGTTGAGGTGAGGTATCAGATGTGTGGTGCGCAGAACCTCGCTCGCTGCGGCCTCGAGATACTCTACGGTAGACCGGTATCCTCGTTCGTTGAGCCAACTTCGCGCAGTTGCGTAACGTAGTTCGGGTTTCTCTCCGAGAGTAAAGAGTGCCTCTTTGCACCCAGCCTTCTCGCCTTCTTTGGCGATACGCACCACTTCATTGAGTTCCAGAAAGGGCGACCGAAGGTCTCGCGGGTTTTTAGCGAAGGTACAGTAGTGGCATACGTCGCGGCATAGCTCGGTTAGGGGAATGAAGACTTTAGGGCTGTAACTTAAGTTCCGACCGTAGCCCAGGTCGCGAATACGAGCGGCGCGAGCGGCAAGCTCCGTCAGCGGGAGTCTCTCTCCAAGTTCAATCGCCTCCTGAAGGGTTGCTGGAGGTATATGCTCCAGGCTGTTCATGCAACTGATACCTGTAGGCCGTGTCTTCTATTTTTCGATAGTGATCGAATGAGTGATATCGCGCAGGAGTCCCGGTGCTGCCTCACCCAGAGCCGTGTTCGGGGGCCCAGATTCCGATGGTTTTCGGGGGTTGCCAGGAGTGCCGCCAGGTCCGACTCCCGGTCGATATCCCGCGCGAGACCTGGTGTATCGTGGATTGTCCAATCCTGCGTTTTTGCTGCGACCTCATGCTTGTGCTTGGCGAAACTCTGCTCGCCGAACTGCAGCCTGGGTTGTCTACCCCGAGTAACTTTCAACGCGTTGGTTCCGATTCCCGCGCGATCCGGGCAGATCACAGCGCTGTGCCTTTGTAAAACTGTACCCAGCTCAACCAACTCGCAGTGGTTCACAAATGGAAGATCGCCATGCACGATCAACACCTGTGGGCCCACGCAGTGTTGCAATGCGCTGGTGAGTAGGTCGTTCAGGCCGTTGCCGTGGAGTAGATGCTCATGAATGACTTTAGCCCCCAGATCCCGGAGCCGACGGAAATCCCAGTGCTCACCGGCGACGACACTTATTTGGGATACCCAGGATTGCTGAGCCAGGATCTCAATAAGGTCCTCTGCCATGGCCACAACAAGGGCTGATCTTACCTGGTCATTGAGTACGCCACGCAGCCGGCTCTTGGCCTTGGTCAGGTTCTTTAAGGGCAGCACGACCTCATGCATCGAGCACACCCCGCTCAATAAGGGATTCAGCGAGACGTGCCTTAGCGCTATCGTCGCGCATTACGATCTCTTCTGTGATAACCGCTGCACCGCCTTCCCTGAGCGCTTCTGCCTCGTGTTCATCGCTGGTGTCCAGCACCCAGTGAGTCACCAGGTCCGGGTAGTTTGTTCGCAGAAGTTCAGCCCAGGACCCAGTCGTAGCGCCAAACCCAAGCTCACGCATGAGTTTTTCGGCAGGGCCTTTGAGGGCCTTACCGCCGACAAGAGGAGAAACCGCAATCGTCTTCGAACTAAGCTCACGTAAGCGGTCGATCATTCCCGGGATCACCAGTATGGGAGCCAAGCTAAGGAACGGATTAGACGGCGCAAGCACCACAGCATCAAAACCGTTCGCAGGCATAGTAGTCAGGGATGCCTGCATCGTTGCGCTCTCGACGCCGACGACACGTATCTCACTGACGCGCGGTGAACACTGCTTTTTGACAAAATAATGCTGAAAATCGAGCGTCCCGCTGTCAGTCTCAAGCTGAGTTCTAAGCTTTTGATCAGTGGCCGGCACGACTTTAGACCGGATGCCCAGACGTTCACGAAGATATTCAGTGATCTCAGAAAGAGTTTTTCCTGATCGCAGCATGTGGGTGCGCAACAGGTGTGTGGCGAGGTCCAGGTCACCCAGTTGAAACCACGCTTCACCGCCGAGCGCCTTTAGCCGTTCCAGTGCTATGAAGCTCTCACCCTCCAGGCCCCATCCTTGTTTTTTATTAGCCTGCCCACTAAGCGTATAGAGGACTGTATCGATATCGGGAGAAATATGCAGTCCCAAATGCTCGAAATCATCTCCGACGTTGACGACCACCATCATCTCGACAGAGTCGTCCAGAAGCTCAAAGCCCCGGGCCAGCTTAGCGCCGCCCACGCCGCCGCAAAGCAACAGTATTCGTACGGGATCCCTCATCGCGGGGAAATGGCCATCGGTTCATACACTCCAGATGTGTCTTTGTTGAATTAGTCACGGGCGTGACGACCAATTCACTTTATTGTTCTAGACCACTGGGGATGACCAGTGCCGCAATAGTGTTACGCAGTTACTTGTTTACAACAAGTAACATCAAGAGTGTACGTCGATTTCACAAGAAATGCTGCAGTTTTTACCGCCAGGGCAGCTTTCAGGCCGACGGGCCCGACCGCGCGCGTGATAAGGCCGCTTGCAAAGGAGATCCCATCTAAGCCGCATCAAGCGGCGCTTTTCACCGGGCGAAGCGTAGCTGATGCATAATCTTACGCTGACCCAATCATTAGCATAGGCGCGTCCGATGGAGGGTGCGATGGAGGCGGGGGTGGAGAGTAGTCACCTAGCACTTCAAGATTTTTTGGAACGCGCTCCCTACGCGCCTCGGCTTTGAGCGGCTGCTGTCAGAGTGACCTTGTTCAGTGCCAACATGGATGATCGCTTCAGTGTCTTTCTTTTGAAATACTCAGAATCAATCACAGGGTTTCTGTGCAGTTTCGGAGCGCTGGTTGCCGGTGGGGTCATTATGTTTGCTCAGGAGCATCAAGCCTCGAGCAACAGTGCGGTTTTTGAAGCTACTGCCATTACGTATTCTGTAATTGGAATTATTCTGGCATGGCTAGCTGCGCAAGCACGAGCGCTTAAGAGTAATCAAAAGAAATGGCATATTGCCATTTTCTTGATTTGGCCATTGGCGTTTATGTATTTAGGCGGGGTTCTTGCGTTCGAAGCAAAGAGAAAGCTATATGCAGAAACCTGACAGGCTCAGTTTGGTCCGTACATCAAACAGCGCCGAAGTTCGTCTCCTTAACCTGGTGTGTTAGAGCGCTACGCTGTCCAACAGCTTATTGATCGGAATCGGGTTTTCTCTGGGCCTTCTCTAACCTGTTGCAACGGCGTGATGAGTCAGGGAGCTATCGCCTGACGGCGGCATTAGGTGTAAAAAGCGTACGCTAGCCGGGTTTACTCAACCGTTACAGACTTAGCCAAGTTACGCGGTTTATCGACGTCCGTGCCTTTTTGAAGTGCTACGTGGTACGCAAGCAGCTGAAGAGCCACCGTGTAGATCACGGGTTGCATAGCTTCGCTCACGTGCGGCATGGGTAGTACATGCACGCCAGGCTCGTCGCTGAAGCCAGCTGCTTTGTCGGCAAATACGTAAAGCTCGCCGCCACGGGACCGAACTTCCTCGAGGTTGGATTTGAGCTTGTCCAGCAATTCATCGGTTGGCGCAACTGCAACTACCGGCATGTCGGCATCTACCAGTGCCAGTGGGCCGTGTTTGAGCTCGCCGGCGGGGTACGCTTCGGCGTGAATGTACGAAATCTCTTTGAGTTTGAGGGCACCCTCCATCGCAATCGGGTACTGGATTCCCCGACCGAGAAACAACGCATGGTGTTTCTGAATAAATGCGGCGGACATCTTTTCGATTGCCGCATCGATTTCGAGTGTTTCCCGGACCAGGTCCGGCAGCATCGCCAGCTCACTTTTGAGCTTAGCAGCCCGAGCCCCATCAAGCCCTCGTTCGCGGCCGAGTACCAGTGCAAACATCAGAAACGCGATGAGTTGGGTGGTGAATGCTTTTGTTGAGGCAACCCCGATTTCGGTGCCCGCCCGTGTCAGAAACGCCATATCACTCTCTCGGACGAGGGAGCTGTTGTCTACGTTGGCGATGACCAGACTTGCGATAAACTCATTTTGTTCGGCGTAGCGCAATGCCGCGAGCGTATCAGCGGTTTCACCACTTTGCGATACGGTGACCAACAGTGTTCCTGGGCGAGCTACTCGTTTCCGATACCGGAACTCTGAAGCTACCTCCACCTGACAGGGGATTCCTGCGATGTCCTCTAGCCAGTAGCGGGCAACCAGCCCGGCATGATAACTGGTTCCACACGCAACGATCTGCACGGCCTGCGTTTGCGCAAAGACCTCGGCGGCATTCTCTCCAAACAAGGAGGCGTCTATGACTTCAGAATTCGCCGACGTCGCCGACGCGAAGGTTGAAGCGAGCGCGTGAGGCTGCTCATAGATCTCTTTGAGCATGTAATGCTCAAAGTCTCCAAGTTCGGCGTCTTCGATATCACCGGAGACGCGCTTCATTGTGCGCTCTACAGGCTCTCCGGTTTGATCGAAGATGTCCAGGGTGGACGCGCTGCAGACCACCAGGTCGCCTTCTTCCAGATAGATAAACCGGTCAGTTACCTGGCGCAGCGCCAGTGTGTCGGATGCCAGAAAGTTCTCGCCGATGCCCACGCCTACAACCAATGGGCTTCCTGATCTAGCTGCCACAATCTGATCCGGAGTGTGGCAATCGACCGCCGCAAGCGCATAGGCGCCCTCAAGGCGCGCTACGGTTTGTTGCATCGCTTTCTGGAGAGTGGCCCCCGCATCAAGTTGGCTGTGCAGTAAGTGAACGATCACTTCAGTATCGGTTGCTGATACAAACTCGTAGCCTGCGGAGATCAGCTCCTCACGCAGAACTTCATGATTTTCGATGATGCCGTTGTGTACCAGAGCGACTCGCTGGGCGGAAATATGAGGGTGCGCATTAACGGCGGATGGTTTGCCGTGGGTGGCCCAGCGGGTGTGAGCAATACCGACGCATCCGAGAATGGGGTTGAGTCGTTGAGCTTCTTCCAGGGCCGCTACCTTGCCCTGGTACTTGTGCAGCTGAAGCTGATCCTCATTGTCGACCAACGCCATGCCTGCGGAGTCATAACCCCGGTACTCAAGCCTTCGTAAACCCTCAAGGAGAATTTCGGAGACCTCGCGACGAGCTGTCGCCGCTACAATTCCACACATAAACCAATCCCTGCCTAGTTCGGGGCTTTGCTATTCGCTCTGTTCTTCAGCGCGCTGCTTGGGAGTTCGCCAGTTATCGATGTTGCGCTGTCGTGCTCGTGAAACCCCCAGGCTGGAGTCGGGAACACCCGCTGTTATGGTGGACCCGGCACCGACAAATCCGCCGTCACCAATCGTCAATGGCGCCACTAAAGTGCTATTTGAGCCAACGAACACACCGTCGCCGAACGTGGTTTTGTGCTTGTTGATACCGTCGTAATTGCAGGTGATGGTACCGGCACCGATGTTCACACCTGCTCCCATCTCGGCGTCCCCGATGTAACTCAAATGGTTTACCTTGCTGCCGGCACCGATGTTGGCTTTTTTAGTCTCAACGAAGTTGCCAACCCGCGCCGCCTCCCCAAGACACGTTCCTGGTCTTAAGCGGGCATAGGGACCGACGCTGCAACGCCCCTCGAGCTGCGCTTCATCGATGTGGCTCATTGCGTGGATTTCGCAACCAGAACCGATTCGACTGTTGCGAATCACACAGTTGGGACCAATGCGTACGCCGTCCTCCAGATGAACGTCGCCTTCGAACACGACATTTATGTCAATAATGACGTCACGGCCACAGGTGAGTGGTCCTCGAATATCGATTCTCGAAGGGTCCACCAGAGTGACGCCTTCCTTCAT
The DNA here is from genome assembly GCA_039111155.1 of Pseudomonadota bacterium. Lineage (GTDB taxonomy): Bacteria > Pseudomonadota > Gammaproteobacteria > Pseudomonadales > Halieaceae > Congregibacter. The sequence continues at coordinate 30,432 of JBCCPL010000022.1, read as the reverse complement.
CAGGCGATTAGCTTCACGCGTGCGGTAGATCGCTTCAGCCTCCGCGAGCTGGCTTCGATCATTGATGCCCAGCACCTCATCGGCATGATCGGCTTTCAACGCAACCACGCAGTGTCCATCATTGACCGCCATCGCCAGCACATCAGGCAGATAGAACTCCCCCTGCGTATTGGCGTTCCCCACGCGCGGAAGGTACAAGTTCAGCAAGTTGGCCGGATAAGCCAGAACTCCGGTATTGATCTCGCTGATCGCGCGTTGATCTTCGTTGGCGTCCTTGTGCTCCACGACGCCCATCAACTGCCCATCTGAATCGCGCAGAACCCGCCCGTATCCGGTTGGATCATTCAATTCGGCAGAGAGCAGGGCGGGCGAGTTATCGGCCAGCGCCTGAAGCGTCTCGGGGCGCAGGAGAGGTACATCGCCATACAATACAAGCACTGTGGAATCGGCCCGGACACCGGGCATAGCCTGGAGAACCGCATGGCCGGTACCCAGCTGCTCCGTTTGCTCGACCCACGTGATATCGGGTGCATCAAGAGCGTCTCGGACTTGCTCAGCGCCGTGACCCACGACCACGTGGAGCTGAGCGGGAGAGAGCTGTCGCGCACTGTCGAGCACGTGTGATAGTAAGGGCTTACTAGCTACGGGGTGCAGAACTTTCGGCAGATTTGAGCGCATGCGAGTGCCCTGACCCGCCGCAAGAATGATGACTTCCAATGCCATGGGGTGTTTGCGGTCGTTCCGCACCTGATCCAGCAGAGGCGACGATATTACCCCCTGGTGTCGGCTTTACAACGCGACAAATACCGATTGGCTCACAGCTTTGTTCGTTCTTAGGTTGAGTTCTGCGTCTCGTTTGATATCTGTGAAACCGAGCAATCCATAGCCGTGTGCCCCAGCGCTCCGTAGAATAGAGCGATCAAATCAATGAGAGTGACAACAGCCCATGGTCTTTCCGCTATGAAATACGAACTGTCCGACGAAGTCGCAACCATCTGCATAGACGATGGCAAGGCAAACGTCGTCAGTCATCAGTTTATTGACGACTTTAACCGGCATTTAGACCAAGCAAAATCGGAAGCCAAAGTCGTCGTCCTCACCGGGAGAAGTGGGATGTTCTCGGCGGGGTTCGACCTAAAAGAGTTTCAAAAAGGGCCGGACAATATGATGGCTCTGGCTAAACGCGGGATGGCACTGCTCACCGAGGTGTACTCCCACCCGCAACCGGTTGTCTCAGTCTGTGACGGGCACGCCGTAGGTCTGGGTGCTTTTCTGCTATTGGCTTCGGACGTTCGTATCGGGACTGATTCCGACTACAACGTAACCTTGCCCGAAACGGCCATTGGTATGGGCTTCACTCCCGTTTTGATGGCGTTGATTCGAGACAGGATCTCGTCGAGATATCAGAACCTGGCGGTGCTTCAATCGAAACCATTTTCAGGTCAGGAGGCCCTGCAAGCGGGGTTTCTCGATCAGGTCGTAACGCAGAACCAGCTGAGCGAAAGTGTCATTGAGACAGCTAAAAAACTCGCTGAGCTACCTGCAGAGGCGTACGCGCGCAATAAGCTGGACTTGCGCTCTCCTTCGTTGCAGTTGATGAAGGACTTCGTGGAAGAAAGCGAAAAGGTCGCTGCGTAAACGATAACCTGGGGCTGGCTGGCGCGAGGGATCGAACGGCTGCTGAGGAATGACCGAGCCGTGGATAACGGACGTCGATAGCACAGGCCGGCGGAGCGGCCTGGCTGTATAGAAGAGTAAGGAGAGTCAGACCTCGCAATCCGTCAGCGAACGGCTCGATTCTTGAGCTTTCGGAGAGTTGCAAGCTGAGCCGCGGCCTCGGCCAGCTGTGCGGAGGCACGACCGTAATCAAACTCACCAGACTGATTGGCGAGAGCCTGCTCAGCCTCCCGGCGAGCTGCTTCGGCCGCCGCTTCGTCGACGGCCTCAGCGCGGATAGCGGTGTCGGCAAGAATGGACACGACGTCTGGCTGTACTTCCAGAAAACCGCCAGACACGTAGTAAACCGCTTCATCACCGTTTTGCAGAACAACGCGCACCGGACCGGGGATAAGGGAAGTCAACAATGGAGCGTGTCCATAATTGATGCCCAGTTCTCCGAGTTCCCCAGTGGCAACGAGCGACTGCACGAGGCCCGAGAAGATCTCTTCTTCGGCACTCACGATATCGCAGTGAATGGTCATTGGCATGTGCTTGCTCTCTCGTTCGCTCTCTTGCTGGGTTTTTCGCTCGTTTTTTGCCGGCTCTTTTGCCTGCCGTTAAGATCTCGCTCTTTACGACCAGTCGCGTGCTAAAACACTGAACAGATAAAGACCACCGCTTCTGGTCAGAGCGTTACTTACAGATTCTTCGCCTTCTCTATGGCTTCGTCGATGCTGCCGACCATGTAAAACGCCTGCTCCGGCAAACTGTCGTAGTCGCCCGCCAGGATTCCCTTAAAGCCCGCGATAGTGTCCTTAAGCGACACGTACTTGCCGGGAGACCCGGTGAATATTTCGGCTACGTGGAATGGCTGGGACAGGAATCGCTCGATCTTTCGGGCCCGGTCAACAATCTGCTTATCTTCTTCCGACAGCTCGTCCATGCCGAGAATCGCGATGATGTCCTTCAGCTCCTTATAGCGTTGCAGTACGTTCTGAACACCCCGGGCCACCTCGTAGTGCTCGTTACCGATGATCAGCGGGTCCAACTGTCTCGAGGTAGAGTCGAGGGGGTCAACCGCGGGGTAGATACCTTTCGCAGCGATATCCCGTGACAGTACAACGGTCGAATCGAGGTGTGCGAAGGTCGTAGCAGGAGACGGGTCAGTAAGGTCATCAGCCGGTACGTAAACCGCCTGGATGGATGTGATCGAGCCCGTCTTCGTCGAAGTGATTCGCTCCTGCAGTGCACCCATCTCCTCCGCAAGAGTGGGCTGGTATCCGACCGCCGAGGGCATACGACCCAGGAGTGCCGATACTTCGGTTCCCGCAAGTGTGTAACGATAGATGTTGTCAACGAACAGCAGTACATCCCGGCCCTCATCGCGGAACTTCTCGGCCATCGTCAGGCCAGTCAACGCGACGCGCAGGCGGTTGCCGGGGGGCTCGTTCATCTGACCATAGACCATCGCCACTTTTGAGTTGGATGGGTTCTCAAGATCAACAACCTTGGACTCCTGCATTTCGTAGTAGAAGTCGTTGCCCTCCCGAGTTCGCTCACCTACCCCCGCGAAGACCGATAGGCCCGAGTGCTGGAGAGCGATGTTGTTGATCAGTTCCATCATGTTCACGGTCTTACCCACACCGGCGCCACCGAACAGGCCGACTTTGCCGCCCTTTGCGAACGGGCAGACGAGGTCGATCACTTTAATACCCGTTTCAAGCAACTCTTCTGATGCTGCGAGCTCTTCATAGGTCGGTGCATCGCGATGAATTGAGGATCGCTCCTGCTCACCAATCGGACCGCGCTCATCGATGGGGTTGCCCAACACATCCATGATGCGACCCAGAGTCTCTCCACCCACGGGCACAGCGATCGGTGAGCCCGTGTTCTCGACCGCAAGACCCCGTGACAGGCCCTCGGAAGACCCCATGGCAATTGCACGAACCACTCCGTCGCCAAGTTGCTGCTGCACTTCCAGCGTCAGTCCTTTTTCCGTCACGGTCAGCGCGTCATAGACCTGCGGAACTGCGTCGCGAGGGAATTCCACGTCGATAACCGCGCCGATAATCTGGACGACTCGTCCACTACTCATGTCAGATCCTCTCGTTTGCGTCGAGGGCGCAATGTTGTGCGCCGACTCTTTTTACCTTTCTAAACGACTTGTAACCGTTCTTTGTACTGCTCAACACCGTGCGCGTAACTCACCAATCACGCAGGCTTCGATTCGTATAGATTCGTGTAAATCCCGTGCCGGCGGCGCTAGCTGATTGCCGCAGCGCCGCCTACGATCTCCGATAGCTCCTGCGTGATGGCCGCTTGTCTTGCTTTGTTGTACACCAACTCGAGTTCGTCGATGAGGTCGCCGGCATTATCGGTCGCGTTTTTCATCGCTAACATGCGGGCAGCCTGCTCGCAGGCTGCGTTTTCGATGACCGCCTGATACACCTGGGATTCGATGTAGCGCTTGAGCAAGCCATCGAGCAGATCACGCGCCTCGGGTTCATAAATGTAGTCCCAATGATGTTTCATGCCGTCGTTTTCTTCGGCCTGCAATGGTAAGACCTGCTCCACAGCGGGGTTTTGAGTCATGGTGTTTACAAACTCATTACTCACCAGGAATAGACGATCGATGTTTCCCCGCTCAAAAGAGTCGAGCATGGTTTTAACACCACCGATCAGGTCCTCCAGGGATGGGTCCTCGCCGATGTCGCGCGTCGCAGACACGACATTGCCGCCATAGCTGTTAAAGAATGCGATTGCCTTTGCCCCGATGAGACACAAGTCGATTTCGACTTCCTGCTCATCCCAGGATTTCATCGCGCGCATCGTGGCCTTGAACAAGTTGATGTTCAGACCGCCGCACAAACCCCGATCGGTCGACACGACAATAAAACCGACGCGCTTCACCGGTCGCTCGTCCATGAACACATGGCGGTACTCCGGGGCCGAGTTGGCGATATGGCCAACTACCGACCGGATCCGTCTGGAGTAAGGTTTACCCACCTCCATTCGATCCTGGGCGCGACGCATCTTGCTGGCCGCGACCATCTCCATGGCGCTGGTGATCTTCTGAGTACTTTTGATACTCGTGATCTTTGTTCGGATTTCTTTCCCGACCGCCATCAGTTAGCACTCAACATCAGTTAACACTACACATTGCAAAAGCTGCTCATTGCAAAAGCCGTTTGATTTCAATGCACGCACGCCTGCTATCAACTCCACCTCTGGGCTCAGTAGGTCTGCGTTGCCTTAAACTTCTCGATCAATTCACCGAAAGCGTTTGCTGTGTCGTCGCTGTAATTACCATCTTCGACAATACCGCCCATTAAATCGCCATACTCGGCATGGGCAAATGACAGCAGGGCTGATTCGAAGTCGCCGATTTTCTCAACAGCTACGTCTTTGAGGTGGCCTTCGTTGGCCGCAAACAGCATGAGGCCCATCTCGGCAATACTCTGCGGTGAATACTGCTTCTGCTTCATTAGCTCGGTAACTCGCTCGCCGTGATCGAGTTGCGCCTTCGTCGCGTCATCCAGGTCCGATGCGAACTGAGAGAACGCGGCCAACTCTCGGTATTGAGCGAGTGCGGTTCGAATTCCGCCCGACAACTTTTTCATAATCTTGGTCTGAGCGGCACCACCCACTCGGGACACCGAAATACCGGCGTTCATCGCGGGTCGGATACCCGCATTAAACATATCGGTCTCAAGGAAAATTTGACCATCGGTGATCGAAATCACGTTAGTGGGTACAAACGCCGAGACGTCACCGGCCTGGGTTTCGATAACAGGCAAGGCAGTAAGCGATCCGGTTTGGCCCGTTACCGCACCGTCGGTGAACTTCTCCACGTAGTCCGCATTGACTCGCGCGGCTCGCTCAAGCAGACGAGAGTGCAGATAGAACACGTCTCCGGGGTAGGCTTCTCGACCCGGTGGGCGACGGAGTAGGAGAGAGATCTGGCGATACGCCACCGCCTGCTTACTCAGGTCGTCGTAGATAATCAGGGCGTCTTCACCGCGATCACGGTAGTACTCACCCATTGTGCAACCTGCGAACGGTGCCAGGAATTGCATCGCCGCTGGGTCGGCGGCATTGGCTGCGACAACGATGGTGTGATCCATCGCGCCGTGCTCTTCAAGCTTTCGAACCACCGACGCTACCGAAGAGGCCTTCTGGCCAACGGCAACGTAGATACACTTAATGCCCGTGCCCTTCTGGTTGATGATCGCGTCGACAGCGATGGCTGTTTTTCCTACCTGGCGGTCGCCGATGATGAGCTCACGCTGGCCGCGACCAATCGGCACCATGGCATCGATGGCCTTGAGGCCAATCTGCACCGGCTGATCTACCGACTGACGAGCGATTACACCCGGCGCTACTTTCTCGAGCGCATCGGTCATCGCTGCATTAACGGGGCCCTTGCCATCGATTGGATTTCCAAGGGCATCTACTACTCGGCCCTGAAGCTCAGGTCCAACCGGCACCTCAAGTATTCGGCCTGTGCAACGACAGGTTTGACCTTCGGCGAGACTTTTATAGTCGCCGAGGATTACGGCTCCAACGCTGTCACGCTCGAGGTTGAGCGCCATCCCATAGGTGCCGCCATCAAATTCGATCATCTCCCCGTACATCACGTCTGTCAGGCCGTGGATGCGGATGATGCCGTCGCTGACCCCGACAATCGTTCCTACGTTGCGGGCTTCGCTGCTGACCTCAAGCTGATCGATTCGCTGGCGAATCAGGTCGCTGATTTCGGACGGATTCAGTTGCTGCATGATCTGTTCCCTTAAAACTAGTTAGCCAGTGCTTCGGCCAGTTTGTTCAAACGCCCGCGCACGCTGCCATCAATCACTAAATCGCCGGCTCGTATTAACACGCCCCCGATCAAGTTCGAGTCCGTGGTGCTGCTCACCACTACCTCGCGTTCCAGGCGCTTGCCGAGCGCGGCAGCAATGCGGTCTTTAACTGTGTCGGATAGCTCGAATGCCGAGGTCAGCTCCACGTTCACGCTTTGCTCGCGCAAAGCCTTGAGCTGAGAAAACTGCTGCGCTATCTCCGGGGCCAGCAGCAGGCGGCGGTTCTCTGCAAGCACCGCCAGAAATCGTTTTCGGCTGTCACCTAATTCATCACCACACAATGTAGTAAATGTGGCTGCCAACTGATCGGTTGTCGCCGATGGATCCACCAGGTAAGTCGCGACCTTTGTGTCCTCGACCAGCGCTGCGATCAGCGCAAGCTCCCGCTGCCACTCGTCAAGCTGGGACTCATTTTGCGCGTACTCGAAGGCCGCCTTTGCGTAGGGTCGTGCAAGGGTGCTTAATTCAGCCATTGTCTATCGTCTCTACAACTCGGCCGCTAGCTTATCGACGAGGTCCGCGTGAGCGCTCTCGTCAACGCTCGCACCCAGTACCTTCTCTGCACCGGCGATCGATAGTGCCGCTACCTGCGAGCGCAGTTGTTCACGTGCACGGTTTGTTTCCTGCTCGATTTCGGCCTGTGCGGCTGCTTTCACTCGATCAGCCTCGACCACAGCGGCGTCTTTCGCTTCGTCGACAATCTGGTTTGCTCTACGGTTTGCCGAGTCGACAATGCCGGAAGCCTCCTCTTTGGCTTCTCGCAACTTCTGGACGGCTTTTTCCTGGGCGATGGCAAGGTCGTTGTTAGCTCGATCTGCAGCGGCGAGACCGTCTGCAATTTTTTGCTCGCGCTCCTGCATGGCAGCCAGGATTGGCGGCCACACATACTTCATGCAAAAGATCACGAAGGCGACGAACGCCAACATCTGACCGATCAGGGTTAGGTTAATGTTCAAAACCTGCTCCTTTTATCAGTTCAAACTCTAACCGAGGGGCATGAAGAGCATAAAAGCAATCGGCGTGTGAACCCGGTTTCGACGTGAGTCGACAACCTGATTGACCGAATACATCTCGCTCCCCGGCTGTGTGTTGCGCCAGCGATGGTCTCAGGACAAGCCTGGCGCGATAACAAAGATCAGGTACATCGCAATACCAACACCGATAATGGGGATGGCGTCTACCAGGCCTGCGCCGAGGAAGAACGTGGTCTGAAGTTTAGGCGCCAGTTCAGGCTGTCGCGCAGAACCCTCGAGCAGACGCCCTCCGAGCAAACCAACACCGATCGCGGCGCCCAGGCCTCCCAGGCCCAACATGATTGCCGCAGCAAGATAAACAAGTCCCATTACCTTCTCTCCTAGAGATAAACGAAATTAAAGCAGCGTAACGCTGAGTTAGTGCTCCTCGTGAGCCATACTCAAATACACAATTGTCAGAACCATAAAAATAAAGGCCTGCAAGGTGATGACGAGAATGTGGAAGATCGCCCAGCCAATCTGCATTAGCGCGGCGGGCAGCATCCAGACGATGCCAGCGCTAAACAAAGCGGCAATCAAAATAAAGATCATCTCTCCCGCGTACATGTTTCCGAACAATCGAAGCCCAAGGGAAAAAGGCTTGGCCAGGAAGCCAACAACTTCCATAAATAAATTGACCGGAATAAAAACTGGGTGATTAAACGGGTTGAGAGTCAGCTCCTTAACGAATCCAAATCCCTTGACCGTGATGGAGTAGTAGAGCATCAGCACGAAAATACCCAGCGCCATGCCCATCGTGATGTTCGGATCGGTAGATGGAACGATTTTTTGGTATTCAACGCCAACGAGAACGAGTAGCTCGGGAATAAGGTCTACCGGAATCAGGTCCATGAGGTTCATCAAGAACACCCAAACGAAAATTGTGAGGGCGAGTGGGGCTACGAGAGGGTTGCGGCCGTGAAAAGTATCTTTAACGGTGTTATCTACGAAGCCCACCACCATTTCGATGGCGTTGACTACACCTCTGGGTGCGTCTGAGCTTGCCTTGAGCGCCATCCGCCGGAACAACCAGCAAAAGAAAACGCCAAGTCCGATCGACCAGACCATCGAATCCACGTGAATAGCACTGAAGCCCATCGCAGAGGCTTCGTCCCCACCATGCGCGAGTACCCATGTGCCGCCCTCACCGACGACACTCCCGTCGTAACGCTCGAATCCTTCCGGCAACTTGCCATAAGTAAGGTTCGTCAAGTGGTGAACGATGTAGTCAGAAACTGTCTGGTTTTCACTCGCCATTGGCTTATGCCTTCAATAGGCTCCGTTTTGTCGCCGTGTACCGCGGTATACGGCCGAGCTTGTTTTAACTCACGCCGTTTGACGGGCGTTATATCCCACGATTTGTGGTCGGACCGCTGCATTGGCGGCGCAGTGTGTCATGAGCCGCCCGCCACTGCTGTAGCCCAATGGTCGGAACTGACTCCGCACTTAGTAGCTTTCGTGCGCGAGTACTCGCTGGCGGCGGTTCGCGGACAGTGAGCGTTTGCAGTGCCATTCCACAGCTGTGCCAGCCAATCCCGGACTTAAGCAGCCCTCATAAGGCGGATAGCAAGCAGCGTATGTAGCAGCCAACCCCCCCCGAAACCGACAAAAACCAGGCCGGGGTTAGGTGGTTGAACCACCGCGAATACCAGCGCGAAACACGTAGCGCTGAGCAAAAGTTTCCCCACTTGCGCAAGCACTAAGAGCCGCGCACTGTTCTGGATATCTGCGCGGGCTGACACTTTGGAGACAACCCTGTTCGTAGCACCCGGGTCATCGCGCCACTCCGCGACCGACGCCACAGCTGCTTCGACATCTTCGGTTTCGACGTGCAGCTGAGTCGCTCGGTGTAACCTGAATGCAAAATAGGCATTCGGAAGCAATGCACACGCCACACCGCAAACCACTGAAATCGCCTCATCACGGTCGCCCCACACCCATAGCAGAGTGCCTGCCACCGCCAGCGCAAAAACCTGGAACAGGATGCCTCTAAGGTAAAAAGGTTCGGGAGTTTGTAGTTTTAGGGCGCTGATCGGCCTTATGCTCCCACCCTGATTAGCTGTATTTAGCAAACACTGTCGTGTTTCGGGCGGCGCGCATTATAGATACTAGGACTACCCCATTCAACATGGCTGCGCCTTCGTGGCGATGAAAGTACCGATAGATTTTTCGTTACTGCACAGAAGCTTGCGCGCCGTCACACACGTTTTTCGAACGGAACAGAATAGGATCCCGAGGGTTTGAAAGTCCAACACGTGTAGCCTTCGACAAAACGGATGGCTGGCTATTTAGCAGTGTTAGTCACCGGTACCTACTACATATGGGCTAGGAACTACACAAACAAGCAATATGTGGGATTTATTCATCGTAGTTTCGCAAGAATTCCATCGAGTTCATCCAGTGTCGAATACTTGAGAACCAGGCGCCCGCTGCCCTTTTGAGTGTGCTGAATGGCGACCGATGAGCCGAGCTTCTCAGCCAACTCCAGCTCAAGCGAGCGTATGTTCGGGTCGCTGGCCGTGTCGGCGCGACTCTTTTCCTGCTGCGACTGTTGCGGTTTTGCCAAAGCTCGCACGGCGGCCTCGGTCTGACGCACCGATAAGGATTTTTTTATGATCGTCCGCGCCAGAGATCTCTGATTTGCCGGGTCGAGGCCCAAAAGGGCCCGTCCATGACCCATCTCGATGTGACCACTGGCCATCTGCCTTCGGACTTCACTATCGAGGCCGTTTAACCTCAAAAGATTGGCTACGGTAGAGCGGGACTTGCCGACCGCATCGGCCAACTCCTGCTGTGTAAGGTGGAGTTCGTTCTGCAGGTTGGCCAGTGCTTCGGCTTCTTCGATAGGGTTGAGATCTTCTCTCTGAATGTTTTCGATCAGAGCCATGGCCATCGCATCGCGATCACTGATATCCCGCACAAGAGAGGCGATCGTTGAACAGCCGGCGAGCTGCGCCGCTCGCCATCGCCTCTCGCCAGCGACCAATTCGAAACGATCGCCCTTTTGTTTTCGTACGATGATGGGCTGCATCAAACCCTGCTGTTTGATACTGGCCGCCAACTCCTCCAGAGCCTCCGACGCAAACTCCCGCCGCGGCTGAAACGGGCTTCGCTCCACCAGCTCTATCGGTATTTCTTTGTAGAGGCCACGGTGTGAGTCGGAGCCCTGCTCGGGTGATGTGGCGGCCGCGCCCTGAGACACATCCAGAGGCGCTTCAGAGGCTGACGTTGGCGGCTGTATCTTGGTTTGTTCAACCGGGTCTTGGTCAGCATCGGCGTTCGAGAAAGATCGTCCCGCTGAGAGCAGCGCATCCAATCCTTTCCCCAAACTCTTTCGCTTAGCCGACATTATCTGACTTCCCCTAAAAGCTCTTTATCAGTCGAATAACCGAGGCTGCGACGCAGAAACATCAGTGCGAGTATTCGCCGTTGGCCGATGCTTCGGACACCGCTCGTTCCTGCCGACGTATGATCTCTCCCGCCAGGGCCAGGTAGGCCTTGGATCCTCGTGAGTATTTATCGTAATACATAGCCGGTACGCCATGGCTCGGTGCCTCTGCCAGGCGAATGTTTCGGGGAATTACGGTTCGATACACACGATCACCGAAATGTTCATGAAGCTGGGAAGACACATCGTTCGTGAGGCTGTTCCGCGGGTCGTACATAGTTCTCAAAATACCTTCCAATTTGAGTTCAACGTTTACAGATCCGTGCACCTGCTCAATCGTCTCCAGTAAAGCCGACAAACCTTCCAGCGCATAGTATTCGCACTGCATGGCGATAATCACTCCATCGGCAGCCACGAGCGCGTTCAGGGTAAGCAGATTTAACGACGGTGGGCAGTCGATCAGTATGAAATCGTAGTCCGCCTGCACCTCACCGAGAGCTTTGCGTAAACAACGCTCGCGATCGGGTAACTGCAGTAACTCTACTTCGGCAGCGGTCAGGTCGCTGTTAGAGGGAAGGATCGAGAAGCCGGCCTCTTCGCTTTGTTTGACAACATTTGACGCGGGGCGGCCGTGAACCAGAACATCATAGACGCTCTGATCGAGGGCGTGCTTATCGACTCCACTGCCCATCGTTGCATTACCCTGGGGGTCAAGGTCAACGAGTAGTATTCGCTGATGCATTGCCGCCAGCGAGGCAGCAAGGTTGATGGTAGTGGTCGTTTTGCCAACCCCACCTTTTTGGTTGGCTATCGCAAGAATTCGCGTCACGCGTACCCCCAGCGCAGTCTCGAAAGCATTGTCAGTGCGGTTGTGGAAGCGCCCTTAGATTTTATGGAGAGACCATCCTGAAACGAATCAGACAGCGCTCTTCATCCAAGCCAGGCACTTGCAGTGAATCGACGCGGATATTGCTGGCGCGCTTGGCGATAGCTTCAAGTTCCTGTTGCGGATGCTTTCCTTTCAACGCAACAAACTCGCCATCATCTGCCAGCAGATGAGCAGCGCTCGTGATCATATCATCGAGGGACGCAAAGGCTCGGGAGAAGATTTGCTGATATCCATCACTTTTACGATGGGTCTCGACCCGCTCTCGCACCACATCGACATTCGACAGGTTTAATGCCGCGCGAGCCTGTGACAGGAAAGCACAACGTTTGCTGCTGCTGTCCAGCACCGTTATCGCGACGTGAGGGCAAGATATGGCCAACGGTATGCCCGGCAATCCTGCACCGGATCCGACGTCAATCACCGGCCCTGTACCGAGAAACGGCTTGACAGCAAGGCTATCCAGAATATGTCTGGTGACCATCGATGCGCGATCTCGCACCGCCGTCAGGTTAAAGCGCTGATTCCAGCGCTCGAGATTGTCCAGGTAGAGATCGACTTGTTGTCTTTGTTCGGGACTCAGATCCAGAGCGAGAGCGCCGAGCCCGGAGTCCAGAAGTTCATCGGGACTCACTCAACCTACCCGCCCCTTGGATACGGTTCCGGGTGAAGACTCGGCTTCAGATCTTGCCCACGATTCAGCAGAACAATCGGTCGCTTCATGCGGGGACTCATTCTCAGTCAGGCTACCGTTTGCGCCACTGCAGCGCTTTAAATGCACGAGCAGTAAAGATACCGCAGCTGGGGTCACGCCTGAGATTCTTGAAGCCATACCAAGCGTCTGAGGCCTATGTCGATCAAGCTTCTCGCGAATCTCATTGGACAGACCCGCGACGTCTGAGAAACAAAAAGAGGCGGGGAGAGGCATGGTCTCGAACCGGCGCAGCCGCTCGATCTCCTCTACTTGTCTGTCGATGTAGCCCGAGTACTTCGCCTGAATACTGACCTGCTGGGCGACCTGTTCATCGGATACCGCTGAATCATCTAACACTGCCAGATCGGCATAGGTAAGCTCAGGACGTTTCAGAAGCTCCGCGTAGCTGTACTCTCGGGTTAACGCTTTTGAAAGCCTACCCTCAAGCTTGGCGGCTGGAGGAGTATTGGGATGGACGAACGTCTCTTTCAGGCGCTTTTGCTCCTGCTCAATCAAGTCGCGCTTCGCACTGAACGCCTCCCAGCGCTCATCGTTTACTAGACCGAGACGGCGGCCGATTTCGGTGAGGCGTAAATCAGCGTTGTCTTCTCGCAGCGTTAACCGATACTCAGCCCTGGAGGTAAACATACGATAGGGCTCCGTTGTGCCCTGCGTAATCAGGTCGTCCACAAGCACCCCTAGATACGCTTCGTCTCGACGTGGTGTCCACGGCTCCTTGCCGCTTGCCGTCAAGGCCGCATTCAGGCCAGCCAGCAGCCCTTGGGCGGCTGCTTCTTCGTACCCGGTGGTGCCATTTATCTGGCCGGCAAAATACAGGCCTTCCAGTGCCTTGGTTTCGAGGCTTGGCTTCAGGTCACGTGGATCGAAAAAGTCATACTCGATGGCATATCCAGGGCGTGTAATGTGCGCCTGTTCAAACCCTTTGATGCTGCGCACCAGGAGTAGCTGCACATCGAAGGGCAGACTCGTCGATATACCGTTGGGATACAACTCATCACTCGTCAGACCTTCAGGTTCGACAAAAATCTGGTGCGAGTTCTTATCAGCGAAGCGCTGAACTTTATCCTCGATGCTCGGGCAGTAGCGCGGCCCCTCCCCCTCAATCACTCCTGTGTACAACGGAGATCGGTCCAACCCTGCGCGGATGAGGTCATGGGTTTGAGAGTTCGTATGTGTGATCCAGCAACAGCGCTGCTGCGGATGCTGATTGCGGTTGCCTAGAAACGACATCACTGGGCGAGGCTCATCACCCCATTGTTCATCGAGCGAATCGAGACGGACAGACTTTGCGTCGATACGCGGAGGGGTGCCTGTTTTTAGTCGATCTACGCGAAAGGGCATCTCCCGAAGTCGCTCCGCGAGCGAGAGCGAAGGAGGATCACCAGCACGACCGCCACTTGTGCGAGTCATGCCAACGTGGAGCTGACCGCCCAAAAATGTGCCGGCTGTCAGCACGACCTTGGGGCTTAAAAATCGCAACCCGCTTTGAGTGACCACGCCATCAACGGCTTCGCCGCGGATGATCAGATCGTCCACCGCCTGCTGAAAAACCACCAATCCTGGTTGGGCCTGAACCTGGGTTCGAATTGCTTCGCGATACAAAACACGATCGGCCTGAGCTCGAGTTGCTCGGACCGCCGGGCCTTTTCGACTGTTCAGTATTCGAAACTGAATTCCTGAGTGATCCGTGGCGTGCGCCATAGCGCCACCAAGGGCGTCAATCTCACGCACCAGATGGCTTTTGCCGATACCGCCGATCGCTGGATTACAGGACATCTGTCCTAACGTATCGATTGAATGGGTAAGGAGCAGAGTGCGCGCGCCCACTCGCGCCGATGCCAAAGCAGCTTCTGTTCCTGCATGACCACCGCCAATCACGATCACGTCAAATCTGTCGGGGTGTACCATCAGAGTCGTCTCATTGAAGTGGTTTCGAAGTGGCTTTGAAGTAGCTGCAGAGTGGCTCTGGCCCACCTCTAGACAGCAACATACCTTGAACTATTTTAGATCAGGTTACGACCCGACCAACCTGAGAGCACGTGACTCTCGTAGCTCTCGTAGCCCTCCTAGCTCTCGATCCTCTCATTACTATCGTTACAAACAGACCCCTGGAAATCAGGGACGCAAACGACATTCAGTTGGCAGCGGGCGCCGGATTATAAATGGGCTGAAGCAAGTAACAAGAGAATAAAATATATGAATATGGATAGAGTTTTATTTATTACTGTAACTATTGGGTTGCTTTCTTCAGGGGATAAACCGTTCTAGGACTTTGCTTTCAAAGACTTAAGCAAAGCAAAGGTCTGTTGCCAGCCGCTGAAATTTCTCGGGATCAACGGTGTCCCGTTTGTGGGCCATATTTCCGAATTCCGGCGAACACATGCTTATCCAAACACTATGCAATCAATATTCAGCAATGGTCCACTTCGACCTGCTCGAGTGACTTTACCAATGGAATCTAATTCGCTACCGCCTGTGAGTAGTTCGCCCGCTAGCGGCACTTGGGCTGCCAGTAGCCAGATCTACTTCTGCCAGCTTCATTTCCTCCAACGCAATAACACAGCATAAGTACAGGACGCCAAGAGGCTGTCCAAGGGATATCCACAGGCCACCCCGCCCAATCCATGATCATGCTCTGACTGGAATGATAGTTGTGCAACCTAGCGCTTTGAAATAACGGGCCAGCATAGGGCTCGGAGCTGCCGGTGCAGGAGTAGCGATAGGTCTCTGGCTAGCGATCTCATTGACTGCATCCAGATCTACCGCATAAGTATTGCGTTAGGTGTGGCTAAACTGTGGCTAACTATTTTTTGACGCGTGCTTGTCGTCATTCATTCCGAGACTGTTTGCCATAGAGCAAGACCTGGCTTCCTTCAGCTGGCCTAATTTCTTGCTCTCATTATTTGCCGATACAGAACCGGCTGAAAATTTCACCGAGCAAATCATCTGTTGTATAGCGACCCACGATTTCCGCCAGGTATTCCTGACCTCGACGTAGATCCTCGGCGGCAAGCTCGCCAGCGCCCTGGAGCGTGATTTGTTGCAACGCAGATTCAACGCAATTCAGTGTTGCCTCCAATGCGGATACGTGTCGAGCCCGCGCGCTGAATTCGGAGTAAACACCATCATCAAAACCAGCTGTGCTTAGCAGGTGAGTACGAAGGAGATCTATGCCTGCACCAGATTTTGCGCTGATACTGACTTCAATGGAGTCGTCGCTCCCCCGCAGACCATAGGGTCGACCGCTCAAGTCGCATTTGTTGCGAACGATAACGGTCGGAATATCGGCGAGTAGATTCGCGATGCCTGCGTGTTCGAAGGGCTTTAAGTAGTCGCCATCAGGTGAGTCCTGATCATCAACAACAATGAGAATTCTGTCAGCTGTCTGAATCTCCTGCTGTGCCCGCCGTATACCTTCTTTCTCAATTACATCCTGAGCCTGACGTATGCCAGCCGTATCCACGATCTCGACGGGCAGTCCGTCTAGCGTCAGTCTTTCGCGGACCAGGTCGCGGGTGGTCCCTGCCTGCTCTGTGACGATGGAACTGTTCTGCTCCACCAGTTGATTCATCAGACTGGACTTGCCTGCGTTTGGAGCGCCAGCGATTACCAGCTTGAGACCTCGATGAAGCGCTCGGCCGCGGTGGGCGGCCTCGAGCGTCCTGGCCAATAGAGCCCTAAGGGCGTCCATCCGATCCACGATTGCCGGATCGCTGAGAAAATCGATCTCCTCCTCGGGAAAATCGATTGCAGATTCAAGGTAGACACGTAGTCCAATGAGCTCTTCAGAGATTGAATCGATTTTTTCGGAGAATTGGCCGCGCAGACTCTTGCTGGCTGAGCGCATGGCGGCCTCTGACCCGCTGCTGATCAGATCGGCCACGGCTTCGGCCTGGGCCAGGTCCATCTTGCCATTCAAAAATGCTCGTTGGCTGAACTCCCCAGGGTTCGCGTACCGAGCGCCCAAGCTGACACAGGTTTGCACAAGCAGCTCCAGCAAAACGGGACTACCGTGGCATTGGATTTCAGCCGTATCTTCTCCGGTAAAAGAACGCGGGCCTGGAAAAGTAATAACGAGACCCTGGTCAAGCGCCTCGCCTGCAGTGTCTTTTATTTCACAATAGTGAGCGTGGCGAGGTGTGAGATTCTCACAAGCGAGTTGTTTTGCGATCGCAATGCTATGACTGCCCGACAGGCGGACGATCCCGACCCCGGCCTCGCCGGCGCCGGTAGCTATGGCCACAATGGTATCTGTGGATGCGCCAAGCACCATCCGACTCGGTTCTCAAGCAGCAGCGGTACTTTAGAGTCTTAGGACGATGCGGCCTCTATCTGGCGGGTGATTACATACTGCTGAGCCATGGACAGCAAATTGTTCACAACCCAATACAGCACCAGTCCCGCTGGGAACCACAGGAAGAAGAAGGTGAAGACAATCGGCAACCACTGCATGATTTTCGCCT
Source organism: Pseudomonadota bacterium (assembly GCA_039111155.1). GTDB lineage: Bacteria > Pseudomonadota > Gammaproteobacteria > Pseudomonadales > Halieaceae > Congregibacter. The sequence continues at coordinate 13,449 of JBCCPL010000022.1, read as the reverse complement.
GCATTGGATCGGGTGGCGGGGGGTTAAGCTTCTGCATAAACCACATACTCCCGCCCATCAGGATCGGAAGAACAAAGTACGGATCCATTACAGATAGGTCTTCAATCCAGAGCGCAAAGGGCGCCTGGCGTAATTCTACACTTTCCATCAAGACCCAATAGAGCGCGATAAATACGGGCATCTGCAGAAGTATCGGCAAGCAGCCGCCCATCGGATTGACCTTCTCCTTCTTGTACAGCTCCATCATTGCCTGGGACTGTTTTTGTTTGTCGTCCGCGTACTGCTCCCGTAGATCCTGAACCTTGGGCTGGAGCTTCCTCATATTGGCCATAGATCGGTAGCTCGTTGCGGACAATCTGAAGAATATGGCTTTGATCAGTACCGTGAGCAGAATGATCGCAACACCCCAGTTGCCAACGAGGGCGTGGATTTTAGTGAGCAGCCAGAACAGAGGCACACCAATCCACCACAGCCAGCCATAATCCACACTCAGGTCCAGGTACGGTGAGATTTCTTTAAGGCTGTACTGATCTTTCGGACCCGCATAGAAGCTGGCACCCGTCTCGCCCGTTTCACCGGGGTCAACCACCAGTGCAGGAGCCGTAAAACCGGCGATATTAAAGCCCGCGGAAGTGACTCTGGTGCTGTAGCGGTTGGTCTGCTCGGGGTTAGGTATCCAGGCACTTAGAAAATAATGCTGGATCATCGCTATCCAACCGCCCTGAAACTGCTGCTGAAAGGGCTCCTTACGCATGTCGTCGAAGTCGAACTTTTTGAATCTGTCATCGGCAGTAGTGGTGGCTGCGCCGAGAAATGGCTGCATACCCATGCCACTTGTGTCGCTTTGCGGTGCGGGAGAGCTGTCGCGTTTTATCTGGCCAAAGAGGTTACCCTGCCAGCGTTCACTACCGGTGTTCTCGACCAGATAGGTTACATCAACCACATAGCTATCCGGTGTAAACGAGAAGCGCTTGATGATGCGCACGTCGCTGCTTTCTGCCCAGGCAAGATCGACTATCAGAGGCTCACCGGCCTCCATGCGAAAAACCGATTGTGTGCTCGTAAAAAGTGCTCGCTGTTTCCCGTCGATTCCGTCTGGTCCTATCAGGCCGCTTTGCGCTACGTAGGTGCGCGCCGGGCTGGTCTCCAGCAGGAGAAATGGCGTCGTAGGATCGTCGATTTCGGCGAGAAACTTCGGCAGTGCAACCTCTACGATGTCGCCCCCATCGAGATCAATAGCGATATGCAGTGTGTCGGTAAACACCTTAACGATATTGCGACTGCTGGTTTCATCCGCTGCGGGTGAGAGCCGAGAAGGTGCCTGCTCTGTTATCTCTGGGACGTCGTCCGCACCGGTGTTATTGGTCTGCACAGGTACTTCGTCGAAGGCCGCCGGTAACGACTGGGGCGTATCGAATTCAGGGCCTGCAGCTGCACTGTTGGTGAGTCGTTGAGTTGCATCGGGTTGCGAGCGCTCACTGGAAAACTGTGTCCACTCAACCAGCAGCATAAACGATAGTAAAAATATGACCCCAATAAGCAGGGTCCGTTGTATGTCCATTGTCAGTAACGCTCGTTTGCAGGGGGTACGCAGTCACTACCGCCCTCGTGATAAGGATGACATTTAGAGATCCGCTTGACCGTGAGCCACGATCCGCGCAGGGCTCCATGCGTTTCGATGGCTTCGATAGCGTATGCAGAACATGTGGGTTCAAAGCGACACTGGTGTCCAAGCCACGGGCTCAGAAAGTAGCGGTAGGCGCGAATGATAGAAACAAGTACGTATTTCATCTTTGTTTTGCGAGTTGAGTAAGAAGCTCGGCAAGCAGCTGATTAATCGCCGATCGTATTTGCTGACGGTTCGCGTGGCGTGCGTTCGGCCGGCTTAATATAACAACGTCGGCCGTTATCTGTGCACCTGCCATCAAATGACGTTGTTCGCGGAAACACTCTCTCGCAATTCTCTTCATCCTATTGCGTTCGACAGCTTTTCTCAGGTGTTTTTTTGCTATCGCTAACCCAAGGCGCGACTCGATGTCGGTGGGTTCGCTTTGGTGGCGAGTGGTGTTTTTTGTTGTTCTGCACCTAGCGAGACAGAGTGCAATTCGATTTCCGGAGCGAAATTCCGGGGAAGAAAAAACGTTCCTAAACTCCCCGGCCGATAATAATCGATGTTGTCTGGTGAATTTCTTGGGCACCGAATACGGATCTGCAGTCACAGCGATGGGCATTGCGTTCTGGGCGCTCGACATCGGTACAACATTTGTACGTTATCGTATCGATCCACATGGTGAGTGAATCGCGTCCCGTACAAGGGCGGCTATTACGTAGCGGCCGCACGTTGAAGAGCTGCTCGCATGACTCCGAGCGTTCCTTGCCTTTATAAGCCCTAGATATACGCGAAAGGAGGCTTGGCAGGCGGGACAGAAAAGAGAACGGTTCGATAGCTGAGGCATTAAAGGGGCGCGCTAGTACGCGCTATTAGCAATCGCTGGAGCCAGTTGACAAACGCATGATAAGCGAGCGATGGATCGGTCCACTCAATATTGCTAGCCAGCTCTGAGTGTCAGCAGCTGGTTACCTGCGCCTATCGCTCTGAAGTTGCCTTGTCGCAAGAGAGGCTTTCCTCAACTTAGGCTGTTCTCCAGGGGGTCAGGTAAAACGATAGCAAGGGTACCGACAAAGGCACATGCTTTCTCAATGTGGACCCAAGTCAAACGATCCTCTGCGAGTTCCGCCTATACTATTTTGTTAGAACCGATGGACGCCCTCGAAAAGGCTAGCAGCTAGTGGCTGGCTCCAAGTGACTCGCTCTATGTACCTAGGCGGAGAGCTGCTTTCGGCCTTTAGAGCGTCGACGTGCTATCACTGCTCTGCCATTCTTCGTGGCCATGCGCGCACGAAAACCATGTGTGCGCTTCCGTTTGATAACGCTTGGTTGAAATGTACGCTTCATTGTGAGTCTCTCATCGTCATAGGTGGTGGCGCCGACCCGGTTGGTTACATCAACGTAGGCCAGCGACTCGATCAACCGTTACTACATGTCTATGCCACTTCCATCATCCATATATAGTGTCGGCCGCGGCAGCGCGGACCGTTGGCTATCTGTGGGTTGTGGCTGGATACCCTATTTTCGATACGCACTCGATTACAGGTTCCGACGAGCTTCTGTGCATTCGACGGGTTCGAACGTAGGCGTGCGGTCGCAACTGCGGCTTGTAGGCCGAGCCCCGGGCGGGGGGCGCGAATTGTAGTGAAAGGTTTAGCAGGGTTCAATGCAGATCTTTTGCTAATTCTTACTATTTTGTTGTGGCGGCTATCTCGCACCGACCTCACATCGACGTCTGATCTCGCAGCGTCACTCCACGCCAACTGAAAGGCATAGACCACACTTGGCCGGATCTCCGTTGCAGGCTTTAATGTCGCAAGTAGGCTTGCTCTCATCTGGTGTTCGTTTGGGTTTGGATACACGCGTGAGCGTTTATTTATTCACAGTGATTTTTTGCGAGCGTTTATAGGACTTACAGCCAGCCGCTCACAATTTCCCCCGCTGTTACACACAAGTTATCCACAGCCGCAGTGTGGTTTGGTCTGTTTGCGTATAAATTAAGAAAACACCCCTAGTTAGCATAAACACCTGATTTTTAAACACTTATTTTTTCTGAATCAAACAAAATTTCGCTGGCCTTGTCGGTGAGTCGGCGCTAGTATAGCTTTTCTTAATGAGCTCTGGGCACCTTATCAACAGACGATGTATGGTGGCCTTTTCGGGTTATAGTTTTTTGCTATATCTGCGTCTGGGTACGCCGGGGGGCTACACGGTCCGCTGCATATCAGCCAAAAAATGGAACTATTCGAGAGCAGATTGAGAGCCGGCTAAGAGCCGCATTTAGTACCGGGGGAATGGGGACGTCAGAAGATAAACGGTTAAGGCACGCGAAACTATTTAGATGTGATCACTAGCTGAGATGTTGGCTATATCTCTAGCTTAAATTGGTCACACCTATCTACGTCCTGCGGCACCGACCGCGAATCGCGAATCGCGAATCGCGAGACGAGTGGCATTACAAGACAAGGGCAAGAGCCCTTACTTAATAAGGCGCTGACAACAAACGCGGCAAAACACGCATAGAAATATGCTGCGAAATTCACTGTGAATTTCACTGTGACGTTCACTGTAATAGCTGCGTGAAGGGCGGGGGAAACCGTTAGGCATTCGCTGGTAGAGAACCGGTAAAAAGCTCTTTAGGAAATTCTTCAAAAAAGTCGCCGAAACTTTAATGACTCTGACGAGCAAAACGAAAAACAAAAGGCCTTTTTAGCACGCAAGATCACGCAGCTTTGGCAAGGCTTTGGCAGGGCTTTAGCAAGCAAGATCAGGCAACAGAGCAGCGTTTCTGTCTTTCTGAAGGCCGCTAAGGATAGGCGGTAGTCTTTTTTATGAATACACCACAACCAGGCGAAGACGTTTGGGCACATTGCAATGCACGTCTTCAGGCGAACCTGTCGGAACAACAGTACAACACCTGGATACGGCCTCTCGAAGCGAAGTTCGGTTTTACCTCGGAACATGAAATGCCAGCGGGCGCAGCTGGAGCAATGGGTCCGACAGCTCATAACACCATAGGAAGCGCTAACAGCCCAGGTGAGTCTCCGGGGTCGGATATGAACGGCGGTGCACGTAGTAGTCAGTGGCTAAGATCACGTGGGACACTTTATTTGTCAGCTCCTAACCGGTTCATCTGCGACTTTGTAGCTGATCGTTATGGTGAACTCATCAACGAGTTTGCTAAGGAAATCCAGTCCGCTGAGTTCTTCGATGTTCGTTTCCAGATAAGAGGCGCGGAACCAGTAGATGGCGCCGGCGCTCTGCGTGAACCGCATGACGATACAGGTTTGCTGTCGGTACTAACGGCAAATGGCCAGGGTTTCGGGGCTAGTACGTCGCCGTCTACTTTGGACAGTCTCGAATCGAGTTCGTCGGATAGGCCGCCCACAGAGACCTTTTTTTCCAATATGGAAGGGTCGAAGTCGACTGAAGAAAACCCTTCATCGTTAATTCAAGCTGCGTTGCCCGATCCCGAAGCAGAAGTACTTGAACCTCGGCCGCTATCTGGTGCTAGTTTGGAAGTGGAAAGCGAATTTTCAAATTCGCAGCCGCTTGTTTCGTCAACACCACCAATGGTTCGTGGGCCTCAGGCGGCAGTACCGGTGGTAAAAGGAGCACGCGGTGGGAGCGTCCAGCCTACTGTTGGTTCAGTTCAAGACTCTGACTTTTCTGTGAAAGGAAAGTCAGCACCCAGTGCGTCAAAACTACGGGCCGACAATCCGTTGCGAGCTGTTGAAAATCCGGGCGAGCCGGGTGACTTGGATAGGTCAGGCGTGTTAGCAAAAAAAGAGAGACAAGAACTTCAGGTTAAGAATGCCAGGCCCGGGTCGCTACTCAACACCACTCTGAGCTATGGACAAGCTGAAGATTCGCAAGTCCACGAGGCCCTTCAACATAAGAACAATCTCGTTTCTAACTACACTTTTGCCAATTTCGTTGAAGGCAAGTCCAACCAACTGGCACTAGCGGCATCGAAACAAGTCGCGGAAAATCCGGGTGACTCCTACAACCCACTGTTTTTGTACGGTGGTGTTGGTCTCGGAAAGACCCACCTCATGCATGCTGTAGGAAATGCGCTCAAAGTTAACAAACCAGATGCGCGGATCGTCTATCTGCACTCGGAGCGCTTCGTTGCAGATATGGTGAAAGCTCTTCAGTTGAATGCTATCGCTGATTTCAAACGCTACTACCGATCGGTAGATGCGCTGCTGATCGATGATATTCAGTTTTTTGCCAAGAAGGACCGATCGCAAGAGGAGTTCTTTCACACCTTTAACGCATTGCTTGAGGGCGGGCAGCAGATGATCCTGACCTGCGATCGCTATCCAAAGGAGATCGAAGGTTTAGAAGAGCGACTCAAGTCCCGTTTTGGTTGGGGTCTTACCGTGGCGGTGGAGCCACCCGACCTTGAAACGCGCGTTGCTATCCTGATGAAAAAGGCGAATTCGGTAAGGCTCACACTTCCTCCTGAAGCTGCCTTTTTCATTGCCCAACGCATCCGGTCCAATGTGCGAGAGCTGGAAGGCGCCTTAAAGCGCGTGGTAGCGAGTGCTAACTTCACGAGGCGTGCGATTGATGTCGAGCTTGTCAAAGAAAGCCTCAAAGATTTGCTTGCACTCCAAGATAAACAAGTGAGTCTGGACAACATCCAACGGACGGTTGCTGAGTACTACACAATAAAAGTCTCGGACTTAAATTCCCGTCGGCGGAACCGCTCGGTCGCCCGACCGCGGCAGGTTGCTATGGCCCTGGCAAAAGAACTGACTAATTACAGCTTGCCGGAGATCGGTGACAGTTTCGGCGGGCGTGATCACACGACGGTTCTACATGCGTGTCGCAAAGTAAAAGAGTTGCGAGAGACAAGTTCCGATATCTCAGAAGACTATAAGAACCTGCTTAGAATTCTGACCACCTAGCCACGCAGGACACAGGATCGCCCTGGCTGCTGCGGGCCTTCACCACGCGCCCCGTTGTTACAAAAAGCATTTGTAGCCTGGGCAGATGTTTGAGAGGCACTGTCGGAAGGTGGCCTGCATGAGTATTGTCCTGTGACGCCCTATTCCATTCCAGTCTGTGCTTGCGATAGAGCGTCGCTTGTTGCTCTGTTTTTACGATCTTTCTTGTGGGCTGGTGCAAATGTGCTCTTCCGGCCATTTGATCTGTTCACGTTTTTTCGCTCGAATTCCTGGCGTTCACCAGATGTGCGGCGCAGAGTATTTTGTCTCGACTCATGATCGTGAAGTTAGTCGACGGTGATGGCTCTCACGGAGCTAAACGAAGAGACGATAAACCAGTACCATATCGCTCGTATGGCGCGGTTTATCAGGGGGTCGGGGGAGTCACTATCACTCTCGGGCTGGCTTCTGAAAGTCGACAGTGAATCAACTGCACCAGAACAAACACTTTTAAAGCAGATCAAAGCTGATAATGAATTTTAAGGGTAGTTAAGGATGAAGTTTCGTGTTTCTCGTGAAGATCTGCTCCGACCCCTCAACCTTGTTGCAGGCGTTGTTGAACGAAGACAGACCCTACCTGTTTTGTCCAATGTACTTCTTAATCTCGATGGTAAGCACCTATCTATTACTGGGACAGACCTCGAAGTCGAGCTGGTTGGTCGTGTTTCTCTAGCTGACGCCGGCGATAACGGTGAGATAACTGTGCCTGCCCGCAAACTAGCCGACATATGCAAGAGCCTCCCAGAGGGCTCCGATCTTGAGTTCAGCGTGTCCGAGGCAAAAGCGACCGTAAAAAGCGGTCGAACCCGATTCACCCTGGCAACCTTACCGGCACGTGAGTTTCCGAACATAGAGGACAGCATAGGAACCCACCAGTTTCGCCTGCAGCAGGGGGAGCTGAAACGCCTGATTGACAGAACAAGCTTTGCTATGGCTCAGCAAGATGTACGCTACTACCTCAATGGAATGTACTGGGAGTTGAGGTCCGGGCGCTTGCGAGCCGTGGCTACGGATGGCCACCGACTGGCCATCTGTACGTTTCCTGGCACGCTGCGAGATCTTGAGGACACGCAGGTCATACTTCCGAGGAAAGGTGTATTGGAGCTTTCCCGATTGATGCAGGAGAGCGACGGTGAGGTGATGGTGATCATTGGATCTAATCACCTCCGGGCTACGACACCCGACTTTACTTTTACATCAAAACTCGTTGACGGGAAGTTCCCCGATTATGAGCGAGTTTTACCAAAGTCGCCCGACAAGCTAGTAGAAGGTGCGCGGACGGACTTTCGTCAGGCATTCGCGCGGACCGCAATTCTATCGAACGAAAAATATCGTGGTGTAAGGCTCAAGCTCTCGGATGACACGCTGGAGATAGTGGCCAACAATCCGGAACAAGAGCAAGCGGAGGACGAGCTCGCTGTCACCTACCAAGGGCCAGAGTTAGAGATAGGCTTTAACGTCGGATACCTGCTCGATGTTCTTGGTGTCATGAACAGCGAAAATGTCCGGTTTTCACTTACTGACCCCAACAGCAGTGCGTTGCTTGAAGAGGTGGATGGCGGCGACTCGCTGTACGTTGTAATGCCTATGCGCCTCTGAGTCAGCGCCGGCGCAAAATTCTAAGTCTTAGCGGCCACAGTCGAGTATTCCGAGGTCATGAAGGCTTTATGAGAGGCTCCAGATCCAATCACCTTTTGTTTGCCATCAATTCGCTGCGCCCGAAGACTCACCAAGTCGTATTGATGCTATCGCTCCAAGAGACATCGAGTTTTCTGCGCCCAACACTGTTTGGTATAGATATGGCTGTATGCGTCTCCACCCGGCCGCGCAGTAGATTCTGTACTTAGTCCACCTGATATCGGCTTAACGCGTTGCTAGCTCGCGTATTTATTCAGGGGATCCGCAACCTGAGGGACGTCAGTTGCGATGGTCTCAGCGATCAGAATATTTTATTTGGTGCTAACGGAAGTGGTAAGACCAGCTTTCTGGAAGCGCTTCATATTTTGGGTACAGCAAAGTCGTTCCGAGCCGGGTCAACCAAGAACCTGATTTCGTATGATCAACCGCAGTTTCTGGTTCGAGGAGAGCTCACAGGGCGCACCTCCGGCACCAGGCACTCTGTGGCCGTTCAGAGGAACCTGGCTGGAGAGCTTGTTATGCGCAGGCAAGGTGATACCTTGCGTTCCGCTGCAGCATTGGCAGATTCGCTTCCAATTCTGGTGATCAATGCTCATAGCTTTGAGCTTTTGAATGGCGAGCCCGACAACAGGCGCCGGTTTCTCGACTGGGGTTTGTTTCACGTGGAACATTCTCATCGAGCCAGCCGTAGAAGCTTTCAGAGAGCTCTAAGTCAAAGGAATCAACTCCTGCGACGTGGTAACATTTCATCCATAGAGCTTGAGTCGTGGACTCATGATTTCGCATCTCACGGAGAGGCTGTAGCCCTCGCTCGACAACAGTTTTTAGATAGGCTGGCAAAGCCTTTTTCAAACCTGATCGATGCGTTAGTGCCTGAGTTACGGGATGTCAGTCTCAACTATCGGCAGGGTTGGGCTGGACAGACCAGCCTTCAAGAAGCCTTGAACAATAGCGCGGACGCGGATGTAGAGAGAGAGGGTTTACTCACATAGGTCCGCAACGAGCGGACGTACGCGTGATGGTTGCCGGCAGAAGTGCTGCCGAGACATTGTCACGCGGACAGCAAAAGCTGGTTGTTTGCGCTTTGAAGCTCGCACAAGGCCAGGTACTGAATCAAGCGAGCGGCCGTCGCGCTCTGTGGTTGATTGATGATCTGCCATCGGAGCTAGATGCCGATAAAACCGCAAGAGTGTGCATGGCGCTTTCGGAGCAGGATTCACAGTCAATGATCACTTGTGTGGATCGTGGCTCGATCGACTCGCAGGCGTTTGGTGGAGGGGCTGGGTGCTCCGTGTTCCACGTGGAACATGGTTGTGTAACTGCAGCGGTATAGCGCGCTCTCAACTGAGACCAACAGGCATCAATATGAGAGCCGCTCGATAAGAGCCGCTTGGCGGCCTGGTCGAGACATGGCGGTTGAAAGAGCAAAAGCGTCATAAGAACTGATTAGAAGTCTGACATCGGTAGCGCGGTTATCTAGTCGGCTGTCGCATGTATACAAGGAGTAATGGATGAGCGAACCGTCTGATACCTACGATGGATCCAATATCAAGGTCCTCAAAGGGCTTGATGCGGTACGCAAGCGGCCTGGTATGTACATCGGCGATACCGATGACGGCACGGGTTTGCATCACATGGTGTTCGAGGTGGTCGATAACTCCATCGATGAAGCGCTTGCCGGTTTCTGCAACAAGATAACGATCACGATTCATCCCGATGAGTCCGTCTCAGTGATAGACGATGGCCGCGGTATACCCACGGATATGCACGAAGAGGGTGCATCCGCGGCGGAGATTATTCTGACGGTCCTACATGCGGGCGGTAAGTTCGACGACAACACGTACAAAGTCTCTGGTGGTTTACATGGCGTTGGTGTGTCGGTAGTCAATGCTCTATCAGAGGAGTTGCACCTGACTATCTGGAGGTCTGGTAAGCAGCATGAGCAGCGCTATGAACACGGCGTTCCCCAGGCATCCCTTGCGGTCACCGGCGACACGGATATCACCGGTACGCTCATTCGTTTCAAACCAAGCTCGGAGACATTTAACAACATCGAGTTTGATTTCGAAGTCTTGTCAAAACGTCTTCGTGAACTCGCATTTCTAAACTCGGGAGTCGAGATCGTTTTGCGTGACGAGCGCAGCGAACGTGAAGAGACCTACCACTATGAAGGCGGACTCCGTGCGTTTGTCGATTACCTGAATCGCAATAAAACACCCATTCACAAAGCTTTTCACTTTCAGAGCGAATCGGAAGACGGCACCGGTGTTGAAGTCGCGCTTCAGTGGAACGACTCCTATCAGGAGAATATTTTTTGCTACACCAACAACATTCCCCAGCGTGATGGCGGAACACACCTCGCCGGATTCCGGTCGGCACTCACACGCTCGCTGAATAGCTATATCGAAAAGGAAGGCCTCGCCAAGAAAGCGAAGGTCAACACTACCGGAGACGATGCAAGAGAAGGGCTCACTGCTATTATTTCGGTCAAGGTCCCCGACCCAAAGTTCTCTTCTCAGACCAAAGACAAGCTCGTGTCCTCCGAGGTCAAATCTGCCGTAGAGCAGGCCATGAACTCTCAGTTCGGCGACTACCTGCTTGAGAGTCCAGGCGAGGCAAAAGCGGTTGTTACAAAAATGTTGGAGGCTGCGAGAGCACGTGAGGCTGCTCGCAAGGCGCGCGAGATCACGCGGCGCAAGGGTGCTTTAGACATTGCCGGCCTGCCTGGCAAGCTAGCCGACTGTCAGGAAAAAGATGCTTCGTTATCTGAGCTCTATCTCGTAGAGGGGGACTCAGCCGGTGGGTCAGCAAAGCAGGGCCGCAACCGGCGCTTTCAGGCGATCTTGCCCCTGAAGGGTAAGATTCTGAACGTCGAAAAAGCCCGCTTCGACAAGATGCTCGGATCGGCCGAAGTCGGCACGCTGGTTACCGCCCTGGGCTGCGGTATTGGGAAAACAGAATTTGATCCGGACAAGCTGCGCTACCATCGGATCATCATAATGACCGACGCGGATGTGGATGGCTCCCACATAAGGACATTGCTCCTGACATTCTTCTTTCGGCAGATGCGGGAGCTGATAGAACGCGGTCACGTGTATATTGCGCAACCGCCGCTCTATAAGATTTCGAGAGGCAAGCAACATCAGTACTTAAAAGACGATTCCGCATTGTCAGCCTATTTGACCAGCGCTGCGCTCGAGGGAGCTGCGATCCACGTAAATGAAGAGGCACCAGCGTTGAGCGGCGAGCCCCTTGAGACTCTCGTGAAGCAGTATCAGGCCGTTCAGGCTATAGTCGCCAGGCGTTCAAGACACTATCCGGATGATTTGCTTTGGGAGCTTGTTTATGCGCCTGGTCTAGCTACCGACTCGTTACAAGACCGAGAAGCCGTAGAAGACTTCTGCACCCAAATAAGTGAGCGCTTACTAACCTCAAAATCCCCTATAAATCAGTACTCTATTGAGGCGCGTCAAGACGATAATGGGTTCTGGTTCCCGCTCGTGACAATCATGGCTCATGGCGTCGAGCGCCAAATCCAGCTCAAAGTTGAGTTTTTCAAGTCTCGGGACTACGTCGAGATGGTGTCCCTGGGAGACACTATACGAGATATATTTGAAGAGTCTGGTTTTGTTCGCCGCGGTGAGAAGACGCTACCGACCCGCAGCTTCCCCGAAGCCTGGGACTGGCTCCTTTCCGAGGCGCGACGCGGTTACAACATTCAGCGTTACAAGGGTCTGGGCGAGATGAATCCGGAGCAGCTGTGGGAGACGACGATGGACCCGGAGACGCGGCGTATGTTGCAGGTCACCATCGACGACGCCATGCTGGCCGACGAGATTTTCACCACGTTGATGGGTGATCAGGTCGAACCGAGGCGCGAATTCATTGAGGACAACGCCTTATCGGTTGCCAACCTAGATGTATAAGTGCGGGTAAGTGCGGGTAAGTGCAACGACGTGCTCGTCAATGCGAGTGGCGATTCGTCGGTGGTCTGAGGTAGGTCGTGCCAAGTTGAAAGAGACGTCGACTATGGATCATTCGGGTGGAGCCAACTCTTTGAGTGTCCGCTAATCGCCGCAGGTATCCCAGTTAGTACCATCGGCTCGTGAGCTATCCGGCGTGCCCTTGAAGCACTCCATTACTCGGTACGACCATCTGATTTGTCTCTGGGGTGCCCACCAATGCCATCTTGCTCAGTATTGAGCCTGTTGTGGTCGATCGGTACGTGAAGGGGTGGCGGTGAAGTAATGCTTCCTTTCGCTTTGCTGCTGATGCTGCGGAAGCCGTTGATTTTACGAAGCAGTCCCTGGTTACCCGCGAGCGCCGTTACCGTCTTGTTGTATTTCTCAGTGGTTGTAGCGAGGCTCTTTCCTGTTTCTTCAAGGCGCTGGGCAAGTAAGACAACTTTGTTGAAGATGTCTCCAGCCATGTCACTGATTTCTCTTGTCTGAGAATCAGTCCGACTGCTCATCCAAATATTGGCAATGGTCCGCAGCATCGGCAGCAATGTAGTGTGCGAAACCAAAACGACGTTCTTATTGAATCCTTCATTAAACAAGTCTCGGTTGAACTTTAATGCTTCGATGTAGGCAGCTTCGATCGGCATGAACATCAGTACAAGCTCAGGACTGTCCAGCTGTGGCAGCGACGCATACTCTTTGGAGGCAAGGTCGTCTATGTGCCTCTTCAGAGCGGCACAGTGAGCAAACATCGCTAATTCCCGCTCGCTATCGTCCTTGGATGCTATCGATCTTTCCCAGTCCACTAGAGAGACTTTACTGTCGATAACTAAATGCTTGTCATCCGGTAGCTTTACAATACAGTCCGGCAGCTTTTGTCGGCCGGCTAAGTCCCTGAAAGACTTCTGCATGACGTAATGCAGTTCCGGTTCCAGGCCAGCGAGCTGCAGCGATCGCTCAAGCTGAACTTCGCCCCAGTTACCTGTGGTTTTCTTATCCCCTTTTAGTGCCTGCGTAAGCTGGTGCGCCTGATCGCCCATTTTCAGGCCGACCGACATGAGGTGTTTCAGCTGACCGGCCAGGTTTTCGTGCTCACGAACGGTCTGGGTGTGAACTTCGTTAACGCGAGACTGAAAGTGCTGTATCTGCTCACCCAGGGGCTTAAGCAGCGACTCCATAGACTGCTGGTTATGCCGGCTAAGCTGAAAGCCCCGCTGTTCAAAGATCCGATTGGCGAGGACTTCGAACTCCTTCGTCAGGTGCTTTTTGCTCTGTTCGTAAAACTCTG
>JBCCPL010000021.1:0-94007 GCA_039111155.1 Pseudomonadota bacterium | reverse complement strand
GGCGCGAGTGGCACATTGACCTTTTCGAGAAAATACCCTGCGATACCTGCGAGGAGCATGATCCATAGGTCAACAGGACGGCCATTGATCACATAGGGTGGTTACCCTGGCCGAACAGGGAGTCCGGGAAATCAATCTTCTCGGTCAGAACGTAAACGGCTACCGAGGGGCGACACACGACGGCGGTATCGCCGACTTCGCCGAGCTCCTGCATCAGGTCGCCTCCGTTCCTGGAATTGATCGGCTGCGTTACACAACGTCGCATCCCCTTGAGTTTTCCGATGCAATCATCAACGCCTATGCCGAGATACCTGAACTCGTAGACCACCTCCATCTTCCGGTGCAAGCGGGCTCGGATCGAATTCTGGCCGCAATGAAGCGCGGGCACACCGCTTTGGAGTACAAGTCTAAGATACGCAAACTCCGTAAGATTCGTCCTAACCTCAGCATGTCCTCTGACTTCATTATCGGCTTCCCGGGCGAGACCGAACGGGATTTCGAGGCAACCATGAAACTGGTGGAGGAAATCGGTTTCGATACATCATTCAGTTTCGTTTACAGTGCCCGTCCCGGAACACCTGCAGCAGATCTTCCGGATGACACGGAAGAAGCCGTGAAGAAGGCCCGTCTGCACATTCTCCAGGCCAGGATCAGTCAGCAGGCCCAGGATATCAGTCGCAAGATGGTCGGCGGCACCGAACGAATTCTCGTCACCGGTCCTTCGAAGAAAGATCCAGGGCAACTGCAGGGTCGCACGGAAAACAATCGCGTCGTCAATTTTCACACGGCAGATCAGGGCCTGATCGGAAAGTTTGTCGACGTGAGAATCGAACAGGCGTTGACAAACTCATTACGCGGCGAGCTGATTCCAGGAACAGCGGGTTGACTAGCCCCGATTCGAGACTATCCTTTCGAGTTCAACAAGACGGCAAGTGCCGCACGATACGACTTGAGCAGCGAATCCACCACTTCAGGCGTTGAATCCTTCACGCTGACACTAGAACCTGACGATGCGAAAAATCTGGCCATCCTATGTGGTCAGTTCGACGCTCACCTGCGCCAAATAGAAGAACGCCTACTAGTCAAAATAAGTGCGCGCGGCAATCGGTTCCACATTCGAGGTGAACGCGACGCGATTCAAAGCTGCGGCGCGCTGTTGGAGCGCCTCTATGCGGAAATCAACCAGGGTGTGGGCCTGAGTCCAGAAACTCTGCACCTGGCACTGCAGCCTGCCGATGTGGAGTCGATCGAGCAGGCTGAGACCGAAAACGATGCAGCAAGCGGCGGCAGTAGCGCCGGCAAAGGCGTAGAGAACATCCAGATTATTCGGACGCGACGCAGTTCGATCAAACCTCGCGGCCGGAATCAGCAATCATATGTGCGCAATATTCAGAGCTGTGACATCAATTTCGGCATTGGACCGGCTGGCACGGGAAAGACCTATCTCGCGGTGGCTTGCGCTGTGGCCTCGCTGTTAGAGGAGAAGGTGCGACGTATTCTACTGGTGCGCCCCGCCGTGGAGGCCGGTGAAAAGTTAGGGTTTTTGCCCGGTGATCTCAGCCAGAAAGTCGACCCTTATCTTCGACCGCTTTATGACGCGCTCTACGAAATGCTCGGATTTGAAACAGTTAATAAGTACATCGAGCGCAATATTATCGAAGTGGCTCCGTTGGCATTTATGCGCGGTCGAACACTGAATCACTCCTTCATCATTCTTGATGAAGCGCAGAACACCACCCGCGAGCAAATGAAAATGTTCCTGACCCGCATTGGCTTCGGGTCCACCGCAGTGATCACGGGAGACGCAACGCAGATCGATCTGCCCAAAGGCGTCCAATCTGGGCTTACTCATGCTGCCGCCATACTGGAAGACGTCGGAGGTATCAGTTTCACCTGGTTTGCAAATAAGGACGTAGTACGGCATCCGCTGGTGCAGCGAATCGTGGCGGCTTACGACCTCCAGGAGAGTTCCGCTGCGCAAATCGATAGCGGCAAGCGATGATGGTCGGTATCGATGTTCTGCGTGTGTCTGGATGCGATTCACCGAATGACGAACGCTTCCAGCAGGCTACTGCACTCGCCTTGCGGCTCACGGGACGTAGTTCAACCAGGCAAACCGAGATCAGCTTCCGCGTTATCGACGAGGAAGAAATGCGAGACCTAAATGGCAGATTTCGAGGTAAAGACTCGCCGACAAACGTGCTCGCCTTCCCCGCCGAACTGACAGTCGAAACCGACCTTGGTGTTGAGCTGCTCGGCGATATCGCAATCTGTGCGCCGATTGTACGTCGGGAAGCTATGCAACAGGGCAAGAGCGTTGAATCGCACTGGGATCATCTGGTTATCCACGGCGTACTGCATTTGGCCGGCTTTGATCACGATGAAGAGGAATCTGCGACTAAGATGGAAGCGCTAGAGACAATCGCGATGCGCGAACTGGGCTGGCCCGATCCTTATGACCCCGCTAGCTGGGACTCGTCGGATGCAGCGGCAAAGCCGGGTGCCGTTGCATGAGTGACGAACGCAACGGGCACGAAGAGAAGTCTTTTCTGGGCTGGATCGCTCAGGCTTTTTCTTCCGAACCTCGAAGCCGTGAGGATCTTCAGGGAATCCTCTCCCTGGCCGTCGAGAACGACATCATCGACGAGGACGCGCACTCAATAATAGAAGGTGCGATGCAGGTGAGCGGTATGCAGGCTCGCGACATCATGGTTCCGCGCACCCAGATGGTCTGTATAAAGGCAGAGAGTGACCTCAACGAAATACTTCCCGAGATCATTCGCAGCAAGCACTCTCGCTACCCGGTTATCGGAGAAAGCCCGGATGATGTCCTCGGCATCCTTCTGGCAAAGGATTTGCTACCCCAGATACTGATGGAAGATAACTCCGAGTTCGACATTCGCCAGTCCCTGCGCCAAAGCGTCGTTGTGCCGGAAAGCAAGCGTCTTAACGTGCTCTTGCGTGAGTTTCGCGAGAACCGAAACCATATGGCAATCGTGATCGATGAGTACGGCGGTGTAGCGGGACTCGTGACCATTGAGGACGTGCTCGAGGAAATCGTTGGCGAGATCGAAGATGAGACCGACGAGACGGAGGATCAGTTTATTCGTCGAATTGCCGACGACGATTTTTTTGTGAAAGCACTGACACCCATCGAAGACTTCAATCGCTACTTCGACGTCGCGATCAGTCACGACGAATTCGATACGATTGGCGGTGTAGTCATGCATGCCTTTGGGCACGTGCCCACACGCAATGAGGTTACGCGTGTTGATGGCTTTGAATTCAAGGTAATCAATGCCGATCAACGTAAGATTCACAGCCTACGCCTTAGACCTCCCGTTTCCTCTTCCTGAGCTCTTTATTAAGCACACCTGACCAGCACCCCCAACGAATCTGGGAACCTCATGCTCCCTGAAGACCAAACTCAACGGGCCGATCGCAGATCGTTGCCTCTTTGGCAGGTTTTGCTTCTCGCTCCGGTGGGTGGTGCACTGGTAACGTTATCGCTGGCACCCTTCGCAGTCTGGCCTGCCGCCGTTGCCGGGTGCGCACTGCTGGCTTATCTCCTGGCGGGGTGTACCGCTACTCAGGCTCTGGGTCGGGGTTGGCTTTTTGGCATCGGACTTTTTGGCACTGGTTGTTCCTGGGTTTTTGTGAGTATTCATACCTACGGGAATGCCAGTGTTTTGCTCGCAGGACTGCTCACATTTGCGTTCTGCGCCGGACTTGCCTTGTTGTATGCCTTACAGAGTTGGATTTACGTTCGTATTGTGCGCCCACTGCCCGGCGGTATGCTCTTAGGCTTTGCTGCTCTATGGGTTTTTGGAGAGTGGACTCGAAGCTGGCTTCTGACCGGCTTTCCCTGGATGTATCTTGGCTATGCCCACGTCGATACATGGATCGCGGGGTGGGGTCCCGTCTTTGGTGTCTTCGGCTTGTCGTTTGTGATCGCGTTTACAGCGAGTTGTCTCTTTCTTGCCTGGCGCAATCCACAGCCAGCGGCACTTGTTACTTATAGCGGACTCCTCGCTACTCTCTGGGGCGGCGGACTACTACTAAAGCCGATCGAATGGGTAGCCCTCGCTAGCGACCAACCGGTGACGGTCGCTCTCTACCAACCGAACATACCCCAGGAAAAGAAATGGGATCGGAGGTACTACCCCACTATTCTTCAGCAATACAGTGGAGCCCTGGCACCTATTTTTTCTAATGACATCATCATCTGGCCCGAGGCCGCTATTCCCAGACTCTATGATTTGGCGCAGGATTTTCTTGAGCCGATCGATAGAAGAGCCAAGGTAAGTGATACGACACTCATCACTGGCATTCCTACCCGAGACATTTCAGGAAGAACCTATAACAGCGTGGTCGCGCTCGGCTTGGGTACTGGAAAGTACGACAAACAGAGACTGGTGCCCTTCGGCGAATACGTACCATTGGAAGCGCAGCTTCGCGGTCTGATCGACTTCTTCGATCTGCCGATGTCCAGCTTCAGCCTGGGATCCACGGAGCAAAAACCATTACAGGCCGGTAACCACCGGATCGCACCACTGATCTGCTACGAGGTTGTCTACCCGGAGCTTGCCGCGAAAGCCGCTCGTAATGCAGAACTACTCCTCACAATCAGCAACGACAGCTGGTTCGGAGACAGCATCGGGCCATTGCAACATCTCGAAATGGTTCGCATGCGAGCGTTGGAGAACGGGCGTTTTGTACTGCGGGGGACGAACGACGGCATCTCCGCAATCATCGATCATCGCGGAAACATCGTCGCGAAGAGTGCGCGATTTGAAGAGACGGTTGTTGAGGGTGAAGCACAAGTAATGTTGGGCAACACACCCTTCACCAGTTTCGGGTCGACGCCTATTCTATCGGCATTGGCGTTGTTGCTCTTTGCGATGTGTGTGCTGTATCGCACGCTCTGGCGCGACGGCGACGACCCATCTGACTAGCCCGAAAAGTGCGCCTTCGCTTTCAGAGCGGACCACGCCCATCGGCTTTTGTTGAAACCGTAATTTAGTTCGGACTGGCGAGAGGACGCTCACGTCTGAGGATCAACGAAGCACTCCAATGTAGCACTCGTTGTATTCCGTGTGCATCGGGAGGCCCAGCTTGATCAGGGTGCAGGAAGTCGATCGGGGAGCAGGAGGTCGATCGGGGAGCAAGAGGTCGATTGGGGAGCAAGAGGTCGATCGGGGAACAAGAGTTCGATCTGTGATCAAGAGCTGAAGCGCAGGAAAGAGGTAAGCGCACACTGATCCGGGCAATGGACTAAAGGAAAGGAGCATCTCAGGAAGAGATCCGCTGACGAAATGCCAGCGGACCTTTTCGCGAGTTCGCGAATTTCTCCGCGGAGATTCTCTCGAAGTCAATCAGGCAAACTGAGAGAGAACCTTCGGAAGTGCATCCACATACATCTGTACATGCTCAATGCGGCCCATACTGACGCGCGACCAGTTTGTGTAGTCGCGGTATATGCCACGAATCAACACATTCTCTTTGGCCATAGCAGCTCGGAACTCTTCAGCATTGATCGAGCCCAAATCGGCGAAAATGAAGTTCGTCTGTGATGGAAGCCCGCTCAAGCCGTTTTCCTTGAGCGCGGAGTAGACCATCTCTCGCCCCTCTCGGATCTTAGCTCGCGACGCATTCATGAACTCCTCGTCTTCATAAGACGCTACAGCTGCGGCGAGACCGGCCTGGTTAAGCCCGTACCAACCGATACCGAACTTACCGATTTCCTCTATCTTCTCAGGTGCTGCAATGATGTAACCGATGCGCATACCTGCAAGGCCATAGATCTTCGAAAAGGTCCTGGCGACGATTACGTCGTGCCCTTCTTTCACGAGGGACACCATGGTGTTCGAATCGGGGGCGTCAGTAACTTCGTTGTACGCCTCGTCGACGAGCACTGTGGCTTTCTTGGCAGCCTTGACGGTGAACGCCTTGAGGGCTACTGGATCGGTCAGCAAGCCCGTCGGGTTGTTCGGGTTTACGACCTGAACAAGAGCAATGTCGTCATCGATGGCTGCGTACATCGCATCGAGGTCGATTTCCAAGCCAGCATGCTTGGGTAGTCGCTTAAGCTCCGCGATTCCCTGTGCCTCGACACTCCTCGACGTCGTGTCCCAGAAAAGATCCGGACCTAAGATGTTGCCTTTTTGACCCGCTGCCAGGGCGCATGCGACCAGCGCACCGCTGGAACCACTGCTGAGTGCCACGGACTCCGGCGGTACACCATTTCTCTCGGCAATCATTGCTCGCAAAGCGATGGCCGACTCGCGAACGTAATAGGCGCCGCTCGCACTGGCTTCCTGAATCGCCGCGAGTGCGGCTTTGCTGGGGCCATATGGGTTTTCGTTGGCATTCAGTTTTGCTACGCCGGGTGGCGGCCCGTACAGCGGCTTAAGACGTGTGACTTTTGTGTGCCCGTCGGCTAACGACAACGTTGAGCGTGCAGCGGTGGTGGCAGCTAATGCCCCGGCCGCGCCAATGAGAAAACCTCTTCGATTAAGATCCGCAGTCATCAATCAGACTCCTCTTACTAACTGATTAGTTTTCCAAACTTCACGAAATGACGATTACTTGGTGCTGTGTTAGTTCCTGAACACTTGGCTGGCTCACGCCCTCACCCATCAAGCCTTCCGCTCGGGAGTGTTCCTTACAACTTAAATCGCGTGTCCTGTAATACAATTTACAGCGCGGGCCGCAATCGTCTGCCGGTCGGCCACTCTCGTTTTCGACCTTTAGCAACACCGCTGGAGCTTGTACTGGTGTGTTCTTTATTCATTCGCTGTAACGCGAGTTCACTTTGTAAAGGTGGCATTCCCAGAGATCAATCGCAAGTCGTCAGCCAGCGAAAAGTCAAAATAGTTTGATGTTAAGCCTGATGCTCCATTTTGGATCCGGTCTGCAACACATGCCCCAAAGAAGAACGTCCTTCGTACTGGTTGTTCCACACTGACGACGGTAAAAGGCATCAGGCCTTCAGAAACATCGTGAGTGATACGACAACAAGATACAGACCAAAAAACTGTTTCAACTGTGTCCCGTCCAAACTATGGGCCAAGCGCGCCCCGATAGGTGCGGTAACGATGGAAAAGAGAGCAATCGCCGCCAGAGCGGGAAGGTTGATGTAGCCGATAGATCCCGTCGGCAGATTCTCTGCGCCCAATCCCATGTATAAGAAACCCAACATACCTGGCAAGCCAATCAAGAATCCCAATCCTGAAGCCGTTGCCACGGCCTGATGAATCGGCCGATTACAGAGAACCATGGTGAGCACCATTATGGTGCCACCACCGATACCAAGTAGCGCCGAGAAACCACCCAGGCTGCTTGCCAATAGCGCCCGGCCTGCACCTGTTGGCATGCCCCATCGTCCCTTGAATCGGTCAAACATCTTCGGGAACAGGAAGTAAATGGAGTAGACCAGAACACCCGACGCGAATACCAAGATAAGGCGTCCACTGTCGGTCTTCGAAGCAACCCAGAGCCCAGCAACAACGCCCAGCACCACCCAAAGTGCCCAATCTTTTAAAACCTTGAAGTCCACGGCGCCTCGCTTACTGTGCGCATGCACTGCTCTCGCGGAAGAAACCACGATGGTCGCCAACGACGTCCCGACAGCGACCAACATCAGGTCTTCAGTTTGGTCCGTCAGGAACGGAAACACTGCAAGCAATGCCGGCACGACCACAAAACCGCCGCCGACGCCGAACAAACCGGACGTCAATCCTGCAATGACTCCCGCTGCGCTCATCAGCGTCGCGAATAGAAGAATTTCCTGGGTCAACATCAACGAAGTATCAGACCTGCGCAAGGCTGGAGTTTAGAAATGGATTGTGAACAGCGAGTCAGCGATATCCCCCGGACAACACCAGCGTCGGCGCACAAAAGCGATGAAAATAGCAATAACCAGGCCATCTAAACGTTAAGGCGCGACGGGTGTCTCAGCACCACCGGAGTATCCCGTTAAAGCAGGAACAGCGTCTGATTGTGCGGAAAGAACGCCGCTTATGCCCTTAGGATATGAGCTTATCACCCTTAGTCCAAGAAATGGCGCGCACTTTATTGGGGCGGGAGCCATCAGACCGCTCTCACTTGGTGCAAGCATCGAGGCATCTCAACTTAGTCCGGTACTTCCTTGCTGCTCGTTTGATTCGGAACGAGCAGCGAACTCAGCAGACGCTTTGCCCATCGCACGCGCGATGGCGTTAGGTGATGAGGTATTTCTCGCGATCAACCGATACAGTGCTGGGACCATAAACAGCGTGAATACGGTGGCAACGCTGACACCGTACAGAATGACGATGCCGAGAACATTTCGGCTCGCCGCGCCGGGCCCTTCCATAACGACGAGCGGTATGGCTCCCACGATTGTCGAGATAGCGGTCATCAGGACGGGGCGCAGTCTTTGGCTGGATGCAACGATGATAGCCTGATCGAACTCCAGGCCTTCATCGCGCTGCTGATTAATAAACTCCACCAAAAGTATTCCGTTTTTCGTTGCAATACCGATCAGCATCAGCAACCCGATCTGGCTAAATAAGTTGAAACTGCTTCCGGTAACAAACAGACCGAGGAGGCCACCCAGAAGTGCTAGCGGCACCGTCACCATAATGACGGTGGGATGGATGAAGCTCTCGAACTGGGCAGCCATAACCAAGAAGAGCACCAAGAGGGCCAGCCCAAATGCAAAGAACAAATCGTTCGTCGACTCCTTGTAATCCAGGGATTGTCCCTGGTACGCCACTTTCGCACTCGCGGGAAGCTCCTCTTCAACGGCGTTCTCCAGAAACGAAAGACCATCACCCAGTGATACGCCCGGAGCCAACGTGGCGCTAATGGTTACGGCTCTCAACCTGTTGAGTCGATTCTGAGTAGCTATTCCGGCGGTGTTTTTTGTATCCAGGAGATTGGCAAGCGGTATTAGCGCGCCGCTGTCGGCCCGTACTCGAACGTTATCGATATCTCCCGGAGTCACTCGCTGATTCTCTTCGAGCTGTACGATTACCGGGTATTCCTCGCCGTCGACGGTATAGGTATTGACTTCCTGCTCCGTCATCAACGCCTGTAGAGCTTCCGCCACCTCACGAGCACTGACACCAAGCGCAGCGGCCCGCGATAAGTCGATCGCCACGTGGACCTGTTGCTGGGTTTCCTGCAGGTCGGTATTGAGCATGCCAAAAAGACCACTGTTCTGCGCCTTATCGAGCACAACATCGCGCCAGCGACTGAGTGTTTCATAGTCTGGTCCCTGGAGGACGAATCGCACGGGAGTGTCCGGCCCGCGTTGCCCCAGCCCCGATGGCATGAAGGCCAGGGCCCGAACTCCAGCTAGCTGTCGCCACTCCTGCATTAGTTCACGCCGCAGTTCAAAAGCACTGTAGTCGCGCTGATCCCAGGGCACCATCGATATGCGCGCAAAGGCCGTGGATGGTGAGTTGGACCGATAGAACGGTGCTACAAACAGGACTCGCGTTAGAGTGCCCTCTTGCTCGCGCTCGAGGAGACTGGGTTGCAGCAGCTGAATAACGCGGCGTATGCCGGCGATATTGGTTCCCTCTTGAGCCGATATGATTGCGAGCACCGTATCCTGATCCTCTGTTGGTACATACTCGCGCTGCAGCTTTCCGAAAACGACCGGCAGTAACACCAGGGAGATCAGGGCGAACGGCAGCACGAGCCAGGCTTTGGGCAACAACCAACCCAGTGCTTTTTCGTAAGGGCCTTGAGCCCAGCGTAGTACCGACTGCACCCGGCTGCCCTGACTACCCTGCTCGGCACCGCGATAGCGACGCAGCAGTTTGCTGCACAGCATCGGGACCAGAGTAAGGGCCAGCATTGTCGATACCACGACGGCCACCGAAATGGTTGCAGCTAACTCGGTAAACAGCCGGCTACTCGCATCCTGCAAAAACAGCACCGGACTGAACACCGCCAGCAATACGGCCGTGGTCGCTATAACGGCAAACCCGACCTGCTGAGCCCCACGGGCCGAAGAGAGCAATGGCGGCTCACCAGACTCCATTCGCCTGAACACGTTCTCAAGTACAACAATCGCGTCATCCACAACCAGACCAATCGCCAGTACCATGCCCAAGAGAGTGATGAGATTCAGCGAGAAGCCGAGGGCTGCCAAAGCCACGACCGCGCCCAGTAACGACACCGGGATACAGATCACCGGTACGAGCATTGCGCGCACATTGCCGAGGGCCAGGAAAATCACAAGCGCTACCAGCAAAGTGGTCATCGCCATCGTCTGATAGACACCGCGGATACTTGCGCGAATGAATGCCGACGCGTCTCCTGAAGCTGAGATGCCCATGCCGTCCGGTAGATCGTTCTCGACAGCCTTCATCTCAGCACGGACTGCATCGAGAACTTCGATCGTATTTGCCTTGGACTGCTTGACCACCCCGATCGACATACTGTCGACACCGTTAGTCAGAAAGACACGACGCGTGGTCGCGGCTGCCTCCTCCACCCGGGCAATATCACCAAGCCTGATCAGATGCCCATCGTCGCCCTGTTGTACAACCAGTTTGCGAAAGTCGTCGGCGGTCCTGAAACTCCGCGTCACGCGGACCGGGTACTCGTAGTCGGTTGATTCCAACCGACCAGCGGGGAGTTCGATGTTCTGTTTGCGCAGCGCATCAAGTACATCGCTGATCGCAAGGTCGCGAGCGACCAGCCGGTGCCGGTCGACCCAGATACGCATCGATCGGGAAGAGCCGCCGTACACGTTGACCGAAGCGACTCCTGGTAAAACAGTGAAGCGATCCACAATGTAGCGCTCGGCATAATCGGTGATTTCCATCACCGACATACCCTCCCCTTCGATACTGATGTACAAAAGTGGCTGGCTTTCGCTGTCCGCCTTGGTCACCTGAGGTCGTTCAGCCTCTTCGGGTATTCGTCTGGTGGCCCGGGATACACGGTCGCGCACATCGTTGGCCGCGGAATCCAGATCACGACTCAGCTCAAATTCGATGGTGATATTCGAACGTCCATCAGTACTGCTACTGCGGATCGTGCGGATGCCTTCGATACCGCCTAACTCTTCCTCCAGTGGTTGGGTGATCCGCGTTTCTATGACCTCAGCAGCGGCAC
This sequence comes from Pseudomonadota bacterium, assembly GCA_039111155.1. Taxonomy (GTDB): domain Bacteria; phylum Pseudomonadota; class Gammaproteobacteria; order Pseudomonadales; family Halieaceae; genus Congregibacter. The sequence continues at coordinate 82,889 of JBCCPL010000021.1, read as the reverse complement.
CACTATAGTCAGTCGACACAGATACCTGGGGCGGCGAAATGTCGGGATACTCACGAGTTGCCAGCTGGAAGAAAGCCATCACACCGAACGCCACCAGCAGTAGCGCAATTACCGTTGCGAATACCGGACGTTGAACTGAGATTTCAGGAAGGCGCATTAATCAATGGAGGACCAGCTGAGGTTGGTGGCTTACGTTTAACCCAGGATGACTAACAGACAGCAACTTGAAGACCATCGTTCACAGACCAGCACTTGCTGCCAGGGATTCGCCCATGCTGGACGATCCCAAACGTGCGGTTTTTGCATTTGCCTCGGCAACCACCGCGCCCGGACGCAATGTGAGCTGGCCGCTAACCACCACCCGGTCTCCCGGTTTCAGGCCCGAGCGTACTTCCACGGATCCAGGCAACCGGCGACCGATCACAACCGACCTACGCCGGGCTTTAGACTCAGAATCAACCGAATACACGTAGCTTTGGGCTCCACTCTGCACGAGGGCGGTTTCAGGCAGAAGTATGCCGGGTTCATCCCCTACGTTGATCTCCAGGGTCATTAGCATACCGGGACGCAATTGAAGAGCCGCATTGTCGATTCGCGCACGCACCGGGAATGCGCGAGTCGTGGCGTCGACCCGACTCCCCACCTGATTGACCACTCCCTCAAACGGCTGATCAGGCCATGCAGCACTGTAAGCTGTCACCACCGCACCACTTTGAACCAAGGCGAAGTACTTTTCTGGAAGCGTGAAATCCAGTTTGAGTGGATCAATATCGTCGAGTTCAGCAATCACAGTGCCTGGCGTAAGAAGCGCACCCACGCTGATTTGCCTAAGACTGACGATTCCGTCAAACGGGGCTTTGATCTGTCGATCAGAAATCCTCACCCGCAGCGCCTCAAGGGCAGCCTCACCGGCATCAACACGAGCACGTGAGACATCGATTTCGGCGGCGGTTGCGATTTCCTTGCCGAGGGACTGGAGACGTTCCAATTGGAGCGTCGCCTCGCGAACGTTGGCCTGAACCTCGCGTAGCAGCGCGAGCTGCTCCTGATCGATCAGCTCAACCAACACATCGCCACGCTTCACCAGCTCGCCGCCCTCAAAGAACACGGCACTGACCTGCTCCGTCAGTTTCGCCGTTAGCGTTACCGACTCATTGCCAAGCAGCGTGCCAACCGACTCTAGTACCAATGGTATCGGTTGGGTGGCGACTTCAATTGTCTCGACGAGAATCGGTCTGGCCGGCCTCTTGCCAGCTGCAACTTCGGGACGCGAAGCATCGTCGCACCCGTATAGTCCGCCCGCCAGCGCGATCAGCACCGCCAACACAGTCCGTCGGAGGTTTTGTGTACTACTCATAGACCCGCTTGACTAAGCTGTCACTCGTCTGCCAACTCCCAGGCGCCATAGTGTACTGGCGGCCTTACCGCTGTCCAATGCGCGTGAGGAAAATGACAAGCGAAAAGCGCAACAACCTGGGTAACGGCCACCTGACTCGCCAGGCACAGCGCAAAAAAAAAAGGGCGTGCATCAGCACGCCCGAGGGTCAATCAACCTGGAACGGAAAGCCCCTTACAAAATCAGAAATCCGCGCGTAGTCGCAGGTAGTAGTAACCACCCTGCCAATCGACGACCGAGGTAGACGCGTAGATTCTGCCGCAGCAGTAATCGTTATCGCTAGCGATTCGATCAACTTCATCCGGGAACTCATCGAATAGGTTACGACCACCGATCGTAGCTCTCAGGTTGTCGTTGATCTGCCACGAACCCTCTAGATCGAAGAAAATCGTAGGGTCGTACTCTTGGATTGAAAGCGGTGACGTGTTGTCCGAGTCTTCACTCTCGCCAAAGTAGCGAAGCCTTCCCATAATCGTAAAGTCGCCGACCGTGTGGAAAGCCGTGGCATTCCAGCGCAGCTTGGGAATCTGGTTCTCAAGGTCAAACTCGCCCTCTGGATTCAGGACATCGAGAGGATCGCTAACAACCTCCTGCTCGTTGTAATTGAGCGCAAGCGACAAGTTAGTGATCTGGCCATTACCCCACTCGAAGGGATACTGGGCAACAAGATCGAGACCCATGGTTTCGGTATCGATGGCGTTTTGGAAGTAGTTTACGCCTCCGATGCTCTCGGCACCTGCCACACCAGCGGCCTGGAGTGCCAGGAAGCGAGCGAACGCGTCAGGATCTCCATCAGGATCGGAGCTTACATCGAGTGTCGATACCGCTCGGAAGCGATCATCGATATCGATTCGATAAAAATCCAACGTAAGCTCTAAGTCTGAAAGCTGTGCCGTTATACCGAACGTATAGCTCGTTGAAGTCTCGGGTTCGAGTTCGTTAGCACCGAGAGCCTGAGCAACAGTACCGCCAGCGGGGAACAACCCGGTAGCTACCGGGAAGCCGTTCGGAAGGCGTGTCGACACGTTCGTCGTGCCTTGCTGGCCTGGCGTTGGTGCGCGGAAACCGGTTCCAAATGATCCGCGTATTGCCAGCGTGTCGTTTATGCGGAAACGAGCGGCCACTTTCCCGACGACCTCGCTACCAAAATCCGAGTAGTCCTCATAACGTAACGCGCCTTGAAGTAGTAATTGATCCGTCACATCGGCTGAAAGATCTCCATAAAACGCGTATGAGTCTCGGGTGTACTCTTCGGAGAACTCTGGCGAATAGCCTGGGAAACCGTTGGAGCCAACACCAACTACCGTGAAGACAGGGTCATCGGGATTTGCGCAGTCCAGCGGCTCGTCCGCAGGCGCATTGGTGGCGGCCATACCTGCCGCGGTAGGCGTGCCGTCCGCGTTACACAAGCCAAAAGGGTCTGCGACGGCGTGCGGTCCGGCGAGGTAGGACTCCGGCTGACTGGACTGGCCAACATCATAGGTCTCATCCAAGTAGCTCGCGCCGTACGCGAAAACCAAAGGAGACGCGAGACCAACGTCAAACTCCGTTACCATGTCCAGCTGAATTTGAAACTCTTCATTGGTAAGCGTGCCCGGGCGGAAATCCGTCGGTGTAGCCGGCCCAAGTGAAGGGTTGATCGTGTTAAACAGACGATAGTCGATCTCGTTGCTGCCGTATCGCGCGCTCACGTCAAAGGTAGTGTTTTCGGCAACGTTCCCACGCAAACCACCTGCGATCGATACGTCTTCGACTTCTCCCTCAAAACGAGGAGTGAACCCGCCGGGGAAAATTTCAAGAGGGTTGTAGATGGACCCGTCAGCCTGTCGTAAGTCCTCGATGGTGCCGTTTCCTGGCCATCGATAAAAGAAACTACCGTCGCTCTCCACGAGTCCATAGTTTCCGAACGCATAGAGTTCCATACCGTTAGAAAGGTCATAGCCCGCGTTGATAAACAGCATCTGGTGCTCACGGTTCGGAACTCCCCAGGGCATCACGTTGTCACCCTCAACCGAGGCATTTGGAATTCCGGCAGGGTATGCGGCCTGCAGTGCTTGTATTCGCTGCGACGCTCCCGGTGTTGGAATTCCAGAAGCGAAGCCCTGCTTCAACTCGGTCTGCGTAACGAATCGTTCGTTTGAAGGGTCTACACAGAAGAAAGATTCGCAATACGGCTCTGCTCGCTCCGTGAACTCTGAATCATTAATCTCTGCGGAGATGGAAATAAAGCCATTCTCGCCCAATGGTAGGCCGACGTTGCCCTGGACGGTAATGGCCGTACCATCTCCCTCATAGAACTGGCCGGTGTCGACGGTAAAATCAACGCCCTCGCTGTTCTCTTTCAAGTTGAAGTTCATGACACCAGCGATCGCATCAGAGCCGTACTGAGAAGATGCACCGTCCCGTAGCACTTCAATCGACTGAATTGCCGTCGCGGGGATGGTTGCGATATCGGGTCCTTGCGTTCCTGAACCTCCGATGGACACCAGCGAGGCGCGATGACGGCGCTTACCGTTCACCAATACCAACGTGTGGTGCGAATCGAGGCCCCGTAACTGGATAGGCCTGATAAACGACGCACCGTCCGAAATCGGCTGACGGTTCACGTTAAACGACGGCACCAGAGTCTGGAGAATGTCGACCGTATCGGTATATGAAATCGTATCGATCTGTTCTGCGCTGAACGTATCGACGGGTACAGCAGAGTCAACAGCGGATCGTGGCTTTCCGCGGAGACCGGTAATAACAACTTCTTCAAGAGCGCCCGCATCCTGTGCGATCGCACTGGGCATGCTGGCTAGTCCTACGGTGGAGGCGACCGAGATCGCAGTTAGTGCGGCTGAGAGTGGGTTTCTCTTGAAGCGCATATTTCTTCCCTGTGAGGCGTGATTGTTTAGCCGGAGTGCCAGCAAATGCCGTACCAAAACAGCGCATGCACACACAGATCGTAAATATTTACAGGGAGTTCAGGACGCTTTTTTGTCACTCGAGTGAGCGTTGCAGACATACGAAACTCGAACATCGTGTGGTCGAATTCGTGTCCAACGGCCGTATCAAGCCTCTCTGCGCGTCTGTCGGGTGTGATATGACTCGCTCTCCCCGGATGCGCGAGTCGAAGAGCCAAGCACCGATAGAGATCGCAGCTCCGGCCACTCTCAATGGTAATGAGATTCATTCTAGACGTGACTTATCACGACGAGCACCAAGACTGTGCATCCTTAATGCACCGCGATGATGCGCGCAGCGTCCAAATATGTAGCACGCGTCGCAACAAGTCGCAGGACTATCGGTGGCCTTTGTTCACGCTGCGATAACGAAAATGACGTTGCAGCTCAGAATTTGCTGTTCAGAAACCATGGTAAACGGATACTCCAACACGTAACGTTGTCGAACTGATCCAGCCATCCTGTCCGTAGGCTTTGTCGATACGAGCGTAGACGGCAGGATCATTGCAGTGCCTTATTCCAGCACTACAATTACCCAGGGATTACTCGACGCGAGTTGATCTGTAGGCTGCTTATCGGATCAGTACTCCCATCTATCTCGCCGTCTTTAGAGCGTACTGATCAACTGGAGGTTAACTGCGGTGTCTCAGCGTTCCATCGTGACCATCATCATCGCTTCGAAGCAAACCATGGCGACATACGCCTTCGCTTTTTACTGCCTGCTGTTTATCGGGTCCCATTCACTCCCCGCCTACTCCGAAGTGCTCTTAGATATTCGCATGCAGCAGTTTTCGGACCGCAGTATTCCTCGATTTCGCGTCGATGCATCCTGGCCATCGGTGCCTGATGAATTGATGATCGGACAAATACCCGGTCTCGCCGTAGACAAGGGTGACAATGTCTGGATCCTACAGAGACCAAACTCGCTCGGGTTTTCCGACACGGGTCTGGCAAAGGAGCCGCCCGCTGCAGTCTGCTGTCGGCCCGCGCCCCACGTTATGCAGTTCTCTCCCGAAGGAAAGCTGTTGCGGGCCTGGGGAGGCGTAGACCACGCCCCAACGGTAGCTGGAATCAATCAGTGGCCGGCGAATGTGCATGGCCTCTACATCGACAAAGCTGGAGATGTATGGATCGCCGGGAACGGCGAAGGCGACCATGTGGTGCTCAAGTTCAAAGCCGATGGCACGTTCGTGCAACGTTTGGGAAGTCGAATGAGTTCCGATGGCAACCGCAGTAGAGACACCCTCGGAGGACCTGCCGATATTGTTCGCATTGGGGCAACAGGCGAAACACTGATCGCGGATGGATATATCAACCGAAGAATCATTGGTTTTGATCGCGATGGCACCTTTACCCGCTTCTGGGGGGCATATGGACTCTCGCCCGACGCCCCATCTCGCAGCGGAGATTTCGACCAGAGCCAGGCCTCGAGCGATTCCGACGGCGGCGCTAATGTCTCAGCTCGAAGTTTTGGCGATATCGTTCACTGCATCGTGCAGGGGCCGCGTGGTTACATCTACGTTTGCGACCGGCGAAACAATCGAATCCAGGTTTTTGAATTAGGCCGTTCTTTGGACACGGAGCATGTGGAGGACATAGTTATCGCCCCCTCCACTGGAGGAACTCGGACTGTCTCTGATATTGCGTTCTCACCTGACGGGCAGTTTATGTACGTTTCCGACATGATGAACGGACAAGTCTGGATCCTGGATGCCAAAAGCTATGAGCAACTTGGTGCCCTGGGTCGGAACGGGCGTTACCCCGGTCAGTTCATCTGGTTGCACAGTGTTGCGACCGACAGCGCTGGCAATATCTACACCACGGAGGTCAGCACTGGCCGACGTGTGCAAAAGTTTGTGTTCGAAGAAGTTCGTTAAACCCTGCTCACTCGACCGTACCCAGGTAACAACGTTGGTGTAGAAATAGGTGTAGAAACAGGTGCAGAAAGAGTACTTAGACAAGCTTTACCACTCACTCAGACGATCCGAAAAGCCAACGAATCTAATGCCTAACAACAGCACATCCTCGTTCAGCAGGCGCAGCGTCCTTAAATCCCTGGCGCGATCGGCCGTTGTCACCAGCGTCGCGACAACCCAATTTGGAGTGCTTACAGGCTGCACCACGCCAAGCTCACGAGCGGGTTCTGCACGATTCCAAAGGCCCCTATCAACAAAGCCCTTTGCAGCACCCCGCATCAGTGAGAATCGGATTGTCCGCGTGTTGGTTGGTCATCGTCCTTATCGACCCTCCGGCTTCGTCGTGCGTAAGGAGACCTTCGACGACAAAACGGTCATCCACAACTATGGCCATGGCGGCGGAGGCATCTCGCTATCCTGGGGATCTTCGGCGCTCGCAGTCCGGGAGGCGGAGGGCCAGAAGCTCCGTCGCGCTGCCGTACTTGGCTCGGGAATCATGGGACTGACAACCGCTCGCCTGCTCCAGGAGGCTGGCTGGCATGTGGTCATTTATTCACGCGCCCCCTGGCGAGCAAGCGTCTCGAACGTCGCAGGCGGCCAGTGGGCACCAACCTCGGTATTCGATGAGGACGTCGCCGACGCCGCCTTTGTGGCGCAATACAAAGAGGCTTCACGCATCGCGCACGATGTGTTCCAGAACCTCGTAGGTGCAGATTACGGCGTCCGCTTTATTGAGAACTACTACCTGTCGGAGCAACAGCAGGAGGGCGGTTTTTACTTGCGCGAAATGCCGGAGCTATTTGCTTCTGTTGCCGATCTTGGGCCCGGCGAACATCCCTTCTCCACTCGTTATGCGAAGCAGACCGTCACCATGCTGATCGAGCCGGCCAAATTTCTGCGCAAGATCCGTAATGACTTTTTAATCGCCGGTGGAGTGTTCGAACAACGCTATTTCAAAAGCTTATCGGAAGTACTGGCCCTCGAAGAACCCGTGCTGTTCAACTGTACGGGACTTGGAGCACGAGCTCTGTTTGACGATGAAGAGCTGGTACCTGTTAAAGGACAGCTTGTCTTGCTTCCACCGGATCCCTCGGTAGATTATCTAACCGTAGGTGGCGGTACAGACGTTACTTATATGTTTTCCCGTCAGGGCGAAATTCTCCTTGGCGGCTCTTACCAGCGCGAAGACTGGTCCATGGAGGCTGAACCTGAAGTTACCGAACGAATTATCGCCGACCACCGTGCACTGTTTGCCAACTTTGGCTAGCGCTGCCAACCAACCTACAAGACGTCGCTGTTCTGCGGATCTGCACCGTGTGCGTCATCTCTTGCAGACGAGTGTGCGAAGAGCACAGCGTACGCTAACACTTGTTGGAACTACTGCGTGCTCACGCTTAGCTATGGGCGTTGCGGCGCTGCTTTTTACCGTTGGAGCGCTGGCCGCAGGGCCGCAGGATTCAGCCGACCCCGTGTTCTCACCCAAAGGCGAGGCCGTTTTTCCGGACACGGTCTCTATTCGCTACCGGCAGCCGGTTGCGATGCGTGACGGAGTCAAACTCTCGACTCATACATTCCTGCCCAACGATTCTGGTCGTTTTCCTACGCTGCTGGTCCGGGATATTTACGGTAACGGTAGTGAAGCTGGGCGAATACGCTACGCGCGTTGGGCCACGCAGAACGGGTATGCGTTCGTATATCAGGTAGCGCGCGGCCGCTACGACTCCGAAGGCGATTGGTATCCCTACTTTCAGGAGATACCCGACGGAGAGGACACGCTCGACTGGATTAGTCAGCAACCCTGGTCCAACGGCCGTGTGGGCATGCTGGGAACCTCCTATCTGGCGTCAGTTCAGTGGCTTGCGGCACTGTCATCTCACCCGGCTCTACAGGCCATCGCACCGGCAATGAGTCCGGGCAATTATTACCGCGATGTCGCCTATCCCGGAGGCGCCTTTTCGCTGCTTTCGCGTGCGAGCTGGGGAATCGGTCTGGTTGGCGGCCGCACCAATGCGCGCTTTCCGATCGACTGGATCCAGGGAATCGAGCACTTGCCTCTGAGTGCACTCGATACGAGCCTTGGCTTCGACGTTCCACACTTTCGTGACTGGTTGGCGCACCCGAGCTACGACGAGTATTGGAAACCACTCAACCTCGAAGCTCGTGCACGTGAGATGAACGTCCCAGCGCTGAACATTGGGGGTTGGTACGACGTCTTCTTGCGCTCCACGATCGGCAGCTACTCAACCATGCGTAAGGAGGCAAAGTCCGCGCTTGCGCGTGATGGCCAGCGTCTTCTCATCGGCCCTTGGCCGCACGGCTGGAATGCACGGACCGTTACCGGCGAGGTCGACTTCGGCGCCGACTCGTTGATAAACGAAGAAGCATTGATGCTTGAATGGTTCGACCATTATTTGAAGGACAAACCCCTTCGGCCCAGGGACCCGGTCATGATTTTTGTAATGGGCCAGAATCAATGGCGCGCCGAAAAGGAGTGGCCTCTGGCTCGCACGCAGTACACACCCTGGTATCTGCACGCCGACGGCTCCCTGAGTGCGAATGCCCCGGAATCGGAGTCCTCTTCTCGCGACTACATTTACGATCCAGGCGACCCAGCGCCGACACTTGGGGGAAACATTATGCGCCAGGAGCTGCGAGGCGCTTTTGATCAAAGTCCGCTGGACTCGCGCGAAGACATACTGCGCTTTGTTAGTGACGCCTTCGACGAACCAATGGAAATCACCGGCCCAATCCGCGTTCGTCTGTTTGCCAGTACTGACGGTACCGACACGGATTTTATGGCCAAGCTCAATGTGGTCAAATCGGACGGGAAGGCCTACAACCTCGTCGACGGAGTAATCCGAGCACGCTATCGCCAGGGCTTCGACTCACCGCAACTGATCGAACCAAATCGTGTTTATGAGTACGACATCGACCTTTGGGCAACGAGCTATCGGTTGGCCACCGGGGATCGCCTGCGCGTAGACATCACCAGCAGCAACTATCCTCGCCTTAACCGCAATCCCAATACAGGTGCCGAGTTTGCGAAAACGGCGGAGATGCGCAAGGCGACGCAGTCGATCTTCATGGACTCGGATCATCCGTCCCGTATTGTTCTACCAGTTATCCCGATCTTCAGTGCCGAGTCCCTGGTACAGAGATGAAGAGACAAAGATAGAGCTAAAGATGTAGCTAATCGTCAGATCTTTGGGACAGCGATGTTGTCTCAGCGAAAAATAGCAAACGATCGTCGCTTTCTGCGCTGCTGAAGTAGCTCCCTGTCGTTCGGATTTAATCGTTCATCGAACCAATGGGCAGACACTGTCAGTGACGTATTTGTGTTGCGTCGTTAGCTGCTAACATGCGCCATCCTCAACCAAGTCGAACGGTTGGCCGACGTCTAACTCCCTACCGGCACGTTATCGGGGAGCATTCGCCGCAAACACCATCAGAGAGCACTGGCTGGTGCAGCGATCTTCGACTTCCAAAAAAATACTCGTAAACCAATTCAGATCAGAATTCATGAACGAACGCTACAACCCCTCCACGCTGGAACGCGAAGCCCAGGAGTTCTGGGAGGCGCAGCAGAGCTTTGCAGCCAGCGACGATCTTACCGCCGATAAGTACTACTGCCTCTCAATGTTTCCATATCCGAGCGGGAAGCTGCACATGGGCCATGTGCGCAACTATGCGATCTCCGACGCTCTGGCTCGGTACCAGCGCATGCGAGGCAAAAACGTGCTGCACCCCATGGGCTGGGATGCCTTTGGGCTTCCGGCCGAAAACGCGGCCATCGCTAACAAGACGGCACCGGCGGCCTGGACCTACAGCAACATAGATCACATGCGTACCCAGTTGCAGGCACTGGGATTCAGCTTTGACTGGAGCCGCGAGCTGGCGACCTGTACCCCCGAGTACTATCGCTGGGAGCAATGGTTCTTCACTCGCCTGTACGAAAAAGGGCTCGTCTACAAAAAAATGGCGACGGTGAACTGGGACCCGATAGATCAAACTGTGCTGGCCAACGAACAGGTCATCGATGGTCGGGGCTGGCGCTCAGGTGCGTTGGTCGAGCGCCGGGAGATACCCCAGTGGTTCCTGCGCATTACCGAGTACGCCGAAGAGTTGCTAAGAAGCCTCGACGACCTCGACGCCTGGCCCGATGCAGTGCGGACAATGCAGCGCAATTGGATAGGAAAAAGTCGCGGGGTAGAACTGAGCTTTGGCCTGGCAGAAGCGGTTGCCGGCTTCGATGAAATCGAGGTTTACACCACGCGGCCGGATACGCTTTTTGGGGTGACTTATCTGAGTCTTGCCGCCGAGCATCCGATCAGTCTGGAACTGGCGGAGAACAACGCGGACCTCGCCGTCTTTATCGATGAATGCAAACAGAATTCAGTGGCAGAAGCCGATATGGCACAGGCCGAGAAACTGGGTATGGATACCGGTTTGCGCGCATCCCATCCCCTGACGGGGGACCTCGTTCCTGTGTGGGTCGCAAACTATGTATTGATGGATTACGGCTCGGGTGCGGTGATGGCAGTACCCGCGCACGATGAACGCGATTACCAGTTCGCCAAGGCCTACGAATTGCCTATGCGAGTAGTTATCTGCGACGGAGATGGTCAACCAGCCGACGTATCGACCGACGCCTTCACGGCTTATGGCAATACAACCGGCTCCGGCGAGTTCGATGGCCTGGAGTACGAGAATGCCTTCACGGCTATCGCCGACGCCCTGCAAAAACTTGATCGTGGAAGAGTCACGACTCAGTACCGCCTTCGTGATTGGGGCATTTCCCGGCAGCGCTACTGGGGAACACCCATTCCGATGCTTAATCTCCCCGATGGCTCCGAGTTGCCGATTCCGGCAGATCGACTGCCATCCCTGTTGCCGGAAGACGTGGTGATGGATGGCGTCGCGTCGCCGATTAAGAGCGACCCCCACTGGCGCAAGTTTGAGCTTGAAGGCGAAGAGTGCGAACGTGAAACCGACACGTTTGACACGTTTATGCAGTCGTCCTGGTACTACGCGCGGTACACCTGCGTCGATTATGAACAAGGCATGCTGGATCCGCAGCGCGCCAACTACTGGCTGCCGGTAGATCAATATGTCGGGGGTATCGAGCACGCAATTCTGCATCTGCTCTACGCTCGCTTCTTCCACAAACTCATGCGCGATGAAGGTCTGGTATCGAGTGATGAGCCTTTCGCTCGTCTGTTGACCCAGGGCATGGTTCTGAAGGACGGCGCAAAGATGTCCAAGTCGAAGGGCAACACGGTCGACCCCCAGTCGCTCATCGACAGCCATGGAGCGGACACTGTTCGACTCTTTAGCCTGTTCGCCGCACCACCGGATCAGTCTCTGGAGTGGTCTGAAGACGGTGTTGAAGGTGCACTGCGCTTCATCAAGAGGCTATGGCGACTGGTTTTTGAGAATCGAGCCGAATGCGCAGTAACAGTCGATTCGGGTTCTCTGCAGTCCGGTGCCCGCGATCTTCGGCGCAAAGTTCATGAAACTATCCGCAAGGTCAGCGATGACATGGAGCGGCGGCAGACCTTCAACACAGCGATCGCCGCAGTGATGGAGCTATGCAACGAACTTGCGCGATTTGAGCCCTCTGATGACAACGAGCGAGCGGTCATCGGAGAGGGGCTGAGCGCTGTGGTACGCATGTTAGTTCCGATTGTTCCCCACGTGTGCCATCACTTATGGCGGGCTATAGGCGGTGAGGGGGACTCTACCTACGCAGCATGGCCTGAGGTCGAAGAGTCCGCGCTCATACGGGATTCCCTGGAAATAGTTGTTCAGGTCAATGGCAAAGTACGTGCGCGGATGGAGGTTGCTGCAAGTGCCGACAAGGCGGAACTAGAGTCTGCTGCACGCTCTCAGGATAATGTACAGCGTTTCATCGAGGGCAAGGCCATTCGCAAAGTCATCGTTGTTCCGGGAAAGCTCGTGAACATAGTGGCATCGTAACAGTGGCATCATGAGAGCGGCACCGTGTTAGTGACATCGCTAGATCGGCGTGCTGCCAGAGGCGTCGTAATGAGAACATCGGAAAAGCCGCCACTTGCGGGCCAATAGAGATCAGTACTCCCTAGAAGAAGGCTTAGTTTGCTGCGACCGGCCGACGAAGCGCAGCCGACAAGAAGACGTTCGTTTGCGATGCGATAGCCAAACAGCCCAAACAAGGCAGAGAACAAGGCAGAGAAAGAGGATCTTAATGCGCACGACTGGGGCTCTGAGGACAGCTGGGCTACTAACGCTGACCATCGCAACCATCGCCACTTTGACGGCCTGTGGCTTTCAGCTTAGGGGTACCGGGGGTGGTTCAGGCCTGCCCCAGGAATGGCGAAGCTTTCACTTACTATCCGGCAATCCGAATAGCGAGCTCGCCCGGATCATGGAATCAACGCTTACGCAGAACGGCGTGACGCTGACGTCCCGGGAACAGGCAAGCTACTTGCTGCGACTTGGGCCTGAGCAGTTTAATCAGCGCAACCTATCGGTCAATGCGCAGGCCCGCGCTGCCGAATTCGACCTGCAGATGAGTGCCAATTTTCAGGTGTTCGACCAGCAGGGTGCGGTCGTTATGCCCCAGAGCCGCGCGGGTGTGAACAAACAGATGGAAAATGATCCACAAAATGTCGTGGGCAAAGCAGAAGAAGTGCGCATACTGCGCGGTGAATTAAGGCTGGAGCTGGCCGCGCAGATCTACAGACGCATCAGCTTCTTTGCTGCAAATTCGGATTAAACGCTCGTACTTATGCGCGTTTATCCCGAGAAGCTGCAGGCCAGCTTGAGCGACAGGCTCTACCCTGTATATCTGGTCAGCGGAGACGAGACACTGCTGGTCCAGGAGGCGGTCGACCTGATACGCAGCACGGCACGAAAGAACGGATGCACAGAAAGGCACGTGCTCGACAGCAGTGAGTCCGGCTTCCGCTGGGATGATTTGACACAAGATGCGAACGCCCTTTCGTTGTTTGCGGACCGCCGGCTGATCGAACTGAAAGTTGCCAACGGGAAGTTTGGCAGCGATGGAAGTAAGGCTTTGCAGGAGTACCTGCAGAACGCTTCCGATGAAGATGTACTGTTAGTTGTGTCGGGAAAAATCGACCGGGCCAGCACCAACAGCAAGTGGTACAAGGCGATCGACGCGGCAGGTGTCACCGTTCAGATTTGGCCGATTAACGCCGATGCCCTGCCGCGGTGGCTGGAAGACAGAGCGCGATCAATGGGATTGCAGATTTCTCGCGAAGCGGTTGTGGTACTTTGCGACCGGGTCGAAGGCAATCTTCTGGCAGCCGCTCAGGAGCTCGAGAAGCTGCGGCTGGTTGCCGGTGGCGCACAAGTCAGTGCTGAAATGGTGATCGACTCCGTTGCTGACAACGCACGATTCAATCTTTTTGGCATGCTCGACAAGGCGCTTGCGGGACATCGCACGGAGAGCTTGCGTATGCTGCATAGCCTTCGCTCGGAAGGCGCACAACCACCGGCTCTACTGTGGGCTTTTGTTCGCGAACTTCGCAGCTTGCAGTCCCTGTTGATGGCCACGCAGCGAGGGCTGAGCATCCCCAAGGCACTTAATGAAGCCCGAGTCTGGAAGAATCGCCAGCCTATTCTTGGAGCAGCTCTGCAACGGCATACACTGGCAGGCGTCGACAGTCTGCTGGCGCTGGCGGGTGAAGTGGATGGAGCGACTAAGGGGTTCCGTCCTGGCAACGCCTGGGATCAGCTCGAAAGCTTAGTATTTGCCCTAGCCGGTGATGGCACCTACCCGTTAGCTCAGCAAAACAGCGTCGCTCGTCGCCATCGCTTAATCTGAGGCCACTGACGCGTCACGCGACAGGTCGCTGGAAAGCAGCTTGCAGGATACGCAACTCCAGACTACTGTATTTATATACAGTATATTGGAGCTCGCCCCATGCAACACAGACCAACCGGACATTCCCCCGGCTCCGGAACCAATTCCATCGCGCCTGTTTCTTCTATTGCAACTCTTGCAACTTCTTCTATTACGTCGCTGGCTGCGACGATAGCGCCTGGGGAGACCCTCGACTTTATCGAAGATGCCGCAAAGAACACTGTCAAAAATACTATAGATAACGAGGAAATGGCCGAGACTTCGGCAGCCACAAAAGCCACGGGAACGGTAAAGAAGCTCGAAGCTACGCAGAACGCAGATTCAGTCACTCCATCGCAGAAACGCTGGAAAAACCATCTTCCCGACAGTTTGCGCACTGTAATCAATCGCCGCGATACCTGGCTTGGGCGGAATGAATTCAACGATCGTGCACTCAACGGTGTCGATGCAGGCGCAGCCAACAACGATGTTCACTATCATCCGAGCCTTAAAACCGGATTCGCGGCGCTGGATGCGCGTCTTTGCGAAAACGGATGGCCTCTGGGGACCTGCATTGAGGTGCTTAGCGATGCCAGCGGTATGGGTGCTATGGGCCTGTTCCTGCCCGCCATGCAAAGCCTTAGCAAACAAGCCCGCTGGCAGGCTTTTATTGCTCCGCCCTATGTACCCTATGCACCATTGCTAGCCGCCCGGGAGATAAGCACCGAGCAGATTCTGCTGGTGCACCCCCGCAATCGGGAAGAGCAGCTGTGGAGCACAGAGCAGGCACTGCGCAGCGGCACCTGCAGCGCCGTTTTCAGCTGGTTAGGAGGCGAGTATCGGTATGCGGAACTACGGCGGCTACAGTTAGCTGCTACACGTGGTAACAGCCTGGCTGTGCTCTTTCGTCCCCAAGAGACCGCTCATCAGCATTCACCCGCTGCGCTGCGCCTGCAGATGAGTGCCTACCGGCAAGTTCATATACTTAAGCAACGAAGTGGCATGCAGGGCCTCGAGGTCTATTTGCCACCGGAAGACGATGTGCCGAATCAGCCTCAGCTTTGGGAACTACCCGCTGACTCCCCGGAGAGCTACACCGGTAACAAAATCGGAAAAGTGCAGGTGGCTCCAATGGGCTGTACTTGAAGCATCAGGTTCTGAGAAGCTGAGCTACATCGGTTCTTTTTGTTAGCAAGGGGGTAGCTTGAGTGACGCGTGGTTGAGCGACTACGGAGTGACAATCGGTGTCGGCGGCTTAATCATCTTCATGGTGTTTATTGTTTGGGACCTGGCCAAACGCAGTAACGCCGGGGTATTCGGAACTATGATTCTTTATCTTGCGCTCGCCCTGGGTGTGCTCGGTTTTCTGATCAAAACGATCGTCACCTATCTGCTTGAACGAGGTATGAACTAGAAACCCTCCTACTAAAAGCTCTCTAGCTGCACACTCTCTATAAGTGAATCGATTTTTGCCTCGAGTATCGCCAGCGGCACCGGACCGTCTTCTAACACAGCGTCGTGAAAGTCTCGCAGATCAAACTCATCGCCTAAGGCATCACGTGCTTTTTCGCGGAGCTCCATAATTTTCAGCTTGCCGATCAGGCTGGACGTGGACTGCCCTGGTAGCACCAGGTAGCGCTCAACGGCTTTCATAGCATCAACCTTGGAATTAGGACTGTTGCTTAATAAGTAGGCTAGCGCTTTCTCTCGGCTCCAGCGCTGGCTGTGAATACCGGTATCGACTACCAGATGGCAAGCGCGCCAAAGCTCGCTGACTAAGTGTCCAAACTCAGAGTATGGATCTCGGTACAACCCCAGCTCTCCGGCTAGAGTCTCGCTGTATAGCCCCCAGCCTTCGGTATAGGCACTGAAGCTGGTGTACTTCTGAAACGAGGGCAGTTCTGTCTGCTCGATCGATACCGCGCTTTGCAAGTGGCGTCCGGGTAAACCCTGGTGGAACGCAAGCGCAGCCATCTGGTAAACAGGCATGCTACTCATTTCGTAAAGACTCACGTAGTAGATGCCGGGACGCGACCCGTCTGCGGAAGGCAAGCTGTAGAGCACCCTGCCAGCGCTTCGTTCGCGAAACGGCTCAAGGCGCCTGACAACAATCTCGGCGGTGGGAAGTTTTCCGAACGCACCAGGCAGCGCTCTGTATACGTCATCGATGAGCGCCTGAGCCCCGTTAAGGTAAATCTGCCGATCTTCAGTGTTGTTCCTAAGGTAAAACTGCGGGTCGTCGCGGAGGAAGCTAAAGAAGTCCTGCAGCTCACCCGCAAATTCAAGTTCAGAAATCAGCGCGCCCATCTCTTGGCGAACGCGCGCGACCTCACGCAGACCGATCTCATGGATCTGATTCGCATCCAGATCGGTCGTCGTGTGCCAGCGCAAACGCTGCTCATAGAACTGATCTCCGTCTGGCAGTCTCCAGATACCTGCCACATCCGGCGCGCCCTCTGCCTGGCGTTCGAGAGACGCGATCAGACGTTCGTAGGCAGGGTTCAGTTTCGTCAGCAACGCTCGGCGAGCCTGGTCTTTCAACAGCTTCTTTTGCGCGCCAGACACTGCAAGAGCATCGACCTTAGCTTTAAAATCCCTCCAGATAACCGAATCGTTACCGTCTGAAAACGGAGCACCGGTGACGACTTCGCGCGCGGTTGCAATCATTAACGGGTATTGCCAATCGGCAAGCCGAAACCCCGCGCTGGTTCGCCGATCAATTTGCTCTGTTGCACCGTCCAAGAACGCATCCACATTGCGAAGGCGTGAGATGTAGTCTCTGGCATCTGCAAGATCGCTTACGCGATGGACGTTAATCAGGGCCGCTGGCACCTCAGTGTGGGGCCCCTGGTGCGGTTGGATAACGAACTGGTGCAGGCGAAAATTATCGCTTGCGAGGCGTCGTTCGAGGTCGAGTTTGTACAGGTCGAAGGAAAGCTGTTCCTGCGGATCGAGAAGCTCGCGATCGAAGGACGCAAGACGAGTCAGTCGTCGCTGCATCCGCACGCGCTCTCGGTTGAGAAACTCCTCATCCAGGGAGTTCCAGCTACCCTGGTACTCCGTCACTCCGACATAACTCGCGGTCAGCGGATGTAGTTCAAGATCTTCGTCCCAAGCCTGATCAAGAAACACTCGAAATTCTGAGACCGCGCCTGCGGGCGGATTGCCAAGTGACGGGGCATCACGCCGCGATAACTCTGTGCAGGACGAAGAGAACAGAATCAGCAATGCGCCGAAAAGCTGCACCGGGCGCGCCGTTGCCATAAAAAAACCTCAACAGAAGACAGACGATCAGGGCCGCGCATCATGATTGATCGGTTGCGGCTTTCCAAGCCGGCCGGAAATGTCTGTCCTGGCGTGCCATGGCGTCATCTGGCTCGCGTCACAGATCATCTACCAGCTTTTGGCCGTATCAGCGGCCCTGCTTTGACCAGATCCTTTTTGGCCTTGAAGCATGCTGAAACTGGTCTGCATTTATGCTGCAAGATGGCTCGACAAGCAGACGACAAGATCGCCATTGTGGAGATTTTTTTATACTGTATATATATACAGTATAAAGATGCCAACCAAATGCAGCTTTGGGTCTGCCTGCGCTTGAGCGAGCTATCCGTGCAGTGCCTGAATTACCGGAGGCCGGAGCCGCTTGCCATAGTTGAACAACAACGCGTTTATGCGGTTAATCCAGCAGCTGGTCTGCTTGGTGTAGAGCCCGGACTGGATCCTACCAGTGCTCGTGCTTTGGCCGGAGATCAGCCACTGCAACTTCTGCCCCGCGACCCGGACGCAGAAAAGCAGACAATGGATGAGCTGTGCTGCTGGGGTTATGGGCTGACGCCCCATCTACACCGGTTTCGCAACGATTGCCTGATGTTGGAGATCAGCAGCTCGCTCCGCCTGCTTGGGGGAGTGGAGGCTATCGTACTTCGCTGCCAACGGGATCTGGCCTGCCGAGGCTTTCGCGCAGAAATCGGAGTAGCGCCAACTGCCCTCGCAGCCTGGGTATGCTCCCACTTGGAGGAGCAGGCGACCCAGTTTGGCCAACCGCTGAATGTACGACTTGCGCCGGTGCCATTGACACTGCTTGAGCCATTGCACGGGCAGTTCGAATCTCTTGGGCGCAGTGGCCTGCACAGACTCGGAGAAGTGTTTCAACTCAGTACCGCTGCGCTGGCAAAGCGCTGCGGCAGGGACTTTGGCCTTTTGCTCCAGGAGTTATGCGGCGCCGTAAGTAGCCCGCGAAGTTACTTCGAGCCCCCAAGTTGTTTTCAGGACAGCTACCCTCTCGGCTATCCGGTCAGCAACCAGGAAGAACTCGGGCCCGCGCTTGAGCAATTGCTGGTATCGCTGCAGGACTATCTACGCCAGCGTCAGCTACAGACGCGGACTCTGCACTGGCACTTCTCAGGTCATGGAGGCTATCGGGAGATCCTGGAAGTTCGCACCAGTGCGGCAAGCAATTCGGTAAAGGACTGGTATCGACTGACCAAACTGCGCCTGGAGCGACAGCCGTTTACTGATGAGGTTGATCATATCCAGCTGCGCGCCGAAGAGCTTGAGGTCGCTCAACCGCTCAATGGCAGCCTGTTCACCAATCAGGGGCAGCAGATGGAAGGCTCGCAGCTGGTGGATATGCTCAGCAATCGTTTGGGAACTCAAGCGGTCAACGGCGTGCGCTTAAGAGACGCTCATTTACCGGAGCACAGTCTGACCAAGGTAAGCCCGGGCGAACCTGCGCTAAACAAAAAGCTCCCTGCCGCCCAACGACCTTTCTGGCTACTGCCTGAACCCGAGCCTCTGGGGCAACACCAGCAGGCCCTTGCGGTCTGGGGAAATGAGCTTGAGCTCATCCACGGTCCCGAGCGCATTGAGGACGAGTGGTGGGATAAGGGAACCAGCCGCGACTATTTCATTGCACGCAATGACCAGGGGCAGCGTTTTTGGGTGTTTCACGAGCGCCGACTCCGGCGCTGGTTTTTGCACGGATTTTTTGCCTGACTCTGTTTGACTCTGTTTGACTGACTCTTACCTAAGCGACTCTGTCTAAGCGATTCTCTCTAGGTAACTCTAAATGGCTGACTCGGCACGACCGACTGTGCAAGCAATTCGGAGCAGAACGCCAAACTTCTAGCACTAAGCCTACAAAATAACTGGGCACATCCGCTAAAAATCACAACTTCATAGGCCCTGACTCACACTTTTTGTGTCATATTTGTTACAGATTCATGAAATTTGTAGCTTTTTGTCAGAAAATCATCATAATCACGAAGAATGCCTAGCAGATGATTATGTCTTTTTTATGACAGTCGAGTTAACGCAGCTGCTTGCCTGAGGCTAGAGCTGAGAACCAACCTGAGCGAGGGCCTGAGACAGGACCCGAGACAAAACCTAAAAAAATTCGCCGAATCGCAGGCCTTGCCGGATACCCCGGCTCGTGCGTGACGACACAAACTAACGAAACACCAGCCTAGGTGCCGACAATTCGGCAAACGAAGCAGACTGCAAGGACAAAAGCACGAACCGAAAACAGTATTTGCCCCTATCAAAGTATCCAATCATCGCCGTGAGGCGAAGGAGATAAAAATGAGAACATCAGCGATAACACAAAACGATTCCTCACCACGCTCTGCGCAGGTAAAAACAGTCGCAAGCACATCCCCCCGAATGTCCATATCCATGGGCGGGATGCAAAAGCCTATGCGCGGGATGCAAGAGTCCATGCGCGGGATGCAAAGAAAGACGGCGGCAGTTTTAGTTGCGGTCTGTTCTATAAGTCTTGGCAACGCATTGGCATCTGAGCCTGCCCAAGCTGAAATCACACAAGACTGCATTCTTGAGGGCACTATTGATCTGCGAGCAGCGAAGCGCTTGCAGCAACCTACGTATGTGAAGTTTCGCAGTGCCAAGAGAGGGACCGAAGCCGCGTGTGCGATGAGTCGGAAGAGTCAGAGCCGACGCGTAAAATTCATCAGCAATCCCGATCCCCGCGACATTCAGCATGTCTCCCATGGCAGCACCGTTCGCTATCGCTATGTAGAACACGACTACAAGCAGGGTCAGTGGGAGTTGTTGGAGATAGTTGAGAACACGTCGATCTGACGTTTCCTGGGCGTCGCTTGGGGGCGCTCACCAACCCAGCTTCAGCGACCAGAAGCACCCGGCTCCGACGTTACAGAACGGACGCCGTACTTCAGGCTGTGATCGACCCAGATAACGGCTTGGGTGTCGAATCCCAGTTTGGCTGCCCTGACTATGAAGGCGTCTTTAATCTCCGTACTCACCTTTGTGTCGCGCGCCAGGAGCCATAGATAGTCGTTGTTATATCCCGACACAAACGCGTAGTCGTAGCCTTCGCGATCGAGCCCGAAGACCACGTAGGATCCGTAAAAGGGACCAAAAAACGACACTTTAAGGTAGGCTTCATCTTCGTCTCCGACGAACTTTGCCACACCTTCTATGTCACTCCATTCCTGATCTTCGACATCAAAGCCGCGATTCAATACGCGAATCGCACCATCGTCGCGGCGGCTGTACTCGGCGCTGACACTCACCAGATCACGTTCGAAGCTGTGATCGAGTCGGGCTATCTCATACCAGCGACCAAGGTAACGCTCAGCTTCAAAACCCGTAACCGGCTGTACGCCCTCTGGCATACCCAAACATCCACATAACGAGCTCACGACACAGATCAGGAGCGCCACCCGCCTCCAAGGTTGGGCCCGACGGCTTTGCGTTGATGCTTTCATGTATCGTCTCTTACGCCTCGTCTCACATTTCTTCCCCAGCCTCTTCTCGAGAAAATTACCTCGACCTTTTCTCGGCAGTTTGCCGGCAGCCCCATCGACGACACCGCATCTGCGCACGAGCCGACCATATTAGGAGCCGGGCTGCGAACGGAGTCACGGCGTTCCGCGTACTTGGGATTCATTTATGTGTCCAGCATAAACTTCAGATGCCGACGCACCGCTGGCCACTCGCAACGAATGATTGAGTACACACAGGTATCGCGCAACGACCCGTCATCAAGTTGCCTGTGACTTCTTAAAATGCCATCAAGCTTTGCGCCGAGACGCTCAATCGCCCGGCGGCTTGCATGATTGAAGAACGAGGTACGGAACTCAACCGCCAGACAGTCAAGCTCCTCAAACGCGCGGGTAAGTAACATGAGTTTGCATTCCGTATTCAGAGCAGTGCGCTGCACCCGCTTTGCATACCATGTGTACCCTATTTCGAGCCTTGGTACCTCCGGTTCAACATTGCAGTAAGTGGTCATCCCGACCGGGCAACCGGATGCATCGAGTATGGCGAACGGTCTCATCCGCCCTTTCTCGAGAAGATGGAGCCGGTGCTTTATCTCCTCCTCCATGTTCTCTGGATGCGGGATGCCAGTGAACCACAGACGCCAGAGATCCTCCTCATCTGCCGCTACGGCCAGCGCACCCGCATGTTCGCACGTCAGAGGCACCAAAGCGCCATGCGTACCGCGAAGTTCAACATCATCGAGCATCATATAACTACGACCTACCTTCCGATCTTCCTAACTTCAGATGTCAGTGACGAGAGACGCAGACCAATGGCGGCGCCCACAGATACGACCCCGGAACACCAGCCACTACGCGACTGAAAACGTACGCTGCACCTCTTGGATAGGACGGGTACGACAGCAGTTCGATGTCGATGTTCTTCCCGAGCCATCGCCGCAGCTGTGCCTTGATGAGGAGTGCATTGGTACCCCAGGGCATCGGCGGCACCCGATAGCTTCGAGTTAGAGGCAGGCCACCTGATAACACCGACAGTTGCGATAACCAGAGGGGAACACTGTCGAACATGAGGCTCCAGTTCTCCAGGGTGTTTGCGATGGTTTCGATGATCTTGCGGACTTCCCGCTCCTTCAGGTACATAAACAGCCCTTGGGCCGATATGAAAGTGGGTCTGTGAGGCGGTATTTGCGCGACCCAGTCATGATTGGTTACGGATATGGGTAGATGACGATGAGTGCGATCCGGCGAAATAAAGCGCTCACGTATCGCGATAGCCTGCGGGAGGTCGACGGTAAACCAGGACGCATCAGGAGCGTCAACGCGATAACGCTGAGTCTCCAACCCCTCTCCCAGGTTCACAATGACCGGCTTGACGCCCTGCTCGTCCAGAAATCTACGCAAACGGTCATCAAACGCCAATGCACGCAGAGCAGCAAAGGGATTCGGTCTACCGAAGCTGCCCCTGAAGTCATAGGCAAGGGAGTCGTAGATCCGAATACTCATCGGGTCATGAAGTACCGCGTCGGAACGTCGAGCCTCGGCGGCACGGCTGTATAGAGTCCACAGCATCGTTTCCGGCACCGCATTCAGTTTGGGGTCGAGCTTTTCCATGGTAACCCTCACATGCTCTCTCGCGCACAGAAACCCGTGTATGTCCTGCCTTCCTCGGCCTCCGCGGTTGTTCAGTCCTGCGATTGGCGATCCTGGATCGCACGAACCGTGGACCAAGTAGACACTCCGTAAGGTACAAGATAGGTCAAAACAATCTTCACAAGATCCGGGGCGGTTAAAACGACTGCGCCCCCAGCCATCAGTCTGTCACCGTAGTTGATGAGCACCAACAGCGTACCGACAAGCAACGCTACGCGCAGCGATCTTCGATAAACCTCGCTAGAAAAAGCGATCGATAAGAAGCCTACCGAATCAGTCATTTCCCGTGGCTGTTAAAAGGAAGCGGCCCAATCACTGGGGTATCAACACGCTCACTGACACTGGATGTAGTCGAGGGCGCGCATTCGATGATAACGAGTTCTTTCGTAGCCAAGATTCACAGGCTCCGGGTCCACAACCTCCACCGGAATCTGATTGGCGACAGCGGTTTGCAGGGCCATGTGAGTGATGTTCACGCTGAAGGATGTGCCCAGAAAGATCATGCGATCAGCCGCCAGCATTCTCCGCTGCGCCTCGTCTATTTGGTAGAGCTCTGTGTAGTACTCATCAAATAGCAATACGAAGGGCTTCATCGAGCGATCAATCTCGGGATGCCCCTGAATTCTGAAGAGATCCATTAGCGACTCTTCAAGGTTGGACTCATCGACTGTATCCCATGGCGTGTCCACGGTTTGTATCTCCGCTGCCCGCTCCTGATCATGAAACACAGTCATTCGATCAATGCGACCATGGATTGCTATGTAGTTTGTATTCCCCGCTTTTGCATCCAATCCATCAATGT
This sequence comes from Pseudomonadota bacterium, assembly GCA_039111155.1. GTDB lineage: Bacteria > Pseudomonadota > Gammaproteobacteria > Pseudomonadales > Halieaceae > Congregibacter. Next base: position 59,576 of record JBCCPL010000021.1, on the reverse strand, counting down.
TCTGAGTAATCAGGTTTTTGTCAGCGAGCCACGCGTGTACCGGATTAGGCCCACAATCCCGATAAGTCGCGAAGCGGTGGTAATACCAGCTCAGGAAATCGCGAGGCCGGTGCGTGTACATCGCTCGTGTGGCCATCTCTTGCGGCGTGTAGTTTTTACTGCCGACGGTCCAGAATCCGTCGTTGCCCCGAAACGTTGGGATTCCGCTTTCAGCGCTCACACCCGCACCGGTCAAATAAAGCGTTGTCATCGCAATACTCCCAAGGTACGGCCAACGCTTAACTGCCAAATCAGCGTCTTGATTGGAACGACTCCATCATCAACTGGCGTCTATCTCCTCCGACGACGGCGCCATACCCTTCGACAACTGCGCCATCGGATCCTCGAGTAGGCACCCGGCGTATGCCTGGATTTGGGGAGCTTCGCTTGCGATATAGTCGGGCTTCGCCGCACTAAGCTCTGATTGCGACCCAAAGCCCCAAAGCACTCCGAGCGAAAAGACGCCCACTTCCGCCGCTGCCTCAATGTCAGAGGCACGATCCCCCACCATGACGGAGTTAGTCGAGATTTGACCTTCGTGGAGCAGACTCGCCAGCTGCTGACCTTTACGAACGCCAACGTCTGCGCCGCTTACGAAACCGAAATAGTGCTCGATCTGCAGGTAGCGAAGCACCTGAAGCGCAATGTCCGTGCGCTTTGAGGTGCATATCCCCATTCGAAACCCTGCCTCCTTCAACTTCTGTAAAAGCCTTGCTACCCCAGGGTAGAGGTCGTTTTCAGTGTACCCGATGCGAGTCATGCGCTCCCGGTAGCTGATCACCAGAGCATCGATGTCCGCTCGCACATCTCTGTCTCCGCGATCACTATTTTCATGGCTGAGTAGTCGACGGAAGATATCGTCGAGCGGGAACCCGATCAGGGCCGAGATAGCCGGTTGTTGAGCTTGCGCTAAGTCCTGCTCCCGAAGCGCATAGTTCACGCAAGCAGCAATCCCGTAAGCAGGATCGCTCAGCGTTCCGTCCAAATCAAAAACAACGGTTCCCGGTTCTCCTCTCACCCTGCATCCCGCGCAGAGAATGAGTCGTTTAAGTCGGTCCGATTCTCAAAGACTGTCCGTTTAGGACCTTTAAATGAGTTGTACAGTGCCTCGTGTGCACGTTTTGAGAACACATCTTCACGCGTCTCATAATCGGCAATCCACGCTTCAAGCATAGGCAGATTAGCGTCTTGAGCGGTTTTTGACGGATATTTGTGCGGCTCCCAGGGCCTGCTTCTGGCGTTCTCGATACAAACCGACGTCGGAAGGTCCATAAAGACGATTTCACTCGCATGGGGCAGCAGCAGCTCAAGCAAATCGGCGTAGCACCCTTCTATCACCCAAGCCTTGAACCGATCACGAAATGCATCGATATCGTACTCAGATTCTGCTAGGGGTTTGCGCTGCGGCGGAGATTCGGCCTGCCAGGCGACGGAGTCAAGATCAAGGTGCTGCAGTCCTTCTTGGGCGGACAAGGCTTGCGCAAGGGTTGACTTGCCGGATCCGGAGTTTCCGAAGATCAAAACGTTTTTCATGACATAGGCTGCCATTAGTTAGACATTAGTTACTTGCCGGCATACCTCGCCGTCATGGCTTTGCCCCACAGTTGCGCACGGACACCTCCCTCGTAAACCTCTTAAACTGGCAACCACAGTCATGCTAGCCAGCACCGCCGAGAGCTTATGGAGCTACTCGTCCCCGCGGCTCGGCCTGCGGACACTGTTGGTGGGCTTATATTATTGGCACTACGGCGATCGCCGTGCTCCCGCAAGAATCTTGTCGAGCTGTCCTGCGAATGCCTTTTTATCAGCCTGGTTCAAGGCAGCTGGACCCCCGGTTGCGACGACGCTTGCACGCATCGTGTCCATGAAATCGCGCATGTTCAGCTTCGGCCCCACATTATCCTTAGTCATTCGTTCTCCGCGAGGACTGAGCACAAGCCCCCCATGGTTCAGGATCTCGGCCGCCAACGGTATATCGGAGGTGATGACCAAATCATTCGTTTCCAGGCGTCGAACTATCTCGTTGTCTGCGGCATCGAAACCCGCTTCAACCTGCACAAAGGTCACCTGCTGCAGCGCAGGTACACGCATCGCGTGGTTGGCCACTAAAATCACCTGTACACCGGTCCGCGCAGCCGCACGAAACAGCATCTCTTTGATTGCAACCGGGCAGGCGTCAGCGTCAACCCAGATATTCAAAGCAAGAACTCCACGTTCAGGTGCCGTTCATGCGGCAAAAGTCGATCATACCGGTGCGTTTTACCTCGTTAATCATGCACACCTATCGGCGTTATAAACCTCGGGAGACTCTGAACATGTCCAGGGTGTCGCTGGACTTGTTCAGAGGCTCCCGAGCAGTAGTACCGCCCAGAGCCCGATCACTGCGAGAAAGTTTACGGTGAACACGACGCCGCGCAAACGGACGTTTGCACTACCAATCTGAACCACACTGTGGATGACCCTGCCAACCACGAAGATCCACGCCAACGTAACAGCGGAAGAAGGAGCAGGCGCATCTGCCCCTAGAGCCAGCAGACAGCCCACGTAAAACAAAACCGGCCATTCGAATTGGTTCGACAAGTTTGCGCTCACGCGGGATTCATACCGTAGAAGCGGATTAGCTCCATCCGGTCTGAGCCCAATTCCCCAAACGGAAGGAGCACGAACGATGGTCAGGGCAATATAAAGAAAGATCACTATCCCAATATGAGCGATCATCGCGTAAATCAGCGGATTATTCACAACTGCATCGGAAGTCACTTCTTATGGTCTCGCTGAAACGCTTGTCCCGATTCTCGACGAGCTTCGGCGAAAATCAAAGCAGTATAAGCCTGCAATTACCGGCGAACCGGGCACAGCAGGATCGAGTTTTGAAGCCTGGCCAACCGCTCTACCGGCCCTAAAACTGTGAAACGGTCGCCAGCTTTGCACCCCAGCCTCACGACCAGGCGTATCACACTGCAATAAGTGAGCCAAGACGTTGCGAAGCCAAAAACACGCCCCTACACTCAACGGCCGAACTAAGCGGGAGACAGACCGTCTCGAACGTCATTCACAACCCAGCGGCAGAGAGCGCAGCATCTAGCCCAGCCTATCCTGGCCGTTTCGTTGCCCTTCAGGCCGCGATCAGGTCCGTACGCGGCGACGCGCACGCGACAGTGATCGGAGCCCGCCACTCGTGAAACAAGGCCTCCAGCTTAAGCTCGGTCAACAACTCACGATGACCCCCCAGTTGCAGCAGGCTATACGCCTATTGCAACTCAGCACACTGGATCTTCAGCAGGAAATTCAACAAGCCCTGCAGGAAAATCCTATGTTGGAGGTAGAAGAGGAGCAGCCGGAACCCGAACCCCGTCTGGAGCAGCTCGATGATGGGCAGGGGGTAGAGAACCTCGACGATATCGCCACTAACATCGAGATGCAGGAAAAACCTGCGGACAGTGATTTTGAACAGGCGCTCCCGGATGACCTTCCCGTCGATACGCAGTGGGAGGACGTAATGCCGTCGGGCGCCCCAACCCCGGTCGATACCAACGGCGAAGAGTTTGATTTCGATAGTCGCAATAGCGCCGGCGAGTCGCTTAGGGATCACCTGCTATGGCAACTGAATCTAACCCGCTTGTCCGACGTTGATCGAATAGTTGCCCTCGCCATTATTGACGCAACGGATTCCAATGGCCGCCTGACCGCGGCCATCGAAGAGTTGCTGGAGCTCTTTCCTCCTGAGCTGGAGGTAGAAGAGGAAGAGCTGCTCGCGGTGCTGCATGCGCTGCAACAATTCGAACCTGTCGGTGTTTTCGCGCGCGATCTTCAGGAGTGCCTACTTCTACAGCTACGCCAGTTGGACCGGGAGACACCGCACCTGGATCGCGCACGAGTGCTGATCAATCGACATATAACTCAGCTTTCCAATGGCGATTTTGCACAGATCATGCGGCGCATGAAGCTGTCGGAAGATGAGCTTCGTGACGTTTTAAGGTTGATGCAGGAACTTGACCCATTTCCCGGTAAGCAAATCGGGGACGATGATACTGAATACATAGTGCCCGACGTATTCGTGGCGAAGAAAGCGGGACGCTGGGTGGTCGAATTGAATCCGGATACCGCGCCTAAGCTTCGAATCAACAACCAATACGCCGGATTGATAAAGAGAGCAGACAACAGCAGCGACAACAGCTACCTTAAAGATAACCTTCAGGAAGCGCGCTGGTTCCTCAAGAGTCTCCAGAGTAGAAACGAGACGATGATCAAAGTTGCATCGGAAATCGTCAAGCGCCAGAGGAACTTTCTGGAATATGGCGAAGAAGCCATGAAGCCTTTGGTCCTCCATGACATCGCGGAAGCCGTCGAGATGCACGAATCGACGATATCGCGGGTAACCACACGTAAGTACATGCACACTCCACGCGGAATTTTTGAACTCAAGTTCTTTTTTTCCAGTCATGTCGCCACCACCTCTGGAGGCGCGTGCTCGTCGACGGCTATCCGCGCGTTAATCAAGAAGCTGATCGCCGCCGAGAATCCACGAAAGCCGCTAGCAGACAGTAAGCTTGCGCAATTGCTTGAAGATCAGGGGATCAAAGTAGCCCGACGTACAATAGCGAAGTATCGCGACAGCCTTTCCATCCCGCCCTCGAATGAGCGAAAGCGGCTTGTATAGGAGCGTAAATCGACAATCAGGTCCAATCTACTGGAGGGGTGTGCCTGCGTTCACCCGCGGGGGAGACATACAAGATTGCCGTGTTCAACGGGGAGAACACGATAGCGTCGCGCTCGGCAGGGCTGCATGGTCTTGGACCTGCCGTCTGTCTATTGCGAAACTGTTGAAATCAATCGTGAAACAGTTGCGAAACTGTTTCGAGACCTTTACGCACTCACTAGAACCAGAATAACAGCAGCGTCATATTAAAGACGCACACTAAGGAGAGCACTATGCAAATCAACGTTAGCGGGCACCATGTTGACGTATCCGAACCTCTTCGGGGCTATGTGGAAGCGAAATTTGAGCGACTGCAGAGGCACTTCAGTCAGATAACGAACGTTGACGTCACTCTGGTTGTGGAGAAGCTAGTACAAAAAGCCGAAGCCAATGTTCACATCGCCGGTGCAGATTTGTTTGCCACTGCCGACTCAGAGGACATGTATGCCGCGATCGATGCGCTCACCGATAAACTCGACCGGCAACTTATAAAGCACAAGGAAAAACATAGAGCCCATTAACGTTCTGGGGCTAGACACACCAGGGTAAGTCAAGACGTCCACTATGTCGCAAGCACTCATTTCCGAGGACAGCGCCGACCACAGCGCGATCGCCGATCTGCTGTCACCGGATCGCTGTCTTTGCCAGGTGAAGAGCATTTCAAAGAAACGTCTCTTCGAGTTTATAGCCGATGTTCTCAGCAGCGAGTACGAGGATTTCCATCCAAGTGACCTTGTTTCAGGCATGCTTTCGCGAGAGAAGCTTGGAAGCACTGCGCTCGGTGACGGCATCGCGATCCCGCACTGCCGCCTGGACGCGTGTGCGCGTCCCTGTGGCGTTTTACTGACGCTGGATGACGGAGCCGATTTCGATGCGCCCGATAATCAGCTGGTCGACCTGATCTTCGCGCTTGTGGTGCCAAGTGAAGCAACTCAAGAACACTTAAACCTCCTCGCCGATCTCGCCCGCCTGTTTTCCATGGCTGAGTTTCGTGACGAGATGCGAGGTTGCAGATCGGCAGAACAGGTCTATCAGACCGCGTGCGAGTGGTCCTCGAGAGTCTCCTGACGACTGGCAGCCGCTAACGGGCTGGAACCAGGTTGGGTGGGGGCAGTCGGGTCATTGGGGCAAAAGCCGCGCTGTACGTGATCGTATGGTGATTGGTATGCAGGCCTCAGCGTGCCTTGAATCAACAAACAAGCCAGGGCCTGCCCGCCAGGCTTTCTAAACCTTCCGGTGCACAGGAGCTCGCCGTGATAGCCACCGTAATAGCCGCTGTGAGATCCATTGTTACGAATGTGTTAGGAACTGATCACACCATTTGTATTAGGGTCTCCAGCAAAAACACCCGATGTATGTCTGCAGCTCTCTGCCATGTATGCGGAGAAAACCCGTCAAACTGTAACCAGGACGGGTAAGTCAGGGAATCAGAAATGCCAAACTCAACGGTCGTGTGCATAGGTCCCGCTTTTGACGTCAACACTCATTGTTCCCGTGTAGCAGCAGCGGGCGCTGACGCATGGATCTGATCCTGGTCAGTGGGCGATCTGGGTCTGGTAAGAGCACGGCCCTGCGCCAATTGGAGGATGACGGCTATTACGCCATCGATAATCTTCCGGCGACTCTACTCGGTGAGCTTGTCACGGATGCCGATCAGCGCTTCAGTGACAGCTTTCAGGGAGTGGCGGTGTGCATTGATGCTCGGAACTCCGAAGCCGAACTGACCGCCATACCGCAGACTCTCGCCGCGTTGCCTGAGCATGTCCACTCCCGAATCCTCTACCTTGATGCCGATGAAGACACACTCGTGCGACGCTTCAGCGAGACTCGCCGCCGACATCCCCTGACGGATTCGGCTGTATCGTTGCGCGAGGCACTTATAAAGGAACAGGCGCTGCTCGAACCGCTTGCCGCGAGCTCCACACTCACTCTCGATACACGTTCAATGACCATCTACGAGCTTCGGGACGAAATCCGGCAGCGTCTGGTCGCGGCGGATTCGGGCGGAATGGTTATCCTGGTGCAGTCATTTGGATTCAAGCGGGGCATACCTGGAGACGCTGACCTGATTTTCGATCTACGATTGCTACCAAACCCCCACTGGGAGCCGGATCTACGGGCAAAAACCGGATTGGATCCAGAGGTCGCGGCATTTCTCACGCAGCATTCCATCACCGACGAGCTCTTTGCAGATATCAGCGGTTTCATACAACGCTGGTTACCGGCCTATCAAAGCAGTAGCCGCAGCTATCTAACGGTGGCCGTCGGATGTACTGGCGGCCAACATCGGTCAGTCTATATGGCGCGCCGCCTTTACGAATACCTGCGTGAATCAGGTAATCCTGTGCAGCTACGTCACCGCGAGCTCCCCTGACGACCATGCACAGCGGCTCAATAAAGATTGTGAACAAGCTTGGGCTCCATGCCCGGGCGGCCTCGAAGTTCGTCACCTGCACAACCCGCTTTGACTGTTCAATAAGGGTTCGTAATAACAATGAATGGGTGGATGGCAAAAGCATCATGTCGGTCATGATGCTGGCTGCAGGCCAAGGGACTACTCTGCACTTCGAGATGGAAGGCCCCGACGCCGAGCCTGCGTTTCGCGCCCTAGAGGAGTTGCTTGCGGATCGATTTGGTGAGGACGAATGAGTTCAGGTTTGGACGCTCGTCAGCGCCCGCGGGACACGATTACCGCCGCACTCGAGTCCGGAACATTGCACGATGTGAAACGACTACTGCGGGCTCTGGAGCCGGGAGAGGTTGCGCACATCATCGGTTCATCTCCTCCTAGACATCGTCATGTTCTATGGCAATTGCTTGAGCGAAATCAGGAAGCGGAGGTCCTGAACGAAGTCGGAGAGGAGTTGCGGAGCGACTTTCTTAAGGCCATGGCTCCTGATGAAGTCGCGCAGATCGCCGAAGAGCTCGACGACGATGACATAGCTGACATACTGCAGGAACTCCCGGATGCTTTTACCCAACAGGTTCTGGAGGCAATGGATGAGCAGGCTCGCGACCGCCTGGAAAAAGTGCTCGTCTATCCGGAGGATACAGCCGGCGGGCTGATGAACACCGATACGGTGACCATACGCGCTGACGTCACTCTGGATGTGGTTCTACGCTACCTTCGACGGCACGAAGAACTGCCTGATATGACCGATACATTGATCGTCGTAAGTCGGGATGACCGCTACGTGGGCCTGCTACCGTTGCGAACCGTTCTGGTTGCCGATCCGGGCTGTTCGGTGCGCGAGTTGATGCTTACCAAACGAAAGCCGATCCCGGTCGATATGCCCGACGATGAAGTCGCGCGACTGTTCGAACGGAACGACTGGATCTCTTCTCCGGTCGTCGAAGAAGGAGGCTATGTCGTGGGGCGTATCACGATTGATGACGTGGTCGATGTGATTCGCGAAGACGGCGACCATTCGCTCATGTCGATGGCTGGTCTGGATGAGGACGACGACACCTTTGCCCCCGCTCTTAAAACCGCCCGCCGACGAGCCATCTGGTTGGGGGTGAACCTGCTGACTGCATTTATCGCCGCGTCGGTTATCAACCTGTATCAGGGAACCATCGAAAAAGTTGTGGCTCTCGCGGTGCTCATGCCGATAGTCGCGTCGATGGGTGGGATCGCGGGCACGCAGACACTGACGGTACTTGTTCGCGCCCTGGCCATGGGCCAGATCAACCGCGGCAACGCTCGTTGGCTAATTCTTAGAGAATTGAGTGCTGGCGCTCTCAACGGCCTGGTCTGGGCCGCCGTGGTCGCCGGCGCGGCTAGCATCTGGTTCGGAGATCCGGCTCTCGGATGGATTATCGCCGCCGCGCTCATAATCAATCTGGTCACTGCCGGAATAACCGGAGCCGTTTTGCCCATGACGCTGCATCGACTGAACATCGATCCGGCACTCGCAGGTGGTGTAGTCCTCACTACCGTAACCGATGTTGTAGGCTTCGTGGCTTTCCTTGGGCTTGCCACTGCCTTTTACGGATGAGCAGAGCCTCGGACAAACGGAGGGAGATTTGAAGAATCCTTCGCAGCCAAAGTCTTCCCCAGCAATTGACGAATCGGTGATTGTCGGAGAGAGCAAGACCGCGAAGAAGCGCGAGATGACTGCACTGCAGACGCTAGGTGAACACTTAATCGGGCTAAGCGAGAACGAGCTGCGTCAGATTCCCATCGAATCGGAAACCCTACTGGAAGCCGTGGCCCAGGCCCGGCGGATCAAGAGCAACAGTGCGCTACGGCGACAACGCCAGTACATCGGTAAGCTTATGCGCGATGTAGATGCGCAAGTGATTGAAGAAGCACTGGAACGCCTGCATCGCGAAGACGCTGAAGCGCTGCGGGTGTTCAAACAGTTAGAGCAGCTTCGAGACGCTGTGGTCGCCAATGGAGATGATGGCGTCGAGAAGGTTATGCAGAGCTTCCCGGGCGCGGAACGGCAACGGTTGCGTCAGTTGAGTCGAGAGATCCAGCGGGAAGCATTGAAGGACAAGCCCCCAGCCGCTAGTCGTCGCCTGTTCCGGTACCTTCGGGAGTTAGCTTCTTAGGTTTCAGTCGGTCGTCGAAGAGTCGTCGAAACTGCACCTCTGGCGAGCTGATGTCGCCGGATACGCCGTAGACCGCTGACGACATTCGATTTACCTGTTTCTCAAACACCTTGCTAACGACGAATACCCCAGCCGCGACGGGTAAGCCACCTGCGAGCGCCGCGACCCAGGGCAGATTGTTCGCTACTGGAAGCGTAACGACCAGCTCCCCATCTATGCTCTGGGCGTTCAGGTTACTCAAACCATTAAACGCGAAGGCGCTGGCAGCGCCGTCAATCTGCAGATCGGCGATCTCGACCATGCCAGCGTGAAAAAACACCTGAGAAGACGCCGTTAAAAACGGAATCCCGCTCTCAAACATGTGTGACAGCGACAAACCTCTCAGGATCTCAGCGAGGTTCAGCACGCTCACGAGGCCCAACGCGCCAGGGCGCGATTCGAGTATTCGTCCGTTGCGGGCTGTTAATTCAATCGACCCATCCAGTCTTGCTCCTGAAAAATCGGTTGGTGAACCTGGCCAGCTGAGTTCGAGCTTGGCCCTTCCCCGTTCCGACTCCAGATTAGGCTCGAAACCCAATGCTTCGAACACGGTCCCAAGATTGGCAAAACTCGTATCAAACTCTATCTGGGTGAGCTCAGTAACAGGAGCTTGCGGGGGCATTTCAACCTGGGACTCGTACCAACGCAACGTCCCTCCTTCCGGCGCATCAAGCGTGAGTCCGAACAACTCACCGGAAACATCACTGGCAACGATACTCCCGTCAGACCGCTTGGTATCGAGTTGAAAACCCAAGCTTCCCAGCTGTGTTGCGCCCTTGCGTAACTCCAGAACTTCCACGCTCATGGCGGGAACAAGTTCGCGTACCTGAGCAAGCCGAAGGGGCTCACCGTCAGAAGAAAACTTGTCCAGGTCCAGATACTCGATCAGCAGCTGGAGTGAATCATCTTCCCTGGTGAGACTGCCCTGAGCGATCGATGATTCAAGCGCGCCCTGCCAGAGCGTATCGACACCCCACAGATCGACGCGAGCCGGACCGAAATTCTGCTCGCCTAGGTGCAGCTCTCCGACGCGCAACGAATCGATTCGATAGCTGAACAGCTGATCGCTACTGATTCCATTACTACTGCCAGACTGCCTAATCCTCGTTTCAGTCGATCCATCGGCCTCACTCACTTTGACATCATTCGCCCTAACACTGGCATCCATCTGCTCATCTGCAAACGCATACTTGAGTGCAAACCGTTCCCAGGCTAGAAGGTCGAGCGTAGATATTCGCCCCGACAAGCAATAGCGTTGATCGCAGGAATCGAGTTCAGGAATACCTCCGCCAACAGCAGCCACCAAACGCGACATACCCAACGGTGATTGTTGTACGACCATGCGAAATCTCTCGCCAAGCGATAGAGCAATATCGGCGCTCTCCTTCAGTGGTAGATCGATCTTCATGGGCAGAGCCATTGATGCCGATTTTCCGAACGGTCTGGGAGCATCAAGTTCTACTGTCGTCAGGTCGGACTTAAGGGTTAAATGAGCGCGCTCCCCGCCTTCCCATGTTCCTTCTCGCTTTCCTCCACCTTCACCTGAGCCTCCTCCCTCTCCATCACCTGCAGCAACGAGTGATCCTGTGAACGTGATCTCACCCTTCGCGAATTCGAGAATCGGCAGTTCCAGCCACTTCGATACTGCGGAGGCAGCTACACCACCGCGAAGGTTGAGCTCGATACTGCCATCGCTTGTGGGCGGAGCCGTGAGAGAAAGCTCGCCACCGAGCAGCGTGGCCTGAGCGGCCGAGCTGGCAAAACCTAAATCACTCGAGTAGTTCAGAACACCCTTAAGCTCCTGCACGCTAAGCTCAGGCTGATCCATAAACACGTCGACTTCGTCGAGGTCAACAGAGAGCGCAACAGATGGAACGGGAATCGGATCCGCCAGTGGCTGGATCAGAGAAAGGCTGCCATTCGTTGACCCGGAGAATGTCCAGTTGGCGAAAACGCCACCGGTAACCTTGTTTAACGGAGTTGAACGGAGCAGTGTTTCGGTAGCCTGCGCATCACCATGAAATGCACCTGCAACGCGCAATGTAGGCACGTCGTTCTCGTTTGCGATACGCAACGCGACCCGCTCAAGTGTCAAAGCATCGCTGGTACCGCGCCGCGCGGTGGCCCAGGCCACTGAATTGTCAAGCATCACCAGGGTTTCAAGCTGTGTCAGAACCGGCCACTCGGTGGCGTATTGGAGAACACCGTCATCCACGTCAAGTACTAGCTGAGTGCTGGCGTGGGCGCCGTTTCCGGGTTTGGTACTGCCACGCCATATAAAGCTGGCGTCCTTTATGTGTCCGTCCTTGACGCTAGTATCCAGCCAGGTGAGTAGCGAAGCCGGAAGCTTATACGGTAGATAGCGACTGCCGTTCGCGATAGCTGTATCCGAGATAGTGACCATCAGCTCAAGTTCGGGGCCGAGGATTGTCCGTTCGAACGGCACGTAGAGCTTGAGCTTGCCTAAGGCATCACCCTCTATTCCGCTGAGTTCCAGTAAACCCGTATCCAGCTGCAATCCTGCCGCATCCCAGGATAGATTCAGCGCACCTAACGCAGAGCTATAGCTCAAGGGCTGCTCATACACCGATGGAAACGACATCGAGAAACTTTCGCTGTCGAGAAGAACCCTGCCCTGTAGGTGGTCTACCTGCATGAATCCGCTGATACCGGAGAACGCCGGACTGTTTCTCCAGCTACTTACGCTAAGATCACTCACACGACTGCGTACCGACCAAGTCGTCGCTGGCTCAGTTAAATCGTCGATGCGCAGCTCGACTGTGTCTAAAAGCCCCTGAGGTTCAAGCTGTGGAAGTGCCGCTCGCAACCCCTCTGGCAGGCCCGGCGCAGCGGCAAGAAGCGTGGGCAACGCATCCAGACCAAGACCGGTCGCCCGCACCCGAAGTGTTTTTTCCCACCAGTCAAATTGCGCGCGATCGAGGTCGAGGGACTGCGCGCCACGCTCTACGTGAAAATCTTCGGTTAACAACTTCCAATGGTTTTCCTGCTGCACGAGCGCGGCCTCAAACGACAACGCATCTACCGGCAATGACCAAGCCCCGGATTTTTCATCGACGCCAAGTGCAATACCACGAAGGCTTAACTTGGCATTTGAGTCTCCGGATGCTCGCGTGAGCCAGAACTGGGCATTGGCCGATCCGGTGAGCGTGAACGGCCATCTCAGTGAGCTCCAGAGAAAATCGAGTTGCGCGAGACGATCCGAGTCAATATCGAGGAATACGTCTCCGGTCCAGGTATCGGGCCGTAGGGGATTCCCTACCCCTCCCGCTTCAATGACGACGCGAAGATCGTCATTGCTGGCTACGCCGCTTAACACGCGAGTGTTGCCGCGGCGGGTAAAGCGTAGGTCCAGCTGGAGTGGAAACAACGTCTCGTTCGGGGCGCGTAGCCGCAATCGATGCTCGGTGAGACTCAACACCTCGACATTCGGTAGAAAATCCTCCATCCACACCTGCAGCCCGTTTCCACCCGTGCCTTGAATACCCGCAAAGACCAGCTTCCCCTGGTCTGTGAGTTCTGCGTCCAGTTCGAGCCCGGAAAATTCAAGACGAGAGAGTTGGGGACGACGCTTGAGCAGACTGGAGAGCACATTAAGCTTAAGCTCGCCATAATCCAGAAAGACGGGTAATGCACCCGGTTGTCCACTGCTGATCGAGACGTCTCTGAAGCTGATCACCGGACTGAAAGCATCCCACCGGCCAGCGACCGAGCCCGCCTGTACGTCAAAGGGCAACCTTGCGTTGAGCTGCGACAGAATGGAGTCGCGGTTGTACTCCACCTGGGTCATTAGCACGCGCCCGACGGACACATAAAAAGCCAAGAGAAGTAGCAAAAAGACAACAAGCCACCACGCAGGCGGAGCCAGGGCGTGACGCGCTGGCCGCAAGCGCAAGCCAGTCGATCCATCGGCTGCCTCAATGTCTCGTTGTTCGGTAGTCACCAGGTTTCCTGCGTTTACCACTACCCACTGTTAGTCGAGTCTACACTTCCCAGAGCTCCCACGTCGCCGCGGGCCCAGTTGCGTTACAGCTCTGAATCGAATCTGTACCTAAACGCCAGCCACCGCTGAGCGATACGATTCACTGTGCCGAAGACTTAAAACCTGCCAGATCGAGGTTCTTGCTTACAGCGACTCACCGTGAATCACACGGGCAGCGGCTGAGCCACCAGCGACAATCGCTTCCTCTCTGTGATCTCCGCCCGGTACCGGGCAATCTAATTGTTGAGTAACCCGGTGACATACTTTCTGACCACGTTATGAAGTACGTGTTCCTGTTCATCGCCACGGCGCCGCTCCAGCCAATATCTAGCGACCAAGGACGACGACCAATTCAGCACCGCAAAGTCTTCAGCAAGTACGAACAGTGACCCGGCAACTACTTGTGAAACTACGCGCACGCTACCGTGACATCGATTCCAAATTCGTCCAGCAGCTCACGCGTCTCCACCAGAGGTAATCCAATGACATTAGTAACACTGCCATTGATGCGGCGAACAAAGGAACCTGCAATACCTTGCAATGCATACGCCCCGGCCTTGTCCCAGGGCTCCCTTGTCTTCAAATAGTCAGCGATAAGTGCCGGACTGAGGTTGGTAAACTCAACTTCAGTGCGAACGCTAATGAGCTTTGACTCCGCCTCATTCCTTGCGCAAACAGCAGTGACAACCTCATGATGCTTCCCGGAAAGGCGCTTAAGAATACTCTTCGCGTTATCCAGGTCTGCGGGCTTTCCGAGAACCGCGCCCTCGATAATCACCGTGGTATCGGCGCTCAGGAGAAGCTCTCCTTCTAGTAGGTCGGTTGCGTAACTTTTCTCATGCGCCATGCGTCGCACGTAGCTAAGCGGCGCCTCACCGTGCCCAACAGATTCATCAATCGAAGCGCTACGTACCGAAAACTCCAGCCCCAGTTGCGCGAGCAGCTCCGCTCGCCGAGGACTGGCTGAGGCCAGCACCAACGAGGCGCCCACTAACGCACACCCTGGCTACGCCGCAAGGCGCGCAGGAAAACAAAGACCAATGGCCAGATTAACGCACTGGTCAATGCTGGAAGCAAAAAGGCGAAACCTGGTGAATGGGCGCCCTGCAGTCCCAGCACCCACTGTGCAATAAGCTGATGTACCCCCACCATAAGGAACAAAACACCGCTTTGCTGGAGGAGGCTGAAAACTCGAAGCCGTTGATACATCAGACGTGCAAGCGTCACGACGATGGCAAACGAGAGCATGCTCTGACCGATAGCCGCGCCCTTTAACACATCCAACAGGAGACCCAGGGCCAGTGCAGTGACCAGTCCCACGCGGTGCGGCAATGCTATCGCCCAGTACACCATGACGAGGAGTACCCACTCCGGTCTATACCAGGACAGCGGTCGGTCCAGGGGAAACGCCATCAGCGTAAGCGCGAAAAAAAAAGTAAGCGGAAGTACCCAGTAGGCCCGGGTAGGTTCACTCACCGCTCGCAACAACCTCTAAGGTATCGCTTTCCGGCGGATCGCTGAAAACAAGTAACGCGTGACGCGCCCGATCGAGTGCCGCAGTGGGCTGTGCAATGATGGTAGCGAACGCCTCACCAGGATCACGTGTAACTTCGGTGACGATGGCTACCGGATAACCTATAGGAAATCGTCCTCCCAATCCGGACGTGACCAGCAGGTCCCCGATTCGGATATCCGTTGTGGCGGCGACGTGATGCACCGCGAGTTCGGCCAGGGAGCCCATGCCTTCCGCGACCGCGCGAACGCCATTTCGATTTATTTGGACGGGTACCGAGTGGGTTGGATCTGTAATCAGCAGCACGCGTGAGGTCGTCGACGCGACTTCAATGACCTGCCCCATTAACCCGTCTGCATCAATTAGCGCCTGCCCCTCGACGACACGGGCCTCGGCGCCTTTATCCAGCAATAGCTGATGCCTTACGGGGTCAGGTGAAATCCCAATGATCTCTCCAACAAGCACATCATCGCGAACCAGGGCTGTCGAATTCAGGAGTGCACGCAATCGGGCATTATCAGCTTGCAGCGAGGCAAGTTGTTGCGTTCGCCCTTGCAGGACCAGGTTTTCACGGCGAAGCCTATCGTTATCCTCGACAAGGCTCTTACGGCTCAAGATCGTGGTTTCTTGCCACTCTCCCAGCGCGGTGGGGACATTCGCAACCCAATAGATCGGCGTTAAAACTGTGTCCACCGCTCCGCGGAAGGTGGTCAAGCCGCGATAGCGCAAATCTGCCACGAGCAAACCCGCAACCACCAGCGCGGCTACGGCAAGCTTAAGACCTAAATTGGACTCTCTTATGAACAGCGGTTTGATAGCGCATCCCACCGCGAGTGTTGCAACCGCGCACCCGCGTCTACTCCGTAGACAGCAAGTCTATCGTATGCCTGTCCATACGTTCCATGGCCATTCCACCGCCGCGCGCTACACAAGTGAGCGGGTCTTCAGCGACGACCACAGGCAGCCCCGTCTCAGATTCGACCAATCGATCGATGTCGCGCAGCAATGCGCCACCGCCAGTCAGCACAATCCCAGTCTCCGCAATGTCAGCGGCGAGTTCGGGCGGTGACTGCTCGAGCGCCGACTTCACCGATTGCACAATCGACGCGAGGGGATCTTGCAGAGACTCAAGAATTTCATCGCTGTTCAGGCTAAAGCTTCGCGGGACACCTTCGGCTAGGTTTCGACCACGCACGTCGATTTCGCGAAGTTCACTGCCTGCGAATGCGCAGCCGATTTCCTGCTTGATCTTCTCCGCTGTCGAGTCTCCAATAAGCGTACCGTAGCGCCGGCGCACATAGGAGACGATGGCTTCATCAAACCGATCTCCCCCTAAACGAATTGAATCCGAGTACACCACGCCATTCAAAGAGATAATTGCGATCTCAGTGGTACCACCACCAACATCGACCACCATACTGCCTGCTGCTTCCTCCACCTCCAGGCCTGCGCCGATAGCAGCTGCCATCGGTTCCTCGATCAGACGCACCTCACGGGCGCCTGCGGACAACGCAGATTCCCGGATCGCCTTGCGCTCAACTTGCGTGGACTTACAAGGTACGCAAACGAGAACTCGGGGACTCGGCCTGATAAATCGCGTCTCATGCACTTTGGAGATAAAGTGCTGGAGCATCTTCTCGGTAACCTGGAAGTCGGCAATGACGCCATCTTTTAAGGGTCGGATGGCCGTAATGTTTCCAGGCGTGCGCCCTAGCATTCGCTTTGCATCGGTACCGACAGCTTCGATGGTTTTCTGTCCGTTGTGAATGCGAATGGCGACGACAGATGGCTCGTCAAGAACAATGCCCTGTCCGCGCACATAAATCAGTGTGTTGGCGGTTCCCAGATCGATCGAGAGATCGTTCGAGAACATGCCACGAAGTTTTTTCAGCATTGGAATTCCTGGCCCTTCAGCGCTCGGTGCGCCGCTCAGCGTTCAGGTCTTGCTGAGATTTCGATGATCTGAATATGCTTGGGTGATGCTTCATACGAGCTTTGCGGGAATTCCCTGGGTACCTGTCTTAAGTGCTGGCTTTCCGGCCGGCTCTCTTGCCGAGTTACATGCCGGTTTATGTCCCAGCTTTTGGGCTGGTTTGAGTGCCAACTTAAGCGTTGCCTCACGGCGGGCACGATTCCTGATAAGCGACTCGCATTCAAACCGCGTGTAGAAGACGCATAACAAGCATGGGTGCGAACGCGAGGTACTCTTAAAAGTTTTTAAAGGTCTTTAATACTCTTTAAAGCTTGTAAAACGCTGTTTTGAAGCTGCTTAGGCGGCGCGGCAAGACTATCAATCGGAGGGGTGTTGAGCAAGAAACAAATGCTGTAACGTGGCCGGTTTTCGAGCGAGTGGGAGGTTTTCATCAAGGTTACGCCAGACACAGTAAAAGCGATGGCAGAGCTTGCAAAGCTTGGAGTCGCGCTCGAGGATCTGGATATGCTGACTGAGCGATTCAATGAAGTGCTGAAACTCTTTGATGAGCTTAGTTGCACGCCCACGGATACGGTAGACCCGCTGGCCCATCCTCTGGATGCTACGCAACCTCTGCGGTCAGATACCGTCACCGAGTCGGATCAGCGCACCTCCATGCAATCTGTTGCGCCCGCAGTGGACAGGGGGCACTACCTCGTACCCCGCGTTGTAGATTGAATTGAGTGAGTTGATTGAATTGGATGAGTTGATTGACCCGAGTTACTCGATGAAGTGGTACGAGGTGAGCGGGAAGGTGCACGTGAGCCGCCTGAACAATCTAGGCACGCGGAGAGCTCTTCCCACGGAGAGTTCTTCATGACCGAGCCGCAGGGATTCCCCAGCTTAAAAGCTCTAGCTCACGCTCTCAAAAAGAGGGAGTTCAGCAGTGTCGAGTTGGCGGAGCAAACAATTGAGCACGCTGTAAGCATTAATGAGAGCCTGAACTGCTTCATAACGATCAACGAAGAGCAAGCGCTGCTGCAAGCACTGGAGGCGGACCGCAAGCTCGAAGCCGGTGAAGCCGGTCCCCTGTGTGGCGTGCCCATCGCGCATAAGGATATTTTCTGTACCAAGGGCATACGCACCACCTGCGCATCGCGCATGCTTGATCAATTCGTTCCGCCTTACGACGCCACGGCCGTCGCAAAGCTGGCATCGTCGGGCCTTGTCAGCATCGGAAAAACCAACATGGATGAATTCGCTATGGGTTCATCTACCGAAAGTGGGTTCTATGGAGCTTGCCTAAATCCCTGGTCATCGCAGTGCGTCCCGGGTGGGTCGTCCGGAGGTTCGGCAGCAGCCGTCGCCGCCGGCGTCGTGGCCGCGGCAACGGGCACCGACACTGGTGGGTCGATTCGTCAGCCCGCGGCTTTCTGCGGTATCACGGGCATTAAGCCGACCTATGGCCGGGTGAGCCGTCTCGGCATGATCGCTTATGCATCAAGCCTTGATCAGGGGGGTGCCTTTGCTCGTAGCGCCGAAGACTGCGCTTTAATACTCGAAGAGATGGCAGGGCACGATGTACGTGACTCGACATCTGCGGCAAGACCCGTCGAGACCTTCAGTAGCCTACTCGACACCGATCTGGCTGGCGCGCGCATCGGGGTTCCGGCAGAGTTCTTCGACGAAGGACTGAACTCAGATGTGCAATCAGCAGTACGCGCAGCGCTTTCACAACTTGAATCTATGGGCGCGAGAGTTTGCGAGATCAGCCTTCCAAGAACTCATCTGGCTATACCCGCTTACTACGTGATCGCCCCAGCAGAGGCATCTACCAATTTGGCGCGCTACGACGGAGTCAGGTTCGGTCGTAGATGCAGTGATCCGACGGATCTCGAAGATCTATATACCCGCAGCCGTGAAGAGGGGTTCGGCGACGAGGTTAAGCGTAGAATCCTGGTTGGAACCTACGTGCTCTCGAGCGGGTACTACGACGCTTACTACAAGAAGGCACAACAGGTGCGCCGCCTGATAGCGGATGATTTTGCGCTAGCGTTTAAAGATGTCGACATAATCGCAGGCCCTACAACTCCGGACGTGGCCTTCGCGCTGGGCGAGAAGAACGATGACCCGACTGCGATGTATCTTGAAGATATTTTCACGCTTTCCGCCAGTCTCGCTGGTCTGCCGGCAATGAGCGTACCCTGTGGTTTCGTGAATAAGCTGCCGGTGGGACTTCAGCTGATCGGACAACACTTCGACGAAGCACGCCTGCTTGCTTTAGCACACCAGTACCAGCAGCGTAGCGATTGGCATTTGAAACGGCCTCCGGGAACCATGGAACGATGAGTTGGGAGACCGTAATTGGGCTGGAGGTGCATCTTCAGCTCGCGACACAGTCGAAAATCTTTTCGGGAAGCAGCACAACGTTTGGCGCCGAGGCGAATACGCAGGCAAGTGCGGTCGATCTCGCTATGCCCGGAATGCTCCCGGTACTCAATAAAGAAGCGGTACAAGCAGCGGTAATGTTCGGTGCCGCCATCGGTGCGGAGATTAACCAACGCTCGGTATTCGACCGGAAGAACTACTTTTATCCCGACTTACCGAAGGGCTATCAGATCAGCCAGTTTGGGGAGCCGATTGTCGGCGCGGGTCGCTTCACGTTCTCGCTGGAGGACGATACGAAGCACACGGTCGGCATCACGCGCGCGCATCTGGAAGAAGACGCCGGGAAGTCGGTGCATGAGGGGTTTGGGGGCTTGACCGGGATCGACCTGAATCGTGCGGGTACGCCACTACTCGAAATCGTCACAGAACCAGACTTTCGCAATGCGTTGCAAGCAGTGGCTTTTCTCAAAGCACTGCATAGTTTGGTCACTTATCTCGGAATCTCCGATGGAAACATGGCGGAGGGATCGATGCGCTGTGACATCAATCTCTCGCTGAGGCCAGCAGGCACAGACGGGTTGGGTACGCGAACCGAGATAAAAAACGTGAATTCGTTTCGCTTTGTCGAGCGTGCCATCCGCAATGAACAATCCCGCCAGGAAGACCTATTGAGTGATGGCGGTACGGTGGTCCAGGAAACGCGGCTTTATGACGCGGATCGCGACGAAACACGCTCCATGCGGAGCAAGGAAGTCGCCACAGATTATCGCTACTTCCCCGAACCGGATCTGCTACCTGTGGAAGTCAGCGATGAAGACCTGGCAGAGATTATTGCCAGGCTTCCCGAGCTACCCACCGATCGTCGCAAGAGGTTTGAGACGCAGTATCAGTTATCGGCCTACGACGCTCGCGTGCTCACCGATGACAGGCCAACGGCTGATTATTTCGAGGCCGTCGTGGCGCTGTGCCATGAACCAAAGCTCGCGGCTAACTGGGTGCAGGTCGAGGTTTTGGGTGCCCTCAACGCTCAGGAGATTTCGATAACGAGGTGTCCGATTGCGCCAACCGAGCTCGCCCGGCTTATTACCCGTATCACCGATGGCACAATCTCGGGGAAGATTGCGAAGGAAGTGTTCGAAGCGCTCTGGAAAGGCGCCGAATCAGCGGATACGGTCATCGAAGAACGAGGGCTTAAGCAAGTCTCCGATGAGGGCGCACTCGCTGCGATGATCGGAACCGTGCTTACTGAACACCCAGAGCAGGTGGCGCAATATCAGGCAGCCGAAACAGATAAACGCAAGAAGATGCTTGGTTTCTTTGTCGGCCAGGTAATGAAAGCATCGAAGGGGCAGGCAAACCCTAAGCTTGTGAATGAGCTCCTTAATCAGGCCCTTTCCGGATCATAGCCGGGTGTATCGGCGGCTTTGCGACGTCTCGGGAAACTCCGACCAAAACGTTTCGCAAGACAAAGACTCGCAGCGAAGTAAAACGGAGATCTCTTCCCTATTGCGGTCTGATCAGTACACCTGAAAAATCCTAGGGAGCCTATGAACAAGTCCAGGGCGCCTAGCTGGCACGGCCTCGCATAAAACGTTCGCGGTTCTCGCGCTTCTTAGCTTCACTCTTTGCTAGGAGTAAGTAGACGGCCCCGGTTCCACCGTCGCGGGGCTGCGCGCTGTGAAACGCCTGCACTAGCTCCAATTGCCTAAGCCAGTGATTCACGTAGCCTTTTAAAATTCCAACGGCTTCAGCGGCGGCGCCACGCTCGCCCTTGCCGTGGACAATCATGAGACTGCGAAGCCCCATTCGGTGACACTCATTTACAAACTCAAAAGTTTCCTTGCGAGCACGCACCACGGACATACGATGCAGATCCAGCCTTGCCTCGAATGGATAGCGACCCTGCTTGAGTTTGCGAAAAACACCGTTCTGGATGCCGGGTCGCTTGAATTCCAGGATGTACCACGGATCCAGCGGTGCGACACCGTCTTCTACTAGGGTGTTGTTATCGCGTGGTTTTTGCGCCACCGCGGCAGCGCGACGAGCACTGATCGCCGCACCCTCTTCCGGACGCTTGGACAGCCTTACACGATCTTCGCTCTTTAACGGGCTGACATCCGTCATGGCGTTACGAAACTCGTTTTCGTCGTCACTCATAGCTCGAAAGTAGTCCAATTTCTAGAGCGTCACGTGAAAGGCCTGCGCCGTGATCGCCGATGAGTCAGGCTTTCACTGTTGTCCGGGGGTTTGCTGCGTTCAGCGCGACCCAGCGTCCACCGCAGTTTTACAGCAGTTCGACGCACTCTGGAAAGGTGTACCCACAGCTACGGTAAACTACGACCTCACCCAGCAGCGCAGATCAGAGGCACCCTTCTTGAACGGCGATCCACTTTATGGGGCACAGTGCCTGATACGTGGAGGTAAGTTGCTCCAACACCCGAGATTGCGGCCCTTCGTTCTGATCCCTCTCGCGGTGAATGTTGTGATTTTTGGTTCGCTCATTGGTTGGGGGCTGAGCAGTCTTATCGGTTGGGTCGAGGGATGGATTGCCTGGCTTCCGGAGTGGCTTAGCTTTCTGGAGTGGATTCTTTGGCCGCTGGTTACGATCGCCGGCGCGCTGGTGACCGGGTATTTGTTTACCGCTGTAGCACTGATCATCGCATCACCATTCAATGCGCTCCTGGCCGAGAAAGCTGAAGAGCTGATCACGGGACAGCCAGTTCATGGGCTGGAGGGCCTGCAGGCCGCCGTGTTGAGCGTACCCCGAGGCATTTTTCGTGAGCTGGCAAAGCTCATTTATTATGTGCCGATGGCGCTGTTTGTCTTGATTCTCAGCTTCGTGCCCGGGGTCAACGCTGCAGCGCCCGCGTTGTGGTTCCTGCTCGGCGCGTGGATGATGAGCCTGCAGTTCGTCGATTATCCGATGGACAATCATCAACACAGTTTCCGTGATGTTCGCACGGCGGTAGCGGAACGTCGCTTATCAAGTTTAGGGTTTGGAGGACTAGTCGCTGCATGCGCTAGCATCCCGATCGTGAACTTTTTTGTAGTACCAGCTGCGGTGGTGGGTGCGACTATCCTGTATGTGGAAGAACTGCGGTAGCACGAATCTCCAGACTAACTACGTTTCCTTCTACGATTCTTGCGATCTAGGGCATGCTTATCTTCGGAAAGGTACTCGCCTGACTTACCCAGAATAATCTCTCAAGTAGCTAACTCAGGCAGCTAGCTCAATAAACTAACTCAATGAACTAGCTCAATGAACTAACTCAACGATCTAAGCAGTGGCGAGACTAAAGAACGCAAGGCGAAACGCCTATGGCCCCGTCACTTGAGCGCGTGCCTGATAAGACTAGCGACGAAGCAGTTCCTCAGGAGGATGCTCGCAGCGTACCGGTTCGCCAAGTAGTGCTTCAAGATCAGGCAGGAGAAACGCATCATCTTCTGATGCAAAACTGATCGACATGCCGCTCGCACCTGCACGTCCGGTGCGCCCGATCCTGTGAACATAGTCTTCGGGATCTTCAGGTAGATTGTAGTTAACTACATGGCTGATGCCGTCGACGTGAATGCCACGCCCGGCCACGTCTGTTGCTACCAGCACGCCAACTTCGCCGTTTTTAAATTGATCAAGCGTGCGAGTGCGCTTTGCCTGCGCGATTTCGCCAGACAACATACCGCACTTAATGCCCGCCTTTCTCAATCGCTCGAACAGTCTTCGCACCTGGTCTCTGCGGTTGGCGAAGATGATCACACTCTTGGCCTGATCACTGCGAAGAAGATTCACAAGTATGCGAAAACGTTCCTCGCTACTCGCCAGATAGATACGCTGATCGACGGATTTGGTGGCCACACTTTCTGGCTCGATTTCTACCGTGACCGCATCCCGCGTCCATTGCTTGGACAGGTTGATAATGTCCTGGGTAAATGTTGCGGAGAACAACAGCGTTTGCCGGTAGTCCTTCTGCGGTGTTTGACGAACTATACGCTTAACCTGGGGTATGAAACCCATATCAAGCATGCGATCTGCCTCGTCAAGAACCAAAACTTCTACATGCTCCAGAAAGAGGTCGCGGCGACCCGTAAAGTCAAGAAGTCGCCCCGGGGTGGCGGCAACAAGGTCGACGACTTCATTATTCAATCGATTGAGCTGCTTCTGATAGTCCATACCACCTATGAGTGTCGCGGTATTAAGGCCCGTGTACCGACCAAGATCAGCGGCATCGGCCGCGATCTGCATCACGAGTTCTCGTGTTGGGGCAATTACAAGTGCCCTGGGTTCGCCGAGAAATCGCTCCCCTTCGATCGGATTGGCCAGCAGATCGTTGAAAATTGTGATCAAGAATGCGGCGGTTTTCCCGGTTCCAGTCTGGGCTTTGCCAATCGCATCGTGCCCGCGCAGCGTGTGAGGAAGAACCTTACCCTGGATAGGTGAGCAGTATTGAAAGCCAAGCTCCGCGATTCCCCGCATGATGTTGGCGTGAAGATCGAGGTCGTGGAAGCGAACCTTGCCGCTCTCTGGAGGAACGTCGAATTGCTCAACGGACCACTGTTGTTGCTGTCGTTCGCGCTTTGACTGATCAGAACGCGACGCTCTGCCGCTTTTCAAGAAAACACCTGTTGTGTAGTCAATTGATAACTATCAGGAAAAAACCCGATTTGAAGGGCGCGCATGGTATCACTTCTTCAAGATTCGCAAGCCCTTGCTTCGTAAGCGCAGTTCACGCTGATTTGATAGCTGCTGACTGGTTTCCGAAAGGCAATTAATACGATGCGCATAGATCGACGGACGCGAACCGATTCTGATCATCAGCAGGTGTTGCCTGAATACGGGAGCGGCGCACAATCCGGGCAATTCGGATCTCTTGCAATCGAGAGTCGATGGAATTCAAAGTGCTTTAGATTGTGGAGCAGTAACACGCCTGTAAGATTCTCACCCCACCCCGTAAGCACTTTGACAACCTCGAGCGCCTGTAACGCTCCGAAAACGCCCACTACCGGACCAACTACACCACTTTGAGAGCAACCAGGGCCGGTTCCTTCGCGCTCATCGGGGTATAAGCATCGGTAGCAGGGACCTACGCGATCAGAGGGAAACGTCGTAAGCTGGCCCTCACCTCTGACAGCCGCTGCAGATACGAGCGGTATGGTGCGTGCAAGGCAGGCTCGATTTAGAGCGTAACGACATGAAAAATCATCGGAGCAGTCAGCGACAACATCTACACCGCCTGTAAGACTGATCGAAGTCACATCGTCGATTAGGCCAGTCACCGCCCCAACCTTACAATGCGAATAGCGCGCATCAAGCTGGCGCTTTGCGACCTGCGCCTTGGGCAGACCTAAGTCAGAGTCCCCGTACAAGGTTTGGCGTTGCAGATTGCTAAGCTCGACCACATCGTGGTCCACCAGTCGGAGCTCGCCGACTCCTACCGCGGCCAGATAAGTAGAGACTGCGCAACCTAAGCCGCCGACTCCCGCGACGAGCACAGTGGAATCCTTAAGCCTTTGCTGCTGGTCAATCGTAAAATCATCGAGAATAAGCTGGCGGCTGAAGAGCTCGAGCTCATGATCATCCAGCATGACCCTGCTCTCCACACCAGCGCGCTGCACTGACCCGTTCTAGCCCGGACAAGTCTCGATGAGTCTGGACAGCCTGGAAGCCGCGCTCACGTAGCATGTCCCGAGTGGACTGCCCTTGACTACATCCATGCTCCAGCAACAGAAAGCCATCGCGAGTCAGGTATCTGGGGGCATCATCTATAATCGTTTGGAGAGCCTCCAACCCGGTTACACCAGATACCAGCGCGCTAGCAGGCTCGTAGCGCAAATCTCCGCAGGTAAGATGCTCATCATGAGCTGCGAGATAAGGCGGATTGCTCACCACGAGAGAGTACTCCCGCGCCGGCAGTGGATCGAACCAGCTGCCCTCCTGCCAGGCAATGTTGTTCAATTCGAGCTTGCGTGCATTTTCCCGAGCAACGCTGAGGGCAGCGGAGCTGTTGTCTACCGCATGAACAGTCCATTGCGGACGCTCGCTGGCCAAAGCCAGCGCTATTGCCCCGGACCCGGTACCTAGATCCGCCACGAGAGCTTGGCCAGGTGAGCAGTAATCAAGCGCGAGCTGTATCAACGTTTCGGTATCCGGGCGGGGAATCAAAACGCGCTCATCTATGTCTAACTCGAGGGACCAAAACTCGCGCTTTTTCAGCAGGTATGCCAGCGGTACACCAGCCACTCTCTGGCTGCGCAAAGCCTGGTATCTCTGAAAGGTTGAGCCAGACAACCGATACTCCGGGTAAGCGAATAAAAACGTTCGCGGCTTGTGCAAGGCTAATGAAAGCAGCAACTGCGCATCCAGCCTGGGTGTATCGCCAGGTAAATCCGAGAGGTCGTCTAGTAACTGCTTGATGGTCGCCATGACACGCTAAAGTTATGTGAACTAAAGGGACAGGACACTAGTCCCTAGTCCGCCAAGGCTGCCAACTGATCCGCCTGGTGCTCCTGAAGCAGAGGGTCGATGATCGAATCCATAGCGCCAGCGATCACTTCATCAAGCTTGTAGAGTGTCAGGTTGATTCGATGGTCTGTCACACGGCCCTGCGGAAAATTGTACGTCCGGATGCGATCTGATCGATCTCCGGTGCCCACCAGATTTCGTCGCTCCTCCGCCTGCTCCTGCTGCTGCTGCGCCTCCGCGGATGACGCCAGCTTTGCCTGCAGCAAAGACATGGCCCGGGCACGATTTTTATGCTGCGACCTTTCGTCTTGACACTCCACAACGATACCGCTGGGCAGGTGCGTGAGACGTACAGCGGAATCGGTTTTGTTAACGTGCTGTCCACCCGCACCCGACGCGCGGTAGGTATCTACGCGCAGATCCGCTTTGTTGATTTCTATTTCGGCAAGCTCTTCCGCTTCGGGCAGAACGGCGACGGTGCAGGCAGATGTGTGAATCCGACCCTGAGATTCCGTTTCGGGAACGCGCTGAACCCGATGCGCACCTGATTCGAACTTGAGGCGGGAGTAGACGTCCTGACCCTGGATACGCGCAATGACCTCTTTGTAGCCTCCATGCTCGCCACCGCGCTCCGAAAGAATTTCCAATTGCCACCGCTGAGACTCCGCGTAGCGACTGTACATTCGAAACAAATCCCCCGAGAAAATCGCTGCTTCGTCTCCGCCGGTCCCAGCTCGTATCTCGAGGAAAACGTTGCTTCCGTCCCTTGGGTCGCGCGGCAACATGAGGATTTGCAATTGCGACTCGAGCTCTTCCAGCTCCGACGAATTACTATCGAGTTCGGAGCGCGCCAGGTCGCGCATCTCTGCATCATCGTCATCTAGCAGTGTTTGAGCCGCTTCGATATCGGCGCTGACCTGCTGAAAGCGTGCAAAGCATGTTACAACCTGCTCAAGCCCGGCGTATTCGCGAGACAACGTTCGAAAGCGCTCCTGATCAGCGATTGTCTCAGCATCGCCAAGCAAAGCGGCTACCTCCTCATGACGCTCCGAGAGCGCCTCGAGTTTTCGCAAAATCGAGTCTTTCACTGGAGGGTGGGACGCGTCTCTTGTGCGGTCGACGTTGAAGTTGACTGTGAGGTCGATCCAGACCCGTCACCAGAGTCTGATTGTGATTGGCTAGCTGCGACTGAGGACTTCGTTACCAGTGCGTCAGAATCACTCGACTCCGATGGCTGACCAGCTGACTTATTCGATATCGGGCTCGACGATGCGTCGGTGACCTGAAGCCCGAGCAAACGGGTGGCGTGTCCCAGAATATCATTACGGCCCTCTGCGCTTGCTCGCTTCAAGCCAGCGGTTGGTGCGTGAATCAGCTTGTTGGTTATGCTCCGTGTGAGCTGGACCATGACCCGCTGCGGATCCTCGCCCCGGCTCACGGCCGCCAGAGCACGATCCAATTCGTGGCGACGAATGTTCTCCGCCGACAAACGATACTGTTTTACGAGGTCAACAGCCTCAAGCGCGCGCTCGTCCTGACCTAACGCCGCCAGTCCCTCTGCTATGATTTGATCGGCCTTGCGGACTTCATCCTGGCGAGCACGGATGTTGGTGTCCACTATCTGCGTTAAATCGTCAACACTGTAGAGATAGATATCGCGCAGATCCGCAACTTGCGGCTCAATATCCCGTGGAACCGCTATATCCACCATCAAAATCGGGCGATGGCGGCGTTTCTTCAGCGCTTCCTCAACAGTACCCTTGCCAATGATCGGTAACTGGCTGGCCGTTGAACTGATCACTATATCGGCGCTGGCGAGATGGTGCGGAATGTCCGCAAGCATGACCGCGTCAGCGCTGAACTGCTCTGCCAGGCCTCGCGCACGAGCGAGCGTACGATTCGCAATCACAATCTCGTTGACGCCAGCCTCAACCAGATGGCGGGTAACCAACTCGATGGTCTCGCCAGCACCCACGAGAAGGGCTTTACAGTCGTTTAGATCAGTAAAGATTCGCCGCGCTATATCGACCGCGGCAAACGCGACAGATACCGGATTCTCTCCGATCGCCGTATCAGTGCGTACACGTTTAGCAATGCTGAACGCTCGCGGAAACAAGCGCCCTAATTCACTGCCCACGGTTCCAACCTCGTTGGCAACAGCAAACGCTGACTTCAGCTGTCCGAAGATCTGCGGTTCCCCCAACACCATCGAGTCCAAGCCGGCAGCAACCTGGATAAGGTGACGAAACGCTTCCTCGCCCTGGTAAAGGTAGGAGGCTTTGGACAAATCGTTGACGGCCAACCGGTGATAGCTCGCAAGCCAGTTGAGCAGAGACTGCGCTGTGCTATCTCGATCAACACTCGCATCGTTGGTGGCTTGCGCATCCGCCTGCTCTCCAGTCCGCTCAGCCTGGGGAGATGAAGCACCTTTCAAACCAGAACAGGAACCGACAGCATAGATCTCGGTCCGATTACACGTTGACAAGACAACGACCTCGTCAAGGCCCGTGTGCCTGCATGCTTCGTGCATCGCATCACCCACCTGCTCAGGGGCGAACGCTACCCGCTCCCGCACGTCGATATGTGCAGAGTTGTGGTTGATTCCAAGCGATATAAGGTTCACGGGTGCAACGGCCGCTTATCGTCTACTTTACTTTCCAAAAAACACGTAACAATCAAGTGACACAGTTAGTTCGAGTGTATCAGCGCACAGACTAATAGTCAGGCATTTATCAGGGTTATTGCTGCCGTCGTTTACGAAGCCGAACCTCTCGTGGGTTTCCTTGTCTCACTATGTCATCATGAGATCTGAAGCGGTGTCACATACGTGTATTACGCTATGAACCTCTTTTCATTTGCCGAATCGGTCATCCGTGCTCTCTCCCATATTTTTCGAGATTGGTTGCGAAGTTGTTTTCGAAGCTCTTCTAGAGTGTGTTCAGGACTTTGTGAAGGTCTGCATCCGCCTGTGAGTGCCGTGAACGTGAGGAACGACGAGAAGCTATCTTGCAGCGCACCACGCGTGATTGGGATTGCTCTGATCATGGCCATCGCGACAGCAGGATGTGCCCACGATCCGACCAATGATAATCCGACAGCTCATACCGAGCAGTCGCGAGGATCCACTGGGACGTCGATCGACGACTCCGGTAAAGCCGATACAAAACCTGAACAGAATCGAGGGTCTGCAGGAGATCGGGGCGGGAGCAATGATGAGCTTGCGAGCGATGAGAGCGCCGCCACCGCAGCGGCACTCTCCGAGCCCCCGCTGATTGAAAGGCCGATCCCGGAGGCGTCGGTCTTCCCTCTCCTAGTTGCCGAGTTCGCCATCAGAAGACGGGACTTCGGCCGCGCGCTTCAAATTTACCTTTCGCAAGCGGAACTCCTGCGAGACGCTGGGGTGAGCGCACATGCGACCCACCTTGCGCAGTTCCTGCGGCGGGAGGGTGACGCGTACCGGGCAGTCAACCTGTGGGTGGAGCTCGATCCAGCGAGCATTGAAGCGCACGGCACACTAGCCGGTCTTCTAGCACGGCAGGGACGAACGCTGGAGGCACTGCCACACTTCGCCTATGTGGCGAAAAGCGGCGAAGCTGCAAAGTTCCCCTTACTGCTCAATCAGTACAAAAACCTCTCGACAGACGACCAGCGAGCGTTGGATGTGCAGGTGCAGGCACTTCTCGACGACGGTCTTGGCGATACGGTGTCACTGCTCCTGACCCATGCCCTGATGGCTGACGAATCAGGCGATTCGCAACTGGCGCTGAAGCGACTGGAACCCGTTTTTGAACTAGAGCCATACCAGGAACAAGCTTTAGTCCTGGAAGCAAAAATCCTGAGTGCTGCCGGCGAAGATGATGCACTTCGGCGGATTGAGAAAGCGCTTCAAATCGACAGCACACGCAGCCAACTCCGGCTGCAGTATGCGAGATTGCTCGCACCACAGGATATGGCAGCAGCCCGAGAGCAGTTCGAGATCCTCTCGGCTCAGGCTCCAAATAACGCGGATTTGCTGTTCTCGCTGGCCGTTATCAATCGCGAGCTTCGCGACAATGTCTCCGCGAAAGCGTACCTGCGAAAAGTGCTGGCACTGGGGAGAAGGCAGGACGAGGCGTACTTTTTACTCGCGCAAATCAGTCGGGATGAGGGCAAGCCAAACGAGGCCATTCGCCTGTTTCAGCAGGTGGGGGATGGGAAAGATCTGATCCGAGCGACCGTGAGTATTGCGCAGATTCAGTTGGCAGCCGGCAGAGATGCCGAATTCGCCCGCTACATGGACCGGTTGCGCAGTAGCTACCCAAGACGCAGTGAGCAGCTCTACTCCGTTGAAGCAAATCTATACTCCGAAGCAAGGCGGACGGACGCAGGTCTTGCGTTACTGAACCGTGCGCTTAACGAGTTTCCGCAGTCGGATAATCTGCGTTACTCGCGATCAGTGATCCTGGAGCGCCAGGGCGACATCGACGGAGCTGTTGCGGATCTTCGCGAGATTATCGCCAGAAGTCCTGACAATGCGACCGCTCTAAATGCCCTTGGTTATACGTTGGCGAACCGCACCCAGCGTTATACGGAGGCTAGGGAGCTTATAGAGAAAGCTCTGAAGATCTCCCCTGACGAGCCTGCTATTTTGGATAGCATGGGCTGGGTGCTCTTTCACCAGGGTGAGTACGTAGAGGCGTTGACTTACCTCACGCGCGCCTACAAGAACTTCCCCGATCCTGAAGTCGCCGCGCACCTCGGTGAAGTCATGTGGGTAACAGGTGATCGCGGAAGCGCAATGGAGCTATGGCGTGAAGCCCTGGCCCAAAATCCTGAACACGCGGTGCTCACGAACACTCTGGATCGACTGGGTATCACCTTACAAGCGGGTACACAGGCGGACACCAGCGACGCTCGAGCAGATCCCGTTGAATCTCTCGGTGAGCCCGACGCAGCTAATGAAGACTAGGCCGCCCTGTTTTACTGCCCACCGATAGCCATCTTTAGCTTCTTCTTTAGCCTCTTCGGCCTCGCGCTCGATAAATAAGTGATGCGGGCTTTCTTCGTTCTACTGCCTGCGCTGGCGGCGGGCAGTTTGATGCTTAGTTGTGCACCTCTCCCACCTAAGGACGGTGCTGCTACCGAAACACGTTCTGGCAAGACAGCGTCAGCGAGTGTAAACGTCGAGGTCGAGTCGGAGCCAAACGGTCTAACTTCCGCCAAGAAGTCACCGCGTACGCGTAAGCAAAAGCTGGATTCAATGCCGGTTTGGCGCGCGCGAGGCAAGGTGGCGTTTGCGTCTCCTGATGAATCTGGCAGCGCATCCCTCGACTGGCGTCAGCAAGGCGGCCAGAGCGAACTGCGGCTGTACGGACCTCTGGGTGTTGGCAGCACTCGAATAGTACCGGACGGAGAATGGCTCAGGATTGAGAGAGAGGGGATCGAGAGGCTATATCCGACAAACGCCGCGCCGTGGCTTTCGAGTTCCACGGCGCTGCCCATCCCCATCGAATCAATACCGTTTTGGTTACGAGGATTGCCGGACCCATATCAAACCGATCAAAACTCTGTTATCGAAGACGGTCTCATTCGTTCGTTGGAGCAAGCAGGTTGGCTTATCGAGTTCGATCGATACGACAAATATTCCAGCGTGTTCTTACCGCGAAGAATCAGTCTCAGCAACCAGGCATCGGGTCTAACTCTGAGGTTGTTTATACGAAGATGGGACCTGAGCCCTGATCGGTGACCGCTGTCGTTCGGGTGTCGCCAAAATTACAGCGGCTTATCAAAATGCACCGGTGATTGACAGTCAGCAACGCCGTCAGCACAATAGCGCCCGCTTTCGGGCAGGTGCGGTCAAAGTCGGGCATTTGTTGAGGGTTCGACTGGTTCTGGCCCTTCCTTTAAAACCTGGACGGTCGACTTTTTCGAACCCGGACAGTCGACTTTTTTTGAGGCTGGACAGTCGACTTTTTTGAGGCTGGACAGTCGACTTTTTTGAGCCTGGACAGTCGACAAGGGCTTTAGATGATTCGCCGAGCGAATTACGCCCATAGCTGACCTTAAGTCAATGTTTTTATTGGAAAAACTATGATTTTCGGAAAGCGTGCTTGCAGCTGTCTGGTGGTAAACGTAACTACTGGGGTGTCGCCAAGTGGCAAGGCACCGGGTTTTGATCCCGGCATTCGCAGGTTCGAATCCTGCCACCCCAGCCATACGCGCGGCAACGAAGGGCGGAAGCAGGCAGACCGTATACGTCTTACTGGTGCTATGGACGCGTTTTGTTGGCGATCCAACCCGTAGAAGTCCCAACGGTTGTATTGCCGGCGGCGGATCGCATGAGCAGCCCTGGCGAGAAGTGGAACTACAACTTTTAGTATGCGCACCGAGGCCTAAGAGGCATACGCGAAGCAAAGCCGGAATTACTGTAACGAGCCCAGCAAATAAGCAGACCTCGTATGGCTCTTAAATGAGAGCTCTACTGTCGATTAACACCCAGTGAAACCCTTAGGAACTCCCACTGTGTCCGCAAAACTCATGGTATTCGGCGGCAACGCCAACCCTGAACTGGCGCGCCGCGTCGCCAGTCGGTTGTACCTGTCTCTCGGCAAGGCTGACGTGGGTCGGTTCAGCGACGGAGAAATCGCCGTCGAGCTCAATGAGAATGTCCGCGGAAAAGACGTATTCGTACTCCAGCCGACATGCGCTCCAACGAACGACAACTTAATGGAGCTCCTGGTGATGTGCGACTCGCTGCGCCGGGCATCTGCAGGGAGAATAACCGCCGTTGTTCCCTATTTCGGTTATGCGAGACAGGACCGGCGCGTGCGATCCGCTCGCGTGCCAATATCGGCTAAGGTCGTCGCAGATATGATGAACACCGTGGGCATCGATCGCGTTCTGACCGTCGACCTCCATGCAGAGCAAATACAGGGTTTTTTCACATGCCCGGTGGATAACATTTACGGATCGCCGGTACTGAACGACGATATACAGGAGTGTAACTACCAGAACGTAATGGTCGTCTCACCGGATATAGGCGGGGTCGTTCGAGCGAGAGCCATCGCTAAACAGCTCGATGATGCGGAATTGTCGATTATCGACAAGCGGCGACCCAAGGCCAACGAGACCGAGGTTATGAACATAATCGGCTCAGTCGATGGCCGTTGCTGTTTGTTGGTCGATGACATCGTGGATACCGCAGGCACTTTGTGCAACGCGGCGAATGCCCTAAAGGAAAGAGGTGCCAATAAAGTGGTCGCCTACATCACGCATGCGGTTCTCTCAGGCAACGCGATGGACAATATTCGAAACTCCGAGTTGGATGAACTGGTCGTCACCGACACGATTCCGTTATCAGATGAAGCGAAGTCTTTGGGTAAGATTCGCCAACTTACCATCGCCGACTTATTGGCGGAGTCCATCCGTCGAGTATCGAACGAAGAATCAATAAGCGCATTGTTTAGCTAGTAATCCCGGCAGTGATTGCAGTTGGTGTCGATTGCATCAATTGTGTCGCGGATACCTCACAAGAGGTGCCTCGCACGTTTTCGCGATGGGTGATCGAGCAAAGAGCAATGCATACATCGGGCGGAATGATCGGTCGCAGGTCACCCGTCCTCTTTAAACAGGCTGAATAGCCAAGGAGACTACTATGTCTGAGCAACTGGCCCTGAGCGCCAAGCTGCGGAGTGACCTGGGGAAAGGTGCGAGCCGCCGCCTACGTCGCAATGCAGACGAAATCCCAGCAATTATTTACGGAGCGGGAAAAGAGCCTGCCCCGCTGACCCTGGTCCGTAAGGACCTCGAGAAAGCGCTGGAGAACGAAGCCTTCTTTTCACAGGTGATCGATGTGAGCGTTGATGGGGACGTACAGCAGGCCATTTTGAAGGATTTGCAACGACATCCTGCAAAAGACCGGGTCATGCATGCCGACTTCCTCCGGATTGACGTAAATAAGCCCGTGAAGGTCAGCATACCCCTGCACTTCACCAACGAAGATAAGTGCCACGGTGTGAAGATAGAGGGCGGTATCATCGAGCATCTGCTGGTAGAAGTAGAAGTTCAGTGTCTCCCGAAGGACATTCCCGAGTTCATCGAGGTCGACATGCTCAACGTGACCACCGCAGACATCATTCACATATCGGATCTGCCTCTGCCAGAAGGCGTTGTGTCTACGGCGCTCGCTCTGGGTGAGGATCACGATATGGCAGTGGCGTCTGTATCGGCCAAACGCGGTGGGTCGTCTGATGACATCGCAGTCGAAGATGGCGATGCGGCAGACTCTGAGTCTGCCGAAGGCTCTGAGGGCGAAGACGCCTGATCGGGAGGGCAGGACGAGCTGCGTGGATTTCGCTACCGTTCGCAATAAAGCGCCGGGGTACCGAGACGACGCTGCAAAGCACACAGGGACTCAGGTGAGACCGTGACCGGAACGCGACCTAACCCGTCCGTCCATGCCCGTTTCCCGCCTGATTAGGCTTACGTACTGAAGGACCGCTCCTGATCGCTGCTTGCGATTGGGAGCGCCTGCCTCGGGGCAAGGCCACCAGCAGCACGAGCGTCAGCTGCTCAAACGCCACTGAAGCAATGCGCCCTATTGGATGCCTCCGATCTGGTGCCGGATGAAGGCCCGGTAAGAGATACTGAGGCTGTCCCTGCTGAACCAGTGCCCTTACTGAAATAGTGCCCTTACCTAACGCCTCAATGAAGTCATCCGCATGACATCAGCCATTAAACTGTTGGTTGGATTGGGCAACCCGGGAACAGAGTACGCGGGTACAAGGCATAATGCCGGGGCGGAATTTGTTCAGTTCCTGGCAGGCCGCAGCGCGTCGCTTCTTAAACCAAACGGCAAGTTCTTCGGCGATCTGGCGGAAATCGAAGTACGAGGTCATCGACTCAGGGTACTTATTCCATCTACGTTTATGAATCGCTCGGGTCAGGCAGTGGCTGCCGTCGCTGGCTTCTATAAGATTGATCCACGAGAGATCCTGATTGCGCATGACGAGCTGGATCTACCGCCAGGTAAGGCCCGCTTCAAGTTCGACGGCGGTCATGGTGGCCATAACGGCCTGCGAGACATAATCCCCGCACTGGGCAATCGGAGAGACTTTCACAGACTGCGGATCGGGATCGGCCACCCCGGCTCAGCCAGGGAGGTGTCGCACTACGTCTTGTCTCGCGCTCGGGCGGACGATTCAGCGGCTATCGATAGCTGCATTCACGCAGCTGCGACCGCACTCCCCATCCTCTTAGGCGGCGATTCAGCAAAGGCGATGACCATGCTCCACAGTTTTGACGGCACACCGGGAAAACGCCCTGAGCGTGGTTGAATGCAGTGAGACAAGCTATCGACTGCTGTTTGACAGCTACGTCGAGACAACCAGCCAGAATGTCATTGCGTTCTATACCCTATTCCCTGCATCCAGGGATAAGAGGTTTCACGACAACGTATTCATAGTAACGGGGAACGATAGTGGGATTTAAGTGTGGCATCGTAGGACTGCCCAACGTAGGAAAGTCGACATTGTTCAATGCCCTGACGCAGGCAGGAATAGACGCCGAGAATTTTCCGTTCTGCACGATCGAGCCCAATGCGGGGATCGTGCCCGTGCCTGATCCTCGTCTCGACGCCATAGCCGCCATTGTAAAACCTCAAAAAGAAATTGCGACGACGATGGAGTTTGTGGACATCGCAGGCTTGGTGGCAGGTGCGAGCAAGGGAGAAGGTCTCGGAAATCAGTTCCTTGCCAACATACGCGAGACCGATGCCATTGCCCATGTCGTCCGTTGCTTTGATGACGAGAACATCGTGCACGTTGCGGGAACGGTAAAACCGGCATCTGACATCGAAGTAATAAACACGGAGCTCGCACTTGCGGATCTGGAGGCCTGCGAGAAGCAGCTAAGCAAGGTCACAAGGACGGCCAAGAGTGGCGATAAAGACGCCGTGGCACTGAAAGCGTTGCTGGAAGACAGACTGATTCCTGAGTTGAACGAAGCTCGACCTGTGCGGGGGCTTGAGCTCGATGACCAGGAGACGAAGCTTGTGAAAACCTTGTTTTTACTGACCAGTAAGCCGACACTCTACATCGCTAACGTGGATGAAGACGGGCTCCAGGGCAGTCCTTACGTTGACGAGGTACGAGACCTCGCGGCTAAGGAGAATGCTCAAGTCGTGACTGTATGCAATAAGCTGGAATCGGAAATCATCGAACTCGAAGAAGAAGAGAGAGCTGATTTTCTAAACGACCTGGGACTTGAGGAACCGGGCCTCAACCGGGTAATTCGAGCAGGTTACAAGCTACTCGATCTGCACACTTTTTTCACGGCCGGCCCCAAGGAAGCCCGCGCATGGACAGTTCGCCGTGGAGCAAGTGCGCCCGAAGCCGCCGGCGTGATCCACACCGATTTCCAGCGCGGCTTTATCCGCGCTGAAGTAGTGGGTTTCGACGAATACGTTCAACTAGGCGGCGAACAGGCCGCGAAAGATGCGGGAAAATGGCGGCTTGAAGGTAAAGATTACATCATGAAAGACGGTGATGTCGTCCACTTCAGATTTAACACCTAACCAACAAAAACCATTCTCCATCCGGACTCCCGTGTAGCACCTTCAGCCGGCGAGTGTGGATGGAGATGTGCTTTCCTGTGACGGGCGCAAAGCGAATTCCGGAAAGAATTCATCCATCAAATCGCGACAGTACAAGTTGACCATCTCCTCGACAAACTCCGGGTCGATGGACGAAACCAGACCGGCGCTGGATTTTCTCTTGAAAGAATGGGCTTTTCCAGAAACGAGAGAAGCAGGCGAGATGTTCAGAAAATCGCAGATCACGTCAAGGGACGACGATAGCTCGTGGGTGCGCACGACCAGCAATCGATCCTTTGGCACCGAGTTCAGCACGCCCCGATTGTGAGTGTTCCAGAGGCGCAGTGAGTGGGCAACGCTCGGAATGCCCTGCGTCTTTAGCACTTCCTCTCGCGGATCATAGGCGTCGCTGCACCCTAGAGATGGCCTTTGGCGTAAGCGACGCCACGCGTCATCGGAGCTGTGATTGACTAGATGATTGGTGTACGAATCGAGCCACGAATAGCAATCTCGCATTGTCAGGATGAACCGAGCCCTGGGAAATGCGTTGACGATGTGCTCGATTACAACTCCATTAATGAGTGAAGAATCCATCTCCAGATATAGCCTGCGATCTCGATCCTTCAGGAGTCTCGCCAAGTCGGCGTCAGTCATCGCACCACTTTCGTGGTCCAGCGCCGCACCAATCAATTCTTCATGGTCGGCTTCATGCTGTGATCGGTAGTAGCCGGAGAACAGTGCATTCAAAGAGCTGGTGCCGGATTTTGAGGTACCGGTTGCGAACGCCTGGAACCGCCTGGGCAGAGGTGGCACTAGAAACTGATAACGGTAAGTGCGCGTTTTCAATTTCTTGAGCAATGCATTCATGGCTGTCACCAGTGAAAAGTGCCGGATGAATCGGGTGGTGCTAGTCTGGCGAGCCCCGCGTTACATGCAAGCTGATTTCTGCTGTACCTCTCACAAAAACATAGCTCAAAGACCACCTTGCCCTGATCAGCGCACGGATGTCACCCCTTAACCCGCATAACAGGCAGCGAAAAAGGCCGGGATTCGTACCGAACGTTCCGAAAGGCCGAACCTTTGCCTCCTGACGCCTTGAGCCGCTCTATTTCTTCGACCAGGGCTCGCTACTTCGAATCGAAAAACAGGCCGGGATCAGAGTCAGACTGGCGAGGAAGCTCACCCCGACCGCAGTCAGAACAATCAACCCAAACTCTGCTAGCTGCGAAATCTCAGACAACATCAAGACGGCGAACCCCGCCGAAACAGCAACAAAATTGAGCATCAGTGGCCTGCCCGTGCTCGAATAGAAATCAGCTCGCCGCTCTGAACTGTTCACGCGCCTCTCCAGCTTCTGATTATTGTCGGCTGGCCCTGACATCGATCGACGCTCAGGCACAAACCTCGCAATGGTATGAACAGCGAAGTCCACTCCCAGCCCAATCGCAACGGCTGCAAACATCGACGTCCCTACACCCAATGGAATGCCCGTGACAGACATAACGGTGTATACGCCGAGCACCGAGGCAACGACAGGGATCAGTGACAGCGCGCCTCGTGCAACTGAACCGAAGCTGGCGGCGCTTACAACAAAAACCATCACTACGGCCGCCATGACACTTCCCCAGTGAGATCGCTCAATAGCTTGTAACCACTCATAGTCCAGGCTGATACGACCACTAAGATTTACCTCGGCGGGAAGACCGTCGAAGAGATTCCTGGTCTCGGTGCGTAAAGCTTCGACTACTGGCGCAAATCCCTGATAACTACTTGGATTGATCAAAAATCGAATATTGGCACTCGTGTACTCGTAGTCGATAAGTTGCTTGAAATCCGCAGGATCACCCGCGAAGTTGTAGAGAAGCAGGAATTGGGCCGCCATGGCTGATGATTCGGGTACCGCATAGGGATCGGCTTCGACGGCAAGCTCAGGCCCTGCGTCCGCGTAGAACTCATCAAAGGAGCCAGAATCAGGGTCAGAGTCAGAGTCAGAGTCAGATTCAGAGTCAGATTCAGAAAGCACTGCGTTCATCTGCTTCAGGTAGTCAACAATACTTCGACTACCCGCGACACCTTCCAATCGCTCTCCACGAATCTGCAGCTGCTCCATAGCGAGAAGCAGCTCAGGCTCCAGAATCCCCTCGGTCGAACCTGTCTCGATAATCACATCCAGCGTACCCGTACCGCCAAGCCGGTCGCTGATCACATCGTTGGCAATCGCAATCTTCTCGCTGCGATGAAAAATACCGATGCGATTGTCGTCGACCTCAAGCGCGAGAGAGCTCAGTAGTCCGGCACCGATAATGACCAAAAAAGAGGCTACTACGACCTTTGGCCATTGGATGGCGCCATTCCAGATTTGCTCCAGCAGGAGCCTTAGCGACCGACCGACAAGGCTGTCAGGCGAACGGGTTTTTTCCTGGTTATTGCGGACGCCGCTTTGCCTGGAACTGAACTTTGCAAATGAGCGATAGCTGAGAAAACATGGCAGGCAAAGTATGGTGTAGAGCCAGGCGACGAAAACACCCAGTGCGGTGAACAAGCCAAAGTAGCGAAACGGCGGCATCTCCGAGGCAAAATACAAACCGAGAAAGCCGGCTATGGTGGTCGCCGAAGTAATCGTGATGGGACGCCAAAGGCTCTCCAGAGTATCGATACTGGTCGCTGCCGCGGATCGGTCGCCTTCGAACTCACGCTTCAATGCGAAGCGACTGCAAACGTGAATCGTATCGGCAACCGCGATTCCAATCAGAATGACCGGCATAGCGTTCGTCACCACATAGAAAGGTACGCCAGCGAGCGCCATAGCACCGAGCGAAATCACACAGGAAGACGCGATCATCACGAGAGCGAGCAGCGGTGCCGCCCAGTTTCGAAATGCCAGCGCGATCACCAGCAGAATAATCAGTGCCGCAATTGGATTTAGCACTCTTGCATCTGCATCGACGTAGGCACCGAGATATCCGGTGACGGCTCCTTCGCCAGCTACATGTATTTCTACACCGGGCGGCAGTGTCAGTTCATCGACAAGATCCAGAACCCGGTAATAGGAAGACTCCGCCTGCTGTTCATCGATCAACTGGAGAACGAGAAGTGTCGCGGAGCTGTCATCGGCAATAAGATCGTTGGTGAAGACAGGGAAGGCACTAATGCGCTCTTTCAGAGCCTGCATTGCGCCAGTGCCCCGCGGTATCGTCTCCAATAACGGAACAATATCAAGACCGCTTGAGCCCGACTCAATCGCCGAAACCGTCCCCAGAGAGAACACACCCTCCCCGTCAATGTTGGGAAGCTGTGCCAACTGATCGCTCAGTGATTTAACGACGTTAAGACTTTCACTGTCGAAGATTCCAGCCTCAGAAGTCGAGACAACCGCGACAAGAATCGGATCAACAAGCCCAAAGCGCTCTTTGACGACATTCCGATACACCAGAGCCGGATTATCAGGCTCCATAAACGCATCGGAACGAAGGTCGCGATCAAGGCTCGCCAATGGCATTGCGAAGGCAATGGGAACGAGGAAGAGCAGTGGTAGAAGCCACCTCCGCGATTGGACTACGAAAGTAAAAAAGCGACGCACTGGGGTCGTGCCGGCGATATCAGACACCTAGGTCGATCCCGACATTGGAACTATCGCAGGCCGTCTGCCGTGGCGAACCGACAAGATAAGTAACGCCCACCGGGAGCGAACCAATACGGCTGAGGCCAATCTGCCAATCGAAGTCATTACTCGGGAGCGACGCAACCATGGATTCGAGTTCTCCAACCGAGTACGTGCGCAGGCAGGAAACGAATCCGTCAAATGCGACCATTAAGGGGATGATCGGTAGGAGGTACGTGAACACCAGACGCGACAACCGAAAGGGGCGAATAAAGGGAGTGACGAGCAGCACAATTACCGGTACGAGCAGCATGTAGAGTAAAAGCAATACATGGCGCTGGGTAGACTCAAAGACAGCTATTGGGCTTCCCGACTCTACGGCATCAAGCAAAACCGCCCGTGCATTTTCGGGCCTGAAATGATGAAAAGATGAAAACAATGTACGAAATCCAGGAAGCGCTTCGTCGACGCGGGTAGCGTCCACAGGTTCGACTTTTCCCCTAATACGGCCAGCACTCGCCCCAGCCGCGCGCTCAAAGGCAGCCTGATTGGGGTACAGATCGGTGAGCGTCACATTCAGGCCGCTCGG
The DNA here is from genome assembly GCA_039111155.1 of Pseudomonadota bacterium. GTDB lineage: Bacteria > Pseudomonadota > Gammaproteobacteria > Pseudomonadales > Halieaceae > Congregibacter. The sequence continues at coordinate 19,212 of JBCCPL010000021.1, read as the reverse complement.
AAGACACTCCTCGTAAAGTCGCGACCATGCTCCACCTCCGCCGGAGCAAAGATCAACGACACGCCCAGCACCGGATTGACTTATGGAACTCGAAAGCAGGGGCGCTATTCCGTCGTACAGCGGAGTCTTGACCACGGCAAACTCGAGAAAGTCAGTGACGCCGTCGCGAATAAAGGCCGGCACCCAACCTAGATCTTCGAACTCAAAAAGATGTAGTCGACGCACTATCCTTCACCCCATATCCATTAAAAAGCCACGGTTAACAAAAGGTTAGCGGCCACAGACTCTCGATACTTTTGCAAAATAATGCGCTTGGGAGCGGACTAGCTGCGCCGCACCCGCCAGTTCGCGACACCGCTCGTGAGCGTGGGAATTGGAGCTATAAATCGGAAGATCCCTAAAACGCTCTTCGGTTCGCCACTTACGAGGGAAGAACACCCAAGATGCGACAGAGTGGTTTTTTTATAGACAATTGGCTGTCGAAAAATATTACACCTAGCCCGCTTTGCGTCGTTTTTTTAGAGCCGAAATAAATTATTCTAAATATAAAACAACAAGTTACAGGATTTGGCCTGCATTGTGCATCCGTGACTACGTCGCAAAGAGTTTTTTCAAACTCCACGCTAACCACCGGTCAGACTTAGAAGGAAGACTGAAATGAAAAGTATCAAAAAGGCAGTGATTTCCACCGCCGCAGTGTTGGGTCTGAGCGCAGGTGCTATCACTGCGCAAGCGAACCCGATCACTGACTGGGACTTTACCGTTACAGGTGAGTGGATAACGGTCGGTCCCGATGCTCCTGTTTATTCAGCAGGCGGCGGAACGCAATTCAACTCTGCAGACCTCCTCAGCTGGGGCGCAGACCTCATCGATCCAGCTCCCACCGACGGTGGCGGCGATCGTTTCCAGGCACGCAGTGGCTTAGAAGTTACCGACACGTCGGTGATGGGCAGCATTGCCACGGGCGCAGGTCCTGTAGACACCGTTGAAGTGACCCACTTCAACAATACTATTGCAGGGGTGTTCGCCTCTCTGGAATCAGCCACGTTCCTCACGACTTTGACGTTGACTCCCACAGCACCAGCTCCGGGCGCTCCGATTGGTCCGGTTTCACAGTCGATTCCGATCGAGTTTGTTGAAACGTTTAACGAGGAGCCTTGTGGCTTCGCTGTTGACTCAGTGTGCGATGACATCTTCGTATTCGCTCCCGAGTCTCTGACCTTCAGCTTCGAGCTCGACGGCTTCATCTACACCACGATGATTGGTGCTCCGGGACTGGGGCCCTTGGGCGACGCTTGTGACGTAGCTGGTGCTCCAGCGGATTGTATCGGTATTACGACTCCCGAAGGCGAAGAGACGCCGGTCCTGTTTAACTTCAAGATCGATGTCCGTCCGGCTTCTGTACCAGCGCCTGGCTCACTCGCGCTGCTGTCTCTGGGCGTGCTCGGTCTGGCGGCTCGCAGACGCGCAAAGCGTAGCTAGGTTAGAGTTAAGTTGCACAACCGTATTATCCGCCGCCTCTAGCGGCCGATAAGGAAAGCCCGCGATTCGCGGGCTTTTTTTTGCCTGCGATTCTCTGCATTCTAGGGCTGTTTTTCCTCTTGTTGTAAGACGCCTTATACTCCCCGGCCCCACAGTCGCGGCTATCCGCGCCGGAGCCAATTGTGTCGCTTCATAACCTTCAGACGAACTCTGACATCCGTCAGGCCCTCGCGGAGCTACTCCCGCCAGATGCTTGCTTTTCACCTGAGGAGGCCAGTGCTCGTTATGGCGCTTCCACACTGAGAGTAACCCGATCATTTGCCGGCGCTGTTCGCGTATCAGATCAATCACAGGTGGTGCAGGTACTGCAACTCCTGCGTCAGCACAGAGTTCCTGTTTTTCCGATCAGCACAGGGAACAACTGGGGCTACGGATCAGCTAACCCCGTGGTTGATGGTTGCATGATCCTGGATCTCTCACCGATGAATAAGATTCGGTCAGTAGATCTGCACTCTGGGGTAGCGGTAATAGAACCCGGCGTCACGCAAGGTTCTCTTACCGAATATCTCAAGTCCCACAACCTGCCTTTTTTATGCCCGGTCACTGGCGCTGGCCCTACGTGCAGTCTGATAGGGAATGCGCTGGAGAGAGGCTATGGCATTACACCTCATGCCGATCATTTTCTTGCCGTAACCTCGCTAGAAGCCGTCCTACCTGATGGCACCCTATACAGGTCTCCACTGGCGGCTAGCGGGTGCGAAGAGGTTGGCAGACTCTTCAAGTGGGGAATCGGTCCGTATCTTGATGGGCTGTTCACGCAAAGCGGCCTGGGCATTGTTACTCAGATGAGCATTCGCCTTGCACCACGACCAAAGGTGGTCAACGGGTTTTTCTTTGCGGTACGGAAAGATGAACAACTCGAAGACGTTGTTTCAGCAGTTTCGCAGGTTCTCTCTGAAGTTGGCGGAGCGTTAGGGTCGATCAACCTTATGAATCAGCGCCGGGTGGTGTCGATGATGGAGCCCTACCCAGCGGAAAATGTGCCTGCGAATGCTGTTATCGACGACGCAACCCTTCACGAGCTTGCAAAGCGCAACCAGGTAGGAAGTTGGATGGGCGCCGGAGCAATTTATGGAAACCGGCCGCTCGCCAGCGCGGCACGCAAAACGGTTCGTCAGAAACTGTCAGGCAAAGTAGAACGACTCATGTTTTTCTCGCCTACCAGCGTTACGCGTTACCACTCCCTGAGTCGCTTCATACCCGGGCGCTTCGGTGCATCTACGCAGAGTCTTTTGGCTACTCTTAGTAAAACGCTAGATATCCTGACCGGCGCGCCCAGCGACGTCGCGCTACCACTGGCGTATTGGAAGTCGGGCCAGAAGCCAACGGATGGGGAACCGTTGAATCCGGCCAAGAATGGATGCGGGCTAATCTGGTACGCACCGCTGGTTCCAATGCGCGCCGAGTCAGTTCGACAATTTACGACGATGGTACATCGGGTATGTATCAAACATGCAGTTGAGCCGTTAATCACGCTCACGAGCCTATCGGAAGTTTGCTTCGACAGCACGGTACCCATACTCTTTAATCCACTGGAAGACGGTGCGGCAGAGGCTGCACATGCTTGTTTCTCGGAGTTGTTGACGGAGGGTCGTAAGCTCGGCTTCACACCCTATCGATCGCCCATAAGCGCCATGGACCGAGTAGTCGATCTCGATCAAAGATGCTGGCAACTTGCTCAACAAATCAAAGATTCTATCGATCCGGACCGTCTCATCTCACCTGGGCGGTACTCCGCCGGACGATGAGCTCTGTGACGACGTTCAGCACGTGTTTACGCGGTTGCTACGCACGCTCGCCGTCGCTGCAGGCTTAACTGTCAGTGGTCCGCCGATCGCGGCCGATGAACTCTGGGTCGCTGCCCCGACAGCTCTAGCACCGCAATCCGCACCGTCAATTCCAAACCCAGGAAGGTATACGGCGCCAGCCTGCTCCAGGGCTGAGCCCTGCAGCCTAGATACAGCTCGTAGATTACTGGCTGCTGGCGATGTCCTTCACTTAAAGGCTGGCGTTTATCCACCGATACTACTAGAAGGGCTGAAGGGCGGAGCCGATTCGCCAATTGTGATCACCGGTGAGACCAGTGTGCCTACTAAGGAACAGCAGCAACATACCAGCATCTTCCGTGGAGATTTGCAGTCCCGAGACGCTATCGAGATCCGGTCCAGCGATCATGTTCACCTGAAAAATGTGACAGTAGAAAACGCGTTTCGCGCTGGCGTTCGAGTTCACAATAGCAATAACGTGCAGATTGACAGCATCCGCGTGGACAATGCAGGCAAATGGGGCATCTATGTGGACTACTCCAACGATGTGTCGATCATGCGCTGCCGAATCGTGGGGCAAGGGTCCCAGCATGGCATTTACTTTGCGAACAGCGGTGATGGCGCCCGAGTAGATAGCAGTCTGATAGCGGAATTCCTCGGCAGCGGAATACATGTCAATGGAGATATGAGCATGGGTGGCACAAGCGAGGTCGCCGGAGACGGAGTGATTGAGAATCTTCAGTTCTCGCATAACTGGATCTACGATGTCGGTAAGAGGGGTGGCGCAGGCATCAACCTGGATGGCGCGAGAGGTGCCGTCATTGAGCATAATCTGATGACCAGGCTGAATGCAGCGGCGATCACACTTTTCCGTGGTGACGGAGCGATCGGTTCCGATCTGGTCTCGATCATAGGTAACACCATCGTTGGGGCCAGCAAATCTCGCGATCTCGTTATCTTCAATCGTAGCGGCGCTCAAAATGAGGTATCCGGCAACACGTTTGTGGTGGCGGACAGAGAATCGGCTGTTCTGAGATCAGACGCAGGCATCCTAAAGATGAGCATCTTCGGTAATCCGCTCGTGGAAGAGCTTCCATTCAGTTCTTCGCAAAACACGTTCTGGTCCGCCGGACGTCCGGTAGAAGTAGGCGAACGCAAGCTGAGAGCCAAAACCGTGGAGAGAGTTGATCGTCTTGGGCTTGCAAGAAACGACAGGCTGGCGGACCTCGCCACTTGGGATCGCCTGTCACCTTATGTCGTCGCGAGCAACGGCGCGGATCGCCCTCGGGCAGGGCAATCTTCGCAAAAATACCTTATTGACGACCTACCCACACGAGAGGCACTTCGCTTCCTTGCTCGGTTCAATCCGTTCGTGTCGGCGGCCATCGGGCAACCGCAAGCCGCACGTCAGTAAGTGGCACGCTGCCGCCGTTCGTAACCAGCTTCCAGCAGAACAGAAAGAATAAAAACCATGCTACGCCATCGAGTACTGGTGATCTCCAATCTATTTCCACTTCCATGGCAACCGAATCGGGGAATGTTCAACCGCCAGCACTACAACGCCCTCGCTGAGTTTATGGACGTTCTGGTTCTCTGCCCCGTGGCCTGGACCGAAAGACCGCGCAGGGGAGTTTCTGCCTTTCCCCCGGTCGATTACGGGTTGCTGGAAGTACACCAGAAAACCTATTTTTTCCCACCGCGCATAATGAGGGGTAGTTACGGATACTTCCTGTGGCAGTCAATAAAGGGGACGGCAATCGATTTGGCGACGCGCTTTCAACCAAGCTTAATCGCGGCCAGTTGGGCCTATCCGGATGGGTATGCGGCAATGAAACTCGCCAGGTCGTTGAATCTGCCCTACGTCATCCAGACTCTCGGCTCGGACATCAATTTGCTGGGGGAGTTTCCTGAGCGAGCGACACCGACGTGGAACACGCTTAGGCAGGCGAGCGCAGTAACTCCAGTCAGTCAGGCGCTGCGAGACAAGATCACTGCTAACGGTGTACCACCTGACAAAGTAACGGTGGTGTATCGAGGCGTCGATACTTCCAGGTTCTTCCCCAAGCAGAAAAGAGCTGCCCAGAAGGTCATCGGGTTAGAGGGGAGCCATCCCCATTTGCTATTTATTGGCAATCTTGTGCCCATAAAGTCTGTCGATACGCTGATCGCTGCGAGTGCAGAGTTGCTCAACCAGGAGAGACTCGAGCATACACTCCATATCGTTGGCGACGGGCCGCTTCGAGGAAACCTTCAGCAAATGGCGGAAAACCTGGGCCTTGGAGACCGCACTGTGTTCCATGGTGCACTACCTCATGAGCGGTTGTGCGACTGGTTTGCTGCAACCGATCTCGTCGTACTCCCCAGCCTAAACGAAGGCGTGCCAAACGTTCTCCTTGAAGCCATGGCGTGCAGTCGGCCCTATGTGGCATCTCGCGTCGGTGGTATACCTGAGATATCGGGCCATGACGGCTGCACCCTCTTTAGCGCCGGAGACGCCCAGGATTTGAGCCGAGCGATCAGGGCACAGCTTATAAAAAACAATCATCCCAGTGTCGAAGATCTACTGTGCAGCGACTGGCAGGATGCGGGAAAGAAACTGGCCGATGCTTTTACCAATGCGTTGTCAAGGACGGAAGCTTGAACAGGCGAATCGGACTCTGGAGGTTAGTGCGCGGCGATATTCGCGCTAAGGCCGCCTGGCTTTACGATCGCGACGATCGAAACGCGTGTCTACGAGCTTTGTTCGCTGACGGAACAGCCGCCATGCTCCTTTATCGATGCATGCAGTGGGCTGGAAGAAGAAAGCTTGCTCCGCTGGAAATGCTGTTCAACAAACTGTGCGTCATCGGCGGTGGGTGCATCATAGGAAGAGGGGCCGACTTTGGCGAACGATTCGTACTCATTCATTCCAATGGTGTAGTCATCAACGGTGCCGTTCGAGGGGGAGACGATGTACGACTTGAGCACCAGGTAACGATAGGTGCGGAACGCGGGGAGTCACCCCAGTTGGGTAACAACGTGTTTGTCGGCGCAGGCGCCAAGATCCTGGGCTCAATTCGCATCGGCGATGACGTGAAAGTCGGCGCAAATGCTGTTGTGACGAAATCTATCTCTTGTGGAGCCACGGCGGTCGGAATACCGGCGCGGGAACTTCCGAGGACAGAAGAAAGCGCATCAAAGAGTGGAGACGCAGAAGATAGCCGCGGCGGCCATAGCCCGTGAGCGTAGTGGAGAAGATGCAAGATGACGCCAATGACGGTGTACAAGGGTTCGAGAAGAAATAGTGATTAGCTTGTATTTACTGGGATTGGCGCTAATCGTGTATAGCTATGCAGTCTATCCGCTGCTTCTGCGAGTGCTGGTAGTTAGATTTGGCCGTTTCGAAAAGCCGATACGAACACTGGCGCGCGACGAGCTCCCCCATATCAGCATTCTGGTTGCAGCCCACAATGAAGAAGCGGTCATCAGGCAGCGGGTCGACAACCTGCTGGAGCTTGCTTACCCGAAGGATCGCATTGAGATACTGATCGCGTCTGACGGCAGTACCGACAACACAGAGGCCATTGTGCGGGAGTTCGAAGATCCGAGGGTAAAGCTGCTCGCTCATTCACCCAATCGGGGAAAAGCGGCCACGTTAAACCGCTATGTTTCGAAAGCCACTGGTAGTGTCGTTGTGTTTTCTGACGCCAATACGACTTTCGAGCCCGACGCCGCGCATAAGCTTGCGAATTGGCTAGCAGACCCTAGAATCGCGGCAGTCTCCGGGAGCCTTGGGATTCGCGATGCAAGTACTGGTAACAACGTCGATAGCGCCTACTGGCGCTATGAGAATCTGATCAAACACCTTGAAGGCCGTTTGGGTGCGAAGCTTGGCGCAAATGGAGCAATCTACGCGATTCGTCGCGAGGAATACGTACCCATTCCTGACAACGCGATTGTGGATGATTTCCTGATCCCCTTACTGATCAAAATCAAGACCCAAGGCCTTATTGTGTACGAACCGGCTGCGAAAGCGAGTGAAGTCGCCCCCGAGCACATTGATCAGGAATTTCAGCGCCGAGTCCGCATCGGCGTGGGCGCCTATCAAAGCCTGAGCATAGTTTGGAGCCTGCTGAACCCGAAGTACGGCTGGACCTCGTTTTGCTTCTTCTCCCATAAGGTACTGCGCTGGGCGACACCGCTTCTTATGTGCATGATGTTCCTCATCAGCATTATTGGACTAAACGAGCAGCCTGAATTCCTATATCTACTTGCTGGCGAGGTGGTGCTGGTCGTGGTCGCTGCGGTTGGCTTGAGAGTGACCAGTCGAGGGACGATCGGCAAGCTACTCAAGTTGAACAGTATGTTTTTTGCAATGAACCTGGCGTTGCTCTTTGGCTGGTATAGATATGTGACAACCGAACAAACAGGCACTTGGAAGCGAACCGAGCGCTAGCATGGGTTTCAATGTACCTGAATCAAGGGTAGTCATGGCTACGTCCGACCATTGTGAGGCCATCACGGCTGCTCGTTCTGTTAGGTTTTCGATTTTGTAATGGACGTCGCTAGCACCGTCGAAGCCTTAAAGCAGAAGAGTCGATGAAAACCGCGGTTCATATCATGACCCTGGGATATATCTTGCTATGTCTCGCCTGCGTAGCTGCGCTTTATATCCCGTGGCCTGAAGGCCTCTCGCTCGTACCCACTGTTCTGGAGTTCATACCGGGAATTCTCCTTGTGGCTCCCGGCCTTATCGTTCTTGTGTTGGTCAGAGGCACTTTAACTCGATGGATGACCGCCGTAGCCCTAGCTCTCGCCACGCTGTTCTTTTTCGAGTTCCAGGTTCCGATACTTAAATCCGGTGATGACCCGGGCATCAGAATCCGAATAGCGACTTACAACATTGGTAATGGGCCCGTAGATCCGAAGAAGCTGCTTTCCTGGTTTCGTAATACAAACTTAGACGCTCTTCTACTTCAGGAGACCCAGTCTCTTAAGCTGACACGGGACATCCCTGCGGGACTCAATTATGTCTGTGGTGGTCGACTCTGCGTGCTTACCCAACATAGGATTAAGAAACTGCAGAATCTCAATCGGCAGGCATTCGAAGGCGGGTGGGGAAGCTATGTTGCGCGCTTTGATCTGGAGATCGCTGGAATTGTGTTGGGTCTTTACAACGTACATCTGAACACACCCCGACACGAACTCGAATTCATCCGCGGCCGCGTTGAAGGCGTGAAGAAGGCCGCAAGACTCTATACGCTCCGGAAGCTTGAGAGCCAGCTAGCGTCTGCCATGGTGGAGCAGCATCCACAACAGCGCTCTCACGTAATCATCGCGGGGGACTTCAATCTCGCACAGCGCGGTGCGATCTATCGATCATACTGGTCCGAGTATACGAACGCTTTCGACGAAGCCGGGCTTGGCCTGGGCGCGACAAAAGAGACGCGTCTTCTTGGAGCTCGGATTGATCACATTCTGGTCAATGACCAGTTGCAGGTAAATGATGCTGCGGTAATGGAAAGTCTGGGTGGAGATCACAATCCGCTAGTCGTGGAGCTTACACTTCTTTAGATGTGTCGATGATGCTTGAGCCGCAGGTAGGACAGACGCTTAGGGTTGCTTACGAAATGCTTCCTCAAGCTTCTTGAGGGGAAGCGCCAGTTTCCACCACCAGGAGTAATAGGCTCTCTCGAACAAAGTTCGGTAGTGTGTCTCGGACTGTTGCACCTGAGCGAGGTGTTCCTTTAGAACCGCCGACAATGCCGCGTCAAGAGCCCGGTATTCGTCTACACATGCGTCGATCGAAGAGCCGCCCTCAGTTTGCTCCAGAAGCAATGCGTCGTACGCCCGACTTGCAAGCTGCTGCACTGGCGACTCATTCCAGGTGGATTCCCGATTCCGATGCAGGCTTTGGTCGATAAACTTGAGATTTTCGAACTGTGCGGACGACGCATCGGTTCGATGCACCCGCGCGGCTATGGCTTTCGGATCTGCAAGCACATCCTCATAACGCACAAGCAATCGACTGCTGTGCCGGGTGTAGTGCCACGCCGACAGTGTGTAGTTCATCCAGAGATAGGCGGCTTTGTCGCGAGAGAACCCATCTCGCTTACAGATAGAAGCGGCGACTTCCGCTGGATTGCGAAGGCAAAGCAGATACTGTACGTCGTCAGCAAGTTTGCTAATCGCTTCACGCCACAAAGGCAAGGTCAGGCACATCCTGGGATCTTTGATGCCCCAGTGAGCGATTCCCGCGTATTCACCGGTCAGCAGGTCAGTGCAGGCGGTCTCACTCTGCAAGGAGCATCGAAGATCCTCTTCCTGCAGCATGGTCGGTTGATCCCAGGCATGATTAGCGCGATCCAGAAACCGCTCGTTAAGTTTGACGACCGCGGCGTTTTCAAAGAATCCCTTGTCATTGACGCCACGCTGCGCATTGAAGAGGCGGCGCCCCATGGTCACCCCGGTTTCGGACAGCAGACCGGCGATGGCTGAAGTACCGCTGCGGTGCATCCCGAGGACAATCGTCGCCCGGGAATCACTCACCCGCAGCAGACCTCGACGCAAGGGAACGTTTCTGGCGTTGAAGTGAATCCAGGACCGATACCGGCAGGACCCGCAGGAGTGTTCCCTTGCCGAGGTGCGACAGAAGCACAGGGTTTTGCTGCCATGCCTTAAAATGGCAATCCGCTGCAGCGGAAAAGTCGCCGTTGTGTAGAAGGTTTTGCGCGTAGTGCTCATAGACACGCCGCCTAGCGTGTCTTAGCAGCGACGACTTGATCGCGGGCTTCTGTCGCGACTCAGCGAGTTTCGACAGGCAAAAGATAGCCGCTTCGAGCATCGCTGATTCGTTTAAGGAGTAATTCTCGCCATGGATGATATGGGTCGCCAGAGCCTTGGGCACGCTGTTCGATTTCGCATGCTGAAGCACTCTGACCCACAAATGCCAGTCATCCACGCCTGCCATGGTACGCTCGGGCGAGAATCCTCCAACCTCGTCAAAAAGTTTTCGTCGTACGACAGCTGTGCAGCAGGAAATACGATTTTGTTCTAGTAGATCTTCAAGGGTAGGTCTGGCTTTCTTAGGCAGGCCGATCACCTCTCGATCCGGATATACAGTCTTCACTCCGCTAAACACGAGCCCCACCGTGCGGTCGTTGAACAGCGGAACCTGCAACTCCAGCTTGTCTGGCTCCCAGAGGTCATCTTGATCGCAGAAGGCGATCAGGCTTCCGTTGGCATGCTTCACACCAAAGTTTCGCGCGTCCCCAACACCTCCATTACGCTTGCGCACGGCGATAACGGCGTCGTTATCCCGCGCCAGGTCCTGAACAACTGCAAAGGAATCGTCGGTGGAGCCATCGTCCACCAGTATGACCTCGTGTCGCTCGTACGTCTGCGCCAACAGACTATCCACCGTGGCCGAAATCGTCTGGATACCGTTGTAGACGGGGACGATCGTGCTAACCAGGGGATCAGTTGGTGTAGGTTTTCCGATCATTTCAGAATGGTCGTTGATTTGAGCCGCCAGATGCTAATGGCATAGGCGACAGATTGGGAGAATGTGCGGGCTCTGGTGCAAAGCTCATCACACAAATGCATGTGCCTCAGCGGTGTAGCTCGCCGTACTCGTGGTGCATAAGACCACCAAGTCCCGCGAGAGTGCCTACGGCAGACGACAATCGGAATAGCCCCTTAACGAGATGCTTCTTATCTGCACTGACTGCCCCTCGCACCAGCAACGCAAAGCCGAGGGAAAAACGCAGCAGAGCCAGAGCCAAACTCTTGGGAAAAACGAGCAAAGCTCCCTCTTCGATAAGGTGGCTGCGCGTATGTCCGGCACCAGAACGGTAACCTCGGCGCATAAACCAGCGTACCGTCGCTCGCGACGCGGGAAACTCTTCCAGCACCGGGGAATCGGCGAACACAGCTTTGAAGCCCGCATTCCCGCATCGCAAAGCGAAATGATAATCACTCGCACCCGTTAGCGCAAATCTTTGGTCGAAAGCGGGCGTAACGGTCTCAAGCACCTTTCGCGTCATAAGAAGGTTACCGGTGTAAAAGACATCCCTCGGTGTCCCTTCCGCACAATCAGATGGTGAATAGAGAATTTCAGTTGCCCAGGCAGGGACGTTTGACGACGAGCTCGATAGCACATCAGCAACCACGATATCGGCGCGATATTGCTCCGAACAGGCTACCATTTTCTGGAGCCAGTCAGGACTCTGCGGCTGCTCATCATCGTCAATAAACGCGAGTCGTTCAGCGTTGCTGGCCAGAAAAATAGATACGCAGCGATTTCGGGCCGCGACGATACCGGGCTCCGGCTCGATTTCGTAGTGAAGGGCCGCCAGTCCCTGGGCCAAAAAATCTCTGCAAACGTCCTGCGCAGACCCAGCTTTGTCGTTATCTACAACGGTGATGGAATAATTCAGGCTCGAGACCTCGAGTGCCCCGAGCGCTTTTAGCAAAATCCCCAGTTGTTGCGGGCGCTTCATAGTGATCACGCATACCATGACTTCCGTCACTCGCTGTACCTCGAACTCATTTCCCATTCCCCAACAACCCGTGCAATCTCACCTTGGGCTCACCACGTACTACAAAAGCTAGCAACGCCCAGTGATCTATAGCGGCATATCCGCAGGTCTGGCCGGTGACGACGATCACAGAGATGAGTGTGATCGGTAGGGTAGACTACGGTTAAGGTGCACGATTAGCCCTCAACACAACCTAGAGCCCCGCAGCACTCCTGGTGCTGATACCCTCTTTGCAAAGAAGTATTTCATGTCAAATTCAAATGCCGAACTTTGGTAGCGAAAGAATTGCACGATTCCTGCCGCGGTCGCTCATCACCACGACTGGAAGGAGCTGGCAACGCAGGCTGTATCTCACCTTCGATGACGGGCCGCACCCGGAGGTAACCCCGCAGGTCAGTGCGCTTCTGAAGCGGCATGGGATAGCGGGCAGCTTCTTCTGTATCGGCACGAACCTGGAGCGCCACCCCGAAATCGCCCGGCAACTCATTGCGGACGGCCACATTCTGTGCAACCACTCGTACTCCCACAAGAATTACCGCCGGATGATGTTCGCGGATCAGCTGGACGACCTAACGGCCTGCGCGGACGCTTTGAGGAATGCGGGTAGTTCATCAGATCGGGTTTTTCGCGCACCCCAAGGGCAGCTGTCCCTTCAGTCTATTCTCAGATTGAGAAAGAACGCGTGGCGAATCGTACATTGGTCCTACGATTCCCTGGACTATCGAAAGCCAACAACTGGCGAGTTAGTTGGTCGATTCGAGGAAGCTCCGGTTCGCCCAGGGGACATCGTGCTCTTTCACGATGATGACGAGGTGTGCGTTAGGGCCCTGGAACAACTTATACCAATCTGGCTTGAGCAGCAGTTCAGCTTCGGAACAGTGAGCGAGCTGACAGCCGCGTCGGCAGCCTGATTCCGGCGAACTCAATCGATACCAGCATGCAGACAGAAGCCAACCGCGAGCCCTGGACTTGTTCAGAGGCTCCCTAGTGTCCTGTCCCATTAGTTCGCATAACTTCAGCGTGTCAGCCAAGGCGTGTGGCAAGGCGCGCCCCGCCGGCAACACCCAAAGCATTCGCCACGCTCATGGGGTGGACCCTGGCCGTAGCCCTTGGCAAGGGGCGCAACGCAGCCAGACGCCTTGGCTGACGCGCCCTTCGGGAGCCCACAGCATACGCTACCGCCGCGTTGCGTCCCTTGGAAATAGAACCACTATTGACCGCGGAACGCGCCTTGCTGCAGCGTATGCTGTGGGCTCTGAAATTATACGAACTAATGGGACAGGACACTAGCTGGCATGGCTGCAAAGATGCGGCAATATGAAGATCACTAACATTAGCGCAAGCATGAACGGTTCTCGGTCACGCGTAAGCGCGACCGTAGACGGCGAAGACTTATGGTTCGAATCGGCTGATGCGGAACTCGCACCCGCGCCCGAGGCGTTTGCAAGCGCCTTTCTGATCCCAGCTATGAATGCCGGAGAAGACTTGCATATAGAGGCACCACTCTGCCCACTTTGGCAGGCGAACGCTGCCGAAGCCCAGAAGGTTATTCACCGCTGGTGGAAGTTCCAAAAGATCAAGGCTCAAGGTTTCAAGAGCCAAAAACACCCTTGTGATGCGATCCCGGAAGCAAACACGCGACAACACACGCGAAAACAAAAGCCACGTGCCGAGACCGGCATTAAGGCGCAATGCTTTACCGGTGGAGTTGATTCGTTCTTCACCCTACTTAACGACGACGACAAACCCGACTTTCTTGTTTACGTGTACGGCTTTGATATTCCATTGGGCGATGATGATCGACTTGCCGCGTACTCACCCTCGCTTAGTCAGATTGCCAAAGAGCACGACGCAAGCTCGATAACAGTCTCCACAAACCTGCGTAGTATCGAGAGATTCGACCAGGTCGGCTGGAGCATCAGTCACGGCGGCGCGCTCGCCGGGATAGGGCACCTTCTGAGATCTCATACGAGCGTATTTATCATTCCTCCGAGTTATCCGTATCACGATAGCCGACCCTGGGGCAGCCACTGGGAGCTGGATCGGTTTTGGTCTTCCAGCTGTGTCGCCATAGAACATGGAGATGCATCTCTGCGCCGACACCAGAAGTTGCCGGTCCTTGCCAAAGACCATCTCGCCATGAAGCATCTCCGAGTGTGCTGGGAGAACAGAGCGAGCAGCGGGAATTGCTCGGAGTGTGAAAAATGCGTGCGCACTATGATCGGGCTGCATCTGATAGATGCCCTCGACAGTTGCCACGCGTTTACTGGTGGATCCGAATCCCTGGTCGAAAAAGTCGATGCTCTGAGTCCCCTGAAAAGACCGTTGATCAGCGTTTACGAGGAAATTCTCAGGGACTTAAAGGAAAGAGAACGGGCGGCCGTAGCGGGCGCAGTCGTTCGATTACTCGATCGAAGTAAACCTAAAACTACGTCCTTAACGTCGCGCCTTATTAGGGCGCTTAGCCTGAGAGGACTTCGCCGCCTGACTAAGACAAATCAGTGAGATAGACATTCGTCTTACCCAGGCTTTCGATTGGTAGCAACAGCCTCGAGAAAGTCCGCAAGCTGTTTGACTTTTTCTGCCTGCAAAAAGTGATCTGAGATCCGGCGCTCTGCCGCGATTCCCATCTCGAGCCGAAGATCCACATCGTTGCACAACCTCGTGATTGCCGCCGTTAGTGCCTCAGGGGACACGATATCGACTAAAAAGCCAGTCTCCTGATCTACGACAATCTCGGGTATTCCGCCAATACGAGTTGCGATGACGGGTTTACGATGAATGCCCGCCTCAATGAACACCAGGCCAAACGCTTCCTCACGCGACGGCTGCAAAAAAATATCACAGGCGTCAAAACGCGCGGAGACATCGTTCACCTGTCCCAAAAGAGTGACTGCGTCTGAGAGACCAAGGCTTACTATGAGATCTTGTAGTCGCCTGAAGTCGCCCTCAGACCCATCACCAGCGATGTATAAATGAGCATCTGGAAAAGAAGGAACGACGTGACTAAACGCCTCGATACTATCGTCATGTCCTTTGATAGGCCCCAGATGACCGACGCTGAGAATAGAGGGAGAACCTTTCACATTCAGCTGTTTTCTCGCCTCGTCTTGATCGATAAGCACGACGGATTCGGCGTCTACACCCCAGTGCACGACTGCACTGGGCCGGTCCCCTATTCCGAGGCCATGAAGCATCTGATTCCTGCGCTCATGTGATACTGCGATAAAGCCATCAACGAACCTGAACAGAAGCCGGTTCTTGAACCGGGGTTCGTAGAAGCCTAACTCCGAGCGGTGCACTGTCGCGACGCAGCGTTTTCGGGAGGCCTTTGCAGCAAGGCCCAGATAGAGTGCGGAGCCTTCGCAATGAGAATGCAGCACATCGGCTCCAAAGGTGCGAACTTCACTGCGAAGCTTTCTAAGGAGACCAAAATCCACGCCCCGGGATGTTTTCTCAAGACATCGCCAGGAAATGTCAGGCTCGATCTGCTCTAGCACCCAATCGGGCGGACGGTGAAAGCAAACAAGTCGAACTTCGTGCCCCAACGCTTCCAGGCCTCGCAACTCCTCTAAAATACGCTTCGTGCGGCCACCTTTCTCCAGGCTGTTAACTGCAGTGAGGATTTTTACGGTCGTTCTCCATTGAACAGGACTCGGGCATGCGCGCGCCTCATGAGCAGGCTCACCGCAGCCTCAGAGGCGTGGTCACACGATAGCGTGATCAAGCTGCTTTGGCGTCGCCTCTGGCAAAGTTTGGTAGAGGGACTCTGCTCTGGCCTCCGCATTGGGAACCGGGTCCCACACGGGTGCTACACGCCGCCTAATCGCTCCGAAGACGCGATCTACCTTATTGGCCAGCGAGACTGGAATATGCAGCCAGCGAAGCAGCAGGAAAATCCGCCGACGAATCGCCCATAGGTAGATGGCTTCCTCCGAATAAAAGCGATAGCCCCAACGTTTCTCAAACAACCGACTGGACTTCTCAGTGATCGTGCCATTCCAGCGCAGATTGAAGTAACGAAGGTCCGATAGCTTGGCCCGCGAGCCCAGGTTATCGAACAGAACTTTGCTGCGCGGCTCAACGACCAACCGCTCCCCACGAATGCGCAGCTGCATTCCAATATCAAGATGCTCACGAATCGTCATGGTGGGCAACTCAAGCTCCTTCAGAGAAGCCGTCTTAAACATAACGCAGTGCAACTCAAAGGCTTCCGTATCGGTCGGATCCGTCGGCAGTTCGCTTGGATCGCTCCTTCTGTATGACTTGTACTCAACGAGGTAGGGTTTTTCCTCGACATCCAAAACTCGTAGCTCGGTTGTGAAAAAATGAGTACGAGTCTCAGCGCCCTCGTCTACGCCGGAGGCCTCTAGGATCACTGGACTGATCACAGCGGCACTGGTCGCCTCCGCCGTTTCTATCAGAGGCGGCAACCAGCCTTCCTGTACCCGCGCATCGTTATCCATGAACACGACGTAGGCGGTATCGATCTCGGCACTGACTTTTCGCATGGCCTCCATGGGAATCACACGGCCATAGTCGATGATCTGATAGTTAGTCTTGCCTTCGAGCTGCTTAAGCCCAGCATCGAGGTCTTCCCGGGGATACCCAAGGTCTAGAATTACGAGATCGAAGAGCGACTCGTCAGTGAGCGCGTACAGATCAGCAACGCAGGCCTCAAGCTTCGAATACCGATCTCGAGGCGTGATTACAACTGTTACCTGCTTGGTCATTGCATCTTTCTCCGTTTAACCTGATTTAAATTCATGCTCTTGCAACAAAGCTCTTGTTACTGAGCTTTCGCAAGAAGCGAGTTGTACTCGTTCACATATGCCCTGGCGGTCTGGTCCATGCTGAATACCTTCATAGCCCGCTCCCGGCCCTTTTCGCCCATTTCGCGACGCCGTTGGGCACAACCCTCGGCGACGGTCAACGTTCTAAGCGCGTCGGCCAGTTGCTCATGGTCCTCGCCAACCAATAGACCGGTAGCGTTGTCTATGACGACCTCCGGATTGCCCCCAACTCGCGTGGCCACAACGGGCAGAGCGCAGCTCATGGCTTCGAGGAGAGTCAAGGAGATACCTTCAGAAGTCGACGAAAGAACGAAGACGTCGAACTCCCTATAGAGTAGCTCGACCTCGGAATGTGCGCCAAGAAAAAAAACCGAGTCCTGAAGCTCCAATTCATCGACAAGACCGTGTAGCGCTTTACCCTGGGGACCGTCCCCCACAACGCAGAGAGCAAGAGGAAGATTCTGTCGCTTGAACTCGAGCATGCTTCGAAATAGCAGCGGATGGTTCTTCACCCTTGAAAGGCGGGCAACGATGCCTATGAGCGGGGTATCCGGTTCAAGACCCAACTCGGCTCTCAGCGTCCCGGTGCTAGGTCTGGGGACGTATTTTTCTGTGTCAATACCGTTCAATATCGTCGCCAACTTTCGTTCGGGCACTCGCTCAATCTCTCGAGCGACACGCGAGCTGTCCTCAGACACGGCAATCACCCGATTAGTGAACAAAGTCGCGACTCGATTTAGCCAGACCTTTTTCTTGCGCTTGGGATAATTGCGACCATGTTTGGTGTGCACCACAGCCCGTCCGGTCAACCGTCCCGCCAATGCCCCATACAAGTGGGGACCCTGATTGTGCGTATGAACAACATCAATCTCCCGCTCTCGAATGATCGACGCCAGTCGGCGGACGAAACTCAGCGAGAGCTTGTCCGGCCCGTTCAGAAAAATCACTTCGGCACTGGGCACTTCCTTAAACGTACTCTGCGGTCCGCGCAGGCAGACAATAAGACTCTCTACCGAATCCGAATAATGTGAGCTCAAATCGGCGACAAAGGTCTCCAGGCCACCGATGTTCAGGCCCAGTACCACGTGCATTACCCGTATCACTGAGTTTTTCCTGTCATTGGGGCACGTCCGAAATGGTGACCCGGTGCTTTCCCGATCGCGTCAAAGGAAGCTCATCCAGAACGGTTATCTCTACAGGAACATCGCTTTTTGCAAGGCGCACGATGCCGTCACGTATTGACGCTTCTGTAATATCGTCAAGAACGCTCTCCTTGGTTACGACGAGCAGGTTCAGCGAGTAGTCCGCCTTTTGATGTAGTCGGAAGCGTTGTACCTGAGGAAAGTCCTTCATCAAATGCGGAAAGAGCTCACCGGGTATAACTCGGCCGTCCGGCATTCGAATAACATCGAGCGAGCGACCGACAATCTCCTCAAGGAGCTGAGACTGGCGTCCGCAGGAGCAGATCCGGCTGCTGACTTTAGCCAGATCGCCTACCTCATAACGTATGAACGGCATGGTGTAGTTGTGAAGATCCGTTACCAGGATACGTCCGGTCTCGCCATCTCCAACGGCTTGATTGTCGTCATCAACCACTTCGACAATCACGTTCTCCATACTGACGTGGAGGCCCTCGTGCTTGTTACATTCGGCCGCCATCAACATGAACTCGCGAGATCCATAGGTGTCGAAAACGTCGGATGCAAGCATCTGACGTATCTTCTCGCGTTGCGTGGGGTGCACCTTCTCTGCTCCGCAGATAACAGCATCAACCTCGAGTGGAGGTAGTTCCTGCTGCTCTATAAACCGAGCCAACTCGTACGCCGCGTTGGTATAGGCAACGATGACGTCCGGCTTCCAGGTACGCAGCTCGTCATAGCAGCGACGCATTTGGGTGGGTCCAAAATCGAAACAATTGTAAAAACGCTTCCGATCGATAGTCTGGTGTAACTTTTCCTTTAGCCGGGCCGAAGTTTCCTGGGGTTGAGACGGAATTCCCCAAAGATAAGCCTGGCGCGTGCCGGGGAGCGCACCGGCCCACGAGTAACCTCGAAGGGACATAGCTGTACGCCACTCATGGCTGGTTTGATCGTGCGCGAACTTAAGCGGCTCACCCGTTGACCCACCAGTCGCTTTCCACCAGGCACTTGACGCTCTCCCATGGGCTAGCAGCCGTTCCGAGCGCTCTCGGATAGTGGCTTTTGTGAGGATCGGTAGCTGGTTCAGCTCGGCTAGAGAGCCCACACTATCCGGGTATGAAGCGTTTTCCTTATAGAACGGAACATGCGCCTTCGCATGAGCCAGGAGCTCGTTCACAGCCCTGAGCTGCAGGCGTTCGAGCTCGCTGCGCGGTAACCACTGCGTTTTGAGCGCTTTCCGGTAAAGATTGTGGGTCTTACGTCGCTTAACGAAACCCTCGAAGAAAGGGAAGTAGGCGTGCTCCCACAGCTGTTGGATCAATGTCACGGGATATACGGAGTAGAAAGTCGAGTACCGAAATGTTCGTGTGCGCCTGGGCAGGTGTCTAGTGAGGCAAGCAGCAGAAGATAGCGCAAAGTGTTTACATTCATCGACCGTGTGGGCGGCAATTAT
>JBCCPL010000020.1:0-96019 GCA_039111155.1 Pseudomonadota bacterium | reverse complement strand
GAGATTGCCATTCTTGCAGCCGCCCGCCTTGGTGATACGCGATTGATCGACAATGTACGCCTGTCTGTGGATGTAGCCACTGATTGGGGTCTACTCGCCACGCGCTAGAGCGATTGTGAGCTTTGCGGTCCTCACAGCTGGACCATCGCCTGAAAATCTATCCGTCTTATGGGCACGAAAAAAAAGAGCGCCAGTGCGCTCTTTTTTCGTTTGCTGCCTGCTGTCTGCAATCTCGCCTTGACTGCTGGCAGCTGTTTTCACGATTCAGGAACTCATAGCGTCCCCGGACTGATTTTTCCTTCTTCGAACGAGCACAGCGGTCGGGATCATTGCGTCTGATCGCCCATCGACAGGGGAGCAGTTATAAAGCGAGACCGTTAGTCGGCCCCGCTTGCGTCCTGCCCCTCTTCGTTCAAGAGCTCTTTAATAGACAGCTTGATACGGCCACGCTGATCGACGTCCAGCACTTTCACCCGCACCTCGTCTCCCTCGGATAAGTGATCCGATACACTCTCGACTCGCTCATTGGCGATCTGAGAAATGTGCAGGAGCCCGTCCTTGCCAGGCAGGATGTTTACGAAGGCTCCGAAGTCCACGATACGCTCAACTTTGCCTGTGTAGATGGCGCCGACTTCAGCTTCTGCTGTGATCTCCTCGATCATGGCTACAGCCTTGTCTCGTGCCGCCTGATCCTGACCGAACACGCGCACTGTTCCGTCGTCTTCAATATCGACGGTGGCACCAGACTCTTCGGTGATAGAGCGAATAGTTGCGCCGCCCTTGCCAATAATGTCACGGATTTTGTCGGAATCGACCTTCAGCGTCACCATGCTCGGCGCGTTTTCGGACGTCACTTCACGCGGCGCTGCGAGAACCGCGTTCATCTGACCGAGAATGTGCAGTCGAGCCTGCAGTGCCTGCTCGAGCGCAATCTCCATGATTTGCTCTGTGATACCTTCTATCTTGATGTCCATCTGCAGGGCAGTAACACCCTCAGCAGTACCAGCAACCTTGAAGTCCATATCGCCTAGATGGTCTTCGTCACCAAGAATGTCGGTCAGTACAGCAAACTGATTACCGTCTTTCACCAACCCCATCGCGATTCCGGCAACGGGTGCTTTCAGAGGAACTCCCGCCGTCATGAGGGCGAGCGAGCCAACACAGACCGACGCCATCGAGCTGGAACCGTTCGACTCGGTGATTTCAGAGACCACACGAATGGTGTACGGAAACTCCTCTTCGCCAGGGAGAACAGCCGCGAGTCCGCGACGGGCGAGACGACCGTGGCCGATTTCCCGGCGACCGGTAAAACCGATACGCCCTGCTTCACCGACCGAATAAGGCGGGAAGTTGTAGTGCAGCATAAAGGGGTCGCGGCGCTCACCCTCAAGGGCATCTATGATCTGCGCATCGCGTGTCGATCCGAGTGTCACAGCGCCGATGGCTTGGGTTTCGCCGCGGGTAAATAGTGCAGACCCGTGGGCCTTGGGCAGTACGTCCACCTCACAGGCGATAGGTCGTACAGTTCGATTATCCCGACCATCAATGCGCGCCTCCCCGGCAAGGATTCGCTTGCGTACCAGACCCTTTTCAACCTTCTTGAAATAGTCCTTTACATCATCGGCGCTGTATCCGTCGTCGCTGACCAAAGCAGCCGCGCAGGCTTCACGCACTTCACCTACCCGAGCGTAGCGATCTGCTTTCTCCGTAATCCGGTAGGCCTCGCCCAGATCCGCGTTGACCTGGGCCTCAACGGCAGCAAGCAGCTCTTCATTCACGGCGGGAGCTTGCCAATCCCAGGACGGCTTACCAGCTTCGGCCGCCAGCTCCTGAACAGCTTTGATGACGACCTGCATTTCCTGGTGGGCGTAGAGCACCGCGCCCAGCATCTGGTCTTCGGTGAGCTGGTCGGCTTGTGACTCAACCATCAGCACCGCCTCGCTGGTTCCCGCCACAACCATATCGAGCTTGCTATCGGCCAACTGGTCATAGGTTGGATTCAGGACGTAGCCTTCCGCTTCGTTAAACCCGACGCGGGCGGCGCCGATCGGGCCGTTGAAAGGGCAACCGGAGATTGCCAGGGCCGCTGATGTGCCGATCATGGCAGGAATGTCCGGATCTATATGCTTGTCGGCAGACATCACTGTACAAACGACCTGAACTTCATTCATAAAGCCGTCGGCGAAAAGGGGTCTGATCGGACGATCGATAAGGCGCGATGTCAGCGTTTCTTTTTCGCTGGGGCGTGCTTCACGTTTGAAAAATCCTCCGGGTATCTTACCTACGGAGTAGGTTTTCTCCTGGTAGTGCACAGACAACGGGAAGAAGTCCTGCCCTTCGCGGGAAGATTTCTCCGCCACAACGGTAACAAGCACACTGGTGTTTTCGACGGTGACAAGCACCGCACCACTCGCCTGGCGGGCGATACGCCCTGTTTCCAGCGTGACGGTCTGACCGCCGTACTGGAAGGTTTTAGTAACTGGGTTCACAATTTTTCTCCAATGATAGACGCGAACCCGATCACAACCATAGCCGGTCCGATTTGTTTTTCATCAACGGACATGGGCCGGGCGTGACCGGGCTTGTTCGCGCTTAGCGGCGCAGTCCGAGTCGCTTGATCAGATCTGTGTAGCGAGCGGCGTCTTTGCGCTTAAGGTAGTCGAGCAGATTCCGCCGCTGATTCACCATGCGGATCAGCCCGCGTCGTGAATGGTGGTCCTGCTTGTGGGATTCAAAATGACTGCGCAGCTGTTCGATATTTGCTGTTAGCAGGGCAATCTGTACTTCCGGAGATCCAGTGTCACCCTCGCTGCGCTGATAATCGCGGACTATCTCCGCCTTCTTTTGTGCATTTAATGCCATTACGGGTACCTATGTTAAATCTGCCCAAGCTGACGAACGCGGATAGCCTTCCGGCGAAAGACCCGAGAAAACAACCAGGTGACCGGTTACACGGACCTTGGTATCAGCGCTCGAAAACTGAAAAAAGAGCCCGTCCGTGCAGATTTACAGACGGGTTCTCGACAACTAAAGCGATACTCAAAGCGACACTGCCGCTGACTCGTGCAGCCTCGTACGATTAGCTCAAACCTGAGGCTAATTTATAAGTCCCTGCGCTAGTACTCACGTTCGTCTTTACGTCGCTCTTTTGCTGTTCTTTTGCCGCTCTTTTGCTGTTCTTTCTCTGCGCGTTTACCGCGCGTCTACTGAGCTGCTTCTAAAGGACGCCGTCGAAGTAAGGGTCATTGCAGGCGTGTTCGCTCTAACTGACAACCAGTCGACGGGGCGCGATTCGCCCGTCGTCCAGTACTTCTGCGAGCCCCAGAAACTCTCCGGTCTCCGAAGCGACGCGCACCATACCACTAAGGGGTGCATTACGCACTAGCACCGGTTGCCCCTGGCGCAGATAAAATCCACTCGACTCAGGAACAGGAACCAGTGGTAAATGACCCATGGCATGGTCAATCGGCAACAATAAGCTATCCAATTGATCGACACCTTGAGCGCCAAGCATGTCCTCGATGAAGGTGAGTTCCACAGCATCGGACACACAAAACGGGCCCGCCTTGGTTCGGCGGAGCATAGTTACATGTCCACCCACATCAAGACGCTCCCCCAGATCCATCGCCAGTGAGCGTATATACGTTCCTTTACTGCAGGTGACGCTGACTTCAAGCTGGGCTACTTCGCCACCTCGGAAGCCCTTGATTCGAAACTCGCGGATTGTAATGCAGCGCGGTTCTCGCGGAACTTCGATACCTTTCCTGGCCAACTTGTAGAGGGGTTGGCCATCTTTCTTGATCGCTGAATACATAGGGGGCAATTGCTGAATAGGGCCGCGAAAACTCTCCAGCGCCTCCTCAATTCGTTCCGCCGTTAGTGCAGATGCATCTCGCTGACAAACAACAGCGCCTTCGCAATCACCTGAATCCGTGCTGAGACCAAGCGCAAACGTCGCGTCGTAGGACTTGTCCGCTTCCAGCAAATGCGACGAGAACTTGGTTGCTTCGCC
Organism: Pseudomonadota bacterium; assembly: GCA_039111155.1. Taxonomy (GTDB): domain Bacteria; phylum Pseudomonadota; class Gammaproteobacteria; order Pseudomonadales; family Halieaceae; genus Congregibacter. Next base: position 92,007 of record JBCCPL010000020.1, on the reverse strand, counting down.
GAAGCAAACGGGCAACACGCCAGTTGCGAGCGGATCGAGGCTTCCTGTATGACCGGCCTTAGCAGCATCGAACAAACGCTTCGCACGCTGCAGGGACTTATTGGAACTTTCACCCGCAGGCTTATCTAGTAGAAGTATCCCCGAGACTGATCGTCCACGCCGCCGCCGGCCCATGCTACAAGCCTTTGGAATCCGAGCTACCCGTGCCAAACGCCGAATCGGCTTCGCCGCTTGTGCCTTCGACGCTGTCGATCTGTGAAATCTGCCCGGACCCGGCCAGCTCCGGGCTGGCGCCAGCGCTGGGACGCAACCTCTGATCAGCCGCTTTGGCTTTACTAATCAATGCTTCCATGTCGCGTCCGCGCCCGACGCTCGTATCAAACTGAAAGCGAAGACTGGGCACTTTACGCATGCTGGTACTGCTCGCCAGCTGATTTCTCAGGTATCCGGCAGCCCCCGAGAGTGCCGTCGTAACGGGACGAGCGTCTTCTTCGCTATCGCAGTTCATGCAAGTGAAAAACACGCGCGCATGAGCGATATCCCGGCTAACCCTGACGTCGGTGATACTGACGAGGGACAGGCGGGGATCACTCAACTCGCGCTGGATAAGAAGAGACAGCTCTCGGCGTAAGTGATCGGCCACGCGCTCCTGGCGACTGAATTCTCTAGGCACTTTTTCGAAAGAACCCGGTCGAAAGCATCCGCGCGACGAGCAGCCTACAGGCTTCTCGCCACCTCGCGGACTTCGAACACTTCGATCTGATCGCCAACCTTTACGTCGGTGTAGTTCTTCACACCTATACCGCACTCCAGGCCATTGCGTACTTCGTTGGCATCGTCCTTGAACCGTCGCAGTGACTCGAGTTCACCCTCGTAGATCACCACATTGTCCCGCAACACCCGGATCGGCTTGGAACGGTAGACCGTGCCCTCGACGACCATGCATCCGGCGATCTGACCAAACTTCGGAGAGTTGAACACATCCCGCACTTCGGCAATGCCCTGGATCTCTTCTCGAAGCTCCGGCGCCAGCATGCCGCTGAGTGCCTGCTTAACATCATCGATCAGATCATAAATGACGTTGTAGTAACGCAGATCAACGCCTTCGTTCTCTACTAACCGGCGAGCCTGATTGTCGGCGCGCACGTTAAAGCCGAATACAACCGCTTCGGACGTCAACGCAAGGTTGATATCCGTCTCGGCAATTCCACCAACGCCGCCGGACACGATATTGACCTGCACTTCATCGTTGCCCAAATCCAGTAAAGCAGTCTGCAGGGCCTCCAGCGATCCGCGAACATCCGCCTTGATAACGATGTTCAGCGTTTTCTTCTCACCGGCGGTCATGCTTTCGAACATGTTGTCGAGCTTCGCGGCCTGCTGGCGCTGCAGCTTGTTATCGCGCAGCTTTTCCTGCCGGAAATCAGCCAGCTCTCGTGCCCGTCGCTCGTTCTCGAGCACGGCGAACTGATCGCCAGCATCCGGGGTGCCATCAAGGCCTAGTATCTCCACCGGGATACTCGGACCGGCTTCGTCGATCGATGCTCCGTTTTCGTCGAGCATAGCTCGCACGCGCCCATACTGGAGACCGGCAAGTACTATGTCGCCCTGCTGCAAGCGCCCCGACTGCACCAGCAGAGACGCTACTGGTCCCCGACCCTTGTCGAGCCTTGACTCGATCACGATGCCCTGCGCTGGAACGTCTCTGGGAGCCTTCAACTCGAGCAATTCCGACTGCAAGAGGATTGCTTCGAGCAACGAATCGACCCCCTCGCCATTTAGAGCCGAAACATGAACAAACTGATGCTCACCACCCCATTCCTCGGGGATAACCTCATGGGCAGCCAGTTCATTTTTGACTCTATCCGGGTCAGCTCCCTCTTTATCTATTTTGTTCACAGCAACAATCAGAGGTACTTCAGCGGCCTTGGCGTGCTGTACCGCTTCTACTGTCTGCGGCATTACGCCATCATCTGCGGCCACCACAAGAATTACGATGTCTGTACTTTTTGCGCCGCGTGCCCGCATTGCCGTGAACGCCGCGTGCCCGGGCGTATCAAGAAACGAGATCATGCCGTGATCAGTCTCTACGTGATAGGCACCTATGTGCTGGGTAATTCCACCGGCCTCGCCGGACGCTACGCGGGATTTGCGGATGTAATCCAGGAGTGAGGTCTTACCGTGGTCGACATGTCCCATCACGGTGACCACCGGAGCACGCGCCTCCGGATTTCCTTCGTGCTGCGCCAACGCCTCGGTCAGGTCTTCTTCGAGCGAGTCGGCGCTGACCAACTTAGCCTTATGTCCAAGCTCCTCTACTACCAGCGTCGCCGTGTCCTGATCGATCATTTGATTGATCGTTGCCATGACGCCCAGCTTCATGAGCTCTTTAATAACCTCACCCGACTTAATCGACATTTGCTGGGCGAGACCACCGACCGAGATCATGTCGGCGAGCTCGACCTCGTAAACCTTGGCCTCAGTCGGCATTTCGAAGCCGTGCTTGCCGTGCTCCTCGTGCGTTGCCTTCATTTTGCGGCGACCGCTGCGGCGTCGCGGTAGGCCGTTCTCCGCCGCCTCAAGATCTGACAGAGACAGATTGTGACCGCGGTGCTTACCTCGCCCAAGCGGCTCGCTGTTGCTGCGATTCCCTTTCGCCTTCTTTTTGCGTGGTTCTTCTTTGGCAGTACCTGGAGCGGTATGCAGTCGCTTCGGTCGCTTGACCGCCTCCGTATTGGCCGGCGCGGGACGCTGTTGCGTCTTCGCCTCAGCGGCCTTGCGTTCTTCCTCAGCCTTCTTAGCTGCGATTGCCGCATTCAACGCCGCGGCCTCTTCTTCTTCCTGCCGCTTTCGCCGTGCGGCGGCTCGTTGCCTCAGGACTTCTGGGTCGAGGTCCTTATCATCTGAGGTCTCTTCCGGCTCCGGCGCATATTCATCGGTCGTGGCCGGGGCAGGTGTCGGCTCTGCGGTCGCAACCGATACCTCCTCTTCCGGAGCAGGCGCCTCGGTCACCGCTGGCGTGGCTTCGGCGACCGGTGCCTCAGCCTGCGGGCTTTCACCGACGGCCGCTTCGGGAAGCTCTTTCTTTACATAAGTGCGTTTCTTGCGCACCTCCACGTTGACCTTACGTCCGCCGGAACCACCGGTACGCAGCGTACTCAAGGTCTTGCGCTTTAACGTGATCTTTTTCGGTGCTTCACTGGCAGACGCTTCGCCGTGGCTACGCTTAAGGAAAGCGAGCAGCGTTTTTTTGTCTTCATCCGAGACCGCTTCTTCGGCCTCCTGGTGAGGCAGACCTGCGTCTCTCATCTGCGCGAGCAGCCGTTCGACAGATGCTCCGACGGTCTCTGCGAGTTGTTGTACTGTTACCTGCGCCATCGCGCTGTCTCCCTAATCGCCTAAGTAACCCGGTACTGCCTGCTTGGGTGCCTAGGCCGACTCCTCAGCAAACCATGGCGCACGTGCTGTCATGATCAGCTCCCCCGCGCGCTCTTCGGTCATGCCTTCAATATCCATCAGATCGTCGATACTCTGTTCCGCGAGATCTTCCATGGTCACAACGGCCCGGCTGGCAAGAGTGAATGCCAGCTGCTTGTCCATGCCGTCCATTGTTAGAAGATCTTCGGCTGGATCCTGCGATCCAATCTGCTCCTCCGACGCAATCGCCAGCGTCAGCAGTGAATCCTTGGCTCGCGCGCGGAGCTCTTCGGCGATCTCCTCGTCAAACCCGTCAATAGAGGTCATCTCATCCAGAGGAACGTAAGCGACTTCCTCCAGGGATGTGAACCCTTCATCCACCAGAATGCCTGCGACGTCCTCATCGACGTCAAGTTGTTCCATAAAGGTTTGGATGACTTGCCCGGCCTCTGCCTCCTGCTTCTCCAGCGCATCATCAACGCTCATCACGTTGATCGTCCAATCGGTCAGTTCGCTCGCGAGGCGAACGTTCTGGCCCGCACGACCGATTGCCTGCGCAAGATTATCTTCCGCTACAGCGACGTCCATCGTGCCGTTTTCTTCATCGACGACGATGGACTCAACCTCCGCGGGTGACATCGCGTTGATGACCAACTGAGCGGGGTTATCATCCCAGAGAACGATGTCGACGCGCTCGTTATCCAGCTCATTAGACACCGCCTGAACGCGAGAACCACGCATTCCGACGCAAGCTCCTACCGGATCGATGCGCTGGTCATTGGTCTTCACCGCAATTTTTGCCCGCGATCCCGGATCTCGTGCGGCGCTGCGAATCTGTATGACCTCCTCAGAAATTTCCGGGACCTCAATTTTAAACAACTCAATAAGCATCTCAGGACAAGAGCGGCTTAAAATGAGCTGCGGTCCGCGTGCTTCGGTACTGATCTCCATGAGGATGGCGCGTACGCGATCGTTTATGCGAAAAGTTTCGCGGCCGACGAGCTGATCACGCGGCAAAAGACCTTCGGCGTTGTTACCCAGATCCACGATGACATTATCGCGAGTCACCTTTTTTACAGTGCCAGCGACAAGTTCTCCAACCCGACCCTCATACTGCTCAACAACCTGCGCGCGCTCGGCATCCCTCACTTTCTGGACGATGACCTGCTTTGCTGTCTGCGCCGCGATACGACCAAACTCGACGTTCTCGACCTGCTCTTCGTGCACATCACCAGGTTTGAGATCAGCGCTGATTTCGTGCGCTTCTTCTGTCGTAAATTGGGTACCCAGCAGAGCAAGTTCGTCGTCGGGAACCACGAGCCAGCGCCGAACAGTCTGGTAGTCGCCTGTCTCTCGATCGATGGTGACCTCGATATCGGCGTCCTCGTCGTAGCGCTTCTTCGTGGCCATCGCCAACGCCGACTCGATCGCCTCGAAAATAATGTCCTCAGAAACACCTTTTTCGTTCGATACCGCTTCTGCTACCAGTAGGATTTCTCTCGTCATCACCTAAACCTCACCGCCGGCGTAAGCCTGCTTTTATTCCTCATGCTCAAGCGCTCGTAAGCTAGACCGCGCTTCTATACCTGCATCACCTGCATCAACTGCATCGTCCGCTAGGGCCCACGCCAAATCACGTTCGCCCGATCGATACCCGTGTAGGGGAGTAAGTACTCGTTTTCATCTACATGCAGGACGATGTCATCACCTTCAATGGCGCGTAACACCCCCTTAAACTTTCGGCGACCCTCAAATGGGGCTCGCAGCTTCACCTCCAGCATTTCGCCCACGTACGCAGAGTATTGCTCCAAACTAAATAGACGCCGATCGATACCGGGTGATGACACCTCAAGCGTGTATTCGCCGGTCAATACCTCCTCTACTTCCAGGACCATTCCGACCTGCTCACTTACTCTCGCACAGTCTTCAACCTGTACTCCCTGGGGAGCATCAATAAACACTCGCAGCAGGCTCGTGCGCTTACCGCGCTGAAACTCAAGGCCCCAGAGATCGAATCCAAGTCCTCTTACTGCCGGCTCCAATAAACTCAGGATGCGCTTCTCTCGGGCACTCACGCCGTCTTAGACTTCCTCTTTCCTGCAAGGGCCTCGCGTTTCCTGCAAGGGCCTCGTGCAAAAACTTCACCCAATAAAAAAGCCCCATCAGGGGCTTTTTTATTGGCGCCAGCACTACTTCACTGCTGTGCGCTAGTTGGTAGCGGGGGCCGGATTTGAACCGACGACCTTCGGGTTATGAGCCCGACGAGCTACCAGGCTGCTCCACCCCGCATCAATACTTAAGCGACTGCACCATTCGCACGACTACACACGACGTATGGCGCAAGAACCGGACTAACCGGACCGGCTGAACGTTGCCATGCACTAAACTCGCATTACTAAACATGCATTACTAAACATGCAATAAAGACGGTGCGTGACAAACCTTCAGCAAAAGTCTCTTCAAACCGGCTTGGTCAATGTAGTGAGTCAATACACAACGGAGCAAGGTTGCGATAGAGCACTACACCGTGTTGATCTGTGGTCACGCTAGGTGAGTCACAATCGACCAAACTCGCCAGCAGAAACCCCAGTTTTCTGCTGACCGAAACTGCAGGCTTTGAGCCCGCTATCTCGGAGGCGGCGTATTATAGGGTCGACCTTTAACCAACGCAATACAAAACACGACACGAAGTTTCTTGATCGACCATTGATAGCATGGCCCAGCTAGCAGACCCGAGTCAGCCTACCGCGGTAGGGACAGCGCCAGTTGTATCCAAGGTTAATCTGAGCCGTAAGACACCAGGAAAGTAACCCGAGTCACCAGTAAAGACACTTGCAAAGAAGGCGTCGGTCAAACGGTAAGTTCAATTGCTTGGTAAAGCTTGGTAAAGCTTGGTAAAGATGGTGCCGAAGGGGGGACTTGAACCCCCACGCGCATAGCGCACTACCCCCTCAAGATAGCGTGTCTACCAATTCCACCACTTCGGCTGATTTGTCCACCCCAGTAAGGCCTCTTGCGAGCCCTGCGACTGAAGCTGTTGTTGTCTATCGATCCTCTATTCGGCCCGGCGCTGTTTGGCCCCGTCATTGCTGAGTTGCATTGCGCGGGTGCTCCCTCTGCGCAATGGAGCAAGTGCCGTTAGAGCTCCGGGACATCGCTCACCGGTACATCTGAGTCCGGCGCCTCACCTTCCAGACTAGGTACATCGTCCAGCAGACCTCCAGGGAGATCGTCGGTCGGTACCGTCTCAGTATCCATGGGGATCTCGGTTTGGACTTCCGGTATCGGCAGATCAAAATCATCGACGGTGCGCGTTTTGTCCTTAGCGATAACGGCAAGACCAAAGCTCGTTGCGAAGAACAGAGCGACCAGCCAGGCTGTTGTCTTTGTCAGTACGTTCCCGCCACCTGCGCTTCCAAACAGTGTTTGTGATGCGCCAGCGCCAAAGGATGCACCCATGTCAGCGCCTTTGCCCTGCTGGAGCATTATCAGACCGATAATGGCCAGTGCCAGGAGTAGGTGCACCACAAGAATAAGTTGTTCTGTTAATTCCGCCGTCATAAATCACTAACTTCAGCACGCCTGCCAGATGAAATAAGCGCTCGCGTGAAAGACTCAACGAAGCGGCTTTTCGGGACTGTGCGTGTGCCTTTGTTGTCTTCTCTTCCTGCCCGTCTTGTTTATTCGCTACCTGGTCGTTTGCTGTCCGGCTAGCTGGGCGTCTACGCCGCAGCGCTCACAATATCAGCAAAAGCTCCGGCATCTAGTGATGCGCCTCCAACCAGGGCACCATCAATATCTTCCATAGCGAACAGCGCTTGTGCGTTGTCTGGTTTCACGCTACCCCCATACAGAATGCTCGTCGTTGGCCCGACGACAGGGTCCTGGCTGATCAACCATTCGCGTATGGAGGCATGCATCTCCTGCGCCGCCTCTGGCGTCGCTGTGATGCCGGTGCCGATCGCCCAAACAGGTTCGTAGGCAATGGCGACTTGTGTTAGTTCCGATCGCCGGTCGTGACCGCTACCTGCTCCGCGATCTTCGCCAACCCCAAGAGCACCTTTTAACTGCCCTAGCACGATGTCGATCGCACTACCCGCTTCACGCTGTTCTCGCGTTTCACCAACACAAACTATCGTTCGCAAACCCGCAGCCTGGGCTGCGGCAGCTTTAGCAGCAACTACCTCGTCGGTCTCGCGGTGATACTGTCGACGTTCAGAGTGACCCAGTATCACCCAGCCACAGCCGATGTCCCTGAGCATCTGCGGTGAAACCTCGCCGGTAAACGCCCCTGATGACGAATGACTGCAGTCCTGTCCGCCTACCTCAAGCTCCGATTCCGCCAGCAGACCCACGACCTGTTCAAGATAAGGAGCCGGAGGACATATCACGACCGGAACATGGGGAACACGCAATCCGTCGAGCAAACCAGCGAGTAAACTTGCGTTATCAGCTCGCGACCCGTTCATCTTCCAGTTTGCTACTACCAGAGGATGGGCAGACATGGCGTACTCCGCCGTTCAAGGGCGCGCAATACTACCCAAGCCTTGATCCAGGTACAAGAAAGGATATGGCCGAACTTTTGGTCTGTTTTTAACGTCTTTGGGCTAGTGTCCTGTCCCATTAGTTCGCACAACTTCAGCGTGTCAGCCATGGCGTGTGGCAAGGCGCGCCCCGCCGGCAACACCCAAAGCATTCGCCACGCTCATGGGGTGGGCCCTGGCCGTAGCCTATGGCAAGGTGCGCAACGCAGTCAGACGCCTTGGCTGACGTGCCCTTCGGGAGGACACTAGTGGCCCGCTGTGGCCGCGATCTGCTCGATCTCGCCCGCGAGCGAGCCACACAGCGAGTCCACTTGAGTTCGGTCTTTGCCCTCGATCATCACTCGTACGACCGGCTCAGTCCCTGAGGGCCGCAGCAAAACCCGGCCAGCATTACCAAGTGCACTTTCGGTCTCGCGCACCACACTCTTTACCGACTCCGAAGCGCATAGACCCGAGCCATCACGAGCGGGGACGTTGATCATCTTCTGCGGCAGCAAAGACATGCTACTGATAGCCTGGGACAGGCTTTGTCCCGATTCGCGCAGTGCGTGAAGCACCTGAAGTGAGGACACGATGCCGTCTCCGGTCGTGGTAACGTCAGAACAAATAATGTGCCCAGACGATTCGCCTCCGAGGTGCCAGCTCTGTTGCTCCATGAGTTCGCGGACGTAACGATCTCCCACCTTAGCTCGCGCAAACTGCAGACCTTCTTCCTGCAATGCGAGCTCGAGCCCAAGGTTCGACATCAGCGTTCCAACAACACCCGCATCGGAGGTGCCCACACGAAGCCGGTGTTTTGCGATTACGTAGAGTAACTGGTCTCCATCGACTGTCTCGCCATTTTCATCGACTAGAAGTACCCGGTCTCCATCGCCGTCATAAGCGATGCCAAGATCACAGTCTTTTGCAAGCACCAGCTCTGATAACGCTCCCATATCAGTAGAGCCGACGCCCTGATTGATATTGAAACCGTCAGGCTGGACGCCAATTGAAATAACGTCGGCACCTAATTCCGAAAGAACACTCGGAGCGATCCCATAGGTAGCGCCATTCGCGCAGTCGACTGCAATTCGCATCCCCCGCAGACTGAATCCTTCAGGCACGGTGGATTTACAAAATTCTATGTAGCGACCGGCAGCGTCGACGACGCGTAGCACCTTTCCAATGTCCTGGGACTGAACGCAGACGAGGCTCTCATCTAGCTCTGCTTCTATCGCAAGTTCAACTTCGTCCGGGAGCTTCGCCCCTTCGGATGAGAAAAACTTTATGCCGTTGTCGTAGTAAGGATTATGGGATGCGCTTATCACGATTCCCGCATCCGCATTTTGCGTTCGCGTCATTAGCGCGACCGCCGGTGTGGGCATGGGACCCAGTAGCTTTACATCAACTCCAGCAGCGACCAGTCCTGCCTCGAGAGCCGACTCAAACATATAGCCTGAGATTCTGGTGTCCTTACCGATGATCACCGAACAACGCCCCTTGCCTTGTAAGCCCCGGGCAAACACCCGACCGCAGGCCCAGCCCAGCTTCAAAACAAAATCAGGCGTAATGGGTGACTCGCCAACAAGGCCTCGTATGCCATCAGTGCCGAAATATCGTCTGCTCACACTGCCTCCGCATCTTTTGCTGCCTGAAAAATTTTAAGCATATCAGCGGTCTCCTCAACATCATGGACTCGCAGAATCGATGCTCCGTTCTGGAGTGCCAGCAACCCAAGCGTCAGGCTGCCGCTGAGACGCTGGCTTGTGGGTTTACCTGTGATCGCGCCAATCATCGATTTTCGAGAAACCCCGACCAGTACCGGAAATCCCAAAGAACACAGAGATCCCAGCCCGTTCAGCAGCGCCAGGTTATGTTCTAGGGTTTTGCCGAAGCCAAAGCCCGGGTCGACGACGATTTGATCACGTGCCAGCCCCGCTTGCACACACGCTTGCACTCGCTTCGTGAGGAAGTCCGCAACATCCTTAACAGGATGAGAATAAGTCGGCATTTCCTGCATAGATTTTGGAGAGCCCTGCATGTGCATCAGGCAAACGGGAAGCCCACACTCACGAGCCACGTCCATCGCGCCATCGCGTTGGAGCGCTCGCACATCATTGATGAGACCGGCACCAACCCGGGCGGCCTCCCGCATGACTTCGGGAGAACTCGTGTCGACAGACACAATCGCATCGCTTGCTTCTACTAGAGCTTCGACGGTAGGAATCACTCGATCCAGCTCTTGTTGAAGCGACACGGGGCTGGCTCCTGGCCGGGTCGATTCACCACCTACGTCGAGTATCTTGGCGCCGGCTTCGCACATACGTAGCGCCTCGGCAGTCAACTTTTCAACAGCTGGCTTGTTGTTCGCCAGCCACCGACCACCGTCAGAAAATGAATCGGGAGTCACATTGAGCACCGCCATCAGGGAGGGTGTTGTCAGGTCGAGTGACTGCTTGCCGCATCTGATTGAATGCGGTGATGAGGATGATGGGTCAGAGGTACGCGGATTCATGGTCCTGACTATTTGAATTCAGAACAGTCGGAGAAGGATTACAACGGCTTGAAACGAGGGAATCAATGGGCTCTGCTGGTCTAGCTTGTGGCAACAGGGCAAATTACACCGGATTTTTGCAGACGTTCTTAAAAGAAAGCGACGGTATCGGCGGGCCAGGTTCTGTGTGCCGAGGCTCCACGCGATACTCACCAGCTGGCATGATCGACAGGCTTCGATGTGAGCTGTCTTAGCTGTGTGCTGCCTTAGTTGTGAGCTGCCTTAGTATCGCTACTACCTAACGACAATTTATGACCATGTAAATCAAAAGACCTCCCGCTCACGAACTGCGCAGAGCGCCGAAACAGAGCGAAAGGCCTTACAAGGAGCGGTTGTAGAATCGAACCCGAGCGTCGCGATTTGGCAACACATTCACCGCAAATGGCGAGGGACCCTTTGAACGAGTCCAGGCCGTCTCTGCGTGGCCTGCAACGTGCAGAGGCTCCCTAGTGTTCTCCAGCTGGGCCCCCGATCGGGCCGCTGCGATCGGGCACATCGTCCCGAGCCGGCGAAGACCCTGACCCGCCGCTATCGGGGCCACGACGATCCCAATCTGCAGGTTCGCGAGGTATTTTACCGTCCATGATGTCATCGATCTGATCTGAATCGATCGTCTCATACTGCATCAGGGCGTCGGCCATGACGTGCAGCTTGTCGACATGTTCATTCAGAATTACTTCGGCGCGCTTGTAGCAATCGTCGATGATGCTGCGGACCTCAGCGTCAATCAGCCTGGCCGTTTCTTCCGACATGCCTTTTGACGCCTGGGTTGCACTGCGCCCAAGGAACACCTCGTCGCCGCCTTCGTCATACATGAGAGGCCCGAGTTTGTCCGATAAACCCCACTTGGTGACCATGTTGCGGGCAATCTCAGTGGCCCTTTCGATATCGTTGGATGCACCGGTCGTAACACCGTCTTTACCGAGCGTCATTTCCTCGGCGATGCGTCCACCGAACAGACTGCAGATCTGACTGTGAATGTGGCGTCGACTGTGGGAATAACGATCCTCTTCTGGCAAGAACATAGTCACACCCAGGGCCCTGCCCCGCGGTATGATGCTTACCTTATAGACGGGATCGTGCTCGGGGACGATACGGCCAACAATCGCGTGCCCGGCCTCGTGGTAAGCGGTGTTTCTCTTTTCGTCTTCGGACATCACCATGGACTTGCGCTCAGCGCCCATCATGATTTTGTCCTTGGCGAGTTCGAATTCGCTCATGCCTACGGTCCGCACCCCGGCACGAGCCGCAAACAGTGCGGCCTCATTCACCAAATTTGCCAGATCGGCACCTGAGAATCCGGGAGTCCCGCGCGCAATGCGAGCTGCCTCAACGTCCTCGGCCAGCGGAACCTTGCGCATGTGAACCTTCAGAATTTGCTCTCGCCCGCGGATGTCAGGCAAACCGACAACCACCTGGCGATCGAAACGGCCCGGACGAAGCAGCGCCGGGTCGAGCACATCGGGTCGGTTGGTTGCTGCGATGACAATCACTCCGTCATTGACTTCAAACCCATCCATCTCGACCAGAAGCTGGTTCAGCGTCTGCTCGCGCTCGTCGTGACCACCGCCCAGGCCAGCGCCACGATGGCGGCCAACGGCATCGATCTCGTCGATGAAAATGATGCAGGGGGATTGCTTTTTGGCCTGGTCAAACATATCGCGTACGCGCGATGCACCCACACCAACAAACATCTCGACGAAGTCTGATCCTGAGATGGAGAAAAACGGAACCTTGGCCTCTCCCGCAATCGCCTTCGCGAGCAGGGTTTTACCGGTACCCGGCTGACCAACCATCAGAACGCCCCGAGGTATGCGACCTCCCAGCTTCTGGAATTTGCTGGGGTCACGCAGAAATTCCACTAGCTCCTGCACATCCTCTTTGGCCTCATCAACACCGGCCACATCAGCGAAGGTGGTCGTGATCTGATCTTCGCCCAGCAGGCGGGCTTTGCTCTTGCCAAAGCTCATTGGACCGCCGCGACCGCCAGCACCGCCCTGCATCTGACGCATAAAGAACATGAACACGGCGATAATGATGAGAATCGGGAAGCTCGCCACCAGCAGCTGCGTCCAGACACTCTGCTGTTCGGGCTCCCGACCTTCAATTTCGACCTGGTGCTTAAGCAGGTCGTCGATAAGCTTGGGGTCTTCGATCATGGGCCGGGTGCTTTCGAAGCGAGAGCCGTCGTAGCGCTCACCCATGATGGTCAGCCCATCGATCGTTACCTTCCTAACCTGATCTTTCTGGACTTCCGTTATGAATTCGGAATACACCATGCGTTCGGTGGGCGACTGCATGCTGAAATTGTTGAAAATCGATAGCAGGACTGCCGCGATTACCAGCCAGAGAAGCAGGTTTTTGGCCATGTCGTTCAATGTCATCACCTCTATGTTGACTCGCTGCGCACGACGCGATGTCGAGGGCAGCCCCTGCCGGATTCGCTGTTTACCCGGGACAGCGCTGCGCTGACCCGGGGTTTGTATCGCGAACTCGGCGATCGCTGAGTATAGCTTGTTTACGCGGGCGAGGCCTGATCGGGCCTGTTGCTTAGCCAATCACTGCTAGCTGAGACCTTTAGCTACCAGGTAGACCTCACGTGAACGCGATCTGGACGCCTCGGGCTTTCGGATGTGCACTTTGCCAAACGCACGTCGCGCGGCTCCAAGCACGTCATCAAACCCCTCTCCCTGAAAGACTTTAGCGACAAAATCACCCTGAGGTCGCAAGTTGTTGAGCGCGAAATCAAGCGCAAGTTCCACCAGGTGGATGCCTCGCGGCTGGTCGATGTCCTTCATACCACTTAAGTTGGGGGCCATATCGGAGATAACAAGATCGGGTTTTATTTCGCCTAAATGTTCGCAAATGCTGCCAAATACCTCTTCTTCAGTGAAATCTCCTTGAAAAAAAGTAACGCCAGCTATGCTGTCCATCGGTAAGATATCGGTGGCTATGACGTCTCCGGTTGCACCCACTTTGTCAGCGGCAATCTGAGACCAACCACCGGGCGCACTGCCTAAATCAACAACAGTCATGCCAGAGCGAAACAAGCGATCGCGCTCATTCAACTCAAGCAATTTGTAGCAGGCCCTGGATCGATAGCCTTCCTTTTGAGCCATCTGGACAAACGCATCGTTCTGATGCTCGCGGAGCCAGGCTTTACTGCTCGATTTTTTCTTTGCCAACTCCTACTCCTGACCTTCCGAACGGACTAGCCCGAACTAATCATGAATGCGCTTACGCCTTTACGTAATCCTTGTCCGCACAACGCATGGGCAATGCAACAAGTGGCACGTCAGTCGCAGCTCGGCTAGACTCCGCCGCCCTGAAGGCAACACCGTACCTACGGTCGGAAATCGTTGAAATATGCCCATGAACGAAAACGGCAAAGCGATCGTTAACTCCGGCAACCATAGCAACGTTAACAGCAACGTTGATGAAACGAGTCCGATGCAGCGCTTTGACTCACGACAACTGCGTCAGATGCGTGCTGCTGGTCACCAACTGTCACCCGTGCTCACTGTTGCAGGTAATGGCTTGTCGGACACTGTGTTGATGGAACTGGACCGCGCGCTGAACGATCACGAATTGATCAAGGTTAAGTTCGCAGTCGGTAGCCGAGAGCTGCGAGAGGCAACTCTAAAGCAACTCCTGGACGAGAGCCGCTCAAGCCTTGTTCAGCGTGTGGGTAACGTGGCTTTGATCGTACGCCGATCAGCGCAACCGGACCCCAGAAAATCCAACTTGCTGCGCACGCTCGCGAACCCTTTGTAGCGTCTAGTTAGCGTCGAGGCTCCACAAGCGGATCCTCCGTTCACCTTAGAGCGGCAGGCCGATTAATCTATAGGTTCTTGGTTCGGTTACTGATTGCGTCTCTGGTGGCGTAAACAGACCCTAGTGCTTGACAGCGTCGATCTCGTATTCGATGTCACCACCCGGCGCGCGCACGACCACTGGCTCGCCTTCCTCTTTTCCTATCAGCGCTCGCGCGATCGGCGAGTTCACCGAGATCAGATTTTGTTTAGCGTCAGCTTCATCGTCACCCACGATGCGGTAGGTGACCATACTGCCCGTTTCGACCTCTAACAAATCGACCGTTACGCCAAAAATGACCTTACCTGTGTGCGGTATGGTCGATACGTCGATAACCTGTGCATGCGAAAGCTTTCCCTCGATGTCAATGATGCGCCCTTCGACAAAACTCTGCTGCTCACGCGCCGCATGGTATTCCGCATTCTCTTTCAGGTCCCCGTGCTCACGTGCCTCGGCGATCGCATTGGAAATTCGCGGACGCTCGTTCTTCTTAAGGTGCTCAAGCTCCTCTCGCAGGGCGCTCTCCCCCTCTACGGTCATGGGTACTTTTGTCGATTGCGTAGTCATGCGTGCATGCTCCTGTGCAGATCCTGCAGCCGCCGCACCGTCTTATCGCCCTCTTGCTGCAGAGTCAGGCATATCGCGTCGGCCGCGGCGAGCGTCGTAGTGTAAAACACCCGGTGTGCCTCTGCGCTGGCGCGGATCGGCGCCGAATCGAGAATTGCCCGTCGACCTTCGGTGGTATTGATTATGATGTCGGCCTCATCATTCTTGATCATGTCTACGATATGAGGACGTCCTTCCAGCACCTTTTTCACACGTCTCACGACCAGTCCAGCCGCCTCCAGTGCATCTGCGGTACCACCCGTTGCGGCTAAATCGAAGCCTAATTCCACCATCTTTCGCGCCAGCGCCACGGCACCTGGCTTATCGACGTCGCGGACCGAGATGAGCAAAGTGCCGGTACGAGGTGGAGGACCACCCCCGGCAAGCAGTGCTTTGCCGAAAGCGTCGGCGAAACTATCGCCAGTTCCCATAACCTCTCCCGTGGACTTCATCTCGGGGCCCAGGATCGGGTCAACACCCGGAAACTTGTTGAATGGCAGGATTGCCTCTTTAACACTGTAGAAATTCGGCACGATTTCTTCTGTGAACCCCTGTTCGACAAGTGTCTTTCCTGCCATACAGCGCGCCGCAACTTTCGCAAGCGAGTGGCCTATGCACTTCGAAACGAAAGGCACGGTTCTCGAGGCACGTGGATTGACCTCAATCACATAGATCTGCCCATCCTGGTAAGCAAGCTGGACATTCATGAGCCCACGTACCTCCAGCGCCAACGCCATCTCCCGGACCTGTTCACGCATTTGGTCCTGAATTGAGGAAGGCAAGCTGTAGGGAGGCAAGGAACAGGCGGAATCTCCGGAGTGCACTCCCGCCTGCTCGATGTGCTGCATGATCGCGCCGATCACAACATCCCGGCCATCGGAGACGGCGTCGATATCCACCTCGATGGCCGCGCTTAGAAAATGATCCAATAGAACCGGCGCGTCATCGGAGACAGAGACAGCTTCGCGCATGTAGCGCAGGAGCTCTTCATCTCGGTACACGATTTCCATCGCACGACCACCGAGTACATATGACGGCCTGACGACGAGTGGGTACCCAATGTGGTTGGCCGCCGCCACTGCTTCACCGACGCTCCTGACGGTGGTATTCGCGGGCTGGCAAAGCTTGAGATCCTGGATCAACTGCTGGAACCGCTCCCGATCTTCTGCGCGATCGATGGCGTCCGGTGTGGTACCGATAATCGGCACGCCTTCCGCTTCCAGCGCGCGGGCAAGTTTCAGCGGTGTCTGGCCTCCGAACTGAACGATGACGCCTACGGGTTTCTCTTTGTGCACGATCTCGAGAACGTCCTCGAGGGTGACCGGCTCGAAGTACAGACGGTCTGATGTGTCGTAATCGGTCGATACAGTCTCCGGATTACAGTTAACCATGATGGTCTCGTAGCCGTCCTCGCGCATCGCGAGCACCGCGTGGACGCAGCAATAATCAAACTCAATCCCCTGCCCGATTCGATTGGGCCCTCCCCCAAGAACAAGTATTTTTTGACGATCCGATGGGTTGGCCTCGCACTCCTCGTCGTAGCTTGAGTACATGTAGGCAGTGCTGGAGGAAAACTCCGCAGCGCAGGTGTCAACGCGCTTGTATACCGGCCTTACGTCCATTGCGTGACGATGTTTGCGGACCTCGCGCTCATGCGCATGTACCAGACTTGCGATGCGCTTATCTGCGAAGCCCTTTCGTTTCAAGGTGCGCATTCGAGCCTCATCGATTTCACTCAGCGGCGTGCCGCGCAGAGCCTGCTCCTCGCTGACCAGATCAGCGATCTGCACCAGGAACCAGGTGTCGACACCAGAATGCTGGTACACCTCATCCACCGTCATTCCGACGCGAAAAGCATCTGCCAGATGCCAGATTCGCTCAGCGCCGGGATTAATCAGCTCGCTGATCAGCTCATCGCTTGGCTCCGTTTGCTCTTCCTCCAGCATGGATTCAATGCCGGAGAAACCAAGCTCCAGTCCGCGTAGCGCCTTCTGAAAAGACTCCTGGAAATTGCGCCCGATCGCCATAACTTCGCCGACGGACTTCATCTGTGTTGTGAGTCGCGCATCGGCCGAGTGAAACTTCTCAAAGGCGAAGCGAGGCACCTTGGTGACGACATAATCGATGGAGGGTTCGAACGAAGCAGGCGTGGCGCCTCCTGTGATGTCGTTTTGGAGCTCATCAAGGGTGTAGCCAACCGCCAATTTGGCTGCCACCTTGGCGATGGGGAAGCCAGTAGCTTTGGATGCCAGTGCGGACGAGCGCGAGACTCGCGGGTTCATCTCGATGACAACCATCCGACCGGTGTTCGGGCAAACACCGAACTGAACATTAGAACCGCCGGTTTCTACACCAATCTCTCGCAGTACAGCCAGCGACGCATCGCGCATCAGCTGATACTCCTTGTCTGTCAGTGTCTGCGTTGGCGCAACGGTGATGGAATCACCGGTGTGAACCCCCATGGCATCGAAATTTTCGATGGCGCACACGATGATGCAGTTGTCGTTGCGGTCACGCACAACCTCCATCTCGTACTCTTTCCATCCGATCAGGGACTCATCGATCAGGAGCTCTGAGGTCGGAGACAAATCGAGACCGCGCATGCAAATCTCTTCGAACTCTTCGCGGTTGTATGCGATGCCGCCACCGGATCCGCCCATGGTGAAAGATGGCCTGATAATGCAGGGGAAGCCGATCGCCTCCAGTACCTGGTTAGCTTCCTCCATGCTGTGCGCCAGTGCCGCGCGCGGTGTCTCAAGACCGATGCGGCGCATCGACTTGTCGAAGAGCTCGCGATCTTCGGCTTTGTCGATGGCCTCCTTCGTCGCCCCGATCAGTTCAACGCCGTGGGTTTCGAGTACGCCCTCACGAGCAAGATCGAGAGCGCAGTTCAAAGCCGTTTGACCGCCCATCGTCGGCAGCAGCGCATCCGGTCTTTCTACTTCGATGATTCGCTGAACTGTGCGCCACTCAATCGGTTCGATGTAGGTTGCGTCGGCCATGACCGGATCTGTCATGATGGTCGCTGGGTTGGAGTTAACCAGGATGACCCGGAAACCCTCTTCGCGCAGCGCTTTGCAGGCCTGTGCTCCCGAGTAATCGAATTCACAGGCCTGGCCGATCACAATCGGCCCGGCACCAAGAATAAGAATGCTCTCAAGATCGGTTCGTTTCGGCATCAGCCCGCCTGCTGCATTAATTCAATGAAACGATCAAACATGCCTGCCGCGTCGTGCGGCCCTGGGCTTGCCTCTGGATGCCCCTGGAAACTAAATGCCGGCACGTCCCTGCGCGCTATACCTTGAAGGCTCCCATCAAACAGGGAGCGGTGGGTAACTTCCAGGCACTCCGGCAGTGCTTCATCATCCACGGCAAATCCATGGTTCTGACTTGTGATCAACACCCGCCCGGAGCGAAGGTCCTTCACCGGATGATTCGCCCCGTGGTGACCAAACTTCATTTTCACTGTGCGTCCCCCGCTGGCCAGGCCCAGTAACTGATGACCGAGGCAAATTCCGAAAGTCGGGACGCCTTGTTCCAGAATCTTGCGGATCGCGTCGATAGCGTAGGTACAAGGCTCGGGATCTCCGGGGCCATTCGAGAGAAAAACGCCGTCCGGTTTTAGGGCCAGCACGTCTTCTGCGTCGGTCTGGGCTGGGACTAAGGTGATCCGGCAGCCGCGGTCGGCAAGCTTGCGCAGAATATTTCGTTTTGTCCCAAAATCGAACGCGACCACATGAAATCGCCTGGGTTCGTCCTGCAGGTCACGGTAGCCCGCCCCCAAACTCCAGGTGCCCTCTGTCCATTCCCTGGGCCCGCTGATAGTTACCTCTTTCGCAAGGTCCATTCCCTTGAGTCCGGCAAACGCCTGAGCCTGACTTAAGGCGTCTGATTCGTCCAAACTGCGTGTTGCCATCAGGCAGGCGTTTTGAGCCCCTTTGTCCCTGAGTATGCGTGTTAGCCTGCGGGTATCGATATCGCAGATACCGACCACTCCGCGCTCGCGAAGGTAGTCATCTAACGCCTGGGTATTTCGAAAACTACTCGCCAGTAATGGTAGGTCGCGTATAACCAGGCCAGCAGCCCAGATGTGATCAGACTCTTCGTCTTCAATATTGGTGCCAGTATTTCCAATGTGCGGGTACGTCAGCGTAACGATCTGCCGGGCGTACGAGGGATCGGTGAGGATTTCCTGGTATCCGGTCATGGCCGTGTTGAAGACGACTTCTCCCACACTCGATGCCGCTGCACCGATGGAACGTCCACGAAAGACGCTTCCATCCGCGAGAACCAGAATGGCACTGTCGCTCAAGTTGGTCTCCTGCTAATCACGGGATTCACGCTGCTACAAATCCGAAGGCTGTCGCCGTATTCATTAGAAAGAACGGACGCCACCGAACCCATAACCGACCTCGACATTTGAGCTGCAGAACGAGGTTTGTCCTTTTCGAGTGCCTCACATTGAACGCTGCCCAAATCTCGGGCCCAAAAACAATTCTCGGGCCCAAAAAAAAGCGAGATGGGCTATCCGCATCTCGCTTTCCTCGAATCCATTTCACTGATGATGTACGCCGGTTTGTCCTGATCTCGTTAAGGGGGCGGGCCCGTAGGTGCCTCGCCTGCCCCGCACTCTCGTTCCGCCGCCTGCCAGTGGGTCTTGCTTACCCTCGGACAGTCGACGAATAAATTATCTGATACTGATTGACACAGCAGCTGCAGATGACAACCGCGAACGCCTAAAGAAAACCCTATAAACAGTGCGCAAGCAGAAGAAGCGCACTAAAAAAAGCGGTTGTTTCTGAACGCCGGATTGCACGGCGCGAAGTGTACGGAATCGTGTTTCCACTGTCTAGAAAAGGTGCTGCTGTAGCGCCGGTTGCTGGGCAAGCCTATGATGAAAGCCGGAAAGAAGGAGACGCGTCGATGGCGTATTTTACGGGTAAACGAGCGGTTGTAACGGGGGCGGGCTCGGGTATGGGTCGCGCTCTGGCCGAACAGCTGAATTCAACAGGCTGCAGCGTCTGGTTGTCAGACATCAATGCCGAACACCTGGCAGAGACTGCGGCACGACTGGATGATTCCAAAGCTGACGTGCATACCTCCACGGTCGATGTGGCGGATCAGGATGCTGTGAACGCCTGGGCAGCCGAGGTTAGTGCTGAGGCTCCATCGATTGAGCTGTTGGTCAATAATGCCGGCGTCGCTTTGAGTGGACTTGCTCGCGAAGTCCCCACCCCAGACTTTCACTGGCTGATGAATATAAACTTCTGGGGTGTGGTACACGGCAGCGGTGCATTCCTGCCCCTACTCGAAAAGGCTGAGCGCTCGCATCTTCTCAATATCTCGTCAGTGTTTGGCATGATAGCGGTACCTACCCAATCGGCCTACAACGCAGCCAAATTTGCGGTGCGCGGATACAGCGAGGCGCTTCGCCAGGAGTTAGACCTGGCGGGAAGCCCGGTGAAAGTCTGTTGTGTGCATCCCGGCGGCATCGATACCAACATCGCGCGCAGTGCGCGTAACTTCGACCCGACGGCGACCCCGGAGTCACAACAGGAGATGTTTCAGAAACACGTGCGTACCAGTGCCACCGAGGCGGCACGGCAGATGCTCATCGCAGCTGAGAAAGGCCAGCGCAGACTACTGATCGGGTCAGACGCTCGCTTGATCGGGTGGATTACGCGACTCTTTCCGACGAGCTATCCGGAAATAATCCAGCGCTTGATGGGGGACTCGCTGTCAGACCTGCTTACACGATAACGCGTAGTAGAGCTGTTTCGTCGACTTCAGTTTATTGCACCGACCTGAGGTTCGCCTTCGGCACATCGACAATATGAATCACAAACTATCCTCACAGCAGCTGTTGATTTTGATTGCAGCGCTTATGTCGACGGCCATTGGTCAGTCGCTGGTGTTTGCAATTCTTGCGCCCTTGGGACGCGAAGTCGGAATGGTCGAAATTCAAATAACATCGATCATCGCAATGTCGGCACTGGTGTTTGCAGTATCGTCGCCGCGCTGGGGCAGTCTTTCGGACCGAATCGGACGCAAGCCCGTTCTCCTGATCGGACTCATTGGTTATACCGTGGGCACGGTGCTGTTCACATCGGTATTCCTCGCGGGACTGCGCGGATTGCTAAGCGGCGCAGCGCTGTTCGTTGTCGCCCTGATAGTGCGCTGCAGTCAGGCGGTAATCATGTCTGCCGGCAGCCCGTCAGCGACGGCCTACGCGGCTGACTGCACTGAGGCTGTCGAACGATTGCCTGTCATGGCAAAGCTCGGTACAGCAAACAGTCTGGGAATGATTCTGGGGCCAGCGGTGAGCGGTGTTCTCGCAGCACTTGGGCTGCTCGCGCCGCTTTACTTTGCCGGAGTGCTGTCGGCCGCAGCCGCTGTGCTGGTCTGGCGGCTGCTGCCCGCCCTACCTCCTGCGCAGGTCCGAAGTCGCATAAGGGCCAGGCGTCTGGGCTATCTGGATCCGAGAATTCGCCGCTTTGTATTGACCGCAGTCGCGCTGTTTACGGGTTATTCGGCCATCCAGCAGACTTTGGGGTTTCAACTGCAGGACGCGCTCGGCCTGAATGGGATTCAGACCGCTCAGTACACCGGCGGCGCCTTAATGATCGCAGCCATATGCACGTTTGGCGTTCAGGTCACAGCCATGCAAAGACTCAAACTGCCTCCTCACGTATTCGTGCGGACTGGGCTGGCCTGTATGGGAATCGGGTCTTTGCTCGTGGCTGTCTTCGCGAGCTTTACCACTCTCGCTTGTGCCATGGTCTTAATGGGCGCCGGCCTGGGACTCACGATGCCAGCTATCACCGCAGGAGCATCAATCGCCGTGAGCCAGGAGGAGCAGGGCGGCGCTGCGGGTGTCATATCCTCATGTCCGGCAGTAGGTTTTGTGTCCGGGCCTGTCATTGGCGGGCTTCTCTACCCGCTGGATCCGTCCGGGCCTTCGTTGTTCTCAGCCGCAGTCTTTGCCCTGACCATACTTCTGCTGATTGCGACTGCCAGAAGGGCAGAGTAGCCATTCAGGTAGCAACACTTGTGGGCGTGTGTTCGCTTAAGCAGGTACCTGAATCGCACTTAAAGCGCGGCGAAGCTCATCGGGTATAGGGAGTGACGTACGTTGATCACGATCGACAAAGACGTGGGTGAAAGTCCCGTTCGCCGCAGCAGTTTCGCTGCCGCTTTCGAAAATTCCAATGCCATATTGCACTGAGCTTGTACCCAGCCGATCGATTCGTAGACCGCCCTGAATGTCCGAAGGATGCTCAAGAGGCGCGTGATAGGCGCAGCTTGAGGCGACCACCAAACCGATGGTTGGGCCGGCGTGAATATCGAGACCACCTTCCTCGATCAGATAGCTATTGGCCACCGTATCGAAGTAGCCGTAGTAGACAACGTTATTGATGTGTCCGTAGATGTCATTATCGGACCAACGCGTGGTTATGGATCGAAACCAAAAGTACTCGTCTCGGCTCGGTGCGGAAGGTCTGCTCACGGGGTAAAGCTCTCCATAGGCTTACGATTAACGCTCAGGAATCCACTCGTTACTGATACACGGGCCTGTACCCAGCGATCTCGTTCGCCGCAGGCTCTGCAGTAATCAAAACGCCGCCTGGTAGATCGCTCGCGCGTCTTCTAGCGTTACCTCCCGGGGATTATTGACTAGAAGCCTTTGCTGATGCATCGCCTCGCCAGCGAGCATGTCGAGGCTTGCCTCCTCGACGCCGACGGCTCTCAAACTGGTGGGGAGTTCTAGATCCACAATCAGCTGCTCGAGACTCTCAATCAGTGACATGGCTTTAGCTTCTTCGCTCCCGGTGCTCTGAGTCTGGTTCAGCAGCTCAGCCAACTCAGCATAAAGCGATACCGCATCGGGCAAGTTAAAACGAAGGACGGCTGGCAAGACCAGCGAGTTGCTAAGTCCATGAGGGACTTTGTAGTGCCCCCCGAGCGGATAGGCCAAAGCGTGAACCGCCGCAACCGGTGCGTTGGCAAACGCCTGCCCTGCCTGCATCGCACCGATCAACATAGATGATCGTGCTTCCCAATCCTTGCCATTACTGACCGCCGTTCGGATATGGGAGTTCAGGGCGACAAGCGCGCTTCTGGCCAGGTTGTCAGAGATTGGATTCTTCCGGACCTTCGATGTGAACGCCTCGATGGCGTGCACCATCGCGTCTACACCAGTCATCGCCGTGGCGACTGGTGGCAATCCCAGAGTCAGGTCGGCGTCGAGCACCGCCACGTCCGGCAGCAACACGGGCGAGCTGACGCCGGCCTTTGTGGTCTCGCCAGTCGTTATTACCGATACCGGTGTGACCTCGGAACCGGTGCCAGCTGTAGTAGGCACCAGAATCAGCGGTCTGCGACCTCCGGCGACTTGATTAACCCCGTACATTTCAGCGAGCGTCTGATCGGAGTCGATGAGCGCGGAGACGACCTTCGCGACATCCATCGAACTGCCACCACCGATGGCAACGACACCTGCGACCTCATCGCGCTCGGCCTGAGCCACCGCCGCGAGCACCACAGACTCCGGAGGATCTTCTTTCACATCACTGAACAGTGACACATCGATATTTGCAGTAACGAGTGCCTGCCGTGCCGGATCAATCAAGCCAAGCTTGACCAATCCGGGATCGGTGACCAACAGCACCGATGATAGACCCAGATCACGGCAATGCTCGGCCAGCTTCAGAGCCTCTCCCTGGCCCGAGACGATCCGCGGAACGGTGTTGAAAGTAAAGCTAGTCATGACCGATGATCGACACTAGTAGGTGTCTTGCCTGGTTTTGTCTCATACGTCTACTACCAGCATGATTGTGCAGCACGCTCCGCGCTAGTCCATCGTCAGAATGACTTTGCCTCTTGCTCGCCGCTGCATCATGACATCATAGGCTTGCACATAGTCTGCCAGAGGAAACACATCATTGATCGCAGGCTTGAGCTTACCCTCGGCGAAAAGTCCCCATAGCTCCTTGATATTTTGTACGTGTACCGCAGGCTCCTCCGCAATAAAGCGGCCCCAGAAAACGCCCACGATAGAGCAACCCTTAAGCAGCGCTAGATTCAGCGGTATCTCGGGAATGGGTCCACTGGCAAAGCCAATCACAAGGTAGCGACCGTTCCAGGCCATGCCTCGCAAAGCGGGCTCAGCGTAATCGCCACCAACGGGGTCATACACCACGTCGACGCCCTTGCCGCCAGTAAGTTCTTTTATGGCCGTCTTCAGGTCCTGCTCCGAATAGTTGATAGTCTCGTCAGCCCCGAGGTCGCGGCACATCTGAAGCTTCTCATCGTTGCTCGCAGCTGCAATCACTTTAGCGCCCATGTGCTTGCCAAGCTCAACCGCCGTAGATCCGACACCGCCGGCGGCTCCAAGCACCAGCAGCGTCTCGCCCGCCTTCAGATCAGCGCGCTGCTTGAGCGCGTGATAGGAGGTGAAATAGGTCATCGCGACCCCAGCCGCCTGCGAAAAATCAAGGCCATCCGGCATCGGCATCACCGCATTCTGATCAACCGCCATCTCATCGCGGAAAGCACCGTGCCCAGTCATCGCGACCACTTTGTCGCCGACCTTCCAGCGCTCCACTCCCTCGCCCACGGCACTGACCACACCCGCGCACTCTCCCCCTGGCGAAAAGGGCATGTCGGGCTGGAACTGATACTTGCCCTGAATGATTAATACATCAGGAAAGTTGAGACCGGCCGCCTTGATGTCGATGACCACCTGACCGGGGCCGGCTTCGGCACTCTCGACATCATCGGCCAACACCAACTTGTCTGGCAGACCGTGTTCTTTACAAAGCAATGCACGCATTATTTTTCTCCGTTCACTTCAGCCTGCTTAAAGCTCTCAGTGGTTGAGACGAAAGTTCACCCAACATCGTTAGGTAGTTACTAGATCGCAGGCTCCCGGGACCGGAGGGGCTATGAGGGGTACGCCAAAAAGCGTCTTCCCTGACAGGCTGGCGGCGTCCATCCATGGACGCCGATCACCCCTCATAGCCCCTCCGATCCCGAGAGCTTCAGTCCTCAAAGGTACTCTTGTTCGATCGTTTTGAGCTTCCCCAAAAAGAAGATCAGATCCTTGTGCGGTGGAGGTGTGTTGTGCGGTAAGAGTCTGAGCGGAGGTCGGCGGCCATGGATGGCCGCCGCCCAGCCTGTCACGGATGACGCTTTTTGGCGTGCCGCTCAGGCTCTTACCGCGCAGCGCGCCGTCTGTGTGGCACATCGTCGATCAATTGGGAGCGCAACCCAAGTCAGTAGACTTCGAAGAGACCAGCCGCCCCCATGCCACCACCCACACACATGGTGATGACTACATACTTAACGCCACGTCGTTTCCCCTCGATCAGAGCATGTCCGATCATGCGGGACCCGCTCATACCATACGGGTGACCAATTGCGATAGCGCCACCGCTGACATTAAGCTTATCGTTATCGATACCCAACTTATCGCGGCAATAGATTACCTGGACGGCAAACGCCTCGTTCAGCTCCCAAAGCCCGATGTCGTCGACAGATAGGCCGTGCTGTTTCAGCAATTTGGGCACGGCATAAATGGGGCCAATCCCCATCTCATCGGGCTCAAGGCCCGCGACGGCCATGCCGCGATAAGCACCGAGGGGTTCAAGACCGCGTTGCTCCGCGAGCTTGCTGTCCATAACGACCTGCGCCGCGGCACCGTCACTTAGCTGCGACGCGTTGCCGGCCGTAATCGTGCCGCCTTCGATGACCGTTTTGAGGCCTGCAAGTCCTTCGGCGGTAGTTGCACGAATACCTTCATCGCGTGACACCGTAGCTTCGGCCTCTGACTGTTCACCGGTCTCCTTGTCCCAGACTATGCGCTTGCAGGTCACAGGGGTGATTTCGGCGTCGTAGCGGCCCTCCTCGTAGGCGGCAGCAACTCGTTGCTGGGACTGCAATCCGTATTCGTCCATCTGATCGCGGTCGATTCCGTAGCGCTTCGCTACTACCTCAGCGGTCTGCAGCATGGGCATATAGATGTCCGGGTGCATGGCCAGCAGCTCCTCATCGGCCGCACGATGCAGGTTCATGTGTTCATTTTGGACCAGCGAAATAGACTCGATGCCCCCGCCTACGGCGACGTCCATACCGTCGTGCATGACCTGTTTAGCTGCGGTGGCCACAGCCATGAGACCGGAAGAGCATTGGCGGTCGATAGTCATCCCAGAAACGCTGACGGGCATCCCTGCTCGAAGTGCGATTTGTCTTGCAACGTTTTGTCCGGTCGCGCCCTGTTGCAGAGCACAACCCATGATGACGTCTTCGACTTCGCCCGGGTCCACTGACGCGCGCTTCAGCGCCTCCGATACCGCCGCCGCGCCAAGCGTTGGGCCCGATAGGTTGTTAAAGCCACCGCGGTAGGCCTTGCCGATGGGGGTTCTTGCGGTCGCTACAATGACTGCTTCTTTCATGACATAACTCCGGTGAGGGCGCCGTCGCCCTCATAAAAAAGGTAGGTAAAACGTTGTGGGCAAACTTACTCGAGGGAGATGCCGAGGCCTTCGGCGGCCTTGGTGATCATCTTCGCGCTCTGCTCGAAGCCCGCCTGGAGCTCACGCGCTCCATCAACTGCGGATATCTGCTCCCAGTGCTCGGCGATTCCCTCGGGGTTTTGCTGCTCCGGTGGCAGCCACATACCCTCGGTTTCCATGATCTTCGCCACCGAAAAGCCACCCGCACCAGCACAGAGGATCGTTCGATTTGGTCCATCTTCAGAAACGAGATAGAGCACCGCTGGAGTGACGGTCTCGGGGGTGAGTAGGTCAAACGCCTTTTCAGGAATGAGCCCCTCGGTCATACGCGTGCCCGCCGTTGGCGCAAGAGCATTGACTCGAATGTTGTATTTCGCGCCCTCCTGTACCAGCGTGTTCATCATGCCAATAACGCCAAGTTTGGCTGATCCATAGTTTGTCTGCCCAAAATTGCCGTACAGACCAGACGATGATGTGGTCACGACGATTCGCCCGTATTCGCGATCGCGCATGACATCCCAGCAGGCTTTGGTGCAGTTGACGGTGCCCATCAAGTGAACGTCGACGACCGCACGAAAGTCATCCAGCGAGCCTTTGGCAAAACTTTTATCGCGGAGAATACCTGCGTTATTAACGAGGATATCCACACGGCCCCAGCGGTCGAGTGCTGCGGCCACCATCTGTTCGACTTCTTCCATCTTTGCAACGTTGGCGCCGTTTGCCATTGCCTCTCCGCCGACCGCCTCGATCTCGGCCACTACGGACTTCGCAGCCTCACTGGACCCGCCGGTTCCGTCGGTTGCCCCACCAAGATCATTGATTACGACCTTGGCGCCCCGCTTTGCAAGCTCAACAGCATGGCTGCGTCCGAGCCCCTGCCCGGCGCCGGTCACGATCGCTACACGATCGTCATAACGAATACTCATTTCTTACCTCGCTCTCCTCAGGCGCACACAAACATTGTGAGCGACTCGGCGACCAGCGCCGGTGTTTCTTCGCCCTCAATCTCGACATTTACCTGAGTTTTGAAAAGAAACCGGTTGTCGTCCTTTTGCTGCACATCAACCAGCTGGCAGTGGGCCCGAACCCGCTTGCCTGCTCGCACTGGTGCGAGAAATCGAACCTTGTCGGAACCGTAGTTAATCCCCATGACAAGGCCTTCGGGGACCAGCGTGTTGCCTTCCATGAGCTTTGGAAGCATCGACAGGGTCAAAAAGCCGTGAGCAATAGTGCCGCCAAACGGGGTCGCAGCGGCTTTTTCTTCATCGATATGGATGAATTGATGATCCTCTGTGCAATCGGCGAAGCTGTTTATCCGACCCTGATCCAGAGTGACCCAGTCGCCGGGCGGATAGGTCGTTCCCACATGCTCGGCCAGTTTATCTTTCTGTACTACCGTTACCCCCATCATTGAATCCTCAGTCTTGTGGTGCTGCTTGATGTGATGTCTTTTTCACAACACCAGGGTGCATTTCTTTAAGTTTGATTTCGACAGACCCAGCTCGCCGGCCTGCTCAGGCACATGCATTCAGACGTCGAATCAGCCGTCGCGAAAAGTTGCCTGGGTAGGCTCCATCTCTGCGTACTTTCGGAATTCGTTCCGTCCCACGACCATGCGGTGCACCTCATCGGGCCCATCGGCTAGCCTTAAGGTGCGCTGCCCCATGTACATATGTGCCAGTGGAGTATCCTGAGAAACACCAACCCCTCCATGCATCTGAATCGCATCGTCGATGACTTTCAGAGTCACATTGGGAACCGCTGTCTTGATCATCGAAATCCAGACCCGCGCTTCTTTCGGGTCGACGTTGTCCATCATCCAGGCGGTTTTGAGGGTCAATAGTCGCGCCTGCTCAATCGCCATGCGCGCATTCGCCACCACATCGATGTTGCCACCCAGTTTGGCCAGCGGCTTTCCAAAGGCGACGCGCGTGGTCGCGCGTTCACACATCAACGTCAACGCTCGCTCCGCAGCGCCTAGGGCGCGCATACAATGGTGAATTCGTCCGGGGCCCAGACGCCCCTGCGAAATTTCAAAGCCGCGTCCTGCGCCGAGAATCACGTTGTCTTTGGGTACGCGAACATTGTCGAATCGCAGATGCATGTGCCCGTGGGGCGCATCATCCATCGAAAACACCTGCATAGGCCGAATAATCTCGACGCCGGCCGTGTCGACAGGAACCAGAATCTGAGACTGCTGCTTGTGCTTGGGTGCGTCCGGGTCGGTCTTCACCATAACGATCATAATTTTGCAGCGCGGGTCACCGGCGCCTGAGATCCAGTGCTTTTCTCCATTGATGACCCACTCGTCTCCATCGAGCTCAGCACGTGTGCTGATGTTGGTCGCATCCGAAGACGCGACTGCGGGTTCGGTCATAGCGTAGGCACTGCGGATCTCGCCGTTCAGCAGGGGCTTTAACCAGCGCTGCTGCTGGTCCTCCGATCCGTACTTCGCGAGCACTTCCATGTTGCCCGTGTCCGGCGCCGCACAGTTAAACACCTCGGGAGCCAGGTGAGACCGGCCCATTTCTTCCGCCAGATAGGCGTACTCGACTGTCGAGAGACCACTGCTATCGTGACCTTCAGTCAGAAAGAAATTCCACAAGCCTTCTGCTTTAGCTTTGTTCTTGAGTGTTTCGATAATCTCTGTCTGACGCTCTGTAAACGTCCAGCGGTCACCCGATGCGATTTCTGCCGCATAGGGCTCTTCCATCGGCACGATCTCATCAGCGATGAACTCTTTCACCCTTGCCAGCAGAGGGGCGAGTTTTTCCGTTACTCCGAGGTCCATGACCCTTTTCTCCTTCGGTAGATTCCTGCGATACAACCGTGAACGGTCAGCTCGCGATCGAGTTAAATTCTGATTTCAATTGGCGCTTGAATATTTTGCCGGTGGCAATCCGCGGAAGCGGGTCTGTGTGGATGCGAATATGCGCAGGGATCTTAAAGCTGGCGATGTGCTCCTTCAGAAAGGCAAGCAACTCATCCCGATCCAGCTGCTGTCCATCCTTGGCGACCACACTTGCCGCGACCGCTTCCCCGAGACGCTCGTCGGGAACGCCGTACACGGCTGCTTCGTGTATCGCCGGGTGCTGATAGATCGCCGCCTCTACCTCGATGCAGCTGATGTTCTCACCCCCACGAATGATGATTTCCTTCTTGCGATCAACGATGAAGAGAAAACCATCATCATCCAGATAGCCTACATCGCCGGTGTAAAACCAGCCTTTGCGAAAGGCCTCGGCCGTAGCCTCCGGCTTATTCCAATACCCGAGCACGTTAGCGGGCGAACGAATCACAACCTCGCCGCGCTCACCCGCCGGCACCGGGTTATCTTCGTCATCGAAGATGGCGATATCTGTCACCGCGGGGACGGGAACTCCCGCACTTCCAGGTTTCGCGCGATAGAGTTGTCCGACGTTCACGGTACCTAATGCATTGGTTTCGGTGAGGCCGTAGCCGATGCCGGGAGATGACTTCTTGAAAGTAGTGGCGATCTTCTCGACCTGAGCGGGCGGTCGCGCAGCACCACCGCCGTAAATCTCTTTCAGGGAGGACAGATCCCGGTCCGACTCTGTCGCCGCGGCCTGTAACTCAGCTGACATGGTGGGCACGCCGGTGAACCAGGTGATCCGCTCGTGCTCGATGAGACGAAGCGCTTCCTGTGCATCCCACTTGTGCATGATGACGAGCTTGCGCCCCACGATGAGTGACAGCAAGAAGGCTGAATGGCTCCCCGTACAGTGGAAGAGCGGGACAGTGAGAAGCCCAGCCGGAGGGAAGCTCCTATCCGCCTCCTCTCCTACTTGCTCTTCCACCTGGCGGGAAGCAAGCCCGAGCAGGATCCAGCTATACAGAGCGGAGACAATACCTCTGTGAGACGATAACGCGCCCTTGGGATGACCGGTCGACCCCGAGGTGTACATGATCGTCGCGTGATCGTCCGGAAGCACTTCGACCTCGGGCATTGCACTCCCTGCGTGCTCCCGCACCAAATCGTCGAATCGATGGACAACAAGATCCGATGAGCTCAGCTCACCCACTCCAATCAACCTAAGGCCCAGAGGCTCTTGCAATGGTGCCAGGCGATCTAGTCGCTGTTGGTCCGCGATGAGAACTTGCGCCCCGGAGTCTTTTATTCCGTATTCGAGCTCTTCGGTAGTCCACCAGGCGTTCATTGGTACCGCAATCGCACCAACCGAGACGATCGCGATAAAGCTCATCATCCATTGCGGATTGTTCCGGCTGAGAATGGCAACGCGGTCGCCCTTCCTGACACCAAGATCCTGTGTCAGCGCGCAGGCCAGCGAACTGGCGTGTGCGTAGGCTTCAGCAAACGTGTAGCGTTCGTCGAGATACACTGCGAAATCTTTATCGGCGTGATTAAGCATCATCTTGCAGTAGGCGCCGACGTTCTCCGGGATCGTTTTGTAGACACGATACTGCGCATCACCCAGGGCCATCTCCGTCATCGCGAAGGGCGCGCCCTCGGCGGTCAGCTCACTGATCACCTGGATAATCTTGGATACCGATTCACTCATGTGATTCCTCACGAGTTGCAGACGATGGAGGGTCGCCAGCCCACTCGTTCCTGCTCTTTATTGTTGTCTATGCCCGAGGATACTCTGTCTCGACGCCGACTAAATATCGTCGCTTCCAGGCCGGTAGCCGGGGCGGCGATCAGCTCAGATCAGTAGGCCCCAAGGCGGGCGAAGCGATCCAGATGGTAGTAGTAATCGCCAAACATATGCTGCAAAACCCGCGCACGTTTGAGGAAGAATCCGATGTCATACTCGTCGGTCATTCCAATACCTCCGTGCATCTGCACCCCCTCGTTGCTCGCGGTACGGGCCACCTCGCTTAACTTCGCTTTTGCCGCGCTGGCCAGCAAAGCCAGATCATCTGCATCGGCATCGATCGCCTGCAGTGCTTTTAAGACGATTGACTTGGACAGTTCAAGCTCGGCAAACAGGGCAGCAGCTCGATGTTGCAATCCCTGGAACGAGCCAATGACCTGGCCGAATTGCTTTCGCTCCTTTATGTAGGCAAGCGTGCGCTCAAATGCTTCGAGCGACAGGCCCAGAAGTTCGGCAGCCGTACCGACAGCGGCGATATCCAGGGTCCGTTCAAGGCCTTGCCAGGCTCCGCCCAAGTCGCCCATGAGCGTGGATGCGTCGATGCTCACGCCATCGAATGTCAGGGCTCCTACCTGTCGCGAGTCAACCATCTCGCAACGCTTGATCGTCAAACCGGATACGTCTTTCGGCACCAGAAACGCGCTAAGTCCCCCAGTTTCGCCCGGTCTTCCGTCGGTACGCGCAATAACCACGAAAGCGTCCGCGCTCAGCGCATCGAGGACCATGCGTTTTTCACCGTCAAGACGAAAGCCATCGTTCTCGACCTGCGCGTTGAGCGAACACCCCGCAGGATCGAATTGAGAGCTGTCCTGCAACGCGAGCGTAACCTGCTTTTCTCCCGAGGCAATTAAAGGCAGGTAAGTGGATTTCTGGGCTTCATTCCCAAGATTCAGAACAGCGGTCGCACCAACCAGAACACTTGCCTCCAGCGGCGACGCGCTCAAATGACGCCCCGCCTGTTCCAGAACCACGCCAAGACCGGCGTAACCATAGCCAAGGCCACCGTATGCCTCCGGTATCGCAATCCCCGCCCAACCTAGTTCGATAATTTCCTGCCAGACTGAGGAATCGAAGGCCTGAGGATCGCCGCTATCGCGCAAAGCTCGCAGCTGGGCCACGCTGGCCTTTTCAGCAAGAAATCCTGCAGCGGATTCTCGCAGCATCAGCTGCTCTTCGTTCAAAACTAGCGTCATATTCTGCTCTTTATGTTCTGCTCTTCATGTCTCTTTAGGATTCCAGCCGTCTTTGGGCTTTTGTAGTAGACCGGCCGCGCAGCCCTGCTGCATCCTCGGAAATCGAACCTGATATCCGTCGAATCGTCGCCGCATACTGCTTACGCATGGCTAAGATGCGAAAACGACACACGAGCGAGGGACCTCGCAAACCTTGAGTATGCAAGGGTCAGGAGTCGGGCAATCCAAGCACGCGCTTGGCCACGATGTTCAGCTGAACTTCCGAAGTACCGCCTTCGATCGAGTTTCCTTTTGAGCGAAGAAAGGAGCGGACTACGCTTCCGCCCTGGTAGTCATCACCCGCCCAACCAAGTGCTGCCTCTCCGCCGATAGCCAGGTTCAGTTCGTTGCGACGTTTGTTCAGTTCGGTTCCGTAGTACTTAAAGATCGACGAAGCAGGCCCCATTCCCTGTCCCGCTTTCATTTCGTCGCCAATGCGCTCCATCGTCGCCCCAAATGCCATAGCATCGAGCTGGTACTGAGCGATCTCCTGGCGGAGTATGCCGTTACGCAGACGACCATCACCATCGGTACCCACTCGCTCAGCGGCCGTTTGCCCGAGCGATTTGCCGGACGCGGTACCAAAGGAAGAGATCATGGCCCGCTCGTGGGTCAGGAGGTACTTAGCAATCGTCCAGCCCTGTCCGGGTTCGCCAATGAGGTCCTCCTTTTCGGCGCGGGCATTGTCGAAGAAAGTTTCGCAGAATGGCGACGCACCGCTAATCAGCTGAATGGGCTTTACGGTGACACCGGGCTGATTCATGTCGAACAGTACAAAGCTGATGCCCTCATGTTTAGTACCGCTGCTGTCCGTTCGCACTAGGCAAAAAATCCAATCGGCCTTATCCGCGTAGGAAGTCCAGATCTTTTGCCCATTGATCGTGAAGTGGTCGCCTTGATCGATTGCCTTGGTTTGCAGGCTGGCAAGATCAGAACCCGCATTCGGTTCGGAGTAACCCTGACACCAGCGAATCTCTCCGCGACAGATCGGGGGAAGGTGCGTTTGTTTTTGCTCTTCGTTGCCGAACTTGAGTAGCGCAGGACCCAGCATAGAGATACCAAAGGACTCCAGAGGCCGCCGTGCACCGATCCGCCGCATCTCCTCTGCCAGGATCTTGGCCTCGTCACTGTCGAGACCGCCGCCACCGTACTCAACGGGCCAGTGCGGTACGGTCCAACCCTTGGCGGCCATCCGCTCGCACCAGAGTACCTGGTCTGGATGATCCACCTCGGGGTTTCGTCCGCCAACGAAAATATCCTCGAAGCTGGTAATCGGAGTGCGCATGGCCGCAGGACAGTTAGCCTCCAGCCACGACCGCGTATCCCTCCTGAAAGTATCAAGGTCCGCCAATACCGCCTCCAAATCTGGGAATAAACAGGTGGGTTCGATGGCCTCGTTGGCGCGCCATCGAAAAATTTGAACATACAGTATGTTTTGCTGTCGCTCAAGTATCTTCAGTGGCGTGTAGCTAGCGTGATCGATCTTCTTGCAGCTGAAAAGACGCCAGAAAAAGCTCCTGCCCGAACGAACGACAGTGGCGTAACAAGACGCGATCCGGTCTTAAAGTCGCAGTCTTATGATCTTAGATTGAAAAACAGCTGTGACAGGAAAATAAGCAGCACAAAAAGGCCCCCAGTCTTCCTGCACTCTGGCAAGAAGGGAGGAGGCCGTGAGCAATAGGAGGCCGGAGTGATCCGGCCTCTTATTGAGGGTGGTGGGTGTTGCCTAGCGAACCACCAACTCAACGCGTCGGTTCCGTGCGCGGCCATCTTCAGTATCGTTGGAAGCTACCGGCGAAGACTCTCCACGTCCAAGTGGACGGAGCTGAGAGCGCGGAATCCCCTGCGACACCAGGTAGTCGACCGCGGCTTGTGCTCTGCGCTCAGACAGACCCTGGTTGTAGTCATCGCTGCCCACGTTGTCGGTGTATCCAACGACGTCAAGTTGAACGCTGGAGTGAGATTGAATGACATCGACGGCTGCATCGAGCGCCGATCGCGACTGCGCGTCGAGTCGAGAGCTATCAAACTCAAAACCCAGGCGATCAACGGTCAGGACCACTTCATCCTTCACCGGACAGCCGCTGGCATCAACTTCCACTCCTCGAGGCGTGTTTGCACAACTGTCGCGCGAGTTGGGTACACCATCGCCATCCTGATCAAGCAGACAACCGACTCGATCGACCGCAGCGCCAGCTGGCGTGTTCGGGCAGCGATCAACATCATCAGTGACTCCGTCACCATCGCTATCACCGACTGTGGTATCCACGGCTGCGGCCGCAACTACAGCACGCTCCGGAGTATCGTCACCGCCCTGTGCTTCGCCGCACACCACCGCTGAGACACCGACACCTGCGGCAACACCGCCTACGCCTCCACCAATCACTCCGCCAGCGGCGCTGATACCAGCGATACAGGCCTCGTACTGGCGCTGCGTGACGTTGGTGCAGGCCGCAAGAGTGCCCAGTGCTGTAAGCACTAATATCCGGATATAAAAATTCATTGAGTTTCCCCGCAGTTTTATCGTTGTTCCCTGGGCTGTTTCGCCCTCTTTTTGAAGCTAGTGTTCCGGCACTACAATTTGAGCTAGCGCTGCCGTGCGCAAGATACCACCAATTGCACGAAGCGCTACCCCAACACAGCGAGAGGTACCGTCAAACGCGCGCCGTCAGCGAGGTCGGCCGATAAGATCGTCGTCGAGCATGATCTCCAGACGGAAAACGACCCCGAATACACCTTCTCGCTTGTCCTCAAACTCATCACGACGCCAGTTGTAGTTTGGCTCCAGTTCGTAAAACAAAAATTTGCGGAAAAACTGGCGCCGAAACAGCACGCCCACTCGATAGTTGCTGGCGTATGTTTCGGGTTGGTCGCGACCGCTTGCTGTTACGTAGTACTCGACCGCACTGGGAAAATCCTCGTGATCGTCATACCAGCGTCGGTAGAAAATCCCCGTATTGAGATCCCAAAAGTCTCGGTCTTCGCGATAGCGTAGACGCGCTCCCCAGCGCAGCAGACTTCGTTCACCGAGTGCACGGTTCAGATCAAAATTGGTGAGAGAGCGATAACCGTCCTCGGAGTGGTATTGCAGACGCTGCGTCGCCCGTGCCCAGGTCTGACTGCCTATGGGCAACTGGTAGCGAAAGCGCATACCGGGCAGTAGTGCCGGACCCGCTCGCACAGACAGCGTCGCATCCAACCGGGCTCGCCTCCCGTCGGCAAAGTTCACCCGTACGCCAACATCGCTCTCGTCGGAGCGCTCCTCTTCGGTCAGGGTCTGTTCGTTCTCCTCTCCGGAAAAGATGAGATCTACTCTCTCTGAGATCTTGGGCAGGCTGATCTGGCCTCTCACCCGGACACGCAGATCGTTCCCGTCACGTTGATCCCAGTCATTAATGCCGATGGCGCGAACGAAGGTTTCCGCGCGCTCTGCGTCACGCACCTCGGCACCGAAAAAGTCATCCATCCACTGAGCCAGTGCCTGGGCCCGGTTCGTGGCGAAGCGGTGACTGCTATCTACCCAGTGCGGGGCCTGGCCCTGAATCACGACTTCACTGATGTCGTCGTCTACACGATGATCAAGGTCGTCGTCGGAGCTAGGTACAGCATGAGCCGGCTCACCCCCTTTCGAATCATCGATACCGACGATCACTGGATCCAGAGGCTCGTCGGCACTTGTTACCGGGACTATAACGGTGGAAAGGCCAATCCACGAAAGCAGCAGCCAGGCCAGCGGAATCGGAGCAACAGCACGCGGCCGTGGGACACCCACGTCTAACCCCGAGCAACAACGATGCCCTGTTCGCCGCACGCTTGTGTTACCCCTCGCTTCGCCGTGCTCATGCCGTATACGTCTATGGTACTTACGTCCAGCCAGGGCGGTTAATTCCTGCCAGCGAGTCATAAATCCAAACTCGAGAATACTTTTTGCACGCGAAAGACTTAAGAAGCCTCAGAACAAGTCGCCGCAGGTTGGCAGCCAACTCACTTAATTGGGGTTAGCCTGCTCGGGGACCTACCGATCTGCCAACGCCGCAGCGGCGGCGAGTCGTCCAGACATGGCCGACATGGGAACACCTGCACCGGGATGCACCGAGCCGCCGGCCAGGTAAAGACCTCGAATCGGAGTCCTGGCACCCGGCCGAGCGAAACTTGCCATCGGCCCGTGATTTGCGCGGCCGTACAGCGCTCCGCCACTGCCTGGAAAACGCTCGGCGAAGGCCCTGGGATCGGTCGTGACTGAGTTGCCCGGTGTGATATCGATTTCACAACCACAGGCAGCGAGCACGCTGGACGCGCTCACCCGATAACTTTCGAGCTCCTCATCCGACCGCTCGATCCGATCGCCATCGGCTGGCGCGTTGATAAGGAGAAGAAGCCGCTCCCGTTCGTCATTACGGCTTGGCGTACCCAGAGGCGCTATACCTGACTGAGGCGCAGAACCCTGGCTCGCCAAGGTAGAGGAACCCTCACTACGATCCTGAGCACACACGTACACCGTCGGCCGCCTGGTGATTGACCGGCGATTGAAGATGGCCGCAAATTCTTCCGGATAGTCTTCTGCGAAGAAAACGTTGTGGTAATGGAGATCAAAACCGCTGACCTTGCCAAGCACGCACTGGGTGATCGCGGAAAGGGCCCGGTGTTTCTCTGTCACCCGCTTGACCGCGCCGCGGACATCGGCCCCCAGCAGACCATCGCCCAAGGCGGAGGCATCACCATTGAAGATGACTTGGTCAGCCTCAAAATAGCGGCCCTTATCAGAGTGCACTCCAGCGATGCGTCCCCCGGGTGCGTCAATCTTCGCGGCACCCTCCTGAAAATGGAAGGTCGCTCCCAACCGTTCGGCAACCGAGGCCAGCGCGGACGCCACCGCGCGCATACCGCCCTCCACCAGCCAGACACCATCCTGTTCGACGTGGGCTATGAGCATCAGCGTGGCGGGCGCGCGTAATGGGGAGGACCCGACATAAGTGGCATAACGTCCAAACAGCTGACGGAGTCTGGGATCGCTGAATTGCCGACCGAGGACCTGCCACAGTGATTGAAACGGCGCGGTTCGCCACAAAGCGGCCAACTGGTCATAGCCGACGCGCCGAACCAGCTCGAGCAGTCCCGGCCTTGCCGATGCGATAAACGGGTCGCGAAGTGTTTGATACACCTCTTCGCTTCGGCGGCAGAAGTCCAGATAGGCCCGGGCATCGTCCCGACCTGCGAATTCAGCGATCGCCTCTGCCGAACGCGCAGTACTCGCGTAGAGGTCGAGCTTTCCGCCGGAGGTCCAGGCATGACGCGCAAGAACATGAGCTTTCGCAAACGTTAGCTCTGCTTCCAGATCGGTGCCGGCTTGCGCCAGG
This sequence comes from Pseudomonadota bacterium, assembly GCA_039111155.1. Lineage (GTDB taxonomy): Bacteria > Pseudomonadota > Gammaproteobacteria > Pseudomonadales > Halieaceae > Congregibacter. The sequence continues at coordinate 54,355 of JBCCPL010000020.1, read as the reverse complement.
AGCGCATCAAAGATCCAGCGCATGGTGAAGACAGTCGGACCTGCATCGACGCCCTGACTGTCGATTGGCAACTGCCGCATCTTTCCGCCCGGTTCACTCGCCTGCTCAAGAACAGTGACCTTGCGTCCCGCCGCTGCAAGTTCGATAGCTGCGGCCAGGCCGCCAACGCCGGAACCGACCACGACGGTGTTAACCCCCATCTGTCACCGATACAACGCTGTGGTCGTGGATTACTTCTGATAGATGCTGCAAGACTAGGTTTTCGACCGGTGTTCAGGCTGGCTGCTGCCGGCGCGGACGGAAACGCAAACTGACTGCCCGCTGGTGATAGAGAATGAGCGTCAACCCGGTGATCAGCGGAACAGACCAAAGTGCGGGGGTGAGCGCGATTTCCGGCAGTATGCGTACGGCGCCGAACGCGAAGAACGCGGTGTAAACGCTTATTCCTGCGCCCACCAGCGACTTGATGTGTTCCTTCAGCCGATCCACCGGCTGGGGGTTCGGTTTGTAGAGAAACCAAAGGTTCGTTGCGACCGTCGCGAAACCCACGCCACTGATCGCCAGCATTAGTGCCTGCTCGAGGAGGTATCCCTGCCAGGCACAGTTCAGCGACACAGCAGTCAGCAGAACCTGGAGCAACAAGTTATGCCAGGCCCGGTTCGCCCGATGGTCTGCTCGATTGCGAATACACAACCAGCCGTGCCACGCGAGGTTCACGGTGAGAGTGGCCAGATACAACATCATCCACCCAAAGATCCCGGCGATCATTGCCGGGTCTCCAAAAATCTCGTGTTCGCTTAAATGAGGGTGCGTGCCTGCCGGATCAGATAGCGTGGTGAGAGCGATACCGACCGCCACCGAGCCCGTCACCAGCATCATCATCGTGAACAGTGTGCCGTAGCGGGTGTGGCCTTTGCCGCCCTTTCGACCGACAACGGGAATCCAAAAACTGACCAGTCCGATGGTGCCGGTAATGATGTGGATGGTGACCAGAATTTCAAACAGCGTATGACTCGACATCACGACTAGGTCCCCCGATACTGCTCAAAACCTGGACAGCATCTCTTGGAATGAAAGAAGCGGAACGCTATATCCCGCCGAAACCCCATTCGTTGGCCGCACTGCCAGCGCTCGCCCGCGTACTCTGGAATGGGGATGGAAATCTGCTCGAACTGCTCCCCGCCGCTGCTTATCGCTTCGATGTAGGCAGCCTTGGTTACTCGCGTCGCTCGACGGTGCTGTTCAACAAACCGGAGCTGGTGCGTCTGATCATGCGTGATCCTGACGGCGTGTTTCCCAAAAGCGATTTGATGGTGTCGGCTCTCGAGCCGCTGATTGGGGAATCGATTTTTGTGACGGACGGCGATCAGTGGCGACGCCAACGGGCCATGATCGACCCGGCCTTCTCGCATATGCGGATCGGTCACGCCTTCGCTGCGATGCGAGCTGCCGTTCACGATTACCTCGAGCGGCTGCAGGCGGCGGCCGACAGTGGAGAGACTCTTTCGCTGGACCTGGCAATGAGTCACCTCACCGCCGACATCATCTGCCGAACGGTGTTCTCGACCTCGCTGGACTCGCAGGTCGCTCTCGATGTGTTTGAAGACTTTACCGTGTTTGAACGGTCGGTCGCCCAGGTCGATATCAAGCGACTTATCTTTCAGCCGGCCTGGAGTGACGTACCCCAACCGCCCCAGGTTCTTGAGGCCTGCACTAGGATTCGCAGCCACCTCGCCACCTTGATTGACACGCATCTTGCACCCGAAGCTAACTACAACGACATCGCCAGTGAAGTGATCGCCGCGCGCGATCGCGACACCGGGGAACCCTTCAGCCATGCGGAACTGATCGATCAGTTGGGCGTGTTTTTTCTGGCGGGACATGAGACGACCGCGTCGGTGCTGACGTGGCTCTTTTACATTTGCGCCGAACGGCCGAGCCTGGTTACAGAAATGCGCAGGGAGATTGATCGCGAGATTGGCGATCGTGAAATTGACTTCACGACGCTTAAGAAGCTCCCACTGGTGCGCGCGGTGTTTCGGGAGACTCTGCGCCTGTACCCACCGATTACGTTTATGCCAAGGGTGGCGCTCACCGACACCATCATTGGGCCACGGAGGCTTCCCCGGGGAGCGCTGGTGATGATCTCGCCCTGGACGCTGCACCGGCACCGGGACTACTGGGAAGATCCGCACGAGTTTCGACCGGAGCGTTTTTTGCCGGAGAACTCCGACAAACTCGTCGATGGAGCCTACATTCCATTTGGCCAAGGACCGCACACCTGCGTGGGTGCCGGCTTCGCCCAGACAGAGAGCATTCTTATCATCGCGGAGCTGGTGCGCAGGTTTGACTTTTTTGCCCTCGATGCAGCCCGCGTGCGCCCGGCCGCCCGGCTCACGACCAGACCCAGAGAGCAGGTCTACTGCCGGGTTCAGTCCCGACACACCGCAAGTGCGCCGGTTTAGGACGGCAGAATCAGACCGCATCGCCGCTCCCGAACCAGGCAATATCCTGCTGCGTAGCTTCGCCAAGCGTGGCACTGCTCGACACTGCCGGCCATAGAATCTCCCAGGACATAGGCGTCATGAGCAGGAACGGCCAAGGGTCATACAGCGACCATACAACGTCTCGCGCCCGCAGCATCTCGCGGAAGCAACGTGCAAACTCGCGCGGTCGAAATCGAAACAGCGCGGCGTAGGCTTCGGTGAGTGTTGAATAGGCCCACTGAAACCGCGTCTGCTGCGCATACTTTATTTCAGTGGCGGCACTGGGATTGAGAAGAGCGTTACCGAGAGAAATCTCGTCAAAAAAATGCACGCCACTGGTCGCTCGTGGATTACATTCGATGGCCTGGGCGCGCCCCTGCTCATCGATGATGAAATCAAAGGCAAGAAAACCGCTGTAGTCGCAGTCCGCGAGGAAGTCATGGACCCACTGCTGTGCGGGCAGGCAATCGTCAACTCGCTCGAAACAAACAGCAACCGTTCCCGCGAACACCAGACCCCGGTAAAAAACAGACCCTATCTCACGGCCCTCGTGCACGATCGATAGGCTGCTGATGTGATCCCCCTCAACGAGCGCCTGTACGAGGGTCCCGGAACTATCTCCCGAGACAGCCTCGCCGGCATTAGCAATCCGCAAGCCGATTCCCGAGCAGCTGTGTGCTGGTTTTTCGACGAACGCCTGCCTAATGGCCAACTCGCGTGCACCGGGATCATCAGCGCTGTAGGTCTCCGGAACGGTTAAGGACCGCTGGACCGCGAGTTCGGCAAACCGAAGCTTGTCGTGAAGCGTGTGCAGATCGTTCTGCTCAGCCGCCCACAGACGACAACCATCGGGAAGGCGCGAGTGGAGAGCAACTACATGAAGTGCTTCCTCGGACACAGGAACAATTAGATCTACGGACTCGCGCTCAACGATGCCGATCAACTCGTCAAGGTATGTGCCACGCGATACGTTCGGAGCGGTTACACGAAAACACTCATCTATATCGCGTGAGGGACGACACAAATGCCAGCGGAAAGGCTCGGCCAGCAGAACGCGACATCCGACGCGTTTGCACGCTCGAGCGAGAGCAAGTGCTTTGGGGAGACGACCTAAAGTGAGCAGAACCGTTGTCATCGACTGCTAGCGCAGAAATACACCATCTGCGCCCTTCCTGACTTCAATACTAAACTGTCAGTTTGATACAAACATTTTCAATGTCAATTAGAATTGACACTCGTGAGCGGAATAGTTGTATGGCGCTCATCGACGGTGGCAGACAAAATAGATGTCGTCCGGTAACAAGCGACCTGGGGGAAGCTATGAACGACATCGTCGAGAAAATCGACCGCAGCCTACTGCAAGACTGGTTGAGCATGGCCAAGGTTGATTACCACGAGTGCAACGACTGTGACGGTCTGCATCTTGAAGCTCTTCGAAGCATCGAGGGCATCGTCGATAGCCGACTCTTTATTGAGCGCTACGGACTACTGCTCACAACCGAGCTCGAAATTCGGCCTATGGCCATGCTGCCTCTGGCGGCCGACCTGGGTCGGTTAAATATGGACTACCCGTTGCTCAAGTCCTTTCTCGACGTTGTCGACGATGCGACACCACAGTTGGTGATGGCCGCGGTATTCCCCTGTGCAAAGGGCATGTCTTTCTCGCAGTGCGCGCACTTTATCTCAGCGGCCTGTGACTCAACGAGAAGACTTTGCGCCGAATGTCTGGAGCTTGATTACCTCTTCGCCGAGGGCCGAGAACGCGAATCCAGCGTCTCCGTCGCACTGCATTAGCGTGCCTACCTGCACGGGGCGGGTCCGGGCGTCTTGAAATTTTGGGCACGGACCGCGCTTAGCGGCCGCCTGGCGGTATAACCCGGCGAACGGCGATCGCTGGCCCTTGATGTTTTTGACTCAGGATGCGGGATATCGATGCTGCATTAGCTGGCGCTTCTCAACATAGAGCCGTCGATCTCAATAAAAAGCGCTCAGACCTGGGCCGACTGAAAGTAGCGGGTTTGATCGAAACGTTACTTTAAAGCGGACGTTGAAATCCCTCGTTTTTTAGCATGCTTTATGGCTCAGATCGGCCAGTCGAAATCCTTCATAGGTGCTGCTTCCAGCGACGACTGTCTGGCGATACGTCTTGCCTGCATGTCGGAAATTTGTGATTACTTCTGCCGGTCAACTTACGCGATGAACTTTCACGATACTACCGGTGATTACTCAGTTGAATAGAGCCAGGTTAGGGTTCTGCTCATGCTAGCTGGCATCACGGTCAGATGTGTTTCATGTTCAAAGATCTGCCAACTTAATTGAACGTTTCCATAGTGTGCCTCGTGCAAGTGCTGACTGAAACTGAGCATAGTCGGCACCTGCCTCGCATCCTCTTGCCCGCCCACGGAAACGAAGACTCTGCTATTTGGTATGTCCCACGTTTTATTGGACTCGAACTGGAGAACTGAATCATCTAGGAACTGCTCGTTGTGCCACCACATTGAAGGGCTGTTCAGCCCGAACCGCGTAAAGTAGCCATCTGAATTGACGAAGCAATAGGCAGCAAACAAGCCGCCAAGGGAATGGCCTGCGATCCCCCTATCCTCATTGACCTTGTAGTGTTTTTCGATAAGGGGACTGATTTCCGTTCTGATGCTCTTCAGAAATCGCGCCGCGCCACCTGACTCCAATCGGCCTTCTGGAATTCCAAATTCCCTTTCCGCGCTCCGATCGTCCTGCACATCCGACGATGGCGTGTAATCGACATTTCTGTTTGCGAACCAGGAAATTCGATCATTGCCCGAATGAATTCCGACGATGACAACGTCCTGAATCATCCCCCTGGCACTCAGTCTGCGATTGACTTGATTGATGGTCGGATAGAAATAGGCACCGTCCAGGATATAGAGAACGGGATAGCTTGTATCGTCGCTGGTGCTATAGCCGGAAGGGAAGGCGATGTAGAGCTGATACTCATGACCTGTAATTTCCGACCGGATCCTATGGTCGGGTTCGATGGTTCGGTCTTTTGGCTCCAGCTTCTGCGCCCATAGTGAGCTCCAGGAGAGCAGTAATATGGCCATGGCCAACAGCCGGACCGAGTGTGATGCGCTGAAATATGTGCGGCTGCTATTCCTCATGGACGCTACCTGGGTAGTTGGTTTGCCTTAAGTGCCATTACAGGCGGGATACTTCATGGTGAGGGCCGCCGGTCCCCACTAATCGGCCAAAATGGGAGTTTCGGTGACAGTCTACTCAATAGGCGCTGAGGTGAGTGTCTGATCAGGGTCGATACCGGCTGGCACGGACGATCACCTGCCGGGTCCGCTTTCACCCCACCAACTCACGCAACGATACCCTCACGATCACTGGAACTGCGCGACGTTGCGATTCGATAGCGTCGCGGTCTGCACGCCGATTCCAGCATAGTGCAGGAGTGCGCTGGTGCTGAGCAGGCCACTTTTATTAGTGTCTTCCCACGAGCCCGCCTTCGCCATGTGATACAGGCGGGGATACACACTGATGAGATCCGCTGTTTCCATGAAGTAAGTCTCGTGATTCCTCACGGCACCGGCGCCCTGCAAGACGACCAGAGGCCAGCACGCGCTCGCTATCTAAATTTGCTGATTTATTGATAATGCTTATCATTTGTTCTATTGTTTGGAAATAGGCCCCGGATGATCGAATGCACGCGTCGCTATCTTTAATTAATGAACATTGCTTGCTCGGGGCGCACTCAGCCATCGACCGGGAGATCGAAGTGATGTCGCTGTCGGAGGGCTCCCGTTTATCCGTTTGGAGCGTCAGGCAGTGGATCGTCGAGACCAGGGCAAACCGGTGCGTCGGTTGCGCACTCTCCGATACTTTCAAGCGCTTTGCCTGCGTCGCGGCGGTACAACATATCGATCAGTTCATGATGCTTCTAACCCGCCATGCCATTACCACCGTGGAGCTGCGCCCAAGCAGCCACCCCACTCTATCCCAGGGTGAGAGAACGATCTTACGGATACTCCAGAGTGCACAGCTGGAACAAGATGCACCGACGGCGCTGACGGCGGCTGCACAACTGGTCGGCACAAACGCCCGGAGTCTTTTCGATGCTGCTAAGCAGTACTCCAATCAGCTCAGCGCAGTTCGACTGAACATGGCCAGCTTTCGAACGCTCGGCCTTGTTAAACATCAACCACAAAGGGCATTGACCTAACTATGAGCCGAGAAAAACACCCGCAGTGGAGACAAGCCGCGCTCACAACGGTCAGCTGGCTCATGGCACTTACGTTGCTGCTGGTTTTGTATGCCTGGAGCTGGAAGCTCGTTCTCTAGCCGTAGCAGTACGCCCCGGCGTATGGCGTCCGGACCACTCTTCCGAATTCGCCTGGCGATAGATCTAGAAAGGGACGGCACAAGCACCGCGCCCGCAAAAGTCCGGTCAGACTACTGCTAGTGCACCGCGACGTTTCAACGATTAGCACCCGCCGGCCTGCACCCGCGCTGAGCACAGGTACTAAAATGAGAACCCGTAGCATTTTCGGTCCGACAGCTTTGAAGTAGGCTTTGTCGAGCCGAAGGTAGAGATACAGGAAACGCACTGCCATTATGTTTATTGCAATGAATCGATTTCGCATCGCCAAAGGCAAAGAGGCCGACTTCGAACAGGTGTGGCTCACGCGCGAGAGTCGTTTGAGCGATGTACCCGGGTTCAAGAATTTCGTCCTGCTCAAGGGTCCAGAGCTTGACGATCACGTCCTGTACGCATCCCACACCGAGTGGGCAGACCGCGCAGCGTTTGACGCCTGGACAAAGTCCGAGGCATTCAAGCTGGCCCATCGTGGCGCAGGCGGGACTCGCGATATGTATCTAGGGCACCCGCAGTTCGAAGGTTTCGAAGCGGTGCCCGGCAGCGCTGAGCAGGTTGACGAAGATAACGCCGCTTAATGGGCGCATCCAGCTCGCTGGCTACGCGCCCCTGAACAGGTCTGCGTGCGCCTCGCGAAGGAGGTTCTTTTGCACCTTCCCCATGGCGTTTCTGGGAAGACAATCCGCAAACACAATACGCTTTGGCCGCTTGAAAGCAGCTAGCTGATCGCTGAGTAAGCCGAGCATTTCACGCTCGCTCAACTCGACCCGCTCGTCCCCCGATTCGCCCCCCGATACTTCAGCCACCACCACGGCCACTACCGCCTCGCCAAAGTCATCGTGAGGCACACCGATCACGGCCGACTCGAGCACGCCCGGCAGCTCGTCTATGATCAGTTCGACCTCTTTTGGGTACACGTTGAGGCCTCCGGTAATCACCAGGTCCTTGGCGCGCCCCACGATGGTGAGTCTTCCATCCCGATCCAGCTGCCCTAGGTCTCCGGTATTGAAGAAGCCATCACGGGTCATGTCTTCAGCGGTCTTATCGGGTCGCTTCCAATAACCGGAGAACACGTTGGGACCGGCGACCTGTACGTTGCCGACTTCGGGGTACTCGCAGGCCATTCCCGCATCAGATACGACACGCACATCAACACCGGGAAGTGCGTGGCCAACCGTTCCAGGAACACGATTACCCGCCAGGGGATTCGAGGTCAGCATTCCGGTTTCGCTCATTCCATAACGTTCGAGAATTCGATGACCGCTACGCTGCTCAAAAGCCTGAAAGGTTTCCGCGAGCAGCGGTGCAGAGCCAGAGATAAACAAACGCAGGTTCTGGCAGTGATCCCTGCTGAACCGGCCATCTGACAACAGCCGGGTGTAGTACGTGGGCACGCCCATCATCACTGTGCAACGAGGCAAACTGGCCAGCACGGCATCCAGGTCAAACCGCGCCAACCAGTACATGGTACTGCCGCTGAGCAACGCGCAGTGAATCGCCACAAACAATCCATGCACGTGGTAGATCGGAAGCGCGTGCAGCAATACGTCGTCGCTGGTAAATCCCCAGGCCTCAACCAGGGTACTGGCGTTCGACAGCAAGTTGCGGTTAGTAAGCAGAATTCCCTTCGGTACGCCCGTGGTACCGGAGGAGTAGAGCAGTGCCGCGGGACTGTCTTCGCGAGCCGGAAAGGGTTCGTGCTCCGATGAGTGGTGCGCGCAAAGGCCAGTCAATGAGGCACCGCTATCGCCTTCTGAGTTATCACCACTATTGCCACCGTCATCACCGCCTAGAGTCAGCAACGTGATCGACTCACCGCAGAGCGTAGCGAACAGCTCGTGGCTTGGCTCGTCACAGACTACGACGCGCGGTTCTGCATCTTGCAGGAAGAATTCGAGTTCGTTGCGCAGATACCCCGTATTCATCGGATGGAACACAAATCCTGCGCGCAAACAGGCCAGATACAGGCACAGCCCATCAACAGACTTTTCGATCTGCGCAGTGATCCTGTCGCCGGGTTCCACGCCCAGCTCGGTGAGAGCATTTGCTATTTGTGCTGATTGACTATCCAGTTCGGAGTACCGAACAGAACTACCATCGGGCAGAACCAAAGCGCTTTTGTCAGAAAAACGCGCGAACTGCTGTCTGAAGCGTGCAAACAATCCAGGCGCTGGAGCTACGCTGGGCTGCATGGAGCTAGTGTCCTGCGTGGCTAATTCGTTGAATTGTTTCGGCGCTTTTTCGCGCCTGGCGGCGTTGCGGATAGTCGCCATAGCTACGGCTATGACTCCTCACCGCGCCTTGCCAGGCACAAAAAATCACTCGGAATTTATTCAACGGATTAACCATGCAGGACACTAGTGTTACTCACCCTGCTGGTCGAAAAACCGTTTGACCGCGCTGTTAAATCCGGCCGGACCCATGAGATTCGAGCCGCCGTCTACGCGAATGCTGGCGCCAGTAACCCATGCCGCCAGTGGCGATGCGAGAAACGCCGCCATATTCGCCACATCGCTCGCTGAACCGAGCGTACCGAGCGGCACGCTGCTATCGATGCTGCGGTCATTCAGCTCACTACCCAGGACTTCCATGCCGCGTGTATTGGCGATGGGTCCGGGGATAACAGTATTCACGCGCACACCGAATTGTCCCCACTCCAGTGCAAGCGTCTGCATCAGATTCTCGATTCCAGCTTTGGCCGCCCCCACATGCGCCTGGCCATAGTAGGCATCAAACGCCTGGCCAGCCGTAATGAACACGGCACCGCCACGCGTCTCCTTTAATTGGGGCAGGGCATGACGAGCCGACAAGAACGTGCCGAACAGGTCAATGTCCATCACAGCGCGAAAACCGTTATCGCTGAGCTTCTCCGCAGGACACACGAAGTTGCCGGCAGCCCCTGCTATCAGAAAATTCATAGGGCCCAATGCCGAACCGCAGGCGTCTATCGCCTCTTTCAGCGCTGAGGAGTCCCGGACATCGGCTGACTTCGCGAACACCCGACCGCCGTGAGATTCGAGAGAAGCGACGGCGGCATCGAGCCGCTCCTGATTACGACCGCAAATGCCGACGTTTGCGCCGAGTGCCGCAAACGTATGGCCTGTACCGAGGTTGATGCCACTGCCACCCCCGGTGATGAACACCGTGGTGCCGGCAAAACATCCCTCCTTGAAGACGGAATTCAGTAAACCGTCTGTTTGTGCCTCGTCCGATGAGGTGGAAGACGAATCGTCCGTCATGCGTTGTATTCCTTTTATTTTGTTGGATAGCTTGCTTAGTGGTTCTCTGAACAAAGAAGCGCTTCGGGTTCGTGCCCATAAGGAGTGTGCAAATGGGGTGCGGTTCGGCGGTACGTACCAGACACCCCAAGCCGAGCTGATCCTAAACGAGAACGGCGAATAGGCAACCCTCATCGGGCGGCGTCCATCAGGCGAACTCATCGATCGAGGGCCTCTGACGATGCCACCAGCGTTATATCGTTATTCCATAAACCTCTGAATTACCGCATTTTTTTTTGCTAGGCTTTGCTCGCGCAAGCATTCTGGACTCAAAACCGATCGGCCTTGTCCTGGTTCGACCCGAAGGAGGCGCGCCGGGCGGGGCCACGACAACGAGCGTTGTGCTTAACGAGCTGGAGTCGTGGCGACTTGTTCCTCGAATCCGATCCAACGCATTCGGGGTGCTTGCATGAGTTGACCGAATTGTTGCTTCGCTGACGCACGCAACACAAACACGACGCAGCCAACTCAGTCACCGAAACAGTACCAAGAGCTAAGGAATTACAGATGTCACTTCGCATCAATGACACGGTGCCCGACTTTACCGCCCAGACCGATCAGGGTGAGATCAACTTCCATGAGTGGATTGGAGTCAGCTGGGCGATTTTGTTCAGTCACCCAAAAGACTTCACTCCGGTTTGCACCACGGAGTTCGCCGCAGCATCGCAGCTCGCCGAGGAATGGCAGAAGCGCAACACCAAAGTGATTGGTGTATCGGTTGATAGCGCGGAAGATCATCGCAAGTGGAAAGCAGATATCGAATCTTTTGGGGGAGCGCCGGCTGGCTTTCCCATCATTGCTGACGATGGCCTCGCGGTATCAAAGCTCTACGACATGTTACCCGCAGAAGCGTATATGCCTGACGGCAGGACGCCGGCAGACAGCGCCACGGTGAGGTCGGTTTTCATCATCGGCCCGGATAAGCAGCTCAAGCTGTCCATGACCTACCCCATGACAGTAGGACGGAACTTCGCAGAGATTCTGCGGGCACTCGATGGCCTGCAGCTTTCGGCTAAGGGCGTGGCGACACCGGCCAACTGGGTACCTGGTCAGGATGTGATCATCCCGCCGTCAGTCAGCAACGAAGATGCGAAAGAAAAGTTTGGCGAGTTTGAAACCGTGTTTCCGTATCTGCGACGCACAAAAGCGCCCGCCTGATGCCAAGAAAACGACTGTTTTAAAGCCCGAAGCTCAGTCATTAAGCTCAGACAAGCAGTTTCACTGATGCCTACGCACGGATAGCTCCATCATGCTCCCAAGCGCGAAAAAGAAGCCCGTCGACGCAAACCTCGAAGTTTCGGGGAAGCCGTCTGACAATGAGCGTCTGAAAGCAGAGAGTAACTATCTGCGAGGAACGATCGCCACCGATCTGCAGGATCCGCTGACCGGGGGATTCACTGCGGATAACTTTCAGCTTATCCGTTTTCACGGTATGTATCAGCAGGACGACCGCGATATTCGGGCTGAACGGGCGAAGCAGAAACTCGAACCGCTGCACAACGTCATGCTCCGAGCCCGGATGCCCGGGGGCATCATTACGCCCGAGCAGTGGTTGGTCATCGACCGCTTTGCCCAAGAGCATACGATGTATGGCTCAATCCGCCTGACCACTCGTCAGACTTTTCAGTTCCACGGCGTCCTCAAGCCCGAGATCAAAGACATGCACAAGGTGCTCAACAGCACCGGCATTGACTCGATAGCGACCGCGGGAGACGTGAACCGAAATGTGCTTTGCACGACCAACCCGGTCGAGTCGGAGCTGCATCAAGAGGCGTACGAGTGGTCGAAGAAAATATCGGAACACTTACTTCCGAAAACCAAGGCCTATGTTGAGATTTGGCTTGACGGAGAGAAGGCGAAGACAACCGAAGAACCCATACTGGGCTCGACGTACCTACCCCGAAAGTTCAAAACGACGGTATCGATACCGCCTAATAACGAAGTGGACGTCCACGCGAATGACTTGAACTTCGTCGCCATCGCGGAAAACGGGCGGCTCGTCGGTTTTAACGTATTGGTTGGTGGCGGACTGGCGATGACGCATGGCGACACGGCCACTTATCCTCGCAGGGCCGATGATTTTGGGTTCGTCCCGCTGGAACATACCCTGGCGATTGCGGAACACGTAGTGTCGGTTCAACGGGATTGGGGCAATCGATCCAATCGGAAGAACGCCAAGACCAAGTACACGTTGGACCGGGTCGGTGCAGACACCTTCAAGCGTGAAGTCGAAAGACGGGCCGGCGTAGAGTTTGAACCCAGTCGCCCCTATGAATTCACGAGCCGCGGTGATCGTTTCGGCTGGGTCGAAGGTGTGGATGGTAACCACCACCTCACCCTGTACCTGCTGAGCGGTCGCATTCTCGATTACCCGGACAAGCCACTCAAAACCGGTATCCGCAAGATCGCCGAAATCCACCAGGGCGACTTCCGCATGACGGCCAATCAAAACCTGGTTATCGCGGGTGTACCGGCGGATCAACGCGATGAGATCGAGCGTATCGCGCGGGAGTACGGGCTCATCGACGATGGCGTCAGCCAGCAGAAAAAGAACTCGATGGCCTGTGTATCACTCCCTACCTGTCCGCTTGCGATGGCAGAAGCCGAACGCTTTTTGCCTTCTCTGATCGAATCGGTCGAGGGACTGCTAACGAAACATGGCGTACAGGATGACCACATCATTCTGCGGGTGGCGGGATGTCCGAATGGTTGCAGCCGGGCAATGCTCGCCGAGGCTGGATTGGTTGGGAAAGGCCCGGGGAAGTACAACCTCTACCTTGGCGGTAATCGGGTGGGCACACGTATTCCCAAGTTGCATCAGGAAAACGTGTCTCCGGAGATTATTCTGGCAGAGCTCGATGGTTTGATCGGACGCTGGGTTACTGAGCGCGAGCCAGACGAATGTTTTGGCGACTTCGTGATTCGGGTCGGTATTGTCCCCGAGGTCAAGGTTTCGCATACGGACTTTCACGCATGAGTCACGACGACGCCAGTCGCCTTCCTGAGATGGCCCCAACCGTTACTACGAATGAAGCCGTTGACTTCGTTCCCGGCAACGAAGATGCGGGTCTCGCTGCAAACCGTTGGCTGAGCGCTTTAAGTGCGCCCGAACGAGTGCTCTGGAGCATTAAGCATTTGCCGGGACCGGCGCTCATGACTTCGAGCTTCGGTATCGAGTCCGCTGTATTGCTTCACATGGTTCGCGAAGCGGCGGCGAGCCGAGGCATCGAAATACCGGTGGTTCTGATCGACAGCGGATACCTGCACGCCGACACCTACCGATTCGCCGATCAGCTGGAGCAGAGCTGGGATCTGCCGCTTCATATTTACCATTCGCCGATGACGTCGGCGCGTCAGGAGGCCCAGTTCGGAAAGCTCTGGACCCAGGGCGACGCTGGTGCACGCACCTATCAAGAGATCAACCGGCTGGAGCCGCTGCGTCGAGCCTTTCGCGAGCTGGGTGGTCGTCTTTGGCTTCAGGGCGGGCGCATCGCACATTCGGCGAGGGATGACCTGCAGGAGCAGAGCGAAGCTGGACCGGGACTTCTCACCATCGCAAGTGAGGTGTCCCAGGATGAAAGACACGTATCTGATCTGCCAGTCGACGCCGATGATTCCATCCAGGACACCCGTAAGAAACCCATATGGAAGCTTCGTCCATTGTTTGACTGGAGCGACGAACAAATCTCCGAATACGCCAATGCCCACGAGCTGCCTCGCCACCCCCTCGCGGACAGGGGTCACGATTGGGTAGGAGATGTCCACTCAATCCAGCGCACGGCATCGGGATTCTGAATCATATGCGCACGACACTGATGTATCGAAAGCAAGCAAATGCCACCCCAACAGTTTGGGTGCTGAACGTCGCCATTCTCTTACTGACAGGCCAGGAGCGGTAGTCATGTTTTTAGCGCAGTTACCCCCCGGTCTGAGTCCACTCACCACCGAGCAGGCCCAGCAGCTTGAGGAACTGATGACCTCACTGACGCCGGTACAGAAGGCGTGGGTGAGCGGCTATCTTGCCGCTTCGTCGCAGGGAACCGCCTCCGTAGCTCACGGAACAGCAGAGCCTGCGCAGATCGCCAACTTCACAATTCTGTACGGCTCGCAGACAGGCAATGCAAAGCACCTGGCTGAGGAGCTTGCGGAGCAGGCCGCCAGCCGGGGTATGAATCCGGTTCTCGTGGACATGGCAGACTACAAAGTTAATCGACTCAAGACTGAGAAGTACGTGGCCATCGTTGTGTCTACGTATGGGGAGGGTGATCCGCCCGAGTCCGCGATCAAGCTGTATGACTATCTGGCGAGTAAGAAAGCGCCCAAGCTCGAAGGTTGCAAGGTAGCAGTATTGGGGCTGGGCGACACGAGCTACGAATTTTTCGGCCAGACCGCTATCGATTTCGAGGATCGATTCAGGAATCTGGGCGCAGATACCCTCATCGAACGTGTACTGCTGGATGTCGACTACGAAGATCATGCACCGGGCTGGATTGCCGGAGCGCTAGACGCCTTTGAGCCTGAGCTTAAGGCCGCCAACGAGGCCATCGACGTCAGCGATACTAATGTTGTGCCGATGTTCCACGGACTGGCTCCGCTTGCGGCTTCTGCACCCGCGAAGTACTCCAAGAAGAATCCGTTTCCAGCAGAAATCAACCAGGTACAGAAAATCACCGGGCGGGATTCCATTAAGGATATCCGCCATGTGGAGATCTCGCTCGAGGACTCTGGCCTGACCTACCAGCCCGGCGATTCGCTTGGCGTATTCTTCGAAAACGATGCGACTGAAGTGGACAGAATTCTGGCGCTGCTCAAGTTGGATGCCGACAGTCCGATCACGCTGGGTGGGGAATCCGGTGTGTTGCGAGAGGCGCTGATCAAAGACTTGGAGCTCACTCAGTCTTACCCGGGGTTTGTCGATAAGTATGCGCAAGCCGCCGGAATTGAAGCACTTAAGAGCCTGGCAGAAGACAAAGCCGCGCTGCGTGCCTACCTCGAAGATCGGCAGATCTACGACGTGATTAACGAGCATCCTGGGACACTGGATGCACAGGCTCTGGTTGATAGCCTTCGCAAGCTGCAACCCCGCTTGTATTCCATTGCGTCGAGCCAGCAGGAGGTAGACGAGGAAGTACACCTGACAGTGGGTGTGGTCGAATATGACGCCTTCGAGCGAGCACATCTGGGTGGCGCCTCCGGGCACCTGGGACGCCGAGTCGGCGATGGCGATTCGGTACGTGTTTACATTGAAAGCAACGACAACTTTCGCCTACCCGCGCAGGACGAGACCCCGGTGATCATGGTCGGCCCGGGCACGGGTATTGCGCCGTTTCGCGCGTTTTTGCAAGAGCGCGATGCTGAGGACAGCGGCGGCGAGAACTGGCTGTTCTTCGGCAATCCGCATTTCACGCAGGATTTTCTCTATCAGGTCGAGCTGCTCGCGTACCTGAAATCCGGGCTCCTCAATCGCCTGGACGTTGCCTTCAGCCGTGATCAGGAACGGAAGGTGTATGTCCAGGACAGGCTCATGGAGAAAGGCGCCGACGTTTTCGCCTGGCTTGAGCGCGGCGCCCACTTTTATGTTTGCGGTGATGCGAATCGAATGGCCAAGGACGTGCATCAGGCCTTGATTGATATCGTCAAAGAACACGGCAAGCGCAGCACCGAGGAAGCCGAAGCCTATGTCGAGTCACTCCGGGAGTCGCGACGATATCAGCGTGACGTATACTAGAGTTACCTGAGACTCGACACTGTGAGCGGATCCCTCCTTGAGCTACAGCGCTCTGCGACCCCTGCTGTTCTCCCTACCGGAAGAAGTTGCGCACGATTTTTCGCTGAATTCTCTTAGATTCCTGGAGCGTGCGGGCCTTGGCAGGCTAGCTGCTTCACCTGTGCAGGACGCCCCCGTAGAGGTTATGGGTCTACGGTTCCCAAATCCGGTGGGCCTGGCTGCCGGGCTGGACAAAGATGCACGCTACGTGAATGCGCTCGCAGCGTTAGGTTTCGGGTTTATCGAAGTCGGAACGGTGACGCCGGTCGCGCAACCGGGAAATCCAAAACCCCGCATGTTTCGGTTGCCCAAGCATGAGGCCCTGATAAACCGAATGGGGTTCAATAACGACGGCGTTACCAGCCTCGTACAGCGCGTTCAAACCACCCGGTACTCAGGTGTACTGGGGATCAACATTGGGAAGAACAAAACGACTCCCGAGGAACGGGCACTTGATGACTACGTGACCTGTTTGCGGGCGGTGTATCCGCATGCGTCTTACATCGCGGTCAATATCTCCTCCCCCAATACACCGGGACTTCGAAACCTCCAGGCCGAAGACCAGCTTAAGGCGCTGTTGGAAGGGCTGACTCGTGAACATGGGAAACTGCGGGATGAGTACGGACAGCACCGACCGCTGGCAGTAAAAATCGCTCCGGATATGAGCGAAGAGACGGCAGCGGCGACGGCCAGAATTTTGCTCGATTTTGCGGTCGATGGAGTGATCGTCACCAACACGACGATCGCCCGAGACGCCGTCGCAGAAGACAAGAACGGTGGGGAAGCCGGAGGGTTGAGCGGCCAGCCTCTTCGTGATGCGGCAGATCGTGTACTAGCCGTCGTCTCGGATACCGTCGGACAGCGGATGGCAAAGATCGGGGTCGGAGGGATCATGAGTGGGGAGGACGCACAGCGTAAGATTCGCCTGGGCGCTGACCTCGTCCAGATCTACACCGGATTCATCTACCGAGGACCAAAACTCATAGCCGATGCTGTAAAAAGCATCGACGGGCTTGCGCGCAATCGTGGAGAAGCTGTGCAGAATCCTGCGAGTTCAAGCACGGATTGACGGAATCACGCCTTGGGAGCTTTCCCGAGTGTGGGTCTTTGGTTTCCAATAGTCCATTCCAAGACCGCTTTCCTAGGATCCCCTCACCTGGTTTGCGACGACAAGTTTGTGGCGCAGTATGAACGCGCAGGATTAAGCCGCAGCCCTACTAGACTATGTATATGCCCCGTTTATGCCCCGTTCGCTCTCAGTAAAACTCAGCAGTTGGCTTTTTCTCGCCGTGGTGAGTGTGTTGATGCTGGCTCTCTGGTTGATGCAGCTTGCATTCAGTAGCAACTTCGAGCGCTATCTTGAGGAGGCTGCGCAGCTCTATCACACGCGCGTCGCAGAGCTTCTGAGCGATAGCTACGACGAAAACGGACAAAGCTGGTCAGGTCTGAATTCGCGCCAGGTACGCCGTGCTCTGCGCAGGGATCAACTCAGAAGTAAGCGGGGCGATCCTCAGCTCCCGGAGCTAGGTCCCAATGGGGGGCGTTCTTTTGCGCTCGCTCGCCCTCGTGGTCAGCGTGATTTCCCCAGCATCCGTCTGTATGACACGACCGGTCAGTTAGTCTTCGGAAGGGAATCTCCGCTGCCGGAACACAAGAGCATAAAAAGTAGTATCGATCTGTCCGACGGCACGCAGGCCCGCCTGGAGACCCGGCATCCGGTTGTGCCTACTGATGGTGCGAGATTGCTGCGACGGCAGATTCAGTCTGCGATTGTGGTCGCAGCCGCTGCCAGTGTCATTGCGCTTCTCATGTCTCTTGTTTTCACCCGTACGTTACTAAAACCGATGCGCCGGATCGCTACTAATGTGCAATCTCTCTACCAGGGTGACTACAAGGCGCGCTTCTCGGATCCACCGTCGGATGAGCTGGGTCAGATTATGCGAGATATCGATTCTTTGGCCTCCCGCCTGGAATCCAATCGCGATGCGCGTCGTCGCTGGTTTATGGAGATCTCGCATGAGTTGCGCACACCGCTGACTGCTCTGGCCGGAGAGGTAGACACAGTAAAGGACGGAATACGTCCCCTCGATGCCTTTCAACTGCAGTCGTTCGACCACGAGATTCAGCGCCTCAAGAAACTCATTGACGACCTGCATGAGCTCGCGCTGGCGGATGCAGGTGCACTTCGCTATGAGTTTGTGCCGCTCGATATTGGCGCTCACCTTCGGGACTATGCTGCGGAGGTTCGCGAGCGCCTGGAGGACTCAGGACTGACGCTGGAAACCGACATAGGCGCCGATCTGTACGTTTCCGGCGATGCATCGAGACTGGATCAGCTCTTCCAGAATCTAGTATCCAATGCGAACGCCTACACCGATTCGCCTGGCACCGTGCTTCTGAGCGCGACGAAGCGCGGCGAGGAGGTTGTGCTGCAATGCTCAGACTCGTCGCCCGGTGTCGCCAGCACCGAATTCGAATCGTTGTTTGAACCTCTTTACCGGGGCGATGAGTCGCGAAGTCGCCGCCGGGGAGGCGCAGGGCTGGGCCTAGCGATATGCCGCAAAATCGTAGAGGCCCACAGTGGAACCATCGCGGCGGATGAAAGCCCCCTCGGGGGTCTGCGGGTGAGCATACGATTGCCAGCCGCCAATTCGTGATCCTGGTGAGAAATCTCAGCCTATGAATCAAACAGTCATGATCGTTGAGGACGAACCTAAGATCGCGATGGTGCTTCGCGATTACATGCAGGCGGCGGGCGTTGACACCCGGGTAGTTCACGAAGGTACGAATGTCGTGCGTATCGTGAAGGAAACGCCGCCGGACCTACTGCTGCTGGACCTGATGCTGCCGGGCAAGGATGGGGTTTCGATCTGCAAGGAGATTCGCCAGTTCTCGGAACTGCCCATCGTCATGGTTACTGCCAAGGTCGACGACATCGATCGTCTCATCGGACTGGAACTCGGCGCTGACGATTATATCTGCAAGCCGTTCAACGGACGGGAAGTTGCCGTACGGGTCCGCAATATCCTGCGCCGCGTAGGCAGTACTGCAAAGAGTGCCAATACAGAGATCCTGGAATACCGCGACGTCAGGCTAGACACAGAAATGCTCACCTGCCAGGTCCGCGAACAAGCACTTGATCTTACGCCTGTGGAATTCCGTCTTCTTAAAACCCTGCTGCTAAAGCCAGGACGACCGTGTTCTCGGGACACGCTGATGCGGGCGAGTTACCCGGACAACCGTATTGTCAGCAACCGAACGGTCGACAGTCATGTCAAAAATCTCCGCAAGAAAATTTCGGACGCTTTGGACGGCGAGGCGCTGATTCACGCCATCTACTCCGTTGGGTACAAGTTGGAGTAGGACCTATTTCGACCGCGGTAAGTACCAGCCCAGGCCTGCAGGAGCGCGCCGCGCCTCAGGCAGAAGCCCATGCGGGCTCGGGCCCGATGTACCGTGCTCGGGGCCTGATCAGGCGTGCGACCGGCTTGAACTCAAGGGCATGAGCAAGATAGCCGTAGCTGCGGGCCATCGCGAACATCGCCGTGAAGAACTGGTGCGGTACGCCCAGCGCGTGAAAAACGGCTCCCTTGTAAAACTCCACGTTCGCGTGGAGTTCCTTTCCGGGTTTGGACAGTCTTCGATAACAGGACGCTTCGATAGCTTCCAACGTCGCAAAGAGTCGAGCATGGTCTGGATTATCGGCGCAAAGATCGCGAGCCATTGGCTTTAACAGCGTGGCGCGGGGGTCCACGACCTGATACTCGCGATGGCCGATACCCATGATGCGGCCGCGGGCGTTCAGCACATCCTGCACAGCCTGATCAGCCTTTTCGGGGCACCCGACGTCGTAAGCGAACTTAAGAGCAGCCTCGTCCGCCCCACCGTGCAGTTTCCCAAACAGAGTACCGATAGAAGCAGAGATGCTCGATTGCAGTGGCGCCTGGGCTCCCAGAGCGACCCGCCCGGAAAACGTGCCGGCGTTGTAACTGTGCTCCAGCTGAAGAATCTGCGCCCGGTTCAGGGTCGAGACTGCGAGAGGCTCAGGGCTCGCGTCATGAAAACTCTCGAGAAATGCCGCCAGGGGATCGGATCTCAAACTGGGCACAGGAAAACTTTGCCCACTAATTCGTCGCGCCCAGGCAGCAACCAGGGTCGGCAGCCGGGCGGTAATGATCAACCCTTCCCGTGCCGCCTCTGCTCCGAATGGCACTTCGAGGTCGCCTCTGACTGTCAAATCCAGGACAGGTACCAATGACTGCAGCATCAGCATCGGATGCGTGTCCAGCGGCAGGGCTTCAAGCATCGCTCGCTCCGCACCTGTCATTTCGCGATGCAACATGAGATAGCGCGCCAGTTGCTGCTCCTGCTCTTGATTGGGCTCCTGGCCAAACAGAAGTAGCCAGACGACCTGAAGAAAAGGTCGTCGTGCAAGTTCGGCCACATCGACACCCCGGTAGCTCAGTCGTCCAAGCGCCCCATCCACATGAGAAATAGCCGTCTCACCGACGACAACGCCTTCCAGTCCGATATCTAAGTTCGTCATAACCCACTCCGGTGAAGCACTCGAAAGCTGGATTATTTGCCCTGGCTATATATAAGTTAATAGTCTTATTCTTATAAATAAATCAGTTTTACTTATAGGTAAAGTATGCGCCTCGAGACCCGGGAAATGCAGTTAATGATGGCTGTTGCCGAAAACAGAGGCTTTAAAAGAGCGGCAGAACAGCTGGAGATCAGTCAATCGGCCATATCTCAATCGATCTCCGGACTCGAGCGGAAGCTGGAGCAGCGTCTGTTTGACCGAAGCCCGTTTTCCCTGACGGAAGCCGGGCGACGTTTGCTCGTTTATGCCCAAAGTCAGAGCCGGGAGGAAGCGGCCGCACTACGGGATCTGGAGGACATCCGCCGGGGTGGGCAAGCCAAGCTTTCCCTCGCGGTGAATGGAACCATCAACCGATATCACGCCCCAGCGTTATTGCTGGCCTACTGCCAATCGAACCCCTTCGCCAGTCTTCAGGTGGATGAACTACCGTCCAGACAGGTGCTGCAGGCTGTCGTTAATGGGCAGGTTGAGTTAGGCATGGGCCCGTTCCAGTCGCACATGCCCGCTCTGGAGTCGATTTCGCTGTACCAGGAGCGTCGGACGCTCGTTGTAAGTCGCGATCATGGCATGATCAACGAGCTGAGAGAGAGTCCTGAACAGGCTCTGGCAAACATACCGCTCGCGGCCTCCTTTCTTGACGATCCCGAGGAGCGCCCCGGTACAACGCGCATCCGCGATTACTTCAGCCGAGTGTGGCAGGTGCGCTCCATCAGCATGCGTCTTCGATTACTCGCCGAAGGTCAGGCGGTAGGGTACGTCACCGACCAGGTGCTTGACCGGGAAACCCTCTGTCAGAATCTCGAAGAGGTGAAAAATCTTGAGTTCTCGAACTTCGTCCGCAGTGTCGGACTGGTATACCGGAAGAACACCACGTTGTCCCCAGGTGCCAGACAGTTCGTAAGGTTGTGCCGGGAACGCTGGAGTGCATGAGTGCACGAATCATTGGTTCCGGCCTTTAGCGGGTATCGCTGCGCTCATCGCTCATTGCTCGCCCGTAGGTAAGAACACATGTCCCTAACCGAGACTGGTCGATGTGACTGCTAGAATTTGCACGCAGGCGCTGGCCGCCCTATGAGGAACGGAATCTTGCTCGAAGGAATACCGGCTATTGCCGCCATGCTGGGACTGCTAGCGCTGTTCTGCCTGCCATTCGTGGTGCTGTTCTGGATCGTCAAACGCCTGTTCTTTGGGATGAGACGAAAAGCCGATTACATACAGCGTCTGATTCCTGACGGTCAGCCCATCACGGGAAGAGTAACTCATGTCATTGGTGGTAACTCCACTATGAGCACGCGCCGGATTGCGAGATTTGAGTACATCGATTCGGCGGGTCGCCTCCATACCGGCGAGGTCGGCAGCACACGCTACAAGACCGG
This sequence comes from Pseudomonadota bacterium, assembly GCA_039111155.1. GTDB lineage: Bacteria > Pseudomonadota > Gammaproteobacteria > Pseudomonadales > Halieaceae > Congregibacter. Next base: position 32,488 of record JBCCPL010000020.1, on the reverse strand, counting down.
AGATTCGGTTGAATTGATGTATCTGCCATCAGATCCACACGTCCACGATGTTGCTGAGGTAATTCTCGCGTTTCGAAACAAACGTGCGCAGAAGTAGCACCCTGTTCGCCAGGTCGATACCAGAATCGATTTCACAACGAGTAGCAAGGACTACCACCACATGCCTGATACCGTCCAGTTCCTAAACCCGGATACCGTTATCAACCCCCTGGGACTCTACAGCCACACTGCGGTCGTCCCTCAGGGATCCGAACTCATCTATTTTTCTGGCCAACTGGGTATTGAAAAGAACGGCCACTGCCCGGCAACGATCGGCGAGCAGGCTGATCTGGTGTTCGCAAACATCGTCTCGCTACTGGATGCTCACGGTCTGGATGTGACTGCCATCGTGAAGCTGACAACCTTCATGGTCGATGGACACGATGGCGGCGAAGTCCGCAAAGCACGCCTCAAACATCTGGGAGATCATCGACCGACATCGACTGCGGTTTACGTCAGCCGCCTGGTAGACAGCGCATGGTTCGTCGAGGTTGAGGCAGTGGCCGCCCGGGCCGTCAGAACCGGGTAAAGGTGATCGACAACGCGCGCGGTCCGGGAGCCGCTCGGCCGCCCCAATATTTCGCCGATAAGCGTTCGCTCAGGCCTTACCAGCCATGCGGCGCAGTCCAGACGTGCCACCGCGCTTACGGTATCCTCGCCGCATCAATACGGAGACGGAAGCAACTTTGAACACATCGGGCCGGTCGGCGCGTACGCTATGAGTGACGGAGAGCCCGAGCTGGAGGATCTCTTCCGGCTTGCGAAACAGCTGGAGGCCGATGGCGGTCGTTCCCTCGAAGAGCTGCGTCGGCGTGACCATGAGGTTCTGGGAAAAGCTGTCGATGGAAGCGACAGTGAACGGTTGCTGTTGTGGCTGAACGCGGTCGCGCCGACCGAGGCCTCACCCCTTGCGGTTGGCGGAGCGGCCTTGGCCGCACGCGCTGTCGCGGCGCTGATGGGCTTTTCCGCTATGGCGGGATTCTTGTTCGCAAACGGTCGAGGACTAGTGAACGTATTCGCGCTGCTGATTTTCTTCGTCGCACTGCAGTTTTTCCTCAGCCTGATTTCTGCTGTCGTTCTTGTGCGGTCGCTGCGCGGTCATGTGCCGACCCGGTTACCCATGCACCCCGCGCGCTGGCTCGCCCGACGGCGTGTTCCCGACGCTCGCTATCTGCGCGAGGTAAAACCTGTTCTGCATCTGATTTTGCTGCGCTATGGGCAGGAGTGGGGCGCGTTGTTTACGGCAGCGGCAACCATTGCGTTCGTTGCTGTGCCCGCTGTCAACGAGTTTGGTTTCATCTGGGGATCAACCTTTGATCTCGGCGTCGATTTCGTCAGCACCATCACCAATGCACTCGCCCTGCCCTGGTCAGCCTGGCTGCCGGCTGCCACCCTTGAGCCGAATGTACTCGCCGACAGCCGGTTCCACCCAGCCGTGACAGACCTGAACAGCCTGGAGATTGAGGGCATGCGCGGATGGTGGCCGTTTCTGTTTCTGTGCCTGCTGACGTACGGCTTTGTTCCGCGGCTGCTCCTTCTTCTTGGGTCCCGCTATGCGTACCGACGGCAGCTGCGCCGCTCCTTTGTGGGCTTTCCCGGTGCGGCGTTGGTACTGGCGCGCCTGGCAGCGCCCCTGGTGAGTACCCAGGGAGACGTTGACGAGGACGCACTGGACCCAGGTGACCTTCAGGCCGGAAGCAGACGCGAAACCCAAATCCCAGAAGATCCCGACGGACTGATGATCGATTGGGGCGCCACGCTCTCGGACCTCGATCCAGATGTATTTGACGTTCTGCAACCGATCGCAAGTCACAACCGAATAAGTCTCGGTTCCGCCAGTCTCAGTGACGACAGGGAGCGCGTCGCGGACCTCGCCGCTCAGGAGTTCCGTCGCCTTGCTCTGATCGTTAAGTCCTGGGAGCCACCCATGGCGGATCTGGCCGATCTTCTCGAGCCCCTCGCCCGAATAGCCCACTGCACCGTGTACCTCTTGCCCCTCGGCACCGACGAAGTCCCGAAACAGCGGGTGGACGATTGGCAGGCCTTTGCCCGGGCGTTGCCGTTTCCAGCGGTCGACGTTTACACACTTCCCAGCAGGGAAGCACCATGAGCGCACCAGTTTTCGCCGTTGTCGGTCGGCCTAACAAGGGTAAGTCGAGTATTGTTGCGACGCTTGCCCGGGATGACTCGGTGTACATAGACGCCCGTTCCGGGTCGACACGCAGTGCGCATCAATACCCCATGCGGCTAAACGGCGAAACGCTATACACCCTCGTCGACACCCCGGGCATACAGCGTGCACGCGCCGCTCTGGACTGGCTGGAGGCGCGCTGCCCCGATGCCTCCGCGCGACCGCAGACCGTCAGGGAGTTCGTGAGTGAACATCGGGGTGGGAGTGAGTTTCAAGATGAGTGCGAACTCCTGGCGCCGATTGTCGAAGGCGCCGGGATCATTTACGTGGTCGACGGATCGGTGCCTTTTGGTGTCGACTACGAAGCGGAGATGGAGATTCTGCGCTGGTGCGGTCGACCCAGTCTGGCGCTTATCAATCCCATCGACGGAGATCGCTACGCACAGGAGTGGCGAGACGGCCTCGGTCAGTATTTCCGTACGGTGCGATTGTTCAATGCACAGCGCGCGGAGTTCGCCAAGCAGTTAGATTTACTCGTACTCTTCGGACACCTGGATGATCAGTGGCGTGAACCGCTGGATAGTGCCGTTGCCATACTCCGGGAGGAGCGGGCCGCCAATCACCGGGGAGCGGCGTTGCACATCGCGCAGATGATCGACGAGGCGCTGGCCTATCAGGTTTCACAAAAGCTCCTCCCGGGCCTGCCCGAGGCCCCGGTACGCGAGGCACTCTTCGCTCGCTACCAGGCACAGCTCAGCGAAAGAGAACGACGCTGTCGCCGCCAGGTGGAGGAACTCTATTACTATCAGCATCTCGAGCGCAGTGAAGACGAGGTCGCTCTGGCCGAGTCGGATCTCTTCGCCGTGGATAACTGGTACCTGTGGGGGCTGAATCGAAGATCGCTGGCTATCGCCGCCTCGTCCGCCGGTGCTCTACTGGGCGGTGCGACGGGTGCCACCCTCGACGCGATGGCGGGTGGGGCGCTACTGGGAACCGTAACGATCGCCAGTGGAGCAGCCGGGGCATTGTCGGGCGCGTTTGGTGCCTGGCGCTACGCCGACGAGATCGCCGCTACGCGAGTTCGTGGCATTCCCGCTGGCGGGCGTGAGTTGCTGTGTGGTCCGAGTAACAACGCCAATTTCCCTTTTGTCCTGCTGGGTCGGGCCCTGCTACACCAGCGCCTTCTGTGTCGTCGCACTCACGCAGACCGCAGCCAGTTGTCCCTGGACGGCGAACTGCTGACCGATCTTGATGATCGGGACCGACGCCGGCTTGGGCAGCTATTTGCACAGCTGCGGGCGGGAAAGAAGCCCGATGAAAACCGCGCGGCGCTAGCGGACCTCATTGAGGATCGCTGTGCTGCGCATGATGGCGCTTAGAATTGTCGAGGACTTTTTCTGGGGATTCTCCAAGCACGAGCGCTTATCGAGAAGGTTATAGCGCCTCAAAGATAGTTACATTCGCAATACCGCCACCCTCACACATAGTCTGCAGGCCCCATTTCTTACCCCGCGCCCGCAGTGCATGCACAAGCGTCGTTATAAGCTTTGTTCCGGTTGCTCTTAAATGGAGACCCCAGCGCTACTGCTTAAGAATCGGTCCGGTGGCGTTACCACGCTTGTGTGCTCGCTCCACTGCAGCTGATCCGATGTGGAATCGGCTCCCTACAATGTTTCACCTCGCCCACAGGCTCACTCATCCACAATGACTACGCACCCTAAAATCGCTGCTCGGTGGCCCCTGGCGAGACGGGTTCTGATCGTCGCCGACGGATTCGACAGAGTCAAAAAGGACGCCTAACCTCTAAAGCAGAAGGCTTTTCCTATACCATGTTGTCATCGGTTCTTTCTTAAGAGGCCTGCCTATGTCAGCACCCAACACCATCGCCGATTGCATGCGACGCAACCCGCTCACGATCAATAGAAACGACAACGTCGTGCAGGCCGTCGAGACGCTCGTTGAAAACAAGCTCACCGGTGTAACGGTTGTAGACGATGAAGGAGCACCCGTTGGTGTACTTTCTGAGATCGACTGCATCAGAGCCGTGCTCAATGCGATCTATAACGACGGTGATCCGGAACATGCACTGGTTCACGATGTGATGAGCCAGGAGGTTAATAGCTGTAGCCCGCAGGACAGCATCGTCGAAGTGGCAGCCGACATGCTGAAAACTCATCAACGCCGTAGACCCGTCATTGAAAACGGACGCCTGGTGGGCCAGGTGAGTTCCAGCAATGTACTCTGGGCACTCATGGAAAATTCGCGGCGCCGGGTTGTTCCTCAAGGCGGCTGAGCGACGGGGATCAAACCGCTCCCGGTAGTCACTGCCTGGGGCGTTACTGTTCGTTTATGTGGCGATCCAGCTTGCCCTTCCTTGCAGGACTTATTTTTAGTTTAGGCTATGTTTAGTTGAGGCCCGGAGCGTGCTCACTCGCGCGGGTCGTTAGGCCACGAAAGCCCGGTGGCCGATAAGCTAACCTGTTGCAAACGAGAATAAGAAAAAGGGAACGATCATGGATTGGCTGCAGATCTCTGGAAAAAGTATTGATGCTGGTCGACTCAAGGAGTTGCTTGGATCCCTGGGAGAAGTCGCAGATCTGGTCGAGAAGCTCCCTGAAGCGCTTCATCGCGAGTTCGAACGAGTCCGCCAGGCGGTTGTGCAAAGCGATGTTCTGGCTACCGCCGAGGAACTCAAGGACCAGCTAAGCAGCACGGCGAACCTGGCCGATCTCGTCGCCGTACTCGCCCTCGAAGACGAGCTCTGGGATTCTGTAGACGCATTGATTGCCGCGGTGGAAAACGCCGGACTTGACACGGACGGCCTACGAGAGGCCGCGGGCAAAGCTCGGCAGATCCTCGGCACCGTGCCGGACAAGTACTATCGTTTACTTCGTCACGTCGATACCTTCGCCGAGAAAGCCCCGGGTGAAAACCCGGGACTCGTCGATTGGACTCTGGACCACTCGCTTGATTCGGCCGATACAGTCAGCTCAGGTCTCGCGCTGGATATGGCAGCGGCAGGTACGGGCGCGCTCCAGTTCGAAGCTGGCCACCTTTTCCCGTGGCCTGCCGCGGATAGCCGCTATCTTCGCATCGGTGTACGCGGCTCGTTGGACACGCGATTTAGCGGGGAACTCCCCCTGCGGCTTGGATCTCTTGCGTTAGGTGCGGGAGGAACCAGTGAAGTGCGAGCAAACTTCATGTCCGCGCGAGCGACCGAATCCGGAACCTTTGCACGGGAGGCGACGGCTGCGCTCGGCAACCTGGTCAATCCCCTTGACCTGGAATCACTATTCAATGCCATGACTGACGGCAAGATCGCCGGAATGACAATTGCCGCAGTTGGCGAAGCCCATATGAACAGCTCGGTTAGCCTGGCAGCTGCAGGTGACGTGGCTAAGCTGGTCGATCTTGGCGCCGCACTGACAGTCGATGCTGAGCTGCGCATCGGTGGCTCCTACTCTGTTAACGCACGCCCGGGGGACGACGGCAGTATCGTTGTTGAGGTGAGCGCGGCCAGCTCGCGCAGCAGCAGCATCGGCACCACACTCGGTGTGACGTTGAATGCCTCCCAACTCGCCGCTCACCTCAAAACTCAGTTTGAGCCGTATGTGGCGGATTTCAGAGAGCACTTTGGTCGGGTTGAAGCACTGCTCCAGCCTGGCGCACTCCTTCGCTCACAGCTCCGGAGCCGGATTGACGACCTGTTCGACGATGAGGTCTTTCGCTCGGCTGCTCAACTCGCTATCGGTGGGGCGAGCGATACCAAGGTTAAACAACTACTGGCAGATCGACTCCAAAACTTCCTGGATACTCAGGCCGTTGTCTGGGAGGAGAAGTCAGCTACCGCAGCGCGAACCGGGATGGCGTGGATCACAAATCGCTATCCATCACTTGCCGATTCAAAGTTACAGGACAAGCTGGCTGGCGTTCTAGAAGAGGCGCTTAAGTCATTGCACGAAAAAGTCCGCAGTGAGGTTGGCAAACTACCAGCAGGCAAGCTCGACAGGCTGACCGAAGCGCTCGCACGCTCGGGAATTCGGGTCCAGGAGGGAACCGATCGCCTCGATCGCGCGACGGAAGGCGTGCTCCGAGCTCTGGGTAACCACGCTACCCGAGTGCAGGTCTTCCTAAGCAAAGCCGAGGAACTGGCCACATCCGATCTGCAGCTGCAGTTCGCTTCCCGACGCAGCACCGCAGTCGGAAGATCCCTGCTCGCGAGCGCGGTTGTTCATTCAACTTCCAAAGCAGCGTCCCGCGCCTACCGGTCCTTGCTAGCAGGCGATCTTGACGCACTGGCGTCGCTGATCGACAAGCCTGTGGCAGGTTTCGAACTTACACTGAAAGGATGGCAACGGTTTGCTCAATTCAAGCAGATGCAAGGGTTTTCCATGGTGATCTTCGATGTCGAGCTATCGTCTCGCACCGTATTCTCAAACAAAGCCACGGTGAGCCGGGACCAGTCAGGAGCTCTGAGCGTGCTGGCTACCACTGACTGGAAACGACGGCGAAAGGCGTTCCGCGATGAGCAATCCTATTTGTTCACAAGCGTGTACTCACTCGTCGCCGCTAGACTCACCCAATCGTTTACGGCGTCGCTGACGATCACCCATGCAGACGAAAGAGCCAGCAGCGCCGAACTTGAGCAATTCCTGCGTCGCCTGGAGAAGCACGGCTTAACCGCCCCGAGCACGACAGAGAGCGCGCTCACGCACGTGCCTGAACAGGACTTACAGGCTGCTGTTTCGGTCGACATGCAACTCGATCATCACGCGCTGCTGCGCCTACTTTTCCTGCATGAACACAGCGAGCGTTTCACGAAGGAAACCGTGGCGCGACACGCGCTTATCGCACTTCGGAAATCGGGTAGCTTGAGCGACTCCGAATACACGCTGGGGATTCGGGCGATAAGGTCGGCCTATCTCGGAATCGAAGAGGGAATGACACCAGAAGAAGTAGTGCTTCGATTCAAGCCAGGCTCCGGACGACATCTTGTATTCAGCCGTTACGCCGGCGCCGAAAACACGACAAAGGCGCTGCGGGTTTGGGAAGATGTTTACGATAAGATCCGGGCGCTCTTGAAAATGCTCAGTGCCATGCGCAAAGTTATGCGCGAAGACCCGATCGCTGCGAATACGAGCAAAAAGAATCTCGAGAAATGGTATCGGGATCGACAAAAACCGATTGATGATGCACTCAAGAAATGGCTCGTTATCGATGGAACACTGGTTAACTGGGTGAGTGAGCGAATCAGTGACGATACGATGGCCTTCTTGCTGCTCATTGATCAGCTGACCGCATCCACAGATACCGGTGGCTACGCACTACAGGCGTATCTTGAGCTGGATGGCGAGAAGAGAATTGCCCTTCCTTCACCCGCGGCCCGATAATCGAGACCAATTGTCAGGACCCGTTAAGTACAGCCCCCTCACAATTCGACTCGCTTGCGCCGAATCCTCACCTGAAGCAGAGGTCGGAGCCCATGTGCGCCTCTGATTCAGCTGGTCAAAAATCAAATCCGTCGAAAAAATTTCCCTCGCTTATGAGCTTTCCGACGAGCGCCGGATCGATCTCTCCCCGGACGTTTGCGAGCACCAGTGCTTCGCCCTCTTCCTGAACCACGAGCGCCATCGCGGTAAAGATCTCTCCATTCTCTAAAACGAATAAGTCAACTACCTCACCATCCTCGCGAACCCGTAGAGCCTGACTCCAGCCCGTGCTGGTTAGTTGATCGATGGCGACATTCAGACGCTTCGTGAAGTCTGCGGACGCCGTAAACTTTTCAAAGACCATCAATCTGAGCCTGGTGATGCTATCCAGGAGCGTGGACATATCTTTATTAGAAGTGGCAACCGATGCCGAGAAACCCGCCATCATCGCACCGCCGAAATCAATGTTCACCGTTGGTTCAAGACCAGGGGTTATGGCGTCTAAACCAAACTCCGCGGGTTGCGCGAGGGCCGCGCTGGATGTACTTGCTCCACCGATCAACACAACAACGGCGAGCACGGTCATACGAATACAAGACATGGCCATCTCCTTTTCTACTGTTGAAATTCTGTTCGATTCAGCGAGGCTTCGACGTCAAACGTTTATGCCAATCGCGCAGGGCCTTGGGGTAAGGTATGGAGTCGATTTGCAGGTCTACACCCCGCAGGGTGAAGGACGACACCTCAAGATGCGGGCTAACGCTGCGTGTCGTCACCTTTGCGATCCTGGCTCCAGACCCCTGAAGCTGATCAAATGCAATTTTTAGTTCAGACCAATCACTATCGGTTGGCACTACGGGTTGGTTCCCGCCTTGATCCCGCGAAAAGATGAGCAGAAGCCCGACGCTTAAAACAAACAGAGCGGCTACGGCCACGCGATTCAACCATACCTTTGCTGACACGTCAGACCACGCGGCAGCATAAGCCGCATTGCTGATTCGGGGTGGCAAGACAGGTAAAGGCAAAAGGGAGAGCTCTTGCATAAGATCTCTATCGGCCAGGAGATCCCGGTCCTGCTCTGCAAGTGAATTCGTCTGGATGCGATCTTCGTTGAGCAGATCTCGACGAAAGTCCTCATTTATTTTGCTGGAATGAATGCTGCTTACGTCACGCATGATCAACCTCCTCCAGCTTTCTTCTCAATGCACGGCGGGCACGATGGGTGTAGACCTTTACCTGGCCGGTGCTCAGACCAAGAATAGTGGCAACGACCGAGACGTCCTGCCCCTGAATGTCTCGCAGTATGAGGAGAGAACGCGCTGGCTCCTTCAACTCACCGACTAAACGACCGAGTAACAAAGCTCGTTCCGCCTGTTCGAGAGTCTCGCCAGGCTCTTGAGATGAACTTGAGGATGACCGGTAAACCGAAGAGCTAAGCGCATCACCGGGATTTCCGCCGCCACCGAACCCAAGGGAGTTTTCGAATCGTTGCCGACGCTGCTGTGCCCGGAGGCGATCAAGACACGCATTGCGCGCGCAGGTAAAAAGCCAGGCCCGCTCCGCACCCGGATCCAGTCGCCCAAGATGTTTCCAGAGCTTGATGAGGCAATCCTGAACGACGTCTTCAGCATCAGGAGTTTGCGATAACAGCAACCGCGCGAACTGCAACAATCTTCCGCCATTTTCATCCACAAGACGCTCAAAACGCTTCTTCATGAATCTAACAACGCGGCAGCAGGAGTATGGTTACAAAAATTAGGTCCAGAAATACGAAAACGGCCCGATAAATGATAGAACAGAGCCAAGTTTGCGTATTATCTGAAGTCAGACCTCGGTTACAGCCACCTAATCGCTTCATTCTGGCCTTTAAGATGCAGATTTGACTCAGTTCTGACGTCGGCGATCCGTGAACTGATCACTGGCCCAGCTTTCGGTAGAGTCTTTTGCCCGAGGCTGGAAAAACGCACGGACAGGCACCTCGAAAGCAGCCAGGAAAGACATCGGCCGCGGTGTTTGCCCGAGTAGGACGGCCAAAGGGCCGTGAAATGGTCTGGTAAAAAGGGCCGATCAATGGAGCCGGCCGGAAGAGCCGGCAAGCAGGGGCCGATAAAAAGTTTGGGCCGGAATGGCCAGGCGAGTAAAAACATCGGTTTCGTTACGACCCGCGCACACAAGATTTAGATGGTAAGGAACGCCTTCGGCGCTCATGAACACTGAACTACAGAACACCCTGACAAACTGCAAGACTTTGCCCTCCCTTCCAACCGTGGCAGCGGAGATCATCCAACTGACATCCCAGGATGATTTTGGACTGAACGATCTGACGGATATCGTCCGCAACGATATGGCGATTGCCACTAAACTGATCGCGACGGCAAACACGGTTGCCTATCGTGGAAACGAAGCCGTAACGGAAATCTCCAACGCGGTTGCACGGCTGGGTTTTAAATCCACCGTGATGATCGCCCTGAGCTTCTCACTGGCGGTCCGCGGAGAACAAACGAAAACGGACTCGGTCGATACTGCGGCGCTCTGGCAGCGGTCGGTCGCGAGCGCCGCAATCGCTCGTATCCTTGCCCGACAAATGGAAAGCGTAAATGCGGAAGCCTGCTTTCTGGCGGGCCTGGTGCAGGATATCGGAGTACTCGCCATGCTCCAGGCCGCACCGGAGACATACGCGAACCTCGAAGACGCGAGCCACGATGATGCCCGTGATGCCGAAATTCAAATGCATGGTTGTGATCATGCGGAAGTTGGCGTGTGGCTGCTCAACTCCTGGAAGTTTCCATCGAGCGTCGTGGATCTCATTGGCAGCAGTCATTCGTTCGCCGAGTTGACGCTGGAGGCGACCGGACGCGAAGAGCATTGGTGCGTCGCCGCCTCCGGCTTGCTGGTAGACGCGATGCTCGAGGGTGATCAGCTGCAGGCTGCGCGTATGGTGTCCCTGATAGAAGGGGTCTGCAGTCTTAGACTGGATGACTACGCCGATATCGTAAAGCCAATCGCGGAGGCGGTTCGCGAGGCTGAGGCATTGTTCGACACGTCTCTGGTCAAAGATCCGTTGTTGCTGCTCGAGGCATCCAAGCTACGACTTTTGGAAATGATGTCCGAGGGTAATCTGGACGCGGGGCAGGATCGCATTGCGAAACTCGAAAAACGAGTGTCGGCGCTTGAGCAACAGGGACAGCTTGATGTCTTGACCGGTGTGATCAACCGACGTCATTTTCACCAGGAATTCGATCGGCTGTTTACCCTTGCTCAGACGCGAAACGAGCCTTTCAGCCTTATGTTTATCGACGCCGATAGGTTCAAACGCATTAACGACACGCATGGTCATCTGGCCGGTGACGAGGTGCTGACCTGGCTGGCTACATCCCTCCAGGATCTGGTGAACGATCACGGCATTGTTGGCCGTTACGGGGGCGAGGAGTTTGTAGTGATCGTTCCAGGTAAGCCGGAGCGCGATGCAAAGGTGCTCGGTGACCGTATCTGCGAGCAGATACGCAATAGCTCCGTCAGCGTCTCTGGCGTCGAGCTAAAAGTAACCGTATCAATCGGTGTGTCTGCAGCGGATCCCGCCAGCCGAGTGGCCAGCACACGAGAGCTGATCTTCGCTGCAGATCAGGCAATGTACTTCGCAAAACAGAGTGGTCGCGATCTGTGTATTGCCGCGTCTTCTTTGCCGCCACTTCAGTTCCCCGGCGCGGCTCCGCCTGCCTAAAGAGCCTTCCAAAAGTCACCGAAATAGCATCGCCCCCCCATTCGGCATCTAGCCCAGCAAGCAAGCGCAACCGAACCATTGTTTGATTCAGCACCTCGCCTGGGATGATCACAGAGAAGGCGTGCTCTGTTTCCCAAACATTTCCCACGTGCGTCTCCAGCGTGGGTAGCGCTGCATCTGCCTCAAGGCAGGCGGCGGGCGCCTTTACCCGGCGGATCGATGTTCTTCGGGCAAAGGGAAGTCGGAAGACTCATACTCGAGAACCTGTCCATCCTGCCGGAGATAATCCAGATCTCGAAGTGCGTCGTTGTAAAACGAGAAAGGCGCCTCGATGCGGTTCTCAAACAGCGCAAACCAGCGGTTCCTACCGCCATTCTTCGCGGAATAAAGCGCTCGGTCGGCGAGGTTTAGTGTCTGCTCCCAGGATACCGCGGCGAAAGTCCGGGCGATAAACGGAAACTGGGTCACGCCAAGCGAGCACGTCATCTGTAGCGTGAGCTCGTCCGATACTGCAAACCTGTGATTGCACACGCTGAGCCGAATCCGCTCAGTCAAAAGCAATAGCTGCTCCTTGCTCGTAACCCGGGCGACAACCAGAAACTCCTCTCCACCCAGTCTCACCGCCCAATCCATCTCGCGGCAACTCGCCTTCAGAATCGCGGCAAGTTGCTTTAGAACCTCGTCGCCGACAAAGTGCCCGTAGGTATCGTTCAGCGCCTTAAAGCGATCCAGGTCGATCAGGATGAGACCCAGTCGCTCCTGGCTACCGGCAGCAACGAGCCTTTGCAGGCGATTCGATTCGCTGGGGATCAACTTATCGAGGAAGCGACGGTTCTGCAGCCCGGTGAGCTGATCCTGAAGACTGATTCTCTCAATCTCTGCCTTCGCCTCGTTCAGACTCTTGTGTGCTTTGGCATTGTCAATCGCAACCGCTGCATAAGCGGCAATCGTTTTGAGCATCTCCAGCTCGTTTTCCTGGTAAGCGGACTTCTGGTAGCTCTGCAAGCTGATAAAGCCGGTCACCTTTTCCTCAAACACCAATGGGAAGAACACGTACGACTGAACCCGCTGATTTCTCTCGATCAGATCAAATTCCCCGGCCGGCCCCTGAGGATCATCGACGTCAGAGACAATCAGGGCTTTCTGTCGAACGATGCACCAGACGGCCGGGCTCCGTTCGTCGGCTAACGAGCGGGTAAATTCGGAGCAGCGCTCGCCATCCTGATAGTGAAAGATACCGTTTACGAATCCAGACTCTGCATCGAGAACTCCGATAGCGAAAACCGACGCGTCCATAAATCCAGAAACGTGCCGGTATACCGAGGTTAGAACATCATCCAACTCCAACGAGGCCGTAATGTCCTGACCCACCATGGCAAGCTGACGGATGTTCTCAGTGCGGGCCTCGACGAGCAGGTCCAGGGCACGCTTGTGTCGCTTGAGCTTCGTGACACGCCGTCTGTAGGCCGCATAGAGGAAGCCCAGTAAACCGATTACGAGTAACGTACGAAACCAATAAGTCTGATACCACGCGGGTAGCTGGGTCACCGGTACCGCCAGCTCTCGGGTTGACCATTGCCCGTCGCCGGCATCGGTTCGCACTCGAAGCAAATAGTCACCGGGAGCCAACTTCGAGTAGGACGCACGTCGATTGCGATAATCGGTGCTGACCCAGTTATCGTCGTAACCTTCGAGTCGATACTCGTAGCGGCGCTCATTTGACTTTGAAAAATCGAGCGCCGAAAACTCGATCGAAAAACTCCTGATCTGCGGCTGTAAAACTAACGGAGACAGCGAAGACGCGCTTACTGGTTGTGCATCCACCTGAGCTTGCGTGATCGTGAGCCGCGATTGAATAGGCTCCGACTGGTATCGCTCCGGGCGAATCATCAGGAGACCGCGAGTACCGCCAAACAGAATCGTGCCGTCCCGGAGTTTGGCCTTGCTACCGATCCACTGGTTTCCGATGTCCCAGCCCGAGCGACGATCCACCACAGTGTACTGCCAGCCCGTGGGATCAATCAGGTTTTCATGTGCCCAGATACGCCCAAGGTTGTCCTCTACCATCTCTTCGCCGAGTGGGCGCTTGGGGATTCCCAGCTTGCGATTGACCGACTCAAACACGGCGGTTCGCCCGTCCCACGATGTCAAAATATCCAGCCCTTGAGCCGTGGCGAGCCAGAGCCGATCCCGGGAATCTACCAGAAGGTCGCTCACAAAATCGTCTGAGATCGGGTGCGCCGGGTCTGAAGTCACCTCAATCAACTCCTGGGATCCAGCTGGCACCACAAACAAACCGCTGTTCGTGCCGACCCAAAGGTCTCCCCTAAAACGCACCATGGCATACACCGCGGCGTCGAATGCGGATTCGGTCTTTCCGGCAACACGGATCTCGGCGAACTCACGTGTTGCCAGATCCATTCGAGACAACCCTGCGTTCGTACCCAGCCAAAGAGCGGAACTGCCATCGCTAAACATCGAACGGACATTGTCGTCGGTAAGGCCGGGAGTGTTGGCGAACTGGGTGAACGTATCGTTGACTTCGTTGAATCGGTAAACGCCACTCTGGTTAGTAGCCACCCAGATTTCGCCACTGTCGAGCTGCTCGAATACAAACGCTGATCCACCCTGCAAGGCGCCGGGTACACCTGGTTGAATGCGATAGGTCCTCACCAGTCCCTGATCGGCGCGAACGACCTGAACTCCGGTGGAGAATCCTCCAAGCCAGATATCCCCGTTCTGCATCTCCAAAGCTGCTCGTATGTCGGGGTCTCGTAATGATGCGGCGTCAAACGGATCCTGCTTAAGGGTCTTGAACGCACCATTGGCCGGATTGAAACGGTTCATGCCTCCACCCCAGGTGCCGATCCATACAAGTCCGGACTCATCTACGAAAATCGCGCTGACATCGTTTAGCAGAAGACCGCTTAAGTTCGCAGGCTGATAAGTGATGTGCTCGCGAACCCTAAGGCTCGCTGGGTCGATCACCGCTATGCCGCCACCGGCGGTTGCGGCCCAGACCTCGTCGTCTACACGCGTGACACCGTCCACCCAGGCGTGATGGAGTTTGCCGCGATCATTCTCATCAGCCGTAATCCATCGAATCTGGCCTGAATCAAGGTCCAGGACCGCAATGCCGTTATTGGAAGTCGAAATCCAGGCCTGTTCGGCGCCCAGTAGATCGATGTTGTAGGTCTTCTGATCATTCAGACCCTCGACCCTGGTACCAATGAGCTGGTCCTGAAAAAGAGACTGGGACCTGACATCGATTCGGCACAAGCCGTTGATAGACCCAATCAACAACTCCCGTGACGTCGCCGCAAGTGCAGTGAACTTACCCTCGGAAATAAACTCTTCACAGCCAGCGATGACTCCAAGCGTGTGCATTTCTCCGGAGTTTTTGTCGTAAAGATTGATCCCTGCCCGGGAGGCGATCACGACAGCCTGGTCGACTGCAACTAAGGCCCGTATGTCGTTGTCCAGCAGCGAGGTCGGATCAGCTGGATCATGTTGAATACGTCTGAAGCTATCGGTGTTCCCATCATAGACCGACACTCCGTCCGAGTAGGTTCCCACCCACATTTCATCTCCAGCGAGGTGGAGTGATCGGATGTAGTTCCCGGAAATACTGGAAGGATCTGACTCATCAAAGATATAGGGCCTGAATTCGTAGCCGTCATAGCGGATCAGCCCCATCTGCGTGGCAAGCCAGATATAACCCTCGGCGTCCTGCTTTATATCGATGATGATGTCAGCGCCGATCGATTCAAGCTCCTCGAAAGACTCAAAGTACCGATCACCAAGATCAAACAAGCTTGCCGCGCGCGCAGGAACACTCCAGCAGGTCAGAGTTATCACACACGCAAGTACTGCTGTCAGCCCGCCACGGGCCAACCGAAGATAGGACAAGGGGCCGTCCATCGACGCGTCAAAAGGGGCTACAAGTATAGTTCGGTAGAGTCTTAAATGCGGAATCCGAATCGGACAGCGTTACAAAGTATCAAGCGGGTGATGACGTCGAAGCCCGTATGATTTAGGTAGCTAAAATCCTTTAAAACCGCCTAATATCGGAATTTGTTCGTCATATCCGGCAAAATCTTCGTGCACAAATGACTCTTTGGCTCACCGTGATTCACGCGCGCGATCGCCTTACGTGCGTGAACTATCTGAACTGAGACTCCCTATCCTCGTTGTCGCCACCCAAACGGATTACGTAAGCATGACGATATCCCTGTGGCGCCTGAACGGTGAGCGGGCGGTTCGTTGGTACTTGGTTGTTGACTCGCTGACTGTTGATGCGCTTGCTCTGGACCAGCGGCAGCCTGCATCAGCAGGGCTGGGCTGTGATCCCATTGAGCAATCAGAGACCCTGCACAAAAGCTTAAAAGTTAGTTCTTTGGGGAGATGGCTCGCTGCTAATTCAAGTCCCGTCCAGACCTGGCTCAGCTCGCGACGAGACCCGCGAGCAGCTAGGGCGCCCCAGACTCTGTCCAAACTGCAAATTCGTTGCCACTGGGCTCGGTGAAATGAAAGCGTCGTCCACCGGGAAACTCGAACGTAGGCTTTACGATTACTCCGCCGGCGCGTTCTATCTTTGCCTGCGTCGCGGGCAGATCGTCGCTGTAAAAAACCACGAGCGCGCCACCAGTATCGCTTTGAGATACGTGCTCGGCGCGAAAAAAACCGCCATTTAAGTCACCACAAGAGAACGACGTATAGTCGGGCCCGTAGTCCACAAACTCCCAGTTGAAGACCTGCTCAAAAAAACGCTTCGTCTCAACAAGATCCGGCGCCGAGAACTCGAGATAGTCGATCGTCTCGTGCTGACTCATCGAGTTACCTCAACCCTGGCGCCGTTTACGGTCACGGGACTGCGACGCTAGGAAGCCTCAGGCCGGCCTGTGTAGACCACAGATTTTGTGGCCATCAGGGTCCAGGAAGTAGCAGAGATGCATAAGGCCCATTGACCCATCTCTGGGGCCCGGAGGGTCCTCAATGCTAGTACCGCCATTAGCAATCGCCACGTCGTGCAACTCCTGTATCTGCTCGGGCGAGCTACAGGCGAAACCGATAGTAGAGCCGTTAGAAGCCGCAACGGGCTCCCCGTTTATAGGCTGGGTGATACTGAACATCGACCCGTTATGCATGTAAAACAAACGTAACTGACCGGTTGCATTGACGTTTTCCATGGGTTCTCCAGCACCCAGAACACCAAGCACCGCAGTGTAGAAGGCGCGTGATCGTTCAATGTCGTTGGAACCGATCATGATATGACTAAGCACATTATTCTCCTTGTTTGCCTCGAGTGAGAGCGTCTTCTCTCGCCGGGATGCGAAGCGTAGCAAACAAACAACTCAGCAAAGAAGTAGTGTCAGACACGACGTTTGACATCTCGATACGCATAGAAAACCATGTTGCCCAGAGTTTGATAAGGCGACGATAGGCGCACAGAAAAATATGAACACTGCACTCTCTTCAAACGAACTGAAAAAAATCATGCCGCTTCTGGCGCGCCACGAGGGAGTCTGGGAAGGCACCTACCGCTTTGTCGGCCCCGATGGGGGACTGATAGACGAGCACGAATCGCGGTTGATCTGCCGGTTCCCGGAATCCGGCCACCCTTACCACCAGACCAACCACTATCGCTGGGCCGACGGCAAGCGAGAGACTCGAGACTTTCCTGCCGCAGTAGAGAACGGCCGGCTTAAGTGGGATAACGAATTTATCAACGGGTGGGCGTGTGATGTCGAACTCGACGATTTCTCTCGCACCACGATGCTCAACTGGACCCGTACCGGCGAGCCAGATTTATACCTCTACGAGATGATTCAACTCTCCGACGACGGCCAATCGCGATCCCGGGTGTGGCAGTGGTTTAAGGCCGATCGGCTGTTTCAGCGAACATTGGTCGACGAGCACTTCGTAACGAAAGACTGGCAAAGCTATGATGGGGTGGAGTTCTAGGGAGCCCCTGAACAAGTCCAGGTTTTTCCCGCCGCCCTTCCGCACCATTCCCGGGGGCGCCTGCACCCATCCTGCGTGAAAGTCTCACCTTGCGCCTGCAGAGCTGCCCCGGAGCGACTGCGGAACGCTTACCGAGGACGCTCCTAACAAAGGTCTCCTTGAGAGTTACCGCGGCGATAACGAACGATTTCCAGTCGGCTCTTTTAGCTGGTTTAGCCGGTTTAGCTGGCAACCCCCGTTGGCAGTCCTCATCAGCAGTTCTCGCTGGCAGTTTCTCATCGGCGATTTCTCTTCAGCCACTTCTCCTCACGAAGGGCTCTTGTTGAGACGGAGCCGATAGAAGAAGCTACCTTGTCAAAGCCAGGGTCCCCGCCGATCTTTGTATAAGTTATTATGTTATGACAATAGGTCTTTTAATGGCCCTTAAGCTCCTGCCCTGGCATTAGACTATGCAAACGACAACAAAAACCGCACGCGAAATCTACGAAGAGGTTAAGTCGAATCCAGCCCGAAAGCGGTTTGGATTTGGCAAAAAAGCAGCGCTTGTCAATATCGACCCGCAAAAGGCCTACACGCGGACTGATCTTTTCAAGACGGCCTACGAAACAGATCCAAGACAGCTGGAATACATCGACAAACTTGCCGAGCACTTTCGGAACTTGGGTTGGCCAGTAGTCTGGACTCACGTGGCGTACATGGACTCTGGCGAGGACGCCGGCATCTGGGGCACGCGTACTGACACAGAGGACTCGCTGCAGAACATAAAGTTTGGATCCGAGAGGAGCGAGTTCGATGATCGGCTGAATATTGATCGGGAGCGAGATGTCATCTATCTGAAAAAGATGCCTTCGGCGTTCTTTGAGACACCGCTGCAGAGCCTCCTGGTCTGGCACCAGATTGACACTCTGGTACTGACGGGTGGTTCGACATCGGGATGCGTCAGGGCGACCGCCGTAGAAAGCTTGTCACGCGGTTACCGCACGATCATCCCGGAAGAATGCGTTGCCGATAAGCACGAGAGTTACCACTTCGCGAACTTGACGGACCTGTCGCTCAAATACGCCGATGTCGTCGACGTAAGCGAAGTTTTTTCCTGGCTGGACCAACAATGAACGAGACCACAGCAGGCGATCCCGGATACTACGATTACTGGGCCTACGAAAATCGCCCCAAGATCACGTGGCCGAACGGAGCGCGCGTCGCGTTCTGGGTGGCGCCCAATATCGAATTCTATGAGCTGGATCCCCCAGCCAATCCCCATCGTAAAGCATGGCCGCAGCCCTACCCAGCGATCCAGGGTTACGGTATCCGTGACTACGGAAACCGGGTGGGACACTACCGTCAGATGGAGGTTCTGGATCGCTACGGGGTACGCGGTTCGGTTTCGCTATCAACCGCCTTGTGCGAACACCACCCGGAAGTGATCGAGATGTGCGCCCAGCGAAATTGGGAGTTCTTCAGCCACGGGATCTACAACACGCGCTACACCTACGGCATGGACGAGGCCCAGGAGCGCGAGATGATTCGCGACTCAATGGAGTCGATTTTTCAACACACGGGGCAGAAATGTGCCGGGTACCTTGCGCCGGCGCTGTCGCACTCGCCGCTGACGCTGGATCTGTTTGCCGAGGTTGGTACAGAGCTCTTCGGAGATGAGGCGGGAATCTACACCTGCGACCTTTTCCACGACGATCAGCCCACCCCGATTCATCTGCGGAGCAAGAAACGCTTCGTATCCATTCCCTACTCGCTGGAGATGAACGACACGATCGCCTACGTGGTAGGCAAGGTATCGCCGCGCCGTTATGGAAAGATGCTGAGGGACTGCTTCGATCGTCTGTACCAGGAGGGATCTGACTCGGGCACAGTCATGTGCATCCCGACCCACAACTACCAGGTGAGCTGCCCCCATCGACTCAAAGCGTTTGAGGAAGCGCTGGAGTACATCACCGGGCACAGCGACGTATGGATCACTACCGGGCGTGAGATCGCCGAGCACTTTCTCACCCACCACTGGGAAAGCAGCTTGGACTCTATTCGCCAGAGGCCCACGGAATGACTCTTGATCGCTCACACCTGGAGTATCCGCTGCGCCGCCGGGGCATGGACCACGACCGCTATCAATGGAGCATGCTGGTAGATCGACCGCCCATAGCATGGCCCAATGGTGCGCCGCTGGCCGTCTGGATCAATGTAAGCCTGCAGCACTTTCCACTCGATCAACGCGGTGAACCCTTTCCCCCACCGGGGGGATTGACGATGCCATACCCGGACCTGCGCCATTACACGCTTCGCGACTACGGCAATCGTGTAGGCATCTTCCGGGTGCTGGAAGCCCTCAGCCGCCACCAGGCCACCGCAAGCTTCGCTGTTAACGGGGAACTCGCGGAGCGTTATCCGAGCCTGCTACGACGAGTGGCGGAGACTGGTGAAGTTCTGGCCCACGGCTGGAATATGGACTGCCCTCATTTTGGCGGGATGGGCGAAGACAACGAAAAAGAACTCATTGATCGAACAGCGAAAGCTCTGCGCAGAGCAAGTGGGCAAGAGGTACGAGGCTGGCTTGGTCCTGGTCGCAACGAGAGTGAGAACACACCGGAGCTACTTAAGCAGGCTGGCTTCTCGTTTTTATGCGACTGGGTGAACGACGACTTGCCCTACATGTTCACTACGAAGCAAGGCGCTCTGACCGCGCTACCGCTGTCGACCGAGTTGGAGGATCGCTTCATCCTTCAAAATAACCTTCACAGCGAAGAGTCCTGGGTCGAGCAGATCTGTGACGCCTGCGACTTCTTGTACGAAGAGGCGGAACGCGAAGGTGGTCGCTTGCTGGCACTCAGCATCCATCCATGGCTAATTGGCCAGCCGCACCGGATCAGAAGCTTCGAGAGCGTGCTTCAGCACATAATGAGTAAGCCTGCCATCTGGTCGGCTGCACCGGGAGAGATCGTTGAGCATTGGCTGGCACAGCAATAATTTAGAGAGCCGGGCTGAGAATAGATATGTTTTGATATATCATTAGGACTTTGTAAGGGCACAGCGATCTCTTAATGCCCGCCAGTTGAAGCAAATCCTGTCGGAGCAAGCTCCAGATGAACGCGATTGACGAAATCATCTCGCAAACCCAGGAACTCCCCACACCGAGCGGCGCCCCCACTCCGCTCTATTTTCAGCTCTACAGTCGATTAAAGCAGGCCATTCTGAACGGAACTGTACCCTTCGGGACTCAGATGCCTACCGAGCTGCAGCTCGCGGAGTCCTTCGAGGTCTCGCGCATCACAGCCAAACGAGCGATGGACGAACTTGCGGCTGAATCGCTGGTAGAGCGCCGGCGAGGCAAGGGTACCCATGTCACCTACGAATACACGCCGAAGCCCGTACAAGCACCGCTGGTCGGAATGCTTGAAGAGATAGAAAGCATGGCCCGACACTCGGAGGCTCGGGTACTGGTCTGTCGGCGCGCCCAACCGCCGAAGGGGATCGCCGAGCTGCTGGGTCTTAACGGACGTGAGAAAGCCCTTTACCTGACCCGGGTACGCTACCGGGACGGTCAACCGTTCGGGCACTATGCGAGCTGGACAACCGGGGTGAATGCCCCGGTCGCAAAAAAAGACTTTCGCAATGCGCCGAGGTTGGAAATATTTCGCCGCCACGGCCTGAAGCTTACGCACGTCACACAGAAGATCAGCGCCGAAGCCGCAACACCAGATCTCGCCCAACATCTCGACACAGCCGTGGGATCACCGCTGATCAGCCTCACTCGACACTCATACATCACTCGGCGGAACAAAGAGCAAATCGTCGATTGCCTGTTTGCTCACTATCACCCCGAGCGGTTTCAGTACCAGATGGACCTTAAAATCGAGAACTAGAGAGCCTCTGGCTCAAGCTCTTTTCCTGGAATCCCTCCTCGGGATCCTTGCTTGCGCGGCATGCTTAGGCTCATGACGCAGAGCCAGCTACTGCGCAGTAGCTGGCCTGAACCCTTTGGGTAAACCCGCGTCAGGTGTAAAGCCGTACAGCTCGACATCGGGCAGCGCGGCCTGAAGCAGACGCCTCGCCGAAAACAGTTTTTCGAAGTTAATGCCTGTTTTCAGCCCCATGCTTTCGAGCAGGAAGACAAGATCCTCGGTAACAATATTGCCGCTGGCGCCTGGCGCAAAGGGACAGCCACCTATGCCCCCCATCGATGAATCCACCGTCGTGAGACCTACATCCAGTGCAGCCATAACATTCGCGAAACCTTGTCCCCGGGTGTTGTGCAAGTGAATTCCCGTCAATGACTCAGGCCCGAGCAGGGCGTGGATTCCCTTCACATAAGTACGTACCTGAACCGGACTTGCAAACCCTGTGGTATCGGAAAGGCCCAGTTCATCGCACCCCGCCTGCATGAGCTTTTCGGCCATCTCATACACCCGCGCCTCGGGCACTTCACCCTCTAGTGTGCAACCGAACGCGGTAGAAAGTGATCCCTCAAAGCGAGGTCTATCCGCCGGTGCCATGGCGTCAATCGCATTGCGGATCTCGCTTACTTCAGCGAGCACTTGCGCGTGGCTTCGATTGAGGTTCTTCAGCGAATGCGTCTCGCTAAGCGACAGCGGAATAGATATCTTATGAGGCTTTACGCGCAGCGCGTTCTGAGCCCCACGCAGATTAGGTACCAGCACTGCGACAGCAAGCTGAGGAATAGAGCGGGCAAACTCAACCAGCTCGGCGGTATCGGCGAGCTGCGGTAAGATCTTGGCCGGCACGAACGATCCCACCTCGATCTCCGGCACACCGGCGTCGGCCAGCGCTTTTATCCAAGCTTTTTTGTCCGAGGTTTGCATGATCGGTGCGATACTCTGCAAGCCATCCCGCGGACCGACTTCGCTGACTTCGATATCGATCACTCGATCTCCGTTACATTCTGGCTGCGCCCCTGCCTGAATTGCTGTTTCCACGCGTGACTGTGCTCCTGGTTGCAATAACTACATATGATATATTGATATATCATACTAACTTTTATTAATTTATCGAACGCCGTGCCCGGCAAGGATGCCGACTAACAGGAAGACCGCATGACCGACCCAGCCCGACCTTTGACCGGGATAAAAGTCGTTGAGTTCACCCATATGGTGATGGGTCCCGCCGCCGGTGTCATTCTTGCGGATCTTGGCGCCAAAGTGCTCAAAATCGAGCCGCTTAAGGGCGACAACACGCGTCGCCTTAAAGGCAGCGGTGGCGGCTACTTCGCCATGTATAACCGCAATAAAAGCAGTCTTTGCCTCGACCTCAAATCGGACTCGGGATTAGCGCTCGCCAAGGCCGTGATCGACGCCAGCGACATTATGATCGAGAACTTTCGCCCCGGGGCAATGGAAAAGCTGGGGCTCGGCTATGACAGCCTTAGGCAAACCAACGAAGGGCTGATCTACTGCTCGCTCAAGGGTTTTCTATCAGGCCCCTACGCTCACCGCACCGCCCTGGACGAAGTGACTCAAATGATGGGCGGGCTGGCCTATATGACCGGCTTACCAGATCGGCCTTTGCGTGCCGGTAGTTCAGTGATCGACATCGCCGGAGGCATGTTTGGAGTAATTGGTGTGCTCGCGGCGCTAGCCGCGCGCAGGGAATCAGGGAAGGGAAGGCAGGTTACCAGCTCGCTCTTTGAGACCACTGCGTTTCTGGTTGGGCAACACATTGCTCAACAGGGTGTGCTGGGAGAGGAACCGCCTCCCATGTCGGTGCGGCGCAGCGCTTGGTCGGTCTACGACATTTTTCTTTCGGCGGAAGGCGAGCGCGTGTTCGTAGGGGTTGTGAGCGACTCGCTGTGGGCACGCTTTTGCCAGGAGTTCGAGCTGGATGAACTCGCGAAAGACCCTCAATACGCCAGTAATAGCGATCGGGTAGCGCGTCGTGACACGCTGATTCCGTTGCTGAATGAGCTGTTCGCCACCATGCCGAAAGACATTATGATGACGCGTCTGGATCGAGCCGGAGTACCGTTCGCTCCGATTAACAAGCCCATTGACCTTGTCGATGACCCGCACCTGCGTGAGGGCGGCGGCCTACTCGACGTAACTCTCAGCAATGGAGACGTCATCAAGCTTCCAGCGATTCCCCTGGAGTTTGATGGCCACAAACCTGGCTTGTATCAGGAACTACCAGTCCCAGGTGCTGGAGCGATGGACCATCTGCGCGCATTGGGGATCGACACAGACACGATTGATGCGCTCACGGCGGATGGGTATCTGATCGCTACCTAGAACTCGATCCCGCCAGGATTCCACACTCCATCGTGCCGGATCTCTCTGCCGGATAATCGCCTAACTATCGGGCACCGGCTCCCCATACAACCAGGGGCGACTTTGCTTTCGACGCTCATGAAACCGCATGATCTGCTCTTGGCGGGTCTGAGTTAGCGCGATGGCATCGAGACCATTCAAGAGCATGTAACGCGCTCCTGGTTCCGCATCGAAAGCCAGAGAATCAGCACCCCATTGCACTGTCTGCGATTCAAGATCTGCCGTCACTTGATGCGCCTGGGGATCCGCATCCACCCACTTGCTGATGGCGCGAATCGGCTCCAACTCAAGCACTACAGGCAATAGCCCGTTTCTGACGCAGTTGTTGGCAAAAATGGCGCCGAAGCTCTCGGCGACTATGCAGCGGATTCCGTACTCTTTCAGTGCCCACACCGCGTGCTCACGAGACGATCCACAGCCGAAGTTGGAGCCAGCCAAAATAATGCTGCAGCCCTGGTAAGCGGGTTTGTTCAGTACGAAGTCGGGAGCCGGGAGCCGGCCTCCTTCATTGATATAGCGCTCACCGGCGAATAAGCCGTCACTGAGACCCACTTTGGAGACGCGCTTCATCTCGCGCGAAGGAATTATCGCGTCGGTGTCGATATTCGGGCGCAGCAGTGGGGCTGCCACACCCGTCCAGCGCTTAAACGGTTCCAGACTCAAAGAAACTCGCGCGGGTCGGTAATACGACCGGTAACCGCCGATGCAGCGACGGTCGCAGGACTGGCAAGGTGCGTGCGTGTGCCAGGTCCCTGACGACTCTCGAAGTTGCGATTGGTCGTACTGATCACACGCTGCTGTGCATCAAAATGTTCTCCGCCGGCAAAAAAGCACATGGAACACCCAGACTCGCGCCACTCAAATCCCGCCTGCCTAAAAATCTGATCAAGACCCTCTGCCTCAGCAGCGGCACGTACCTGCATAGAGCCGGGGACGCAGATGGCGCGCATACCATTTTTGACCCGTCGCCCTTTGAGGACCGACGCCGCAACTCGAAGATCACTTAAGCGGGCGTTGGTGCAGGAACCAATGAACGCGGCCTCTATCGGCAGATCGAGCAGAGGCTGGCCGCAGTCCAGATCCATGTAGCTCCTCGCGCGTTCAAGCCCGGGAGACGTCTCAGCATCAATCTGAGGAACAGACCCGGAAATCGGGACGCAGTGCTCGGGACTTGTACCCCAGGTTACCGACGGCTCGATGACCGCCGCGTCAATTTCAAGCTCCCGATCGAAGCGCGCATCGCTATCGCTGCGCAGCGTCTCCCAGTAGTCGCAGGCTTCCCGCCAGGATTCACCCTTTGGCGCATGCGGGCGATCCTTAAGAAAAGCCAGCGCTTTCTCATCGGGTGCTATCACACCGGTAAACGCTGAGAACTCAACGGCCATATTGCACATTGTCATGCGCCCTTCCATGCCGAGCTCCGATACTGTTTTACCCGCAAATTCCACGGCATAGCCACTACCCCCGGCCGCCCCGAATTTGCCAATGAGGTGCAGAATCATGTCCTTCGCGCTAACGCCACCGGAAAGACTGCCTTTAAAGGTGACACGCATGGTTTTGGGCCTGCGCACGCGCAGAGTCTTGGTAACCAGCGCATGCTCTGCCTCGCTGGAACCAATGCCCCAGGCCAGTGCTCCGAATGCACCCTGTGTACAGGTATGGCTATCTGGGCACACCAGAGTTGCACCGGGCTGTACGATACCCTGCTCCGGAGAGACGACGTGGACGATTCCCTGGCGCGGATCGCCCAGATCGAACACGGTGATTCCAGCGTCATGAGCGGCATGGCGGGTCGCCAGAATAAAGTCCTGACCGCTGGGCATCGTGGTTTTGTCGGTTCGACCCGGGAAGGTGTCCACGATGTGATCCATGCAGCAGAAGACCTGTTCCGGGAAGAACACGTCGCGACCATCGGCCTCGAGGCTCGCCAGAGCAATCGAGCCGGTGCGTTCATGCAGAAAGATACGATCGATGTAAATCAGGTCCGTACCGTCTGGCTGGGACTCAACGAGGTGCTCATCCCATAGTTTGTCAAACAGGGTTCTGGTCACGATTGAGAGCGTGGAAACAATCCTGGGTTATCTTTAAGGGCCTGGAGGGTCTCACCACAGAATCCTCGCGGACTGCGGCCTATCGACGCAGCCCGGCAGACACTCCAGTGCAGACTCCCAGGTAGCAAATGATATAACATTATAGCAATAGAGCTTGAAGCGACACTTCACCTACTCGGCCTGCGCCTGCTTTGATGACTGAACAAACTCCACGACCGCTCCTTGGGCCCATTCACTGCGCGATATTGATTACCCGTCATCTTGGAGCCACGGTCGATGCCTATGAGCAGCATCTTGGTCTGCATCTGACGCGCAGGCACGCGATCGACCCGCAAGCCGCCGCTGCTCTCGGACACCCGGAGCTTAGCGGTTGTCCCGCAGCCATGCTGGCTGGAGGCAGCGGTCGAGAATGGCTGCTTGCCATTGAGTACGACAACGCCGTCGAGCGTAACGCCCTGCGCAGCCACGGATGGCTGGCCATGGAGGTTCTGGTTGACGATGTTGACGAGCTTGCGAACTCCCTTGACGGTAGTCCTTTTGAAGTCCTGCGCCCACCCGCAGACCTCGATGTGTCTGACCGCATCCGCGCTTGCCAGGCAAGAGGGCCCTCCGGTGAGATACTGTACCTGACACAGGTGAAGGGGCCGGTTACGCCCTTCGAATTACCAACCTGTAGCGCAAGAGTGGACCATCTTTTTATTGCGGTGCTGTCCACGGCACACCGAGATCGGTCAATGGAGCAGTTCGAGGCTCTTGCAGGTAACGAGGGTCTTCGCTTCGAAACCAAAATCACCGTCGTCAACCAGGCGCTTGGATTGCCCATGGAAGAACGTCATCCGGTCGGGACCGTGCAATTGCAATCAGCGTCACTGATCGAAATAGACGAGATTGCACAAGCCACGGCGGCTCCCCACGACCTGAGCTTAGGAGTGTTTTCGATGGTGTTTGAATCCGACGGTGAGCCGCCCTCCGATGCCGTTTACCTACAGGGGGGAATATTCGGGAAGCGGTACTTGCTCGCTCACCGGGGCGCTGGCGGTGAAACCACGGCGCTTATCTATCGTTCGGCTACAGACGTCATGACTCAATGAGCTATCGTACTATCTATGGTCGGATCCGCTACACCAGCAAGAAGCCGGAACGACTCGATCAGATCCGGGGCCGCGAGTCCTTCAGCATCACCCAGCAGCCTGATGGCGTCGACGTACTGCACGCCCACTGTGAAATCGATGATGAGCCCCCAGTCGTGCGCGATGTCGTCGTCGCCATGGATCACGACAGCTGCGCACCTCACGACTGCCATGTTCGACTGAGCGTTGGCCATCGCTTTGAAGGAAGCGGTTGGTTTCGCTTTTCCTCACAGTTTGTTGAGTGTGAAACCGTTAATCAGCGTGATGGACGAATCACCCAGCGGATCGACACCGACGGTCCGATTCGGTGGATGCAGTGTCATCCGATTGTCGGGGATGGACTGCTAATGAAACTGTATAACTTGAACCAGGGGATCGGAAAGCAGCGCTTCGAGCGGGTCATGCTGTCTTCGCCGGATCACCGCGGCGCAACGGGCCCCATGCTGTACCCCATAAACCTAAGTTTGGCTTACATCGGTGAAGAGCATATCGAGGTCGAAGCGGGCGTATTTGCTGCTCGCCACTTTCAGGTGGTCGATACGGCCGGCGAGCTCCCCGAAGAGCATCCGCCCTACAGTGTGTGGTGCACCGCCGATGACGACTACATCTTGCTAAAAGCGGGCGTCGCCGGCTACATGCAAACGCACTACGAGCTGACCGAACTCCGGATAGATGAAGGCATGGAGCAGATGTAAAAGGCGACAGCGATCAACTCTTGGTCGCGACGACCATGGCACCCCGATCCAACATTGCTTCAATGTGTGCATCGTCATTACCCAGCTCCCGTGCTATAGCCGGACCGTGCTGCCCCTGTGCCGACGTTTCCAGCTGTGGAGTCCCCGGCTCATCCTGAAATTTGATCGGCACTCCGAGGTGCCGCCCACCCTGGTCGTCTTCCAACAACATTTTTCGCTCTTCCAGATGCGTGTCAGAAAGTGCCTCATGTAGCGCACGAACCGGTGCCCAGCAAATATCCAGGCCGTCCAGGAATTCTGTCCAGTGTTCAAGGTCTCGCTGCGCGAACGTAGCGCGCAAAAACTGACGTGCCTCGGCCTGTGAGTCGCCCGGCGGAGTCTTACACTGCTCATACAGGTCATCCCGATTCAAAGCAGTGAACAGTCTGTGGGCGAATTTCAATTCGCTACCGCCGAGCGTCAGGTAATGGCCATCCGCGGTCGAATAGATCTGGTACATCGCATTCCCGCCCCAGGACCGCTCCTGCTTAACGACCGGTGATCGATCCTCAGCAAACACTGGCCCCAGCGCATTGGGATACCAGGCTACGAGACTGTCCTGCATGGCGATGTCGAGCACATCGCCATCGCCCGTTGTTTCCCGCCGCAGTAACGCCATAAGGATGCCGGACAACGCCATGAGCGATGCCGCCATGTCGGCGACTGGCATCGCCGGCATAGCGGGCCGATGATCCGCGCCTTCGTTCAGGAAAACCGCTCCGGAGTCCGCCTGTACCGAAAGATCATGGGCTGGTTTGAGCTTCTTTGGACCGGTCTGTCCATACGCCGTAATCGAACAGTACACCAAGCGCCTGTTCCGCCCACGCAGTGTCTTAGCGTCCAGACCCAGGCGCTCTGCGGCTCCGGGTCGAAACGCTTCGATAAATACATCTGCTTTATCAACTAAACTCAGCAGCAGCTCACGAGCGCCGTCGTCCTTCAGATCAAGGCTGATGCTGCGCTTGCCACGACTGACATTGCGAAACCATACGCTTTGGTCCCGATCCCGGAGTCCGATGTTTCTGACCGGCTCCCCGCCCGGGGGCTCAACAGCGATCACTTCAGCGCCGTGATCGGCCATCATCATTGACAAATGAGGCCCCGGCAAAAACTGGGACAAATCCACAACCCGCAGCCCGGATAGCTTCATGACATCGAAATCCCGAGGGTTTTACACCGCGCCACGGTTGCGCAGACCATCAATCTCGCCGGCGCCATACCCCAGCTCCCGCAGAAGATCATCCGTGTCAGCACCCAGCTCAGCACAGGCCCGGCCCGGCAGACGCCCACCATCCAGCTTGATCGGGTTTGCAAGCATCCGGAATTCCGGGGTACCTGGGCTATGAGACAGGGTCTGCACCAGAGCTTCAGCACCCAACCATGGATTCTGCATTGCAGACTCAAGGTCGTACACAGGCGCTACCGGGACCTTTCCCGCGAACGTGTCCAGCCAGTGAGCTGTCGGCTGCTCACTGAACACCGCGTCCAGCTCTGAGGTGAGCTGCGCCCGGTGTTCCCGCCGCGCCTTCGCGTCTTTGTACTCCTCCCGCTCAGCAAGCTCGGGTAGCTCCAGGCCGTTACACAGCAGTGTCCAGAATTTTGGCGTCATCGCCATAACAAAAATCCAGCCATCCGCCGTCGTGTAAAGTTGCGATGGTACGGCCGAAGGATGAGCGGATCGTGCAACCCGCTCTGTTACGTGCTTATTGTTCAGGTACCAGGTCGCCGGGTAGCTCAGTTGATTGAGCGCGACGTCAAACAGACTCACGTCCACGTCACGTCCCTTGCCGGTTTTAAGCGCGCCAATGTAAGCCGCCAGTAAAGCCATACTCGTGGTCACCCCGGTCATGAAGTCGACCATAGAGAGTCCGAATCTCGCGGGCGGCGCCTCCGGCTCGCCCGTCAGACTCATAAATCCTGCTTCTGCCTGCATCAGGTAGTCGTAACCCGGCCAGTCTTCCCGATCATTGCCGCGACCGTAGGCACTCAGATGCGCGCACACAACCTTGGGATTGGTCGCCGCAAGCGAGGCGTAGTCCAGGCCCAGCTTGACCGGCTGATCACCGCGGAGGTTGTTCAATACAGCATCGCTCGCAGCGACCAGCCGATGAAAGACTGCCCGACCCTCGTCCAGTTTCAAGTTAAGCGACAGACTTCGCTTGTTCCTATTGAACGTTTGAAAGAACTCGCTGTCGTTTTCGCCAAGAAAGAACGGGCCAGTCTGGCGAGAGACATCACCGCCAGTCTTCGGGTTTTCGATCTTGACGACATCGGCGCCGAGGTCGGCAAGAAACATCGAACCGTAGGGTCCAGCGCCATACTGCTCGACGGCAACAACGCGCATTCCCTCCAAAGGCAACGGGTGCATCAGATCGGATTTCTGGCGATCAATTGCTTCGAAATGATGATCCGCTGCATCTCGTTGGTACCCTCACCCACGCACATCAGTAGGGCATCACGGTAATAGCGCTCGATCTCATACTCCACGGAAAAAGCGTAGCCGCCAAAAATACGCATCGCCTCCTGTGCGCAGTACACCCCGGTCTCGCTGGCGAAGTACTTTGCCATTCCCGCCTCCATGTCACAGCGTTGTCCTGAGTCATACATATCGGACGCCTGGGCAATAAGAAGTTTCGCTGCCTCCACCTTGGCCGCCATTTCGCCGAGCTTGAGCTGAACCGCCTGGTGCTCGCAGATAGGCTTTCCCATCGTCTCGCGCTCCTGAGCATAGCGGACCGCGAGATCAAGAGCTCCCTGAGCGATTCCCGCACCCCGGGCGGCGACGTTGATACGCCCAAGCTCAAGGCCACCCACCGCCATCTGAAACCCGCGCCCCTCTTCACCGCCGATCAGGTTGGCCGCCGGCACCCGAAAATTCTCAAACACGACCTCAGCGGTATCGATAGATCGATAGCAGGTTTTCGGAATTTTGTTGATGGCGATACGTGGCAGGGGGTTTCCATCGCTATCCTTAGTCTCGATCGCGAACAGGCTCATGCCTTTGTGCCGCGGCTGGGCTTCGGGATCAGTCTTAATAAGAACGGCCAGCCCACCACCATTCAGGGAGTTGGTTATCCACATCTTGCTGCCATTCAAGATGTAGTCGTCACCGTCCCGCACCGCGGTGGATCTTATCGCCTGCAAATCGGTTCCTGCGTTTGGTTCGGAAAGAGCGATGCCTCCACGCAATTCTCCAGTTACCATGCGCGGGAGAAAGCGGCTGCGCTGCTCGTCCGTACCATAGCGCTCGATCGCAGCCGCCATAATCAGGTGAGAATTGAAAATGCCAGTGGGCGCCATCCACGCTGCAGATATCTTCTGAACAATCTGGGAGTAGAGCCGCGCAGGCAGACCCATACCGCCATGATCCTCGCCGATTGTTGCCCCAAAAAGCCCTAACTCCTTCATGGTCTCTACCAGGGCGTGGGGATACTCATCGGCCACATCCATTTCTCGCGCAATCGGTTTGACCTCGTTCTGGACGAACTTGTCGATGGTATCGAGGATCGCCGCCTGCTCTTCTGCACTCCAGCTCATGTTTGTTCCCTAGTAGTTAACCTTGTCTTCCATGTCGGCGCCGCGCTTCCACACCAGCACTTTGCGCACAAATGAACAGACCATATCCCCATTTTGATTGAAGCCTTTCGTGGCACAGGTGACGATGCCCTGCTGCGGTCTGGACTTGGACTCGCGCTTTTCCAATACCTCGGATTCAGCGTAAAGCGTGTCACCAACAAACAACGGATGGGTCAATCGGATATCATCCCAACCAAGGTTTGCGATCGCTTTCTGACTGATATCAGTGACGCTCATTCCCACCATCAAAGCCACTGTAAAGGGTGAACACACCAGCGGCCGACCGAACTCAGTACCCTTGGCATACTCCTTATCGAAGTGAGCCGGATGCGTATTCATGGTGAGGAGAGTGAACCAGGTGTTATCGGTTTCAGTGATTGTTCTTCCCGGGCGGTGCTCGTAGATATCACCAACGGTGAAGTCATCGAAAAAGCGCCCGAAGGTCTCCCGGTACCGGTTCTCACCGACGGGTTTCATTTCGCCAGCCATCAAAATTCCTCGTTTCAATTACTCGTTCAGAAAGGGGCGCGGGCAGGTCCCAGGGATTGTGTAGTGTCCCAGTGCTTAGCCGCCGTCGACGTCATGTAGGTCAGTCGCTTTGCGCCAATATATGGCGCGCCTGCAGGATGACAGGCCGGTCGATGAACTTACCGTTCACTACGGCAATCAAATTCTCATCACCACCCACGGCGTCCACAACCGAGCGCGCCCATTCAAGCTGCGCCGGAGAAGGACTGAACACGGCGTTGATCGTACTGACCTGCGCAGGGTGAATTGCGGCCTTGGCCGTAAAACCCATAGACCTAACGGCGCGGGTCTCCTGTTCTAGTCCAGCGTTATCGGTGACATCCAGATAGGGCACGTCGATCAGGCCGATGCTGCAGGAAGCCGCCGCTAAGGCGAGTTGGCCGCGCGCCGCAAGCAGTGGCTCCCAGGTCATTTCACAGCCCATCTCAGCGGAAAAATCAGCTCCACCAAACATCAGAGCTGTGACGCCACGAGCAGCCGCGATAGCTGGAGCCGCGATTACGCCGACTGGAGATTCGATGAGGGCGATCAGTCGTACAGTTGGGAATCGCGTCGCGACGGCTTCGACCTGATCCGGGGTCGTGACCTTGGGAATCATCAGGAGAGAAAGCCCAGGGACCTTTGCCAGTGCATCTAAGTCGGCACTGCCCAGGTCAGTACCCGGAGGATTGATACGAACACACGCAGTCGAAATGTCATCTCGTTGAGTGAGCCAATCACAGGTCGCGCTGCGGGCCGATTCCTTTTGATCGGGGCTCACCGCATCTTCTAGATCGATACAGATCAGATCGGCCGAAGCGGCAAGGGCTTTTTCGAATCGATCCGGGCGACTGCCGGGTACGAACAGGAGACTACGCTGTGCCATAGCAATCTATTCCCGTGGTTTGACTATGCGCGG
>JBCCPL010000019.1:0-98476 GCA_039111155.1 Pseudomonadota bacterium | reverse complement strand
TGGTGGAACACAAGGCCTCGCGCAGTGTGGCGTCGTCATCGACGACTAAAACTTGAGTTTCTGCACTCATTGCGGTGTACCGGCGTTGCCAGCCTCGGTTGCGATGAGCGGCAGGTCGATAAGGAACTCGGCGCCGCCGCTTGGCCGATTCTTAGCGCGCACATGCCCTTCGTGTTGAGCAGCCGTCATCGCCACCACAGCCAACCCGAGGCCAGTACCCTTTGCGCGGGTGGTGAAGAATGGATCGAACAGGCGCGGCAGCACATCATCGGCGATACCAGGCCCGTTGTCGGAGATACGAAATTGCATCGTGTCCGGGCTGGTGGCGCCTGCCCAGACGTCGATAACGAGGGTCTTCTGCTCTAACTCAGCTGCATTGCGTACCAGGTTTACCAATGCGCCGACCAGTTCATCCGCTGCTCCGGAAATCCGCAGCGTATCGTCGACGGGTGTGATGTTCAGGGTAACGCCGCTCGGCAGACCGGGCCGCGCCGTCTGCTCCAGAGACTCTAGCAAGCTACGTACCGCAACCGGCTCACGCTCAGCAGAACGTCCCCGAATAAATCCGAGCATCGACTCGATCAGAGCTTCCATATGAGCAAGCCGTTCACTCAATCGTGAAACGATGGACTGGCGGTCACCGGTCGAAAGTTCTTTCTGCGCCAGCTGCCCAAGGTATAGCGTGGTGGCTGCCAACGGTGTTCGTATCTGGTGCGCAAGACGCGCCGCCATTTCACCCATAGCAGCCAGCCGCTGTCGGCGACCCTGCTGCTGTTGCGACTCACGGTTTACCGTGTCGTCAGTAATGAGCACCAACTCTTCATCCTGGGAGCTCAGGCGTCGAGTCTTGACCGACAGATAGCGCCCGGTAGTCTGATCACCGCGCATCTCCGGGTTGCGATCAACGACGGCTTGCCACGCTTCGGTAAACAGGGGTTCGCCCAGGAGCTCCAAAGCGGCCGGATTTGCATCACGCACATTTCCTGCACTGTCGAGCAGCACGATTCCACCCGGCAGCACCGCAAGCAAGGAACTCAGCCGCGCAAACAAACGCTCCTTTTCTGCGAGCTCCCGAAGACGAGCCGTTCGGCTTACGGCAAGCTCAGCCCGCAGCAGAGCCACTTGCTCTTTGAGTTCCCGATTGCTGGCATCCAGGTCACCGGAGAGCTGGTCAAGGACCTGCTCGCGCTGGGTGTGCGACTCGGTTTGAGTCTGCTGCTTATTCTGAGCGCCGCCCGCGCCCGCTTCCGACCGGCTTGAGAGCGAATCGCCGTCGAGGGCCAGAGTTGGGTCAAGCGTTAGAGCCGACGCCGTTGGTGGCGCCGAATGTGATGGCGTAGATAGCGACATGAGCATTTGATCCATCGAATTCAAGGTGGTTGTGATGGATAGCAAAAGCCATGCCTAAATTTTTTACCTTTCTAAATCAAACACTTAGCTAGAGCACAGTCAATACCGACTACGGAACGTCAATTTTCCGGCAGGTCGTCCGGGCGATGAATGGAGTACTTACGCATCTTCTCAACCAGCGTTGTGCGTTGAAGCTTAAGCAGCTTGGCTGCTTTAGCGACGACCCAGTCGGTCTGCTCCAGAGCCTGAACCATCAGAGAACGCTCGAGATCGGCGAGATGCGATTTCAGGTCGAGGCTTTCGCCAGGGCGCATGGGTGATGCCCCGCTGTCTATGGGTACGGCCGTTGAGACCTCAATCGCAGGGTCAGTGGTGCTGGAATCCGTGGCGTTGCCACTCGCGGCTTCACTCGCTATGGGCTCATCGAATATCGGATTTCGCGGTGCATCGTAGGCCGATCCAGAAATCTTTGCGGGGAGATCTTCGGTTTCCACTTGTTGACCAGGATGAAGAATCGCCAGCCGCTCGATCAAATTGCCCAACTCCCGAACGTTGCCAGGCCACGCGTAGCCGGCAAGCGTCCGCAGCGCTCCATCCGATAAGCGCACGCTTCCGCGCTCTTCTTTTTCGAGGACTTCGACAAAGCGACGGACCAAAACCGGAATATCGTCAACCCGGGAGCGCAGCGGTGGCATCTCGATCGGAAACACATTCAGGCGGTAGAACAAGTCCATCCGAAATTCGCCGGCGTCTACCTGGCGCTCCAGATCCTGATGCGTCGCGGCGATTACCCGAACGTCACACTGCTGGGTCTTGTTGCTACCCACACGCTCAAATGTTCGCTCTTGCAGTACACGCAGCAGTTTGACCTGCATCTGCAACGGCATGTCACCGATTTCGTCAAGGAACAGCGTGCCGCCGGCCGCCAACTCGAAGCGACCCTGGCGCGCGCTGATCGCGCCGGTAAATGCGCCCTTTTCGTGACCAAAAAGTTCAGACTCCAACAGTTCCCCGGGAATGGCGCCACAGTTCACCGGAACGAACGGTCGCTCCGCTCGATTCGAAAGCCGATGGATTCCCCGAGCGACCAGTTCTTTACCGGTCCCCGATTCGCCCAGAATCAAGACCGATGCCTCTGATGGCGCAACCTGCGCAATGAGGGTACGAATGCCTTCCATTCTGTCGCTGTTGCCCACGAGATGTTTAGCCAGGCGGCGACTCGCGGCCTGTAAGGAATCAGAATCCGTGGACATACGCTGGGTCCCTCAGTGTCTGACGGAGGTCAGATCACAAACAGTAGCGCGGTGCTAGACGATTATCCGGGGGTCGCGAGTGTCGACACTCAATGAGCTTATGTCAACTTTTTGACAGGACTAGGCCGGAGGTAAATAGCTCCTAACCTTGTCACGATCGCCCAATGTGAGACGCCATTCTGAGCCGTTGAGGCACGAAACGATCATAGCTGGCCGGACGTTCGGTTCCCGTTGGGTCCGAGAATTGCAAAACATCGTCAGGACTGCGGAGCGGTTCGCTGGTATGCAACCTCACGGCGATGATGACGGAAGATCAGCTTTTCGAGCCAGGTACGTGCAGCACCAGTCAAACCGACGAACTTTACTCGAGCGACCCCAGCATCGCGTTCTTCCGCCGTGCTCAGCACCTCGCCGTAGCAGCACAGCGGTTTTGGCAGTCCTCGTTTGATGTACAGCTGTAGATAGACCGTGGCACCGGGTGTCGGTACCGTACCTGACCAACTCAACCCGGTAGCGCTCACCTCAACCGGACTGGTTCCGGGGATATCGAGCTGGTGATAGATCAAAGTCGACACCAGATCGGTCAGTATGTTCAGTTTCAAATCCAGGCGTGCTATCTCTGATGCAACAGGAGAATGCCCGTCACCACCATCGGACGCCGTGCCCACATCACCCATTACCGTCACGGCACGCAGAAAATCTTCGTTGGATGCATTTACCAGGGCGAGATGCGTCGCATCGAGGTCGTGCTCCACCTCTCTCCACGCTATCGAAACGTTATCGCGGTAGGTCAGTGCCGCGTCGTCGGGATTGTCTTTTTCCATGTCGTGCAAATTGCTCATGCGCCATCGTTGGGGGATGAGAACAAACTAGGGAGCCTCTGAACAAGTCCAGAGTGTCCAGCATATGCGCAGCGACTTGACGAGTGGATCAGAAAGGGCGTTGGCCCATGGAGAGACGGCTCTAGCCTGAGTTGGCGATTGCGATCAGAGACGTGGCTGCATGCCCACACTCTGATACTGCCCGAGCGCGCGCCGGCGGCGAGACTGCTGGGTCTCCTGCTCGCGAACTGAATCTCTGGCAGTCGTCAGATCGTTTATCAACCGATCATTCATCGTCAGCATTTTTTCAAGCGCCTGAGAAACGAGTGGTCCATGTTCGGGTGCTATGGGATCGGCAAAGCACTGCTGCAAATCGACGTAGCGTTGCTTCTCCAATGCCGCGACTTCGTCCCAATCGCCATCCCGCGCCAGTTCCACCATTTGGCGAGTCAGCTCCAGGACAGACGCTAAGCGCTCACATGGCCCGAGCGCCGGGCTTTCAAAAAGTTGGGTGGACGCGCTCACCCCGCACCGCGCTCCGCTGCCGGGATGTCATCCCACCCACTTTTTATCTCTCGCAGTAAGCGGGTCACTTCATCGAGGGCGTCACTATCAGCGCGTGCGCCACCTTCGAGTAAGCGTCGCTCCATGTAGTCATAGAGGTCTTTCAGATTCGCTGCGACTGACCCGCCTCTCGTCGTATCCAGACTGGCCCGCAGTCCGTCTATGATGCTGATCGCCTTACCGATCTGCGTGCCTTGAACGCCAGTGTCCCCGCGTGCCATTGCACCTTTGGCAGAAGCAATTCGATCAAGGGCGCCGCTGAACAACATCGCGATGAGCTGATGTGGGCTCGCATCGGTGACACCGCTTTGTGTGTTGACGTTCTTGTAGGCGTCGATAGCCTGAAATGAATTCATGTAAACCTTTCCTTAAGGTTGCCGAACGAGGGGCCGACCAAACTCAGTTAATCCGCTAGCGGTCGTTGTTGGCGCCGGGTATCGGGATTGCCGCGAGCTGCGTTGTCAAAAAGTCACTGGTGGTTTGCAAACCAGCCAGCAGCGTATCCAGAGAATTAAATTGGCGACGGAGTCGTGCCTCCAGGGCATCAAGTCGCGTGGCCAGGTCCTCACGGTCGTCGGCGATTCTGTCTACCCCGGTCTGAAGCCCTTCGGTGCGCAGGCCTATCAAGCCATCAGATCCAAGGAATCCATCCACTAAGCCAGAGATCGAATCGGCAATACCGGTTGAAAATCTCACATCGCCGCGCGGACCCAGTGCACCACCCGTGACGTTGAGAATAATTCCATCGGCCGCGGACCCAATCGCTGCGGTCAAAACCCGTCCAATACCAGTTGCAGGCACACCACCGATGGAGCCCGCCACATCAACGCCGTCCACTCCTGCGGCAATTGAGAAGCCAAGGTCAGCCAGTGTGTTGGTGTCAATCTCATCAACAGAGACGGCACTTTCGGAACCATAAGTACTCGAGCGAATTTCGAGCCGATTGTCGGCCGTGAATGACACAAGCACCTCGATACCGGCGTCGTTTATTGAAGATGCACCATTAATCTTGGATTGCAGCTCGGCCGCGAGTTCGGCACCGGTCGCATAGGTTCCTTGCGCCAGGAGTATCTCCCCCGAGCTGACACCGTTGATCGATACGCTCAGCGAATCGTTGTCGTTGTCGATAACGATGGGGCCAGGAGTACCGATTGCCGCGCCCGCCAAAGCACCCTGGGTGGCGAGTTGTGTGACATCAACGGCATAGCTGCCGACCTCGGTCTCGTCACCCGATCCGATATATTCAATACCGCTGCTCGACACCCGGCCAAAATCAGTGAACAGGCCCTGAATCTCTTCAAAATTATCGCTGAGCGCCTCGGAGAATATCTCTTCATTAAGCGACAGCGTTCCATCAGATTGGGTACGAATACCCAGCTCGGAGAGCGTATCGAATGGCCCATCAAAGCCTACCGCGCTGCCGGAGATCGCCGAGCGCAACTGACCTATGATTGATCGCGCAGTGAAGTCGCCCTGCAAAGGACCTGCAGTACTGGTCGACTGATCGAATGCCGTCAAGTTGTTTGCGACGCCGACGAAGCCATTGAATGACGCGATAAATCCTTCAACCGCGGAGCGCACAGCCTGCTCGTTCTGGGACACCGTGACGGATAAAGGCTCTTCCGTCGGCTCCCGAAGAGTGAAGTTCACGCCGTCGATAACGCCCTCAACGGAATTACTATCACTCGTTATGTCCAGACCGTTGATGGTGAAAGTCGCATCTCGACCTGCTTCGGTCTGAAGCAAATTGTTCGCCGATGAATTGAAGGCCAATTGCGACAGACCGGCCGCATCGGTGCTATTGCCATCTCCGCTGTCGCCCACTTGGATTTCGATCCCGTTCGCCGCGCCGGTTTGGGTAGAGCTGAGTAATAAACGAAAGCCCGTGCCGTCATTAACGACAGCCGCTGCTACGCCGATGTCAGCATCGTTGATAGCGTCACGCACGCCCTCCAGCGTATTGTTGCTGCTGTCGATCGTGATGTTCGCAGCGCTTCGATCCGCATTGACTGTGAAGCTGTCAAACGTCTGCGGCTCGGCGTCTTCAGGTGTGGCCGTCACGGTTCCAAAACGGAAAGTCAGAATACCTTCGCCAACTTCATCGGTAAGAGACTCGAAGCTGCCGGATGCCAGAGACTGAGATCGAGCCAGCTGATCGACCTCGATATTGAAGTTCCCAACGGCGGCGTCACCCGAAACTGTTGCCAGCAGGGCGTTTGGATTACTGGATACGACGCTGCGTTGGTTAAAGGTGGAGGAGGTACCCAGCGTCTGCAAACTACTCTGGAGACTACCAAGTGCTCCCTGGAACGTTCCAAATGCTGAAAGCTCGCTGGTCAGGCTAGCTTCTTGTTGGAGCAGGCGATTCTCGGCGGGAGCTCGTTCCGCAGCTATGAGCTGGGAAACGAGGCCCTCGATATCAAGACCGGACCCAATACCGGTTGCCGCTACCATGCTTCACTTCCGTTAATCGATTCGTTGTATCAGATCCCGGGTCCATTAGTTGTTTTCGTAACCCTGGAATCTGGTATGTACACAGCTGTTAGCAGCGCCGTGGAAAGCGCGAGTGCACGATTCTATGCACGATACATACCAAAGATTGGTGCCTAACCCTCTCGGTTAATAAGAAGGCCCAACACCGGTGAGTCTTCTACATTGTTGGTGCCGTTGCGGCTCGATATGTAGCGAGCCATTTCAAGAACTTCCTCCGACGGGATCTGCCGCACCACCTCTTCAGTCGATGAGTCAAACACCGTGATCACAGTTTCTCCAAGGTCGCCATCCACAGATATCTGCAGAGACCTGGAGACTGTCTGGATGTAGTCTGCGATGTTCCGGGTTGCCTCCGCGACGGAAAGGTCAGCTTCAGCCGCCCCTGCCTGCACGGAGTTGCCGGCGGCGGCAATCTCTTGCCGATCCTGTGCCGAAACTGCTTCCACCTCGGAAGCGGGCGCCTTCGATTCCAACCCCGTTCCTGGGGGTTGCGGAGACGACGGATTAATAGCGCTCGTCATTACCTATCCCCTTGCTCTCTCAAAGTGTCTGCCAGTCACTGAACCTAAGCTCAGTATTCAGACCGCCAGAGAAAAAAGGAGTGAGGCGGCTTGTGACCACCCCACTCCCAGACACGTTAAGTAAAGTGCTAAGTTACTGGAGCAGGGCCAGAACGTTCTGCGGCGCGGCGTTAGCCTGTGACAGCACCGAGATGCCCGCCTGCTGCAGAATCTGAGAACGCGTCAGCTGTGCGGTTTCAGCCGCAAAGTCGGCGTCCTGAATCCGAGATCGTGCAGCGCTCAGGTTCTCTGAAGACGTCTGCAGACTCGCCACCACGGACTCGAATCGGTTTTGGATGGCACCGAGATCAGCCCGAGAACCGTTCACCGCGCCCAACGCGGCGTCAATAGAGCGGATTGAATCCTCAGCACCGGCCACAGTTGTGATGTCGATGTTCGAAACCGCTACGCCGGTCTGAGCAGCGGCCGTAGTCGCAGCGGTCAATCCACTGTTCGTCACGGTTCCGGCAATCTCGATCGCGTTTGGCGATGTCAACGAAACGCTGCTGCGAGTCGTGCCGTTGGCCGCGAGACCAACCGTTGCGTTGGTGACAGTGTCGGTAGCGTCAGTCGTAGTGCCCTCGTCGTTAGTGGCGAGCACGATATTCCGTCCATCAGCGGCAGTCAGTGTGATTCCGGTGTTTCCAGTGTTTGCGGTTGCGGTCACACCCGTCGCTGCACTGACGCCGTTAATCGCATCGATAACTGTTGCCCGGTTGGTGTTCACGTCCGTGCCAATGGCTACGGTGGAAGTGGTCACGCCATTAATGGTGAAACTAGCGTCCGAACCGGCAAACGTACCGGCAGGAGCTGCAGCCGCGCCGGCAACAGAGGTAGCAGCCGCGGTTGCGGTGACACCAGCGCCCGAAGCGTTGATATTGGCCGCAAAGTCAGCAGCGTTGTCCGCAGACGCAATCGCTGAGCCGTTGATGGTCAGGGCAGCGTTGGTCGCACCTGTCAGAGCCGTACCGGTTACGGATGCTTCGTTACGCTGACCAAGATCAGCCGTACGAGCGCTGGCGATCGACGAGACAGCGATAGTCTGGCCAGCGTCGGCACCAACCTGGAAGTTTTGGTTTGAGAAGTTTCCGTCAAGAAGGCTCACACCGTTGAAGTTAGAAGTCTGGGCTACCCGGTCAATTTCGGAGACCAGAGCGTCGACTTCCGCCTGAAGGGCTTCCCGGTCTGAAGTAGAGTTAGTCGCGTTCGCTGACTGCACTGACAGCTCACGAATTCGCTGTAGGTTGTTTGTGATCTGGGCCAGATCGCCTTCGGCGGTCTGCGCGAGCGAGATACCGTCGTTGGCGTTTCGGGCGGCCTGATTGAGACCACGGATCTGCGCTGAAAAGCGCTCTGAGATCGCGAGGCCCGCGGCATCATCCCGCGCGCTGTTAATGCGAAGACCTGACGACAATCGCTGAAGCGATGTGGCTACGTCGTTCGCCGAACTGGCTAAGTTTCGCTGAGTCGTAAGCGAAGCTACGTTAGTGTTAATGACCTGAGACATGGCTGCGTCCCCTTCTGTCTGTTTCAGTCAGTGATGCAAGGCCGCTCGGTCTTTCTCAAGGTGTTGCGGGTCTTGCTGGTTCAATGCCCTGAATGTGGTTTCACTCATGGGCGTTCCTGGTTCGGAAACGTTAGCGACAGTGGTATGGGGGCCTTTAGATGGGATTGATTACTTTTTGAGCAAGCGGAACATAATTGGTGCAGTTTGATGTTCGATAGAGTTACGACAAGCTAAGAGAACATCCAGAAGCTTTCTAAGCTATTGTTTTTAAAATATTTTTTGAAGGCCGCCTGCGCAGGAGTTCCCACGACGAAGTGCTCGACCTGCGCGGAATCGACTCACAGATAGTGTTGTCTGGTTCACATCTGTAAGGGATAAAAGAAGGGAGAGGGCTCGCGACTCACCAAAGCCGCCGAGTTAAATTTGACCCCATAGGGTCAAATAAAGTTAAACAACGACAAACCTTGCGTCTGCACATAGGTCTGCTGAGCGGCTTGAAGCGCCAGCAGTTGTGCATTCAGACGGCTGATGGCCTCGGTGTAGTCAAGGTCGCGAACGTTCGTGAGCGTGGTCTCAAGTTGAAGATTAAAGTCAGCGTTGATCTCTTGCTGGCTGTCGATGCGGTTCAGCCGTGCGCCAACCTCGGACCGAACTGCTGCGACGTTGCCCAGCGCCTGATCGAGGTTGATAAGGGCACTCGAGAGTCCGGTATTTACTTCAGCATCGCTCGCGGCAGTATCGACGCTTTGATTCAGGGCCGCCACTATCTCCCCAACGGTTTCGAACAACGACTGATTCGGAGTAGCGTCGATATCGATCGTATCGCCATCGGCGGGCTCTCCCGTAACGGTGACCGATGCGCCCGCAAAATCGATGGTCGCCCCCGCCTCGTAGGTTCCGCCCGAGACCAATGCCGCCGCGCTATCGCGGACTTCGTAGGTGATGGGGTCCGTGGGTAACGCCTGTATAAAGGTAATAGTGTAGTCGTCCCGCACGAACGCGCCGTTGCTGCTGATGGTACCAACAGTCGCCGTTCCCAGGTTTCCATCGACAGAGAAATCGAATTCACCGTTGCCCGAGGGGACTGAAAGGAAAACGCGGGAGCCCGTATCGCGGACGGCAACCTGGGTGCCAGCAGCAATCCTCAGAAACCGCTGCCCATCATCCCCGGCGTAGCTGACCGTATTGCCGCTGCGGGAAAACGGCTGCGTTTCGGCCTGGAATCCTGCGAAGATGTACTCACCGCTGGCGTCTCGAGTGTTGGCCAAAGCAACCAGTTCTTCGAGGCGTGCCTGGATCTCGGAGCTTATGAGTGACCGATCCGCCGCGCTCTGAGTTGCATTATTCGCTTGGATTGTCAGCTCGCGCACCCGCTGAATGACGCTGCTTACCTCGCCTAACGTGGTATCGCTTAGGGCAAGCTGTTGCTCGGCTTGAACAGCGTTGCGCTGGAATTGATCGATCTGCCGCAGATCTTCCTCGATATCGAGAATCTGTACCGCACCCGCCGGATCATCAGAAGGGCTGGAAATGCGTTCACCGGTGGCCAACTGTTGCTGTGTACGGGACACTTCGGCCTGCCGAGCGAGGATCGCGGTCACGCCCTGCTGAAATATTTGAATTGTCGAGATGCGATCTACCACGATGCGATACCTGTCAGGTTGCTAGGGCTAGGGCGGCTAGCGGCGCGTTGCGGCAAGGAATGTCTGAAGGACTTCGTCGGCGACCGAGATCAATCGCGCAGCGGCCTGATACGAAGCTTGTAGCTGCAGCAGCTTGGCGGCTTCTTCATCGAGGTTGACGCCCTGGACTGCGGTTTTGGCATTCAGGGCCTGCTGGAGCAAGGCATCTTCTGTGGCCGCCGTACTCTCGGCCTGCTGTCCACGCACGGCAATATCACCAACCAGATTTGCATAGCCGTCCTGAAAATTTGCAGTGCCGCCAAACAGAGTTTGGCGACTTTGCAGGTCGGCGAGCAGCAGCATGTTGCGATTATCGCCTGAGCCATCCAGGTTATTCTCGATGCGAAAGCTGTCGCCAGTCTCGGGAATTCCATTGAGCCGGAAGCGTAAATCGCCGAGTGCCACATCGATCCCCGCGCTGTCTGTTGCGGGGTCATAGGCAATCGGTCCTCCCGCGATTCCGGCAACCGTAAAGCCTGGCACTCCCGCTCCCAGCGCATCCGGATCAAACGTGAGCGTCACGGGGCCGGCGAGGGGAAGGCCCGCCGTGCCGGCGATCGTCAAATCTGCGAGCTGGGC
Source organism: Pseudomonadota bacterium (assembly GCA_039111155.1). Taxonomy (GTDB): domain Bacteria; phylum Pseudomonadota; class Gammaproteobacteria; order Pseudomonadales; family Halieaceae; genus Congregibacter. The sequence goes on along the minus strand of JBCCPL010000019.1, from coordinate 87,667 downwards.
AGCCCCGGCATTGGTCAGCGAAGTAGAAGAGCGTAGTGGTGAAGCGGCAGCGATGAGTCTAGGATCTGTTATCTCGACCTCAAACAGACCCGCTGCCTGCGATACCGGGTCGATCGTAAAAATATCGCCGGCTGCTGGAGCGGTGGTTACAGTAATATCTATACCGTCTACGGTTAAGCTCGGCCCCGCACCGGTAACGCTGGCGTTCGTGTTGTTGTTCGTTACGGTGTAGTTGGTGCCGTCAAAACGAAGCGTATAGCGAGCACCCGTAAGCTGCGAAACATCACCGATGCTGACGTCCAGTACGCCGGAACCGGCGTTCAATATAGACGCACCGACCAACGGCTCCGGTGGTCGAAACAACGCCACGCCCGCATCGCCGTTCAAATCAAGGCCGAGCGCCTGCTGTGAGTTGACCAGCTCCGAAATACTCACCGCGATCAGGCCGAGCTGAGCCCGAGCTGTATCGACAGTGCCAGTGCGAAACTCAAGCACTGCGCCGAGCTCCCCACCTTTAAAAAAGCTGCTCAAATCGGTGGGAACGCTCACGCCCGCGACACCCACGTTGACCCGGGAGATATCAGCCGGGTCATTGAAAGCCTGGAGACTCGTCGTTCGCGAGCCCACCACGAGTGCTTGCCCATTGCCAACGAACACATTGGTAGAACCGTCGCTCTGCTGAACTGTGGTGATTCCGATAAGTTCAGATAGGCGCAGGATGCTCTGGTCTCGAGCATCGAGAATGTCGTTTGGTGTTCGGTTGCTGCCGTTGGTTCGCTGCACTTCTGCGTTCAAGTCGGCGATACCATCAATCAGTGCATTGATCTCGCCGACGGTGTCGGTAATGCGTCGATTGATTTCTTGGTTGAAGGTACTCAAGCGGTCATCGATGTTGACGAATCGATCCGACAGCACCCTGCCCTGGCCGATGAGCACTTGTCGCTCCGGAAGCGAGCCTGGGTTGTTGGCCACGTCCTGAACCGCTGCGAAGAAACCATCGAGGGCCGGGCTTAGGCTAGTCTCGGACCCACCGAGAATCGCGTTGGCTCGTCCCAGGAGATCAGCAAGCGTTTGTGCGCCCGTTGCGAGAGACGTTCGCTCCTGTGCATCGACATTCAGAAACTCATCGACGTTACGAGTGATACTCTGAATCTCAACGCCAGTACCAATGAACCCTACTCCGAGCTCCTGCGGTCGAGTCGCGGCGAAGGTTACGTCCTGGCGACTGTATCCTTCGGTGTTCACGTTGGTGATGTTCTGACCAGTTACCGCAATCGCTCGCTGTAGCGAAAGCAGGGCTGAGGTACCGATACCGAAGACGTCTGGCATTTAGAGGCCCTCCCCGGCAAGAATCCGATCGCGGATTCGCAGGACCTTATCTGCGTAGGAAGGGTCGGTGGCGTATCCGGCCGCCTGAAGCTCATGCATGTACTGCACCGGGTCGTGACCTGCATCTCGTGCGGACGAATAGCGAGGGGACGTTCCAATCAGTTCGACATAGTCCCGAAACGAATCGGCAGCACTTTCGTATGCACGAAACTGCGCGGTTCCCCTCACCGGCATACCATCCTCAAACTCAAGCGTACTGCGAGTGACCGTAGGCCCCGACCAATCACTCCCGGCCTTGATGTTGAACAGATTATTGCTGCTGACACCGCGCGAGCTGATCACGGACTTGCCCCATCCGGTTTCGAGGGCAGCCTGTGCCAGTAGCACGTCGGGCTGCGTGCCCAGCTGTTGTGCTGCATCACTGGCAAGAGGAGCCAGCACCTCGAGAAAGCTCTCCGGATCAACGATCGCCGGTGAGCCGTGTACAAGGCTCGGCGCTGCCCCCTCAGAAACTGAACTTGCTGCAGTGCTCTCGACCGGGACGGCACTGCGAACCGATGTGAGTTCGGCGGGTGAGATAGGCCCAGACGTGCCCGTCAAAGATGCAGTCCGTGCTGGGAGCGGATTCCACTCGTCGACGCTGCGACGCGCTGAAGCGGGACTCGCATCGAACTGGCTGACAATCACATCCGCCAGTCCGATGCCGCCTTGTCGCGCCAGATCAAGGGCCAGTTGCTGGTCGTACATGGACTGATAGCTTTCCATGCTGGATGAGTTGAACAAATCCCCTTTGGGCACAGCATCGCGCATTGCCTTGACCATCATCTGCACAAACAAGGCCTCGAACTGTCCGGCCACTTCACGGTGGTTCGCATCACGAGCTGCGGCACTGGCAGCGACTGAGTCCGCCTGCCGGGCGCTTAGCCGGAGCGAGGCCAGCTCTCCGAAGTCGCTGTAGAGATTGCTTTGCATCAGATGACCACGAGCTGGGCGCGAAGTGCGCCCGCCTGCTGTAACGCTTCAAGAATTGCAATCAGATCGCCCGGTGCTGCGCCCACGCGATTCACCGCCGACACCAGCTCCTGAAGCGTGATGCCAGGCTGCAGCACGAACATGCGGGCGTCTTCTTCGCCGATGCTGACTTCGGACTGGGGCGTCACCACAGTCTCGCCCCCACCTGCGAAGGCGTTCGGCTGGCTCACGTTGATGTTCTCCGAGACCGTGACGGTCAGGTTGCCGTGGGCAACCGCGGCCGTTTCTACCCGGACTTCGTTGCCGATAACGATCGTTCCGGATCGGCTATTCACCACCACCTTCGCTGGTGCCGCAGCAGGATCTACCTGGATGTTCTCGAGAATCGATAGAAACGCTACTTTTTGCGCCGGATCCTGGGGCGCCCTGACTTCAACTGATACCGCATCTATGGGACGCGCCACATCGTCACCCATCGACTCGTTGATCGTAGCCGCCACGGTTTGTGCCGTCGTGAAGTCAGCAGCATGTAAGTTCATCACCATCACCGGCGCGGTGCCGAAAGGGGACGGAACGCCTCGCTCCACGATTGCGCCATTAGGAATTCGACCGGCACTGGGCACGTTTACGGTGACGCTGGACCCATCAGCGCCATTTGCGCCAAAGCCGCTAACAATCAGAGACCCCTGCGCCAGCGCGTAGATTTGTCCGTCTGCCCCTCGCAGCTCAGTCATCAGCAGGGAGCCGCCCCGCAGGCTTCCCGCGTTGCCAAGAGATGAAACCGTCACATCCAAAGTCTGCCCGGGTTTAGCAAACGGCGGCAGTTCGGCGTGCACCGATACGGCCGCAATATTGGTCAACTGTGGATTAACACCTGCCGGCAGGTTCAGGCCCATCTGCGTTAAGAAATTTCGCAAGCTCTGCACGGTAAATGGTGCCTGGATCACCTGGTCGCCACTGCCGTCAAGGCCGACAACCAGGCCGTAGCCGACGAGCTGATTGCTGCGCACACCCGCGACGCTGGCGAGATCTTTTATTCGCTCAGCATGGACCGGGGCACTAGTCAGCATGGTGCTGACCAGCATGAGAACGCTGGCAGCACCAAAAACACTGGGACGCAACAGTTGCTTGATCATCAAGAAGATCTCTCTCGCTCGGAGCTGACCGCTTAGAACGGCCACAGGGGACTGACGAAGAACCGCGACAGCCAGCCAGGTTTATTACTTTGATTAAGGACGCCCGCGCCTGAGTATGAGATGCGCGCATCGGCGATAAGAGTAGAAGGAATCGTATTAAAGGGACTTACGTCTTCGGGTCGGATGATGCCGCGTAGACGGATGTATTCATCGCCCTGATTGATTCGGATCCACTTCTCACCCTGAACGACGAGGTTGCCATTGGGCAAAACACGTGACACCTGGACCGCGATAGACCCCTGCAGGCTGTTGCTCTGATTGCTGCTGGCCTCACCGCTGAATGCGTTGTTTGAGTCCAGGTCCACGCCGAGGTTGTAACGCCCGTTGATCGTGACCGGGGCTCCGAAGATGGTAGGGTCAGTGATCGATGTGTTCGAACTCTTATCGAGGTCTGTGTCTGCACTCTTCGCCGCCGACGTCGCTTCGACCAGCCGCACGCTTACAATGTCTCCGATCTCGTGCGCCCGGGTGTCGGTAAATAAAGCAACAGTTCGAGCCCCGCTGTAGAGGCTGCCTGTCGATGGCGCCGACGAAATCACGACTTCCGGATATTCAATAGGCTCGATGGCCAGGTAGTCCGGATGCGCGCGATCCTCGATGCCGGCGCAGCCGGCCATCAGCGCTGCGCCGATCACAAGCATGCAGGTCACTAATCGCGAATCAAAGGAAGAACGGCTCACGACGACCGGCCTACAGGTTGTTCGACACATACTGCAGCATCTGATCCGAGGTCGAGATAGCCCGGGAGTTCATCTCGTAGGCGCGCTGCGTTTCAATCATGTTGACGAGCTCTTCCACCACGTTGACGTTAGAACTCTCGACGAACCCCTGGACCAAAGTGCCAAGCCCATTGAGCCCTGGGTTGCCGGGCTGCGGTGCCCCGCTGCTACCTGACTCGAGGTACAGATTTTCACCGCGGGACTGGAGACCTGCAGGGTTTACGAAATCTGACAGCTGAATGCTGCCTACCTGGGTTGAGGCGGCTGATCCCTGCTGCTGAATCGACACCGTGCCATCGGCTGCAACGGTCAGAGACACCGCTCCCTGCGGTACCGTGATGGGTGGCTGGAGCTGGTAGCCCGCTGAGGTAACGACGATACCCTGATCGTTGATCTGGAAGGATCCGTCGCGGGTAAAGGCCTGAGTCCCGTCGGGAAGCAGGATCTCGAAGAACCCGCGGCCCTGGACGGCAACGTCCAGCTGGTTGTCGGTCTGGGTGAGGTTGCCCTGGGTAAATAAGCGCTCCGTCGCGACCACGCGAGTTCCCGTGCCGAGCTGCAAACCGGACGGCAACAAGGTGTCCTGCGAGGATTGAGAGCCCACCTGTCGAACGTTCTGATAGACAAGATCCTCAAAGATTGCCCGACCACGCTTAAAACCAGTCGTACCGACGTTCGCCAGGTTGTTTGCAATCGTCGCCATACGCGTCTGCTGCGCGTCCAACCCGGTTTTTGATATCCAAAGTGCCTGTGTCACTTTCTCTGCCTCTTAAATCTCTTGTCTGTGCTTTCGCTTTGCCGACTTGCGAGAGTTGCTCGCGAAACCTGTGTTACTGCAGTCTCATTAGACTGGACGACGCGGTATCCACCTCTTCACCCACGGTGACCAGCTTCATGAACTGCTCAAACTCTCGCGCCAGTTCGATCATTTTCACCATCTCCCCAACCGCGCTTACGTTGCTTCCCTCCAGCGCACCGGTGACCAGTCGTACCGACGCGTCTGGCACTGATGGAAGACCATCCTCAACCATCAGCACCCCGCTGGGAGTCTTGCTGATGCTCTCCGGAGCCGGATTTACGAGCTTGAGTCGATCAAGCGCCGCAACATTGGAGGGTGGTGCGCCTTGCGGCACGATAGAAATGGTGCCGTCCTGACCAATCGTTAACGAGTCGAAAGGCGGCAGCGCAACCGGACCTGCTTCGCCCAGAATCAGGTCACCCGCACCGTTGGTGAGCTGACCAAATTCGTCCACACGCAGATCGCCGCGACGTGTAAGACCTTCAGTGCCATCGTCCATTTGCACGGCGAGCCACCCATCACCGTTAACCGCGATATCGAGATCCCGGCCCGTTTGCTGAATCGTGCCAGCACTCAAATCGGTTGCGATCGACGACACCTGCTTGACAGCGCGTGTATCCAACGCATCGCCGCGAACGTAGACGGCCTCGGCCTGGGCCAGATCGGCCTTAAAACCGATCGTGGACGCATTCGCCACGTTGTGCGCGTTGACTGCCTGCTGCAGCATCGCCTCTTTTGCGCCCGCGGAGGCGACCGTTAAGAACCCATCCATTTGCCTGCGCTCCTGCTAGCTATCCTTCAAACAACCGGGCCGATGTCACTATCGGAGGTTAATCACGGTCTGTGTTGTGGCATCCGCGGTCTGAATCACCTGGGCATTCGCCTGGAAGTTCCGCTGCGCGATGATGAGGTCGACCAGCTGTTCGGTGATCTCGACGTTGGAATCCTCGAGTGCCGCAGACTGAATCAGACCAAGCCCGGAAGTCCCCGGCTCAGTCACGTTGGGTGAACCCGACTGGAAGGTCTCAACAAATGTTGTGTCACCGACAGGCTGCAAACCGTTCTGGTTGTTGAAGCCGGCAATGGCGATCTGCCCCAGTGCTCGCGACTGACCGTTCGTGAAACGAGCGAACGCAATACCGGAGTCGTCGATCTCGACACTACGCAGCTGACCGGCTGCAAACCCGTCATTCACGATGCTTGAGACCGCGAACGGCGTGCCGAACTGAGTAGTTGGACCCACATCGATATTGAAATCCTGTAACGAGGCCCCCGTCGGAGCACCGGTGCTATCGAGAGGGGCATACCCGGTAATGGCGACCGTCTGCGGTGACGAAGGATCGAACTGGCCGTTGGACGTAAACGTCAACGTCGTGGGCGTGCCGCCGTTCTGGCTTACGCCATCGATGAGTGGAAACACATCCCACTGGTTCGGTGTGGTGGTCTTCACATAGTAAAGAGCCAGTGTGTGTGAGTTACCCAGAGAATCAAAGATCGTCGTCGACGTCGTGGCGTTGAAATCCAGCGGGTTAGGTGATGTCGACGGTGTGGCGAAAATGTCATAGGGACCGCTCGCGGCAAACCCGGGACCAGGATTCTCATCGCGTGAATCCAGGTTACTGGTGAGCTCAATGTTGTTGGTGGCAGACGGATCGACCAGCGAAGTACTTATGCGCAGGTCGCCGAGTTCGCCGGTAACATCGCCGTTTGTGTCAACCTGAAAAGCCTGCAAGCGCAGGTTCTGGTTCGATACCACAAAACCTTCACGATCCAGCTGGAACGCACCCGCTCGTGTGTACTGCAAGGCACCCTGGTCACTGAGCTGGAAGAATCCGCTGCCGCTGATCGCCAGGTCCAGCGAGTTGTTCGTAAACTCGATGTTTCCCTGACTGAACTGCTGCGTCACGCTTACCAGCTCGGTACCCAGTCCAACCGCGTTGGTACCAGCTCCCAGTAGCGAGGTCGCGTAGACATCAGCAAACTCAGCACGGGACGCTTTGAAACCCGTGGTTGAGGCGTTCGCGATGTTGTTACTGATGACACCAAGATCAGCGTTGGCCGCATTGATCCCGGAAACTGCCGTACTAAAGGTCATTGCTCAACTCCCAAAAATTAAACGACTGATTACAAAAACTGTCTGACCTGAGCGACTGGAACGCTGGTTCCGTCACTCAGATTCAATGTGATATCGCCGGTCGTACTGTCTACAACAACGGAATCGACGCCAAGGTGCGCAAAGGCCGAGAGCGCGACGGGCTGTCCGTTTTGCACCGCTTCAGCCGATACGCGATAGCGGCCGGGGGGCAGAGCCTCGCCGTCGTTATCGAGGCCATTCCACTCAAATTGATATTCGCCGCTCACGCCGGCGGGTAGTGTGTCGCTGAACACCAGGCTGCCGGTCGCATCCTGCACATACACAGTGCCGCCAGTGGTGGTGCCGTCAAAGTCAATCGTCGCGGAAAGTTGAAGTTCGTCACTGCCTGGCGAAATCGGGTTCAACTGCCCGAGGTTTGTCTCGCCAACAACGCTGCGGCCAATCAGGCTGGCGGCCTGCCAGCCCTGGCCTGCCGCCAGACTCGCACCCAGGCTATCGAAGCTCTCATTCAGCTCCTGCACCCCCGAGACAGTTCCGAACTGCGCCAGCTGTGCAACGAATTCAGTGTTGTCTATCGGCTTGGACGGATCCTGATTCTCGAGCTGCGCCACCATAAGCTGCAGAAAAGCCTCGGACCCCAGATCCTCAACGGAATTTGCGCCTCGCTGTTCGGTGTCGACGCGGGGCGGAAACAAATCGGTAAGAGCATTAACTCCAGTCATCAATCAAATCCTCTCTTATCGGCCCAAAGTCAAAGTGCGAAGAATGAGTTGCTTCGTTGAGTTCATGACCTCGATATTGCTCTGATAGGAGCGGGAGGCCTCGACCATGTCCGCAATCTCCTCGACCGAATTCACCGTGGCTCGATAGACAAAGCCCTCTTCGTCTGCCATCGGATGGCCGGGCGAATACTCCTGCCGGGGTGGTTGATCATTCAGCGCTATGCGGCTCACCTGAACACCCGCCGATACGTCGTCAAACACGCCTCGCGCGTTGTCGTAGATGGTTTCGAACACCACGTGCTGCCCCCGGTAAGCGGTCTCTGGGGTGCTGCTCACGGTATTAGCGTTCGCGAGATTGCTGGAGATCGTGTTCAGACGGATCGTCTGAGCCTCGAGTGCCGTGGCCGCGGAATTAATGGAATTGAATAAACTCATGATGGAATTTGCTCGGTTTAGGAATTCTGTTTACTGATCGATGGTGTTAGTGAGCACTAACACTAGAATTGCCCGGTGATGGCTGTACGAAGGCCGCGGATTCGACCGTCCAGGAAGTTCAGACTCGCCTGGTATCGGACCGAGTTGTCCATAAAAGCTGCGTGTTCGCGGTAGCTCTCGACCGTGTTGCCATCGAGCGAGGTTTGGGCGGGCTCGCGAAAGAGCACTTCTGCATTGCCGTCGACACCAATGCCGCCACCCAGATGCTGATCGTTTGTGCGGCGCAGGTTACTCGCACTCTCGGAATCGGTTAGGCGATTCATAACGGCACGAAAATCCACATCCCTCGCTTTGTAGCCAGGAGTATCTGCATTGGCGATGTTGGCGCTTAGCAGCTCCATACGCTGGGCCCTGACATCCAGAACTTGGGGTGACATTCCCAGCGCTTTTTGTATCGGATTCATCGTGTATTGCCCTTCGGCGGAAAATCATTCGCAGCTAGAGCTATACATCTTTCGTGCCAATCCTTTTTTTATATAAAAAACAATAGCTTATGTCACCTGGGCATTTTCGATCGCGGCAATGGGATGCCATCAGCGGCAATGATTGCCACCTGGGGCAAACGGCCCTGTTTGCCTGCAGGTTCACAGCTTGAAAGCAGCATGGGTGCAGAAGTTGAAGATTCCGCGGTGGGTACCGCAGTAGGCATCAGTGGCGGGAAGGAAGGCTTAACGCAAGAAGCCCCGCAAGTTGGTATGAAAATTGTAACGGAGGCTGCAAACAGCGCTAACGGTGTAAAAACCGCCAAAAAAATGACGAATACTACGAGCTTGAATCGGACGACGGGGTCGTTTCAAAAGGCCGAACGATCCACATGGACCTGCGCCATGGCGCCGCTCGCTTTCGCTCTATTTGCAGCCGCCTGCGAGAGCGCCGCAACAGCCGGACCATCGCACCCGCATCAGGATATCGTCGATGCCGTAAAGCTGGCAGCTATAGATGATGCTACAGCCGAGGGTTTCGATACTGTAGAAGTAAATGTACGCCCGCTGGACAGGCGTTTACGCCCCGCTTTGTGTGGCGAAGCACTGCAGACCATACGTCCAAAGACGGGAAGAGCGATTGGGGCGGTAAGTTATGGTGTTCGTTGTGGCTCACCGGTGCCGTGGACGCTCTATCTGCGAGCTGACGTGGCGGCGACCATGGAGCTGCCCGTACTACGTCAGGCGCTTCCGCGCGGGAGCCTGCTGGCTGAGAGTGACCTCGAGCTCGCTGTCAGGCGCATCTCGAGCCGCAGCGCAGATCTGGTGATGAGTATGGACAGCGTCGTTGGCCTGGAACTTAAGCGACCGGTTGCGGCGGGAGTACCATTGCGACACGGCCAGGTTGCCCGACCCAAGCTTATTTCTCGGGGGCAACAGGTCACGTTGGTAGCCGGAACGAGCGGTCTTCAGGTTCGAATGCAGGGTAAGGCCCTCGCCGGTGGCGCTGAAGGTGATCGTCTATTGGTGCAGAACACCAGTTCGGGGAGACGGTTGGAAGGTGTTGTGCTCCCCGATGGGAGCGTGCGAGTAAGATAGCCGTACGAGCAAACTGGGAAAGGGTGCAGAATCGATTCTGCTCTGCAGTTTTGGATACAGCTTTCTGTCGAGCAATCCGCTCTTTCTATTGGGTGCTTCCGCTCGACCATTCACTTCACGTTTGGATCGCCCGATATCGGGAAAATCCGGCGCAAGTCGCACAAATCAAAATAAACACAACAATGTGCTAATGTTCCCCAGCGCGGTGCCGCCAACTAACCGACGAAGGTAAAAGCTTGCCGACTTTCTGCGCAATCTATGAGCGAAGTGCTCGCGGATTCGGTACAACTGCACTTGCAGCGGTAGAGAAAACAGGCGGCGTTAAAGGAAAAGGGTGAAGCCCATGAGTCCTATAGACACAAGTAACAGCGTAAGAACTGCGAAGATCGATACCGATACCAGCACTCGTAGAAGCGGGCAGAGCTCGCCGAGTGGTGAAAGCGCGGGCAGCGGAGCTGCTGGCGCTGCCGGTTCTGCCGAGTCGCTATCCCTTACTCGAGCTGCCGAAGAGCTGAATGCGCTCGAGACAAGGCTTCGCGAACTGCCGCGAGTCGACGAGGCTCGGGTAGCAGAGCTGCGCGAGTCCATCGAGAGTGGTTCCTATCAGGTCGATTCCCAGCGCATCGCTGACCGGTTGATCGCTACTGAGCGCGACCTCGGCTAACACCATTAACGCAGGCTGCAGCACTCTATACTGCGGCCTGTCACTGTGGTTTTGATTTTTGGGCAGGAACGGGGCGATCCCACTTGCCACTAACAACATCCTTCTGCAAGCTTAAGCACGAGCCTGCCACAATTACTGCGCCCGTCGCACCGACATCCACCGCCATAACCTTACGCATGGGAGCACGAAGCTGAAAGTACTGCTGTCCAACCAACTCAAACTGTTGGAGGCCGTCGAACAGGCGCTCAATCAAGAGCACGATGCCCTCATTGGGGACGACCCCGAGGTCTTGCAGCAAGCTGCGAACGAGAAGAGTCGTGCGGTCGCCGCGTATCAGGAAGCCTCCGGCACCCTTTCGACATGGATGAATGAAAACGGAGTAAGCGACGCGGCGTCGCTAGAGGCCCATGTGCGGAGCCTCAATGATTCCAACCTTCTTTCCACTCATCAAAGACTCAAAGAACTCTCGCTTCACTGCGAAGAGTGCAATAAGCGCAACGGTACGCTGATTCTTCGCCTGCAGGAAAAAACCGGGAAGCTACTGGGAATCCTTCGAGGTGGAGACGCTTTCGAGGGGCTTTACTCCGTCACGGGCTCAAAGGAAGAGGACGCCCCAGGGCGGACGCTTGGCAAAGCGTGAAGGACTCGCAAGGTATGAGCGCTTAGTGCTTGTCAGCAAAGGAATGCGGCGCTCAGTCAACGACGGGTAGCGTCGATCTAACGATCGTAACCCTGTTTGTAGCAAAGCAACATCGCTAACAGAAAACAGATCGCGGTGATACCCAACAACGAGCCCAGAAAGAGGGCTTCGATCTCCGTCATCGCATCTCCACTCCCCAGGGAAAGTACCTCCATTCGGGAGAAAAAAGTCCGGTAGTTTAGACAGAATTCAAACCCCCAGGCGCCACAGAGCAATCCTGGCGATCGCTTCGTCGTCAGAAACACGCTACCCGAAAACACCAGTAAACCGATGGCGATGTAATCGACGATCAACATGGGCAGGTATTGCCCGTACTTAAGGTGCCAGACGGTCTCGCCAATAAAGTGGACGACTGCAAAGCCCATCGATACTGCGGCAAAAAGTTGCTTGCTCATCGCTCCGCTTCAGTAATTTCGTAAGCGTGTTCACGAGCGTGGCGATTCACACGCCACGCCTGGTTAGACCGATAGGCTCTTCACGCGATCTGTACTCAATTCGGCCGGCCTATTTGCGGTTCTCTTTTGCGGTTCTCTCTTGCGGTTCTCTCTTGCGGTTCTCTTTGCGGATGACAAGCTTTAGACCGGACCATGTCTCATCGACGGCACAGACCTTGACATCGACGAGCCCCATAGAAAGCGCCACTTCCCGTATCACATCTTCTGTGATGTCCGTCTTTACACCGGAGGCCTTTTTCGGCCAGGAGATCCAGATCATTCCGTCCTGCTTTATCTTGCCGATCTGCAGCTCAAGACCCGATTCGAGCTCGCTTCGCGACCTGGTGAAGAAATGAATTAGATCGATATCTCGTGCCAGTCGTCGAACGATGACCAGACCTTCGGGTAACGGTCTTACAAGATCTGCATAGTCGGATGGCGGGTTTTTGAGGTACACGCGCATGCCGGGCTTGAATCCAAGCTTCTTGGCCAAGGGAGTCTTTGAGTACCCTGCCACGTCTAACCGCCTTCGTCGCCAGTCGCCCCGTCTTCGCGAAGCCTAAGAGGATCTCTGGACAGAAACATCGGCTTTGGCATCACCAAACTCTTCTCCAACCCAGGCACGCTCCAAAAACCGTTCGGCTTCGCCGCGACCGGAGATTCGGATGAAACGGACGTTCGGAAACTCGTTCGAATGCATGATTGCTCTATATCTTCTTTTGCTCTGTCGGTAACACTTCAGGAACCACAAAAGCACCGAGGACCGATCGAAAAACGTCTTCCTGAACGATTCTCTGTTTCCGGTGTTAGGCCACAGCTCCTCGCCGGTCGCTGCTCTTTCTATCGATCGTTTGAGAAGCTGCAAGAACGTGGTGATGAACCCGTAGTCCAACCACACTACCGTGTCGGCTCTTTGCCATTTAATGGAATGAGTACGGCTGTGATAATTACCATCAAGTACCCACGCATCCGTAGCAACCACCTCGCGAACTTTAGGGACAAACTCCGCGTCCGTGGGCTCCTGCCAATCCTTCTTCCAGTAAAGTTGGTCCATCTGAAAATAGGCAATGTCCAGCGCATCGGACAAAGCCCGGGAAAAAGTCGTTTTACCGCTTCCAGAAATCCCAACGACGTTGATTCTCTTCATGCATCTAAACCGGACGCGCCTGAATCAGACTTATCGCGGGCTTCACCGTAGTCAAATCCGACGACATCATCTATTCCGTTATACCTAGGGAGCCTCGCCTGTTCGTAGAACAGCAATTCTCGTCACTCTTCACCCGGCCACCCGGCCCGACTGGTCGGTATGGCAGGCCACCCTGGTGCTTAGCCACGTTGATACAGTGGCTGAGGATGGCCTGGGCGGCAATCAGCAAACCATTTCATTGGGTGGTTCTGCGGTCGTCGGGTAACAAATTCACCGGAGTGCGGTTTGAACCAGACTGCATCGAAACTACCGTCGGTACTCAGCGTTGCCCGCCATTCGACAACGTCTTTGGTACCGCCGAATTCCTCTCTGCGTGGGTGATCCTCTTCGGGTTCACCAAGGGCGACGAGGTTTGGCATGAAATCACCGATCTGCGCGTAGACTTGCTCGCCATTTCGAACCGTCACCCACTTAACCTCCGCCACGTGCTCGACGCTGCGACGCGGTGGATCAGCTCGACCGCCACCCCAGGCGATTCGTAACTGGCAGCCGCTTCGGACCGCGTCCACCAGATCGGCCGATGAACCGGCTTTCACAACGCCGTCGCGATCGTGCGACAGCATGAGAGTCCAGGGCGAGTAGACACGATCGCTGTCAGCGTCTGCAGGCTCGCCACTACCGGTCACTACATTTGACGAACTGCAGCCACAAGCGGCAGCGATTACTGCAGATAGAGCAACTTCGCGCTTCACGCTTCGTCGCCCAAAGGTGAACATATGTCGATGAGACAGCCATCGGGATCCTGGGTCAGAAACCGGCGCTGACCGTAGAACTCATCCCGCGGTTCCTGCAGGATTGGAATACGCATCCTGAGCGCCTGCTGATACGCGACCTCGACGTCGGGTACGACGAACGTGACGTACATTCCGGTCGGTCTTTGCTGGTACTGCGAAGGTACAAGCTCGTGGCTCCGCTGAATGATCCCGTATTCCATGTCCGCGTTCCCGGGAACACAAAGCTGCACATACCAGTCGCTATCGTACTTGACCTGAAGACCCAGTAGTTCCACATAAAACGCTTTACTCAACGCCAGGTCGGCGGAACAGATGTTGGTCAGAATTCGCATGGGCGCCTCTCTTCACAGTCTTCGCCGAGCCTCGCCCGAAGGGCGATGCACACCTTACTTCTACCGCGATAGTCGATTCGATCGGGAGGTTAGCTATCCACTGGAACGTCCAGCGAATCAGTCGACTGGCCGCCGACCCGAACGGCCATCACAAAATCCTGCTGAGGATCCGTGCCTACCTGAAAGATCTGGCTGCCAACCACCGCAAAGTCATACTTGCGATAGAACGCTATGGCCCTTAGATTTTCTGTCCAAACACCAAGCCACAGTGAATCGGCCCCTTCTTGAGCGGCCAGCGCCAAAACTTCACGCATAACCTCATGCGCCACTCCCCGACCATGCCACTGTTGAGCTACATAAAACTTGCTGAGTTCCCAGGGCCGTTCGGCGGGCACACACTCTTTATACGAACCGTGCCGAAGCTGGGCATACGCTATCAGCACTCCATCTAGGTCTGCGACTAGAGTAATAGTGCGACGATCCCGAATTTCGTCCAACTGCCGATCTGGGCTGTAGTGGGTAGCGCAGTGAAGGTCGATATCGGAGGGATCGTTCTGCGCTGCGAACGCATCCCGAAAGGTCTGGTCGGCCAGTAACGCCAGTGCTTCGGCATCATCGGCGATTGCTTGTCTGATCGTAGTCACAGAAACGATGTTACTGGCTAAGGCAGAGATCGGTAATGCTAACCGAGAAGTCGTTTTCAACCATGGCAACAATCGCGAAGGTTAAATTACGAAGCCAGAGGCTTACGGAGTGCTCGCATCGTGCTTAGAATTGTTTGAAGACAAGGCCGTGCAAAAACAACACGAACTCGTCGACCAACTAGATCACGGGAGAGACCTACCGCAGAGCGAGTACCTCGGTGGTTAACCCACATACCTCCAGGCAAACCAGGTAGAAAACAGGCTCAGCCCCAGAAACACAATTTCAAGGATTACCTGAGACCTTCGAATCACCCGAGCCACACCTGCGAGTACGAAGCCGCGAAACATGAGTATCGCCACAAACAGCAGAGACACCGCAAATATTGGTGTGGCTACTGAACTCTTCAGGACCAGCGCACTGGCGCCAGCAAGGCGGGTAACTGCAGCAAGATAGGTAAGCCATACGACCCAGGTCGGGATTTGGGTAATGTAGTCTACATAGGCTTGCAGAATACGACCTTCAGAGACCAATTTCTCCCAGTGATCGGGAGTCGAAAAAATGAAAGTAAACACGACTAACCCGGCGTAAGAGACGGCCCAAACAAGCAGGAACAGGGCGACTGTCCAGAACAGGATGCCTTCGCTCATTGTTCGATAGACGTCCCGAGAAACAGCGCGCTACATACCGGCACGACCATATCGATTAGCCCACCTACGTGGCGCTGGCCGCCCTGCTGGTCGGGCGGTTCATTGATACATGACAGGGAGCTGCCCAGTTAGCAAGGTATGCGATCGAAGTATCGCTCGCGTTTGCCATTCATTTGCCGCCCAGTTTGGGCCCATTGTGAGACTTTGAAGACACGACACCCGCCCCACCCAATATCGCGATAAGGCTCCAAAAATACGGTGCCGGCGTGCCCCACATAGCTCCGCTCACAAAAACTGCAAGTCCGAACGCAAGAAGACAAAACCCTGCACTCATACCTGCGGCGATGACGGCTAACACATGGTTTTGTGGACGCTGCGATGCCAGAAAGAACATGACCGCCATAGCGATAACCGAGACCGAACCAACATGCCACGAAAAGTGATGAAGCAGAATCACTTCTTCGTCGACGCCTGCCTCTGATAGAGGTGGCAAGACCATCGGAGCCCCAAGTAACTCATGCGCCAACAGCACTAGAACGCACAACGAGGCAGCAGTTTTGAACAGTAAATTGGACATTGCAGTCTCTTCTAGCCCATCTTCTTTCGCCTGCTCATCACCGAACACGGTCCAGTGATGAGCAAAAACCAGTCGTCAAACTTCGGAAGCAAATTCGGGCGTTGAACGCCTCGCAGTCTGATACCTCGATCAACAGGTGTCATCGCTATCAAACTGTACCTGCCAATACCCTACATCTTGCCATCGCTCAAACTTGCGCCCTACCTGCTTGAAGTGAGCGACTTTTTGCATGCCGAATTTCTCGTGTATCGCGACGCTGGCGGGGTTTGGCAAAGCGATTCCGCCAATCGCAACATGCACGGAGTTTTTGCGAAGCGTAGCGAACAACGCTTCGTAAAGCTGTGTGCCCCAGCCTTTTGAAGTGACGTCGTGCGCCAAGTACACCGAGACTTCGGCCGTGTGTTTGTAGGCAGCACGCTCTTTCCAGCGGCAGGAATAGGCGTACCCCACCACCCGGCCGTTCTCAACCGCCACCAACCAGGAGAATCCCGACGCCTGAACGCCCCTGATTCGATCGATGAGATCGCGGTCAGTGAGCACCTCTTCTTCGAAGGTGATGAACGTATTCTGAATGTAATGGTTGTAAATCCGCGTGATAGCACCGGCATCACTCTCTGTTGCGTCACGGATCATACGAACACCTGAATTCGAAACTACCACTGCCTGGCTCTGTCGTTCTACGACGGCTGATTGTCACTTGTTAGGCAGCACTATCAGTCCGTAAATAAG
Organism: Pseudomonadota bacterium; assembly: GCA_039111155.1. Lineage (GTDB taxonomy): Bacteria > Pseudomonadota > Gammaproteobacteria > Pseudomonadales > Halieaceae > Congregibacter. The sequence continues at coordinate 71,151 of JBCCPL010000019.1, read as the reverse complement.
GAGTTACGATTGAGATGTTGTGCGCTACGGTCGATTCCTTTTCTCCTACTGGGGCAACATAATGTAAAGCTGATTCTGCGGCCTCAAGCCCGGCAAGCTTTGCAATGATCCACGTCGCCAAGTACTGAGAAGACATACAACCACCAGCAGTCGCTATATTTGCCTCCGCAAAAAAAGGTTGATCTAAAACCCGTATACCAGACTCAACAACCCAGGGCTTAGTGGTCGCGTCCGTGCAGGCCGGCAATCCATTTAAAACCCCAATAACCGAAAGTATTAATGCCCCTGAGCATTGCGCACACACCAATTGCTTTTCGGGTTTCAGCCTCAAACGCGCGAGTATTTTTCTGTCTTTGGCAATTTCCCTGGTGTAGATGCCGCTGCCGACAAGAACAACATCGGCGTTGTTCGCAAACTCTAGTGGCTGTTGAGCTTCGACCTTCACTCCATTCATCGAAGTTACATAGTCTGTTGGGCACGCAATCTGAATATTCCATCCACAGCCTTTCATCCGATTTAGAATGCCCGCCGCGATAAACGAATCCAGTTCGTTAAATCCTTCAAAGGTCAGTATTGCGATATTCAATTTACAATTCTCGTTGATGAGATATTTCGCCTACCGAGCCTCTAGAAATATCTACCGCGGAGCGAGTGTAGCTAACAACCCGGTGTTGAAGCTCTTCTAGCCAATCTCAGTGGCTCCGTCTGACAATCAACCCACTCTCAGCAAAATCGATCTTAGGATTAGTTCGTATCCCACCCTGGGAAGACGAGCACCGCAGGATGACACTTGAGAACTCGCGCCAGCGCTTTAGCTCGCTCAACACCAAGATTCACACGACCACGTTCGATTGCTGATATGGTGGATTGCGGCATCCCGGCAAGTTCAGCAAGTTGATTCTGGCTAAGCTCCTGTAACTCGCGAATAATGCGAACAGACTCGCCGGGAGATACTGAGACGCGTCGCTTAGCCCGTCGAATATTGCTCATTAGGACCTCCTTCGATTGTCGTGAGGTATTACCTCAACAACGATAACTTCTAGTCGATCTCCGTCGACGCGAAAAATGACTCGATACTGCTGATTCAAACGAGACGACCTGTAGCCTCTCCACTCTCCTCTTAAGGCTTCGTCGCGAAAACCTCGGATGCTCTTCAATCCAACTGGACCCGAGAGCTCAACGATGTCCTTCCACTTTTCGTATCGCTTCTGCACCTGCAGCGGAACCTTAGCGAGTTGCCTGTCGAGACGCTTATGCTCGAAGATCGACCACATATCTTTAATGGTTTATGTTAATTTAGATATGTCAACGTGGCAGCCATATGACGCCTTGCTTTGGGGCGACTAAGAGCGCAGCTTTTTGTCGTCCAAGCAGGCACAGCCTGCGAGAACAGCAACCTGTTAGGTCACTTAGCTCGTTTCATCTGACTATTTCAGGTTCTGGCTCCGGTCTGGATGGGCCACCGCCATTTTTCCGAAGCTTATCCAGAGCAAGGGCAATGTTTCCTCCGTGCTGCCGTAAGGCTTTTTTGCACTCGAGCAGCCCCGCGCCAGAAAGTGTGCGAAGCTTCTTTATTGATTTAGTATCAGCTGACTGTTGGGATCCGCTAGGGCCATTCATTGGTTGTGGCTCTCTTGACTGATGACCATTGCTGATTCGCACACCTAACGAGGACGTAGAAAAACTCGAGCATCAGAGGCCATACACGATTTCTCCTCAAAAATAGAGCATGGGAGCACGATGCTTCCGTTATTACTGCGTCATTTTTCAAATGAGGGCACTGTCATGCATGAATTTTGATCCACAGAATCAGCCCCATTAGTTTTTCTACAGCCTAAATGCTTCATGCTGGGGCCCGCGTTAGCGGGTCCCGACGCGAAACGCCCTTGCAGCCTTGAGTTGCTGTGTGTACTGTAACCAGATTTTATACACATATTGAATAGGCACTTAACTATGCGAACGAACATAGAAATTGACGACAAGCTAATGAGCGAAGTACTGAAAGCCACTGGCCTTAGGACCAAGAAGGACGCCGTAGAGCTTGGCCTGAAAACGCTGATTCGACTGAGTAGGCAAGAAAACATACGAAAGTACAAGGGCAAACTGCAATGGACCGGAGATTTGGATGATATGCGAACCAATTCATGATTCTGGTTGATTCCAGCGTTTGGATTGACTATGTCTCTGGGATGGACACTCCACAAACAGACAAGCTCGAAGAAATACTTGGAGTGAAGCCAGTAGCCATTGGCGATCTGATCCTGACCGAAGTTCTGCAGGGATTTAGACATGGCAAAGACTACAAAACTGCTCGCACGCTCTTCGATGAAATTGCCACTTTCGAAATGCTCGGAGTCGAGATGGCAATAAAAAGCGCCGACAATTTCAGAGCTCTGCGGAAGAAGGGAATTACGGTGCGCAAAACGGCCGATGTGATCATTGCGACTTTTTGCATTGAACACAAAATCCCTCTTCTCTTCTCAGATAAGGACTTCAATCCATTTGTTAAGCATTTGGGTTTAGTGGAAGCCTGAGGTCTACATAACGCTGCCGGCACCGGCGGCCAAGCCGCTCAGCGGGTTGAGCGTCCGGCCTTGTTAAGTTTCACGACCGCTCCGTACCCCAGGCTATTCTCACAGTTGGTTTCAATTGCAGGACGAGGTCAAGCAATAGAGGCCCTCCACGTTCTTCAAAGGTGACGATCATTCTCTCGGTGCTCTGAAGCGTGTCGATTTTCATGCTCTTGATACGTTCACCACATAAAAAAACAAACGGATTGTCATTGCAGTGGATCTCCAGTTCAAACTGACACGATGCCGGGTCGAGAACAAACTTTATGGCGAAGCAGCCGCGCTGCGTTTCGTAGGTAGGGCCATTGTAAAACCACGGCACCTCTTCAATGGGGTCGATATGCCTAGGCTCTACTTCGAAGAAGCTCATGAATTCCCATTCTTCAGGATAGTCCGGGTAGGTCAATGGGCCCTCGAGTGAGACTTAACACCCAAAGCAGAGGCGAGCGTTAGCGAATCCGGCCCACGCGCTACTAGCGTGGCCGATGCTGCCTTTGCCTGCCAAGTTTGTCAGATCGGCGACCACTCTTTCTCCAAAGCGTTACCGAGAGGAACAAATGTTGCAAAACCGGAGATAAGCACGACCGACTTATGCTCGGAGCTCTTGGCGTATACATAAAACGCTGTATCTGGATTTTGAAACTGCCTAGAACAACTGCTATTGAGCTTATTGACCACCAGCAGCTCACCAATCGCGCTGCCCTTGTACGATTCAATAACTGTAAATGATGCGAATTGCTCTCCTGCTTCAGTGTCGAGTTCCACTGCATTTAGCTTACCGAAGAACACAACGTCAGCTTGCTCGTAGAACTCGTCAGAGTACTTCATGACCCGATCGAACGGGCTGGTTATACACGCAACACACGTCATGGGCGCGAAACAAATGCACAAGATGGTGAGCAGCTGCCTCATACACTTAACGCAGCCAGCATGGGCGGCAAACCGCAGGTTTGACGTCCGGCGCGCGGAGCGCGCTTAAGTGGCTGGCCTTGTTACGTTGTAGACGCACGATCCTGACAATTGAAAAAGTTGACCAAGTCTCGGACCGTAGTGGCCTCGCCGTAGTACGGGTTGGACTCGTAGTCATCTAGAGTGCGACCTGTTCGTTGAGAGATAACCTCCGCTAGGTATCCGTCTAGGTCATCTTCGTCCAGCTTCAGGGTTTCGATAAAGTTGTCTGATGCCTTTATGGGTACCAAGTGCTTCGTAGGCAAAATGGACTGAACTTCTTGGTAAGTGGCCCGGATTATCCAGGTGTCAGTGTTCCGACAGTCGAATTCTCGAGCAAATTGGCACAGAGAAAGGTCAGCTCTCGCTCTCTTCAATTGGAAAAAGTAAGTATCGAGCTTCGGCTGCTCATAGATGGCCCAAAATACGACAAAACCGATAAAGCAGAGAACGCAGACAACGACCATCGGTTCATAGATCGAGACAACAAAGAGGGCAGACACCATGACGCACAAAAACAGTAAGAGTGCTGCTCGGCTCCCTTTGGGGGCCTCATATTCAGGCATAAATCTGGAAGCTCGTTTCATTTTCTATTTTTCAACGTAACGCTTGTACCGTGGGCGGCCAGACCGCGCAGTGGTTTGGACGTCCGGCGACCGAAGGGAGCGAACTGCCCACAATTGTTACATGGCCGGTTAGCCCAGTGCTTGAACGACAACATATATATTTGCGCCTACGTAAATGGCTAAAAGGACAATTGCCGGTGAGTTGAGAGCCCAATAGAGGCGGCGTGAGAATTTGTGTCGAATTGGGTAGATAAAACAAGAAAGTAAAACCCAAAAAGGTAGTGCCATTAGAAGGCCCAGACCAACGCCCTGAGTATACTCATGCCTGCCAGGGCTACTTGATTCGCTTGTGTATTTGAATAAATAGAAAACAGCCATACACAGAAAGAAGACGCCGACTAGCCCGGTTGCAGCGGCCATAAACTTCAAAACCCCCTCCTTGGCACGAAGCACGTTCTAGGCCACGTAACGCTGCCGGCACCGGCGTGAACTTGCACCACTTTTGTGGACACCTCTAAGCACATTGTTGCTCATAGACTTCCGGTGATTGGTAACCCAGATTGGAATGTAATCGCTCCCGGTTATAGAAGTCCACGTAGTCGATGATCTCAACGGCGGCCTCAACATCCGACTCAAAAGTCCGGCGACTCACCAGCTCGTTTTTGAACGTGTGGAAAAACGATTCTACATGCGCATTGTCCAGTGGCGTTCCTCGTCGACTCATGCTTTGCTGAAGTCCCGCATCACGCACTAAATCCCGGAAGCTGTGGGCCGCATACTCGATACCTTGGTCGGAGTGGAACAAACAACCGCGCTCTATCGTCGATCGATTGAGTGCCATACGTAACGCGCTCATCGTCAATTCTGCATTGCGCTGTTTGTTCAATGACCACCCGACAACTCGCCGGCTATACAAATCCAGCACCACCGCAAAGTAAAGCCACCCTCGGCGTGTTCTGAGGTAGGTAAAATCACCCGCCCATTGTTGCCCAGGCCCCGTAGCCGTGGCTTGATCGCGTAGGCGGTTACCCGTCGCAGCGTAGAAGGCATGCTGACCAGGTCGCCACTGATAAAGGCCCGTAGTACTGGCCTTAATGCCTAGCTCGCGCATGAGTCGGTTCACACGCCGGCGGCTACATACAAAGCCTCGATCGCGTAAAGCCCGATGGACACGCGGTGCACCGTAGGCGCGGCAGTACCCCTGATGCAATTCAGTAATTGCTGACTTTAAGGCTCTGTCCTGTCGGCGGTGCGAACTCTCAGGACGGCTCTTCCAAGCGTAGTAACCACTGCGTGATACGCCATACAGTACGCACAGACGTTTGACGGATAACGGGCCGGTATAGCGCGCAATCAGCGCGTACGCGTCTGACGTTTCTCCTGGAAGAACCGTTTGGCCTTTTTTAGGAGATCGAGTTCCTCCGTGCGCATGGCCAACGACTTCTCGAGCTCCTGAATACGCTTTTGCGCCTTAGCGAGCTCGTCATCTTTTTCTTGTAGAGGGTCAGCTCGTTTGGGCCTTCGTTTCGGAGAAGAAGGACTCGGTTTCATGTGCTTGTTCTCCACCAGCTCACCGCGGCGATTTTCCATTTGCCAACGATAGAGCATCACAGGGTGGATGCCTAAAGACGCGGCCACATCCTTAGACCTAACGTCAGGGTGATCGGCCAACTTAACGGCTTGGCGTTTGTAGGCCAACGTATAACGGTCGTACTTTCTTTTCTTCGTTTGTCCCATGCTGCACTACTCCAGTGACGGTAAAAAACCGTCCACCAAAGTGGTGCAAGTTCAGCGGCCGAGCCGCGCAGCGGTTTGGACGTCCGGCGCGCGAAGTGCGTGCCCGGCCTGGTCAGGTGGGCTCACTGCGAACGCTTATTACGAAGTGTACGACGCGATAGCTAGTGGCAAAGTACTCAGTTACAACGTGATGGGAATCGGGGTCAAGGGAATACTCAAGTATTGCGCTCTCAACTAGAGAGTATTCCCCGTATTTAGGACCACCAGTGAACGTGAACATATTGATCTTAACTTCTGCGGCTCTTGTATAGCCGCTAGCGTTCCTAAGCTCCAACGTGAATCTGCACCCCTTTGAGGAGCAATCACCTCTTTTAGCTGCGAATGAAACCGGGTCGCCGAGTAGCAGGTCTGCTTCGTAGACATAAGCACCCAGAGCCAGAAGACCAAGGCAGCAAACGGCTACCGCCGCTCTTGAGCGTAACCAGATAAGAGCCGACCTGGTCTGACGCCTCAATCGCACACCTCACGCGCAAGTTCAGCTGCGCTTGAGGCTGTCGCGGGCTTGGCGATAGCTAAGCTCGCGACAGGGTCAAGTGTCAGCTGCAACGTCTTGCTAGGTTTTGCGTGCGCAGTACTCAATGACTTTCTCCCATAGTTCGGGGTCAACCGGCCGAATCGCATGTGCATACTTCTCGAGAAATTCTGGTACATCACTGAGCGTCTCTGGGTAGTCGGCGTCTCCGACTGACCGAAACCAGAAGCCATTCTCGGCGAGAACACGGACCTTTTCCCATTGCTTTTTGTCTGTACGCTTCGGAGGCTTGAATTTGCGACCGAAGTTCAATGAGGGACCACCACACTCGGGGCAGATCAAATGCTGAGGCCAGCCATCTGGGTAGTCCTCTTGGGTCAGACTTCGCTTGAAAGACTTCCGGCAGGCCATACAAGCGAAATGCGCCGCATACGGTGGTCCTTTCGCACGGAGCACCCTTTTCGGAACAGATCGAGTGCCGTTGTCCCGACGGAGTTCCATCCGTCTCGCTTTCTCTTCGCGCGTAGTCATGTGTGGCTCAAGGCGAAACCTAACGCCCACGGCAGCGGGCGTGCAGACCGCGCAGCGATTTGCACGTCCGGCGACCGCAGGGAGCGCACTGCCCGTGCTTGTTATGTGCCCGACTGATCAAGGTGACTCCTGATAGATTGCAAATTCAAGTGAGGCACTATGTATTTGAAACGATACGTAGAGGAAAGGCGCATGATTAACACGCCTGCGATAAGCCCGGACATTAGGAAGTACTCGTTACTTCCCAGCAAGCCCAATCTCGTGGGCAATGCGACCACTCCGACAAACGCCGCCACAGCCCACATCAAGATTTTGAATAAAGTACGGCGAGCATACTTATCGTAAGCATCAGCCATTTTCAGCACTTCTTCGAGGTATCGACTCTCGCTCATTCGCACACCGAGGGCATATAACAGCTACGCTTAGTGACTACGGTCGTTTTGCTCAGGCTCGCTAACATCTTCCCCTCATTGAAAAAACCCATTCAAATCAGCCTATTGGGATCGGCTACTGTTCGCAACCGAGTTCTGGCGAGCCTGGGCAGAGCGAGCCTGGGGGCTGGAACCGCTTCTTCTTGAAAGAAAAAGCTCATAAAAACAATACTTTATGATCATCACGCTTTCTGCGCGGTGAAAAAGGATTGCATTGGCCCACACACCGAACAGAAAGGTTGAAACAGTGTGTAAGCCCGGGGCGGATAACGGCTGAACACCGCCACTCGTCCGGCGTGATCTTGCCACTCTGGCCTGTGCCAGCCGTCAGCTTTTTGGCGCTACGTATTATGAGCCGCTATTTGCGCTGAAAATACCGCTAAATTCCGAAAAATTCATGAAATAGTTTTGGCATCTATCTTGCTAACAGTGCTTGAGACTCGTAAACCGCACGGCATTTTGACGCCGGCTGATTAGGATTTGAGAGCTTACGACATGAAAAAAGTCATTCCGATCGATACTCGCCTTGATGCACTGAATTCCAAAGCTGGGAACAAGCCGTCTTCGACAGCCGCGTCGGCTGGCACGGCTGCCGATGCAGCACCTATCACCATTAACACGGAACAACAGCTTCATCTGGCGCAACGACTGGTCGGGTCGTCGTCTGTTCATGAGCTTCTTACCCGCTACTTCGCGTGGGTTAGCGAAATAGGTCTGGCGGACGGGCTTAACTACCTGTCTGAAGAGCCCGCCGAGATCGCCAATTTTGGTGAAAAGCGCCATCACAGCGCTCAGTATGAACTCACCCTCAACGGCGAGCCGCTGGGTGAAGTCCGCTTCAGTCGCCGTAAGCGATTTAGCGAAGAAGAATTGGCGAACCTGGAACAGTCACTTGGCTTGTTCTCTCGCTGCCTGAAAACCGCGCGCGAAATCGGTCAATTGCGAGCTCTGGCTACGCACGATCCTTTGACGGGCCTGTTTAACCGCGGTGCACTCGATACCTGGATGGAAACCGAACTGCGCCGAGCCCGGCGACATAAGTCTCCGCTGGTTGCAATGATGATCGATATCGATCATTTCAAGTCGCTCAACGACAACTTGGGTCATCTGGTAGGCGACAAGATTCTGCGTGGAATGGCGGGTGTATTCCGACGAGGTACACGCGGTTCGGATTTGCTTTTTCGGTTTGGGGGCGACGAGTTTGCCATCCTATTACCGCACACGGATGTAAAGGGAGCTGAGAGTGTGGCTCGACTGATTCGGAGCAGTCTGGCTAAGCTCAGTGACAGCGAACTCGGACTTAGCGATAAAACCGCTTCGAAACGCCCGGATGTAAGTATCGGGATCGCGGCCTTCAAGGAGGGTGACGATCAGGACAGCCTGCTGCGAAGAGCAGACACACATCTGTATCACGCTAAAGCGCTGGGTCGCGGCCGCACCTGTAGCTCGCTATGAGTTCATTATGGCTAGACCGTTCGCTGGTAAGGCAAGATCACGAAGATTCCGCCATTGCGAGACTACATGTAGCACAAGCGGCTAACCTGCAATCCGCTGACGACGTCTACGACTCTTTCCAGATCGAGCCTTTTCAAATCGAGCCCTTTCAAATCGAGGCTGTTAAAGAAGAGACTGACCCGATACGGAGTGCCATCCCGATAAGAGGTAATGGGGTAGCTGTGCGTGGTAGCGCTATTCACACGACAGAGAACGCCACGCCCCTCAACAATAGCGACCGCCCGGCCGTAAAAAAAGCGAGCAAAAAACACGAGTCGACCCGCGTGAATCTTGGCCTTGTGATGGCAGTGCTGTTGTCCGGAATCACGGGGAGCTTTATAGCCTGGGGCAGCGGTGTGCTACCAACAGACAGGCCCGACGCTACAAAATCTTCATCAGCCCCCTGGGACTTTGTGACAGGTTCCGCGGCGTTTACGGCGATGCTCTCTGAGATCGCCGGCACCAAGGAGTCTAATCTGGATGCGAAAGTTGAGGCGCCTGGGTCGCTCGATGTAAATCATGGCACGGGTACTGACGTGAGTACTGGTGAGGTTCGGAGTGAGGATCAGGGGCTAGCCCAGCGCATCGGCTCGGCCGCCCTCGAGCTGCGCCGCAAGAAAGTCATCGACCTTCGATTGCAGAACGTCGAGTTGAGAGAACGATTGAGCAGTCTGGAACAGCAGCTGATCCCCCAATCCCAGGGCTAGGCCACTCGGAGCGGGCATAGCACTCAGACTGCTGCGGACCTCTCTAAGCCTTTCCTACTCAGCTTTTTTTACTTGGACTTCTCTGCTCACTCTCCTCCACTCAACTTTATCCACTCAGCTTTATCCACTCTGCTTTCTCTACCCAAGCTTCTATCCGAGCCTCGTCACTTGGACGGTAGACGCCCCGCATGGTGGCGTACGAGGCGATGACCTGGATTAACCCTGGAGTCTGCTTCAGTTGAGGCTGGCCAGCATATCCTTGCGGAACGGCACGGGCGCGTCAGCATTGCTGCCGGAGATTTTCTGCGGCCAGTCCGGGTTGGCAATGAGCGCTCGACCGACCGCCACCAGATCAAACTCATCGTCGCCCAGGCGACGCATCAAATCGTCGAGGGATGCAGGCTCGGCTTCCTTAAAGGTGGTCTCGCCAGGCTCCGGAATAAAGTCGGCATTCAACCCCACACTGCCCACGGTGATGGACGGTTTACCGGTTAGCTTTTTCACCCAGCCAGCCAGATTTAGATCAGAGCCTTCGAATTCGGGCTCCCAGAATCTTCTTTGAGAACAGTGAAACACATCGACGCCTGCGTCACTTAATGGCGCCAGGAATTGCTCGAGCTCCTGCGGTGTATCGACTAACCGAGCGTCGTAATCCTGCTGCTTCCACTGGGACCAGCGCAGACTGATCGGAAAGTCACCCCCGACCTCTCCCCGGCAGGCTTCAATGATTTCTGTCACAAACCGCGCCCGCTTGGCGAGGCTACCGCCGTAGGCGTCTGTACGCTGGTTGGTACCTTCCCAAAAAAACTGATCCAGTAGGTAGCCGTGAGCCCCGTGGATTTCGACGGCGTCAAAACCACAGGCCTGTGCATCCCGGGCACCTTCGGCGAACGCACGTATCACATCATCGATATCGGCAGCGCTCATCTCATGCCGGCTGACTTTGCCAGGTACGTTCATACCGGACGGTGTATAGCCGTTCACATCACCCTCGGGTGGTGTCCCGGCACGACGCATGCCGCCGCAGTGCCAAAGCTGCGGGGCGATCTTGCCGCCGGCCTCGTGTACCGCCGCTGCGACTTTTCGCCAGCCCTCGAGCCGCTCCTCGCCCCAAAAGTAAGGCACATCCGGATACCCACTCGCCGCAATATGGTTAACGCAGGTACCTTCCGTAAAGATCAGCCCGGTACCACCTTCGGCCCGGCGGCGGTAATACTCGACTACGTCATCATTCGGGATGTTTCCAGGTGACATGCTCCTGGTCATAGGCGCCATTACAATACGGTTCGCGAGCTCCAGCGTACCTAGCTTGAATGGAGTGAATAAGGCGTCAGTGCCCGTCATGAAGTCTCCTGATAATTTCTTCGGCGGATTATTGAAGTGAGGCTTGGTTTAAAGCGGTCGCGAACGCTAACACGAATGGACAGTGCTGGCACGGCCCTTCTTTTTGGTCGTTCCTGCCGACGCACGGCGACGGCCGTGATTGGCACAGCACAAGTATCGTCGTCGAGTGAACGAGCTCATTACCGGAGCAATTTTTTGCACAAGCTATTGCACCAGCGCTCGCATCTTGAATTTGATGGTGCGAGCCACACTGCACAAAACCGTGACAAAACGCGCCTTAAAGGCGCATTGATGTGCTACTAAACCCTGGCTGTTTTAAAAACCAAGTGCGACGAGGCCCATAGATTCTAATGCGATTTTTGTATTGGTTCCGCGACGACCTGCGCCTGGATGACCAACCCGGACTGATAGAAGCAGCTCAGTGCGATGAGTTGCTGCTCGTTTACCTTTGGCCTCGACAGAGACCCTGGTGTAACAATCAGGGCATGGGTTCGCAGCGAGAGCGGTTTTTGACTGAGTCGCTCATCCAGCTCAACGACGAGCTGCTCAAGCTTGGCCAAAAACTGCTGGTACTGCGAGGTTCTGCCGAACTTGTGATTCCCGACCTTGTACGCGACTACAAGATCCACGCCGTGCACACCAGTTTAGCGGCCGGTAGTTACGAGGCGAACGCGGTTAAGACCCTTCGCAGTCGACTGAGCGTGCCGGTAAGCGTACACCGCGGTAACACTCTGTACTCACGATCAGCTGTCGCCGCACTTGCCGAGAAGTTACCGGGGACCTTCACACCGTTTCGGAAGAAGGTCGAAAAACAGCTGACCATCGATACACCGATTCAGGCACCGTTACGCCTGCCTCCGCCCGTGGGAGCGAACTATCACCGCATACCACCGGCGGCCGGCAATCCCCATATGGCTTTGCCCATTCGAGGCGGTAGCGAAGCGGGCGCCCGACGCCTACGTCAGTATCTGCAGCCCGATGGCGGAATTCGCGAATACAAACATACGCGTAACTCGCTGGACCCATTAGACGGCAGTTCCACACTGTCTCCGTGGCTTGCCTGTGGTGCGTTGTCTGTACGCAGCGTCGCTCGAGCTGTCGACGTTCACGAACAGCAACACGGCGCCAACGAGTCGACCTATTGGCTGGTATTCGAGTTGCTGTGGCGCGAGTTTTTCTTCTGGCGTGCGCTTCAGGATGGCGACGCACTGTTTCGCGCGGGCGGTCGCGGCGGTGCTGTCATGCGCTGCACCTTCGAACCGCGTAACTTCGCCCGCTGGTGTGCCGGTGATACGAACTTTCCCCTCGTAAATGCACTCATGCGCCAGCTCACGGCGACCGGCTGGATGAGCAACCGCGGACGCCAGATTGCCGCGAGTTGCCTGATTCACAACCTGGGTATCGACTGGCGCTATGGCGCTGCGCATTTCGAGAAACACCTGATCGACTACGACGTGGCCAGTAACTACGGCAACTGGCAGTACATCGCCGGTGTGGGTGTCGATCCCCGAGGTGGGCGCGCGTTCAACATTGAGAAACAGACCGCGACGTACGACCCGGATGGCCTGTTCACATCGAAGTGGGACGGTTTTCAGCCGCAGCAACCCGACTTCGTCACCGATGCCGCCGACTGGCCCATCTCACCGAGCGGGCACTGATTGTGGCAGCCTGGGTGGGATAGAGCGAGCGATGGGTAAGCGCAGCGCCAAGAAACCCAGTCCTCGGAACCCGAAAGCCGAAAAGATCTGTCCGGTTTGCAACAGACCGTTCCACTGGCGCGCGCGCTGGAAGAATAACTGGGACGAGATCGTCTACTGCTCTCGCCGTTGCGCGAGCGAGCGAAAGAAGATCCTCAAGCCGGACTGACTCCCCGGACGGCCCGACCAACACCTAGGTCAAGGCGCGACCGGCTTCACCCCATGAAGAACGGTCGCTGGGCTTAAGTCTGCTGAATCTACTAAGCCTACTGAACCTGCTGGCTGGGCAGGGCGACTACTCAAACGCTTCCAGCGTAAGAGTCTCGCCAATCTGTGCAGCCTGAATGTCAGCTTCGCAGAACGGAAAACGAAGCCACTCCTTGGCCGAATAGAGCCGGGTCTGATCGGCAAAGTGAGGCGACTCGGGATCTGTAGACTGCGACGGTACCAGCACCACGTCGGCGATTGGACAGACCGATTCGTCCCAGGTCACCGCCTGAATATAGGAGTTACCGCCGCGCGGGTTGACGTATCCACCTTCACGCAGGCTCGCTGCGATCGCACCGTAGACACCCATGACGCCGTCCCCGCCGTGGATCGCGACCCGATCAGCTCCCCGCTCCAGATACTGAATATCGCCCCAATTTGCATCGATAGGTACGCCGTTGGCTTCGAGGCGGCTACGCGCTGTGTCCAGCGCGGCAATCACACGGGTATGGTTTGCCTCGATACTTAGATCGATCCCACTGGGAGTATTGATTGGATCCGTGGGGTCATAGTCGACCAGCCAGAACTCATCACTGACGACCACGCCCTGAAAATCATCGCCCAGTTCCGCTCCTATGGCTCCCCAGAACTCGGTGAAGATCTGCGCGCCTACGCTGTCGACATTCACCCGCCGATCCCAGCTTTCGAGAACGGCGCAAACGTCCTGCACACCTGCAGCAGCGGGCGTATCGTTTGAACACACCGTCAACACATCGTCGAGGACCACCTCAGCTCCGTGTACCCGGTTTTCATACATGTAGGCCTTGACGTTCTCCAGGTTAAAGAGCGGAGCGTCATCCAGGCCATCGGTTGCTGCTCGTCTCTCGCGAACCATCAAGTGTCCGATCCGGGTACGCAGGAACTGCTGCTGACCCTCGCCGCCAACCGGGCCCATGATGCTGGGGAACCCTTCCAGGGGGTTGTCGGCATCCGACAGCCAGTAGCTGTTATTGCTGTTGCTGACGTAATCGCGGGTGAAGAACTGGGGTAGCCGTGACGCGGGGTACACGTTCGAACCTTCCGGTGATTCCGGGTCGTTACCCCAGTCGCAGGCGGGGTCCGAACCATCCAACGACACGATAACCCCGCCCGTTGCGGCACTGAGTAGCGGGCCGACAACGCCGCGAACGCAGGTGTCAAGCTGCTCTTGTGTGACCAGCGGAATGGCACTTATCTCGCCGTAGAATCCATCGCCGTTTCGATCTACCGCAAATTCATGGAACACCGGATTGCCAATACCTGCCAGCGCATCAACATACTCCTGAGTAGTGGTGGCCTGGCTCTTCTGAATCCACTGTGTGATACCGCGGACCCCCGTAGCGAGGTTGGCGTCGCGGAACACAAGAACGGATCCGTTGAACATCGGCCAGCCACCGAGCAGCGGTGATAACCCTTCGAGGTTCAATACGGGTCCATATTGAGACACATAGAAAGTAAAGCTGCGCGGCTCTAGGGTTCCGTCGGCGAGCCGAACCTGAATCGTCACTTCGTCCTGCTCGAAATCAACCCACTCGCCATTAAAGTCGTACTGAAGAGGATTCTCCGGATTCAGGGGCAGCTCAAACAGGGTAAACCGATTGGCAAAGGACACCGTGTGAGTCCAGGCAATGTTCTCGTTGAAGCCAATGCCGATGAAGGGGTAGCCGTGCAGCGCCGCCCCGGCCACATCGAGTTCACCGGGAATGGTCAGGTGCGCCTGGTACCACGCGCCGGAACCAAACCATGGCTGGTGGGGGTTGCCAAGAAGGATGCCTGTTGAGGTCTGCGTTGCATCCGAGCCAAGAACCAGCGCATTACTACCCTGATCGTCGGGTCTCAGAGACTTGGCCGCGGCCTCGATCTGCTCTCGAGCGATACCGAAGTCTGCGCGCAAAGGCTGCGGGCTTCCGGCGAGGGCATCAGGACCTGTCACAGCCAGCAGGGCCTGGCGGAAGATCCCCTGATCAGCACTTCCGCGCAAGGCCTCGCGGCGAAGGAATAGAATGTAATCCACCATGTCAAACTCAAATACCCAGTCGGCGTCTCGACACCCGAGCTCGCCACCAGGAAGGTTCTCGACGCCTGTATCGCGCAGATAGCGGTTCATGCCTTCGGTGAATCCGGCCGCCAGATCGCGAGCGAACTGGGGAAGGGCTGTAACAAATTCCTGTTCAAACGCCTCTTTATCGCCGTTCAGAAACTGAAATAAGAAGTCAGAACCGACATTTCCGTCTTCTTCGCCCAACAGCTCCGCGGAACGTCCAAGCGCGAACACGATCTCGCGCATGGCGATGCAGTAGTTGTCTTGGGCATAGGCATACCCGAATCCATAGCCCAGGCTTTCCCAGTCATTGGCCTGGATGTGGGGTATGCCGAATTCGGTTCTTCTAATATCGGCTGAAAGAATGGGCATCGGTGCCGGTGGTGGTGGCGGAGGTGGTACAGCGACCGTGTCGACCGAGTCCGAGTCACTGCAAGCTGTCAGCAGCACCAGTACTGCGGCCATGAGTGATGCAAGCAAGCGGGAATGGAACTGTGTTTGTTTTTTGCCGGACCGCCGAATAGAGCCGTTGCGCGAATCCTTCTGCATCTGCTTCCACAGTTGCTTACACGGCTGCCAGCGGGCTGGATTTGGACTCAAGAAAGAGAGGATCACAGGCACAAACAACTCCAACGGATTCCGAATCGGGGGCGCATGATAACCCGGCTTTGGAATTTCGGAAGGGGGTGTATAGGTTAATAAAGACGCTTGACCTTAGGAGAACGAAATCGAAAGCGTCCGGTAGAGACGTCTCTTCGATCGTTCAGGCGATCACGGTAGTCATCAGACCTTGGCAGCGTACTTTCATCGCGCCACAGATGCTTTCCAATGGCAGTTTTCCAATGGCGCTACCGACTGCCTGCTAGGCCCAATGCTGCATCAGCTCATGCGCGTTAACCCGAGCACCCATACGAGAAGCCAGCATGAACATGCCGGCGATCTTGCGATGAAAGTAAACGACATCAGTAGGCGGTGCCTTCCAGAAGTCCGCAAACTCAGTTGCTGATTGCCCCATTTTTGACAGACGGGCAGGCATGGTGGACGCACCAAAGTCGTAGGGCTCATCCAGCGCCAGTGGCTCCAATGCGACCATCAACAGATCCAGCACCAGCTCGCGGTACCGTGAGTCTTCGGCACCGATCGAGTAGCCGACCTTTTCTGCGGCGACAGCCATGGCTGATCGATCTTGTTCAACCGCTGCATTCGCAAGCTTGCGGTAGTTATTAACAAAACGGACTTTAAAGTCCCGTGTGGCACCAAAATCCAGTAAAACGATCTCACCCGTCGACCAGCGATATTGATAGTTGGCAAAGTTGGGGTCCGTCTGAACCATCCGCAGCTCAAACAGCTCGGTAAGCATGAGTTCTACCAGAGCAGTCATCACCCGATCCTTTTCCGCCTGGGAACGTCGCTCCACGGCGTCGATGGGACCACCGGCAACATAGGTCATCGCCAGGATGTTCTTACGGGTGAGCTCTGGCACGAGTTCCGGGAGCACAAAGCGATCATCGTCACCGAGTACCTCGTTGAAAGCAGCCAGGTATTTGGCCTCTTTGAGGTAGTTCGCTTCATCTTTGAGCTGGCGTTTCGCATCATCTAGCAGAGGCTGCAGATCTACCTCAGCCGGCAACAGGCCAGAAATGCGCAGCACCGACGCAATGTTGTCGACGTCGCTGTCGATGCTGTCTCCGACACCCGGGTACTGGATCTTGAGAGCGAGCTCTGTACCGTCGTGAGCGACCGCTCGATGCACCTGCCCAATCGATGCGGCCGCAATCGGGTATCTATCGAAGACTCGGAATTCCTTCTCCCAGGCCTTTCCGTAAGCTGCTACCAGGGCTTTTTCCAACTGCGCTTCGGGCATGCTTGTGCCATCGGAACGCAGGCTTGCCAGAATCTCTGTCAACTCCTTGGGCAGTATTTCTCCGGAGTCCATGGACAGAATTTGTCCAAGTTTCATGGCGGCACCACGCATCTCGGAGAGCTGCTTGGTTACCCGGCGCGCATTCGCTGGGGTGAGCAACAAATCGCGTGTACGGACGCGATTGCCTGCCCTGAACTGCCGCGCTCCTTCAGCAAGCATTCCACCAGCAACGCCGCCAGCGAGCTTTGCGACTTTCGCAAAGCGCCCTACCCGCGTTGTGGGTACTGACTTGCCCCGACGTCGTCGAGATCCTATTGCATCTTCCATCCGATGATCCTTCGACGCTGTGCGTCTACTCATTCGCCGCGCGGCTATCAGGCCCAACCCAGTCGCTGATATAGCGCTGTACTAGGTCGTAGCCGTTGAACTCCGCGTTGAGAACACTGATGAAGGTGAATACACCGGTGAGCTTGCGCACAATGAGCGCGAAGTCACGCGATGGTGTCGCGAAGTGCCGTGTTGCGGCACTGTTCGCCGCGTGTTTTCCGACGCGTTGCATTAAACGAGACTTGCCCCAACAGTACTCGCCCCGGCCGTTCAGATACTCCCGAGGGAGATCTTTGGGGGCGCGCAAGGGTTCGAGCAGCATCTGACAGAACTCGGCAAAGCTCTCCATCGCAAACTCGCTGGCTTCTGCCCGCAGGCAACCAAGCCCGACAAGGCTCTCAATCAACAGAGGTCGGTCGTCGATTTGCCCGGCCGCGATGGCATTGCCGAAGTGGCGACGAAATTCATCGTCACAAGGCAGCGTTGAACCAAAGTCCAACAGTACGAGCTGATCTTGTTTGCCATGGGGATTGATCAGGTAGTTGCCAAAATTCGGGTCGGTCTGAAGTGTCCCCCACTCGTACAGCTCGAGAAAAAACAGCTCGAGCATAGCCTCGCCGAGTCGATTGCGTCGGGTCTGGTCTAGCGCTGCAACCTCTGATGTATTGACTCGGTACCCGCGGACGTACTCGAGCGCAAGAACCTTGTCGGTACACAGGTCATCGAATGTTTCCGGAACATAGTAGCTGTTGCCGGATTTACGCCTGTGCAGTCGCTGTCTTGCCTCGCGGGTCATGGCAAGCTCGCGCCGGTAGTCGATCTCGTAGTGCAATTGCGTACGCATGTCACGCAGCCACTCGTCGAGATCTCGACCGGCCTTGATCCAACGCGCCAAAAGCAGCATGCGTATCACCGCGTCAAAATCGTCGTCAATAACCTCGGCGAGATCCGGATACTGCACCTTCAAAACAAGCTCCCGGCCATCAACATGCCTGGTGGCTCGATGCACCTGTGCGAGCGACGCTGCGGCCAGTGCTTGCTTATCAACGTCTATTTGCCGATAGCGTTTGCCTAGACTAGCTTTCACCTCGGGCTCCAGCTCGTCCCATGGAAGGGGTTGGGTTTCAGATTCAAGCTGATGCAGTGCTTCGGTGAGCGCGGGAGGAAGAAAATGCTCACCAAGTAATGCAAGCATTTGCCCAATCTTTACGTAGGAGCCCTTCAGCCGACCAAGCTCTGCCGTAAACCGCTTTGCCTCGCGACGGAGCAGTTCCGAATCATCATCCCGACCCGTGATTTTCTGGACGGCCGATCCGACAGCAAACGCTCCCCCCGCACGCAACCCTGCGAGCGATACCGAAAGCCCGCGACCGAAACTGCCGCGGCGGATAGATGATTTTTTAGCCATATAGATTTTACGGCCAAGGCTGGCGCGAAGATCTGCCGGCTGTCCTGGTGGCCCTTACATCACTGCGCCGCAACATGGACAGCAATTGGAATGCAAACGACCAGGTAGGCGTCTTCACGCGAGACGCTCGATGGGTGTTGAGCGAGTATCAGTCGTCTAGGAGCAGCGGCGCCAGGGCCTGACGGTGGTGCTGCGCATCACCAAACTGTTGCTGTGCCCACTGGGCGTGACGGATATACAGCTGGGCATCGCAATCCCAGGTAAACCCCATTCCGCCGTGGAACTGCACCGCCCGATCACCCGCAAATGCGAGCGTATCAGTAGCTTTTGCTTTTGCCATGCGGCACGCAACTTCGGCTTGTCGATCAAGAGTTTCCGCATCGACGAGGGTGGCGGCGTGATAAATAAATGAACGCGAGGACTCAACCTGGTTGAGGATCTCCACGCTTGGATGCTTTAGCGCCTGATAAGAACCTATCAGCTTGTCGAATTGTTTGCGCGTGGTCAGGTAGTCGACGACGATCCTCAGGCAACTGGCGGCAGCACCGGTCGCGTCTGCGGCAACGAACAGCGCACCCAGCAACCGATAGTCGCGCAGCGCAACCTCGACCGCTGGTCCTCGAAGCACCTGAGTCGCTGTTAGTCCATCGAGGCTCATATCCACCGCGCGCTGAGTAAGATCGATTAAGCTCAGCTCTCGATAATTCGTCGCCGGCACGCCGCTCGCGTCAATGACAGCAAGCGCTAGATTTCCGTGCTCATCGGTTACCACAGCGATAATCCACTGCGCGGCGAGGCCATTGGCCACAAATCTCTTGGCTCCGCTCAGTTGGCCGTTGGCATCCACTCGGGCAGCAATCGCTGACGTGGCCCAGTCCTCCGACTCAAGCGCTGCAACCGTACCGATTGAACCCCCGGCAATCGCTGCAACCAGCGACTCACCTGCCTCGCGGTCCGCCCTTAACACCAGTTGGGCTGTGAGCAACGATGACATCAACGGTGTTCCAAGAAGCACCTTCCCCATGCTTTCGATAACCGGTACAGCCGCGCTGATTCCGATACCGGAACCGCCCAGCTCCTCGGGTATACCAATACCCGGCCATCCAAGCTCGACGATTTGCTGCCAGGTGTCCGCAGGATAGGGTTGCGGCTCTTCGAGTCGCGCTCGTATCTCACCAACGCCGATCGCGTCGCAAAAGTTGGTGGCGTACTCGAGCAGCATTGCCTGCTCGTCATCAAAGTTGATCGCGGTATTGCCTAAGACTGACATCTCTAGGTCCTGCTTTTGTTCTAGCTTCTTCTTCTAACGGGTCTGGCTCTTGGTTTGCGTTCTTTACTTCGGGAGGCCCAGCACGTGTTCGGCCACTATGTTTGCCTGAATCTGACTCGTACCTCCGCCGATCGTCGCCGAAAAACTGTTCAGGTAAGCACGCTGCCAGAACCCGCCAGCGCGTGCGCGCTCGTCACCAACGTAGAGCGCACCGTCGCCCCCCTGAGCGTTGATCGCAAACTGCCGCATGCGGCGGGTGTATTCCGTCCATCTCAGCTTATGTGACAAAGGCAGGGCAAAGGGAAAGTCATTAGTCAGCGCAGGAATCGCCGCGCGCTTGTCTCCAAGGGAGATGGCTTTCTCTTCCATGATTAGCTGGACCAGCTGATCACGCATTAAGGGATCCTGAGTCAAAGCTTTCCCTGCTCTCTTTACTGTCGAAAGTTCCTTCAGCAGGTCATCGATCACAATACGCACGAATGCCAGACCACCTGCGGCACCGGCCTCGGCGCCGCGCTCATATTGCAGCGTCTTCATCGCAATCTTCCAGCCTTCACCTTCTTCGCCCATCAGGCAATCGGCGGGGATACGGGCGTCGGTAAAGAAGGTCTCGGTAAACCCATACTCGCCAGTGAGCTTACGTATGGGACGGGTGTCAACGCCATCCACATCCATCGGTGCAAGAAAAAATGAAAGACCATCGTACTTCCGCTGCGCCTCCGGGTTTGTTCGTGCCAGCAGAATCATGTATTTCGCGTAGTTACCTAGCGTCGTCCAGATCTTGGTACCGTTGATCCGGTAGTGCTCTCCGTCACGCTCGGCTCGGGTACGAGCATTGCCAAGGTCCGAGCCATGGTCAGGTTCTGAGAAGCCCTGACACCAGATGTCTTCGGCGCTGAGAATCCCTTTCAGGTAGCGGGCCTTCTCCTCCTCGGTGCCAATATCGTTGATCAGCGGACCAGCCCATCCGAGGCCAATCACGTTGAAGCAAATTGGCACGGCCTGGCGTCGCATTTCCTGATCGGCAATCGACTGATAGAGTGGGTCGACCTCTTGCCCGCCGTATTCCCTAGGCCAGGCCATACCCAGGTAGCCGGCGTTCCATACTTTATGCTGCCACTCGCGCAGAAAATCGAGCTGTTCGTCCGAGCCGACTTCCATGAACGATTGCGGTAATAGAAAGCCAGGGTCAGCCGGTTTGTTCGCCTGCAACCAGCTGGCAACCTCGGTACGAAACTCTTCCAGTTCTTTAACAACTGCATTCATTGCGTTTGCTCTCGTTGGTTTTTTGTTTCGCGTCTGATCGGTCCAACAACCGATACGCGTGGTGCTTCGCTTCTCAATAAAACTGGTGGAGACGCGATTTGTTTGAAAACTCCGGTACGGTCTGAAAACAGTAGCGTATTTTACTGCGCGGCTGGTTTTCTAAACTCCTGCGTCAGACGGCGTCACGCCCTTTGCCGTCAGCACGACCAAACCCGTCCCGGCCAGCGAGCCGCTCGAGGTAAGCGAGCGTCTGTGGTTTGTAACGTTCGTGAAGGCCCAGTTCGCGCCCCAGCCATAACGCGTAGCCAACGCAGATATCAGCCACGGTAAAGTGATCTGCCACCAGATACTCGTTATTGAGCAGATGAGCATCCAAACGCCGAAGCCGTGCGATGAACCACTTGGCGTAGTCGTTACCCACCAGCTTCTTATTCTCGTCCGGCTCAAGGGCGCTGTACCTGAGATAAATTGTCTGCGGGAATGTCAGGGTCGCATCAGCGTGATAAGTCCAGTTGAGCAGCTCCGGATACTCGGGGTGATGGTCCGGGAGCAGCAGAGCCTGATCGTCTGCCTTGCCAGCAAGGTAGTGTGAGATTGCGCAGCTTTCGGTCATGGTGACCTGTCGACCGTCGATCTGGTCCGTGAAAAATGGCACAGTGCCCAGCACATTTTCCTCAATGAACTCGGGCCGATGGATTCGTGGAGGGAACGGGAGAATCTCGAGCTCATACTCCATGCCCAACTCTTCAAGTGCCCAAAGAGGACGAAGAGAACGTGCGCCGACGCAGTGCCATAGTCTCATGATCAAAGCCCGTACTGGCGAACTGCGAGATCGCGCATGATTTCTTCGGATCCGCCGCCGATGGCATTCACACGTACTTCCCGATAGATGCGCTCCACCTTGTTGCCCCGGATGTAGCCCATTCCTCCAAGGATCTGCATGGCTTCCCTCGCGCAGAACTCCATGGTTTCGCTGGCCTGCACCTTCAGCAGGGCAATGTCACCAGGAACCGGGTTTCCCGCTTCGATAGTTTCGTAGCAGGCGCGTATGTAGGCTTGTGTCGCGTTAAGCCTCTGCTTCATTTGCGCGATTTTATGACGAATGACCTGATGATCTGCCAGACGTTTTCCGAACGTCCGGCGTTCGCGCGCCCACAGCGCTGCCTCTTCAAGACAAACCCGGCCCAGCGCTTCCATGGCCGCGGCCATGAACATACGCTCATTGTTAAAGTTGGTCATGATCACCAGAAAACCCTGATTTTCCTGTCCAATAAGATTGGTCGCCGGAACGCGCACATCGTCAAAGTGCAGAGTCGCCGTGTCCGAAGCCCACCAGCCCTGCTTCTTATCAAGTTCCGTGCGTGAGAACCCTTCGGCATCCGTCGGTATAAGAAGCATGGATACGCCCTTGGCACCATCTTCGCCGGTACGAACCGCCGTGGACACCCAGTTCGCTCTCATTCCACCCGTTATGTAGGTTTTCGAACCATTGACGACGTAGTAGTCACCGTCGCGCACTGCTGTTGTCCTGATAGCCGCCACGTCTGAACCGCCGCCAGGTTCGGTGATCCCTAGTGAGATGTGCCTGGTACCGGCAAGCACAGGTGGGGCGACTTCCTGTTTCATTGCTTCGCTACCCCAGTTCAGTACCGGCGGGAGTCCAATGCCATGAACCATCAACGACGCCGGTACTCCGCCTACCGCAAAGCGATTCAGTTCTTCATTGGTTATCCAGTTGTGCCAGGAATCGATCCCCTCAGAAGTACCGCCATACTCTTCGGGATACCCAAGACCGAGCAGTCCTACCGCAGCCGCCTTGGGCCACAATTCATCAGGAATGTGCCCACTCTCGTCCCATGCCTCTGCATAGGGCGCGATTTCAGCATCAATAAAACGGCGCAGCTGGGTTCGCCAGGCTTCGTGAGCCTCCGTGAGATTCGGATTGGGGAGCCTTGCACTATCGAAATCTAAAGACACTCGCTAATCCTCTTTTTGCTTGCTGATTGCTTAACTTCGCGTATTACGCCGGGTGTCTATTGGTTTTGCCGATGCGCAAACCCTGGCGATCATGAACACCGCGCGATAAAGCACGCCAGTATTTTTTGAGTGTCGCTCAATATAACTGAGCCGCACTCAATAAAACAGTCATGTAGACGCACCGGCCCTAATTACCCGCACGGCTCTTCCAGGTTGATTCGAACCTATGTGATGCGATTCAGTAGCGGGCGCTCCCTACAGGTACAACGGCCAGCGTGACTTACTCTACAAGCGTTCTGCTTCTCGCCGCGTGCGCTGTCGGTAAATTTGATTAATACAGGAAAACCCCGCGTCATCGTCAGGACTTAGAAGACCAGATCCAAACCAGTGAACCGGGATTTCGGAACGGAGCCATATCAGCTCGGGTGTGACTGCCCCGGGAAATTGACTGCGGATACAAGTTACCCAACAAACCGGGATGGAGGACGAGGTAACCTGCGCAAGCGGATGGATACGAACCCGGAGATAGAAGACCTATCAACTCATTTTTCAGCCGTCGAGAATTGCATGACCAAAAGCCGGGGTTGTGAGTTTTGCGTGCACCAGGAATGTGCGCACCACCGCAATACCTGAGCCCGGATGGGCTCGGCGCAATCGAATGGTTACCGGGTATTTGGCGATAATATGCTTTCGTTTCATGTCGTAAAACCATCCTGGGATGTGAATACGAACGCTCATGGAAAAAATCCTAGGAAATTTAAAGCCAAAACCCGGGATTTATATCCGGAAAATCCCTTGCTATACCCGGTGAAAACCTTATGCTGCGAACAGCGAAGGCACGTTAACAGTGCTTCGTCAACTCACTGGGCATCAGGATCATTACAAGGGGTGTGATCATGGCAGGGAAGTTCGAGCTAAAGAAAGGAAAAAGTGGCAAGTTCACTTTCAACTTAAAATCGGGAAACGGACAGGTTGTTTTTACGAGCCAGTCCTACGACAACAAGAGGGCTGCGACGGCAGGGATCGCTTCAGTAAAGAAGAATGCCGCTAGCGACGCACGCTTTGAACGGAAGAAGTCTTCTAAAGGACAGCCGTTTTTTGTCATCAAGGCGACCAATGGTCAAGTTGTTGGCAAAAGCCAGATGTATGCCAATGCGGTGAGCATGGAGAAGGGCATCAAGTCCGTAAAGACGAATGCACCAGCGGCTGATACTAATGATCTTACGGTCGAGAAAGCTGCACCGAAGAAGGCGGCGAAGAAGAAGCCGGCTGCTAAAAAGAAAGTAGCTGCCAAAAAGATGCCTGCGGCTAAGAAAAAGCCAGCCGCGAAGAAGAAGCCAGCGGCCAAGAAGAAGGCGGTAGCTAAAAAGAAGCCAGCGGCCAAAAAGAAGACGGCCGCCAAGAAAGCACCGGCAAAGAAAGCGGCCGCTAAAAAAGCACCGGCTAAAAAGAAAGCTAAAAAGAAGTAGCGACCAGGCATCGTGGTCGATCGCAGTCCGCAGCTTCAGTTCGAGCAGTTTCAACTCCGCTCTTGCGAAGCTGGGTCGGCGACCGGTCACGATGCCTTCGCGGCCCTGGCGCCATCAGGAAATGTGCTTGGCGACCTTTTTTGGCTGCTTTGCGCAACAGCGGTGATGCACTTCTGCTAATCCAAGGTAGTTTCGGCAGTCAAAGGACACTCTGGTTGGCGACGATTGGTTGGCAACGACTCTGGCTATTGTGGCCAAGACCTAAACGATTCAGGCTCAGGCAGCCGATGCCCAGTCAACTCAAGCTTAGATAGCCCAAGTTTGGGTAACTCGGGCTTAGGTAATCCAGACGCAGGTAGCGCGGACCCAGTCCACGCAGGCTGAGTCGATAAAGCGTAAGCCAGTCGGCGTTAGTACAAAGACACAAAACGCCCCTAGGCAACTGACCGCTTTCACTACTGACTAAATCCCGCAAGAAAGCGCCTGAGCTTTTCGATTCAGAACGCCTCTGAGAACGTTTCTAACACCCGTATCAAAAGAAGCGTGATTAAAAGAAGTGCATCGAGAGACTAAGAGCCAGTACCGAAGTGCACTTTACTCTCTCGAACTTTAGCTGGCCGTACTTGAACTTTAGCTGGCCGTACTCGCCAACGACTGACCGAACTTTATTGCCCCTGTCTTTGTAGTGTGCGCGAGGATGAGAGTTTTTCCCTGTGCGCGCTGAGTGGCGATGCGTCGTTAGCACTCGGAGGCTGGGGCGCCCAGTCACGGCAGCGCGGGATGCGAGAACTCAAAACGTAAGTTCGGGAGACCAACCTTTTGAGCCGGTCCCCCGAGGTTTCCGCCAGGGGTGCGGGAACTTGGGCGTCTAGTTACTCTGAGCTACAACCGCAGCGTTAACCTGAGAAATCGCGCCAGAAAACGCCTCGTCGTAGCAGGCGCGATTCCGAGCCGCGAGGGAAACACCACCAGCTTGTCTCGCAAATTGAGGTCCGCATACTTTCTTGGCTGCCTGGCTGATGCGGCTGTGAAGAACCTCCTGGGCTTTCGGCGAAGTCAGGTCCAGATCGGAGTAATCGACGGTAATCTGTTGATCGACCGCCGGAGTCTTGGCAGTCACCTTTGTGACATCTCCGGCCGACGCGGTAATCGCGGTCAGAGAAGCTGCGGCGAAAATGGCGGCGGTCGAGAGGATTTTGCTCTGAACGTTCATATCGGCTTTCCTTGTATTCATCTGTCGGATTTCAATAACTTGGGTCTGTTATCGGGAAGTTCGCTGCAATGCGTCGGTCCACGAGAAATAAGTTAGTTCAGCTCCGGTAGATGAAACAGAGCCAATCGATCAGTTGCTGGATGCTGACGATCAAACGCCAGAATCCATCGACGAACCGTGCGCGTACATTGCTGAGATTTGCTTCAGCGCGGCGTTTTGTTGTCCAGGCCAGCACTTTTGGAGCCGAGTCGGCAAAAAGGCATAGGGAAGTGTGCGTACGAAAGTGCGCCCGACGGACCTGTTAGAGTGCCGGTGAGAGTTGAGGCGAGAACACCGATGAGAGCGCGGATTGATTGGCAATAAAACACGAGAGCCAAAGGCTGATAGGCCGCGTAAAATCAGTACACAGGGCCAAAGCCTTCCAACCTCATGACTGGCGTACTGGTGTATCGACGGCGCACATGCGACAAGAGCTGGAAGGGCAGTTACAACCCATCGCAGCGTCAACAATGGCGGCTAAAATGGCGGCTAAGCAGCCGGCGAACAGTTAGATCTACGCCGTCGGACTGCTAGACGGCGACAAGCAGCTCGACTTAGACGAAGGGCTAGGTCGAAGTGCAAGGCCGAAGTGCATGGCCGAACTACAAGGTCGAAGTGCGAGCTTTTTCGAAGCGTTCGATTGGGGTTTGAGCAAGAGATTCAATGAAGTTGGTGGCCGTCCTTGGCTTCCAACGCCAGTGACCCGACAGGTTCTAGAAGAGGGAATATGAAGTATCTGGGAACACCGGATTTTGATCACCAGCAGCAGCCACGTATTGGCGTGCTGGTGACGAATCTCGGAACGCCGGCCGCCCCCAGAAAGGAGGCCTTGCGTCCCTACCTGAAACAGTTCTTGTCCGATCCCCGAGTGATCGAGCTTCCTCGTCTTCTATGGTGGCTGATCCTGAACGGGATCATCCTTAATGTACGTCCGGCACGATCAGCCGAGGCCTACTCAACGGTTTGGACCGACGAAGGCTCCCCATTGCTCATCTACACTAAGCGCCAGGCAGAGGCTCTGCAGCAGATGCTCCAGGATCGTTTCGGGGAGAATGTCGTTGTCGACTACGCCATGCGCTACGGTGAACCTGCCATCGGAGCTGGCCTGCAGTCGCTTTTCGATAAAGGTGCACGCAAACTCGTTGTGTTACCGCTGTACCCCCAGTACAGCGGACCCACCAGCGGCTCTACTTTCGATGCAATCTCCGAGGACTTCTGCAAACGGCGATGGCTTCCGGATTTACAGTTTATTGCGAGTTATCACGACGAGCCCGGCTACATTCAGGCTATCGCTGACAGCATCCGGGCTCATTGGATGGAACACGGTCAAGCTGAGAAGCTGCTGTTTTCCTATCACGGAGAGCCAAGGCGTTACCTCGATGATGGTGATCCCTACCACTGCCACTGCCTGAAGACCACACGCTTGGTGGCTGAAAACCTGGGGCTGGGCGAAGACGAGTATCTGAGCACTTTCCAATCACGATTTGGTCGCGAGGAATGGCTCAAGCCGTACACCGATGAGACGCTCAAATCACTCGGCAGCTCCGGCACCAAATCAATTCAGGTTATCTGTCCTGGGTTTTCGGCTGACTGCCTGGAAACTATTGAAGAGATCGGTGAAGAGAATCGCGAGTACTTCATCGAAGCAGGAGGGGAGAGATACGAGTACATACCGTGTCTCAACGATCAGGAAATGCACATCGAGTTCCTTGCCGATCTGGTGAGTGAGCGCCTCCTACCTTGGTTAGCGAAGACCACCGCGAAGGACAGCACCCCGTCGAACATGCCAAAGAACGACGCAAAGATAACAGCAAACGGTCCCGACGAACCGACCGGACACGAGTCGGCTGCTGCAAACTCAGCAAACCCGGAGACAAACTGCAGCAAGCGAGACCATACTCCTGACGCGCGTACAGCCGCGTGAGTCTTACTCGAACCGCAGTGCGCCCAAGGCGGACCGCGACGTCAGTCCCTGAATCAGCGCAAGATCACCAGATTGTCTCGGTGAATGGCTTCTGGCTCTCCGCCGTAGCCAAGCAAGACCGGGATGTCTGAAGAGCTCTTTCCGATAATTTTCTCAAGCTCCTGAGAAGAGTAGTTCGACAGTCCGCTGGCGACCTCTTTACCGGACGCGCTCTTGCACACCACGACGTCGCCACGGGAAAACACTCCCGTCACGGAGATGATGCCGACCGGGAGAAGGCTGCGACCCGAGGTCTGCACAACTCTTACAGCACCATCATCAATAACGAGCGTTCCTTTGAAACTCACGAGACTTGCGAGCCATTGGCGTCTCGCGGTTTGTGGCGCGTTGGGACTCTCAAGCCAGGTACCGATGGGCTCGCCGCTATGCAATCGATTAAGTGGTTCGGGCTCGTGGCCATCAACAATCAAAGTCTGAGTCCCAGATCTGGCAGCCAGGCGGGCGGCTCGTAACTTGGTCACCATTCCTCCTCGACCGAACTCCCCACCACCACTGACCACATTGTCCAGCTCAGGGTCTTCTGCGGCCCTGTGCTCAATGAGACGTGCTGTACGACTGACTCTGGGGTCCGAATCAAAAAGTCCTGGCTGGTCAGTCAGCAAAACCAGCACGTCGGCATCGATCAAATTTGCGACAAGGGCCGCGAGAGTGTCATTGTCGCCGAACCTGATCTCGTCGGTCGCGACAGTGTCATTCTCATTGACGATCGGTACCACCCCGAGCTCGAGCAGCTTCTTGAGCGTACCGCGCGCATTGAGGTAGCGGTCCCTGGCGATCACGTCATCGTGTCCCAGCAAAACTTGAGCGGTGAGTGTTTTGAGGATTTCGAACGCCTGCTCATAGTGCCTCAGCAGCGCCGACTGTCCGATTGCCGCCGCGGCCTGAAGTTCATGCAGGTCAGTGGGTCGTCTGGGCCTCTCGAGACGCAGCAAGCCGGCTGCAACTGCCCCGCTGGATACGAGCACCACCTGACAACCGTGGGACCGTAGCTTATCGATTTCGCCCGCCAATGAGCGGATCAGCTCACCATCTACAGAACGGCCACTGTCGGTAAGGAGAGCGCTACCGACCTTGATTACCCAGCGCTCACAGTGCCGCTGCCATTCCCGACCTGCGGCCATCAACGTACGTACTCGATTTCAACATCGTCGTCATCGTCGCTGCCTGAGTCCGTCACCGTCGAAGTTGCTTTTCGACTTTGCCTGAGCGCATCGGTACTAGCTCGAGCTTCTTCCCGCATTTGTCGTTGAAACTGAAGTTCGGACATCCCGCTGTCCGCCTGACTTTGTCCGCTCTCATCTTCCCAGCGTTGCTCTAGTGCAGTCATTAGATCCGCCATCAGCGTACCAACGCCTTTACCTGTAACCGCGCTGATTGCATAAACGGGAGTCGGCGTGAACTCGCGCCTGATTAACTCGAGCGCCTCGTCTAGATCCTCCTGGGGCGCTGCGTCAATTTTGTTCAGCACGATCCATTGATCTCTCGACGCTAAGGTTGGGCTAAAAGAAGACAGCTCACGTTCGATCGACCTTATGTTCGATCGAGGCGAGCTCCCATCAACCGGTGCTATATCGACCAGATGCAGCAGCAGACGGCTCCGGGTCAAATGCTTGAGGAAGCGCACGCCCAGCCCAGCTCCGTCCGATGCACCCTCAATCAACCCAGGAATATCAGCCAGGACAAAACTGCGTAAAGCGTCGATTCGCACAACACCGAGCTGCGGTATCAGCGTCGTAAAGGGATAGTCAGCTATTCGGGGTTTTGCGGCAGATGCAGCTGCGAGTAGCGTCGATTTACCTGCGTTGGGAAGACCCAGTAAGCCAACGTCTGCCAGAACGGACAACTCGAGACGAAGACTCCTAGTTTCGCCTTCTGATCCGGGAGTCGTCTGACGCGGCGCCTGATTGGTAGAGGACTTGAACCGCGTGTTACCGAGACCATGGAACCCACCTTGAGCCACCAGGAGTTGCGAGTCGGGCGTGAGCAGCTCACCGACAAGGTCGCCGGTAGGCTCATCCAGAACCACTGTACCCACAGGAACGGGAAGAATCAGATCGCTGCCGCTTGCACCGGTACGATTCCGACCAGCCCCGGATGCACCGTTTTCGGCGCGATAATGCCGCTGGTACCTATAGTCGACGAGGGTGTTCAATGCCGAATCGGCACGCAGCGTAACGCTTCCGCCATCGCCGCCGTCCCCGCCGTCCGGGCCTCCTTTGGCGACATACTTTTCGCGTCGAAAGCTCAGACAGCCGTTGCCTCCATTACCGGCCGAGACCTCTATGCGAGCTTCGTCTACAAATTTCACTGTTTTTTTACTTTACTCTTCGATGACACGCTTAGCCCACGGCTACGGTAGTCGCTCGAGACTCGCCAAGGCTATGCCAGTAAACGTAAAAAAAAGCCCCGTAAAAACGGGGCCTTTTTTTGCGTTGACGTCGCGAAGGCATGACAGCGTTATCGAGTCGTCTTTCGCATCGCTTTGGTCGAGCATCAGCTCAAGTTTGCGTCAGCCGCTTACAACGCGGACGAATTTGCGGTTCTCACCCCCGCGTGTCAGAAACTCGACCTTTCCGTCTGCGGTGGCAAACAACGTGTGATCGCGTCCGACCCGGACATTTTCACCCGCATGAATTCGAGTGCCACGCTGACGAACGATGATGTTGCCAGCACGCACGCTTTCGCCGCCAAAGCGCTTAACACCAAGCCGTTTACTCTCGGAATCGCGACCGTTTCGAGTACTACCACCCGCTTTTTTATGAGCCATGTGAAAATCTCCGTGCTTTAAAAAAAGTGTTTCGTGTTCGTATTGCCGATGGTGAGAGCCTTGCCGAAGTGCTGCCGCGGCGACTACTGGGCTTGTAACCGGCTGAAAATTCGTCAGGCACTTATGCCGGTGATCCGAACCTCGGTATACCACTGGCGGTGGCCGGTTTCCTTCCGGTGGTGCTTTCGTCGATTGAACTTGACGATTTTCACTTTCTTATGGCGGCCATGATCAACGACCTCGGCGGTCACTTTGGCTCCATCAACGACCGGGGTCCCGATCTGAACGTTGTCACCGCCGAGCATCAGCACGCGATCAAACTCAACAGTAGCACCGGTCTCTACGTCGAGTTTTTCTAATTTGAGCAGCTCACCTTCACTCACCCGGTGCTGCTTTCCACCGCTTTCTATTACTGCATACATATTCATATCTCCGCTGTTCGCCAGGCTTTGCCTTCCTACGATTCGGCGCATCTCACGTCCCGAGAACTGAGAGTCGCTGATTCACTCTTTTCTTTGCCGCGCTAGCGGCGCAAGCCGTTGGCACATCGTGACGACCACTTGCTGCCCATCATGCGCGCGCCAGGCCACGTGTGTGGGCCGCGACATGCTGGTGTAACGACAGGTGTTACCGCTGGTGGAATCGTCTTTGAAATTGAAACTAACCCGTGGACGAGAGTTGAAGGTCCACGCGGGCGCGCGATTGTACTTAAATACCTACGTTGACTCAATATTTCATACCGCGCCCGCGAATACCAAAAAATGCCAACCTGGGCCGCTGCCTGAACCTTGTCCAGCCGATCAAATCCCTACACAGATCCGCAGTGATGAGTATTGACACCCCAGACGGCGCAGACCTAGCATGCGCCACCGATTAAGAAGGGCGGGTCAGACTGGTAATGCAAGACATCCGAGACGTGGTCAGCGAAGAGCTAGCCTCCGTCAACGGGATCATTATTGAACAGCTGAAATCCGACGTTGATATGGTAGAGAACGTCGGCCAATACATTGTCGATGCCGGGGGCAAACGTTTAAGACCTCTTGTCGCTTTGTTATCCGCGTCTGCCCTTGGTCCCGTTAAGAATTCCCAGATCCAGTTTGCCGCCGTCGTTGAGTTCATTCACACGGCGACGCTCCTGCATGACGACGTCGTGGATGTTTCTGAACTGCGGCGCGGTCGTCCGACGGCCAATAGTGCATTCGGAAATGCTCCCAGTGTCCTCGTTGGAGACTTTCTATATACACGCGCATTCCAGCTGATGGTCGCCTTATCTAACGAGGCGCTGCTGAAAATGATGGCGGATACGACAAATACGATTGCGGCAGGGGAAGTGCTGCAGCTGATTCGCGCTGGCGACAGCAGTACCACTGAGGCGCAATACTTCGACGTGATTGATCGCAAAACGGCTGCATTATTTGCCGCCGGATGTGCGGGCGCCGGACACCTTGTCGAAGCTCCGCCCGAGCAGCTTGAGGCACTTCGAATCTACGGAGCCAACCTAGGAACGGCGTTCCAGCTGGTAGACGACCTGCTGGACTACGAGGGTGATCCCGCGGTTACCGGGAAAAACCTTGGCGACGACCTGGCGGAAGGGAAGACGACGCTGCCCCTGATACATGCGATGCGCGAGGGCAACGAATCGCAACAAAATCTAGTCAGAAAGGCATTGGATACCAAAGACAGAGACATGCTTGAAGAAGTAGTTGGCGCAGTAACGGACGTGGGGTCCCTCAGTTACACCCGCGCTGCAGCACAGCGCTGCAATACTTCAGCCCTTGAAGCACTCGCGGTTCTGGACGACTGCCCTGCCCGACAAGCCATGATCGACCTCGCGAATTTCGCGCTGGAGCGCGATCGGTAGCGGGCCTAATGGCGTTCAGCGCGCACGACGGCTTTCAATCTGCTGTTTATAGCCCCCTAGTGGGCCTCATTATCAGCATTTTGCACGGCTTTCACGTGGGTTATTGTGGCACAGCTACCGCCTCGGTTCGTGCCCTGCTTAGAGTCCGCACAAGGCAGTCTCATTAATCCCCTACTTCCTGCCCGTGTACACGCGCTGGAAGGTATTCGGAGCGCAACTAGCAAGCGTCAAGAAGAGCCAGTAACTCCTGGGTTTTTTGCTCCATCAGTGCCTGATCCCCACGAGACTCAACATTAAGCCGCACGACGGGTTCGGTATTGGAGCGCCGCAGGTTAAATCGCCAGTCGGAAAACTCAATGCTCAGCCCGTCGACCTGCTCAACACGCTGCGCCCCGGCAGTGTATTGCTCCGAAACCCGGCTCAGCGCTGCCTCGGCATTATCAATGGTGCGGTTAATTTCGCCGCTACATGGAAACAAGCGCATCCGCTCTCCGACAAGTTCGGCAAGCGTCTTATTCTGAGAACTCATCAACGCCGTCACGAGCAACCAGGGAATCATTCCACTATCGCAGTAGAAAAAATCGCGGAAATAATGGTGGGCGCTCATCTCACCACCGTAGATGGCATTTTCCTCGCGCATTCGCTCCTTGATGAACGCGTGCCCCGTTTTACTTTGAACCGCCTTCCCCGATAGATGCTCGACGATGTCCAGGGTATTCCACGTGAGCCGCGGGTCATGCACAACGGCTTCAGAGACGTGACTCTGCAGAAAGGCCTGCGCCAGAAGGCCAACCAGGTAATAACCCTCAACGAAACCGCCCTGGGCGTCAAAAAAGAAACAACGATCAAAGTCTCCATCCCACGCCAACCCAAGATCGGCACCATGGGCGAGAACAGCTTCGGTGGTGGGCTGTCGGTTAGTCGGAAGTAGCGGATTCGGCACCCCATTGGGGAAATGGCCATCGGGTTCGTGATGAATTTTGATGACCTCGAAAGGGAGTGAGGGCTCCAGAAGATCGACGACCCGCCCCGCGCCGCCATTACCCGCATTAACCACAATTTTCAGCGGTTTGAGGGCAGCCGTGTC
This sequence comes from Pseudomonadota bacterium, assembly GCA_039111155.1. Lineage (GTDB taxonomy): Bacteria > Pseudomonadota > Gammaproteobacteria > Pseudomonadales > Halieaceae > Congregibacter. The sequence continues at coordinate 37,775 of JBCCPL010000019.1, read as the reverse complement.
GACATAGCTTAGAAGGTGCGCAACGTACGCTTCGCTGGTATCCAGGGTATTGAGACTTCCCACCTGCGCAGCGGGAGAAAAGGAATTCCTCTCGGCCAGTGCCCGAATATCGAACAAGCCCGTATCGCCCGAAATGGGCCGGGAACCGCCGCGAACGAATTTCATGCCGTTGTAATCGCGGGGATTATGACTGGCGGTAACCGCAATGCCCCCATCCATGTTCGCATGGCTGGTAGCGAAGTAGATTTCCTCCGTTCCGCACAGACCAATGTCATGGACATCGACACCTTGAGCCATCAGTCCTCGACTAAGCGCGTCTTTGATTCCTGGACTGCTCAGGCGTATATCGTGACCCACCACCACATTTCGTGGCTTGATGGTCAGCGCGAACGCCTGCCCGATTCTATACGCGATATCTTCGTTCAACTGATCGGGAACGCGCCCACGTACATCGTAGGCTTTAAAGCAATCGAGCGATTCCATGCGCGCGATCAGTCTACCGAATAGTGATTGCGATAAACGTACTCGGTTGCCTCGACAAAGCCGGGTACGCTGCCACAGTCGAACCGTTTGCCCCGAAACTTATAAGCCATCACACAGCCCCGCTCGGCCTGGGTTTGCAAAGCGTCGGTGAGCTGCACCTCACCGTTTGCACCCGGTTCGGTTTCACGCAGGATGTCGAAAATATCCGGGGTCAGCACGTAGCGCCCGATAATCGCGAGGTTGGAGGGCGCGTCTTCCATCGCCGGTTTCTCGACCATCTTCTCTACCCGGTAGATCCCATCCTTAAGCGACTCACCGGCGATTACACCGTACTTGTGTACTTCGGTGTCAGGCACTTCCATGATCGCGACGATGGAGCAGCGGAACTGACGATAGAGTTCCGCCATCTGGGCCAGTACCCCCGGCCCCTCGTTGATGCATAGGTCATCGGACAGCACGACTCCGAACGGTTCTGCACCGATCAGGGTCTCTCCCGTGAGGATTGCATGGCCCAGACCACGCATCTCACGCTGCCTGACCATAGTGAAGATCCCTTTCTCGAGGACGTCTCGGATACTGGAGAGGTACTCCTCTTTGGCTGTTCCGCTGATCTGGTGTTCCAACTCATAGCTGATGTCAAAGTGATCCGCGATCGCCCGCTTGCCCCGGCCAGTTACCATCGCGCAGGTTGTCATTCCTGCTTCGATCGCCTCCTCGACCCCGTACTGAACAAGCGGTTTGTTAACCACCGGCAGCATCTCCTTGGGCATGCTCTTTGTCGCAGGAAGAAAGCGGGTTCCGTAACCTGCGACTGGAAACATACACTTTTTGATCATTTACAGATTTTCCCTTGCGCTTAGGTGACAACTAACGAGGTCAGCTGCTTCGGCCGTAGACATCTTCGAAGCGGACGATATCGTCCTCTCCCAGATAACTGCCTGACTGAACCTCAATCAGTTCGAGAGGTATCTTGCCGCGATTGGCCAGTCGATGCTTGTTCCCCAACGGTATGTACGTGGACTGGTCCTCACAGAGAAAAAACACCCGATCCTCGCATGTAACCTCCGCAGTCCCGCTAACGACTACCCAATGTTCCGCCCTGTGATGGTGCATCTGCAAAGACAGGGTCTGCCCCGGATTGACGACGATGCGCTTTACCTGAAAGCGATCGCCCTTAATCAAGGATTCATAGCTGCCCCAGGGCCGAAAAACCCGGTGGTGAGATGTGGCCTCGTCTCGGTCCAGGCTTTTTAATGAGTTGACAATGTTTTTTACGTCCTGCACCCGATGCCGATCAGCCACAAGTACGGCATCCGGAGTCTCAACAACTACGAGGTCTTTCACTCCGGTCGCTGCGACCAGGCGCGATTCGCTGCGCACGTAACTCGACTCACACTGATCGAGAAGCACATCACCGACCTGAACGTTTCCCGATTCATCCTGGGTTGATACTCCCCAAAGCGTTGACCAGGCACCAACATCGCTCCAGCCGCACTCCAGCGGTATCACGCCTCCACGCGTGGTCTTTTCCATAACGGCGTAGTCGATACTGTCCGAGCGACAGGCACGGAATTCCTCCGGATCGGGACGCAGGAAATCGAGATCACGTGCCGCTTTAGCAACCGCCCGCTCACACGCCTCGAGAATATCGGGCGCATGCTGCTTCAGTTCTTCCAGGAAAGCCTCTGCCGAAAGAAGGAACATGCCACTGTTCCAGTAGTAGTTGCCGCTATCAAGGTAGACCTGCGCTGTCTCTGAATCGGGTTTTTCCACAAAACTATCGAGCGCGAACAGGCTATCACCACGCGGTGCTCCGAGTCGCAGATATCCGTATCCGGTCTCAGGTGTGTCGGGTACAACGCCGAACGTCATTAGCGTACCGCGCTGCGCCTCTTCTAGGGCGCACCCGACAGCCTCGACGAATGCGGTTGTATTTTTGATGATGTGATCAGCCGGAAGCACCAGAAGTACCGCATTCGGATCCGCTTCCCGAGCCGTGAGTGCAGCCAGAGCAACGGCGGGCGCCGTGTTTCTTCCCTCCGGCTCGAGGATGATCGCTCCGGGCTCGACGGCCAGAGTCCTGAGCTGCTCAGCGACCATAAATCGGTGTTCGTCGTTGCAAACGACTACCGGGTCGGCTGTGTCCAATTCCGCTGTCCGCCGCAATGTGTCCTGCAGCATCGATAACTCGCCCGCGAGAGCGAGGAACTGCTTGGGATAGCTTTCTCGCGACACGGGCCAGAGGCGGCTACCAACGCCGCCTGACAATAGAACAGGGGTGAGCATTACTTGGACTTCCTCAGTGAAGGAGTGATCTGCGCCGCATTCTTAGCGGCGCAATGTACCCGTATCGAATCGAGAATTCATCGATTTCGGAACAAAACGCGTAACCGGTCTCAGGTTTAATGGCCTTGCGCATGCGCTACACTGCCAGCGCCCGCTACCGATTTGCGCTTCATTACGTTCGAAAGCCTGATGATATATCGGTCGTCAAAGAGTTCCGCTGGATCTGAACATCTCAGAAAAGGCAGATCAGACAGTCGTTGCCCCTTTGCATATCGTAATCGCTCTACGCTCTAAGAAGCCCTGCGAGAGCGGAGACCACAATTTCCACAGTGCTGAGACGGCTTTTGGCTTCGGTACTTTATCGGTAGTGCGTCAGAGCGATCGGGCGGTAGCAGAGCTCGTGGCCGGTGCTGCTATGCTAACGATAGGCTTTTGCAATCGCCGCGTAGTGATAGAGCTAAGCAAAGGTTAAGTGCAAGTTGAACGAGAGTTAAGCGAAGCACACGGAAGTAGCTTGCCTTTTTCCCTGGCCTTCGAACACAAGTCCACAGACTCTGAACCGCCACCAGAAAACGGGGCAAATCATGGAAAGAGTCGGGCAGGAACCCGATTGTGGTTTAGAGGGTCAAAAAAAAGACTGTGAGCAGAAATGTACCGTCCGCAGCTACCAGAGCCGACGGTAAAACGACACGACTTAACAGCCCGACGGAGTGCAAGTTTGTGAAACAATCGCGCACGACGTACGCGAAATGTAAGAACCGGTGCGCAGGTGCGCGCTAATATACCGCTTGGATAGCGATAGGTGATGCAACAGAACTCATTTAACAAAGAAGAGCTGGAAGCCTGTGGAAGAGGCGAGCTCTTTGGACCAGGAAACGCGCAGTTACCGGTCGGCAACATGCTCATGGTCGATCGGATAACCCATATCAGCTCCGAGGCGGGACCGTTCGAGAAGGGAGAGATACGTGCGGAGTTGGATATCCACCCGGATCTGTGGTTCTTCGATTGCCACTTTCCGGGTGATCCGGTTATGCCCGGCTGCCTGGGCCTTGATGCTATGTGGCAGCTCGTTGGTTTTTTTCTCGGTTGGCGCGGCAATCCGGGGCGCGGACGGGCATTGGGGTCGGGCGAGGTCAAGTTTACGGGGCAGATTCTCCCCAGCGCCAAAAAAGTGAGCTATCAAATCAATATGAAGCGTGTGATTGAGCGGCGCCTCGTAATGGGTATTGCCGATGGAGCGCTCAGCGTCGATGACGAAGAAATTTACAATGCAAAAGACCTGCGCGTTGGACTGTTCAAGAGCGAAGACAACTTCTAGTAGAAGCGAACTGGGGCTGGTAGTACTAAAACAATGACGCGACGAGTTGTAGTGACAGGGATGGGTATCGTCTCCTGCCTAGGAAATGATGCGGCAGATGTGGAGCAATCGCTGCGCAATGGTCGTTCGGGCCTGTCGATACGCGATGAACAGATCGAAATCGGTATGCGCTCCCATGTGGCGGGTGCTCCCACCATTAATTTCAAAGATCTTATCGACCGCAAGCAGCTACGCTTCATGGGGGATGCTGCGGCGTACGCATACATAGCCATGCAGCGCTGCATTGAAGACGCAGGCCTCACTAACGACGAGATTTCGAACGATATGACCGGAATCATCGCCGGTTCCGGCGGTGCCTCAGCGGCCAATCAGACCGAAGCCGCTGACATACTTCGGTCACGAGGATTACGAAGGGTCGGCCCCTACCGCGTAACACAGACCATGGGCAGCACCGTTTCGGCCTGTCTCGCGACACCCTTTCAAATACGCGGTGTGAACTTTTCAATGTCTTCGGCGTGTTCAACCAGCGCGCACTGCATAGGCAGCGCGATGGAGCAGATTCAGTTTGGCAAGCAAGACCGAGTTTTTGCCGGAGGAGGCGAGGAACTGCACTGGAGCATGAGTAGTCTATTCGATGCCATGGGTGCTTTGTCGACCAAATTCAATGAAACACCCACCGAAGCATCGCGGGCCTATGACGTAGACCGTGACGGGTTTGTAATCGCTGGTGGCGGTGGAATGCTGGTGCTGGAAGCTCTTGACGTTGCACAGGCCCGAGGGGCGAAGATATATGCTGAAGTAGTCGGGTACGGCGCAACGTCAGACGGATACGACATGGTCGCTCCTTCGGGCGAAGGCGCTGTGAGGTGTATGCGAAGGGCGCTAGCTACTGTCCAGGGGCCAATCGATTATGTAAACGCACACGGCACCAGTACGCCGGCTGGCGACATACAGGAGTTAAAAGCGATCAAGGAGGCGTTCGCGGACAGCGATCTGCCGGCCATCAGTTCTACAAAATCACTCTCCGGACACTCGTTGGGAGCCGCAGGGGTTCATGAGGCAATCTACTCTCTCATCATGCTTAAGGAGCAGTTCCTTTGTGCTTCAGCCAACATCAACACGCTGGACCCAGAGGCAGATGGGGTGCCCTTGGTACGTGAGTACACAGACGCCCGGCTCACGCGTGTTATGTCCAACAGTTTTGGCTTTGGTGGCACCAACGCCTCGCTCGTTTTCCAGTCGTTTTAGCATCACTCGATTCGACTTGGGGCATGCAGTTCGCCCATACAATCCACTCAAAAAAACCGTTCAAAAGAGTCGCTCAAACACGTCACCCAGATAAGTCACCATGAAAAGCCATCCAGCGGCAGTGTCTTGATCCACTCACCCTCCCCAACGGTCGTACCTATCGGAACCTCGGCCAGCGCGTCGGATGCACTCAGCGACCGCAGAACACCAGAGCTTTGATCGTGATAAAGGTGTGCCGTCGGCGGCGAGGACTCGGACGAGCCGCTCTTAAGCACGACTCGTAAAAACTCGAGGCGATCTCCCGGTCTTGACGTAGCAAAACCAGCGCGCGCCATCAACGTTCTGGGCCGTACAGGGCTGCGTCCTTGAAGCAAGTGAACAAATGGCCGCGCGACGAGGAGCAAGGTGACAAAAGCAGATACAGGGTTGCCCGGCAGGCCGATCAGCGGTTTATTCTCAGCGTACCCGAAGGTAAAGGGCTTTCCGGGCTTTATGGCGATTCGCCAAAACTCGATCTGCCCGAGATCAGAAAGCGCATCGCGCATCAGGTCCGCTTCGCCGACGGATGCACCTCCCGAGGCAATGATCAGATCACTGCAATTGGCTGCTTCTTTCAGAACCTCACGCAGCGCGGTGAGATTATCCCGCACGATCAGATTCAGACTGACTTCACAGCCCCAGGCTTCCAGAGTACTGCAGAGCATCGGGGAGTTACTGTTGTAGATTGAACCCAGCTCCAGAGAGCCCATCCCCGGTTCGCGCAGTTCATCACCTGTACTGATGACCGCGACCCGCAAACGCCTCCTGACCTCGAGCTGCGCAAGCCCCTGAGAAGCCAGTAGACCGAGGTCGGCTGGGCGCAGTCTGCTCCCACCCGGAAGCAGTGTGTCGCCAATCTTCACATCGGCTCCCTGCCTCCGGACATGCTGACCGGGTTTTACGCCCGTTGGCACTCGCACATGCTTGTCGTCCAGCAACTCAACTTGCTCTTGCGGTACGACAGCGTCTGTCCCAGGCGGTAACGGCGCACCGGTAAACAGCCGGCAACACGAATCCGGGATTTGCGGCTCAGGAAAATCGCCTGCGAATACGCGCTGAGATATGGGAAGTACCTTCCCGGCGTCCGAGCTTTGGATGGCGTAACCGTCCATCGCGCTGTTATCCCAGGGCGGCACGTCTAACGTAGCCGTTATATCGTCGGCGAGCACGCGACCGTGGGCCTCGCGTAAGGCCGCGGGTTCCGTACCGACACCGCATGTTGCGGCCCCAATCATCCGGGTAACGGCTTCTTCCAGCAACAGTGGTTTTTTCGTCAACTTAGAGGCTCTTGAGCAGTACACCGACGAAGTTGCAGGGCCGGTGCCGGGCGTCCAGTTGGTGCTCGAGGATTCCCTGCCATGCCGTCCTGCAAGCGCCCGGTGACCCCGGCATGCAGAAGATGGCCGTACGATTTGCCAGACCCGCCAGGGCGCGGGACTGTATCGTCGAAGATCCGATTTCCTGATGCGACAGCGAACGAAAAAGTTCACCGAAACCTTCTATGTAGCAGTCGAACAGGGGTTCTACCGCATCAGGTGTGGTATCCCGGCCGGCAAAACCCGTACCGCCGCTGATCAGAACCACGTGAACACTTGGATCCGCAATCCAGGCAGATAGTCGCGCCCGGATCTGATAGCGGTCGTCTGGGACTATCTCTTTGGCGTGCAAAGTATGACCGGCGCTCTTAAGAGCTTCGATGAGAAAATCGCCGGAGCTATCGGTCTCCTCTGTTCGTGAGTCTGAGACGGTCAGTACCGCTATGGTCAGAGGAACGGCATGATCGGAGTGCCATTGCGCCATTCTTGCTATCTCCTTTTCCCTACGGGTCCTCTACCTTACCTCTACGCTCGCGCCGCTCCACGGGCGTGCCCAGACTCAACTCAAATAGCGGTCAGGCCGAAAGCATGCCCGCTTGGGAACCTCCGTCGCTCCCGGCACCTCGCGATGTGTATTGCTGGTTGCTCTCGATACATTGCTTAACAAAGGTTTGAATAAATTCGCGCCAGGGAACCTGCTGAATCGCGAAGCTGCTCAATACACGGGAGCAGCTGAGCACCCGGCTCTGAACAATCTTGCTCTCGTGATTTGGGCTTGCGGCAATGGTCGTGTTGCCCGTTTCTGCAAACTGATTGACGCTGGCCAGGACCGTTTCGGCGAAGGCGTACTCTGTCGTGCGCTCAGCAGATGCGTAGTGAAAGATCCCGCGAGCCTGGGATCCAACGCTGAGCTGATCCAACATCGCAGCCAGAACTCGCGCCAGATCGACGCTGGCAACGGGACAAAACACCGAGTCGTTATCCAAAACGACCTCTCGCCGACTCAAACCACCGGACCCATCGGTATCGCTGACCCTTAGAGCGTCTACCTGCTTTCCCTCGTTCGCGCTCGGATATGCGTCGCCTCCAGATTTCTGAATCGTGCGCGGCAACGCGAGTAAATCCTCCACGATCCGGGTGAGCATATTGTCATTGAAGCTCGCAAACACCGGGCCGGTTCTCAGAACCAGCGAAGACTGCGACACCTGAAGAATTTGATCCTCAGCCTCTATGAGCTGCAGTCCAGGTTGCTGAAACGCATCCGTTTCGTCGCTTTCGATGAGGTGGCGACCAGTTTGCCCGGCAAACACCTGATCGCTGGACAAAAAGAGATAGTGCATAGCCGAACGAGCACAGGCTTTTGCGACCCAGTGGGTTCTCTCAATGTCCGCAGGCTGCATTACCTCTCCGCTTGCGACCTGCCAACCGAGGCGCAGATCAACCACCGCCTGGGGGCGGTTCTTACGGCAGGCTTTCTTGGCCTGTCGCTCACTCCGCCAGCGACATGATGAGGACGAAAGACCGATCCCCCGGTGCCGGCCCCACTGCGTGAATGCGCTCAGCAAAGCAGAGCCAACCGGGTTATCCGAGCCTAAAATCAGTACGTCCACGGTGGCTGGCTCGCTTTCCTACGTGGGCGAACTGGTAGCCATTGTGATGCGCTCGAGGCCGAGCACCTAGAAAGGAATATCGTCGTCAGCTATATCATTCATCGGCGATGGCTGCGCGACGGGCTGGTTAGTCGCGGCCGGTGATGGCGCACCGCCGGCGGGGCTCGGGGCTCCTGCGCCCGGCCCTGGATAGCCACCTGCATCATAAGCACCAGTCGCATTGCGGCTGTCGAGCATCTGCATCTCATTGCCGACGATTTCAGTCGTGTAGCGATCCTGACCCGACTGGTCTTGCCATTTCCGTGTACGCAGCGCGCCTTCGACGTAAACTTTCGAACCTTTGCGCAAATACTCACCCGCAATCTCGGCGAGGCGGTTGAAGAAGACGACTCTATGCCACTCTGTACGTTCCTGGGGCTGCCCCGTCTGCTTGTCCTTCCAAGTCTCGGAGGTGGCCAGGCTAACGTTGGTAACGGAACCCCCTGATGGAAGAAAACGGGTTTCTGGATCCGCACCCAGATTGCCGACAAGAATTACCTTATTAACGCCGCGCGATGCCATAGGTTTGTTAAGTCCCCCTGATACCTTACTTAAGGACGTCAGTCGTTCGCCCTGAAAATCGTTTTTTGTTCGCTGCCGCCAACGTTGTGTTCAACGCCATCTTCAACGTTCTCTTGTGCTCATCAGCGCTTTTCCTAATGCTTTCAGGCGGCTGATGCTGCTCCAGCTTCGCATTCACGGGGCAGCCCCCAAGAAACAATGGCCAAAAGTATTCTTCAAACCATCCTCGAACCATCCTCGAACCATCCTCGAACCATCCACAAACCGCATTGATGCATCGCCAGTACGGCGCGAGTTCGGCACCAGTTTGGTTAAGGCAGGACAGCCAAGGAATATAACAATCCGGCAATTTGAAATCACTAGCGAAAGCGGTCGCCAGGTGCATTTACCACGCCGGATCTTGCGCTCAGAGGGCCCGCTGGGCCTCAAGCCTGGGCTCCGCAAGACCCGGCAGAAGCATCAACCACAGCACGGCGGCCCCGACAACCAGGACGAGAAGACCGTTGACGCCGTTCTCCTGAAGGAGAAATCCTCCAAGTCCGCCGCCCACAAACGCTCCCAGGAACTGACAGGTCGCGTAGATCCCAAGCGCCGTTCCTTTGCCGTGCGCAAACACAGCCTTGCTCACGAGGGACGGCAGTACCGCCTCCAGGTAGTTCACCGCGGCGAAAAAGAAACACAGCGCCGCAAAGATCAACCATCGATCACTACCCAGGAACAACCCAGCCAGAGTCAGGGGCATCAGGAGAACTGCAAGCACCAGCGCGAGTTGCGGCCGACCGCTCCGCTCCGATAACCGCAACAATGGGTACATGGCGACCAGCGAGGCAATTAGCACAGGCAGATAGACCTTCCAGTGCTGCTCACGCGGTACTGCCAGCGGCCCTTCGATAGCCGCGGGTACTAACAGGAACGATGCGGTGAGAATCATATGCAGCAGAAATACCGACGCATCGAGCCGACGCAGCCGGGGATCCTTCAACACGGGTGCGATGAGAGCCCCAGAGAGGCCTACATCAACGTGTTGTCGGCTGGGCGCCTTGGGTACTGCGAATACCACTACCAACACACACAGAGCAGCCATCGCCGCTGTTATCCAAAATACCAGCGGTAATCCGCCTACCGCCGCCAACAGGGGGCCAAAGATAAGCGCTAAAGCAAACGAAGCACCAATGCTGATTCCAATGATCGCCATCGCCTTGGTGCGCTGCTCTTCAGACGTAAGGTCGGCTGCCAGGGCCATGACCGAGCTCGATATCGCACCGGCCCCCTGCAATGCCCGACCCACGGCTACGAGCGGAACGCTATCGGCCAGCGCGGCTACGACGCTGCCAAGCGCGAATACAACAAGGCCGCCCAGAATCACAGGCTTGCGTCCGATTCGATCAGAAAGCCAGCCCAGTGGTACCTGCAACAAGGCCTGCGTGGCCCCATAGGCTCCAAGAGCGATACCGATCATCAATGCGCTCGCTCCGCGCATGTCGACCGCATACAGTGCCAACAGTGGGAGCGCCATGAAAAGCCCAAGCATTCGTACGCTGTACAGGAGCGAAAGAGACGCAACCACGCGTCGCTCCAGAGCGGTCATGGGTGTTTTTGTCAGCAACAGCAGGTCCTCGGCGAGAGCGTTCAATGCTAGCAGCTTTTCCCGGTACTCCGCGCATCCGGCCTACGCGACATCACGTATCCTTTGACTGTTCTCGGCCACAATCGGCCAACTTAATCTCATGAGGTCTCTATGGACTCCATCTCGCTGCGCGGGGCTCGTACTCACAACCTTAAAAGCGTTGATCTGGATATACCGCGTGACAAGCTGGTGGTCATTACAGGCCTCTCCGGCTCCGGCAAATCATCTCTTGCGTTCGACACACTTTACGCTGAAGGCCAGCGTCGCTACGTAGAATCGCTCTCCACCTACGCCCGTCAGTTCCTGAGCATGATGGAGAAGCCCGACATCGATCACATTGAAGGCTTATCCCCAGCGATTTCCATCGAGCAAAAATCCACTTCTCACAACCCCCGCTCTACCGTGGGCACAGTCACCGAGATTTATGACTACCTTCGCCTGCTATTCGCCAGGGTCGGCAAGCCGCATTGCCCGACACATCACGTACCGCTGCAGGCTCAGGAAGTCAGTCAAATGGTGGACAGCGTCCTCGCCATGGAGGAAGGCAGCAAACTCATGCTCCTCGCACCCGTCGTGCGGGAGCGTAAAGGTGAGCATCTTCAGGTATTCGAAGAACTCCGTAGTGCAGGCTTTGTTCGTGCTCGGGTAGATGGCGTTGTCCGCGACCTCGACGACGTGCCGGAACTCGACAAGAAAAAGAAACACAGCATCGAAGTGGTGGTAGATCGGTTTAAGGTGCGCGAGGATCTTGCGCTCCGTCTGGCTGAATCCTTTGAGACTGCGCTGGAGCTGACCGATGGGCTGGCCATCATCGCGGATATGGATGGTAAGAACAGCGATGTCGTTTTTTCGGCACGCTTTGCGTGCCCTGTTTGCGGACACAGTATCAACGAACTGGAACCACGCCTGTTCTCGTTCAACAATCCGGCCGGGGCCTGCCCGACCTGCGACGGCCTGGGTGTCAAACAGTACTTCGATCCAGAACGGGTGGTGCTTTTCCCAGAGTCCAGCCTCGCCGAAGGTGCGATACGCGGTTGGGACCGGCGGAACATCTATTACTTCCACATGCTCAACTCGCTCGCCAAGCACTATGGTTTTGACATCGATACGCCGTACGAAGATCTACCGGCAAAATACAGAAAAGTCATCCTGCAGGGCTCCGGCCGGGAGAAAATCGACTTCGCCTACGTCAATGATCGGGGGGATGTGTTCAAGAGATCTCACACCTTTGAAGGCATCATTCCCAACATGGAGCGTCGCTACCGAGACACCGAGTCGCAGTCAGTCAGGGAAGATCTGGCAAAATTCATTTCGACGGCCCCCTGCCCGGACTGCGGCGGCAGCCGGCTGAATGAAGACGCCCGCAACGTCCTCATCGGAGACAGAAATCTCCCATCCATTACCGCCCTGCCTGTCGGGGACGCAGAAGACTACTTCGAATCGCTTGAACTTACGGGACGCGATGCCGAAATTGCCGAGAAAATCCTGAAGGAAATCAGCGCACGCTACCGTTTTCTTGTCGATGTAGGGCTCAGTTATCTAACCATTGACCGCAGCGCCGATACGCTATCGGGCGGCGAAGCACAGAGGATCCGTCTGGCCTCACAAATCGGCGCTGGACTAGTCGGCGTTATGTACATTCTCGATGAGCCTTCGATTGGCTTACACCAGCGAGATAACGAACGCTTGCTGAGAACGCTTACGCACCTACGCGATCTGGGTAACACCGTGCTGGTAGTGGAGCACGATGAGGACGCTATTCGAACGGCTGATCACATTATTGACATAGGCCCCGGCGCGGGAGTCCATGGCGGTGAAATCGTCGCTCAGGGCAGTGTCAAAAAGATCATGGGTGAGAAAGCGTCCCTCACTGGTGCCTATCTTTCAGGGAAGCGCCGGATAGAGATCCCGAAGAAACGCACAGCCGTCGATAAGAAGAAGCTGCTGAGGTTAGAAGGCGCCGCCGGTAATAATCTGCAGGATGTCACTCTTGAACTCCCGTTGGGGTTACTCACCTGTGTGACCGGCGTGTCAGGCTCGGGCAAGTCAACGCTCGTTAATGGCACGCTTTTCCCCATCGCAGCCACCGAACTGAACGGCGCGACCACGCTGAATCCCGCACCCTTCAGCAACGTTAGTGGACTTGAGCATGTCGACAAGTGTATCGATATCGACCAGAGCCCTATTGGGCGGACGCCGCGCTCAAACCCGGCAACCTACACCGGCATATTCACACCGATTCGTGAGCTATTCGCCGGAACACAGGAAGCGCGGTCGCGCGGCTATAAACCAGGGCGATTTAGTTTCAACGTGAAAGGGGGTCGCTGCGAAGCCTGCCAGGGTGATGGTGTTACGAAAGTTGAGATGCATTTTTTACCCGACATCTACGTTCCCTGTGACGTATGCAAGGGAAAGCGCTACAACCGCGAGACACTCGACATTAAGTACAAGGGGAAGAATATTCACGAAGTTCTCGAGATGACTATCGAAGACGCACTCGAGTTTTTCGAAGCGGTACCTGCCATAGCGCGAAAGCTGCAGACCTTGATTGATGTAGGACTGAGTTACATCCGTTTGGGTCAGGCCGCTACCACACTCTCAGGGGGTGAGGCGCAGCGTGTCAAATTATCCCGGGAGCTTTCCAAGCGCGATACCGGCCGCACTCTCTACATTTTAGATGAACCGACGACGGGGCTGCACTTTGAGGATATCCGACAATTGCTTCAGGTCCTCCACCGCCTGCGAGACCACGGCAACACAGTGGTGATCATCGAACATAACCTCGATGTGATAAAGACCGCAGACTGGCTCGTCGACTTGGGTCCAGAAGGTGGGAGCGGCGGCGGTCAAATCATCGCCGAGGGTCCACCGGAGGCGGTCGCCGCAGACCCTGATTCACACACTGGTCGCTTCTTAGCTCCGATTCTGGGGGTGAAAACCCGGTCAGATCGAGCTTCGAACAAAGCAGCCTAAGCGCTTGGCGGCACGATCAAGCCAGCGGACCGACACAGATGGCTTTCCAGGGAGCTCCACAGACGCATTGCCACCAGGTGCCCATGCAGGCCTTGGCCTGTATTTGTGTGAGGCACACGATGGAGCGGTGGGTAGCAGTAGATAGCGGTAGAGGGTGGCAGAGTGGTATCCAGATTTCGGCTGACAAGGGTGGATAAAAGCGATCAGGGTGATAGCTTTTCACAGCTCGTTTTTTCGAATTCGACGAGGTTGTCGCCGTTCACCAGCGCTATATCAGCTTGAAGCTGATCGCCCTGCCGCCAGTAGCGAATTCTTTGCGGATAATCATGGGCGGGGTTTGAGAAAACAACCTGTTGTCCTCCCATGTCAATCGCCGGGAAAGAACCACCGGGTTGATTGGCGGGATAGGCTGTGAAAACGAGGCCACCGCGTTCCTCCGCTGCGTCTACGGCCTCGTGCAACCGGATGCTCATGAGTTCATAAAATTCGGTACGTCCGTCTCTCACAACGCTCGAAAACCCGATCAAAGTCTGAGGGCTATCCTGAGTCCAAACCTCGATAGATCGTTGATCGTCGGAGATCCAGCATCCGACCATCCAGACCGGCAAGGTAGTAATGGGCTGGGCCTCGACCGCCGAACCGGCAAGCAATAGGGCTAAAACCAGAAGCTGGCAATGGCCGAGCATCGATGTGCGGTTGAGCCTGCTATGCACTTTGCTGCCTTAACCTCTCTGCCTGTCGGCATGAGCAGTTAGTATGCAGTGTTTCGAAAGGACTAAATAGTCGTTTTGACCCGCGTTTAAGTTCGACCCCCATGCCGCTTACAAATAGCACGAGAACCCCCGATCTACTGGGGAGCCTCTGAACAAGTCCAGGGTGTCTAACGCCCAGACCCGGCACACGGAAACGTCGGACAATAAAAAGCCGGGATCACCCCGGCTTCGAACTTCTGTGACCGAACTCAATCCTCGTCGGCTTCATAAGCCTCCGGCTGGGGCCTATCGACCAACTCAACGTAGGCCATCGGCGCCTTATCGCCGCTTCGGTAGCCACACTTAAGGATGCGAATGTAGCCGCCGGGCCGCGCGCGATATCTGGGGCCAAGCTCGGAAAAGAGCTTTCCTACCGCCTGCTTACTCCGCACGCGATCAAACGCGAGGCGACGATTCGCCACGCTGTCATTCTTTGCCAGCGTGATGAGAGGCTCTGCGAAACCACGTAGTTCCTTCGCCTTGGGAAGCGTGGTCTTGATTAACTCGTGCTCGACCAAAGACGCGGTCATGTTCCGAAACATCGCTTTCCTATGAGAGCTGTTTCTATTGAGCTGGCGGCCGCTGTGACGATGTCGCATCGTTAATTACCTGTTATGTACCGATCAAGTATTCGTGTTTGGTGTAGCTGTTTTTGCGCGTTCTACCAGAGGATGCGTGAACGCCCTGCTTTATCAGACGCTGAGCAGCTTCTCATCATTGCGCAGGCTGGCCGGTGGCCAGTTCTCAAGGCGCATACCTAGTGATAAACCGCGTGAAGCCAGCACGTCCTTGATCTCCGTAAGGGACTTCTTGCCCAGGTTCGGAGTTTTCAGCAGCTCTACTTCGGTGCGCTGAACCAAATCGCCGATGTAATAGATGTTTTCTGCCTTCAGGCAGTTCGCCGAGCGAACTGTGAGTTCCAGATCGTCCACGGGACGCAACAGCACGGGATCGACTTCGTCTTCGGCGTCGTTGGCGACCGTCTGTGCCTCACTTTCGAGGTCTACAAATACCGCCAGTTGCTGCTGCAGAATAGTAGCGGCTCTGCGAATTGCTTCCTCCGGGTCGATCGTGCCGTTTGTCTCCAGGTCGAGTACCAGCTTATCCAGGTCGGTACGTTGCTCGACACGAGCTGAATCGACGACGTAGGAAACGCGGAGCACCGGCGAAAACGTCGCATCCAGTTGGAGCCTGCCGATCGAGCGCGTCTCCTCATCGGGATTATCGCGTGAATCGGCGGGTGAGTAGCCGCGTCCCCGAGCTACGTTCAGCTTCATGTGGACGGCTGATTTACTGTTCAGAGTGCAGATCAGATGATCAGGGTTGCAGATCTCAACGTCGTGATCGGTCTGGATGTCGCTCGCAGTTACCGGACCCTCGCCTTCTTTATTCAGGATAAGTTCGGCTTCATCTTTACCGTTCATGATGAGGGCGACGCCTTTGAGATTCAGCAGAATCTCGATGACATCTTCCTGCACACCCTCGATCGTCGAATACTCGTGAAGCACGCCTTCGATTTCGGCCTCCGTTATTGCGCACCCAGGCATGGATGACAGCAGAATGCGACGGAGTGCGTTGCCAAGAGTGTGACCAAAGCCACGCTCAAGTGGCTCCAGAGTAACCTGAGCGCGAGTACGGCTCTTCTCCGCAACATTGATTTTGCGCGGAGTCAAAAGGTCTTTTACGGAAGGTTGCATCTATGACACCTGTATCAGTTAATTCGATAAACCCGCTGTGGGCGGACAACGCCCTACGTAGATGCGCTACTTGGAGTACAGCTCTACAATCAGGTTTTCGTTGATTTCTGACGGAAGCTCCTGTCGATCCGGCGCCGCCTTGTAAGTGGCCTCCAGCTTATCGACGTTGACTTCGATCCATTCCGGCTCGCCACGCTGCGCCGCCAGTGCCATGGCAGACTGGACTCGCAGCTGTTTCTTGGCTTTCTCCCGCAACGCAACCACATCTCCCGGCTTCACCTGATAGGACGGTATATTGACTACCTGTCCGTTTACCAGAACGGCTTTGTGGGAGACCATTTGCCGCGCCTCAGCACGGGTCGAACCAAAGCCGATGCGATAAACGACGTTGTCCAGACGACTCTCCAGTAGTTGAAGAAGGTTTTCGCCGGTAGCTCCGCGCAAACGCGCGGCTTCTTTGTAGTAGTTACGGAACTGCTTCTCGAGAACGCCGTAGATACGACGTACCTTCTGCTTCTCGCGCAGCTGAACCCCGTAATCAGACAGGCGTCCACGACGGGCGCCGTGCTGCCCAGGAATTGCTTCGGCTTTGCACTTTGATTCGAGCGACCTTACGCCACTCTTCAAAAAAAGATCCGTGCCTTCGCGACGAGCTAACTTGCACTTGGGTCCGATATATCGCGCCATATCTTTCGATTCTCTCTAGCTATTACTTTGCAGCTATCCAGCTACCTAAACGCGCCGCTTCTTTGGAGGGCGACAACCGTTGTGGGGAATCGGCGTCACGTCTGTAATGTTGCTGATCTTGTATCCGCAGGCGTTAAGTGCTCGAACCGCAGATTCACGACCCGGTCCAGGCCCTTTTACCTGCACGTCGAGGTTTTGCAGGCCATATTCCTTGGCTGCCTCGCCGGCCCGTTCCGCAGCTACCTGTGCTGCAAACGGTGTGCTCTTTCGCGATCCACGAAAGCCAGAGCCGCCCGCCGTTGCCCAGGACAGCGTATTGCCCTGGCGATCGGTGATAGTGATGATCGTGTTATTGAACGATGCGTGGATATGCGCGATACCATCAGCAATGGTCCGCGTAATTTTTTTTCGAGTGCTTTTAGCACCTGGCTTCGCCATGAAAGTTTCCTGTCGTTAATATCAGCGCCGCGGCTATCTGAGAGCTGCAGCTACACTAATTCCAGTTTCAATATGTGTGGTCTTACTCTGTGTTGTGGTCTTGCCCTGGTCTTGCTCTGACCTTACCCATAGCCCGGATACGATGCTCCTGAGTTAGCTGGTTGGTACTTGCTTTCGCCCTTTGAGGGCAACAAGCGAGGAGGCAGACGTGCGCTACTTCCTGATCGGCTTTCGCGGGCCCTTTCTTGTTCTCGCGTTTGTCTTGGTGCGTTGACCACGCAAAGGTAGATTGCGCCGATGCCTTAAACCGCGGTTACAGCCGAGATCCATCAATCGTTTGATGTTCATTGAGACTTCTCGACGTAGATCGCCCTCTACCGTCATCTCACTGACCTTCGAACGTAACGCGTCGAGCTCAGACTCAGTCAATTCACCGATACGAGTGCTCTCATCTACACCGCAAGCCTCACACAGTCCTTTTGCCTGGGTACGGCCCACGCCGTAGATGTAGGTCAAAGAGACAACAGCGTGTTTGTTGTCCGGTATGTTTACGCCGGCGATACGAGCCATGCTTTCGAAACTCCAAAATTCCAGATAACTATCGCTGGCCGCTCGTCGCGGCCGGAGTAGGTGTGTCTTACGCGAATCGCCCAGCACCCTGCAAACTATTCAAGGCTTACTTCTGTGTCCTTAGCTGCCGGTCAAGCACAAATGGCCAAAAACGGAAGGGGCGGATTTTAAGGGCGCCGGATTCTAACGATTTCTCACCACAATTACAACGAGTTTGAGTACATACAATCAGGGCTAAGCACTCTACTCTTTCTCAGACTATCTCAGACTGTGGGCCGGGCACTGATTCCCGCTGCACACTCCAGTGGCCGCCTCAAGACAGCCGCCGCTACGACCGCCCGGTCGTACCGTAGTTCTTAAGGTTCGCCTTCTTCATCACTGAGTCGTACTGATGAGACATCATGTGACTCTGGACCTGCGCCATGAAGTCCATGACGACCACAACGACAATCAGCAGCGATGTGCCTCCGAGATAAAAAGGTACGTTCCAGGTTACAACCAGGAACTGTGGCAGCAGACACACTAAGGCAATGTATGCGGACCCAAACACGGTCAGTCTCGTGAGAACGCCGTCGATGTAGTTCGCCGTCTGCTGTCCGGGGCGAATCCCGGGCACAAATGCACCCGAGCGCTTAAGATTGTCCGCTACTTCCTGCGGATTGAACATCAGCGCCGTGTAGAAGAAGCAGAAGAACACTATGAAGACGGTGAACAGCAAAATATTCAATGGCTGCCCCGGACCAATAGCAACCGCCAGATCCTGAAGCCAGTCAGCAGAGCCACTGGAGCCGAACCACTGTGCGATGGACGCGGGGAACAACAGAATACTGCTCGCGAAAATCGCGGGGATAACACCCGCCATGTTGACCTTCAGCGGCAGATGCGAGCTCTGAGCCTGGTACATCTTCCGGCCTTGCTGGCGCTTGGCGTAGTTGACGGTTATGCGACGCTGGCCACGCTCGATGTAGACGATTGCGTAAATAACCGCGATCGCGAGAGCGAGGATCATCAGCAAGATCAGTATATTGATCTCGCCCTGGCGAGCCTGCTCCAGCGATTGACCTATTGCTGCGGGCAAACCGGCTACGATCCCGGCGAAAATAAGTAGTGAAATACCGTTACCGACGCCCTTCTCGGTGATCTGTTCACCCAGCCACATCATGAACACTGCGCCCGTAACAAGCGAAGTGATTGCAATAACGAAGAAAAGGATCCCGGAGCTAAACGTCATGCCTTGATTAGCCATTCCCACCGTCATGCCGGTTGCCTGAACGATCGCCAGAGCAACGGTAAGGTAACGTGTGTACTGGCTGATTTTGCGTCGACCCGCTTCGCCTTCCTTCTTCAACTGCTCCAGTTGCGGAGTAACGGCTGACATCAGTTGCATGATGATGGAAGCCGATATGTACGGCATGATCCCCAGAGCCAGGATCGACATGCGCTCCAAAGCACCACCGGAGAACATGTTCGCCAACCCAAGGATGGTGCCCTGATTCTGGTTGAATAGCGCCGCGAGCTGATTCGGATCGATACCGGGAACCGGGATATGAGTACCGATTCGATAAACGATTATCGCCATCAGCACGAAGCGAAGGCGGGCAAACAGCTCGCCGAGACCCGCTTTACCGCTGGATAGATTCGTTGGATCAGCCATTGTGTTCGTTCTTCAGCTTTCGCTTAGGATTCGACCGCCCCGCCTGCCTTTTCGATGGCATCGCGTGCGCCTTTACTTACCGCGATACCTTTGATGGTCAGGCTCCGGTCAATAGTGCCCGACAGAAAAACGCGAGCACGCAGCACGTCGTCCTTGATCAGATCAGCGTCTTTGAGTGTCTGCAGATCAACCACGTCACCGGTGACCTTTGCCAGCTCGCCCAGACGGACCTGAGCCGTGGTACGCCCAATCCGAGAGGTGAAGCCATATTTTGGCAGACGCTTCTGCAGCGGCATTTGTCCGCCCTCGAATCCTGCTGCGACCTTGCCGCCAGATCTGGCCTTTTGTCCCTTGTGACCGCGTCCCGCCGTTTTGCCATAGCCGCTGCCGATGCCACGACCAACACGCTTTGCCGCCCGTCGAGAACCGGATGCCGGACTTAGGGTATTCAATCGCATAGTGTCGCTCATGCCAGTTCCTCCACTTTCAGCAGATAGATCACCTTGTTGATCATGCCGCGGACTGAAGGCGTATCCTCAACCTCTACTGTGTGGCCGATTCGACGCAAACCAAGGCCCGATACGCAGGCTTTGTGGCTCTGCAAACGTCCGTTCACGCTTTTGACCAGGGTCACCCGGACCTTTGATGAATTACTTGTGTCGGCCATTTCTAAAATTTCCGCTTAGCTCTTTTATGGGTACTATCCGGCAACTATCCAGCTACTACCCAACTGCTATCCGCTTACGATCCTGGTGACGCTGGCAAACAAACCGCGCGCGTCTAAAACCAAGACTCAACCAAAAATCTCTTCGACTGTCTTACCGCGTTTTGCGGCCACGCTTTCCGGTGATGCCATATCGCGCAGTCCTTTGAAGGTCGCACGCACAACGTTCACCGGATTTGTAGACCCGTAGCACTTGGCTAGTACATTGTGTACACCGGCAAGTTCGAGTACGGCTCGCATTGCGCCACCGGCGATGACGCCCGTACCCTCAGACGCGGGCTGCATGTAGACCTTTGAAGCGCCGTGACGCGCCTTGATGGGGTACTGAAGCGTCCCACCCTGAAGATCAACTTGAATCATGTTGCGACGGGCGGACTCCATAGCTTTCTGGATAGCAACGGGTACCTCGCGTGCTTTTCCGCGTCCAAAGCCGACCCGACCTTTTCCATCACCTACTACCGTAAGTGCTGTAAAGCCAAAGATACGACCACCCTTAACTACCTTCGCGACTCGGTTTACCTGAACGAGCTTTTCCTGAAGGTCACCGTCCTGCTGCTTTTGATCGTTGAACGCCATGTACTGATCCTAAAATTCCAGTCCGCCTTCACGCGCTGCGTCAGCCAACGCCTTCACGCGACCGTGGTACTTATAGCCGCTGCGATCAAAAGCCACCTTGCTAACGCCTGCGTCTTTTGCCCGTTCAGCCAGCAGCTTTCCAACCGCCGATGCGGCTTCAATGTTCCCGGTGGCGCCACTTCGAAGACTGCCATCCAGAGTTGAGGCACTTGCGAGCACGGTTCCGCCGCTTGGGGCGAATACCTGTGCGTAGATATGCCGTGGTGTGCGATGCACACTCAACCGGCTAACACCCAGCGTGCGCATTCGTTGCCGCGCTCTTCGCGCACGACGCAACCTTGAATCGTTCTTTACGCTCATATCGCTGTACCGTTTTCCTGTTCGCTCTCTCGTTTGCTTTACGTCGCTTGACGCAAAAATTTTTACCGGCCGTAGCGCACGGTGTCTTCCGCTGTGACGGCTTCCGTAGCGCTGCCTGACCCGAACTAGACGGGTAAAAACCTACTTCTTCTTGGCTTCCTTACGGCGTACATACTCATCCGCATAGCGGATTCCTTTACCTTTATAGGGCTCGGGTGGTCGAAAGCTTCGGATCTTTGCGGCAGCCTCGCCAACGGCCTGCTTGTCAACACCCTTGATCACGATTTCAGTCTGAGTTGGTGTTTCTGCGCTCAGACCTTCCGGGAGCTGATAATCAACCGGATGCGAGAGGCCAATCGTCAGATTGACTGTGGAGCCGCTTGCCTTTGCCCGATATCCAACCCCGTTCAAGACCAGCTTCTTCTCCCAGCCCTGAGACACGCCTTTAACCATGTTGTTCACAAGCGCGCGGGTCGTACCTGCCATCGCCTTGACCGTTTCGTCGGTATAGGAAAACTGAACTTCGTCTCCCTCTGCCTTCACGTCGATACCATCATGAAGAACAAGCGAAAGAGACCCTTTTGCACCCTTTACGTGTACCTCACTTCCATCCACGCGCAGCTCAACGCCCTTGGGCAAGGCCACTGGATTATTTGCAACTCTCGACATGCTCTCTTCCTTTTCTCTCTCGACTCGCTCGGTCCGGCTGGTGTGCCGAAGCACGCGCGCAACGCGACGCTCGCAGAAGTTCTGCCACGGTTTAGAAAACCGTGCAGAGTACCTCTCCGCCGACACCGGCGGCACGAGCGGCGCGATCCGTCATGACTCCTTTTGAAGTCGAAATAATTGCAACACCCAAACCACCGCGAATGCTCGGCAAGTCGTCTTTTCCAGCGTAGCGCCGAAGACTGGGCTTGCTGGCACGGTCGATCTCTGCGATCACTGGCTTCCCGTCGAAGTACTTAAGTTCAAGCGTCAGCCGTGGCTTTGCACCATCTACCGTGGCGTCATAGCCGCCAATGTAGCCCTCGTCTGCCAACACTTTTGCGACCGCGGTCTTCAATTTCGAGCCTGGCATCTCCACCTTGGTTTTGCCGGCGAGCTGAGCGTTTCGTATCCGAGTCAACATATCAGCGATAGGGTCTTGCATACTCATGATGTTTTGATTCCTCGTTCGCTCGTCTTACCAGCTGGCCTTGACCAGGCCAGGCACATCGCCGCGCATGGCTGCTTCGCGCAGCTTATTTCGGCATAAACCAAACTTTCGGTACACCGCATGGGGACGACCTGTCACCTGACAGCGACGCTGCTGGCGTACCGGGCTTGCGTTGCGTGGCAGTTTTTGCAGCTCAACCCGAGCCGCCCACTTCTCGTCCTCGGATGCAGTTGAGCTTGCCAGGACAGCTTTTATTTCCGCGCGCTTTTTGGCATACCGCGCAACAGTGCGGCTACGTTTTGCTTCTCGAGCAATCATTGACTTCTTGGCCATGGGTGCCCTGCTCCTATCCCTTCAGCGGAAAATTGAATGCGCGCAGCAGTGCCCGACCTTCGTCGTCGTTGCGCGCAGTTGTGGTGATGGTGATGTCCATGCCGCGGAGCGAGTCCACTTCGTCATAATTAATTTCTGGAAAAATAATCTGCTCGGATACACCCATCGCAAAATTACCGCGGCCATCGAAGGATCGCGGACTAATGCCACGAAAATCCCGAACGCGGGGGATCGCGATGCTGATGAGCCGCTCGAGAAACTCGTACATGCGATCCCGGCGTAACGTCACTTTGCAGCCGATGGGCCAGCCATCTCGAATTTTGAAGCCAGCGATCGACTTTCGAGCAACCGTTACGACCGGCTTTTGACCCGCGATTTTGGTCATATCGGCGACCGCATTCTCCATGACCTTTTTGTCGCCCACAGCTTCACCGACACCCATATTGAGTGTGATCTTGGTGATGCGAGGTATCTCCATCACGTTTTCGAGGCCGAGCTCTTCTTTTAGCTTGGGCGCGAGCTCGTTGTCGTATCTTTCCTTCAGAGTTGCCATCTACCAGCACCTATCCGTCAAGCAATGCGCCGTTTGATTTGTAAAAACGCACCTTTTTTCCATCCTCAAACCGAAATCCCACGCGGTCAGCTTTGCTCGTCTCGGGGTTGAAAATCGCGATGTTGCTCACCTGGATCGGAGCTTCTTTCTCGACTATTCCACCCTGAACACCTGCCTGGGGGTTCGGCTTCGTATGCTTCTTGATCATGTTCACACCAGCAACGACAACACGTTGCTTGTCCACAATCGTGCGGACTTTTCCGCGCTTGCCCTTATCTTTACCGGCAAGCACGATTACCTCGTCATCGCGTCTGATCTTTTCCATTGTTCCGCTCTCCACACTCTCAAGCCCGAGCCCATACTCAAGGCGAGATCGTCGCTTAAGGCGACTACGCACTCCCGTGACACTCCCGTGATCCGAAGGCGTGTATCGCTTGATTTCGTGCTGGGTACCTACCCGCTGCCTACCCGTTTTGCTGGTGCGTGTATCGCAGCGATTCAAATCACCTCGGGGGCAAGCGAGATGATTTTCATAAACTTCTCGCCTCGCAGCTCGCGCGTTACGGGTCCAAAGATGCGAGTACCGATAGGCGCATCTTGGTTGTTCAACAGCACCGCTGCGTTATCGTCAAACTTGATCAGTGAGCCATCAGGTCGGCGCACACCCTTCTTGGTGCGTACAACCACCGCCGTCATCACCTGGCCCTTTTTGACCTTGCCGCGGGGTATCGCCTCTTTGACGGTAACCTTGATCAGGTCGCCAACACGAGCGTAGCGACGCTTGGATCCGCCCAGGACCTTAATGCACATTACGCGTCGTGCGCCGCTGTTGTCTGCGACTTCCAAATAGGACTGTGTCTGGATCATGGAGCGCTTCCTTCTGCAGCCTCTACGCTCTCTACCGAATCCACTGCCTCAACCACTTCAAGCAAGCGCCAGGTCTTGCTCTTCGAGATCGGCTTTGACTCGGCAATCGTCACAACATCGCCGATAGAGCACTGATTCTCTGCATCGTGAGCGTGCAATTTAGAGGAGCGCGTTAAATACTTGCCATACACGGGGTGACGAACTCTTCGTTCCACAAGGACCGTGATGGTCTTGTCCATTTTGTTGCTCACAACGCGGCCCGTTGCCGTCCGCTTGCGCTTTTCACCCGTCATGACTGCTGGCCCACCTTCTCTCTCAGCACGGTCTTCACGCGTGCAATATTTCGCTGGTTTTCACGGAGCAGATGCGTCTGGCCGAGCTGTCCGGTCGCTTTCTGAATCCGAAGCTTGAACTGGTCTTCCCGCAGAGTGAGAAGCTCCTTTTCGAGCTCGACGTCAGTCTTTTCCCTAAGGTCCTTTGCGTTCATCACATCACCGACCTTTTAACAAACGTGGTTGATACCGGGATCTTCGCTGCGGCTAAGGCAAACGCTTCACGCGCAAGGTCTTCAGATACGCCTTGTACTTCGTAGAGCATTTTTCCCGGCTGGATCTGGGCAACCCAATACTCAACGTTGCCCTTGCCCTTGCCCTGTCGAACTTCCAGCGGCTTAGTTGTGATCGGCTTGTCGGGGAAGATGCGAATCCAGATCTTTCCGCCGCGTTTAATGTGCCGTGTCATGGCCCGCCGGGCAGCTTCAATTTGGCGAGCCGTTATACGACCCCGCCCAGTTGCCTTAAGACCGTATTCTCCGAAGCTCACCTTGCTACCACGGTGCGCGAGCCCGCGGTTACGGCCCTTCTGGGTCTTTCGGAACTTTGTACGCTTTGGTTGCAGCATCGTTATTTCCTAGTCTTTTCCTAGCCTGCGACCGACTTCTTGCTGTCTTGTGCGTCGTCGGAACCGATGACTTCGCCCTTAAAAATCCAAACCTTGACGCCAAGTACGCCGTAGGTGGTCTCCGCCTCGTAGGTGGCGTAGTCGATATCCGCACGTAATGTGTGCAATGGCACACGACCCTCTCGGTACCATTCGGTTCGAGCTATTTCAGCGCCCCCAAGACGTCCGCTGACCTGGACCTTGATTCCTTCAGCGCCCTGGCGCATTGCGTTCTGTACCACCCGCTTCATAGCGCGTCGGAACATCACTCGACGTTCCAGTTGCTGGGCAACGTTTTGGGCCACAAGTCGCGCATCCAGGTCCGGCTTGCGGATTTCCTCGATGTTGATGTGAACCGGCACCCCCATTTTTCTCGTGAGGACCTTGCGAAGCTTATCCACATCTTCACCCTTCTTCCCGATGACGATGCCGGGCCGAGCGGTGTGAATCGTGATACGCGCTGTCTGCGCTGGACGCTCTATGACAACACGACTCACAGAGGCGTTGTCGAGACGCTTCTCGATGAAAGCTCGGACTTCGAGATCTGTCACCAGCTGTTTCGCATAGTTCTTGGTATCGGCATACCAGACAGATGTGTGGTCTTTTACGATACCCAGGCGAATGCCAGTAGGATGAACTTTTTGACCCATGTGGTCGGCTCCTAAACCTTTAGCTCTCGTCGTCTGCGACTTTGACGGTGATATGGCAGCTTCGTTTGAATATGCGATCCGCGCGACCTTTCGCCCGCGCCCGAATACGCTTCATGGTCATGCCCTCGTCGACGTAGATGGACGAGACTTTCAGCTCATCAACATCTGCACCTTCGTTGTTCTCTGCATTGGCAATCGCCGAATTCAAGACCTTCTTTACAAGGTGCGCCGCCTTCTTATTGCTGAAATCGAGCAAAGCGAGCGCGTCCTCGACGGGCTTACCGCGAACCTGATCGGCTACCAGGCGCGCTTTCTGCGCTGAAATTCGCGCACCTTTCAATCGAGCTGATACTTCCATTCCAATCTATCCTCAGGGTCTGTCTTCGATGACGCTCTTCAAATGCCATCAAAAGCTATGCCCGCGAATCAACGTTTCGCTTTCTTGTCCACGATGTGACCGCGGAAGGTCCGAGTCACGGCAAATTCACCAAGCTTGTGACCCACCATATCCTCGGTGATAAGCACAGGTACATGCTGGCGTCCGTTGTGAATGGCAATAGTGAGCCCAACCATATCCGGTGAGATCATCGAACGACGCGACCAGGTTTTGATCGGCCTGCGGTCGTTTGCCTCAACGGCAGCTTCCACTTTCTTCATCAAGTGGAGATCAATGAATGGACCTTTCTTTAACGATCGTGGCACCTTTTAATCCTCTATTCCCTAACGCCTGCTTATCACCGACTTACGTCGGTGTATCAGCGTTTGCGGCGGCGGCGAACAATCAGTTCGTCGGTACGCTTGTTCTTTCTGGTCTTGTAGCCTTTGGTGGGTGTTCCCCAGGGGCTTACCGGATGGCGGCCACCCGAAGTACGACCCTCACCACCACCATGCGGGTGATCAACCGGGTTCATAGCGACACCACGAACAGTGGGACGCACGCCGCGCCATCTGGCAGCACCCGCCTTGCCAAGTTTGCGAAGGCTGTGCTCAGAGTTCGAAACCTCTCCGAGAGTCGCTCGGCAGTCTGAAAGCACTTTTCTCATCTCACCCGACCGCAATCGGATTGTTGCGTAGCGTCCCTCTCGAGCTGCCAGCTGCACCGACGCTCCGGCCGACCGAGCGAGTTGAGCACCTTTACCTGGCTTCAGCTCTACCGCATGAACAACTGAACCAACTGGAATGTTCCTGAGCGGGAGACTGTTTCCAGCTTTAATCGGCGCTGCAGACCCGGACTGAACTGTATCGCCAGCGGCCAACCCTTTGGGTGCGATGATGTAGCGACGCTCTCCATCTTTATAAAGGAGCAAAGCAATGTGAGCCGTTCGGTTCGGATCGTATTCGATCCGCTCGACCGTCGCCGGAATACCATCCTTCGTGCGCTTAAAGTCTATGATCCGGTAATGCTGCTTGTGGCCACCGCCCACGTGACGCGTAGTAATGCGACCCTTGTTATTACGGCCACCACTGCGAGACTTGGGCTCGAGCAGCGGCGCATACGGGGCACCTTTGTGTAATTCCCGATTAACCACGCGCACCTGATGTCGGCGCCCGGCAGAGGTCGGTTTACTTTTCGCTACGGCCATCTGTTCTATCTCGTCAATTTACCGGGCCAGCTCTCGCGTGAGTGCCACGCAGCGGCCCGTTGATTTCAATCCAGTTTCTACCCAAGGCCCGAGCTCGATCGCGTCGAACCCAGCCATTTGCGCGCCCCTTCTGGCAGCCTGGCCGCCTCGGCACACGCTTTGTCTAATCAGTGGTTGTAAAGTCGATGTCCTGACCCTGTGCAATCCGCACGTACGCCTTTTTCCAAGTAGGCTTAGTGCTGTAGCCGAAGCGGTTGCGCTTGACCTTGCCCTTTACTTTCAGCGTCTGGACGTCTTCCACGTCAACCTTGAACAGCTGCTCAACGGATCGTCGCACTTCCAGCTTCGTGGCATCGACAGCCACCTTAAACACGTACTGATTGTTCTCATCGGCAACTATGGCGGCTTTCTCGGATACGTGCGGTCCCACCAACACCTGAAACATTCGCTCACGGTTCATGCGAGCATCTCCTCGATTTTTTTGACCGCCGCGACGGTGATCAGCACCTTGTCGTGCGCGATCAGGCTCACCGGATCCATTCCCTGGACGTCTCTAACGTCGATTTTCTGAAGATTTCGCGATGCGAGATACAGGTTTTCGCTCACCTCATCGGCCACAATCAGTGCATTGCTCACACCGAGGCTTCCGAGGTGACCCGCCAGCAGCTTTGTTTTTGGCTCCTCAACCTCGAGGGTCTCGACAATCACCAACCGCTCTTGCCGGGCCAGCTCAGAGAAAATCGTCTTCAGTGCTGCCCGATACATCTTGCGGTTAACTTTTACGCTGTGATCCTGCGGTTTTGCCGCAAATGTTACGCCACCACTGCGCCAGATCGGCGAGCGGATCGTGCCGGCCCTGGCACGCCCAGTACCCTTTTGCCGCCATGGCTTCTTCCCGCCGCCGCTGACGGCCGAACGATTCTTCTGTGCGCGTGTTCCCTGACGTGCGCCCGCGAGAAACGATGTCACAACTTGATGCACCAGATCCTCGTTGTACTCGCGAGCAAAGTTAGCGTCTGACACTGACAGGGTGCCCGCTTCCTGATTACCCGGCGCTACTATGTTCAAATCCACCGACTACCCTCCGCTCAGGCCTTGACCGCGGGACGCACTATGACGTCTCCACCGGGCGCGCCAGGAATCGCGCCTTTTACCAACAGTAGATTGCGCTCCACGTCTACCCGTACAACCTCGAGGTTCTGTACCGTGACGTTAGCGTTACCCATCTGACCGGCCATTTTCTTGCCCTTGAAAACTCGTCCAGGCGTTTGGCATTGGCCGATCGAACCAGGAGCGCGGTGCGACAGTGAGTTACCGTGAGTTGCGTCCTGGGTACGGAAATTCCAGCGCTTCACCGCACCCTGAAAGCCCTTGCCCTTTGAGCGGCCAGCAACATCGACCATCTGACCGGCTTCAAACCGCTCTACGGTCAATGAGGACCCAACTTCAGGCACCTCGTCGTCGCTGGACAGCCGAAACTCCCAGAGACCACTGCCCGCTTCAACGCCGGCCTTGGCGTAATGTCCCGCCTGTGATTTTCTTACTCGACTCGCCTTCCGGCTGCCAGTGGTGACCTGAACAGCGCGGTAGCCTTCTTTCTCAGCATCTTTGACTTGAGTAACGCGGTTTGGAGTGACCTCCACTACGGTTACTGGAATAGAATGTCCGTCTTCAGTGAAGACGCGTGTCATGCCGGTCTTTCGACCGACTAACCCAATAGTCATTTTCAAACCTCACAGTGTACGGGGCTGGAACCCTCTATGGCTGCCTTACCGGTGCTCGAAAGGCATTACACGTCGTCATCGAGCGCCACTCAGCTGTAGCTCTCGAGACGACGGGCTTTTACAAAGCCCTACTAACCCAGACTGATCTGCACCTCTACACCCGCCGCCAGGTCTAACTTCATGAGCGCATCTACGGTTTTTTCCGTAGGCTCAACGATATCGAGCAGGCGTTTGTGGGTACGAATCTCGTATTGATCGCGTGCGTCCTTGTTGACGTGGGGCGACACCAAAACGGTGTAGCGCTCTTTCCGCGTCGGTAAAGGAATAGGACCTCGAACCTGAGCTCCAGTACGCCGTGCCGTCTCGACGATTTCCTGTGTGGAACTGTCAATAAGGCGATGATCGAACGCCTTGAGCCGAATTCGAATGCGCTGATTTTGCACGCGACCAATCTCCAATCTGGTTAAATAACCGGTGACCCGCGCAGGAGCCCCCGTATTTCAGGAGCGCGAATTCTATGGATGTGGCCCAGCCATGTCAACGCTGATTTTGGCTGCTTGGTTTCATGCTGCGCGGTAATTTTTCGCACCAGTACCCTGCCCGTAGTTTCCTCAAACGTTCTGTAAATTCCTATCAGCGTCTGTGACGATAAAATCCCATCCGAAATTGGCGATACCGCTTTGTCAGGTGAAGCGAGAGGTGCTTCCGGAGTGAGCGTCACACACCTCAGCGAACGTAGGATGTGGCGCTCACTTCGCCGGATCAAAGCTACCCTTGCCGATTCCCGGACCGCAGCAGACACATATTCGACCACCGTGCGATCAGCCATGACCCGGCGCTACCTACTCCGGACCGCCAAAAAGCGTCTTCCTTGACAGGCTGGCGGTCGCCCTACCCGTAAAGAGGGGCAGACTCTCCATGGCGACCGACCTCCTCCGCAGGCAACACCGGCCCATGTCTTCCTAAAGCTTGGTGCCGACGCCTAAAAACGCCCATTCACCAGATACGGCCCAAAGTGAGTCTTATCGCGATTTGAGGTGAGGCGAGAGGTGCTTCCGGAGTGAGCGTCACCCACCTCAGCAAACGGAGGAAGTGGCTATCGCTTCGCCGGATCGAAGCTGCCCCTGCCGACTCACAGATCGCATTGAACACACTTGCGGCCACGGTGCGGTCAGCCACGTACCGGCGTCACCTGCTACGGACCGCCAAAAAGCGTCTTCCTTGACAGGCTGGCGGTCGCCCTACCCATAAAGAGGGGCAGACTCTCCATGGCGACCGACCTCCTCCGCAGATAACACCGGCCCATGGCCTCTTCAGACTTCTTGCCGACGAGTAGAGGGGCTTAAGCGCTTTGAAATAGCAACAGGCCCGGGTTCGCCACGTTCTGAGGTGAAGCGAGAGGTGCTTCCGGAGAGAGCGTCCCCCACCTCAGCGAACGGAGGAAGTGGCTATCGCTTCGCCGGATCGAAGCTGCTCCTGCCGACTCCCAGATCGCATTGAACACACTTGCGGCCACGGTGCGGTCAGCCACGTACCGGCGTCACCTGCTACGGACCGCCAAAAAGCGTCTTCCATGACAGGCTGGGCGGTCGCCGTCCCTGGCGACCGCCCTTCTCCGCAGGCAACGCCGGCCCGTGGCTTCCTCTGACAAAGTGCTAATTTCTAGGTGCGCTAATTCCTTAGATACGCCCCAGGGTAGTTGCTCCCGGGATCTGAGGTGAAGTGAGAGCTGCTTTCGGAGTGAGCGTCACCCACCTTAGCGAACGGAGGAAGCGGCGCTCGCTTCACCGGCTCGAAGTCGCTCCTGTCGACTCCCAGACCACAGTGAACGCACCCCCGGCCTCGGTGCGGTCAGCCAAAGTGCCGATTCCTAAGAACGCCAATTCACCTGATACGACCCAAAGTGAGTCTTATCGCGATTTGAGGTGAAGCGAGAGGTGCTTCCGGAGAGAGCGTCCCCCACCTCAGCGAACGGAGGAAGTGGCGCTCGCTTCGCCGGATCGAAGCGGCCATTGCCGATATCCAGACCGCAAGGAACACACTTGTGGCTACGATTGCCGACAACCAAAGCGCAGTGAACACACTTTTGACTACCGTGCGGTCAACCACCATCTCATCGATGAAAACCCCCAACACGGCTCAGGGAGCTTGACGCCGACCCCGGTGTGGCATCATCACTAGACGACGCAATCTGAGATCGTGAGGAGCGAAATGAGAGGCTCGCATTCGGTGCTGATGGGTTACCTGCTGTGGATCTTTGGGTTCATGGGATCACATCGCTTTTACTACGGTCGCCCGATCAGCGGCACGATTTGGTTTTTTACGTTTGGCCTCTTATTCATAGGATGGATAATAGATTTAATTCTGATTCCAGGAATGAATGAAGAGGCCGACCACCGCTATATCGATGGCGAGGTGGACTACAGCATCGCATGGATACTATTGACCTTCCTGGGCATTTTCGGCGTTCACCGCTTTTATCAGGGAAAAATCCTGACCGGCATTCTCTATCTTTTCACAGGCGGTCTCTGCCTGCTCGGCGTGCTTTACGACTACTGGACGCTCAACGAGCAGATCGACGACCTAAACGATCGCTAGAACGTTCTGGCCTGTTTGCCGAGCGATTTTTTGATGCTTTGCGATTGAAGCGCTTTAGATCCGATTGCCTTTACGCCGCAAACAAAGAGGGCTTGAGGTCAGCATCAGTTTTGCTGAGCGAAGTTCGGAATGACTAGCCGATCTCAGAATCGATCTTTAACTGATACTGTATAACGACTAACCTTTACTGGGGTAAAGGCAGGGAGCAAAGGCATTGTCGCGCTCAACGCCGGCCTGATACGGGGGCGCGTGATTAGGCTTTATCGTGACGGTTCCTGGTCGATACCAAACTTTGCCTTGGGAGCATCTGTATGTTTGATGGTCATCGTACAGTCGTTACCAGCAGATTCATTCCTTCGTGGTGGTGCGTACGAAAACTGATCGGTTCACCGAAGGGTCTCCTCGCACACCACATGCCACGCCTGGCCATACCATCGGTGTCCGCACAAACGCTGACTGAAAGGAGGTACGCCTCGGTCAACCTGCAATGCAGAGAATCAGGCATGCCAGCCGCTCGACTCTCGAAGACTTCTCAAGCACGCTCGCGACGCTCATCGGTACAGGTGCACGTGTTTGTTTTTCTTTGCCTGATGCATTTGGCACCCCTTCGAGCTACTAGCGCTGACTGGGTGTACAGCGTAGTTCCCGGGGACAATCTGTGGGACTTCAGTCAGAAGTATCTGGATACCGTCACGCGTTTCGACGCACTGCGAAAGCTAAATAATATTGAGCGCCCCCGGCGCATGCGACCGGGAACGCAGATCCGGGTACCGATGGTGTGGATTACCAGCAACGCCGTTCCAGCAACGATCGCAGATGTGCAAGGAGTTGCAAGACTCACCCGCGCATCCGGAGAAACCCTGCCGCTGAAGGGTGGTGAGAGAGCCAATCTCGGTGACCGCTTGAATACAGACTCGGATAGCTCGGTCATCATTCGGTTTGCAGACGCATCCCTTCTGACCCTGCATGAAAGCAGTGCCATGCGCTTCGATCACCTGTCAGCGCACGGTGAGACCGGCATGGTGGATTCTCGGGTAAATCTTCTCAGCGGTCGCCTCGAAACGCGTGTCCAGCCCACGCAGGGACCGGGTTCACGATTTGAGATAAGCACACCCGCTGCCATCAGCGCGGTGAGAGGAACTGAATACCGGGCAGCTGCTACAGCGGCCTCTGCGAACATAGAAGTCATCGAAGGTAGTGTTGAAGTGGCAGGCTCCGGGGCAAGCGAGCTATTGCCGGAAGGTTTTGGAACTCAGATCGAAACAGGCGCGCCGCCGCTGCCTCCACGTGAGCTGCTTCCAGCCCCCAGGCTGGACCCGATTCCGGATGAGATTAATCGCAGGGGTTTGCAGGTCAGCTGGGAGCGGGTAAATGGAGCTCAGTGCTACCGGCTCGAAGTGTCGAGATCACCGAATTTCGACACCATTCAGTCAAACGAAGTCTTACAGGCAGAGCGCGGCACAGTGCCTGAGTTACCCGATGGCCGCTACTTCCTGCGGGTGAGGGCAATCGATGAAATCGGACTCGAGGGGCTGGAAGCACGCAGGGGCTACGTCCTGAATGCCTATCCAGAACCACCCACCATGCTGGCTCCCAACGATTCACAGAGGATCCGTTCAGATAACGTGGTGCTCCGGTGGAACGGGACGACGGAGGCTGAGCGCTATCGGGTAGAAGTGGCTACCGATCCTTACTTCAACGAGGTGATTGATACCGGCTCCGCGCTCGCTACAACCGACTACGAGTTCAGCTCGCCGGGAAACTACGGGGATTTTTACTGGCGAATTGCCAGTATTGCAGCAGGCGGAGACCTGGGGCCATTTGGCGAGCCACAGCAGTTCTCGTTGCAACGCGTACTTCCGACGGTCGAGATCTACACCACGGAGTTAAGTCCAGAGCGCGTCCAGGCGAGTTGGACCGCTACCGAACCGAAAGTCCAGTATCAGGTGCAACTCGCCGGTAACGCTGAATTCCGCAATCCGGACTCGGACACGATTGTGGACAAATCGAATATGGACGTCGAAAGAACGCAGCGGCGTCAATATCTGCGCGTTCGGAGCGTGGCTACCGATGGTGACGTGGGTACATGGAGCGATACAGAACAAATAAGCGCTAGGGAGTCGTCTCTGGGAGATTCAGTCCTGGTGTATCTTCTGATGATGCTTATTGCCCTCTAATACATGATCGCAACTTCATGATCGCAACAAGGCCCATTCTGCCGGTAAACCGCTTATTCGCGGCCTGCATTCTGACAGTTGGCACCGTGATTGTGGCCGGGGCGCTGAGTAGTTCTAATCTGCTGCGCAGAGTTGATCTACTGCTCTTTGACCTGCTTCTTCCGCTTCAAGATAACACTCTGTCTGAGGACATCGCGGTGGTCGCCATTGACGAGCACAGCATCGCCGAACTGGGACGCTGGCCGTGGGACAGGTCGCTGCATGCCCAGCTGGTGCAGCGTCTTCACGAATTCGGTGCCCGAGTCGTTGGCTTGGATATTCTGTTTCCCGAAGTGCAGACAAGCAATCCCGATGGGGATGCTCAGCTTGCGGCATCGCTTGGAAAACTACCTTCGGTCTTGGCAATCGCCCCCGCCGAACTTGCCGCGGGAACAGGAATAGCGGAACTACTGCCGATTCCAGACCTCGCAGCCGCAGCCTCTGCCCTAGGGCATGTCGATCTGGAAATCGATGCAGATGGATTATGCCGCAGCACTTTCTTGCGTGCTGGACTTGGGGAACCTCGCTGGCATTCACTTCCGCTTGCGATGCTCAATACCCAAACCCCCTACGAGATGTCTTCGCTCGTAGGAATTCCGGTCACCAACGCATCGGGTTGGGTGCGCAGCGAGGAAAGGCTGATTCCTTATACTTCAACCAACCGGCAACCACCTCTTATACCGTTTGCAGATGTTCTATCCGGCTCGGTGCAACCC
Organism: Pseudomonadota bacterium; assembly: GCA_039111155.1. Taxonomy (GTDB): domain Bacteria; phylum Pseudomonadota; class Gammaproteobacteria; order Pseudomonadales; family Halieaceae; genus Congregibacter. The sequence continues at coordinate 3,521 of JBCCPL010000019.1, read as the reverse complement.
GACTCCCTGCGTGATAAGTACATTCTGGTGGGGACTACAGCAACTGGACTGAGCGATATGGTTGCGACGCCCGGCGCGAGAACGGAGGGCCTGATGCCCGGAGTTCTGGTCAATGCTCAAATCCTTAATGGACTTATCAACGGCACCCTCATAGCACCCTTGAGTCGCGCCTCTAACTTACTCGTCGGTATGTCACTGAGCGGCGTTCTCGCGCTTACGATCTTTTTTGTTCCTGGTCGCTTGACCCTGCCTTGGGCGATTGCAGCGGTAGCAGTGGCATTGATGGCGTCCACGGTCCTTTTGCTACAAACCAGAGTCTGGTTCGCTCCGGCCGCTTCATCTACCAGCTTGCTGGTGCTCGGAGTCGCCTGGGGCATCTGGCAGCAGCAGCGGTCGCAATCGAACATGCGACATCTCATGGGCGAGATGCATCGTTTGACGAACCATCACCACGCTACGGGATTGCCAACCTCGCAAATGATGGAGCAACGCTTAAACGAGATTGGACAAAGCGACGGCGAGGTCGCTGCGCTTGCCGTTATTCACATCAATTGGCCAGGCTCGGCCAGCGTTGTGCTGGATCGACCCATCAGCAATGAATTACTGCGCGGCATACGCAATCGGCTCCTATCGTTCGCGAGCAAAGATCAGTTTGTGGCGCACCTTAACGGCGATGACTTCGCGTTACTAAGTCAGGGTTTCGCCAGCCAAAAAGAAGCCGAAGTAGCCGTTGTCGGGTGTCTGGATCAGCTGCAAAGGCCACTCACTGTGGACGGGGAGTCGCTACTGCTGGTCCCTCAGATTGGTGTCAGCTACTGGCCGGATGACACCGAAAATCCCGGTGAATTGCTGAGCAACGCTTACGCCGCCATGTTCACATCGAGAATTGATGATACGGCGCCAATCAATCGCTATTCAGCCACCGTGCGTCACCAGATACGAGAGCGCTCTCGCCTCGAACAAGCGCTTGTGAACGCTTTAGATAAAGAAGAGTTCGAACTTTTCTTTCAGCCCCAGGTGTCGGCCAGTGACGGTCGTATTCGAGGCGTTGAGGCCCTGCTTCGGTGGAACAACCCTGAACTCGGCTGGGTCAGTCCCGGCTCCTTTATTCCAGTGGCGGAATACGTAGGCCTCATCCAACCCATAGGTGCTTGGGTGATCGGTGCAGCGTTTCGCCAGCTCAAGATCTGGCGAGCGGCCGGGCATGAGTCTTTGCGCTTGGCTATAAACATTTCTCCACGACAGTTCCTTGGCAGTCGGCTGGAACAGGATGTAGAAAGGGCCATCGCGGATACCGACATTGATCCTAGGGGCGTCGAGCTTGAGATAACCGAAAGCACGTTAATGCGCGATAAAGAAAACGCGATTCGCGTGATGAATGCCCTGCGAAAAGAAGGTCTTGCGCTGGCGATAGACGACTTCGGCACAGGCTACTCATCGCTGGGCAGCCTTCGAGACTTCCCCCTCGATCGCTTGAAAATTGATATCAGCTTTGTGCGCGATATCGGCAAGCGGCAGGAGGCGGAAAAACTGGCAATCACAATTATCGCTATCGCGCGCCAACTGGATCTCCAGGTTGTGGCCGAAGGAGTAGAAACGCAGGAGCAGGCAGACTTTCTTCGCGAGCACGCTTGCGACGAACTCCAGGGCTTTCTCTTCTCCCGCCCGCTACCCGCCGATCAGTTCACCGAACTCCTGGAAAAAAGCTCTCTGGGACTTAAATGGTACTGAGGCTCAGCCCCGGGCTTTCTCGGGCTTGATGCGGATTCCTAAGAACGCCACTTCACCAGATAGAGCATAAAGTGAGACTTATCGCGATTTGAGGTGAAGCGAGAGGTGCTTCCGGAGTGAGCGTCCCCCACCTCAGCAAATGGAGGAACTGACGCTCGCTTCACCGGCTCGAAGCTGCCATCACCGACACGCAGACCGCAGCGAACACGCCTTTGGCCACCGTGCGGTCAGCCATGATCCGGCGTCACCTACTCCGGACCGCCAAAAAGCGTCATCCATGACAGGCTGGGCGGTCGCCTTCCCTGGCGACCGACCTCCTTCGCAGGTAACACCGGCCCATGGCCTCTTCAGGCATCGTGCCGACGAGCAGAGGGACTCAAGCGCTTCGAAATAGCAACAGGCCCGGGTGCACCACGTTCTGAGGTGAAGCGAGAGGTGCTTCCGGAGAGAGCGTCACCCACCTCAGCGAACGGAGGAAGTGGCGCTCGCTTCACCGGCTCGAAGCTGCCATCACCGATACGCAGACCGCAGCGAACGGAGGAAGCGGCGCTCGCTTCACCGACTCGAAGCTGAAAGAAGCCGGTTCCAGAGCCAGTTAGAGACCGATAAAAAAGTTAACACAGCGCTACGTGCCGAGCGCAGTAGAAAGAAGCCTGCAGGCAGCCCAGCTCACCGAATCGATAAGGTGATAGAAACCAGAAGACGAAAAGAGAGAAAAAGAAAAAGAACGAGTCTTCGGAAAGATTCCCCGCCCGACAGAGCGGGGATTTGTACCTGGAGTCATTGGGTCGAAACGAGTGCTCCGCCCCAGTGGGAGGGGTCGTTACTCGATGATCTTCGCAACCACTCCCGCACCAACCGTACGACCACCCTCGCGGATCGCAAAGCGTAAGCCCTCTTCCATCGCAATCGGCGCAATCAGCGTCGCCACAAAGTTCAGGTTGTCACCCGGCATCACCATCTCTACACCTTCCGGCAACTCCACAGCTCCCGTCACGTCCGTCGTGCGGAAGTAAAACTGCGGACGGTAGCCCTTGAAAAACGGCGTGTGACGACCACCCTCGTCCTTCGACAGAACATAAACCTCCGCCTCAAACTTCGTGTGCGGCGTCACCGAACCCGGTATCGCCAACACCTGGCCTCGCTCTACCTCCTCTCGCTTCGTGCCTCGCAGCAGAACCCCTACGTTCTCGCCCGCACGACCTTCATCCAGAAGCTTGCGGAACATCTCTACTCCCGTACACGTCGTCTTCTGCGTGTCCTTGATGCCCACAATCTCAATCTCGTCGCCAACCTTCACAATGCCACGCTCAACTCGACCCGTGACCACCGTGCCACGACCCGATATCGAGAACACGTCCTCTACCGGCATCAAAAACGGCTGATCAATCGCTCGCTCCGGCTCCGGTATGTACGAATCCAGCGTCTCTACCAGCGTCTTAACCGCCGTCGTACCAAGCTCGTTGTCGTCCTTGCCTTCCAAGGCCATCAGCGCCGATCCGCAGATGATCGGCGTGTCGTCGCCAGGAAACTCGTACTGGTCCAGAAGCTCTCGAAGCTCCATCTCCACCAGCTCCTTCATCTCCTCGTACTCTTCCGAGTCCGCACCGCCGCAGTCTTCCGCCAGAAGATCCGCCTTGTTCAGAAACACCACGATGTAGGGAACACCCACCTGACGAGACAGAAGAATGTGCTCGCGAGTCTGCGGCATCGGGCCGTCCGTCGCTCCACACACCAGGATCGCTCCGTCCATCTGCGCCGCGCCCGTGATCATGTTCTTCACGTAGTCC
>JBCCPL010000018.1:0-99276 GCA_039111155.1 Pseudomonadota bacterium | reverse complement strand
GGCCTGTCGGTCCATCGTATTGATATGAGGGCCTGGGGCTTCGACACGGGTCCGGCCCTGCTCGTCGGACATCTTGGCGAGGCCTACGGCGTGCTAAGCCACGCCCTTTTTGATCCCGCTACCGGTGATGGGATTGCCACCATAATTACCGGAACGGCTGACGACCCGGCCAAATCCGACCCGGGGCACAGCCCCCTTTACCGGGTAGAGGAGGAAGTCCTGCGCTGGTGGCTTAATCAGCGCGCCGGTCACAGATAGCTCGCACTGATCGTGATGCGTCCAAAGGGCTCGCCGTAGTTCCCCCGGCTTTCATTCGGCGCAGAGGTCCGTCAACCGCGCCTCGGTAATTCTAGTGAGGTCTTCTGGGCTGAGTTCAATTTCCAGTCCTCTGCGACCTGCGCTCACAAATATACTGCTGTGGTGCTGCGCCGAGTGATCGATGAATGTGCTCAGGCGTTTGCGCTGGCCCAGGGGGCTTATTCCGCCAAGTACGTAACCTGTCGTTCGTTCAACGTCCGATGGTGTCGCCATGGCCGCTTTTTTTGCGCCGGCAGCACGGGCGAGTCGCTTAGTGCTGAGCCGGTGGCTCACAGGAATTATCCCCACAACCAAGTCGCTGCCGCCGCAGTCGGCAACGAGCGTCTTGAACACCCGATCAGCCGGTACCCCGAGCTTCTCGGCCGCTTCCAGGCCAAAGGAATCACTCGTAGCAACATGCTGATATTCGTGGACCTTAAACGGTACGCCCGCTTTTTCGAGGGTTTTGATAGCTGGGGTCATGGGTGCAGCGGTTCGTGATCAGGTATCTCTAGGCTCCCTAGCCCAGCTAACACCAATTGGTCCACTTAGGTCTACCCCAACGTGTCCACCGTCGCGCATGAGCCTCACAACAGGTAATGCTGCTTGTATGGGAACAGCCCGCCAAACCGAGATCGCGTACCACGGCATGGCCTGCTACTCTTTGATGTCCCCCCGCTAATGGATCGATGCCTTGATACTCCTCAACCTGCTTATCTTTGCTGGTGCCATCGTGCTGCTGCTGCAGCTGGATGCGCGTGATTGGACGCTGGGACGGAGGGTCCTTACGGGTCTTATCGTAGGAACGCTTTTTGGCCTGGGTATGCAGCTTGGCTACGGCGAGGGCAGTCCGGTGATCAGCGGTTCGCTCGAGTGGATCAATGTCGTTGGCCGTGTCTACGTCAGCCTCCTTAAGGTTTTGATCACGCCGCTGGTCCTTGTTTCGATGATCGCTGCTGTACTGAAAGTCGATGAACTGGCAACCCTGGGTAAAGTGGGTGGCACTGTGGTCGGACTGCTACTCACCACAACCGCCATCGCAGCTCTGCTGGGCGTTGTCGCCGCAGCCAGTTTTGGGCTTAGTGCTGAGGGTTTGATCGAAGGGGAGCGAGAAATCGCCCGGGCAACGAACATTGCCGGTCGACAGGTGCGTCTCGCTGATCTTTCTGCGGCCGATATGCTGGTTAGCTTTTTCCCTTCGAATATCTTCCAGGATCTTGCCGGGCAGCGCAGCACATCGATTATCGCGGTTGTGATTTTTGGAATACTTGTAGGCATTGCCGGGTTGCTGGCGACGCGCGACAACCCCGATCATGCCGATGCGTTTCGTCGCTTTACCGACGTTGCGCAGACCATCATTCACAAACTCGCACGAATCATCATCGGGCTCACCCCCTATGGAGTTCTGGCTTTGATGACCAAGATGGCCGCTACCTCCAATGGAAGTGACATCCTCAATTTGCTCGGCTTTGTCGTTGCCTCCTATCTCGCGATCGGTGCCATGTTTGTGGTGCATGGCACATTGCTGGTGCTCGGGGGGATCAACGTGGTCCAGTACTTCTCCCGGGTATGGCCGGTGCTGGCGTTTGCGTTCAGTTCGCGCAGCTCCGCTGCGGCGATACCCCTAAGCGTGGAGACTCAGACGCAATCGCTGGGCAATGACCCTACCGTTGCCAACGTAGCCGCCAGTTTGGGGGCCACCATCGGGCAGAATGGCTGCGCCGGGATCTATCCAGCCATGCTGGCCGTGATGGTCGCGCCTACAGTGGGCGTTGATCCGCTGTCGCTCGATTTTCTCCTGACTCTCGTCGCCGTGATTGTGGTCTCGTCGTTTGGAGTAGCGGGCGTTGGCGGGGGTGCGACCTTCGCAGCCCTGATGGTGTTGCCCGCTATGGGATTGCCGGTTGCGTTGGTGGCGTTGCTGATATCGATTGAGCCGCTCATCGATATGGGTCGCACGGCATTGAATGTGAACGGCTCAATGACGGCGGGGACTCTGACCTCGAAGTGGCTCGGAGTCTACAACCCACCTGAAGAGCCGGTACGCATAGGCGAGGCGGAGACCCTCTAGTGTCCTGCGCGGCTAATTCGTTGAATTATTTCGGCGCTTTTTCGCGCCTGGCGGCGTTGCGGATCGTCGCCATAGCTATGGCTATGACTCCTCACCGCGCCTTGCCAGGCACAAAAAATCACTCGAAATTTATTCAACGGATTAACCATGCAGGACACTAGCTTCCGGTTCTGTTGACGTTGGCGCCCGCTTATCCGGCCGCGGGCTAAGGCCAACAGTGACCAGGTCTTGCGCTGGCGCGGCTACAAGCCAGAGCCGTCATGTGAGTAAATCACCCAGATCTTTCGGTAGCCGTCCGTTTCCCAGATTCCAGTCCACTCTTTGGGAACCGTGACCGCCTCGCCCGGGCCGATGGTCAATTTGCTGCCATCCGCTGACGTCAGCGTGACGCTTCCTTCCAGAAAGTACATAAACTCGTCTACACCGTAGGGTTCCGTTATCTTTTCGCGCGATGGTCCTGCCTTGTACATGCCGGAGGCGAATTTTCCATCGCTCGCCATGAGCGAGGTTACATCCAGTACTGATCCATCTTCACTCTTTATTGTGTCCGGACGGGAGAAGATGTCGCCGGCTATCTCCGACGTACTCATCTTATCGGGCTTGGGAATTGCCTCGGCGTCCTGGGCGTAAACGAAGTGGCTTGCACCGCTACTGAAAGCGGCAATAACAACTGCAAAAAGAGCTGGCTGAAACAGGGAGTTTTTCATCGAATGTGCTCCAAGATTGGGGTAAACGGACTTGCAGGAAATTTGTTGCTCCGGGCCTGTCCTTTGTTCTGCGAAGGGGTTTTACAGCGCAAAACCGATCACCAGATACGCGATGAACGATATCGAAGCGGCGATAAGCGCGTAGGGAATCTGCGTCCACGCATGCTGGAAAGGCGTGCATCCGCTCGCCTGTGCCGTGAGAACTGTCGCGTCCGAGTAGAAGCAGGCGTGACTACCGAACGTGCTTGCCGACAAAGTGGCGCCGATCAGCAGGGTCATATCGGTGCCCAGTTCCCGGCCCAACGTTGCCACGATGGGTAGCGCGATAACAAATACCCCCCAGTTTGAGCCAGTAAAGAACGACACAGCCGCCATGGTGACAAACATAGCCGCCGGTAGTAGTTCGGCGCTGAGCAAGGGGCTCAGGCCGTCGACAATATAGCTCGCAAGCCCCAGGTCATCATTGACTTCTTTGAGCATGAAAGCGGCCACTAAAACAGTGAGGGGCTCAAGCATGGTTTTAAAGCCCTCAAGAATCGTCTCGGTCGTCTCGCGCAGGTCGAGAAGGCGACGAACGAGAATGGCGGCGGCGGTCACGCCCAAGGCGACATAAACCCCGACTAGAAAATCGTTATCCGCATACACGGTCACCGTAACCAGACATGCCATCGGCAAAATAAAGAAACCCAATCCGGCGAACGTATCGTGCTTGGGCGCCAGCGAGCGATTGGCGTCTTCGATGTACTGAGCTTCGGGGGGAACACATAGCCCCGTAGACTGGGCGCGGGCATCCGCGCTGGCCATAGCTCCCAGAGATGGAATCACACCGTAAACCACCAACGGAACGATAATGGCGGCCAGCCACGGGTAGAACATATAAGGGATCGCCGATATGTAAGTTCTCAGCCCCTCGCCTTCCGCCGCGAGATCGTTGGCCACAATCAGACCGGCAAAAAAGGCGCCCCAGGTGGAGAAGGGAATAAGGACGCTGATGGGCGCAGCAGTGGAGTCGATCACATAGGCCAGCTTTTCTCTGGCGACACGGAACTTGTCGGTCACGTCGCGCATAGCTGCCCCCGCCGCCAACGAGTTCAGGTAGTCGTCTACGAACAATGCGATACCGAGAGCCCAGGTCGCCATGAGCGCCCCCCGGGCATCCGACACACGATTAGAGATTGTTTCGGTGAACGAACGTGTTGCCCCTATTCGCAGCAGCAGTGCGATTAAGCTGCCCATCAAGCCGCAAACCAGGATGACCCAGGCTACGTCTGAGTCCGTAAGCACCGTCAGAGAAACCTCAGCAAGCGCCGGAACGAACTCAATACCGTTGAGCATTACCAGTCCGACGATAACGCCGCTGAGCAAAGACTCGATCGGGCGGTGAGTCCATACAGCCAGCACGAACACGAGCACTGTAGGTATAAGGCAGACAACTCCTAATGGCTCGTCGGAACTCACAGCTTTAGCTAAACGGTAGATTTAGAATAAGGGCGCCCATGTCCTGCTTTCACTCGCAATGACAAGAAGACCTGGGTGATGTTTACACCGGTAGGCTGACACAGCAATTTCCTAGTAAGTAATAAATATTCGCTAACTCGCATCGAGTGGGGGTAGCAACAAAAACTTCAGCACTGCGACATTGAAGCATAACTCCAATAGCCCGAAACCTGCGTCGCCGATGTCTCATGTGCTTACTGGGTGTGTGACACGCAGCCGGCTGCAAAAGTAAGGGATCACGAGCGACCGAATGCAAGTGACAATGGATTGGGGCAGCGAAATATAGAAGCGCTAAGACGCGCAGAACGTCTTTATTCGACGGTTGTTGAGATCGGCCGATAAAGAGACCAAAGGTCTTTCGCCATTGTTTCTACGTTCGAATCGTCTTCTAGTACCAGCAGACCCGCCGATGTTACGTGTAACTCAATGCCCTCTCCGGTCAGTCTTCCGTTTATCGATGCCAGAAGATAGCTGCGCCTCTGCAGCGGAGCGCCTGGTTCCCGGTACTCGCGGTGCAAAACCCACGCCACACCGGAGGTAGCGGATCGCGCCAGGCAAACGCTGAGCGTCGCTCCCCCCTGTTCGGCCTCAAAGCACCCCGACACTATGCTAGTAATTGGTAAGAATCTATATCGATCTATAGGCAGAACATTAGTGCCGTCGAGTACTTCCCGAACCGAATCGAGTCGATCAGTTTGCAAACGTGGTATCGGTTGAGCGGCGACTTGTGAGTCACTGCTGGAAAGAGAGCGATCTATATCGGAACCTAGACCCTGCTGTCTTTCACCGCCGCAGGCTAGCAGTGTCAGCCCACAGACAAGCGGCAAGAAGCGAGTCATTGCTCTGAAACGCAGAGTTCATTCTCGACATCATAGGTTAGAGGCACGGGTAATCGGATGAAACATCGTGTCCGGCGGTAAGGTCTGGATTTGCGCATTACCGTAGTACCTTCGCGGCTACCCGCAGTATTCGTATTGCCTTCGATGGTCTGTACGCCGTCGCTACCTACGGACTCGACAATACCGATATGCGAGAACGTAAACACTACGATATCACCACGAATTGGGCTGTGTGCTTCGTCGCTCACCGAAAATACCAGGCAATTCTGCGCTGGCGCCCATAGTGTGCGAAACCGAGTCACGGAAGCTTCTCTAGGAGGATTGACGCCAGAGAAAATTGCATTGCGAGCGATTAGGTGTTGGGTACACAAGCTGACAAAGCTGCAGCACCAGGCGTAGCCGTCAGTAGCCCCGCGATTAGGCGACGCATAATCGGCCCTAAAAATTTCCTGCATTCGAGGGTCGTTTCCGGCCCGGTTCCCCGGACGTTCTGTTGCACCGATGTAGCGTCTTGCTATTGCTGCGAGAGGAGCCTGCGCGCCTTCAGGGTAATAGTGGTTGAGCGTCTGATCATCGCGAAGGTTGAGCGATCGGAGCGTACCTCCATTCGGATCCACGCGCCCATCAGGCTCTTCCATACCCACTATCTGACTCTGAAAAGCGACAATCGCGTTAATCAAATCACTGTCGCAGCGGTTGCCCACGGGCAACGGCAGGATGGCTGGGAGTTCGCGGGCATGGCCGTTGAGAAGGTAACGAACAACCACGACATCTCGAGGTCGATTGGTTCCTCCTCTGCCCACCGATCTGCCTATGCGTGCCATCGCATCACCAGCATTCACCGCCTTGCCCCTTTGACTATGCTAAGCGCATGGCAATGGGACCGCAATGAGCCTCTTGTGTCGCACACGGCAGCTATTGCCTGCCAGGAACTTATTCGTCATCGACAACAAAAACTAGACCCAAAGCCCAATTCGCCATTAGCGCCATGCGGGCAACTGGCACACGATAGGAATCGGTTCAGCAGAAAGCGTTCGTTGCACCGATTCGTAAAAGCAGGGCCACAAAACCACCGATCAGCCCGAGTGTTATATTTGTCCAAAGTGAGTCTGAATCTGTTTGCGGAGGGAGCGTAACGTCAACCAGAAGCGTAATGAATACAAGGCCGTTCAGTATCATCTATCAATCGATGACTCCGCATTGCACAGGAACAGTGGTAGGCACGCCTGCCGCCAGCTTTTTTTGTGAGTAGACCTTTTTTAATCATTCAGCTACGACCCGAGAATGAAGTCGCTGATGAGGAGCTGCGCGCTCTTATGGAGCACGGCGGCCTGGAAGGTGAAGAAGTCGTGCGCTTGCGGGCAGAACGCGACGGAGTTCCCTCTGTGGATCTGGATGCTTACGCGGGAATCATCGTGGGTGGGAGCCCCTTTGACGTAAGCACCCCTCATGGGGAGAAGTCCGAGGTACAGAAACGCGTCGAATCCGACTTTCAGCTTCTGCTGACCGAAGTTGACGAACGGGATTTTCCGTTTCTCGGTTGCTGCTCCGGAAACGGCTTGCTCGGGGTCTACTGCGGTGCTCATATATCACGGCGATTTGGGGAGCCGGTCGGTCCTGCAGATATCTCGGTAACCGAGGCCGGTAAGACCGACCCCCTTCTGGCGGGTCTACCTGACCGATTCACGGTGCTTCTCGGTCATAAAGAAGCCTGTGATTCCGTACCCCCTGGAGCCACGCTGCTGGCTACTGGCGAACTCTGTCCGGTACAGATGTTTCGAATCAAGACCAACATTTATGCCACCCAGTTTCATCCCGAGGGTGACGCCCAGGGCTTTACGGTGCGCATACATGCCTACAAGAATCACGGGTATTTTCCCGAAGAGGACGCGCAGCGGCTGATCGATGTCGTCTCTGCCCAGCCAGTACCCGAGAGCAATCAAATCCTTAGGCGGTTCGTCGACCGTTATCGCCTGACACCCTGAGTTCCTACGTACCCGCAGCCATACCGTGATCTCGCTCTACAAGGCACCCGAGCAGCTAGCGGCATGCTCCTTTCGGCTCAGCCCTGGGCTTGTTCAGCGGCTCCCTAGTCGGCTGCAGTAAATTCTGAACCTCCGGAGCTGTGCCTGTTAACCTTGGGCGGCCGATAGAGCGTCGCTGTCGATACACACCGTTTGGACACCTCCAACTATGGAAATGCCGCTGGCTCGATTGCTGGAAGAAAACCGTTGGGACGAAATCGCCGACCACTTCAACCAACTTGGATTCGTGAAGCAGCTAGGAGTGAGAGTGAGCTTTGATGGACCTGAGCAACCGCGCTGCGAACTTCGGGAAGTTGAGGACTATCATCTGGGCGGAATTGGTCAGGACTTCATCAATGGAGCCGTAACATCGGCTGTGATTGATCTCGCGCTCGGACTCACCGGGATCAGCAGCGCCTCGCTGGGCTATTTCGCCACCAAGAATATCCACATTGACTTCATGAAGCCGGTAGAAAGTGATGGATTCTACGTGCTCAGTAAGCCAACCCAGCGCGTGGGAAAGAACCAGTTCTGCGAAGCGACAATTTACAACTGGCGCGGTGAGGCCCGGGTGTTCGCTACCGGACTTGTCCGGGTCGGTATTCGCGGCGTGAGGAAGCCGCGGTAGCGTCTGAGTTGGGGCATTGTTCGTTCCGCATCGTCAGGGGACGGCAAGGAACGTGACTTCAGGGTTTGAGAAATCGAGCACATGCACAGACTGATATAGCGCGCCGTCATGATCGCGGCTCAACGAATGCGCCCGAACCAACGTCTGCGCCTGGTGGAAGTCTTACGCTCTGGAGATTTGTTCCTCCACGGAAAGCGCACGTCCGGAACAGGTTCATTCAGAAACTCGCAAAGCTCTTCCCAGCCATGTCCAGATTCCCAGCATAGCTCCAGCAACTGCTGACTTCGAGTAACGAAGTGTGCGCGTACCCCCTGGTTATGCTCCTGATACATCTGGATAAGACGCTCTTTGTTGCTATCCCCGACTTGGGAGTCGCCGAAGACCAGATGCCTGGCTTGCGTTGGCCCCGTTCTTACCGCATGTTTTCGTAAGGACTCGAACCAGACACCTGAATCGGTTCTAGTGGTAAGAATGAACTTTGCCGTCGGGAATGCTTCATCCAGCTCTCTGTAGGCGAGCGGCCAGGGCCAATCCTCAAAGCTGTCGTACTCGACCGCAGAGTCGATCACGGCTTGCGTATCACCGCTAGAATAGGCCTCCAGTAAGGCGTCATCAAAGCTCTTGTGGCGATAACCAAGGATCTTTAGCGCCTCGGCCAGCGAGGTTGTGCCAGTCTTGTTGAAACCGATTCCGAAAACCTTAGTTCGCATAGCTATGCATATCTATTAACGAGGATCGAGCCGGGCTCCTCTCTAAGTCGGTTGTGTTTTCGACACAGTAATTTGGCGAGTCAATCCTGAGCCAACGGTGACGTCTAGCGTCATATAGATCGTTGTTGGGTTGAGTTGATTTCTCTGGCTCTGAAGTCTCGATACCGATTTATGAAAATTCTTGGGTCTCGTAGCCTGTGGTGGCTAAGATCATTTGTGCTCTGTTGGGCAAACTCGTAGCCGAATGTGTAAACGTCTTGGGCATAGATCTCGCCTACCATCAGTTTCGTCTCGTCGGTGTACTCATCGGTATAGCGTGCAGCGCCCCCACCGGGTCCGACGTTGTTGTAGCCGAGTTTGCAGTGACCGGGTTCGCGGTGTGCAGGTATTTGCGAGCACAAATACGCGAAGTCTTGCTCCAGGTTTTCGTAGTAGCACACAAAGTCCACCGTGATATGCGCAGAGTAGTCAAACACAAAGTCGCACTGGGGTTTAAAGTGCACGGAACGTCTAACGTTCACGGGCGTTAACCAGTGTTTAACGAAAGACTCGAAAGTCTGGTACTGCTTCAGTTCCTGTTCCCAGAACTCGCGATCGACCGCGTTAAAGCCCCCTTCGCGCAGGAAGTTGTAGGCCGAGACCACCCGGGACCAAGGATTGCGGACAATGGTGAACTTAAAAAACGTCAAAAAATCGGAAGGTGACAACAGTAGAACGTAGTCATTCAACGTTTTATGGCCGGCGCCTAGGGACCCGTAAAGCGCCTTGTTGACCGACACGCCGGCTGTTTTGGGCACATGCACGAAAATCGACTTGGTTTTTAAGCACTCTTTAAGAGAGTAGCCATTAACGTTTGTTTGTCGAAGTGCTTTGGCTCTCTGCTTCGCCACGGTACCTCGACGTATGCGTGACCGGTAATGTCTCACCAACAGTCGTGATATCGCTTTGATGTTACCGTTAGCGCCCAAGGGTCGACGGAAGGTCCGTTCACGTTCAGTATCCATGCGAGCAATCGACCGTGCGTACAGCGCCGCGGGGGCTTAAGTGACGCTCACCAGCACGCGAGCGAGATCTGAAAATCGGAAACTGCGGCCTCGGCAACTTCGACCAGTTCTGGCGCGGATACCGCAAGCTCATGAAGACCTCGTACCGCTGGCAGCCTAAGCTCATCGGCATGCGCTACCAATCAAGCACGTGCCGGATCAGACTCTCTTGGCGGCGCCAGTGGTCTAACAGAGAACACGGACCGCACTCTATATCGCTCCACTGAATGGGCTCATCTTTTTCGAGGTCTCTCACCAACGTCGCCGGTGACTCCAATAGTGTAATCGGGACCTGATTGGTTCGACGTTCCGATACTAAGCCGTAGCAGTGCTCAGAGCCGATCGCATGGGCGACTCTCTCGCCGGCTCTTAGAGGGCGTTTTGCAAACGCGTAAACATCGGTGCCCGGTTTCTCGCCGCAGGATGATGGTGACAACAACGCATTGCTCTGCCCCGGGGCAAGCCAGCTGCGCCCGGAGGCAGCTTCAAAAATAGCTTTGGGCGTTTCAAGGTGGCATAGGTGATAAGGCCGGTACATCAGGTAATAGGGGCCGTCACCCAGTTTGTAGTAGTCAAGGAAGAAGCGTTGATCCTCAGGGAAGCCTTCCTTCAACTTTACGACCAGATAAACACCGCCGCCTGGCTCCGCGCCGAGAATATAGTCGATCCTTGGCGTACCTCCGTACGCATCGAAATCGAAGAGATCAAGCGCTTGGGTCACGTGCTCGGCTTGTGGTCCCTGCATCCCTCCGGCAGGAACGTTGTAGCCGAACGCGTTGGCCAGAACTGCCATCTCGATATGCAGCTTGGTGCCATCTGTGTAGGCGCAGCATTGCGTTGCCGATAACCTGCGCTTGGCAGCCTCGGCCGCGATACTCTCAGGGGTCGCATACCGATCAAGAAAACCCTTTATGTTTCCTGCTTGAACCACCGAAAATCCGAGTAGATCAGCTTCTTCGATCATCTTTGCAAGCACGCCGTGCTGATCACCCGCATCGGACGTTACGATCAGATTCCGGCTTTTTGCCTCATATTGCAGCAGCGGGGCCAGGGCGAGATCGACTTCGGCGTTCATCAAAACGACGTGTGCCCCTGATTCAAGCGAAGCAAAGGAGTAGGTCGCGGCTGCGGCTATGCTGTTGGTGGCTTCCACCACAACGTCAACCGGCGAGTTGCTGAGAGAATGCAGGGCATCGGTGCTAGATGGTGCTCCACTTAAGCGTCCGACTTCTCGCGCAGATTCGTCAGCAATATCCGCTACCCAGCGAAGCTCTAGCCCCGGCGTATTTTTTACCTGTATCGCGATGCCGCGGCCCATAGCACCCGCGCCGATTAGCCCGACACTGATCGTTGACTTGGTCATGACTGTACCTCAATCGAGGCACTGGGCCGAAGGGATGGCCCATGCCTGTCAGATTGACCATTCAAGATGGGTGCCAGGTCGGATAACGACAGCGTGGGCGAGATTACGTTGGGAACTTCTATCTCGTAGTAGCCGTCAATTTTGAGCGCCTTTGCCAGCCTCCGTTGCGGCGGTGTCGCTTTGAATCGATTACCTTCCGAAATGAAGTCCGATCTGATCATCAGGACCAGCGCGGTTTTTTTTAGCCAGATCATGTTTGTGAGCTCCGCGCCGCGAACGCCGATGATCGCGCGCGCACTCGCAAAGTGTTTTGCCTGACAGAATACGTCGTGTTTACCCGGTTCATAGATTTTGCAGGTAGCGCCAGCAGCGCTCAGTGACTGGGCTACGTCGGTAAGTCCATGGAGCTCCCGGCGACCGCTACCGTACCCTTTTATTTCAGCATCGCCCTGCGCCGAGTAGAACTCTGGCTGCGCACTGCGCTTCAACAAAAGAATGGAGCCGGGTTCAATATCGCTGTCGCAACAGCAGCTTTTATGTGCGTGTGAAATCAACATTTCGCGTACAGAGCTCACATCGCGGCGAAACTGCGATGCATCCAGGCCACCAAATTTGAGGTCATGATCTAGTCTGGGAAGGAATACATCGTTCTTTCTGCGAACAGCGGCCGAGCAGGGAGGCTGGTCGAGCTTCTGAAGGCGGAGTGCAGCGTGTCGTGACCAGGCTGCTATTCGTTGCTCAGCCTCTGTCCGAATGACCAGGGTCTCATCAAACGTGGCTGGTATTTCAAGCCGGGCAACAATGGATTCCGTTAGTTTGTTCATGACCGGGCCGAAGCTCGGTACAACAATCCCTCGACTTCGCGCTATATCAGTGCATTCACCAATCTGCTTCAGAAACGGCAGCATGAAGCCAAGCGTGAAATGCCAGAAATGCTCCAGTGAACCGGGCGCTTTAGCATACGCAAAGTAACGTATGGCCTGTGATTTGCGAGCACTGGCAGACATTCGCGACTCGGTTGGTTACAGCTCAAATATGACCGTTAGAGTTTAATAGGCCGAATTCCCGTTATCCCGCTCGGGCAGTTCTGTCCAGCTGTTAATGTGATCGTGTTCACATTTGGATTTTGGTGAAGACTGCGCTTGCGGATCGGTATCGTGGCGCTCTTATTCGATCAACTAAACCTCAAGCTCTCCTCCGGTTGGCTAACCGGTGCGTTTGACTACGTTTACCTGTGCAGGAAAAGGCAGATCTTACTACCGCCGGCTACGGAGGCACTAATCGGACTGATACGTTCCAGTTGGCTACTCGGCCTCGGCCAATGCGGAGGTGGGTAACCCGGCAGTCTGACCATTTGCCCGCAGCCTCTCAGCCAGTGCTCTTGGGCCGGGTCGCTCCCACAGCGCGTGATATCGGGGGTGCTCAAGTACCCATGCAGGATAGGGATTGGTTCCATAGAGGGGCGCCATAGCGCCAGCCCCGTAGAACAGATGACCCGCCTCCAGAGCCAGCTCGAGTGAGTCAAAAAACCGATCTTCATCTAAAACCCGCGCAAGAGTCGGGCCGATAAATCCCAGGTATTCGATGATCAACTCTTGCGCAACGATTGCTCTGATGGCGGCGATGGCCGTTGGACTTTCGCTATCGCCAAACCAAAGCTCGGCTAGCGGACCTACCAGGCGCGCGCTTGGTGGTACCTCATTGTCGGAGAGTCCATCAATGAATGCCGCAAATTGTGTCAGGCGCGGTCCCCAGGTGTTGCGAAGCTGTTGATCACGGGTAAAAGTCGCGGTCGACGCAGCCATAAACACGAAGCCCTCCGCCAGACAGCTATCTACGTAGCAAGATTCGAAGAAATCAAAGGCTTCCTCAAAATAGCCAACACTTCCCCGGTAGATCGATGCCATATTCCGGCCGGTAACGTTCAGAGGGTCCAGGCCAACAAGGTTCTCCAAGGCGAGCAAAGCTGATTCCGAGTCGCCTGTCAGCCCGCTGAATATTGCGATGGCCCCTTGGGTGTACACCGAATCCGGGGCGAGTTTCTTCGCGATGGTGAGGTGACGTTCCGCGCTTTCAAAGTCAAGGCGCGCTGCTGAGTACCAGGTTGCGGCCGCGGCGTTAGCCATCGGATTCTCCGCATCAAGAGCGAGCGCCGTGGCGAGAGAGGATTCGGTCTCTCTCGCATAGCGCTCATAGTCCCGAGACAGGGGGCTTCCGAAGCTGCCCACATAGCTCCAGCTCAGATGAGCCCAGGCATCAGAAAAATCGGGTGCAAGCTGGGTGGCCTGCTTGAGATAACGCATCGACCGTGCGCGGGAACGGTTGTCGGACATCACCAGCGCGCGGGCCTCCAGAGCACGGAGAAAACTCTCGTAGGCACGTGGGTTGATGTTCTTGACGTCAGTGCTGAGCGCCAGCTGGCCAATTCCCAGCTGACCTCGAATGCGCCTAGCAATCGCCAACACCTGCCCGTTGAGCCCCTCACCTATTGCGCCGTTTGTAACCCGGACACTGGCAGCGAGCCTGGTGACGAGCGAGTCAGTATCTGTGAGGCGCACCGTGAGCTCGGCTCCCCGATCGTCTTCACGCAGACTTACCTCCACAATCTGAGTTGCCCCCAGCTGGTCACCGATTGCCCGGAGGCCTTCGCCGGTGGATGCGGCAGCGAAAGAAGACGCGCCGGCAATTACCGCTAGATCCGGGACCTGACTGAGGTAGTTGGTCAGCGCTTCGCTAACGCCGCGAATCAGAAAAATGCGGTCTTCCGGTACAGCCACCAGCGAGGGGATCACTGCGAGGCGAATGGTGTCGTTCGTCCCTACTACTGACTCCCTATCGGATCGCGGGAGCAGTACGGCCAAAGCGATACCACAAACAGCGGCAATACAAAGAGCAGTAGCCAGCGCGACTCTGCTCATAGTGCGAGTTGACCGGCGGGTCCGCTCAGACTCGGAATTCTTGGGCTCACGCGTGGCGGTGGAGGCCTCCGCAGAAGAATCTGCGAGCCGCGAGGGTTCCATGCGTGCCAGCCACCGTTTAACGCCATCCTTCAGTTGGGGAATCTGCATTTGCGGGTTCGCAGGATCGGCGTCTAACCACTGCGACTGGCTCAGGTAGTAGTCAAGTGAAGGTGGCAAAGTCACGCCTCGCATCCGCACGGTGATTATGGGTTTGCTCATCGAAACAGCGCGTTCGATCTCTCGAGACACATGCGGTGAGCTTGTCGCCTCGACCGTCAGAACAAGGACAACCAGCTTTGCACTATCAATGGCCTCAACAATCGCCTGTGCGTATTCCTCGCCCGGGAGTACATCACGCGGCGCAATCCAGCAGCTGATCTGCTCGGACTCAAGCGCCGCACAGAACTCAGTAGCCACAGCAGCGTCAGTCGAGGCATAGCTGAAAAAGACGTCTTGAGTCATACGGATTCGTGCCGGAATTGCTAGTGGGACGTTGAGATTTTACAAGGTGTCACAGGCAGGCTAGTGTGCCGGACTTGCAGAAATCCTGCCCCTCTGCAACGCCTGTAGTCCCCTCGGAGATCTGCAGCCCTATCGGAGAATAGTACCCCGGCCATGAAAACTCTTGATGAACTGAACGAGCAAAAGCCGCATCTTCTTGCCGCGCCTCGATCGGCGGGCCCCGTGACCTGTGTCTGCATAAGACCAGAGGAGGGTGCGAGAGAGTTCCCGAGGCAACTTGAACTCAGCGTTAGGCGCGGTGCTATCGGCGATAACTGGGAGCGTGGTACCTGGCTGTCACTCGATGACGGTTCACCCAGTCCGGACGTTCAGGTGAGCATCTTGCCCCAGCGGATTTATGAATTGATTTGCACAGTCGATGGCGCAATTCATCCTGGGGACACGGTAATCGCTGACATCAACCTGGGAGAAGACAACATCTCGGTAGGGCAACGACTACGAGTCGGAACGGCTGTGGTTCAGGTAAGTAATGTGCCCAACTATGGATGCGATCAATGGGCTCATCGCTACGGTCGCGATGCCCTGCGTTTTGTCGCGCACAATGAGAATCGCCGCTATAGGCTGCGCGGAGTGCTCTGTCGGATCGTCCAAGACGGATCGGTGGCGGTGGGGGATTCAGTGTCTCCCGTCGCCGACTCGTAACGGTACAGTTCGAGCAAATTCATCGAAAGAAACTTAGCTCATCGGTGGCGTTTTAGTTGGCGTTAGATGGGATAAGACTTCAAACAGCGCCGCTGTGTACAGCCCAAATATCAAAAAGCCATCTGCCGCAGCGAAGCCAGCCAGCATTCGTGACTGCTCGGATAGCGTAATGTCCCCGTATCCCACGGTCGTGATCGAAATCAATGAAAAATAAGCAGCGGTCGTAAAATCAGCAAACTCCCCACGCCACTGAAACAACAGTGCCCACAGCGCGGTTACAGCTAGGATTCCTATCAGCAGCCATAGGAGGGCGGCGAGTAATACAACAAACGTCAGAACCGGCGCAGAGAACTTCGCCAGAGTGTGTTCAATCAGGTGAACGCTCTCTCGTAGGCACACCATAAAGACGACCGCGATCCCCATAGTCATAGCCGTCCAGACGACGCCAAGAGTCAATTGAGAGCTCATAGCAAGATCGGAATTCCTATCGCTAAATCTCGATGAGTGTTTCAGGCCCGGGCGGGCTCTTGCGCTTAGTCGGCGTAGGACACGCGAAAAAGCAACGAGTAGAGAACGGGTACAAGAACCAGCGTGATCAGTGTTGCGAATAGCAGACCAAAGAGAATTGCGATCGCCATCGTTTCGAACATCGGGCCGCCTCCCAACCAAAGCGGAATCATGCCCCCGATGGTCGTTGAGGTGGTCAGTAGTATTGGCCTGGCACGTTGTTGAGCAGCAGCCACAATCGCGTCTTTTGGCGCCATGCCGTTCTCGTCGATCTCGAGTTTCACTCGATCAAGCAACACAATCGCGTTGTTGATGACGATACCGGCAAGAGAAATAAGACCTAACAGCGTGAAAAAACCAAACGAGGCGCCAGTTATCAGCAGTCCTGCGACTATACCGATCAACCCGAGCGGGATGGTAATGAGCACTATTCCGGTGCGTCGAACCGAGTTGAATTGCACTACCAGCAACAGAACAATAGAAAACACGGCGAATGGCAGTGCAGCGGCGATCGAAGAGGAGGCTTTTTCTGACTCTTCGTTTTCGCCGCCCTCGCTGAAGCCGTATCCGGCTGGCCATGAAAGTGCGTATTCTTCAAGCCAGGGTCTGATGCGATTGGATACCTCAGTGGCTGTCACACCTGCAGCCAGTTGAACTTCGATGGTGATCATTCGCTCGCGATCGAGGCGCTCAATCCTGGCGGGCTCCCATAGCACGCCGATATCCGCGACCTGGCTAAGAGGAACAGCGCTACCTGACGCCTGAGAAAATATCGACGTGTTCTCGAGCTTTGAATAGTCCTGTCGTTCGGCGGAACGGGTTCTAAGCACGACCGGTATTACGTCTTCACCCTCCCGATACTCCGTGAGCTCTAGCCCACTCAAGCCCGCATCCAGTGATGTGGCGATATCAAGATTAGTGACACCGGCGCGAGAAGCGCGTGCCTGATCGATGTTGATCGCGAGCTTCTTCGACTGTAACCCCCAGGTATCGCTGATCGCAGTAACCTCGGGAAGGCTCCAAAACTCAGCTTTGATGCGATCACTGATACTGAACAGTTCATCGAACCGCCGACCTCGGAGCTTGATCTCGATCGGATAGGCAAACGGCGGCCCATTGGCGAGCCGCTTCACCTGGACCTGAGCCGACGGATAATCTTCGAAGAAAAAGTCCTCGACCGCATCTTTGACTGGTGTCAGCGAACTACCCTGATCAAGAGAAAGAATCATCGCCGTACTGGCTGCATTAGGGTTTACCGGATTGAAGCCAAGCACAAATCGCGGACCGCCGCTGCCGATATAGGCTGTCCACGACTGGATGTGTTGCCATTCGCCCTGTCCGCTCTCAATCCGTTGTTCGAATTCTTCAATGAGACGCTCGTTTGCATCGATATCCGTTCCAGTCGGCAGGTCTATAGCGACTGTCAGGATGGGATCTTCTGAGGGCGGTATAAAAACCTGGGGAACATAGGTGAGGCCGAATATTGAGACAAAGAACAAGCCAAGAACGAGTAGTGAGAAGACTGTGCGATTCCTTAAGGCCAGCCTGAGAAGCCAGCGATAAGCTACATAGCTGCGTGCGCTGAACGCATCACCATCTTGCCCGCTTTTGTCTTCAACCTTAATCAATGGAGTCAACATTGGAATGAAGGTCATCGACATCACCCAGGAGATCAGAAGTGCCATCGTCACAACGTAGAAGATCGATTGCGTGAATTCGCCCACAGCCGATTGGGCAAGTGCGATCGGTGTGAATGCCGCGCAGGTGGTCAGAGAGCTGATCAGAAGCGGCATTTTCATCTCGTTCGCTGCAGCTATAGCCGCTGGGATTGGGTCTTCGCCGTCTTCTCTACGAACTGTCACGGCTTCGACAACCACAATTGCGTTATCGACCAGCAACCCGAGTGCGATTATCAATGCGGCCAGTGATATCTGGTCGATACCGATATCGAACATGGCCATCGTGAAGAAAGTGGAAATCATGACCACGGGGATCAAAGAAGCAACGACAATTCCCGTTCGGGTTCCCAGCGATACAACCATTACCACCACAACGATTAGAACAGCCTGAATCAGGTTTTCGACGAACGAGTTGACGCTGTTGGCAGTAAGGTCGGACTGTCTGAACATCGGTTGCAGGGTCACGCCGAGCGGTAATTGTGCCTCCAGCTCGGCCATAAGTGGTATCAGCCGATCACCAAGATTGAGAATGTTGCCGCCGTCTCGCATAGAGATGGCCAGTGAGATTGCTCCCGTTCCGTTGACTCGTACTTTGCTTTGAGCTGGGTCGTCGTAGTCGCGGTATACCTCGGCGATGTCTCCCAGGCGAATCAGGGCATTGCTGCTGGGGACGGTGATCAGAGAGTTGCTTAAGTCAGCTACGGATGAGTAATTGCCCGATGGCTCGAGAATGACGCGCTCGTCGCCAATCACTATGTCCCCGCCGGAAGAGAGGATATTCAATGACGAAAGACTGTCTGCAAGCTGCTGGGGAGAAATACCTAACTCGGTTAGCCTTGCGTTTTGGTAGTCAACGTAAATCGTCTCCTCGAGCTCGCCGTAGATATCAACCTTTGCAACATCGGGATCTTTCAGCAATTCATCTCTAACAAGGTCCGCATAGTCCGAAAGTTCCGCAGGTGAGAAGTCCGCGCCATAGAGATGATAAAGATGACCATAGACGTCTCCATACTCGTCATTCACAACCGGAACAGAGCTGCCCGAGGGTAGTTCCGGAGTAACATCTTCCACCTTGCGTCGCAGATCATCGAAGATGGGCTGCATCTCGTCATAGCTATCCTGGAACTCAACAGTGATGACTGAGATGCCGTTCCGGGACTCGCTGGATAGCTCATCCAGCTCTGGCATCTCCTGGATTTTTTCCTCGAGTGTGTTGGTGATTAGTTGCTCAACACGAACTGGGCTCGCGCCAGGAAAGAATGTTGTCACCGTAGCGACTCGGATCGTGAATCCCGGATCCTGAGCCTTTGGCAGCGAAAAGTACGAGCTGAGTCCCGCCGCCGTCAGCAGCAACACGGCAATCAATGTGACTCGGTTGTTATCGAACGCCCATTGTGTGAGGTTCATGCGCCGGATGCTCTTCCTGCGAGAACGCGCATTCCGGGTCGCGCATTCGCATGTCCAGCGAGGAGGATTGTGTCGCCGTCCTGGAGTCCATCTGTGATTTCGAGACCGAGCTCGTTGAGTTTGCCCACATCGACGGATCGGCGCTCAAGAACTGCCACGCCTGGCTCTTCGCTAGGTCGCACAAGATAAACGAAGGTCCCGTTCTGATCCTGGCTTACCGACATGGGCGGAACGACGATGATCGATAGGTCACTACCCGCACTGCGCAGCAAAACGTCTACATCGGCCGCTAGGTTGGCGCGTATAGCTTGCGGAACATCCAAAAGACGCAAGGTGACCGGAAAGCTGCTGTTTCCATCGCTTGCCACGCCCACTTCAGATACGTTGGCCGAGTACGAGCCGTCGATGGATGAGAAGCGCACTGTCGCGGAGAGTCCGTTCTCGAAATACGCAATCTGGCTTTCGGGAACGTCGATAACGACTTCCCAGGTATCCCCACAGTTTAGTCGGGCGACAACCGCACCGGACTGAACATTTTCGTTCACATCCACATCGACGAAGGCCACTGAGCAGTCGGCATCGGCACGCAATTCGGTATATGACAAGTCCAATTCGGCCCTTCGGAGTGCCTGCGACCTGGCCGAGAAATCGGCCTTACTTGCCTCCGCCGATGCCAATGCCTCATCGAGCTCGGTACGGGAAGCATTATCGGCGGCATAAAGCTGACGAACTCTCTGGTACTCGGCTTCTGAGCTGCGTCGAGAAGCATTCGCCTGCGCAAGGTCCGCTTTAGCTTCTTCCAGTGCTACGCGATAGCGCTCTTTATCGAGCGCGGCGACAAGCGTGTCACCCGTGACTCGTTCCCCGACCGAGACGGGCACGGCAACGACCGTACCTTGCACCCGGAAAGACAGATTTACCTGCTGTGCTATCTGGGCACTGCCTGAAAAACTACGGCGGCGTGTGGATCCGTCACTGAGCTCTACCGGGAACGTCACAACGGGTCGAAGGCGCTCGACGAGTTCTACCTTCTCTTCGCAAGCGCAGGTAAGCCATGTGACAAAAACCATGACCGATAACCTGGCGATTGAGTATCGGCTGTATTCTGAACAGCGTCGCGCCGATGTAACGGCTATTCTCGGTGCAGGGCAGGTTTGGCGTAGTAGTCCTATCATTTCCGCTCCTGGGAAAACACCTGAAGTCGTGCAAACCATCGGTCTTTAAAATCATCGCTTGCCGTAAAGTCGAAAAAGCCAATCGATCGCTGTAGGGCCACCAAATCAAGCAGGTATTCGTAAGTTGCGTTTGCTGCGGCCAGGCGTTCGGTCAGGTAAGAACTTTGCGCGTCAATCAAATCGATGTACTTAGAACGTCCACGCGTATAAGAGTCGGTGACCAGGTTTAGCGTGCGTAGGGCCGCTCTCTCTGATTGCTTCGCAAAGTCGATACTCAGCCTGGATGCGCTGGCTTGCGTAACGGCATTTCTCGTACCGGTTTCGAGGCTAAGTTCCGTTTGATTCCTGGCGAGTTCCAACCTGCGCAGTTGTACACGGGCCTGTCGCTTCCGGGCTTCGATAGCGGCACCCTCAAACAGTGGCAAGCTAAGTTCAATCCCGACACGCCAATCCTCGTCATAGTCGCGCGGCATTGATGCCCCATCGTTGTCGATGACCTCTTCGACTGAACTGACAAAGTCAATAGTGGGAACATAGCGGCGTCGCTTGGCCGCCAGCAGAAGTCGCTCCTGGGAGGCAATCTGCGAGTTCAGCTCGTCAAGTTCCGGTGAGTTTTCGAGTGCTTCCAAAGACAGGAAGTCGGCGAAAATCGCTAGGTTGGCGGGACCATTGACATACGGAGCCAGGCGCGCATCCCCAAAAATCTCCGTGCTCTCAACTCCGGTTTCGGCGACGGCGAACGCGCGATTAATCGGCGCTCGAAGAATTTCGTTCAATTCAAACAGTGCGCGCTGGTAGTTTGCCTGGGCCCCCGCTATTGCTTGTAGGTCGCTCGCAAGAACGGTTTCGAAACGAAATACTTCGGAGCGATTGGCAGAACCAACTCGGTAGCGAAATTGAGCGCGTTCAAGATTTGCGCGCGTCAGACGGATATTGTCGCGCTGGATCTCTCGCTCGGTCTTTGCGATCAGAAGGTTTAGGTAGGCGTTGGCTGTACTCTGGATTACGTTAAGCCGGGTAGCTCGAAAGTCTGCCTCCTGACCATCTTGCAAGAAACGCGTTGACCGATAGGAACTCAGATTGGTCTCGGAGTAGATTGACTGCGACAGATTCACCGATGCCGTGGTTGTCTCGTTGGGTATAAAGCTTGGGATTAGCGCCAAGTCGTCATCAAACGCTTCGTAGGACAGCTCTGCATTGAGCTGCGGCAGCAAGGAGGAGCGGGCAATATTGGTATCTTCATACGCCGACTCAAGGTCCTGCTGCGCGATGGCAATATCCAGATTCCGGCTCAGGGACTGCTCAATGACTTCGTTGAGCGTAAACACTTCTGAGTTTTCACCTAGCTCGTTGATCATGTTCGCTTCGAACAGCACATCAAATGGCACGTTGAGCTGCAGAGCGCGTGCCACGGCTAAGTTGACTGTTAGCCGATCCCGCGGTGTAAATGCGACCAATAAACTGCCGGCACTTCGCCCGAGCGCAATATCGCGGATATCTACCGCCAACCTCCGGGCGAGTTGTTCGGGGTTGGGGATTAGAGAGATCGCATACGTGAAGCCCGCTTCCGCATCTTCTTGACCCATGGTCGAGAGTGAGGGCAGGCCACGAGACAGAACGTCGTCAATTTGAAGCGCCCTTTGTTCGTTTGTCCGCGCTAGTTGGGGAAGCATGAACACCGCTTCAACATCGGACGGAAGTAAATCCCTGAGTCGTTCGTCCGATGCATAGTCGACACCGACTATGACACTTCCGTTTTTATTGGACGCGATTACGGACTCTAGTGATTGAGCAACCGCAGCTAGTCCCTGAAGAGTCGAGTCTTCGACCACAACAGCAAGCTTTTTCGCGCCCGTGCTTGCCTGGAAACGTTTGAGCGCCGCCGCGAGGTCGACGTTGACTCCAAGGTAATGCAAATTTTCGACACCGCTCGTGCCCTCAGCTGTAGCTGGAAAGTTCTGCAATTCCGGGGAGATAACTGCGGCAGCTATGACCGGTTTCGTTTTTCTGACAGTAAGTGCAGTATCGCTGCCGATCGGACCAAGGCAGATGATCAAATCGACATCTGATCGTTGCATGAGTGAAGATATCGCGGCGCGGATGCCACTGCGTTCACCGCGGCCCATCAGTCTTCTGGAGGAGGCGATATCAAAAATAAACTCACTGCCGCCGAGTTCGTCGAGCTCCTGAGCCAGCGCGACAATTGCGCGCTCCTGATAATCGGAGGGTTCATCCAGGACGATGCCTATTCGTATCAACTTCGGAGCAGCATGAACTGATGTGCTTATAGAGATAGAGAGAATCAACACAAGGCAGTGCAGAATTCTCCGGAACACGTCCGCTGCCTTGGGACCAGCCGAATCGCTGCAGGATCGTAATGAAATCAACCGCACCGCTGCTGTGTGCATCATTCAGGAATGTCTCTGCTGGAACCGCTCCTGTGACAAGGGCGGATACTTCTGAAGCTAGCGAAAAAACCAGGGCAATGGCAGTCCGAAAATGCGCGCAGGCATGTGCGCTATTCGCACAAGCGGTAGTGTTTAATTGGTGCTTGCCTTGCATTGCCTGTACTAGATCAGGCAGCTATTTTCTTTCGCTTTTTAGCCAGAAGGCCTTTGCCCTGAGGATGAATTCAATTGAAAAGCTGGGATGAGCTGCGAACCGCTCTGTATGTTCATGAACTTGGCACGGTGAGCGCTGCAGCTGATCTACTCAATGTTCATCGTGCTACGGTCATCCGTCATATAGACGCGCTCGAAGACGAGCTTGAGCACAAAATCTTCACCCGTCACGCAATGGGATATACCGCTACCAAGGTCGGCGCTGAGACGCTCGCTGCGGCCAAGCAAGCGGCAAGAATATTAGATCATGCGACTCGAAGAATACGTGGTGATACCCCGGCTAGTGAGCCTCGGGAGCTTCTACTGTCTGTGCTTCCAGCGGTGTCGCAGCTAGTCTTGCCCGGGGTCGGTTTGTTCCTCGACGCACACCCGCGCGTGAAGATTAGTATCGAGAGCTCCATTGAGATGGCAAGAATCGAATACGGTGAGGCCGATCTCGCTGTTCGCGGAGGCCCCGAGCCGAGTGGCTCCGGGCTGCGCTGCGAACATCTCTATACTGCCAAGCTAGGTTTGTACGCAGCAGAAACTTACCTGGCTACTCGTGGAATTCCGAGCACCGATACGATCAGTGAGAACCATGTTGTTGTGGGCCCTACTGCAGAATCAGCTGGTCCGATCGCTGCAG
Organism: Pseudomonadota bacterium; assembly: GCA_039111155.1. GTDB lineage: Bacteria > Pseudomonadota > Gammaproteobacteria > Pseudomonadales > Halieaceae > Congregibacter. The sequence continues at coordinate 75,959 of JBCCPL010000018.1, read as the reverse complement.
TGGCCAAGCGAGTGCTGCCGTCAGGAGGTAAGCGACTAGAGGTCGACACTGTCGATCTGGCTCTCGCGGCTGCGCTCTCAGGTATCGGAATTGCCTACCTGCCCGATTTTATCGGGTCTCAGCACGAGGAGCTGGTTCTGGTGGAGCAAACAATCGCACCTCCACCAGAGAATTTCTGGCTTGTGATGCATGAGGATTCGCCGTTCTACGAAGATGCGAGACGGCTCGCTGAGCTTGTTAAGGAACACTGCCCGCTGCCCTCAGCGGGCATCGGGCAGTGACCCGTAAGGCTCTCTCCCACTTGCAGCTTCGATCGTGGGTACCGAGGTTTAGGTAACTGTCACTTTTTGGCGGTCACTTCTCGGCGCCGTCGTCATCGTATGTGCTGGGCAACGATAGCGATTTTTCTCTGGCGACGAAGCGCATTTATCAGTTTGACTTTCTCGGTTCATCTTTCTCGGGTTTAGTTGGCAGTTCCTCAACAGCAGCTTCCCAGATATCGAGGTCTTGTTGTGCAAACAGCACGAACCCGACCTGTTCGATCTCCCCGCGATGCAGCCAGCAGGTAGTCAGGGCGATCTCGGCCGCCTCAGCCATCGGGAATCCATACACACCGCAGGAGATAGCGGGAAACGAGATACTGCTCAGTCCGTACTCTTCGGCGAGAGCCAGAACCGATTGATAGCAGCGTTGCAGTATGGGACCCGAAACCGCTAGAGATTCAAACACCGGGCCCACGGTGTGAATCACGTACTTGGCTGATAGTTCGAAGGCGGGCGTGATCCGCGCTTGCCCGGTCGGGCATCTCACACCGGGCGCGACCTCGGGAACCCCGCGACAGGCAGCTACGAGTTCCGGTCCCGCTGCGCGATGGATCGCGCCATCGACGCCAGCTCCTCCCAGCATCCTGGGATTGGCTGCATTGACGATGGCGTCTGCGCTCACCTGCGTCAGGTCGCCGCGTTGAAGTGTGAGCATTACTGCGTTGGGAGTGCGAATGCTCTTCATAACGATGGCCTGGTTGAGGATGGTGCGCAAAGCGCAACGCTGGAGTTTAAGCTACCAGGGCACTTCGACCCCATCACCTAATTTGTCGACGATAGGCGACTACAAAAAAGCCCCGGCATAACGGGGCTTTTGGTGGCGTCTTGCTGTGCGCCGCGAAGGATGCACAGGGCTAGGCTTAGCGCGAACCCTCTTCGAACTGAGCGGTCATCATCCACTTGGCTTTTTCAAGGTTGCCCGTAAGGCCGATCACCATATCCTCTGATATAGGATCAAGATCGCCAAGTGTAGGTATGTGCGCGCGAGTGCCGTCGCATACCTGGGCCAGTCGCTCGCTGATCAATTCAACGACTTGCATGTCCTTTACTGTTCCCTCAGGGAAAGCGGTCAGCTTGGATCGTTGCTTTATAACGGCGACACCACCACTGGCCGCATGCCCTAGCGCACGAATCCGTTCGGCGATCTCGTCGTATCCATCGCGGACTACAAGCAGTATCTCGTCCAGCTCAAGATGCACCGAACGAAAACGTGGGCCGACGACATTCCAGTGTGCTTCTTTAAGTTGAAGGGACAGATCTATCAGCTCGGCAAGAATGTCCTGGAGGCTCTCTGCGGCTTGCAGCGTCGTGGGTGTTTCAACTGGGTGAACCGCGTTCATTGCGTTAACTCTCCTTCATTTAGCGATTGATAGTTTGGGCTTACCTGAACAATGTTGCTGGCTCACGACATTGCGCTCGCCGCCTTAATTGGCACGTCGTTGACGGCAGCCCTGCGATTGATTCGTACTCGCCGCGTCAACCTGGCGTTACGGTCTGACGCGGCGGTAGCTTGTCGACGAATACGTTGATGTTGTAATCGCGGATCGCGACTCCCGTCTCTTCTGCCAGTCGCCGGATGGCGCCTTCCAGCTGGGTGCTGGCGCTGACATCTGCGATGTCGCCAGTTCTGCTATCAACCAGTCGCACCTTTTTGGTTTCTGGCGTGCGTGCAAAGCAGGCCTTGCGTCCATCTACCGTGACACGCTCTACCAGCCCGTGACCTTCGAGTTCACCCAGCACACGATAGATCGTCGCCATGGGAACCCTTTTATGCTTTTGCTGAATCAGGTCGTAGACATCGGCGGCCTCGACGAACTGATGTGTGTCCATCACTTCGCAGATACACTCGCGCTGCCAGGTGATCTTCTGGCGGAGATTTTTTAGCTCTTCGATCAGCGGCGTTTTCAAGAAGGCTGCCTCGTTATTGTGAGTGTCGGACACCCAAGTATAAGACCCCACAATTAGTACGTGAATACGCGGTCACGCATTTATTTCTCTTTCTTTGGAATGAGACTAATTATTATTTTTCTTTGTAAAATCAATGAGCTAGCGAAGTTGTGGTGTAGCGCTCGCTGGCTATGACAAATCCATCCAAGGGGCAGCCGTCAAAACGATGACTACCCAAAAAAGGCGCAAAACCATCAGTTCTGAGCCTAAGAAGTTCACTGTAGTTTTTAAGCTCGCAAATGCTCGTCGCAGCGAAAACCCCGTACGCTGCAAGCTCGCTAGTGAATCAATCTGGAGTTGTCCGCACGTTCAGCGCTACAGTCGTGCGTCGGCCCGATAGCGGAAAACAGCGGGCGAGGGGCGCTAATCTGAAAGGCACAGCAGCCATGCAACCGTATTTCTTGCCCATAAGAGAGCGTTGGCAACACATCTGGATTGCCGGCGAAGGCGCGCCGATTTTGCTTATCCATGGGTCGCCAAATCAGGGGCTGATGCTGCGGCCCATCATCGAGTATCTGGCCAAAGAGTTTCTGGTTGTGGCGCCTGATACTCCGGGCAATGGTTACTCGGAGGCTTTGCTTGAAGGTGGCGACAAACCCGAGCATTACGCAGCCGCATTGCTTGAGGTCATGGATGCTCTCGGCATCGGAGCCTTTGGCGTCTATGGATTTCACACGGGCGCGGCCCTGGCGGCCGAGCTCGCAGTGCTGGCCCCCTCACGGGTTACGGCTGTGGTGGCAGATGGGTTTCCGCTCTGGACGCCCGATGAGGCATCTGCGCTTGATGACCGTTATTTGGTGCCCATGGAGCCCTCTGCCAACGGCGCCCACCTGACAGCGGTCTGGAGTCGAGCTCTGGATCAAAATCTGTTTTTCCCGTGGTATGACCGCCGGGCGCAATGCGCAATCGACTACGACCTTACCGAGCTTGACCGTCTGCACAGCCGGGCCATGGACTTCTTGAATGCAGGCCCCAGCTACATTGCGCCCTATCGAACAGCTCTCAGGGCCGATGGTCGGCGGCGACTCTTACGCCTTGCCGATACTGATTTGCCGGTGCTCCTGCTGGCGGAGCACAGTGATGTGTTGGCGAGCCATGCGTCTCGCCTACCGCCAGAACTATCCTACGACTATGAAATCCTCCCTGACGCCGATGAACTATCCCACCGGATCAGGCGTTTCTTTCGTGAGTTTCCCGCCCCGCTGCTAACTGCAAGACCGCAACCTACGGAATCATCTCGCCGGTATGTCCAGCCTCGGCACATGGATTTGCGAGAGGACGAATGGATATTTGTGGACTTACCTGCAAAGCAGCCGACCGCGGTATGGCTGCACGAGCTTGGATCTTCGCACAGGAGCGGGAATAGGCCGGCGCTTCGTATGGATCTGCCAGGTCATGGGTTCAGCACGGCACGCTGGCCGGAGCACACAAAGCAAGGAATTTCGCTTGTGCAGTCCGCCATCGGTTCACTGGACCTTGAGAATATCTCTATTTATGGCGACGGTTTGGGCGCGGAGCTGGCCAAACTTATGGTAGGCGAGACCATCGTCAGCAGGCAGTCCGCTCCCACAATCACGAGGCCACCCGTGCCGGACATCCAGCCCAGCTGGGAAGGGGCGCATCTTCTGCGAGCCTGGCACTATACGCGCTTGAAATCCCAGTATCGCGACTGGACAACGCCGACGCCGGCCAATCGCATCAGGGCTGACATGCCGACGCCTGCACATTTGCAGGCGCGTACGTTGGATTTACTCCGAGCCGGGCCCAAAACTCTGAACGCTCTTGGCCGGCCAATCCTGTAAGCGGCTGACGAAAGTGTGTTTCATTCCTCATTTATCCATCGGAGAGAAGGGTAAACTCCGAGCGCTGTAAACAGCTCCCATGAAAGAACCATGTCTAAGGACTAAGCATGCTGATTAAACCGAATCGAACTTTTGTGACTACGTGCTTCGCCGCGTTTTTAATGCTCCTCACTCTCGCCCAGAGTGCGTCGGCGGCGTCATCGCGTGAAGATTTCATCTTGTACCAAATGAGCCGTGGAGATGCGGCGGAACTACGTGCGGCTGCGCGCGGCACGATCGCAGGGCATGTGAAAAGCACCACTGTGCTTGACCCTCTTGCCGAGACGATGCTGCAAAACGCAGCAAAGGGCGGTGAGTGGGCCGACGCCGTCGCGTGGGGAGCACGAGCTCTTGGTGAGTCGCGAAACTCGCGTTACGCCAATGTGTTGTCCGAACTATCCAGCAAGAAGACCGATAAGAAAATTCGCAAGTATGCGAAAAAAGCGCTTAAGCAAGTGGGTAAAAACGCATCTGGAGATCAGTATCAAAGCGGCACGGTGAACCTGGCCAGTTTGAAGCGATCTGCCGATCAGGGCTACCAGCGCTTAGTGAACAACTTAAAGCCGGTGGATGGCAAAGAGACGATCGCCATCGCAACAGCAGGTATGAGTCAAAGCCAGGTGATGGCGCGTTGTGGACCCCCGAGCTCAACCAGTGCTTACATCACAGGCAAAAGCTTCATTCCGTTCAACTTTAAAGGCGGTGATTCTGTTCGCACCATGTTGCTTTACCAGGGTCAGGGATACCTGGTGGTGTCGAATTCAAGTGCCTACACGAGCAACGCCAACGTCATTGAAGTCGTGATCGATCCCGACGAGCCGGGTTATCGCTGAATCGGGCTTCTCTTCACTGCCAACGGTGCTTTCCATGAAGCCGCTTTAGAGCGGCTTTTTCTTACCCGATAACGACGTGGAAAGGATGCTAGTGTGTGAAGCGGCCGCCCTTCGTGACGGCACGGTTAGTCGCTCGTCGTCTATCAGCTTCCGGTAGTGGAGCTACCTCGCTGAGTCGCGCTTCATTCACTAGCAGGAGAAGGACTAAACGCAATCCGCCAGAAAGCTTCCACGCGTCTGCTTGATATGCAATGTCACAAACTTTACTCCCACATCCCAGGAAATCCCGGGGTGGGTCACTCGCGTTACTTCCGCTACTGCTTGCAACATATTGGTTTCGGCGGCTAGCAACTGACCGACTTCTAGTGCGACGCTGCTGCGCATTCTCATGCCAGTCAGAGAAACGTTGACGCAAGCACCGTTGAAAGGCACTGGCTGGGGCCACTGCGTGCGAAAGACGACTTTGATTGGTTTGTCGACGCGAAGCAGTGAGCGTCGATCCGAATCGTCGCCCGTGAAAGTCCTCATCCGCAGCGGACTACCACACATCGTACAAAAATCAGGCTCTGTGCCGTCCGGTTTATGTTCCGTCGCCATATGGCAGAAGGTGCACTGCGTGGATGCTGCGGCTGCACTCCTGTTGGGCAGATAAGTGACCGTCTCGAGCTGCCCGGACGTTGCACAGCCAGCGTTCTCGGGCATGCCGTTACCGTGATGGGCGTCGCCTGGTTTCACTTGGGAGGACTTTCGACTCTGATCGTAGACGCGCCGTCGCGCCGGCTCCATGAGCACACGATAGGCTTCGTTTATCAACGCGGCATCGTTGCCGTTACCGCCAAGGTCAGGGTGCATCCGCAGACGCTGCATCAGCGTGCGGTAGCTCGCCTTGATGATCTCAGCAGGTGCATCGGGATGCACATGCAGCACACGGTAGTAGTCTTTGTTGCTGTTCATCGGTGTGTGGTACTACAAGTCGATGTCTGTTCGTATTCGGTGCTCTATACAGTCCGTGTCCTAACCCGCGTCCCAAACCGCGCCATAGCAGGCCAGACCAGCCACGCACTATCCCCGTCAAGCGTATCCGGACTTAGGGTCGTGGTAACGTCCGTAGAAGCGCATTCGAAGGCCTGAGAAACACGCTACCGCGACGCGACCCCGCATGCTCTCTCCAAACTGCCCAATTTATAGCAGTCTATTGACTGTCTGTGTGACTCCCGGACTGGTTCGTGCATAGCCAGTCACACAATTGGGTTACCTGTAGACGCCTTGTCTGATCGATCTAGGCTAACGAGACGAGAAAGGGGAAGCGGTAGAAAAATGAATGAGGCCATTACTGGCCTCGAAAGATAAGCAGGATGCGAAGAATATAAGGCCGTTGAGCTGACGTTTACACCCGCAGCGAGCGTTCTACAGTCTACAGGGCTGCAGATGCAGGGGTTCGGCGTGGAGGCTGGGCAAGATTGGGGATGGGGCAACCAGTGTGCTGCGAAGAAATTGATGATAAGGCATAACTTCCGGTCGGAGTTCGATTGCTGCCTGGGTAGAGGACGCATAGAACGGACGGCGCAGACCTCGGTATTCGACTTGATCTCCCGCCGATAAGAACAACACCCCGGTTGTTCGTCTGATTAGACGTTGTGTTCGCGATTCCATGACAGAGAACATCCAGCGCTTATTGTTGTTTTGTGCCATGGCTAATGACGCAAGCATGGCGACCGTGCTGATCAATGAAAAACACTTCTGCTCAGAACTGGTCAACAAAGACTCCTGTCCAGCTTCGATCTGAAGAGTTCCGTCACGTGCCGCGTTGCGAAATCTGGGGTCCACCAGGAATCTGGAAACCTCGCACACTTGTTCGGCTTCGGTTGCCAGCTTTTTGAGATGTTCCTCGTCGATCCCGTTTGCGCATACTTCTTCCATCGCTAACTGGGAAGTGTTGTTGCGCAGGATCAATCTAATACCGCCTGCAGCGATACCTGAACGGCGATGAACGATGAGGCAGTGCACTGAATTTTCGTCATAGGCGTCATGCTCCCGGCGTGTCACACAAATCGGTTCGAAACCGCACTCTTCGGCAAAAACCCGATGACGCAGCTGTGCCGACGCATCCCGTTGTTCTGGGGTCAGAGCGAGGCTTACCTCAAATTCACGAAAGAAATTTGAGTAAAGGTCGTAGGGTAGGCACTGCATATAGGAATCCACTCCATCATCGTTTTATTGGGTGCTCCGGGGGTGTGAGCACTTTCGCCGCCGCGATTTATACCCTAGCGGCAAGTAAAACGTGAGCTAAATCACGTTTTTAGTTGACGGCCATTGACATATTTTCATTCCAAAAAAAACGGAATTGTCCTGATGCACCACTTTGGTGCTCTATTCGGGTAGGCAACGGAGCCAGTTTTGGCACCTCGACTTCTAAGCGCCAGGCCCGTCCCGGGCCTTCTCCAGCGGTGGGCGCAGTAGCAAAGACTCTCGATCTTCGCGCTCCAGCTAGCGAAGCTAAGTGGCAGTGGCGACGCGATGTCGCGTGCTGTCGTGCAATTGTCGTGTTCGTTGTACGAATGGGATGGCAATCTGTACTGATCCTGTTTCGGAGTAGTACCAATGAATCGAACTGCTGATGCTGAGATCATCAGACGACTACGTCACGATAAAGGCTGGTCGCAGGAGGAACTAGCTCTTGCGTCGGGGCTCAGTACGCGGACGATCCAGCGACTCGAAACCGATGGTGTAAGTTCAGCCAGCTCGATCAAATCCGTTGCCGCCGCCCTGGAGGTCAGCAGGCAGAATTTGGAGAAGAGCGTGCACGATCATGCTCAGGGCCTGCTCCTTGGATTGAGCGGGGTAGCTCTTGGAACGGTAGGTGCCATTGTCGCGATATGGATCCATTGGCACACAGGAGGTGGTTCTGCCTACGAAGCCGGAGTGGGGTTTGGGCTGGTCGGCCTTATCTCGGGCGTATCAAGCGCTCTCATCGGTTGCGCATATAATCATGCCAATCGCTGTGCATAGACGACTGCTGAAGATTGATGGAGCAAGCGTGTCGCCATCGCGCAGCGGGTTTATCTTCGTTCCCTCGCCTCGCTTGATCTGATCGCTTCGATATTCGGAAAACCACGTGACGAAAAAGAACGAACAGGCGCCGAAAATCGCGATAACAACCAGCAGACTGCTTACCCTGGACTTGTTCAGCGGCTCCCTAGCAGACGCACCGGGCTATTGGGTTTCTCTCGCCAGCGTTGATTAAACGCTGCGAACCTCTGATTCCGTGCATCGACCGATGCGGCAAAGAGCAATCCGCCGCAGAACATCAGTATTGAGGCGCGCTCGTTAAACCCAATGTTGAGCAAATCGGGCAACAATGCTGGACGGCAGTGGTCGGTTTTGCGTGTCTCGCGTATTCCCCAGTTCATCTGTGCTACGCCAAGAGGTGCGCTTCGTTGAAGGCCGTTATGAAGTCGTGCGCAATAAGCGCCGGAAGGCATAAATGCCGTGGATGTTTGCCGCCTCTCCTCCGTCACCGGGAAGGTCCGCGCTCGCCCACTGGTGCGACGGGAGTTTTTTTGCGCCGATTGAGCTTCAACCCAACCCATGCAGCGAGCCTTCTAGGCGCGCTCCTGCTTGTGATGCTGGCTCCCGCCACGGAGGCATCCGATTGGACTGCTGAACCTGGCTTGCACAGCGCCAAGCTTGAACTTAAGGGACTCAACGGGCATCGACGGAAGTCGTTTTACTATGTCCCCGAAGACCTCCCCGAATCCAAGAAGGTGCCGCTGGTGATTGCGCTTCACGGAGGGCTGAGCAATCCAAAGAACATCCGTCGGCGCTCTCGTCTCAATGAGCTGGCTGATCGGGAAAAGCTGATAGCGGTCTACCCCCAGGGCAACGGGATTTTCAATTTTTTTCTGCACTGGAACGCGGGATTCTGCTGCGCCAAGGCGCAGGAACAGCAGATAGATGATCCGGCGTTTCTCGTTGCCGTCATAGACAAGCTCGCCGATGCCCTACCCATCGACCAGTCTCGTGTGTACGTGTTCGGCTTCTCGAATGGAGCCATGCTGAGTTATCAACTCGCCTCACGGTACCCGGATCGGATCGCGGCCATCGCCGCTCTCTCAGGAACCTATGGCCGTCTTTTGCCCGACGGTCGCGTCCAGTGGCCTGAAAATGACTCCGCTTCGAGCATGCCCACGCTCATCATTCATGGAAGTGAAGATCCGCGGCTGCCCTGGGATGGTGGCGATGAATCTATCGACGAAAGAGGCGGGATCGGGATGGTGCCCACCCTGGAGATCGCACGCTTCTGGGCGCGCCGTAACCGCTGCAGCGATGGTGTGGAGGTGCCTTCGGGTTTCAGCAATGTTTCGCTCACCCGCTGGCTCGACTGCGCGAGCGGCGCCCCCGTGGACTTGTATCGCCTGGGCGGTTGGGGCCACCGCTGGGCTGGTCGTTCTGTGCACACCAAAGCTGACTACAAAACCGTTGGCGGGTTTGAAAGCATCGATGTGATCTGGGACTTTTTTCGCAAGCACCGCAGCGACCAATCCTCGGTGCGGTAAAAAGCGCTTGTATGGCCAACGTCGCTCGAGAATTAAGTCGGACGCCTGCATCCGTGTGCTGCAAAACTTGACGGCGGCAGCGACTCCTTTCAAGCTCCGGCGCGAAATACGTCATGAGTATGCGCCATGAATAACAATAACTCTGACCCAGTTGATGTCGTGATCAGTCGTGCTCGTCAGCACAGCCTGGGCGATTTGCTGCGCCGGTCTGCCAGCCGCGCCCCGGATAAAAGCGCGATCGAGTGCGGATCTCACATTCGCTGGTCCTTCTCCCAGTTTGATGCACTGTGCGATTCCCTGGCTGCGGGATTGCGCACTCAGGGCTTGGAAAAAGGCGATCGGGTCGCGGTGCTCGCGCGCAATTCTCACAGCTTCGCTTTGCTGCGCTTTGCTCTGGCTCGTGCAGGCGGTGTACTTGTACCAATCAACTTTATGTTGAACGCGGATGAGGTGGCCTACATTCTCGAGCATTCCGAGGCGCAGGTGCTGTGCGTGGACGCGGAGTTTGCAGCCACAGGGCAAAAGGCTGCTGAGCTTGCAGGTTCCATCAAGAAGTTCTGGAGTCTCGAGAACGAGATGGGTGAGTCTCCGGCGGACCTTGCCTCGCTGAATGAACTCGCGGCCAGCAGCACTGCGTTGGGCAGCGACAGTGTTGCCGTCGACGGGAGCGATCTGGCGCAGATCATCTACACCAGCGGCACGGAGTCCAAACCCAAGGGGGCGCTCCTCAACCATGATGCGGTGATCTGGGAGTACGTCACTTGTCTCGTCGATACGTCTATTGAGGCAGGCGATACTCTTCTTCATGCTCTGCCCTTGTACCACTGCGCTCAGCTTGACGTTTTCTTAGGTCCAGCCATCTACGTGGGCGCTACCAGTGTAATCACTGCAACGCCAACGCCTGAGAACATCATCGCGCACATCCAGCGTCGCGGAATCGACTCTTTCTTCGCGCCTCCAACCGTCTGGATTTCTATTCTTCGCGATGAAACTGCTACGGCGGAAGCACTGCGCACGCTGCGTAAGGGGTACTACGGGGCATCCATCATGCCGGTAGAGGTGCTCAAGGAACTCATCGAGCGTTACCCACAGCTACGTTTGTGGAACTTGTACGGGCAAACGGAGATCGCACCGGTCGCCACGGTACTGCAGCCGGAGGAGCAGATTCCGAAGGCGGGTTCCGCCGGTAAACCTGGATTAAACATCGAAACCAAAGTGGTCGATGACGAAGGACGCGAGGTTGCCGTAGGTGAAATCGGCGAAGTTGTGCATCGATCCCCGCAACTACTGAGCGGTTACTTTAACGATCCGGATCGTACGGCTCAGGCGTTTGCCGATGGCTGGTTTCACAGCGGTGACCTGGCGACACGGGATGAAGACGGCTACATCACGATCGTTGACCGCAAAAAAGACATGATTAAGAGCGGCGGCGAGAACGTATCGAGTCGAGAGGTCGAGGAAGTCGTTTATCAACTTGAGGGCGTATCGGAAGTGGCGGTCATTGGTATGCCCGATGAAAAGTGGATCGAAGCGGTATGCGCAGTCGTGGTTCCCAAAGCGGGTGTGACGTTGACCGAGGAAGCTATAAAAGCGCACTGCTCGCAGAGACTGGCCGGCTTCAAAGCACCGAAGTCGGTGATGTTTATCGAGGCCCTGCCAAAGAATCCGAGCGGCAAGGTTCTCAAACGAGAGCTTCGCGAAGCACTCTAGGCACCCTGGACTTGTTCAGAGGCTCCCTGGTCTGTCGGGATTGCTATTCTGCGCAGGCTGCTTGGGGTGGCACCGAAATGGCGCTTGAATGCACGATTGAAGCTGCTGACGTCAGAAAACCCACACGCAAAGGCTATTTCACCGATACCGCGGCTCTGCTGATCCGGGGACTCAAGTTGCAGGCGGCTCTGTTCCAGTCTTCGCAGTCTGATCCACTTGGCCACCGACAGACCCTCCTTTTCGAACAGCCTGCTCAAATAGCGTTCGGATATACCATGCCGTAGAGCAATAGACCTGCGGCAAAGGTCGGGGTCGGAGATGTTGGCGTCGATGTAGTTCTGTACCTTGCGCAATATGTGCAGCGGTCGGCGATCCGTGTGACCCGTGCTGACTTCCAACGACAAACTGAGCAGATCCAGTAGGGCATTGCTGATTCGCAACGATTCGCTGCTGGTCAGGCTTCCCGCTTCACGTAATGCCGCTGTAATCAACGAAGACGCGAGATGTCCGACACCACTGCGCCCGTCGACTCGCTGGGCCAAAATCTCTACCGCTGATGGCATTCGCCCTTCCAGCCGATGGCGCGGCACGCGAATCCATAGAGCATCCAAGTACTCATTTACATCGATGCGATACGGCCGCGTGCTGTCAAGCACTGCCAGGTCAGAAGGTTGCAGTGACACATCGCGAGATGCTTGAGACAGATTAGCGATTCCTCCGAGAATGCAGGCCAGAAAGTAGTTATTGGACGCTGACTGAGCCACAAGTTGTTCCGAACGCACCACCGAGAATCGCCCTCTGGTGACGTATGTCCGCAGAAGCTCCATGTCTCCAAAAAGCTGAGTTTCTACCTCAACCCGACCTTGTTGACTGCGATCCTGGGCGACTACATCAAGCTCGATAAACAGGTCGCTAAGGTTCACCGCGAGGGTGTGCTGATCGCCTTCGATGAGGCGGTTTTGAGTCTGCGCTGTATCGGGGCTCACCAAGAGTTCTTCCTGCTGCTTTCGCTCACCTGGGACCCGCTATCCCGGATGGATTAACAGGGCTAGATTAGCAAAAACTGCAAATTGTTCCCGAAATGCAAACTATTCACGTCTCATGTGCAAAGTCGACTGGTAATACAGTTGCGTAGATTCCCTACTCATAACAAAAACATAGAGCGTGACTTATGACCTCTGATCAGCTTGACGTGCTGGTAGTCGGCGCCGGCATAGCAGGTATGTATCAACTGCACCGGTTGCGCGAGCTCGGATTCAGCGTCAGAGCGGTAGATGCCGCCCCGGATGTTGGCGGAACCTGGTACTGGAATGCATACCCGGGTGCTCGCGTCGACTCCCCGGCAAATGTCTATCAATACTGGTTTTCCCAGGAGCTCCTCGATGAGTGGGAATGGTCCGAACGCTTCCCGGGGCAACCCGAAATCAAACGCTACCTTAAGCACGTCGCAGAAAAGTTCGATCTTTACCGGGATATAGAACTCAATACACAGGTCGAATCGGCCAGTTGGCTCGAAGAAGAGCAGTGCTGGCAGGTCGTCCTGGCCGGCGGTCGGATCTACCGGCCTCGCTATCTGGTCAGCTGTGTTGGCATGTTGTCATCGCCAAAGATTCCGGAGTTTCCGGGTCGCGAAGGTTTCGCTGGCGAGATTTTTCATACGGCACGCTGGCCGCAACACCCCGTCGACTTCGCCGGTAAGCGGGTCGGGGTCATCGGCACTGGTGCGACCGGGATTCAAATTGTTCAGACTCTGGCGAGCGAGGCCGAGGAGCTGTTTGTGTTTCAGCGCACGCCGCAGTATGCCGTGCGCATGAGAAATCACCCCGTAGATGCGCAGGTCATGCAAGAGTGGCGCGCGCAATATCCTACGCTCAAAAACCAGGTACACGAGACTTTCGCCGGTTTCGAATGGCATGTTCCAGAGCCCGGCTGGGCGCCCACCCTGAGTGCGGAGCAGCGGCTTGCCATTCTCGAAGAGTGTTGGGCGGATGGCTCGCTCAAGATGTTTGTGGGTACCTACCCAGAAGTCCTTGCCGATCCGGAGATAAACGCCGAAGTCACTGAGTTTGTGCGCGCAAAAATCAGCGCCCAAATCGACGACCCGGAAGTCGCTGAACGGCTCGTTCCCAGCGATTACGGCTACGGGCTTTATCGCGTGCCTTTGGAGAACGGTTACTTTGAAGCGTTTAATCGCAAGAACGTACATCTGGTCGACGTGAAGCGCGAGCCTATTGAGAGTTACTCAAAGGCTGGCCTGATAGTGGGGGGCAAGGAATACCCACTCGATGCCTTGATTTTTGCCACCGGGTTTGACGCCGGAACCGGCGGGCTCGCCAGGATGAACGTCACGGGCCGCGACGGCCGCTCGCTGAGCGAGCTGTGGAGTAAGGACATTCGCACCACGCTTGGACTCCAGGTTCACGGGTTTCCGAACCTGTTCACCGTCGGGGGCCCGTTGGCTCCTTCGACAGCGTTTTGCAACATGACCACGTGTCTCCAGCAGCAGGTTGATTGGATTACCGACGCTGTTGTGTACCTGCGAGATCAGCACAAGCACACCATGGAACCGACCGCGGAGCGGGAAGAGGAATGGGTGCAGCATCACGATGAGGTCGCCAATAGCACCTTACTTCTGTCGGTGAACTCCTGGTACGTCGGGGGCAATATCGAAGGAAAGCCGCGACGATTGCTGTCATATATTGGTGGTGTTGGCGTTTATCGCGACCTTTGCGATGAGATCAAAGCAAACAACTACCCAGGCTTCGTCCTCGCCTGAGGAAAGTCGGATCATAGCGAGGTGCTGATTTATGGCGGCTGATACCGAATACGATCCTCTGAACGACGAGCGGCTGGATGTACGTGGTCGCGCTATGCTCGCCGAGCTTCCCGGTCCTCTATTGCATCAGCCCGTTGATGTGTCCAGCCGCGAAGAGGCGATCGCGGTTGCCAATGCGCCGGACGCGCTAGCAGCGGAGCAGCAACTCGCTGAGATGCTGGAAGCAATGGACGACGAGACCGTTGCCCCTTCGGAGGGACTTCGGATTTCGGTTGAGACATTTGTGAGCCAGCCCGACGGGAACTCGATCAATATTCAGATCATCAGGCCCGACACCGAAGACGTTCTTCCCTGCGTTTACTACATTCACGGCGGCGCGATGATGGTGATGTCCGCGTTGCTGGGCAACTACCGAGCCTGGGGCAAGCTTATCGCACGGCAGAATCTGTGTGTCGCGATGGTCGACTTTCGCAACTCGCTGCGGCCGTCGTCAGCCGAAGAGGTGGCGCCATTTCCCGCGGGCCTCAACGACTGCGTATCCGGGTATTACTGGATAAAAGAACACGCGGCTTCCTTCCATATCGACCCGGCGCAAGTACTGATCGCCGGTGAAAGCGGCGGTGGTAATCTCGCGATCGCCACGACAATGAAACTGCAAAGCAGCGAGCCTCCGAATTCGCTCTTTGGGCTTTACGCGCTTTGCCCCTACCTGCTCGGACGCTGGCCAGACGATAGTGCGCCCTCCAGTCACGAGAACGAAGGCATTTTGATCAGCGTTGCCAACAACCACGCGACTATGGCCTACGGGATAGACGCCTTTGTTCAAAAGAACCCGTTGGCCTGGCCGGCTTTTGCCAGTGCAGACCATGTGGCCGGTTTTCCGCCAACGATGGTTAGCGTGAATGAATGCGATCCGCTGCGAGATGAAGGCGTGGCCTTCTACCGTCTTCTCCAAAGCGCCGGGGTTTTCTCTCACTGCCGTCAGCTGATGGGGACAGTGCACGCGAACGAGTTGTTCAGTGCCGCATTTCCTGATCTGTCGCGCGCGACAGCGCGCGATATCGCCGGGTGGGTTGAAGAGTGTCGTTACCTGCAAACGAGCTGACTTAGCTAGCCGGTCTGAAAAATTTACCGACATGAGTGTCGCGATGACCCTAACCAGGTCATGGCACTGACTACGAAAGCAACCTGTTTTGATAATAACTTCTATAAGGAGCTGCCCATGACCCTCTCCAGAAAACGAGTCGCGATCAGCCTGGCTGCCGCCCTGGCGAGCCAAACCGGCGTTGCGATGGCACAACAACTCGAAGAGATTGTCGTCACCGCATCGAAGCGCGCAGAGAACCTGCAGGATGTCCCTCAGGCCATCACGGCGTTCTCGCAGGAGCGGCTGCGCGAGCAGGGAATCGTCGAGACCTCGGATCTGATGGGCTCGGTGCCGAACATCCAGGTCACTAGCGCTTATGGGCGAACTCAGCCTAACTTTTCCATCCGGGGAATTTCAGTGGCCAACGAATTTTCTGCCGCGACCGCTTCCCCCGTCGGCGTTTATGTTGACGAGGTGTATCAGAGCTTTCGTGCGGCCCATGGACAGCAGCTCTATGATCTCGAGGGCCTCGAAGTTCTGCGCGGGCCGCAGGGCACGCTGTATGGCCGCAACACCACTGGGGGTGCCGTTAATGTAAACACGGTTAAACCAAGCCTGGAAGAAGGGTTCACCGGGTTCCTGAACGGACGAGTGGGCAACTTCTCGACCACGGACATTACCGGCGCAATTGAGGCAACTGTTATACCGGACGTATTGGGCTTCCGCCTCGCCGGAGCTATCTCTAATGCCGACGGCTATGTGGAAAACACACTTGCGGGAACAGAACACCCGGAGGTTTCGTCAGAGGCAGCGCGCCTGTCGATGCTATGGCGACCGACCGAGCGAACCGAGGTGCATGCCAAGGTCTACTGGGCCGAGAATGATCCTCGGCAGGATATCGCTATCGGTGCGGGCTATCTGCAGGGTGCAACGAACGGCGCTGGCGTGCCGTTAGTTGCAAGCCCCGACCTGACGCGGTTGCAATCCGATAGCGCAGGCACTTATTTCACCAGCAGCGAGGGAATCAGCGTCACCATAAAGCAGGAGATCAACGATTCCTGGGCGTTCACGGGTATCTTTGGCTACGACGAAGCGGAGTACCGCTTGTCTCCTTTTGAATGCGACGGTTCGTTCCTTGATGTATGCGCGATTCGTTACTTCTCAGAGAGCGAGAGCTACAACATCGATCTGCGCGTGGACTACACCGGAGAGAAGCTGCGTTTTATCGGCGGTTTTTACAACGGTGAAGATGAAATTTTCACCGCCAATGAGCCTGACTTTTTTGGATTTCTTCAGCCGCTTCTCACTGGCGCGGGTCTCCCGGGCGAGTACTTCAACCCGGCCGTTGCTGTCGGTAACTCGATAGGAACACTGCCACTGTTCGCCGTAGACCCAAGCCTGGACCCAACTGATCCGGCGAACTGCGCGCCGGTTGTCGTCAACCCGAATGGTTATTTCGATGCGCGGTCATTGATTGCCTTCAACACCGACGTGGCACTCACAAATTCGGCGGGCGGGACCGCAGTACAGGGTGCCTGCGCAGCGGCTGGGGCTCCGCCGTTTGCAAATATTGATGTGGATCAGGAGTTCACGCTGGCCCGACCTTCAACTGCTATCTACGGCGAAGTGGTCTACGACGTAAGTGATGCATTCAGCCTGATGCTCGGCCTGCGATACACGTGGGACGACGTCGAGTACAAAGACGCGGCATCGGTGATCAAAAACTTAGCTGGTACGCCCGTCGCGGCTCTGGTGCCCTATATCTTTGATCCAGCCAGTGTAGCCGCAGGAACCCCCCTCGATATCAATAGCATTCCGCGCTTGAATCAAGATGAATCTACCAGCGAGCTCACAGGACGCATCGTTGCGGAGTACCGCTTCAACGACGATACGATGGTGTACGGCAGCTATGCAGCAGGTTACCGAGCCGGTACCTATAACGCGCTGGCTTATCAGGATGTTTCACAGGTATTTTTCGTTCCCCCAGAAACCGTCGACGCGTTTGAAGCCGGCATAAAAACCCGGATGCTCGACAACACGCTGCAGCTGAACGCGGCCGCATTCTTCTATGACTACGCTGGCCAGCAGATAGCCCAGATTGTCGGTGCTACCTCATTCTTGCGCAGCGCGGATGGTGAGGTGTTCGGTGCCGAGGCGGAACTCTCCTGGCAGGCAAGTGCTGATGTCCTGATAAACGCGTCCATCGGATTCCTCGAGACAGAGTACGACGATCAGCAGCTGAGTGAGGACGGTCTCAATATCGGCGGCAACGAGTTTCCGAACGCGCCTAACATCAGCGGTAACATCAGCGCCCAGTGGCGAGCCTGGTCGTCGGGTGATGCTGACTTGGTAGTTTATGGCGAAGCGCAGTATATGGGTGAGTATTGGTTTGACCCGTTCAATGATTACAACCAGTCGCCATGCGATGCACCGGCACCAGGGCAGGGTACCTTGCTCGCCAGCCCCGAACTTGCGTGCCAAAATCCGAGTTACTGGCTGTTCAACGCTCGCGTTGCGTACAACACCGACAACTACAGCATCGCTGCGTGGGCCCGCAACATCGCCGACGAGGGCTACTACACCTACGGCCTCAACTTGAATGCGTTCTTCCAGGACTACCTGGTGCGTGGCATGCCGCGAACCTATGGTCTGGAGTTTCGCTACAACTTCTAAGGCTATAAGGCTCCTCCAGCGGGGTCGCGCTTAAGTCGCGCGACGCCGCTGCAAGAATCTGTTGGCGAATAGCGCCCTTGTCTGAAATCCACGGAGAGCATCCTGCAATCCGATCACCCAGGTAGATCGGGCTCGGTGTTAGGCTTCGCATTTGCCAGCCAGCCAGCCAGCCAGCCAGCCAGCCAGCCAGCCAGCCAGCGTCGTGCTTTGGGTTTTGCGGTAGGCCATTCGGCCTACTGGGTTCCGGTCAAAGACCGGCTGCAGGCCACGCAGAGGCACCCTGGGCTTGTTCAGATGCTCCCTAGCTCGATTCATGCATGGTGTACTTCGTGATCTGCGATTAAAGGAGCAAATATGGCCCCCCGAACGAATTCCTGCACCAGCGCCGAGCACCAACGAGTGGGTTCGGTCCTCCTTCTGGTGCTCGCTCTCTTCTCTGCGAGTTTCAAGGCTCACGCGGACCACCACGAACCAATCGCTGCAGTTGGCAATGGGGCGAGCATTGCGATTTTTGGCGGTACTTTTATCAACGATGCGCTTCTACTTCGTGATGGGGTGCTGGGTGAGCCATTCACGCTCACTACGAAACTTGGAACGTCGCCACCGATTTACCCCGGCAGCGCCAGCGGAGTCCCGTTCTACTACATCGATATGCACGGGTCAGAAGCGCTGCAGGCAAGCTGGGTTGCCCTTTATGACCTGGGGGTGACTGAGGTTCTCGGTGGTGCAACGGCTGGCGGCATCAACCCTTCGATGATGCCCTATGACTATGTGGTACCGAACGACTTCATCGATATGAACATTGATCGACCTTTGAGATTCCCACGCGAGATCTATCGCGATCCATCGAACATTCCGCTACCACGCGTCAACCCAGCGATGGACCCGGACCTAAGATCCATTTTGATCGACGAGACGCGCAAACGTATTCGAGCGGATGCTTCGCTCGATGATATTGATCTGCATGAAAGTGGCGTAATCGTTCAGGCCCGAGGTGGCCGCTTCGAGTCGGTGGGCGAAATTCAGATGTTCGCGCGCTGGGGCGGCGATGTGGTTACGATGAACGTGGGGACAGAAATCGCCTACGCGCGCATGCTTGGAATGAACTACGCATGCCTCATCGCTATTTCTAATCCCGCCGAGGGAGTTGCAAGTTGGGACTTTGCCGAGATGCCGCCGCTGTACCAGCGTATCAATCCCATCAGCGTCGATATTCTGCTGGCGGCACTGCCGCGCATCGCGGCACTGGAGGGTAAACCCCGCGCAGCGGATGACCAGGTGTTTCATCCGGAGATGACGTCGAAGCCGCAGGTAGAAGGCTCACCATGATTGTCAGAGTGCGAGAATGCGATCTTCGCGTTCGCGAGCCAGGCGGGTGAAAAGGTTTTCTGGTCCTTTGATTGCTTCGATCGCCTGGCGACTTGCGCGGGCGGTTTCGGCAGCGGCCTCTTGATCCCCATCGGCTTGTACACACTCGGCGTGAACACCTCGAAAGTAATGGAGCCGCCAGTCATCGGACGCGTAGTCGCGCTCCAGTAACTCTCGCGCTTCCTGTAGGTAGGTATCCGCGAGAGATACTTTGCCATCGTCACAGGCAACCACCGCCCGATGTACTCTGATCACACCGGACAGGCGATGGCTCGTCCCGTCCGCGAGGGAGAGGGCTTCGGTAAAGGCCTCATCGGCTCCCGCGCTGTCGCCATTTGCGGCACGAGCAAGCCCGAGGCTATTAAGAGAAAAAACCAGATCGGCGTGGCGATCTCGGCCGTGCAGGTGATCGATGTCTACAGACTGTTGGAGGTTCGAAAGTGCAAGCTCCACTTCACCTGATTCGAGCTGCAGGCGGCCTAGGTTGTTTAGCACGCTGGCGAATGAAGGATGGGTTGAGCCGAGGACTCGCTCGATTATTCCGGCGGTGGCTTCAAGCTCCTTAGAGGCGGCTTCGAAGTTTCCACTCCCGTAGTAGAACATTGTCAAAGAGTTGTGAGCTTCTAGTAGACGAGGGTGATTAGGACCGACCGCCGATTCATAGACGTTCAATGCGCGCTTTAGTACTAGACCGGCTTCTTCCATTCGGTTCTGGTAGAAGAGGGTCAATCCAAGTCCATGTAGAGAGCGGCCCAATTCGGGACTGTTACCTGGCCAGGTGGCTTCGGCCTTATCGAGAGCTTCCCGATGGTACTTTTCAGCTGACGCCAACTCATCTAGAAAGGTCAATACTTCGCCTAAACCGTTATACGCGTTGGAGGATGTACGGTCCCAATCATCTGAACGGACATTGAGGGCTAGGCGCGCACGCTCAAACTGTTCTTTGCTCTCTTCTAGGTCTCCATTCAGGTGAAGTGCTTCAGCGAGCGCTATCTGAGTCTCTAAACCTTCATTGCTATTACCTTGCAACTGCATCGCTTGCGCAAGCAATTCGATTGCACTGCCATATTCGCCAATGCCAGTATTTACTATGCCGAGAGTGTGCAACAGGTTTCGCTGAACTGAGGGTTCGTCAGCGAGAGCGTCTATCTTGGCCTGTCCGCGATCGAGCACCTCTTTGGCTGATACTTCACGGCCACGAGCGATAGCTGGGTCTACCACATTGAATATGTCGATCATGAACTCGGCGGTACGCTGACTTGTTGCTCGTTCGGCTTCGGCCAGCGCACGTTGTGATTCGGCTTCTAGTCTTGCGAGATAGGCATTGACCGCTAGCCCGCTGGTTAGAAGAAAACCACAGAAAGATGCAACCGAGATGGCGGCCAGACGTCGTTGCCGGCGCTGCTGTTCGCGTTGCCTAAGCGCATCAAAGCCAAGACCAACAAGGCCAGCTACGATCTTGAGCAGTGCCGCGTTGCGCCCGTCTCCGACTTCTCGGGCATCGGCCGCGATGGGCTCTCGACTGGCGAAAACTTCCGGAAATGGATTTTCCTCTGGGTCATCGGAAGACGGTTCACCGTCGACGACGAAACACAGGACTCGATCTGCGCTGCGCAGGCGAATGAATGCTTCTATCTCAGCGTTGACCCAGCGCGATTTGGCGGCGTTAGGCGAGCAGATCACTATCAGCGTTTCGGATGCGGCAAGTGCCGCATCGATCTCCTGACTGAGGTCAGCTGAACTAGGTAACTCTTCGCGGTCGCGAAACACGGGTGACAACCGTGCGGGTATTGGGCCCAGGCTTCCCGATTGACCTACAAGACGTCGAGGCACTCGGTAAGTTTCCAGACGTCGATGCAGCCAGTTGGCCCAGCGCCGATCCTCATGGCTGTAGCTCAAGAACGCTTTGTACTTAAATTCACCCATATCGCAATCTCGCGACAATGCCGGATTCCTATTCCTCTGACTCATCATTATCCAATAGAACTGGAAGGGAGCGAGTGGGGTTGCTAACCTCACCCAAAACACATGATCTTCGGGGGACAGAAGCAATGGTCTTCATAGACGACCGTAAAGAACGTACGTGCACGCTGCATTACGCATTATTACTGCTAATAGCTACCGTGTTTGCGACGATTACAAATGATGTGCAGGCTAGGTTTGTACGCTTTGACCTGGGCGGCAACTGGGATGATCCAACGTTCCTGGATCTTTCCGGCGATGGGTCGTCTTCGGTAGACCTGGGCTTCGAGATCGATTTCGGACTCGGCGCTGTGTCCAGTATGACCGTCCACGAGGATGGTTTCGTTACCTTCGGTGCCGGCGAGCAGATCACGATCTTTGACGATCTGGGATTTGATTTCGTATCGGTTATTCCCCCTACGACCGAGGATGAAACTCCGGGTGCCCTGAGCTATTCACAAGGAGTTTTTGATCTGGACGGTACCTTCGGAGTAGATCCTACCGATACGTTTCGATTGTCCTGGTTTGACCCACTGGCGGATGCGGCGCTGCAGTTGCTGATCACGACAGACGATCTGTTGAACCCCGGGAACTTTATGATGCAGTTCAATTACGGCTGTGATCCAACCCGAGCCGTACCCTGTGATGTGCTCTCTATGGGAGGTGCCTCGTCGTCGGCCGGGCTCGAGCTTGGCGACAACAGTTTTACGATGTCGGGCCCGTTCACCGCGGACCGGGATTATGACTTCCGCTTTGCCGGCGGCGTGCTGGTTGACACACCAGCCATGGTTCCCGCTCCGGAGACGCTCGGAATTCTGCTGTTGGGGTTGCCGTTGCTGCTACGGCGGCAGCGCGCGAAATCGATCCAGTTAGCAGGCTGATCGCCAGCTTGTATCTCTATTGCGCCTCGACCTCGAGGCGCTCGAACTCAAGGCCAAAGGCTTCTAACCCGTCCACTGTCCCCGCTGGCGTCAGTGAGAAACGCGCATAGCTGGGATTCGCCCAGTCTTCATGCATCAGCAAAAAGATCTCTGAATGCCACGGGGTCAACCGATAGGTTCGTACCTGCGTGTTCAGCTGTAATGCGTCCCCCTGGTGGAGTACGGCCAGCGGTCCGCCACGCGCGCTGTTGTAACTGCCCGCATAGGCCTCAAGCGGCAGCGATGGAGGTACGTCCAGCCGGCCCGCTTGCAGTTCTTCGCGCTTGCGCGCTCGCTCTTGGGACCGCTTCCTGTACAGGTCAGTCACTTCGCCAACCCAATCGCGCGGCGGAGCTGTGTCACCTTCGTCCATTACCGACCACAGCAGAGCGTGGCGCAGTTCCGCGCCGCCTCGATTGGCCAGCATAACCATGCCGCGACCCGCTTCCCGGTCGAGACCTACGATGGCCGTAGCGCCATTGAGACTGCCAGTGTGGTAATCGATCTTACGACCCTGAAAGTCCTGCTGATACCAGCCAAGGCCATAGCTGATCCAGTGGGGCCGGGTGAGGGCAGCTGTAGGGTAGTAGTCCCTTTTATTCACCAGTTGCTGCGGCGTGAACATCTCCTCCAGCGCGGCAGCAGACAGCAGGCGTTGCCCCCGCTCGGTCACCCCGCCGCGCAGCAGGAACTCAATCCACAAGACCATGTCCTCGACGGTGGACCAGGCAGACCCGGCGGCGTCGCTGACCTCGCCGCGCAGCGAGTGGTTAACCTTGCGCACCTCTCCGTCAAACACATCATAGGGCTGCGCGCGGGGCGCGCCTTGGGGCAGATCATTGCGAGTCCCGACAGTGCGCATACCGATGGGCCGCCATAGCCTTCGGGTCAGGAAGTCCTCCCACGCTTCGCCGCTGACTCGCTCAATGACCAGACCCGCAAGCTCATACATCGTGTTCTGGTAGATCTTTCGTTCCCTCGGTGCTGCCACGGGTTCAACATGGCGCAGTCGGGGAAGTTGATCGGCTAGCGCCATCCCCTGATTGAAAGTCCAGAAATCAGTAGACGGCAGGCCCGTGCGATGCGTGAGCAAGTCTCTAATTGTTATCTGGGGCGTGAGCGCCGGGTCGGCGAAGTGGACTTCCGGCAGGTAATCAATGGCCGCATCATCAAGATCCACCTTACCTTCTTCGACGAGTAGCAGCATGCCAGTCGCAACCATCGCCTTGGTGGTTGATGCATTAATGAAGAAGGTGTCGGTAGTGACATCCGGCGCATCTTCAAGGCCCGCGCTTCCAAAACCCTTAGCGAAGGTCGACTTACCGTCCTCGACGACTGCTACGGCTACTCCCGGGATTTGCCACGCCACCATGCCGCGCTCGATGTCTTGCTCAAAACGCCCAAGCTCGATAGCTCGCGCGCTTGTGACGCACATCGACAGGACGCCAGCGGCGCAGAAAAATAGGAATGGGTGGGGAATCGACTGTCGCATCATGATAGGAGTCTACGTCGCCGCCGCTGCGGAGCAAATAGCCCGATGTTTGCGTTCGAGTGGCGCTGTTCAACTGGCCGATCGTTTATCGCGACGAATTAAGAAGGGCTTGCTTTTGTGCCAGCGATGATCCTGAAAGTTTGCGCACGGATGCACCTGAATCGGGCATGGAAATTGATAGTACGTATGAGGCTACAATAACCCCACTAAAAGTAGACCTTTGTGCGCCACTTTGGCGCGCGCTGGGCAGAATTGCCCAGGGATAATGCAACGCCGGCGACAGTTCCAAAGACCACGGTTGCACCTCGTGCAGTTTGGCCCATTGCCAATCCACGTAAATCAAGTCTTTGCGAGAATTGTGATCGCCTGGTATCCCGAACACAGAATAGCCTGAGGTTGGCAGCAAGCTAAGGAACCAGCAATGCGACCCATATCACGACGGAATTTTCTATTGCGGCTTGCCGCGACCGGCGGCTCGGCCGCGGTGTATCAGGGGCTGGTAGGACTTGGTCTCATGCCGTCTCAGGCCATGGCCGATGATTGGTCGCTAGCCACCGCGAGTAAACCCGTCCGCGTTCTGATTCTCGGTGGTGGACTGTCCGGGCTTGTTGCTGGCTTTGAACTGCATCGTCGCGGATACCAGGTCGAGATGCTCGAGGCGTCACACCGAGTGGGGGGGCGAAATTTTACGGTTCGTTCCGGCGATCTGATCGATGAAATCGGCAACCGCCAGACCTGCACTTTTGATAACGACCCGAGTCTTTACTTCAATGCAGGTCCCGCACGGATCCCGCCCCAACATCAACGCGTGCTTGGCTACTGCCAGGAGCTCGGCGTGCCGTTGGAAGTCTTCGTCAACTACAACGGACAGGCCTGGGTGCATGACGACAAGCTCAATGTCGATCGAAGAGTCAGGCTGCGCGAGTATGTGACGGACGCGAGAGGCTTTCTCGCTGAGATGCTCTCCAAGAACCTCGACGCTGCGGACCTAGAGCAACCGATGTCTGTTGGCGATGCGGAGCGTCTTCGAGACTTTCTCAGGCGCTATGGTGACTTGTCATCTTCCGGTGAATATGCGGGTTCATCGCGCGCGGGTTACGTAAATCGCGGGTTTCTTTCTCCCGCTATCAAAAAAGAGGTCATGGACTTTCCCCAAATTCTCGCGTCCAACTTCTGGCGCATGGGAATGAACTTCGCGGAGAACGAGACCATGACCGCGCCCCTCATGCAAATGGTGGGCGGTAACGACGCCATTGTCCGGGCGCTGGAGGCGAAGCTTGACGGGCGGATCCGTTACCAAGCGCAAGTGACCGGTATTCAGCTGAAGGAAGACGGGGTCGATGTTCGTTATCTGCAAGAGGGCAACGAACATCGTATCGAGGCCGACTATTGTCTGAACTGTATCCCCGGGCCGCTGCTGAGTGGCATAGAGAGCAACTTTCCCGAGTCCTATCGGGCGGTTATGTCGGAACTCCCCCGTGGACACTTAATTAAAGTTGCCTTCCAGGCCCGCGAGCGTTTCTGGGAGCGCGAGCTGATCTACGGAGGGATCTCCTGGACTTCTGAACCGATCCAGCAGCTCGTTTATCCGTCGGGGAGCCTGCAAGGAAAGAAAGGAGTGCTACTGGGTGCGTACATTTTCAATCGTGACAACGCGTTGCGATTCACTCATATGCGTCACGAAGAGCGAGTCGCCGAAGCGATAAAACAGGGCGAGAAGCTTCACCCGGGGTACGGCGATTACATGGAATGTTCCGCCAGTGTGGCCTGGTGGAATATGAATCACCATCTTGGCTGTGCGGCGCATGTCGCGGGTTCCGAAAGCGATGAGGTGTTGGCACAGCTTACCGCGCCGGTGGGTCGACACATCCTGATGGGCGATCAAACCACCTACCACTCAGGTTGGCAGGAGGGTGCTATCGGCTCCGCGCATGCGGCACTGCAAACATTGAACGGATTGATTCAAAGTCGTGCTTAGTCAAATCAGGATGCGTGACCCCATACCGGCGCGTTCAAGGGGTGCAGCTTTCGCGCATTTTATGGCGCTCTATCTGGTAGCGGTGCTGATGGCGCCAAACGTGGTGAAAGCTGAAGCTGACTACACATACTGCTTGCTCTGCCATGGCAGTGCGAGTGCCGGTAACCAGCCAATTGGCGGTCCTAATCTTACGATGCTGCCGAGCTGGTACATCGAAGAGCAGCTGCTTGCGTTTACGCTGGGCTACCGCGGGCAAAAGGGCGATGACCACTACGGACGCTCGATGGCGGCCGCCGCACGCATGCTAGTGGACGACTCGGCGCGTCGCGCCGCAACCGAATTTATCGACGTCTATCCCAATCAGTATAGTCGCCCAACGCTGACTGGATCGGCAGAGACGGCCGGTGATCCGACGCGGGGTGCTACTCTCTTTCAACAGTGTGTCAGCTGTCATGGTGATTCGGGTGTGGGCAATGAAGCTCTGCATGCCCCGCCGCTCACCGGGCAGGCAGACTGGTATCTGGCGCGGCAGTTGTTTGCTTATCGGGAGGGCTATCGCGGTGTACACCCTGATGATATTTATGGCCAGTCCATGCGCGCGATGGCTCTCCAACTCACCGATGATCAGGCCGTATACGACGTGGTAGCCCACGTGCGGACTCTCTCTGAAAATGGGACAGAAGCAGATGCTCCGACTATTGGCCTTATTGCTGGCGCCGCCGGGATTTCGAATGAGACAGCCGATTCCGAAGGCGCGCCCGGAACTTCACAAACCAACGAGAAAAATACAGAGGAAAACACAACGATGAAACGCAACTCCGCAACATCCAAGCTCAAAAGTGTCGTCCCGGCGATGGCGCTTGCCGCCGCGTCTACCCAGGTGTTGGCTCACGACGTGACCCGGTATCCGCTGCCCAATAATTCCACCTTCCCCATCGCTCAAGCCGTCAGCGTGCCTGCCGGAACTGAGCTGATGTTCCATTCCGGCTTGCTTCCAAGTCCTGCCAATCCTGATGCCGACCCCTCAAGTCGCGAGTTTTTTGGTGACACCTATACGCAAACGATGAGTGTTCTCCAGAAGTTTGAAGCATCGCTTAAAGAGAAGGGAATGGGGCTTGGAAACATCATCAAGATGAATGTGTTCCTCGTCGGAGACCCGGAAATGGAAGATAAAATGGACTTCGGTGGTTTTATGCGTGCCTATTCCCAGTTCTTCGGAACCGAGGCGCAACCGCATCTACCCGCACGGGCCGCCGTTCAGGTTGCAGGTCTGGCCCGAGGTGCGTTGATCGAGATCGAGGTTATCGCCGCCCGCTGATGGCTGCTCTTTGACCGCTAGCAAGTAGGCGCCACCGCTGCTGCGATGGCGCCATTTTCTCGGGTACTCTTGCTGAGTTAGCTTTTGCGCAAGCTCCGCGGTTTGTCTCTTGTTTTTCTCTTAGGCTTCTTGTCAATTCGCAGCTGTAAGCTTGCTGCGTTAGCTTGTCCGCGTGCTCCATCGCAGCTGGCTGGTAATGCTGCTCGTTCAGGATGCGCCAACGGCAGGTTCGATACACGGAATTTTCTGGTAGCTTTGGCCTCTTCAGAAAACCGGGCGGTCTGCCCCAGCGTTGCTGCCCGTGTACGAGTTTCATTTCGAAGGTTCTGCCGTGGAAAGTAAATGGAATGTGAGTCCATCGGCCGGTGCACTGGGTGCCGTGATAGATGGGATAGATCTAAACAGCTCCTTGGAGGCACCTGAGCGCCAGCAACTTCGTGATCTCCTCAACGAGCACGAGGTGATCTTCTTCCGCGACCAGAACATCGGTCCGAGCGCTCAAAAGGAGCTTGCGTTGAGTTTTGGGCCACTGCAAACGCATCCGGCCTATGCCACAGTCGAAGGCTTTCCCGAAATCACCATACTTGAGAGCACCCCCGATAAGCCGACCAAGATAGAAGCTTGGCATTCCGATATGACCTTTCGGGAGCACCCGCCGATGGCCACCGTACTGCGTTCAGTGGTCGTACCCCCCAAGGGTGGGGACACAATGTGGGCGTCTATGTCGGCCGCCTACAGTGCGCTCTCTAAGCCGATGCAGGAATTCTTGAGTGGTCTGCATGCTGTTCATGATTTTTCCTGGGGCTTCAAAGAGAGCCTGGCCGAGGATGGTGGACGGGAGAGACTGGCTGCTGCGGTGGAGGCGAATCCGCCGGTAGTACATCCGGTTGTGCGAACCCACCCGGAGACCGGCAGAAAACTGCTGTTTGTGAATTCACTGTTTACCACCCACATCGTGGAACTGGCGCGGGCCGAAAGCGACTCACTGCTTTCATTTTTGTACGAGCACATCAAAACGCCTGAGTTTTCTGTGCGCTTCAGCTGGGAGCCACACAGCATTGCGATCTGGGATAACCGAAGTACTCAGCATAAGCCTGTGAACGACTATTTTCCGGCGCATCGGCGTATGGAGCGCATCGTAATCGATGGGGATAAGCCGTTCTAAACCTGGTTACGGCGCTCCTGGGGACCGAAGCACGACCTCATGAGGAATACATCTGTTGGATGCACAGCAAATAAAGACACAACCCGATCCCTTCGAGGCCTATTACATCTCACAAGCTTTCAAGGTGGGCGATCTCGTCGTTACCTCGGGTCAGGCAGCAATCAATCTGGGCGGAGAACTGGTCGGTGTGGGTGATTTTGAGGCCCAGGCTGAGCAGGTCTTTTACAACCTGAAGGCCGTGCTCAGTGCGGCCGGTACCAGCCTGGATAAAGTTGTAAAGGTCAC
Organism: Pseudomonadota bacterium; assembly: GCA_039111155.1. GTDB lineage: Bacteria > Pseudomonadota > Gammaproteobacteria > Pseudomonadales > Halieaceae > Congregibacter. The sequence continues at coordinate 47,725 of JBCCPL010000018.1, read as the reverse complement.
TATCTATCTGACCGATATGGCCAACTTTCCCAAGGTCGTCGCGCTGCGCGAGAGGTACTTCTCATCGCCGTACCCGGCCGATACGATCGTCGAGGTCAGCGCACTGGCGCTTCCGGAACTCATGATCGAGATAGAAGCGACTGCGTTAATGGATGGTGAAACCATCGCAGGTTAGGGCAGGTTAGGGCAGGTTGGGAAAGCGGCGCTGGTTTTTTACGCTCCTGTCGAGCTGCCCTCGCAACAACACTAGTGTCCTGCGTGGCTAATTCGTTGAATTATTTCGGCGCTTTTTCGCGCCTGGCTGCGTTGCGGATCGTCGCCATAGCTATGGCTATGACTCCTCACCGCGCCTTGCCAGGCACAAAAAATCACTCGAAATTTATTCAACGGATTTACCATGCAGGACACTAGCGACTGGAAGCAAATCTATGCAGCGCCGCCAATTATGGTTGGAGCGCGACGGGGCTCTATCTTTTTTCTAGTGGGCAAGGTTCGCGCGTGCACCAGTGTACGAGCTGCCCGATTCTCTCGAACCGAACCCCCGAAGAAGATTATTTCAGATCGGACGCGCTCATCGGCTGAGACAGGATCCTGGCGAAGCGCTGCCAGCGTGTCGCGATATCAGCATCATCGCGCTCGACGTAATCCACCACCAGGTTCATCCCCAGGTTGTAGTTGATGACGTAGCTTCGATAAGTCTCGATGAACGTGAGCCTCTTGGCAGCGCGTTCCGGAGAATTGAGTGCATACCGCACCAGCCAGGCCTGGGCCTCTGCCCGGGTGATTGTACCGTCAAGAAAATCGCGGGCAGCTTCGTTGCCAGCATAGCTCAATTTGGCCATCAGGCTTTGAAGCTCGTAGTACCGGTCCGCATCATCGGCGTTCAAACCTGCCAGCGGAAACAGCACGGTTTTCTCAAACGTCACGCGCTCCCCATCGGGGAAGGCCAATTGAATTCCATAGTTTGCGCTGCCCTCTGCGATCAGCGACTGAGGACTGAAAAGAGGGTAAAGCGAAAACTCCACCCAGCCGCGTTCTCGGAGCAGATCCCGCTCCAGCAGCGCGTTGTAGACGTGGTGACCCGGGTAGCCCTCGTGGCAGCCCAGATCCACAGCACGATCAATCGCGGTCGGTAGATCGGTATTCACCTGGATAAGGCTGACCGCATTCCCCTCGTACCAGTTGTATCCTCCCCAGGGCTTATCGGTGACATACTCGATGCGAAAGTTCTCACCGGTCGGGAGCGCAACATACTTCTGCGTGCGACGACGGCACTCTTCGATTGCCGCGGAGAACACCGCATCCAGTTTGTTGTCCGGTATGTTGAACTGATCCCGAAATGCATTAACACGTGCAGAAAGCTCGCCCTCACCAGGCAGCAAGCGCCCAATCTCCAGCAGAATCGCTTCGAAGTAGGCAGCGTCATAGTCCGGTGCTGTGGCACCGAATAGACGTTGGCTCTCCTCATCAAAAGAGAGGAGCTCGCCCTGAAAAAGCGAAACGCGCGTTTTTAGTGCTGTGAGCCGTCCTCTTAACTCTTTGAGCCGACCCAACGGATCGTTGATAACGATGGATGCGAGTTGCTGATCAAGCACATCGGCTCGCTGCAGAATCTCTTGCGGTGTGAGGCCGGCTTCTTTAGCCTGTTTCTTCAGCGAATCCGGGCCGAAATAAGCGTCTACATGGGCGGGGTCGTGTTCCCCCATCGCAAGCTCCAGAAGAACATACTCCCGCGCGATGGCATCGACCGACCGAGGCTCTGCTTCGGCGCTCAGTTTTGCAGCCCCGAGTAGCATCAGCATCGCTGTGAGTAGCTTCTTCGATATCGACATGGGAACCTCATGTGAAGGGCTCGTCAGTATAAAAGATACTTCCGGTCTCCATAGCTTTGGAAAAGCTTCAGAAACAGCTCAGCAATCGACTTAAGGAATTTTTCAATGCGCCATCCCTGGGTTGCCTTACTCTTTTCTGCTTTAGTCGCTGGTTGCCTACTGGCCCAACCGGTGAGGTCTCAACCTGCCGTAGCCGAATACGCCGACCGGCCCGCCGTCGAGAACGCGTTGCTCGCTGAGCGGTTGGAAACCCTGTTGCCGACCCTGATGCGAGAGACCGGCATTGATCTTTGGTTAGTCATTGCTCGAGAGTACAACGATGATCCCGTGTATCTGTCACTCGTGCCTAAACCTGCTTTCACCGCGCGGCGCACCACCATTCTTATGTTCCACGATCGCGGCGAATCCGAGGGCGTGGAACGCACGACCATCAGCCGCTATCCCCTGGGCACGCTTTATGAGGCTGCGTGGGAGGGTGGAGATCTTGACGCCCAGTGGGCTCGCCTCGCCGACCTGGTGTCCCAGCGGAATCCAGACAAAATTGCGGTTAACACAAGTGATCTCTGGCCAGTCGCTGATGGGTTAAGCCACGCTCTGCACACACGGCTGATTGCGGCGTTGGGGCCCGAACTCAGCAATCGAATCGTGTCTTCGGAAGAGCTCGTTGTACGCTGGATGGAAACGCGTACCGCCTCCGAGGTCGAGGTGTGGCAGCGCGCCGTAGCGATAGCGAGGGCCACGATCGCTGAAGCCTTTAGTGATCAGTTTATTACCCCGGGCGTTACCACCACCGAGGATGTGGCATGGTTTATCCGAGGTCGATTCGAGTCGGCGGGTCTGGAGCCCTGGTTCCACCCGAACGTTAATCTCCAGCGCCACGGGTTGGTATATGACATCGATGCACCGTTCATGGGAGAGAAAGGCCCAGAGGCCATCATCCACCGGGGCGACTTGCTGCATACAGATGTCGGACTCTGCTATTTGGGGCTGTGCACGGATACGCAGGAGATGACCTATGTGCTGCGTCTCGGCGAAGAGGCGCCACCTGCGGGACTGGTAGATGCGTTTGCCACGGGCAATCGTTGGCAAGACGTTCTGACCGGAGAGTTTATAGCTGGGCGCACTGGGAATCAGATTCTCGCCGCCGCGCAGGAGAAGCTAAGCAAGCTGGGTATAAAGCACTCGATCTATACTCATCCGCTAGGCATGTACGGCCACGCACCAGGCCCCACGATCGGTATGTGGGACAACCAGGGTCCCACGCCTGGCCGGGGCGACTGGCCACTCTATCCGATGACAGGGTATGCCATCGAGGGTAACGTGGTTCTACGTATTCCTGAGTGGGACAATCAGCCTGTTCAAATGAAGCTTGAGCAAGATGCTTTGTTCGATGGCGAGTCGGTGCATTACCTTGCGGGACGCCAGACCCAGCTCCATCTGGTTCACTGAGTGTAGCGCTTCTCGCTCAACTCGAGTCCAAAGACTCGAGCTGCGTTCCGGGCAAGAAACGCATCGCTTACTTCTGTCTCAAGGCTCAGCTGTTCCAACCCTGCCAGCGCGATCTCGGGAGTTATCATTGGGTAGTTGGTGCCGAACAGCACCTTGTGCCGTCCATGGGATCTGAGGTATTCGATGAGCTCAAGTGGGTAGCGCTTTACCGTGTAGGCCGAGGTATCGATGAAGACATTCTCATGCTTGGTCGCAACCGCGATCGCTTCGGTCGTCCAGGGGTAGCCGATATGGCCCCCCACAATGGTCAGCTCGGGAAAATCGAGCGCCACCTGATCCAGATAAATCGGGCGGCCCACTTCTGACGGCAAAAGTGGTCCGGTGTGACCGATCTGGGTACAGAATGGCACACCGAGTTCGCAGCAAGCGACATAAACGGGATAAAAACGCCGATCGGTCGGCGGCGCCTCGCAGAGCCAGGGCAGAACCCGGATGGCGCAAAATCCGAGCTCCACCACGCAGCGGCGTATTTCTCGCACCGCGTCCATCGGTCGCGAGATGTCGACCGATCCTACTCCCACCAATCGATCGGGTGCCTGTGCGACAAAACCGGCGACTTCATCGTTGCTGATCATGTCCCGCCCGGGAGCCTGCCACGCACAGATCAGGCTGCGCGATACTCCCCCGGCATCCATCGCCGCCAGTGTGACCGCTACAGGCAGTTCTTTCGTTGGTACCTCACCGCCGGTCCAGCGGCGGAGGGAGTCGAAGATAGGATCTTTAGCGTGGCGGAGGGTTGGGTGCTGAGCCCAGGCATCGATGATCATCGTTCTATTTCACTACTTGGATGAGGTGACTGTAGCGCTCGCGGCCCGGCTAAGGTTGCTTTGCGAGCTGAACGCGATTTCTGAATGCAAACTTGCCTTCATCCAACGGTCTGACGCTTTTCTCGATGCTGAGTGTCGAGGGCGATGCTTTGGCAAAGCGCCACGTGTATCTGATTTTCGCAGGCTTTTCGTCATCCGCACCGTCGGTCTCGAAGACCGCGGTCCAGCCATCGGAGCTTACGTCCACTGTTGCTACGCTCAGTTTATCCACCGTCACTTCATCTCCATAGACTGTGACAGCCTTCGCTGCGCTGTCGCCGAGCTGGATCATTTCGGCGGAGTAGACCTTGTAACCCGGATCGGTGAACTCGCTTTGCGTGATCAAGTAACTACTATCCGGCGCTACACTGGTAGTACGAGCCAAAGGTAAGCGAACCCGGCGATCGGACTGATAATCCCGGTACTCAAGGTACCCATCCCAGCTGCCTGCCAGCAGCTGTACCTGCTCTTTAATCGCAGTCAATTTGGCATCTGCGTCGTCGTTCTCAGAGGGTTGAGCAAAGCACGCTGTTTGCATCGCAAACGCGAAGATTAGGCCCGCCGCTAGGTTCTTCATACTCGGTGACTATCCCGTTTTATCCAGGGCAAGCCGTGATTTTACCATTGCAATCAGAGTCTCCCGTCAGTGCCCTCGCCTTTGCATAGTGGCAGACAAGTTTTGCCCGTGGTGAGAACGTTCAGGAGCGAACCGGGTAGGGGTAGGGGTAGAGATTGGGCGATTTCAGTAGCCTTGTCAGTCATCCTTACAATCTGTCGAGCCAGTCCCGTATGAATGACGAGCTTCGATCGTCGGTTGACAGTAACAGAGCGCGTTCCAGAAACAATCGAGTGTCTGCAACCTTCTGTTGAACCTCAGAGAGTCGCGCTTTGACCACGTAAAAAGGCTGATAGTCTGCAGCTGTGTCGGCCACCGACGCGAGAGCATCTTCGGCGTCTTCCGTTTGGTTCGCTTCGATCAGCGCTGCTGCCAGGCCGCATCTCGCACCAAGACTCGGAGCATAGGTTTCCAACCGGCGATACAAACTGACAATCGCCTCTCGTAGGTCACGATGTTCCAGGCGACCGACGATATGGGCCGACTGAATGGCCGCCTCCAGCTGATAACGTCCCGGAGTTCTTTTTTTAGCGGCCCTATTCAGCAGGGACTCTGCCCGCGCTATCCGTTCGTGGTCCCAACGCTCTGTACTGCGCTGTGCCAGCGGCCCCGGAGCCACGTCGTCGGCGAGTGCCAGTCGATACAGGCACAGGGCGAGCAAACCAAGGGCTTCCGGTTCGTCCGGGAATGCCGATGCCAGGAGTGCCGCCAGATATTCGGCTTCAAGCGCGAGGTCTTCATTGCCGATCGTAAGCGCGCCGTAGATTGCGGCGAGCACCGCGTCAAGCCGTTGCTGTCGCTCGTGCGGCGCTGGAACCGTAAAAGGGATGGCCGCCTTAGCTATCTTGCTTTTCGCGCGAACGAGTCTCTGCCCAATCGTCGACGCTGGTGTGAGCCACAGCGGCGCCATCACTTCTGCCGTCACTCCAAGCACCGTCTGAAGCATAAGAGGTGTCCGGATCGATGGATCGATTGCGGGATGAGTGCAGACAAACAATAGCTCGATTCGAGAATCAGTATCTGAGCTGGTTTCGGCATACTCTTGCGTCAACCACGCCAGGTGCTCTTCATTCGCAGCTGCTATTTTGCTGTGTCGCCGCGCGTCGATTACCCGGCGCTGCGCCACGGCAATGAGCCAGGCCTCCGGATGTTCCGGCACACCGTTTTCTGGCCAGGACTCAAGAGCTTTGCCGAAGGCGTCGGCCAATGCATCTTCTGCCGCGTTTACATCACCGAGCTTCTTCGCGAGGATTGCGACCAGTCGACCACGGCTCTCGCGAGCTACGCTTTCGGCGGTTGACCAGCCGGCTTCCATGATGAGCGTCAGCCCAGGTCGGCAATCGGGCGGATCTCGACATGCCCGGTGGCCGCCGCCGGGCACTTCTCAGCCCAGCTTATAGCCTCATCAAGACTGTCCACTTCGATTACGTAGTAGCCTCCCAGTTGCTCTTTGGTATCGATGAACGGTCCATCCTGGATCGTGCGCTTCCCATCACGAACACTGACTGTCGATGCGGTATCCACGCCGCTTAGCGGATTGCCTCCTACTAGTGCACCCGCTTGTTCCATCTCCTCGGTGTAGGCCATCCAGGGAGCCATATAGGCCTCAAAGCCAGCACTTTCAACAGCGCGATTCATGATCGATTCGTCTTCAAACAACAGCAGCATGTATTGCATGGTATTTTCCTCTTTGGTGGTTTGACCCTGCCTGGGTTCATGACTTAGACGAACTCGAAACCGCCATTTCGACAAAGCAGCCATATTTTTCTTTTTTTTTTTTGCAGTGGGCAGGATAACGAAGAAGAAGCTCACGCATTAGGGGAAAGCTCCATGACTGAACCACTGATTTTTATCGATAGTCAGCAGTACATCACGACACTGACTATGAATCGCGCCAAAGCGCGAAACAGTCTTAGTGAGGCGCTCATGACCGAGCTTGCTAGCGCTCTCGATGAGGCCCAGCAAAATCCAGCGCTTCGAGTTGTCATCCTTGCTGCTCAAGGTCCAGCTTTTTGTGCGGGCCATGATCTCAAGGAACTGACCTCGCATCGCGCCGACGCCGATCAAGGTCGCGCGTTCTATACCAAGATAATGGGTCAGTGTTCCGATCTCATGCAGAAGATCGTTAACTTTCCGCGGCCGGTTATCGCGTGTGTCGAGGGCATCGCGACCGCAGCCGGGTGCCAGTTGGTGGCAAGTTGCGATTTGGCGGTTGCGGGCTCGTCGGTCAGCTTTGCAACACCGGGAGTCGACATCGGATTGTTCTGCTCAACTCCCATGGTGGCGCTGTCCCGAAATGTCGCTCGTAAACATGCCATGTCGATGTTGCTCACTGGTGAACCTATCGATGCTGATACCGCTCAGCAGATCGGTCTTATCAACGAGGTCGTCGAGCCGGATCTGGTGCGAGCGCGCACAGGCGAGCTTGCCGCTCTGATTACACGCAAGCCCGCCGCGACGGTCGCGATCGGGAAAGCCGCTTTCTACCAGCAACTCGAAAAACCTCTGAATGAGGCTTATGAGTTTGCATCCGAGGTGATGGTCACCAATATGATGATCCGCGACGCTGAAGAAGGCATTGGCGCGTTTGTGGAGAAGCGTAGCCCGTCGTGGGTGAAGGACGACGGCACAGAGCATGGCAAGCCGGAGAGCTAATCGCGCACATCCTGGATAGGCGCCCTCCGGAGAGGTCGAAAGCCGATTGAGTTCGGCTGATGATCACATTGGGAATCAGGTTTTGAAATTCAGATTCCCGCCGGGCGGCCCTGGGGCCGCCTTTAAAAATGGAACGAGCCGCGTTAGAAAGTCAGTTGCGTGGTTAGTAGCACCTGACGGCGAGGGGCGCGGCGTGCAAACAGCGTGTTAGTTGTATTGAGCACGTAGGCTTTGTCCGTCAGGTTGGTGACACCGAGGTTAAAATTCAGCCTGCCAAACGAAAGCTCTGTTTCGTAGTTGAGGTTCGCGTTGTGCACTAGGCCCTGAGCCGGGGTATCAACGGGACCAAACTGAAGCGTCGCTGCATCGACGAGGGCCGAGGCGATCGTGTCGCTCATGTAGTCAAAACCGTATCCGAGTGACAGTCCCGTGACCCCTGTCCAGTCGAGAGAGATCGTATTCCAAAGAACCAGCTTGTGCTCAGGAATTCCAGGGAACGGATCCCCTGGCGATTGACCAGCCTGGTTAATCGGACCAGCTTCTATCACTTCGGTATCGGTATAGGCGTAGCTCACATAAACGTCCCAGAAGTTACTGAAGCGCCCGGTAAGGTCGATCTCGAGGCCCCGACTTCGCTGCTCACCGGAGAGTTCAGAAACTTCCGGGTTAAAGGTTCCGACAACGATGTTCTCTTTCGTGAGTTCGTAAACCGCGACGGTCGAAGAGAGCTTGTTTTCGAAGAAGGAGCCACGCCAGCCCAGCTCGTACATCACGCCGATTTCAGGCTCGGTGATCGGTTCGCCATTGATGTCCCTGGCGGTACCAAACGGGGGCAGCCAGGACTCGCCGTAGCTCGCGTACATACTGTGGTTGTCGTTTACGTCATAGATGACGCCCACTCTCGGAATCCACGCACTATCGGAGGTGGAGTTCGCTTCACGAGCTCCGATTCCGACACCGGGGCTTCCGTCCTGCTGCAGAGATAGAATCGCGTCGAACTCCGCCCTCGAATAGCGGGCGCCAAGTAAAAACTGCAAATTCCACTCCGGTATCTCGATCGAATCCTGAATGTTCAGTCCCAGATTTTCGAATTCCCAGATGTCCCGATAAAACGGTGGTGAGTCATCAAAGTTTGTTCTGTGCTGGTAGGCCACGGGTACGGGATCAAAAATATTAACGCTCGGCGGTACGGTGCTCAGGATTGAGAAATCACCGCCGATGATGCTTGGGATTGCCTGAAGCGCGCTGTTGAAGAAACCCACGTTTTTTATCTGGTTTTGGGAGTAGTTAACTCCAACCACAAGGTCGTGTGTCAGGGCTCCGGTTTCTACTGTCCACGCCACGTGGGACGCCAGGTAGCTGGTTTCAGCCTCGCGCTGTTGATCGAAGGCTGAGCGCGCTAACAGGCCATTGGCTGGGTCATTGAAGCCTGGGATCACAAAGGGCAGCGGTGTCATGTAACCTGAGTTACCCGCTTCTCTGCCGCCGTCTTTCCAGCCTACCTGCGTGCGTAGCTTCAAGTTGTCGGTGAACTGATGGTCCAGATGTAGCTGAACGCCCGCGCTTTGCTGATCTTCGTAGTCTGTCGTAAACCCGTAATAGTCAGACTTAGGTGCGTCAAGGTAGCGCCCGTCGATGTAAAACGCATCCTGCACAATAGGGTTGCTCTCGTGCTCAACGTATTCGCCAATAAGTCGCATGGTCGTGTCTTCCGAGAGCGACCATTGCAGTTGCAACGTAGGTGCTAGGTCTTTTTTGAAATCATGATCGACTACGCCCTCGGAGTCCCGCCATCCCAAGGTGAAACGGTAGAGCAGATCGGGTGAACCGAGAGGGCCGGTCGCATCAAGTTCGGCACGGTAGTCGTTAAATTGCCCCACAGTTGCTGAGATCGAGTACTGCGCTTCGTCCAAAGGCATCTTGTAGACGTAGTTGACCACGCCCGCCGGCTCACCGGCGCCGTAGTAGAGCGTCGAAGCGCCTTTTAGTACTTCAATTCGGTCAAGCGCGGAGATATGAGCGGGTGGCGCGTCGTTGGCGGCTACTGGTACGCCATTTACGAGAAATCCAAGGCGGTCCAGGTTGAGCGCAAAACCTCGAATGTTATAGCTCACCGAAGTGCTGCTGTGCGTGTGCTGGCGCGTCACGCTGGCGTTCGACAGTACGGCATCGCGTAGTGTAAAAATCTGCCGATCTTCAATTAGGTCTTCTGTGATTACCCCTACATTAAAAGGCGTGTCGTCCATCGCCATGTCGAAGATGCCTGCCGTGCTGGTTTCTTCGCGTCGAAAAGCCGAAGTCTGGAACCCGATCACCGTGATCTCTTCGATTTCACCTGGCTCGGCAGTCTGAATTGACTGCGCCACAGACAGTGGGCTCACGATTGTGAGGGCGGCGGCGATCGGTGTCAGCTTATAACTGCGGTGCATGAGATCCTCCTCAGACATTGATTTAAGTCTGAAATGCAGGGTGTTGGGAAGGGATTTGAGTGCGAATCACTATCGTTTGCGGATAATAGATCAAATGATATCTTTGTGCAAAGGTATTATTTTCATAGGCCAGTAGATCAGTGTCGCGTCATTACTGAAGAGGCTTGATCAGGCTTCGGCACTGAGTTTGCTCTGCTCAGAATCAATTTGAGTAATTCACTCGGCGAGGGTCGGCGAGTGTTTGCCGAACAGCGCAGGCCATCGCAGTCACACCCTCGCCTTGGAATCAGTGTCTCAGGCGTTCGCTATCGGTGCCTGATTGAGGTCTAGCCCCGTCGACTACTTCGAGGGCTGAGCGTTTGGTTGATACAGCGATTCCATGATCTGATCCACGGTAAACGTGCCCGGCCGCTGTCGAGGTGGGAATGCCTGCAGTGACTGCACAAACCTGCTTACCGCTACTCTTGCCATGCCCGCGGCCGGCGCCACTTTCTTATCCCACCAAAAGTTGTACCCGTTCGAGTCTGTATCGGCGCGCTCGAACGGATCGCGCCTGAGATGGAAGATCTTTGGGATCCGCAGCGTTACAAAGGGGTCGCGCCACACATCGAACCTCCGTGCGCGCTGCTCGGCGAACACCGTCTTCCAGTCGTCGACTCGGGCAGCCGTCAGGACTCCGTCATCGCTGAAATAGAAGAATTCCCGGCGCGGCGTCTGGTTTGTCTCGCCTGTCAAATACGGCAGAAAATTGTAGCCATCCAGGTGGACGCGAAATTCCTTACTTCCGGCTGTATGCCCTTCCTTAAGTTTACTGGCAATGTCCGCTTCGCCGGCTGCGCTCATAAGCGTGGGCACCCAGTCCAAATGGGACATGACCTGATTACTGATCTGGCCAGAAGGGATCTTTCCGGGCCAGCGCACCATGGCTGGTACACGAAATCCTCCCTCCCAATTTGTATTTTTCTCGCCGCGGAAGGGGGTGATGGCTGCATCAGGCCACATGTTGTAGTGCGGCCCGTTGTCTGTCGAATAGATCACGATCGTATTGTCGGCTATGCCCAGCGTTTCGAGGCGCTGCAGTAATTGCCCCACATGACCGTCGTGTTCCACCATGCCATCGTTGTAGAAGCCCTGCCCGGTCGCACCTAACTGTTCGTCTTTCACGTGGGTGTAGTAGTGCATCCGCGTCGAGTTAAACCACAGAAAGAAGGGTTTGTCCTCATCGTGGGCCTTACCCATAAACTCGAGCGCCCTGGCGAGAAATTCTTCGTCAACTGTCTCCATCCTCTTGCGCGTGAGCGGTCCCGAGTCTTCGATCCGACCGTCAGCGGATGAGCTGATGACCCCGCGCGGCCCGAAGCGCTGGGTGAATAAGGGGTTCTTGGGCCAGTCCGGATCTTCCGGATTCTCTTCGGCGTTCAGGTGGTACAGGTTTCCGAAGAACTCATCGAAACCATGATTGGTGGGGAGAAATTCGTCGCGGTCACCCAGGTGGTTTTTCCCGAACTGGCCGCTGACGTACCCAAGGGGTTTAAGCAGTTCGGCCAGAGTTGGGTCCTCTGGCTGAATCCCGAGCTCGGAGCCGGGAATACCTACCTTGGTCAGGCCGGTTCGAACCGGATGCTGCCCCGTGATGAACGCTGATCGCCCCGCCGTACAGCTTTGCTCGCCGTAATAATCGGTGAACACGATTCCTTCGTTGGCGATCCGATCAATATTGGGTGTGTGGTACCCCATCTGGCCCATGCTGTAGCGACTGATGTTCCAGAGCCCGATATCGTCACCCCAGATGACGAGGATGTTAGGTCGGTCGGCTGCCACGACGGCACGGCCTCCGATGAGCACCGCAATCAACAGAATCGTCGATTTGACAACGATCGAACCTGGGAAGTTGCGGGCGAAAATTGTGCGCGCAGTTTCGCCTAATAACCGGCGTGCATTCGTCATGGGCATTACGTGAGAGCCTTCACTTGCTGCTGTAGCGGTCCACCCAACCGTCACCGAAGACGACTTAAATGAGTGGCTTGACGGCAGTTTATCAAGTTAATCAGAGCGACGACGTTTTTGCCGATGTGACGACGCGGCCTCCTGACGTAAAAGCACCCATTGGCCTTAGTCGCTGCGGCGCAGATCCTGGCCGGCAACGGATTTACTATCGCTAGGGCGCTCTCCCACTGCCCCAAGGCTTGCATGGCTTTTTACGAATAACCGCGAGACTTAATCAATTCGTCTTCAAGCGCGCTCAGTCTGGAGTTGCCGATGTGTAGACGTCTGAGTTCTGAGAGCGCCTTCGCTCCGATCCTTTCTTTGGCGTCCGTTCGAACAACCAAGGTTGCTTCGTCCTGACTGCCCAAGAGTCCTTTCGGCTCGCGGAGGGCGCGAATGCTATAGCGATTGTGAAGGTATTGAGGGTGCCAAAGCGGTATCACAACCCATTCGTTTGCTGCGTAGGCTCGTTCAAATCTGCCGAAGCAGTCTTCCTCACTGCCGCTACGAAATTCGTAACCTGCAGAATCAAGGCCATAGTCCTTAATCATCTGAGCGGAAAAACGACTGATGCCTGCTCCGGGATTGATTCCCTGAATGAGCTTTTCCATTCTTGACAGAGCTGGCTCCTGCAGTAAGTCCTCGACAGTTCCGACGCCTGATTCCGACACGTAGTCCGGTACACCCCAGATACAGAAGGGCTCATAAAGCACGGTGACTGTTTCGACGCGATCAAGTAGGGGCTCAAGGTAGACCTGATGACTCGATGGGAGCCAGGCGGCTGCCAGCAGGTCTACCTTGCCGTGCTCTAGCATCTCGAAGGCCGCCTCATGATGCGCGGATTCAAAGCTCACTTCATGACCATGTTTGGCGAGTACTTTGCCGATCTCATAAGCACTCGCCTCATGGAACGAGAGCCCAATATGGCCAACACGGATTTTTTCCGTCATGCGCTTCTCCTCCGTCTCTGCTAACTAGCCGATCTGAGTCATTTCATTCAGGGTGAATTCCGCAATGGCTCCTTCAGTGGCTTGCATATACGCGTCGAGGTGTGGGGCATTCATATGTGTCTGCCAGAGTTCTCGCGACTCCCAGTTCTCATAAAAAGTGAAGTGCGCGGGATCGTCATTGTCCCGATGTAAATCGTATTGAATGCAACCCGCTTCCGATCGGGTGATTGGGATCAACTTTAGTAGTTCGGACTCAACCAGTTCGATCTGATCGGAATTCGCCCGAATGTTCGCGATGATTGTCAGTGAGGCCATTCGTGTTCTCCTGTTTGCTGTGACCGAGTGGCAATTTAGTTGCTTGAGTTATCCGGATAAATAGCCTCAAATAGGAAAATATATCCGTGTATTCCGTATTATGCGCTTGATCGAAAACTTGGCGTTGTTTTTGAAGATCATCGAGAAGGGCAGCCTTGTGGCGGCGGGAAAGGAAGCTGGGCTGTCTTCAACCACTGTTTCGGAACGCCTGGCGGCCCTGGAGGCGCACTATGGGGTCGTCCTGATCAATCGAACTACGCGCTCGATAAGTCTTACTGACGAAGGGAGGGTTCTTGTCGAAGGCGCCCGTCTGGTTCTAGAAGAAACAGAGGATCTCGAGTCGCGTATTCGTCACGGCGCGAAGAACCTGTCAGGGCATATTCGAATTAGCGCACCGAGTGACCTCGGGCAAACGGTTGTTGCGAGTGAGATAGACAGATTTCGATCAGCACACCCGGCTGTATCGTTCGAGCTCTTGCTCTCGGACGGTTACGTTGACGTAGTGGGGGAGGGTATTGATCTGGCGGTTCGTTTTGGTCAGATACCCGACACCACATTGCGAGCGCGAATTGTGTCGAACAAGCACCGAATCGTATGTGCTGCACCCAGCTATCTGAAGAACCGGGAGGGGCCAAACAAGCCGGAGGATCTGGAGTTTCACAACTGCTTGCTCATGCGATTTGGATCGGACCTGCAAAACGTCTGGCGCTTTGGCCCGAGTAAGAATCCGCAATTAGTCACCGTAAGCGGTGACCGGATCGCAAATGATGGCAGGCTGGTGCGCCGATGGTGTGTCGAAGGGCATGGTCTTGCGTTTAAGTCGGAGATGGACGTTGCGGCCGACGTAAAAAGTGGTCGATTGGTTGAGGTACTGTCTGAGTTTCGACAGCCTCCACGTCCGCTGCAGCTTCTTTTTCCACCTTCTAGACGGCAACCTCGGCGGGTGAACGAATTCGCTAACAGCTTGACTAGCCGGTTGAAGGAACCTGACTTGGCCTGAGGGTTGATTGGCTTGTCCGCTTCTCACGATTTCATACAAGCAACCCTCACACGGGCAGGCGCGCTCTAGCTCTCGCAGCTGACCAGTCATCGCAGCAGGAAGGACCCTCTTGTCCTCAGGTAAACGACACACTTCTTCTCTGATTGGCAGGTAACCGAGTGGGGTACGCGTTCCATTGATGCGAAGTACCCACCTGGTTCCAGGCGCTACCGCGCCGAATATCGCCCCAAAGCATGCCAGCCTGAGGGGCTTTGTCACCGCGAGCCGGATTGAGCGGGATATACATCACGTCTTGTGGCGTGACTACCCTGACGCTTTCTCGCTGTGCTGCAGTTAGCGTGTAATCCGGCGATAGCATACAGCCGCTGGCTGATGCTACTAACGTGAGGATGAAGAGGAGTCGGATGTTCATAAACCTCACCGCACAATTACTGCCTGACTTGCTGCCGTATCAGAAAAGCCTGCCATCAGAGTTTAAGTCCTTGGCCTTTGTGGGTTTTTCACCAGCAGGCTTTTTGCTTTCTACTGCTCACCTATAGATTACGCTGAACCCAGAAAAGATTCTGATTCAGCTAACCCGTGGTTGCGGCGACGGCAGTCGAGTGATGTTCAGCTCTTTGACGCTCCATCGCTGACATCAGCACAGGCACCAAGATCAGCGTAATCGGAGTCGCAAACAGCTCTCCGAACACCAGGGATACCGCCGCAGGTTTCAGGTACTGGGCTTGTTCGCTCGTCTCAAACAGCAACGGCAGTAACCCGCAGATGGTGGTCACCGTGGTGAGAAAAATCGCTCGCAAGCGACTGCGCCCCGCATCGATCAATGCTGCTCGTATCGGTGTGCCTGCGGCACGGAGTTGATTGAATCGACTCATAAGTACGAGGGAGTCGTTAATCACCACTCCCATCATCGCCATCATCCCAAACAGGGAGAGGATGCTTACAGAGAGGCCGAGCAAACCGTGCCCGATGATAGCCCCGGCGAACCCCGCAGGAATTATCGACATGATAATAATTGGTTGCACATAAGATTTAAGGGGTATCGCCAGCAGTATGTAAATCAGAACGACCGTGAGCAGCATTGCTCTTTTGAATCCCGCCTGTACGTCGAGGATCTCGTCGAATTCACCTACGGCTCGAATCGAAACACCGGGATTGGAATGTTCAAGGCTGTGCACAGCGAGCTCCTGAAGACGCGCCCACGTCTGCTCCGGCGAGCTGACGTCTCGATTCTGCTGCCAGTAGATGCTGACCACCTCATCGCGATTGCGCCGGTAAATCACCTCGGGTTCTTGCACGTACTCAAGTGTGGCCACGTCCCCCAGGCTTGCGTAGCTGTTTTGAGCTACCTTTATCGGTGTGGTCTTAAGCTGATCAAGCGTTTTGGCTTGCGATCTTGGAAAACGTAAGGAGACAGTGGTTTCTTCCCCCTTATCCAGTAGACGGTGGATCTCGATCTTTCCGAAAGCACCACCCACAATCGCAGCCAGGCGGCGTTGATCAATGCCAAGGCTGATACCGTGTTGGTTCACGGTAGCTTTCAACTGTCTCCGTGCGAGCTGGGTGTCATCGTAAACATCGTTGACACCGGGCATCTGGGCTAGAGAAGTCTTGAGCTTTTGAGCAACTTGCCGCGCAAGATCCCGGTCGCCCGCAGCCACCTCGATTGCAGTGCCGCCAGCGATGTCCTCAGAGAGACTGAAAGATACTGCATAGCTCCCCTCCAGTGGGCCCGCCTGCTGTCGGAGCTCATCCAGAATCTGATCGCCGGGAACTTTGGCGAGGACCTCAGGTGTCAGTTCGGCGGTTAACTCGATGCTTTCAGCATTGGGTTTCGCTACGACGATCTTGCTAATCGCAGGTTTTGCGAGTCCATAGGTCTGTCTCAGCACACTCGCGCCTCGATCAAACGCCCGCTCTAACTGCGAGGTATTGCGAACAGTCAGTGCGTTTGATGCTCCGCTCTGCATCGTTACGTTTACTGTGACGTAGCGTCCGGGAACATCTGGGAAAAACACCGAGCTTATGTTCCCTCTTGATAGAGCACCGTAGGCCGCGAGGAAGAATGCGGTAAACAGCATCAGGCAGGTTCGACGGTGTTTAAGGCTCACCGTGAGCGCGGGTAGATACACTGTGTCAGCAAAGGTTTCGAGTGCGCGGTTGAGTGACTCCCGCAGAGTTTTGAACCCCTGTCTGAGCCGATTCGCACGGTGGCCGGCGGGACGGGGGGCCGAGCGGTAACTCAGATGCGTGGGCAAGATAAGCTTGCTCTCTATCAACGAGAAAACCAACGCAAAGATCACCACGGCGGAGAATCCGGCAAAGACCTTAGCGAGTTCGTTTTCTATCCACAGCATCGGCGAAAAAGCGGCGATTGTAGTCAGCACACCAAAGACGGTCGGTACGGTCACTGCCTCAACGCCTCGCCAGACGGCTTCTTTGATGTCAGACGATTGCTGTCTGGCGCGGTGAATGCTCTCACCGACGACTACTGCGTCATCGACCAGAATTCCCAGGACCAGAATCAGGCCAAATAGCGTGATGTCGTTAATGCTGTAATCGAACCCGGGCCATCCCATCACTGCGACCGCGCCCGCAAGGGAGATGGAAATACCGAGCGCTACCCACAGTGCGAGGCGCGGCTCCAGAAACAGCGACAACACTGCGACAACGATGAGTAGCCCCTGCCAAGCGTTCGTTCCCAACAGATACAGTTGCTCGGAGATGTAGGGGGACATATCTGCCATTACGTCAACCTTGACGCTCTGAGGAAGCCATGGGCGAGAGGCCTTCAGGACTGACTGAATTGCGTCGCTTATCTTAAACAGGTCGTCTTTCTCGCCGGTGGACACCATGAGCGCGATCGCGGGTTCACCCTGATATCGAACTATGCTGTCGCTTTGCTCAAAGTCTCGCCGTACGGTCGCGATATCGCCAAGCAGGGTGCGAGCAGTGGGTGTTGAAACAATCGGAATATTCTTCAGCGCACTAACGTTGTCGGCGATCGTGCTCGCCCGGATCAGTATGGTTCCCCGGGCCGTGCTCAGCTCTCCGCTGCGATACTCCAGCGACCACTGGCGGATGTGGTTCGCCAACTCTTCGAGGGATAAATCGTAGCGTTGTAGCTGCTCTCGAAGAGGTTCTACTACTAACAGCGGCTTTCGCTTACCGAGGTTATCCACCTTAGAGATGGCAGGGTGCTTCTGAAGCGCTCGTTCCACGTTCGAGGCGACCTGTTGGAGCGTTGCATCACTCTCATCGCCGTAAACCATGACGAAAGCTGCGAGGTTCGTATAGTCGTTGCGCTGTATCCGGGGACGTTCTGCAAGGGTAGGGAGGTCTTTGATACTTTCTAGCCGGTTGCGAATGTCGCTTATCAACTCGTCGAGCTTTACGTCCGGAGTTTTTCTGGCTATGACCGATGCATAACCTGCACTGGACTGGCTGGTAAGTCGCTTAATGCCGGGTATCCCGCTAATCGCGGCCTCAACCCTTTGGGTGACTCCTTCGTCTACCTGCCGCGCTGTGCCACCGGGATAGGCAATAGAGATTTCTACTTCCGTCGGCGGAATTTGAGGAAAGCTCTCCACCCTCAGACCCGGCAGGGTCAGCACGCCTGCGATGAGAATAAACAGCATCAACAGGTTGGAGGCGACTGGATTATCCAGGAACCATCGTATGATCGTTTTCATGAAGATCCTGAACCTAGGTAGTCGTTGCCGTAACGTTCTGGCCTTCCAGAAAGCTGGCCAAAGGGAAGCGCACGAGTTGCCGTTCCTGCTCCGGATTGTTCCGATACCGGAAGAGGACTGTCTCCGGCCTCTGTTCGAGCAACTCGACCCTCTCTAAGCGAAGGGAACTGTCGACGACACTCCAGACGTGTCCATCGTCGGTCAGTGCAGACGCCGGAGCTTCGACAACAAAGTGCTGTGTAACGCCACCAAAGATCACATCCACCTGCTGGCCGGCCAGTAGCTGCGTTGCGCCCTGGTAGGGGCTAGCCACTTCCAGCATTACACTTCGTTGCCGCGTTAGCGGCTCCATCACCGGGTTCAGGTAACGAAAGGATGCGGGTAAGCGCTGACCACCCGGCGCTACTATTGAGATATCGCTCCAGGAAAAGGCCTCGATGCTGAGATCACCCTGAAAATCTCGCGTGCGTTTGAGGCGCTGCCAGCTTGCCTCCGAAAGTTCTACCTTGATGTCAAGAAACTCGCTCGCTGCTACGCGAAACATCACATCGCCTGCGTTCACCCACTGGCCCGGATGCGTATGCTCGGAGGTCACGACCGCATCGAAGGGAGCTTTCACTTGCGTGTCGTCGAATCGCTGCTGCTCGGCCTTGAGCGCTGCGATGGCCGCGTCGCGATTAGCGACGGCTGTTTCCACGTGGGGTTCAAGCCGACCGTACGCTGATTTTGCGATACCACTTTTTCTGGCGACGTGCTGACGGTTCAGCGTTTCAGCGAGTTCGAGTTCGGCGGCTGAAACCCGGGCGTGAGCAGCACTTAGTTCAGATCGAAAAAAAATGTCCTGGAGCGAGGCGAGTACTTCTTCTTTTTGTACTAGGCGTCCGGGTGTCGCGGTCGGGCTTACGTGTGTGACTCTCCCGCTCTCTGACGCGGTGATCGCCGTGGCCCACCGGGCCTGCGTGGACCCAACTGCCGTTACGTTTATTTGTGCATCCCGCGGTTTGGCGGTGACTACGGTCACGGTCAGACCGGGACCATCAGGTGCTGGCGCAGCCTTGGTTTGGGCTGGTTCTTGCAACACCCAGGATACTACCGACAGCAACAGCGCCATTGCTGCAATGCTACCAACACGATTCTTCAGCCAGGAAAGTCCCGAACTCATCATTTATGACCAGCAGATATATGAGACATAGTTGTACTATATCTCTAATTAAGATATGATACAAATATGTTTCATAAATATATTTGATCAGTGCAGGGGCAGGTATGGCAGAGCAACTGGATGCGCGCATCCAAAAGTCTCAGGCCGCGTTACTGCGGGCGGGGATGTATTTGTTGAGTAAGAACCAAGAAGCTTCCTTAAGCGACATCGCCCGCGAAGCTGAAGTCGGCAGGTCGACTCTGTACCGCCTCTACGACACCAAAGAGCAGCTGGTAAAAGCGATTGCGATCCATTGCCTCCAGGTATTTGATGCGGCGACAAGTCACATCGAAGTCGAAGCTGAATCGGGACTACATGCGTTTCACCTGATGTTTAAGGCACTGTTACCTCTATCGGCCGAAATGGAATTTCTGATGAAGGTGGGAAGGCTTGAAGAGGACGACCCGGAGCTTCTTGCTATTTATCAACAGCAGGCAGACGAAATCCGAAAACTAGTCGAATACGCCATGGCCGAGTGTAGCCTTTCTAATGAAATCCCCGTCGACTGGGTGGTGAGCCTTGTCGATGGTTTGTTCTACACGTCTTGGATCAGCCGTCGTCAGATGCCCATGGATCACGATGCACTGGCAGATCTGGCTTTTCAGACGTTTTGTCACGGCGTTAAGCACCGATGACGCTTGCTGTAGCCAGGACTGTTAGGGCATGACACGCGCAAGCTCGGATTTTGTTCAAGCGGTGCCGCGCAATGCTGATTCCTTAGGCCACTCACTTTCGCTAAGTGCTATATACCTGCGATTCAAATACCGGATCACGCTGACTTTGGCGCTGGTCGTCATCGAAACGCTCCTCGGTTTGCTCTATCCGTTATTCATCG
The DNA here is from genome assembly GCA_039111155.1 of Pseudomonadota bacterium. Taxonomy (GTDB): domain Bacteria; phylum Pseudomonadota; class Gammaproteobacteria; order Pseudomonadales; family Halieaceae; genus Congregibacter. The sequence goes on along the minus strand of JBCCPL010000018.1, from coordinate 27,899 downwards.
GTTGGGCGGTTAATGGTCTGTTGGATGATTCCTTCGTGGGTATTTACTGGCTTGCAGGTCTGGGAGGCGCTTCGCTTATTATCGCGAGCGCTCGGCGAGCCTACGATACGCGCATTTATGCGCATGTCCTCCAAAGCATTACCCCGGAAATGGTCGAGCGCGAGAAAGAAAAAGGGCGATCGGTCTCGACGATTTCGGCTCGGTCGAGCTTGCTGACCGAGTTGGTCGAATTTTTTGAAAACGCGATGCCCGAAGTGGTTACTTCAACCATTGGTGTCATCGGCGTGCTCGCTATCATCGGCACGCTGAACCTCGATGTGTTCTTTGCATGCCTGGCTCTGCTCGGATTGGTTGCACTAATCTACGGGGCGACTGGTAAATGGAACTACCGTTTGAATGCAGGCTATAACACTGAGTTTGAGCGGCAGGTTGAGGCGATCCAGGCAAATTGCAACGACGCATTCTCTCTTCATCTTCGACGTCTTATGCGCTGGAACGTAAAGCTCAGTGACCTGGAGACAGGAACCTACTTCGTATTTTGGTTGGGTGTCGTAACGCTGTTCGTTTATTCGCCGATCGCGGTAGTCAACTCGGGTGTCGCTGACTACGGGCTCATACTTGCTTTGCTCATGTACGTGTTTGATTTCATCGAGAAAGCATCGGCACTTCCTCTTTATGTGCAACAGGTCGTTCGCCTGAAAGAGGTAGCCCAGAGGGTCAGTGCTTGACCACCCTATTGTGCAACGATTGTGCTCGTTCATCTAAAGCATTTCAGGGTTCGAGCAGCCTCGTGCAGCCGCATTGTGTCGAGCATATATCTGCTCTAAGTTCCGTTGCCCATGCGGTAGCATAACGTTCAGAATCGGTATCTCCCCGGGCAGGCGGTGCACTCGGGGCCACATCAGTAAAGAAGATTGAGCACTCCTCTGCTGATATGGTCACTCACAGCGCACGCTTGCTCTAGCTCAATATCACCCGACACAGGGCTCGCTTTTGTCGTCAAAAATCATATTTGAGGCCAATCTGAAGTGTGAGCGGCTCGTAGTCGAAGTCGCTGATAGTCCCTGGGTTACCTTCTCCCGTGAGGTCCAGCCCTGTGATTCTGCCGTAGCGAAGCTCTCCTTGTGCTGACCAGTTCGGACTGATGCGATAGCTCGCACCTGCAAACACTTGCACTCCCACATCACCATCACCCGAAAAGGACTGCTCGGGTCCATTACCTTCAAGATCGATATCAATTTCCTGTACCCAGGCGAGCCCCAGACCAAGATAGGGCTCCCAGGCACCGCGGCTGGCCAGGTAGTAGTAGCCGTTTAAGAAGAATGTGTTGGACGCATAGTTTCCGTCGTCAAAAGACGCGCCACCATCGAAGTCAACTTCGCTGTCGTTGCTGCGATATTCCCAGGCCAATTCGGCCGCAAAATTGTTTGCGAATCGGTAGCCGACGCCAGCACCGGCAGCGAAACCACCGCCTGCGTTAACGGAGAGAGTGTCAGTGGATGAATCTAGCTGGAAGCCATCACTACTTCCGCTGGTATCACTAAGACTGCTGAATCCGCCCCACGCTCGGCCGAACCACTTATCTTGCGAGTTGTCTGAAGCCGTCTGAGCACCGGCCGTTCCGCAAAAAACTGCATGAACAAGCAGGATCGCCCCTGCGTAAGTGGACTTGGAGTTACTGAATCTGTTTTCGTCATCTTGGAACATCGCCGATGTCTCCCGTGCGTTGGATTGTTGGTGTGAGCCACTGCGGTTCACTCCTGCAAACCTACGCCTGGGTGAGCCATCTAACTGTCTGATTTTGTTTGAAATATATGAGTGGGCAGGTTTTTGCACGAATGGGCAGAAGGAGTCATGAAGGAGCCCTTTGATATTGGCGATGTGTCACCGCGGAGGTACTTCGCCACGGTGGCAGTCGTGCTTGGATTGCTGTTTGCTTTCGTGGCAGGCGACGACGATAGCGGGCTCGATCTATTGCGGAGCATTGTGCTCTGGCAGATTCAAAGCCTCATTCCCGTGCTGCTCCTGCTGGCCACGCACATGGCGCTATCTCGAATCGCCTTTTTTGAGAGACGCGGTCCCTGGGTGAAGTTGCTTATTTCTGGCGTGGTCGGGGCTTTGCTGTTTTCACCCTTCGCGACACTGTTCGATCAGTTACTAGGAGGGGACGAGCGTCCGTTCTCCCTTTTGGCTATTGTCGATGAAGCCTGGAATATCACGCCACCGATCACTCTGTCATGGATCGCGATAAATGCGCCCTTCGTTCTGGGATTGCGTCTGACCAACACTGGTATCGCTGATGGCATTGAGGCTAGGGATTCCGTCCGCGGCCCCTATGGTGAAGCCGAGACTTCAACAGAAGGCGGCCCGACTGAAAATTCGGGCGACGTTGGTCTGGTAGGGGGTTCCGACCCGACTGCCGTCGAACCAGCATTCATGCGGCTGGTGGCGCCCAGACTACAGGGTCGAATTCTCTACCTGCAGGCTGAGCTCCACTATCTCGCGGTGGTTACCGATTCCGGGCGCAGCCTCATTCTTTACAACCTTCGTGACGCAGTCGCAGAAATTGCCGGGATTGACGGTTTTTGGACACATCGTTCGTTCTGGGTAGCCCGAAGCGCAGTGCGCAGCTTTAGGCGCAGCGGGCGCCAGGGTCTCCTTAAGATGAAGAACGGCGACGACGTTCCGGTCAGCAGGCAACGCCTTTCCGACCTAAAGGTCCTGCTCGAAGAGTTCGCAGATTCGTCGCCATAGACTCGCGGTAAAGACACCAACCGCTTTGCGGAAGTGCAATCTCCGAATTCCTAATGTACGAACAGAGCCTAACCTTTCGTGTTCACGGATGGGGTTTCGTCTTCACTCTGCGCTCGCCGACCCCTATAAACACAAAAGCGCGCCTTGCGACGCGCTCAAAAAAGACCATTGCCACCCTGGCAAAAGCCTAGTCTAACCTTGGGTATCGGTGGTTGGCTTAAGTCTCGGGTAAGGGCTCGCGATCATTAGCTGAGTCTCCTACAACCATGCCGATGATCGTTGTATCCAGTCCGGCACTTAAGTTCACGTATGGCTCTGTAGTAGCGGCGCCTCGCTTGTAGGTCAGAGCTTCTCTTCAGGTTAGCCATTCTTCTGCTAAGCGTTTTCGCCTAGCTCAATGCTTCGTTGTATTCCTGTTCGTCTACGAGCCCGTTCTCATTGGTATCAACCGCTGCGAAGGAGCTTGCGAGCCACGTGCCGGCGGCCTCAGTGGTTGTGATGTTGCCATCGCGATTGCGATCTATTTCTGCAAATGTGGGGGCGCCGCCCTGGGCTACTTCCATACCCGCTTTGTCGAGTTGCGCAAAAGCCGCGCCTGCCACAGCGCCGGTTAGTCCAAGGGCGATTACTGCTGATTTAACGTTCATAACCGAATCTCCTGAATTAATTACCTTGCCGAAACGTACATCTAAAACTGCTGTGTAGTTACGGCGTACACATGCGTTATGGCAATCCTGGTGCCAGAAGAGGATTTCTTAGGTGGCTCAATGAGTTACAGTATTTGGAAGCGTTTTCGGTCTTTAGGGATCAGCAAATTGTGTTGCCTGATGGCAACGCTACCTACACGGTTTTGCGAATAAATACCCAAAATCCTGGGAATAAACGGTCGGCGAGAGCCGGTAGCGCTCGATTTGCTGCGCGTGAGTCTGCACTGTTGCCTACAGGCAACACCTGTACATCGAACCGTTCGCGTCCATGGGATTTCTCGCCCGCTGGGCGTTCCATATCGAACGGTAAAGGCGGCATGCTTTTCCCTTCCCCGCTCGCTGACTCGAGAACATGAAGCGCATCCTCGAATCACTCACCCTGGTGCAGCTTCTGCTGATTGGATTTCTCGCGGTTATCGCGCCGCTGGTCGTCGCTATCCTTATCGCTGTCGTCCAGAGCGATGAGCTCGCGGTTTCAAGCCGCCAGGCGCTGGTGTCGGTCCAAACGAGTACCGATGTCAGCCGGCAACTTGCAGAGCAAGTCAGCGAACTCGAACGCTCCGCGCGCCAGTACGCGGCGCTCGATGATCAGGAGATTCTGAAGCTGTACAGGCAGCATCGCAGCGAGGCCGCGGAGCTTCTGGCCGTGCTGCGCGAGGTATCTGGCAATGCGCAAACTCGTGACGCGTTGGAGACGTTTGCGCAGGCGGAGTCAGAACTGCATTCGCAGATCGAGGCGCTTAAGGCTCCCATTGAGGTGGTGGCCAACGTCGACTATCCGGTTGGTAGTGCGGCGGGCATCGAGCCTTCGGATGACTTAAGCCTGGATGCGCCGGCGCTTCGCCTGGAGCCTCCCGTTGTCTCTTCTCCTGTCGGTGGCACGGTTCTTATCAATGACAGCGAGCTCGAACACGCTTACAGCCAACTGCAGGGCAAGGCAAACAATCTACTGACGCTGTATTCACAGCGCGGCAGGGAGCTCGCCCGGCAGCTACCCAAGCAGGCGGTCAACCTGCAAACCTATCTTCTGAGCCTTGCCGCCATGGTGATCCCCTTGTCGCTGGCTCTTGCGCTTCTATTCATAGCGCTTGCACGACGGCCACTACGGGAACTTGATGCGGGGATCCGGTCTCTCGGGCAGGGGGCGCTCACCGGCGAAATCCGCGTACATGGAACAAGGGACCTGGCGGATCTGGGGGGGACGCTGAACTGGTTGCGCAAACGCTTGCGTGCCTTGGAGGAGCAAAAAACGTTGTTCTTGCGTGAAGTGTCGCACGAACTGAAGACTCCGCTCACAAACATACGGGAAGCGTCAGAGCTGCTGCTCGACGGTCCCAATGAACTAGACGATTCGGAATCTGCGACGGTCACACGCATACTGCACGACAACAGTCTGCGCCTGCAGACACTCATTGAAGAGCTATTGCGCTTCGGTGCCGCAGCGGGCCCGTATGACAAAAAACTCGCCGCGCCCATTGAACTGCATCGACTGGTCGATGAGGTTGCGGATGTTCAGACAATCGCTGGTTTAGCGCGCGGCGTGAGCATTGATCGCGATCTTGATTCTATGGTCGTGTACGGTGATCCACGCAAAATCGGAATTATCATCAGTAACCTGCTGTCCAATGCGATTAAATTCTCTCCCACCGATGCGCGTGTCGTGATTCGTGTTCGGCGGGTCGACGAATGCGCACAGCTCGATGTCATAGACGAGGGACCTGGAATTCCGCCCGAGAATCGGGATGCAGTATTCGATTGGTTTTTTACCGGCGCGAAGAACGCGGGCCAAAAGGTCCGCGGTTCCGGGCTTGGGCTCGCTATAGCATACGAATATGTGGGACAACACGACGGGGACCTGTGCTTGATTGAGACCGAGCGCGGGGCTCACTTTCGATTGACATTGCCAGCGTCGCAGGGATCGCAGTGAAACAGTGGCTGCTTGTAACAACGATTGTGATGGGGGCCTCGGCGTGTCTCTCTCCGCAACGGCTGAGCGATTATGAACTGTGGCGCGAGTTCCGGTCTGCTGTAGGTGCGATGGACGCTCCTCGTCTGGCCGGCTACTACCGCGGTTTACAGACTCAGTTTGAGCAGCACCCCAGCGATCTTCTCCGCCTTCAGCTTGCTCATTTACTCATAGAGGAGAATGCCGCAGGAGCGCCGACGGCAGCTCTGCGCGCTGAAGCACGGAACTTGCTTGAGGACGTGAGCGCGGGTTCAGAGCTCGCGCCTCTGCGAGATCCGCTGTGGCATTTGCTTAGCACGCAGGAACAGTTGCAGGAGACGCGCGCACAACTAGCCGAAAGTCAAAAGACGCTGCAGAGCCAGGGTGCATCCTGTGAAATGACGCAGCAGCGCCTGCTGGCCCTGCGCACACGCCAGGACACGCTTCTTCGGGATGCAGACTCATGCCTCGAGCAACTGGACGCACTCAAGCGCATCGAAAGCACGCTATCGGATGCGCCAGCGGATTTATCAGGGGGTAGCAATAATGAATGACCAGGTAACCGAAGAGTCCATACCTATCCTCGTTGTAGACGACGATCGGGACCTGCTCGAGCTTCTGTCAATTCGTCTCCGGCGTGCGGGTTTTGCCGTATCGGTCGCCGAGAGTGGCAATGACGCGCTTGGTGTTTTGCGATCGCAGCGCCAGCGCGCGGTTGTGACAGATCTTAAAATGGATGGGATGGATGGACTGGAGCTGCTTGGTGAGATCGAGTCTACCTATCCCGCTCTCCCAGTCATCGTGCTAACGGCCCACGGATCGATTCCGGACGCCGTTACGGCGACACAGCAGGGCGCGTTTGCCTTTCTGACTAAACCACTCGACACCGAGGAGCTGATCCAGACCCTGAACCGTGCGGTTGCTCTGAGTGTGAGCCCAGAGCCCTTCGAGGCCGTCGTTAGTTCCAGCTCGTCAGACAGTGATCGCAGCGATAGCCAATCCTGGCGTCAACCTATCGTCTCGCGTAGTGCCATCATGGAGTCGACTCTCCAAGAGGCAGAGCTAGCCGCTGCGAGTAAGGCGAGCATCATTATTCAAAGTGAAAGCGGAACCGGTAAGGAGCTTCTCGCCCGCGCGATTCATGGGGCGAGCCAGAGGTGCGAAGAGCCGTTTGTGGCCGTCAACTGCACCGCAATCCCGGAAAACCTATTCGAAAGTGAGATGTTCGGCCACAAACGTGGCGCCTTCACCGGGGCATCCCGGGATCGAGCGGGATTTTTTCAACGCGCCCATGGCGGCACACTATTTCTGGACGAGGTAGGCGAGATGCCGCTGGCATTTCAGGCCAAACTGCTGCGCGTGCTCCAGGAGCAGGCAGTTGAGCCGCTGGGCAGCGACAGCTTGGTCCAGGTTGACGTACGGGTGGTGTCGGCTACGCACCGCAATCTTGAACAAGAGATAAATGCCGGCAACTTTCGTGAGGATCTGTTCTACCGACTGGCGGTAGTCACATTGAAGCTTCCCTCGCTCGCTCAACGCCGCGAAGACATACCGCTACTCGCACAGCATTTTCTGCATGAGTTTCGGTCGGATGGGGTAGCGCGAAGCTTCAGCTCAGCGGCGATAGAGCATTTGCTGAGTGCTGACTGGCCAGGAAACGTTCGCCAACTTGCCAACGTGGTTCAGCAATGTGTGGTGATGGGGCGGTCACGCGTGATTCCGGAGAATCTTGTGGTTCGCGCCCTCAAAGGGCGCCAATCCCGCTTCGCACCTCTCGCAGAGGCAAGAGACCGTTTCGAATTTGAATACATCAGTCGACTGCTGCACACCACAGAAGGCAACGTGGCTCAGGCGGCACGATTGGCCCAGCGCAATCGATCAGAGTTTTACAAGCTTCTAAAAAAGCACCATCTAGATCCGGCCCACTATCGCCCGATGGCCTAGCTCACGAACGCGCCTGGTAAACACTACCGCTGGGTCCTCGCCAGTTGCCAAGTCGATCCAATATTGCCACGATCTTAAGCGTTGTTGCCCGTAAAAGTGGACGCTAGGGGAAAACGTTATTCCCGCGACCAGTAATAGAACTTGTTTGATTGGGTCCAAACACGTTTCCAGTCGTCCCTGGTCCGAAGAACATATCCGAGTCACGTGAATTAAAGCCAGTAAAGTCGTTTCCTACGATGCTCCAGTCCGCCACTGTCGCGTTGGAACCATCTTCCCGGCCAAGAATGATGCCTACATCCGCATTGCCGCGAAAACTATTGTTCTGTATGACTCCGCTGTTGGTTTCGAGAATCACCACGGCAACCGATTCAGCCGGACCTCGCATGTCAAAGATATTCTGCGTTATGACGAAGCTACTGTCTTGTCGAGTTCCCCTTGCACTATGTCCGACAAAGAACGCGCCGAGTGTCGTTGTGCCTCTGTCGAAAAATGTATTTGCGTGAATTACAGTTCTATTCATGGCTGGCGAGCTAACACCGGGAAAAGTTCCGATTGAGATAGCACCCTGAACCCCCTGGATGCCTTCGCTGCCCATGTCGAACGTGTTACCTACTATGGTTGTGTTCTGATTGGCATTCGCAATTTGTATCGGGATAACCAAGTTGGTAAAGGTGTTGAAGTTAACGTCAACCTGTGCGCCGCCGACCATGGATACCCCTAGTGCAGAGAATATGTCGGTAAAAGTGCTTTGATTAACTTTTAGCGTTCCCGTCGGCGGGAGTGAACACGGTGGCGCAGCGGTCGATGTTGCGCTGACGCTTTCGATAAGCTGGTTGGACGTAGCGCTTCCTTCAAAGTCGATTCGGTCGACTAGAGCGAAAAAGGTCCGTTGATCGCAGTCCCCACTGCTTGGTCTGAATGCAATCATGCCGAAGGCGTTACCGCTGCTACAGGGCCGTCCTGCTCGCATTGTTAGAAAGCGAACACCGGGTACACCCTGCTCAAAGGTCAACCCGTTAGCAGTATCGACTACGAAAGATCCGCTAAAATCGAATCTGCTCGAGTCGTACACGGCGCAGTCAAAGCTGCGCTCAGCAAACTCGATAGTCGTACTGGCTCGGGTCACCCCCTCAATGTTGCCTCTGAAATTAACCACCGAAATCGGACGCTCCACTCGGTAGCTACTCGCCCGAAGTGTTACCAGCCTTGAGTCCAGGCGGGAAGCCTCTCGCAGAGCGCACTCGATGTTGTCAGCGTCGTTGGACCCGGTGGGTAGTACCTCTATTGCAACTCCCAAAAACCGGACGAAATCACTGTCACAATTCAGCGTTTGCGCAAGCGGCGCGTGTCCATTTATGGACAGCCAGAAAAACGCCAGGAGCAGGCTGACTGCTTTGGTCGGATTCTTGCGCTTCGGACACAGTGTGGCTTGGCGTCGGTGCCCAGAAGAAGGCACCCCAGTCATTGCGCGTCTGATCATCGAGCTCACGTGCTTCACCAATCAAAGTAACGGAACTCTTAACGCGGCTCCGAGAAGCAAAGCAGGTCACTTGAGTATCACGACGGACGAAAAGCGAGACTTGGGGAGCCTCACTTGCGCAACTTTGAGTGCCGGCACTCCGCGCTGTTTCTCAAGCATCCGGCCAGTTGCCAGAAGCTAATCACCCGATAAGTCCGTTTGGGTTCGAAGGCAGCAGCGGAAACTGGAAGCTAGGTTATCAATCAAGCTGCCAGCGCTGATCCTTGTTCTGCTGGATTGCTGTCTGCCCGCGATTCTCGTCCCGCTCAAGCTATCGGGATGCCGTCAGACACCTGCCCTCGCCATGCAACCAGACAAAAGAGACTCGCGAAAAGAAGCGCAAACGTTCCCGGCTCCGGGACACGCCTGACCGAAACGGTGGATGAACTCAGATTCTGAGACACGGTACGTATCCCATCGGGCGCGGAGCTGTCGGGTACAAGTTCCAGTACCGCGGCGCAGCTACGGATGCCATCGCAGGATCCGAAGGACGATGAGTCAACCCCCGCAATCGAAGTCAGAAATACGTCTTCAAAGAGATTTCCCAGTAAGTAGTTGGTACTCGGAGCGAAGGGAGAAAAACTGAATCCTTCATTCTCTTCGTCACCAATTGAGCTTCCACCAATATTGAACGCGAAGGCGAAGAATGAAAAAGGGTTCGAAAACGGGTTGGTGGGGTCAGCGAGGTCCAACACGCTTAGTACCGATTTATCATAGGTGAGCGTTTGCTCACCCAGCGTTGTTCCAAAGCCGTCAAAGGTGATTTCGGCGTAGTCGAGTTCGTTGCCAACGGGAAGCCCTGTAAAGATGCTAATCGGGATCGCGGCAGTATAGATCTGTCCGTCACCGTCTATATCCGTCCCGCGAAAGAAGCCGGAGATGCTGCCACCGCCCACGAAGCCATCCTGAAAAAAGTAGGACTCAACGCTCACCATAGAAGCGCTCGCACCACTGGCGAGGCCTATTAACGCCCATGCGATCGCATGCCGAAAGAAACTAGTAATCATGTTTAACACTCAGCCTGTTGCTTATGACCTCATCTGTATAAACGCTTTGGATGGTGAGGTCTGCGCTTTTGGCTTGCGATGTTCTTATGATTACCTAAGGAAGTTCTAACGGGGAGGAAAACCTCTAAGAATCAATCGAGTATGCGATCTCCCGTGACGGGCAAAAGTCTGGACGGTGGGCCAGATATTGATCAAAACGACAATAATCAGGCCATCTATTTTGCTCATCCCAAAACTCAAACAAGCCAATCTGATCAAACAGTTCGCTGATATCGGGGTGATTCTTAAGCGCTAGAAGTCCGGCTCCATAGAGCTTTGACAGGTGCGCCTCGGAATTCAGCCAGCCGTGAATCAGTCGTAAATCTCGAAGTTGGCCGGCATCGATATTGCTGTGAATGCGCTCAAGTAAATCCGTGAAGTTGCCAACCGTCAGAGCCTGGTTAAAATCGAGCTTCGGCATACTCGCCACGATCAATCTGAGTTCCTCCAGGTCCCCGCTGATCTGCGCATCCATAGCCGCTTTGTGTAACGAGTAAGCAGGATGACGGCGGACCATGGCGGTGGATAGCGCCTCAAAAGCAGCCAGATCTCCTTCATTCATTGCGATGTTGATTTCCATTGCCATAAAGTCGGAGCCGTCCGATGCGCTGATCGCCTTAACCGTCTTAACCTGATGCTTCGCGCCTTCCACTGATCCCTGCATGTTGTAGACCTGCCCAAGGAAGCTTTGCATCGTTACGGACAGTGGAAAGTACTCAAGGTGATCCACGACTAAAGCTTCGGCTTTCCGGTAGTAGCCGAGGTTCAAGTAGTGTTCCGCAAGTGTTCTTACGCACATGATGCAGGCTGGAAATTCCTCGGCCGCTTTCTCAAGGAGAGCCGTATGTTCACTCCAATTTCGCTCCTTGATTTTTATCCCGGTTGACAAGCTCGCTACCACTGGATGTTTCGGTGCCACTACCTCGGCTTGCTTCAGCGTTAGTGAATACTCCAGCTTCTTCAGCTCTCTCAACTCGGTTGTCGGCTGGTAGAAGACCGAGGTCTTGATGGCATACGCTTTCTGCACGAGCCCCATCACGAACGAGGGATTCCTCTCTATGACCTCCTCAAGAAGCGTTATCGCTTTTTCTAAGTTTTCGCGGCCACGTCTATCGATCAGATACAAAGCGCGGCGGTAGGTAGAACGCAACTCTGGGTTAAGAAGTGATAATTCAGGTGCTTCCTTGAACACTTGGAGCTGGGCCAGCACTTCTAACAGTGATTCGATCAATCGAGTTCGTTGCTGATCAGAGTCGAGGACCTGTGAGACCTCCCAAAGTGTGTACTTGTCAGTGTCCGTCAAACGTAACAGTAGCCTCGTATTTCCAGTGCCCTGCTCGACCAACTCTTTCGACTCGATCAAGAGGGCCTTTCCCGTCGCTTCGTTCTTCCAAACCAGGGTGTGGATTGGATGCCCTGGAGCACTGAGCGCTGTTCGAACTTCAGCGAGGTTTCGGAACGTGTCACCGAACATCTCCTCGGCCGGCTCGGATTTAATCAGGGATATCCCCGGGATTCTGAGGGCCGAGAAGACAACGGTGATGGCGACGGTAAGAACAGCTAGGGATTTCCGAAAGTTCCAAGTGGCGGTGTTGGGCTTGCTTCCTTGGTCTTCCTTGAGGGTTTGCGCTACTTCGACCGGCTCAACGAGGAGCTTATATCCTCGCTTATGTACGGTTTTTATGTAGGTTGGGCGTCTTGGGTCTTCTTCGAAAACTTTGCGAAGATCTGAAATACACCGGGTTAGTACCTCTTCTACGGTAATCCGACCATCCCATACATGGGCGATGAATGCCTCTCGACTGACTACCGAGCCGTGCTTCTCAATAAGATAGGCGAGAACCTCCATTGAGCGCGGCTCAATTTTAAAACGCTCATTGCTTCTTTTGTCTTCCAGCGTGTTTTCAGAAACTCGTACACACCAGTGATTCAGCATGTAGTCCATAGAATTCGTATTTGCGGGTAGTTATTCTGGTTGCGGCCTTGAAGGCGGGTGGTCGCAAGGAGTCGAACGACTACTACTAACCGTATCATGCATCCTTGTCTAAACTCCGAACGTAGCGTGGCTCCGTGGAGCGCACTCGTTGGTTACTCCGTTCATGGCTAGGGCGCTAGATCGATGCCTTCCAAGATGTCGTTTTCACCCGAAGAATCAAGGTAGGTTGGATTGCCCTGTGAACGGCCGATGACCGAGCTCGTTGCGCCCTGGAAACCTGACTCACAGCCAAAAGGGCCGTGAGCAGCATGAGTCTTGCTACCGTTTGCATATTTTGAAACCTCATGTACGAGCGCGCATCTCGGAAAGCTGGGTACAACTAGTGTCCTGCATGGTTAATCCGTTGAATAAATTTCGAGTGATTTTTTGTGCCTGGCAAGGCGCGGTGAGGAGTCATAGCCATAGCTATGGCGACGATCCGCAACGCCGTCAGGCGCGAAAAAGCGCCGAAATAATTCAACGAATTAGCCACGCAGGACACTAGATCGCGCCTGGAGCTATCACCTCGGTCTGCAGTTGAGTTTGTCGCAACGATCTGGAAATCCGGATCGTTTGAGCATTTTGAATGCTATTAATGCCCGTATTCCGCGTCTTCATCCGAATCATCATCACTATCGAGCGAAAACTCGATGGCAGCGCTGGTCGAATTGTCTGATTGATCACTCTCGGCTGCTAACTCCGCCTGGGTTTTTTGCCTGCTCTTTTCCTGGTCACGGACGGCAGTGCTTTGGGCATCGGCGCTTTCTTCCACTTCATCAAACACCGGCTTTGTGCCCAGATGGTAGGCCGCATAACCCGGTTGCATTACCTGATTGAGGGACATGCCAATAACTCGGCCTCTAAACGGGCTGCGAATTTCGCTGCGTTGATTGGTAATGGGGTTGGTGACGACGCCCAGTAACTGGTCGGTCTTTACCGTGGCACCAAGCTTGACTTTGCTGATGAGGAAGCCGCCTTCGCTGGCACGAATCCAGCGTGACTCGTAAAAAGTGGGAGCGTCGGAGCGACGCGTCCATTTGCGTGACTTCAGGAGCCCAAGCCCACTCATGGCATTCCTGACGCTACGGGCACTTTCTTCAATGACGTCGTCATCCAATACGTTAGGCGCTCCCGCTTCCAAGGTAACGGCGGCGATTCCGATCTCCATTGCTGCACGGCGTAGCGTGCCTTTGGCTCCGCGGCTCTGTACTACGACAATCCGGCCCATTTTCTCAGCCAGGGCCTTGACGTCGGGGACGCTCAAATCTGCCCGGAGCTGATTAATGTTAGTGCGACCGAAAGAACCAGTATGCAGGTCGATCAAGGCGTCGCATTGCCGCACGACCTCCCGGAAAAAAGAGGAAGCGATTCGCGAAGCAGCGCTGCCTGTACGATTACCAGGGAAATAGCGATTGAGATCGCGGCGATCCGGCAGGTATCGAGAGCCAGCTCGGAAGCCGGCCAGATTGACGATGGGTACGCCAATGACGGCACCGGAGAGTTTTTCCGCATCGATACCGTACAAAACACGACGCACTGTTTCGATGCCATTACTCTCATCTCCGTGCACCGCAGCGGTCAGGCAGAGAGTAGGGCCTGGCGTCACCCCGTTAACAACCAGAACAGGAGTCGGCGCAGAGACACCCATAAAGCCAACTTCTGGTGACCAGGCTAGCCGAGTCGATGTGCCTGGCGGAACTTTGGCTCCCAGCAGGATAAGCGATTCCTGCTGTTTTTCTTCTGCAGACAGTTCCTGGGCGGAAGCCTCTGATTGGCTGGACGGTGAGTCGGCTTGGGAGGCAATCGGTTCTGGTTGTGTTTCGACAACCACGTCGCTCAAGTCCACGTTCGTCGCAGGCTTGAGTTCGCTGTCGTCTGGTTTTTTAACCTGACTCGTCAGTGACGCAGCAGGAGCCTCGGATTTTTGCTCTTCAGTTTCAACTGAATTTGAAAAAGAGGGTGCTGTCCGACACAGAGAGAGAACAAGCAGAGCTGACAACAGTGATATACGTTTTGACATGGGATGCCGGGATTGTCTGAGCTTGTAACTGCTTCTCTGTCTATGCTCTATATACGGTCTAAATCATGTCTGCTTCCATCGCAGACAAAACTCATAGTACCGGTGCACGGTCGAATCCGGTTGTTTCGAAAGGTTTTGCAGATCTGCAGAGGTGTAAAATGAGAGTTGGCGCACACTTGTGCGTAAGTACCCAGGGATCTAATCGTAATGGCGTTCTCAGCAGGCAATCGTCAGAGGTCAGGCCAGATACTGGGAGTACCGGCTGCTAAAACTCAATTCCCAGGGTGAGTCCCATGCTGCGAGGCTGATTCACGTAGCTGATGATGTCGATATTGTCGGCGGCGCCGACCTGCAAGACGGCCTGCGAGCTGATCTCGTTGGTGAGATTCCGGACATAACCGACCAGGGACCAACGATAGGTTTGCAGACCCACACGTAAGTTAAGCAGGCCGTAGGCGGGCAGCAGCGCTGCACTGGAGTTCACGCTGTCCTGAAAACGTTCATCGATCCACTGGTAGTCGGCGTGAATGGAGAAGTCGGCCTCGCGCCATCCACTGGCCCGGGTATAGTCCGCGGCGATCGCCAGGCTGAACTCGGGCACATTAGGCAGTTGATTCCCGTCACGGATGATATTGGGAGGTCTACCCAGCAGTTCTGCGATCGTCAGACTCTCCGGTGTTTCCCAGATCTGGGTGCCATCGAACTCGGCGTTTGTATAGTTTACTGAAGCAGTGAGCGCCAGGCTCTCACTTGCCTGCCAGATTGTTTCGACTTCCGCGCCGTAGCTGGTAGCGCTTCCGGCATTGGCAAACAGATTGCCGGCGCTCGTGCTGATCAGCGTTTGCACATTGTCCCAGTCGTTGTAATACGCAGCCAGGTTCAATACGAGGTTGCCATTAAAAAGGCGATTCTTGAGTCCCACCTCGTAGCTCCATAACTCGTCCGCATCAAATCCAACATCATCATTGGGAATTTCACCTGCGTTGGCCACTACAAACGTGGAGTTAGTCCCGCCATTGCGCAGGGCTTTGCTCGCCGACGCATAAATAAGCTGGTCGTCACTCAGATCAAACTCTGCCGCCAATTTCGGCAGCCACTCGCCGTTCACGCTATTGCGTGAGTTCTGGGCCCCATCCAGATTCAAAAAGCTCAGTAGGGTGGCATTGTCGATCACCAAACTGGCGGTGCAGGGGTTAGATGGAAACACCGGGGTCGGTGAAAAGTCCGCAGTCAGGGCGCATACCGCCAACGCAGGGTCGTCATTAAGTTCCGGGTCACTGATCGGTGTACTTAGGTCTTCATCCACCCAGCGAGCGCCTGCGATCACCCGAACCTTGTCGCTCAAATGCCAGGTAGCTTCTGCAAACAGGGCGAGCTGCTCCCGCTCAGACGTCAGCCCAACGCCCGTGCCCACGAGCAGATCGTTAGCGGGCAGGTCAATGCCAAACAGCGCGTTACCATTGGCATTGAGAGCGCCCAGCTGTGGCGAGCGTGAAATCGATGTTCTGGTTATCTCGTTGTTCTTGTAAAACGCACCCGCTACGAAACCCCAGTTCCCATCGAAGTTGGAAACAACTCTGAATTCCTGGGTAAGGTTGCGATCCTCTGTGCGATTAAATGTGGTCACATCTCCATCGATGCCGAACAGGACAGGAAGCGAGTTTCTGGCCTGTACGAAATCGTAGCGACTGTATTCAAGGTCCCGCTCAAAAAAGCCGGTGATTGAGGTCAGCGTAAAGGCATTAAGCTCCAGTTCGGTCTTCAAGCTGAACAGCGTAAAGTCGTCCCGCCAGTTTTCGTCGAAGGGGCGCAGGCTGAACTTGAGGTCGTCCGAGTCGTTGTCCGCGAGCCAGTCACCTCCGTGGCGATCTTCGGCATACTGGCCGGTGGCCAGGATATAGAGCCGATCGGCGGGCCGTGCAGCGACCGCTATTCGGCCTCCTCGGGTTCTAAAGTCGTTAAAGTCGCTTTCGCCGGTAACTGTGTTATCGATGAACCCATCATCGTCGCGAGAAAAAGCAGTTAGCCTGATTCCCAACGTGTCTGGAATGAAGGTGTAGCCAACAGCACCGTTCAGCGCGAAGCTGTTCCCGCCATCGTGGATATTGGCTGCATCTGCCTGAATACGTCCCCGTAGCTGGTCATTGTACAAATCCGGCTCGGTGTAGAAATAGCGAATCGAACCGCCTACAGAGCCCTCGCCAAAGTAGGTCGGCTGGGGACCTTTGAGCACCTCGATCCGGGACAGATCGAAAGTACTGAAGTCTCTTTGCCTCGAAGTCGACGCGGTGACTGGAATTTGATCCACAAACTGGCTGACCAACGGCTGACTTGGCAAGATATCCAGGTCCGAACCGCCGACCAGCTTCGCAACACCGCGAAGCGATACTTCATTGGCGTTTGGTCCCCGGTTTTGAAAATCCAGACCCGCCGTGCGCCGTGCTAAATCACCGAATTTGAGCGCGCCAGATTGCTCAAGCTCCTTCGCACCAAAGGCGCGGATACTCTGGCCAATATCTTGGGCCTGCTCGTCTCGAAAGCGCGCGGTTACGATAATTTCTTCGAGAACTCCCGCTTGGTCCTGGGCTTGCGCTCGGGTTTGAGAGTGCGACAGAACGGGCAGTAGTAGAAGAATCAACCCAGTCAGTGGAATGCGCCCTGGTGTGCGGCGCGATGAGGTATTGGCTGCTTTTGAGTCGATGATCGACGCGGGATGTTTGCTGTTTTTGCCGATCATTACACCGTGCGCCCCGGGAGCGTCACCCTGACTGAACATCAAAGCCGAACTCCTCAACCAGCTGCCAATTCGTATCTGGTGTGCCGTGAGGCGGTATGTAGAGCGTGGTCATCACCGAAAACTCAGCTGTAGTCAGCTCGCGCAATGGTATTGTCGTGATCTGTGCATCCATCGCGGGAAACATAGGAGCCAGATAGAGTTTGACCGGGTGGTCTTGTGGGTAGCTCGCCTTCAGCTTGTCGACGAGGAGCGGTAACCCTCGGGGTTTCGCCTTATTTAAGAGCCCCTTTGGTTCTCCCAGCACACCAATCTGCCAAAGCACGAGGTGACTGGTGGGATCGTGAATTCGACGATTCAGCAAAAAATCGCTGGCCTCAAACGAGGAACAACCACAGCTGGCCGGATCGATCGCGAGGTCCGCAAACAAACAGTCTTCTGCGCTGATGCCCGGCAGCATGCGCGCATTAAAGCCCTCTCGTTTGGCGCGTCGGATAGCTTCGTGGGTCGGGTAGGCAAAAATCCCGGGATGCCCGTACGCAGCAAAACACGTGACCGCGCCTGACCGCACGACTTCAAGGACGCGCTCGACCATTGCGTCGTAGGTCCTCATACGGTTCTTGTCTGAGGAATACAGGTTTGCAAGTGACTCACAGCGAGGATTCATGCTGCGCGTGATCGTTTCGGCCACGGGATCGGTGATGACATACAGGACCCGATCAGCGCGCTTGATCCAGGCCGCGGCTTCGGTGGTGAGCTGCCCGGTTGTTCGCAGTCCTGTTCCCACAACGACAAGCTGTTCATCTGAGGGATACAAACGAGACTCACTCAGCGCCTGGAAAGTGATTAGACAACAGCACGCTGCCAATCAGAGACGCATCTAGGGCAGATTTGGTACTGGTTTCGCCGCATGCAACGGTTGATCCTGGAGCAGTAGTCAATTGCACTTCATCACTGTTTGTTTCGGCACTTAACGCTCCAGTGTTCGTCGCGCTGGCCGTACTTGTGCTATCTGCATTGATTGTTGTTACCGCTGTCGGAGGTGCTCCCGCCAGTGCGCCGTAGAGCCGCTGCTCATCACCGGACAGAAGCGCCTCCGCGTCGAAGTCGCTCAGATAGGTTCGGGCCAGTGCCTCGCGAGCGAGCAGGAAGTCGCGATGAAAGTTCGAGTCCGTAGCCAGCGCAGTCAGAAACTGCGACAGCATAATCTTCTGTGTCGGTAAGTTAATCATGGCGCTGCCAAGGCGGTCGTTTGCCCAGGTATCACAAGCACTACCAAGCGTTTATAGATTGGCAACAGGTCGGGAGAGACTACAGAGCTGGGTTGTCTGCAGCTACTTAAAACCCGGTTTCTGGACCTGCTCCCGGATCTTCTCCTGGATCTTTATCGTGAGTTTTAGCCGGGGCCGTTTCCTTACCGAAGTCCGGATTGGTCGATACTGAACCCACGGGCGATTCGGTCGCCTGGTCTGAGGCATAAAACCCTGGTGCCACCATAATCCCCGCGGTGCCTGGGTTGGTGTTCGGTGCGGTCGCACCTGATACTCCATGCACACCTAAATGCTGACCGCCCGGTGCGGTATAACCAGATGCGACCATGGGCGCTTGAGGAAAGTGATGAATATGGTGCACGTAATGTACGTGCACCACTTGCTTTTGCCCTGCATGACTGCCGTCTGAGTCTGTCACTGAATCACCATTTGCGCTTTGTCAGATCTTTCTTCTAACTCGGTTTATTTTTCGTCTTCTGGCTTTTCAGGTGCGTAGAATCCAGGCGCGGTCATTATGAACATTTGCGCCGGAGAGGGCTGCCCCTGAGCCGGCATCGCGCCTGGGGTACCAGGAAACACCGGTGCTCCGGGAACATGCGCGCCGTAAGGTGTTGGGTAATGGTGGATGTGATGCACGTAATGCACATGTACCACCTGCTCGCCTTCTGGCTTGTCTTCGTCTGACATTTATTGTTCCTCCAAGGTACTATTTGATCGCGCTGCTTGCGCGAGCCTCTACTTGCATACTGGCTCAGCGCGCTACGTTAAACAAGCGTAATCGCCGCTCAGTGATGGTGTTGCTGAAGCTCTTTTTTCCCGAAAGCCCTTTGTTTCATGACCGACGTATTTGTCAGCTACGCTTCCCAGGATCGCACGACCATCCAGCGCCTCGTGCTTGCGCTTGAGCAGGAAGGGTTCAGTGTCTGGTGGGATCGGGCCATGCAACCCGGGCGGCGATTCGATCACCAGATAAACGATGCACTCGAAACAGCCGCCGTCGTCCTTGCGGTGTGGACCTCGCATTCGGTCGAATCGGATTGGGTGCGCTGGGAGGCATCAGAAGGCCTCAAGCGAGGTTGTTTGATTCCCGTGCGTTTAGACAACGCGCGCTTGCCATCCGAGTTTCAGCGCACGCATGTCCTCGATCTTCAACGGTACATGGATGGAGAACCCGATCCAGACGGAGAGTTTGATCGCCTGTGTGGCACGCTGAGGCGACTTATCGATGCGGACGCGAAGACGGTTGCGAAAGGAAAGTCCGAAGAAGCAACGTCGTTGTTCCCGTTCAAACCGACCGAAGAGCTTGATTCCCAGCCCGCTGTAGCTGTTCTGCCCTTTCGCAATCAGAGCACGGACCCGGAGCACGATTACTTCGCCGACGGTATTTCGGAGGATCTGACGCATGCTCTGTCGGTGTGGAAGAGTTTTCCCGTGATTTCTTATTCGTCGACCTTGCCCTTTAAGGATCAGACGATCAGCACCCAGGAGATCGGCAAGACTCTGGGGGCTACCTATGTCGTAACTGGTCAGGTTCGCCGTGCGGGTAATCGGATTCGTGTAACGGCGGAACTGACCGATGCCATCAGCAACTTGCAGCTCTGGCACGATCGCTGGACCAGGGATCTGGACGATGTCTTCGAGTTGCAGGAAGAGATTTCGCGGACGATCGCATCCTGTCTTCACCCCACGTTAGTCCGTGAAGCACGTCAGGTCTCCATGAGAAAGCCCCCCGCCGATATGAACGCTTGGGATCTTGGACTGCGAGCGCACGTGGATTGGAACAAGCATACGCGTGATGACAACTTACGGGCACGAAATCTCGCCGAACGTGCCCTCCAGTTAGACCCGGAGTCGACCTTCGCGCTGGTCACGCTGGCCGAGACCCACTACGTCGATATCTTCTATAACTGGACCGACAACCTGCTTGAATCCCTTACCCACTATGTAGAGGCGGCAACGCGCGCATGGTTGACCGATTCGCAGGATGCTAATGCAAACGTCCAAAAAGGAATGTCGCTGATGCTTCAGCAGCGCAATCCGGTTGAAGCCATGGAGCTAATGGAGAAGGCCGTTACGCTGAATCCAAGCTTACCTTTGGCAAGAACGATGCTGGGCCAGCTGCTCATACTCGAGGGGCGGCCAGGTGAGGGACTGGCGCACCTACACGAATCGCTCAGAGTTAAAAGTAACGACCCGTTGATCTGGGGTGAGCATGGCGCGTTGGCACTGGGCTATTACGTTGCGGGAGACTATGAGCAGGGCCTCTCCTGGGCCGAAAAATGCTACAGCGCCCGGCCTCAACTACTGCTCGCCTGGGCAATTTCGGCAGCCAGCTGTGTCGCGCTGGGGCGGGTGGATCAGGGGCAGGAATTCATCACGCGCATGCGCGAACACAATCCCAAGATAGACCCGTTTGAAGTGCTGTTTCCGTTTCTGGGGGCTAGCAAACAGATTCGCGAACAGTTTGTGGAGCACTTGGGCCAGGCAGGTCTGGAACTCGGTGGCGCGACGATAATGGTCAAGCGTCTGATGACTAAGCTAGTGGGTGCCCGGTTGTTTAAGAGTGCCAACAAGCTCGAGCGTGGGGCTGCGCTGTAGATCTCCGGGTGTGACGAACGCGGCTGGCAGGATCGGAGAACCGCCTATCACCGTTGCTGACCGCATACCGGGACTTGTGACCGTATTGAGCTGCGAAATCACGTGCTTGGGATATATCTCTGCAAGCCTCGCTCTCACTGCATGGAATTCACTCAAGCGTGAATCCGGCGTCGCATCTTCACTCGCGAGTAGTCCGGTCGCTACGCCGGATGCCCTGGCATGCTCAGCGTTAGTAGTCTCTAGCGCAGCGGCCAGTGTTTTGGCGTGGGCTTCGGGGTTGATCTGAATATGATGATGATCGCCGATAAGGATTGACAGTCCGTATTGATGTTCCGGATCCGAGACCCCGTCGTAGAAGGCCTGTGTGACGACTTCACTGCAGATCATCGAATGTTCGTCTTTGAGAAACTTCTCCAGGCGCGCAAGCGCGAGACTCGAGAATATGCGAAGTGCCACCTCGATTACCGGGTCCTCGGGAATCTCGCTGGTCAGCAGGACCAGCCCGGCAAGCACCAGCTTGGTGTACCCATACGCGTAACCTTCAAAGGAACGTGCGGCGGTAAGCACCGGCTCGGGTGGCAGAGCGCCATCGCCTGACGCTACAGCGAAGAACTTCGGCCGGTATACGTCGACTAATTCCTGATCGTGAAGTGTTAACTCCAGGCTATCGTGGATTTGCACGCCATTGGTAAGAGCCTCAATAACGTACTGCCCATCCCACAGACTGGAATGCGTGTAGTCGCCCTGGTCGATGGCAAGAATCAATTTGTCCAGAAGCTCATTCATGCCGTCACTGGGGCCCGATCGGGACAGGATGACGTCGCCTGGGCACATGTCGGCTTGCGTGATCTTTGGTGGGTTCGCCGGTCGGTTGGTCATGCTTGCCTTCCTTTATCAAGAATCTCGTTTTTCTTTATAGACTGGCTCATCGACCGCAGTCCGTATTCGCGTTTTTGCGAGCTCGAGCTGTAGTGAACGCAGCGCCGGGTGCTCGCTCTGGCCCTTCGGCGGTCCAACCGTATTGAATGGAAGACCCAAGCAGCTCAGGGAAACCTTCACTTCCCGCAGCGATGATCTCATCGGAAAGCAGTTCACGATAGGGCTCCTGCGGCCGTAGGATCGAACTGCACCAGTGCACGAGTAGCGCTACCCGAATTCCCGGTTTACTTCGTGGATGCGCCCCATGCCATGTATTCGCATGCCAAACCACCAAGGACCCCGCTGGTGCCTTGATGGAGGCCAGGTTGCTGTGAGCGGTCAATGAGCGCTGGCTGGGTGGAGGCTGTGTTAACTGGTTGTGGCTGCCAGGTACGAAACACAGACCGCCGAGCGCTGGCGACATCGGTGTCAGCAAGAAAGCGCTGGTGCAGACCAGGGATCGGGGCGACGGGTGCACCGGTTGGTCAGCGTGAAGCGGCAAAGCGACCTTACCGGGGCCTTTCAGCGAAGCCGTGACGCTGGATACGATCGCGTCGTGGATCAGGTACTTTACGAGTGCGAGATGCGACGGATGCTCCACCGCTTCTACGAACGGTCTTCCCTGCGCGAGAAGGTAAAACAGTTGCTGTCCCGCCGGATTGTCTGGGTACAAATACTCTGTACAGCGGTTGATATCCGGACTTTCATCACCTGTACGGGCGCGAAGAAGGACTGCTCCTAAAAGTGCCGCACAAAGCTCATTCGCTGCCAGTATCTCGGGCGGGACGACCGTGAAACCGTCACGCATCAATTGCTCTTGGTAGGCTTGCAACCTCGATCCCTGCCTGTGCTTTGATCTGCGGCCCAAACTAAAGTATTGATCGCTATCGGTCGAGCCATACCGATGACGAGTAGACCCCGGGGACTTGGTGGCGTAAGGTTCCGCGCGTTCTGCAGATGGGTACTGCGCACATGGCGATGAGCCACACTCCAACAATTCACTCTTCCGGGCAGATGGGCGAACTGCGGAAGCTCATCGAGCAACGCCTGGAGCCGGGCGCTGACAAGCAGAGAATCGACGAACTCATCTGGGAGCGTTTCGGCGATGAGTGGACAGTGATGTTCACCGATCTTGTCGGTTTTTCGCGCCGGGTAGCTGAGTTTGGAATCATCCATTTCCTGCAGGTAATTCTGGAATCGGAGCGTCTGTTCAGTGATTCCATCTACCGACACAACGGGATAGTGCTGAAAACCGAGGGCGATAGCATGCTGCTCGTTTTCCGTGAAGCCCAGGATGCCGTGACGTGCGCCATCGAGATGCAGCGGGTCGCGGCTTCGTACAACGACGGCGTAGAAGAAGCAGAAAAAGTCCTTCTGTGCGTCGGCATCGGGTGTGGCAAGGTACTCTATATCGGTCAAGAGGACGTTTTTGGTGCCGAAGTAAACGCGGCGGCCAAGCTTGGTGAAGATACCGCTGTGGCCTGGGAGATTCTTGTAACGGACGCTCTAGCGCAAAAAGTAAAAACGATGCCTGACATAGGCCTGGAGCCTATCGAACAGGTGCCGCATGGCGTCGACGCCGCCTATCGGCTGCTTTATCAGCTATGAGCAGATCGCTAAGCAGTATTAAACTCCATCCCTACTGAATACCTCCATGCTCAAGCGGCCGCTCACGCTGCATCAGTAACCACTCCGCGTGCTCCTCGAGCGCGGCCTTGCCCACGGCGCGAAGTATCCTTCGCTTGAACTCTACGTCCTCGGTTCCATTCAATAGCCGACGAGCATTAGCGAAGATCCGCGCCATAAACTGGTACTGTTTGATGAGCTCCTTGTCTGCCTTCTTATGCGAGTAGGTGTCACTGACGCCTGCGATCAGTGGCAGTACACCCATCAGTATGACCAACACGAAGGTTTGATCCTCACTCATACTGGTCGCAAAAAAGCCCAGAAAGGCGGCCATGGAGACACCAATCCACAGTACACCTTTGCCCAGGGAGTCATTACGCCGGTAAGCGGCCGATCTCTGCCTTGCTTTCGACTCGTAGTACCCAAGCTGGCCATCGGTGTTCTCGGAAAAACCCACCCAGTGCTCGGAAACCCAATCCACCCAGCGAGGATCTGGCCGCGTGTTGCGAAACGATTGCAGACTCGCCGAGCGCATTACATGACGGATCCACGAGAGATCCACATCCTGCTTCTGCAAAAAATTATCGTAGGCAAATTCCGCAGCGTGACCGTCGACGACACCGGCAAGACTCCAGTAAACCTGTACGCGCAGTCCTTCTGCCAGAGCTCGATAATCCAGGTACTTTCGGTGCCAGCCGCGCCGCTCGCTTAAGTAGTGAAACCCTATACCGGTGGCAAACAAGCCAAGAAATAGCCAGGCAAGTCCGCTGTATTCGAGCAGCTCGGAATAGATAATGAAGATGAACCCCATGCACACCGCAAGCAGATGGCTCAGTAACAGGCTGCGTGAGAAAAGTCGCTGATAGCGCACGGCTAACCAGTCAGCAGACTGATACAGCTCATCGATCACCCGACACTCATCGGGAATCTGAACTCCCGGCGGGACTTCAACGAGACTGGTCGACTGTTCCATGAGAGGAACAGCATAGGAACGACAATCCGCCGAGAACAGCGCCAGACGTTCAAACATCTGCTGATAGTCTTCTGGCATTCGGCGATCTTGCAGTCGGCCGAAGTGAGCGGTGACCCAAAAGCTCTCCAGAGGGCTGTAGCGGTCATCTGGCTGCCCGTGTTCTCCTTGCCGTGAGCACACGATGTGATAGGCCAGATCATTTTCATTGTCGGCAAGCAGGCTCGGTGATTCGACCAGCGATTCGAAGCCGGGCATCACGCCGGTCAGGTGATAGTGCGTAACGCTGTGGGTACCGCCGACTTCTTCGGTCTGTTTGCCATCCCAAAGAGTGAGCAGAATCTGGCAGTGATTCGAGAGGAAAACGCCAAGCTGGGCGTAGAGCAGGCTTCGTATTTCTCGTGGGCTGAGCTCCTCGGTGTTTTCAACCGCGGTATCCGGTGACAGCGTTACGACCTGACAACGAGACAGCAGATCGCGAAAGTTCGATAGCGAGTCTGCGTCCTTGAAGTCCTGCTCATACTCGGATTGCTCCATGGGAAGCACCGCAACCACCGGCATCCCCATATCGAGGGCAACTTCCGCGACAACGCTGTCGGCACCTTCTGCCAACCCACTGATCAGCTCAAGCGTTAAATCGGAATACTGCTGGGTAAGCTCAGCAAAGAACCCGCGGACCTCATCCCGAATCCCAGGAATCTCGGACGGTACAAGATCCCGGTGCCCGGTAACGCCTATGTTGAGCTTGAGCGCCCGGGTCACAGATCGCAGCCGGGGATGGCGCTGCAGAGTTCGGCGGCGTCTTGGCCTCGGTAGCCCACACCCTTTAAGTATCGAAGTTCCGCTATGGCAGCTTCGGGCCGGTCATGAATGTAGGCGAGTCGTGCATCATCTATTGTCGCGCTGCATCCACTCACTCCGGGCTTCTCTTCATAGGGTGGTACAGTGATTTTTGAGGAGAACTTCCCCGTGTGTAGTTTCCACAGCATCGCAAGCTCTATAAGTGTGCGTTGCTCTCTAACGGTTAGCGGCGACTCCTGCTGCGTACTGACAGCAGTGGCGGTTTCCAACGCTCGGACGAATGCTACGTGATCGAGGTTTGCGAGGGCTGCCCGTGATCTCAGGAGCAGCCGTTCCTGATAACGGCCAAAGCCGCGCTCGCTTTCCAGCGCAGGTCTCTCCACGCCTTCTGAATTGCGACCGAGGTTGTCGAGAATTTCGCTGGCTTCAGCCGTTCTTCCGTCTTTAAGAAGCGCATCCACGAGGCTAAGGCGTCTCCACTCGAGTTCTTCTCGCAGACGCTCGTTACTTCTGTCTCTCTCAAGCATTGCCGTGAACGTATCGATGGACGTGCGGTAATGTCCGTGCGCGATGGCCAGTTCTCCAAGCTGGACATGTACGTCAGCGACGCCAGAATGCGCATAGGCGAATGACTCTCTGAGTACGTTGTCGGCCGGAGCTGCTGCAAGTGCGCTTCGGATGGCGGCCAATGCCCGTTGACGATCACTCAGGGCATCTTCAAGTTTACAGGCCAGCATTTTTGTATCCGCAGACCAGGCTAACGTGGTTGAGTAGTTGAGGAGTATCTCTGGGTCCGTAGGTCGCAAGTCATAGATTTCCTGGGCGATTTGTACCGCTTGCTTCGCCTCCTCTAGAACTGCCGCTGTCGTTGGACGACCGCTATTCTGATGCATGACCAACAGGCCAGTCGCCGCGTAAGAGCGCTCTAGCTGCCACTCCAGCTTTTCTGGATCGGATTGATAAAGCTCATTTGCAAGCTCAGCGTACCTTTCAGCCGGGAGTTCCGCCTCGTCAAATCGGTCGGAGTTAAAGTAGTGTGAAGCCACGTAGTATTCAGACTGAGCTAACTCGAATAGTAGTTCAGAGCGATCAGGATTTTGCTTTTGAAGGCTCACTAAGAGTTCTCTGGATTTCAGGTAAGCTTCTTCGGCTTCCGCAAGTCGCCCTTGGCCATCGCTAACTTGCCCAATCTGTCGAAAAGCCAGAGCCACTTTAACGCCCGTTTCTGGGGTCAGACGCTTTGGATCGATCTCTGCCAGATAACTTAATGCTCGCGAGCTCGTCCTATTCAGAACTTCTAGGCTTACTTCCTTTTTCAGCTCTTCACCTATATCTACGATGAAGGTTGCCAGACGCTCCGCACTCTGGCGTTCCTGAATTTCGCCCTGGCGGGTCGTGTAGGCATATGCCAGAAGAACCACCCCGGCAACAATCGCTGCGGATACTAGCGTATGAACTTGACGACTTCGTACCGCTTCACGGTTACGGAGATCGTCCAAACGCACGTTCAGCAGGCCTGCAACGATTTTTAGTTTTGCAAGTGTCTTGCCATCGCCAGAGTCTCGCGGATCTGCTGCCAGGGGCTCTAGAGTCGGCAGATTGGTTCCCGCAGATTCTTCAAACAAAGAGGGAGGAAAGCAGCTGCTCGGACCACAGGCGACGTCTGGCTCGCCTCCTACGACTACGCAAAAGATGCGGTCCTCCCGGCCGAGAGTTCTGAAGAACTTCACTTCTTCGTTGACCCATCGAGATGCAGCGGCTTTTGGTGAGCAAATGACGATGAGCGCCTCTGATTCACGCAACGCTTGACGTAGCTTTTCGGTGAGATCTGCGGCTGAAACCAGGTCATCGCGATCTCTGAAGATGGGCGCCACCCGTCGAGGTAAGTGCCCTATGGAGTTCGTTAACTTCCTGGGAATCCGATAGGACTCGAGGGCGCGATGCAACCATCGCGCCCAAACTTCGTCGTCATGGCTATAGCTGAGATAGGCCTTATAGGGATAAGCGTGCAAGGCGAGGTGTTTCGATAGAAGATCCCGTTTACCGGCGGCCCTTGTTTATCCAGGGAGGATCTTCATTCCACAAACAACTCTCTTTTGCGGTAGGTGAACTGTCGTTTTTGCAACTGAGCAGCTGTCCTGCGGGGGTGTTTCGACAGACTTGCACGCGGTAGTAGTAGTCAGCTTTTAACGTGTTTGTGTTGACCACGCTGAACGCTCCCACCTTGGGCCCAAAGAGCCCGCGGATTCGTACTTTGCCAACGCTGCTCGGCACCTTTAAGCGGTCACCGGGATCGTCCTCAACAAACACACCGTATTCGAGCCTTTGGTCAATTTTGAGTTTGCAGTTCTCTTTATCGAGGGTGTCGCTTGCGCAGATTTCGAAACAAGAAAATCCCCAGTCGTCTGAATCCTGAAGTTCAAAGTCTACCGTGGTGACGGTATCCAACTCGGAGGTCAGGCAGCCGTCTGACGTTGGTTGGCTATCGCATAAACCTTTTGTGTCTCCAGTGAACCTCAGAGTTTGGGCGTTCTCATCTACCTTCAGAGCGACTTCCTGATCGTCATTGAACAGTATTCCACGTTCATCGCGCGGATCCCCTTTCACTGGCTTCTGAACACATGCAGCCACTAGGCACACCGCACTGACAGCAAGAGTAATTCTCATTGGCGACATTCGTGACCCCTTCCCCAAGTTGCTTGTGCGGGTATTGTGCATCCTTCTTTTTTTGGTCGCCAGCAGTCTTCGCTGAAAATTGAGGGAGCCGCGCCTCGGCTCTGCAAAGGCGCGGCTCCCGCATTTCAGGCCCGACCAATCCTGACCGCATCACCATCAAAGGTATTGAGAGACATCACAAAGTCATCCTTGATATAGCCAAGGGCTTGTTCTTCGAGGATACCTATTGCGATTTCTTCACCCATTCTGGCGCTGTCGTAGTAGTCAGAGTAGTAGTGAACTCCGGCCATGTTGCGACCGATCGAAATGTTGGCTGCCAGCTTGTTGAGTTCGCCTTCTAGCGTGAGCGGGCAATCCAGTTCGGCGAACTTCAGCTCCTTGCCGGTGCTGACGGC
>JBCCPL010000017.1:0-101125 GCA_039111155.1 Pseudomonadota bacterium | reverse complement strand
GGGAACCGGTGTCTGGCCTGCGCTTGCGGGCTATGCAACAGCGTGCAGTGCGCGCGCCAAATGTTGGCGAGCTGTTTGAGGAGCAGTTCGAGGAGAGCACCTTTACGGCGAGTGTTTTTACGCCAGATCCTTGTTCGTCTTCTCTCGATCCGGTGGGCAACGGTAACGTTGAAAAATGCCTCCAGCAAGGACTCAACCTTGATCAGATTGGTGTCTTTGAAGCGGTGCTGCCGACAACGGGCATTACGGTCCGTGGGGGTAATTCGCAGCTTGAACCAGAAACAGCAGACACTCTTACAATTGGTGCGGTTATTGAACCAGAGTTCATGCCCGCTTGGTCTTTCTCAGTTGATTACTTCGACTTTGATGTGGATGACGCAATCGGGCAGATAGATACCAGCGCAATTTGCTTCGACCAACGCAACATAGACGGATTGTTCTGTGACAATATTCAACGCGACACGAACGGCAACATAGTTCGCATAGAAGAGCTCATCAATAATCGAGGTTCGCTCAACGTGAGCGGAGTTGATACTCAGCTACGCTTCGAGGGGACACTACCTTCGTATCTGTCGCTCGATCGCTACAGCGCCAGTGTTTCTGTCACCGCGAGTTGGACACATCTACTCGAATACGAACAGCAGGAAAACCTTGTATCCACCACCCTATCTTGCGTGGGTCGGTTTGGAACACCTTGTTTCGACGGAGATATCTTCGACGGGGCGCAAACGTTTCCACGCAATCGACTTACCACAATCACGCAATACGAATCTGGCCCCCTGTCGGCACAGCTGACCTGGCAATACATACAAGGCACACGCAATGCGGCGCCGCTTGGTATTCCTTTTCAGACTGCCGATGATCCTCAACTAGCAGTTTCTGACATTGGCAGCAAAAACTATTTTGATCTCAGTTTAGGATTCAAAGTCAGCGAGAAACTCCTGCTCCGCGCCAGCGTCAACAACCTATTCGATACCAGCCCACCGCTCATGGCGGATGCGGTCTTACAAAACAACACGGATTCCGGCCTTTACGATGTGTTTGGTCGAAGCTACTTCGTTTCGATGAGGCTGCGGACTGGGGATTAGTTGGAATTTTTTCAAACCCCGAAACCCACAGCGAGCTTCACCGCAGCCACCCCCAAACCGTGCGGCTGCGGCACCGCCCCGCATATGCACCGATAATTTGGGGTCTAGCGCAGTCTGGTTCGACGCTGATATCAGTTTTCTCGGTGCGTAAGGCTGACGAACGCAAGCGTCGACTAAACCTCGTTGGCGGCGAGTGCGTGGCTACTCTGCGCGGACTTCGGCGTTCTGGAAAAAAGACACGCATCACCTAAACTCACTAGTGGGTATGCCCCGCAGGCCTTTATCGAAGATTGCATGGCCAGGGTCACCCGCGCAGATCCGGATTGGATCTCTGCCAGTTTGATTCATCCGGTCAACGCTCGGTGACGGTCACTGGAGCCTCTTTATGAGACCCGCTTTGACTCGATTCATCATTGCTTCGACACGCGGGCGTAGCCACAGCGAGCTTGTGAGCGCTGGTCTCAGATTGGCCGCTTGTTCGATGGATGCGGTGGCCCGCACACTTAGTCGCTCGCTTTCTGTTCACAGTGACTGCAGGAGGCGTCCGCGCGCTCTGGTACGACCACCAAGCATCTGTGCCCTTGTTCTACGCCCGCTCAGCGCCCTGCTTTTGCTCTGCATCCACCCCGCGGTCTCCGCTGCGGGCGACGGCATGCCTACGCTTACGATCAAGGACGACGTGACGGCCCACGAGCAGGCGTGGCTTGACTACGAAATCGGGCACTTTGCCAGCGGCCGGGAGACTGTCTTCACCGGCCCAGTGACAGTCGTGCAGCGTGACCACAGTGAGATCTCCAAGCTTGAAGGCCAGGCTCTGGCCTCCCTTTCTCTCGGCGAAACTGCAACACTCACCATTGTCTTTCCGGAGCATCGCCGTTGGATCCGACTCACCCAGGATTCGCAAGCACTGGGCGTCACGCGGATCACACGTCAGCGACCCTTTAACACTAATCCCGGGATCAACGCGTCCTGTAGTGACTGCGCGCCCGACTTGTTCGGCCTTGAAACTTCGCCCCTGTTCCTTCGACTCGGAGCCGACGGCATAAGCCTCAATAAGCTGCGTACTGCTTTTAGGATGGAGGTATCGGGCTATCTCGAACCGATCCGCGCCAGCGAGTTACGCCTCGAGGAAGTTCTCATGTTGCGGCCGGATATTGGCGCAGCCCATCACCGTCCAGAGAGCAGCTTTCGCTTGGACCACGGCCAGGCGGTTCGAGAGGTCAGCAAGGTGTTCAAGCGCCGGGTGCCGCCGCAGGAAAGCAGGGCTGGCGAATATTCCTGTTATTCCCTGACTCCGTACATGGCGCGCCACGTTCTGAATACGGCGGATCTGTCTAACATCCGCGTTGAGGGCGTGTCCCTGGGTCAAACGACACGCTGCTGCGTCGGCCACGCGGCGCATGACGCTACCCGCGTATGTCGCAGGGAGGCGGAACCATGAGAGTTATCTCTGCACTGGGTGCTTTGGTCCTTGTGATGCTGGCCGCCCCAATCCATGCCAACGAAGAAGAAGGCAGATGGAGCGAGGTCTATGAGTGGCCGGTGACTGCCATCCACATGAGCCTGCTGCACACCGGTCATGTTTTGCTTTGGAGTGTCGACGACGATGAAGAGCTGATAGATACGGGACGAGAAGGTTACGGCGAACCCTACTTACTTGACCCTACTGGTGATTGCTTCGACGTCGCTGCTGGTTGCTTCACGCCCAAACCTAACCCGGTGAACATCTTCTGTGGAGGGCACGCACAATTGTCGGACGGCTCGCTGTTGGTCAACGGTGGGCATGTAAGGGACGACGTAGGCTTCGCCGATACCTTCCTGTTCCGCTACGACAGGGAATTGGATGACTGGAACTGGACTCCTCAGGGCGCCCTGCCCGACAGCCATTTCGCGCGCTGGTATTCAACGCTGACAACGTTGCCGGACGGGCGCGTGCTGAACGTCTCGGGTTCGGAGAAGCGGTGCGGCGCCGCCTCCGCCAACGCAGATGAGCTGTGCGAAGTACACACGGACTGCGGCACGGAAGAGCAAATGCTGTGCGAAGTTCGCCTCGTCGCCCCGCCAGAGGTGTTCGATCCGGCCACGCGGGAGTGGACGCTTATCGATACCATCACAGACGCGGTGCAGTACTACCCCTTTAACTTTGTAGCACCGGATGGCCGCGTATTTTTTGCCGGAGCGGATGTGGGGGCGGAGACGATCTATACACCCTCAACAGAGGGTCACTATTTTGACCTGATGAGCGGCGATTCGGGCAGCTTCGATGCGACGGGAGAAAGCAGCGCTATCGACGGTGGTTCCGCCGTCATGTATCGCCCCGGTCAAATCCTTAAGTGCGGTGGAACTGACAGTCCAGATGATCCCGATCAAGAACCTGACGGCATCGCCCTGAGTACGGCCGAGATCATCAATCTCAACGTCTCGGACCAGTGGACCGGAACGGGCGACATGAATATTCCAAGACGACGGCACAACCTGACCGTGCTGCCCGATGGTACGGTCTTGGCGACGGGTGGAACGCGACTCTGGAATCGCGAGTTCACCACTGACGCCACCTGTGGCGGCACCATCCCCGGTACGAACTGCGCCACCAACAACAATTGTGACGGTGAGGACGAGGGACTGACCTGCGACCTTCTTCTCGAAGGCGAGCAACGGTGGATTGCGGAGGCCGAGATCTGGGACCCCGATACCGGCACCTGGACCACTATGGCGGCCGCTGCAAGGCCGAGGCTGTACCACTCTTCGGCGCTCCTCCTGCCTGACGGACGCGTTGTGTCGGCGGGCGGCGGGCCGCGGGGTTTTGGCCGAGCGATCCGCACCTACACCGGAGCGCAGGTGTACTCGCCGCCCTATCTCTATCGAGATAGCGAACGTCCGGTCATCGATGACGCACCGGAGATTATCTACTACGGCAACTCCTTCGAGGTCCGATCGGCTCAGGCGCACGATGTCAGCGAGGTGAATCTGGTGCGTCTTGGCGCGGTCACCCACTCGTTTGATCAGAACACTCGATTTGTACCACTCAGCTTCACAAGCCCCGTCGATGAGGTGCTGGATGTGCAGGCACCGCCCAACGGAAACATTGCGCCCCCGGGCTACTACATGCTGTTTCTGATCTCATCGGACGGCTATCCGTCCGTGGCGCGTTTCGTTCGAATTCTCGAGCCCGATCCCGGCCGGGACATGCTCTTCGAATACTCAGCAAAAATCGTGTGCGGACGCCAGGAAGACAGCCCGGGCCCGATGCAACGTGCGGCGGGTCGCTACGCCACAAGTGTGAACGTGCATAACCCTCTTCCTCCTTCGGTTCGCTTCTTTAAAAAGCTGGCGCTCACCGCACCTCCGGGAATGCAGCACCCGGGCGAGATTCTCCCCATCGGAGAAGACGTGCTTGGCTATGACGAAGCGCTGCAGGTTGATTGCCGCGAACTGCGACAGAAGTTAATACCGACCAGTGAGGCATCGGTCATCGAGGGCTTCCTCGTTATTCAGAGCCCAACGGCGCTGGACGTCACCAGCGTATACAGCACGGCTGCTCTTGGTCCCTCCGAGGTCTCGGGGTCCCACAGCAGCATCGATGTCGAGTCGATACCCGCCCGACGCCGCAGCGCCTCTGATCTCCTCATCACCAAGACCCATCTTCCGTGTTCAGAACCGGAACCGGCCGGGGCTGACGGACAGTTTCAGCTGGGAGAATGTGACCTGCTGTTCCGCTTCGGTGATCTTCAGTACGGGATACAGTTCCGCCTGTTTGAAGTAGCGGTCTTCAATACCGGGCCGGATCCGGCTACCGGAATAGAGATAGACGACGAACTTCGCATCGAGTTCGAGGAAACCTCCGCCGTTGGCGCAACACTCATCTGGGGCGAAGATCCCATCGACCTTCCGCTGGATGCAGAGTTTGTGGTCAGTCAACCCGACGTGGACCGGTCTCGCGCCGAGATCGCGTTGCCTAATCTGGGACCTGGAGAATCCCACACGCTGCGCTTCTGGACCGTGTCCTATTGGGTCGCAACCGCAGACGATCCAATCGATCTCCTGAACCGGGCCGAAGTTGAAACAGGCTCGATTGATTCCAATCCGTTAAACGATACCGCATCCGCCTCGGTGGGACTTCAGCCATGATAAAAAAAGCTTTCGCGGCAGCGGCGATCCTTGCTCTCCTCCTAGTGCCGACGGAGCGCGCGGTATCTCAGCAGAAGAGCTCCGACTCGCCAGTACGCTGTGGGGAGACGCTAGAGCCGCTCAGTCGCCAACTCGCAGCTTACTTGCAGCCGGCGTCACGAGATAAGAGCCGGACTCAGGCTCCCCGCCACACCGATAAGGCATCCCCGTTGCCCGATAATCCGCCTCGAGCTCAGGTGCTTGCCATGCTCGTGGAACTGGAAACCCTGCGTGCACATCTCGACTGCCTGGGTCTTGAGGCCGACCCGGAGGACTAAAGCGTCCGCCACGCAGCCGTATCCACTGCCGGATTGCGTCGTAGAGCTTTTCCCGTGCGTGACCGTTAATCGGTTCAACACCGAGTTGCAGCATCAGGTCGTATCGCCCGAGATTGATCGCAGAGACTGACCGCGCGGTCTGGTGAGGAGGTATGATTCCGGCACAAGCCAACCCGTGCGAGAAATTGCAATGACAGTTAACGAGATGTATCGAAAGGTCACGACGTTGATCGGTATCGCAGTCGTAGTGATTCTCTCGGGGCTCGCCATGACCGTAATGGCCGAAGCACCTTATGTAGACCCACTGGATGATCAAAAGCACTTCGGGGATCCCAGTGAGGTCCTCTTCTGGACCCCAAAACAGCAGGTCGCCGGTTACCGCAACTCCGACAAAATCTTTCCAACGCGCATAGTGTCGGCCGGCGAAGACGTCCTTGACTTGTCTTATGCAAAGAGAGATCTCGGCGGTGTAGAGATCGTGGTCGGTGATTCGAAGATGACGGTCGACGAGTACTTCACCCGTCAGAGTGTCGCCGGATTGCTGATCATCAAAGACGGAAAAATCCTGTACGAGCGATACGGTCTTGGCAACGATGAGAATAGCAAATGGGTTTCTTATTCCGTAGCCAAGTCGGTCGTTGCCATGCTCGTTGGCGCTGCGATTCAGGATGGATACATCAAAAGCGTCGATGAGAAGATAACGGACTATCTCCCCCGGCTGCGCAACTCATCCTACGATCAGTCCTCTATCGGCAATCTACTTCAAATGGCGTCTGGCGTTGCATGGAACGAGGACTACTCCGACCCGAAGTCTGATGTCGCTGCGGCTTCCTGGGAGACGATTAACCTGTACGAATATCTTCGCAACTTGCCCCGCGAGGCAGCGCCCGGCGATAGATTCAACTACAACACAGCCGAGACCAATCTTGCAGGCACGTTGCTGCGCTCGGCTATCGGCAACAACCTGTCGACCTACCTCGAAGAGAAGATTTGGCGACCCTTCGGCATGGAATCCGACGCGTCCTGGAATCTGACCGAGCCGGGTGGCGGCGAGTTCGGTGGCTGCTGCCTTAACGCCACACTGCGCGACTACGGTCGAATCGGTCTCTTTGCACTTGCGAACGGACAGCTCGAAGATGGCACTCAAGTCCTGCCCGCTGGCTGGATGGCCGACTCGACCTCACCCTCCAAAGGATACGAAGGCTATGGATATTTCTGGTGGCTGAACAACGACAAAATCTACAGCGCCGTCGGCATATTTGGACAAGGAATCCACATCGACCCAAAACGCAACGTGGTCATGGCGCTCCACAGTGCTCGAGCTGAGGCCGACAAAGACTCGGACTGGGCCTGGCAGGATGCCATGTTCGAGGCTATTGCCCGTGAAGTGGGAGAATAAGTGGCTCTGTTCGGAGCTGAAAACAGTTCACTAAGTTAACAGAGCCTTGTTACACGATGCGTCGTCCATCGTGTAAAACGTCACTGGGAAAACGCCACTGTGAGCAACGGCCTGCGGTTTTCTTGAAAGACTCCTTCGCAGTATCCACTATCAAACCTTAGAGGAGTGAAATAGGCGCTGTAGGTAAAAAGCTCAATCATGACGTGTCGGCCCTGCAATCGGTCGCTTCCCAACTCTTATTAGTAGTCTCCGTAAATCCACAAGCCCAGGTATAGCTCAAACTTCCCATCGCGTTGGCTAAACCGCGTCACAGCCGAGACTGACTCGCTCGCTCTATTCAACTGAGGCTCATAGCTGTGCAACGTATTCTCATAGAGCAAAGCGTACGCCGGACGTGCGTGTGCATCCAAAATACAGCGGGGCCTTAGAAGAATCGCTTTCGAGGGACATTAAACAAAGACGCTCGCAACTCCGAGACAGAGCGAAACAATCAGGAGTGCGTAATCGACCAACACAAATCGATGTATGCTTGCGTCAAGATCCACGACCCTTTTCGCAAATAGCATTCTGGGGTGCCTGCACAGTAGAAGCAGAAACAAAACAGACGCTAACCCGAATACAAACCAAGAGAAGTCGTTGGTCACGTACCCAAAAGCAGAAAGTACGCAGGCAAACAGGATTGCCACCCCCGCAAAGATCAGTCTTCCCATTGAGCGCACCCGCTAGTAACGAAAATCTGCCGAAATCTCGACGCGAAATTAATCAGTAAAACAGCAGCCGCAAACCAGCCGCAAATCGTTTCCGACATCCAGGCTGGCGGCTAGCCTGGACTCAAATTGGACCAAAAAGAGTCATAAGAAACGATGATTGAACGGGTCGCTATCGAATTCTCTGGGATTAATTACTCTCCTCGAAGAGTCATTGAAATGACGCTCCCGACTCCCCAGCCAAAACCGGCTGAAAGCCCGAGCATACCACCTATGATCCCGTAGCGAGTCGCACCTACTGATGACCCCGTCCACATAGCTCCACCAACTGTTCCTAGCGCAACACCCCAGTTGAACCCTTCGAGCACGCTAAATCCTCCAGATACCTGGAGCGCATGAGTTGGTGACAGCTCTCTGAGTCCGCTGACAACGGAATCAGCGGAACACGCGTTTGCATACAGGTTTCCGCTTCGCTCATTTTCGGATAAGTTTTTCATCTTGTTCTCCTAGCATCGTTTAAATCAGATTCATATGACTGCCTGCCGCCAGAATCCAAGAACAACCTGAAATTCGGCAGGTTAAAAGAAGGCGGCTCGAAAACTCATCGAGCCTGTCTGATCAAAAAATTTGATCATTTGAAAAAATCACAGCACTTATCTCGTTTTCCCTAGCTGAAAATTTGAATGATTGTGGACACGACTGTTCCGATTAGATCTATAGACACTCCCTGGTTAGCACTTTCCGCACTTCCTGATTCGGAGAGTCATTTCACTAAAGAGGTTCCGCTCCCAGCATAATTCGCTAACGTGTTTCATACAAAAAGGGAATCTAAAGTATCTACATCAGCAATGGGCGCAGGACTCTTTGTTAAGGGGCTCGCACACCGCAAACGCACTAGACCTGTTTCATTATCTGCTTGCGTTACTTCCAAATTCGGGTCAAACCGGTCGATGGCTCTGTTGTAACAGGGGATCTGATAAAACAGGAAGCGATTGGCCGAATAAGACGACCTGAAGCAGATAATGACTAATTCAAGCGGTGTCTTCCTGTTGGAAAATGCCTGGTGGCTTTTAGAAACGTGGAAGCGTTCTGGAGTGCCAAGGACTGAAGCGAAGCACTATCGCTTGGTTCACCTTCATCACCAAAGGTTCTTGGTCGCTCAGAGTCGATTCTGGAACAGCGCAAGACGACGCGGGAAGGAGTAATATAAGGAAGTTGTGCCGGCACAAGCACCGGGCGTGGTTTCAATACGGTGTGCATCGAAGCTAGGGAGCTAAATGGTATCGAGACATTGCCCTTTGAAAGACAAGCACGCCTTCTCGCGTTTCATAAAGACACAAGAACAGGCCGCCGGATTAGGGGAATCAGGTACCTTCTGCGAAAAAACTGTAAGGGACAGTTATCAAACCTCCTTTACAGCAACATCAACAATCGGCGTTTGCACATTCCAGTGCAACCGCTAGTCAACTAGGAACCCGTAGCCACACTAGCCTGGGTGACTGCCGTTTCGCCGCGTCGAGCTCTCACAGCGCGGGCCAGCTCGGCGAGCAGGGTCTCGGTACTTGCCCAGTCGATGCAGGGATCGGTGATGCTCTGGCCATAGGCCAGGGCCTGACCGGGTACAACGGATTGCCGCCCCTCGACCAGATTGCTTTCGAGCATCACGCCAAAGATGCTGCGGCTGCCCCGCGCCACCTGGGTGCCGATGTCGCGGGCGACGTCGATCTGCCGTGCCGGGATTTTGCGGCTGTTGGCGTGGCTGGCATCAATCATGATGCGGGCGGGTAATCCGGCTTCGGTCAGCATGGCGCTGGCGTCATCGACTGAGAACATGTCGTAGTTCGGGTGTTTGCCACCGCGAAGGATGACGTGGCAGTCGCGATTTCCGGATGTCTGGAAAATAGCGGATCGTCCCTGCTTGGTCACTGACAGAAAATTGTGCGACTGCGAGGCTGATCGAATGGCGTCTATCGCCACTTGAATATCGCCATCGGTCGCATTCTTAAAACCGACAGGGCACGAGAGCCCGGACGCGAGCTCCCGGTGTGTCTGGCTCTCGGTAGTGCGCGCTCCGATTGCCCCCCAGGAGACCAGGTCGGCGATGTATTGGGGGCTGATGAGATCCAGGTATTCGGTACCCGCTGGCAAACCCATATCGGCGAGGTCGGCGAGCAACTGGCGGGCGAGATTGAGGCCCTTATTGATGTGAAACGTGTTGTTCAGATCAGGGTCGTTGATCAGCCCCTTCCACCCGACGGTGGTTCGCGGCTTTTCAAAGTACACCCGCATGACGATGAGCAGCTCATTGTCATGCTTACTTGCTTCGACAAGAAGACGCTGCGCGTATTCACGGGCCGCAGCGGGATCATGAATAGAGCATGGACCGACGACCACCAGCAGCCGGGTATCTTCCCCCGATAGGATTGAGGCAATCCCCTGGCGCGCGCCGGTCACGGTTAGCGCCGCACGATCACTCAGGGGGATATCGTTCACCAGCGACTCGGGAGACAACAGCTCCTTGGTATCGCTGATTCTAAGGTCATCTGTTACAGAAAGCATGGTGGTGTACTGGTCAAAAAAAGGGGTGCCATAGTAGCACCGAGGCTGTTTCTCAACCGTTAAAAATTCCCTATTTGAATTGCATTGCCGAGCATGGTCGCTACACTCCGCGTCGGCCGGGATATACCGCCGGCTAATCGTCGATCTTTGATTCCTTAACACTCCTTTGCCCTCAACTGACACAGTGGATCCAAAACCCATCACCACTCGCATCGTCACCGTTGATCCGGCAACGCCGGACACTTCGTCTATTGAGATGGCGGCCGAGCTGATTCGGGCTGGAAAGCTGGTCGCCTTCCCCACGGAGACTGTCTACGGCCTGGGCGCCGATGCAATGAACGCACAGGCCATCAGGTCAATTTATCAGGCCAAAAAACGACCGAGTGGCGACCCGATCATCGCCCATATCGCAAGTGCAACCCAGCTAGAGCAGCTAGCGATCAGTGTTCCATCTCTGGCCTACCGGGTAGCCGATGCGTTCTGGCCCGGTCCGCTCACCCTGATACTGAGTCGTGCGCCGTCCGTACCCAACGAGATCGCCGAGGGCATGGCGACCGTAGCGGTGCGGATGCCAGCACACCCGGTCGCGAAGAAGCTGCTACAGGCGGCAGAGACACCGATTGGAGCGCCGAGCGCCAATCGCTTTACCCACCCAAGTGCGACAACGGCGAATCACGTGCTCGAGGATCTGGATGGTCGGATTGACCTCATTTTGGATGGCGGACCAAGCACCATAGGGATCGAATCAACCGTTATCGACCTTACGACCGAGCCTCGGGTCCTGCGACCTGGAGGGATCTCCTTACGCGAACTTAAGAGTGTCATTCCGGGTATCGAGACCCGTGTCAGCTTCGTTGGTGACCAGGGAGTATCGGTGAGCCCGGGGCAGATGCTTAAACACTACTCACCGAAGGCACTGCTCATTCTGTTTAAGGGGGAGCGCGAGCGTGTTCTTGAGCGCCTTGTGGAGGAAAGCAGCACGGCGCAATCCAAGGGCGCTAAAGTTGGAGTACTAGCGTTGGATACCGACGCGCTGGATTTTCCGGACGCGGTACATGTAGAACGGTTGCCTGATGACGCTAGTCTTTCAGGAGTCTCCAGTGCGTTGTTCGCCTCAATGCGCAGACTCGACGCCGAGGGTTGCGATGTCATTCTAGCCAGGGATTTCGGGCGCGCTGGCCTCGGCGAGGCCGTGTGGGACCGACTGCTGCGCGCCGCTGAAGGACAGGTCATCAATGTGGACTGAACCCAGACTATCGGGTCAATCAGATAATCCAGTGCCCGAGTAAGGCCAGCATCGGTAGCGCGAGCACCGTGCGAATCGCGAATATGGCAACCAGTTTCGCTACCGACAGCGGAATCGCTGAACGCCAGATCAGGATCGCCGATTCAGCGAAAAAAATGAGCTGGGTTACCGAGAGACCGGCCAGTACGAACTTGGCCAGCGGCGCCTCTACCGAGCCCGCGATCACGGCGGGCACAAATTGATCGAGCAGGCCGATCACCAGCCCGGGCGCTACAGCCGTCGCCTCCGGTATCGCCAGCATCTGAAGGACCGGTAACGCCGGCAGCGTCAGCCACTGCAGAACTGGCGTGTGCTCGTAAATCACCAGAGCGTAAAACTCAATGCTCATCGCAGCCGGCATCATGGTCATGAAAAGCTCTATCAGCGAACGCACGCCCTGAGACAGCGACCGGCGCACTGTCGGTGCGTTTCGCGCCACCTCTGTTGCGCGCTGGGCAGCCCATGCCAGTAGTGATGCCTCATCCGGTGCCTGCTCACTGAACGGTGCGGGTTCATCCTGGTAGTAGCGATCGGCGACCCCTCGCAGCGGAGGTAGCAGGGGCGTCACTATCGCCAGCACCAGGCACACGAACAGCATGCTTCCATACAGCGGAAAAAAGTACTCGGGAATACCGGCGACCTGGCATGTCACGTATACGAACGGCAGTGACACCACACTGAAGTTTGTGGCGATCACGGCAGCCTCGCGGGCCGTGTAGTAGCCACGCTCGTACTGCCGACCCGTCATGATCACAGCGATGCTCGATGCTCCCACCC
The DNA here is from genome assembly GCA_039111155.1 of Pseudomonadota bacterium. Taxonomy (GTDB): domain Bacteria; phylum Pseudomonadota; class Gammaproteobacteria; order Pseudomonadales; family Halieaceae; genus Congregibacter. The sequence goes on along the minus strand of JBCCPL010000017.1, from coordinate 88,865 downwards.
ACGATGCGAGCGTGTCGATGGCCGCACGACCCGGAAGGCGGAACACGCGCTGAAACGGCCTGCGAAGAATCACCCCCACAAATTCAAGCAGCCCATAATCCGTAAGGAACGGAAGGAACAGGCACCCAAAGCCAATGATCAAGAAAATCTGCCCACCAACGTCGACAAATGCGGTGATCCCGGTCGGTTTGCCGATCACCCAGTCGGGGCCAACCCCAAGCAAAATCAACAAAGAAACAACGCCACCGTTCAGCGCCAGCAACGTCAGGAACCCATGAGCCTGTCGCAGTCGATCGTGCATCGGCAGCCGGCGAACCAGGGCCTCGGGAATTAGGTTGTAGATGAGCGCGACAAGGCCACCGGCTATAAAGATCGGCAAGGTGAACAGGTGCATGTTTTCGCCGAGGGACGTTGTGACTGTTTGCGTGAGAATGCCCAGCACAATCGTGTACGAGCCGTCGTAGGGAACGGGCACGAGAAAGAGCCCCACGCCGAACAGAGCGCAAAGCATCGAGCGCAGCATCTTGTTCTCAGGAGTTTTCACAGGCACGTTCTCAGCGGCATTAGCAAACGCTGTCTCAGGTGTTTTGTTCGCATTTTTCTCGGGCTGATACTCACGCAGTACAAAACCAGCAGGGACCAACGTATTTCAAACGACCCACACTTTCTCTCTGTCATTCCTTGATTCGGTTGCTATGCTAGCCGCCCACGGTCTGCTGCTCATGCGTGCGCGCCATGCGCTCTCAGCCCTTAGTGTCTCTCGGAGTTAAACCTCATGCCAAAGCTTTTATCCGCGTCATCTAGATCTTTCGAGCATCAAAGCGAGCCGGTTTGGACGATCAGGCAGCTGGACTACTGGCTCACGCGCTGCCTTGGCGTTCTCTTGCTTTGCTCCTATGCCACAGCAGACGAGCATGATTCCGTGGCAGAAGCCATACCCGAGCCCACGGAATTCGTGATGGAACATCGCCGCACATTTAATGGTGAAAGTCTCACCTACGTTGCCCGGGCGGGAGAAACGTATCTTCGCGATATGGACGGAGAGCCTCGCGCCAGCATCTTTACCTTCGACTACTTGGTTGCCGATACCGAGCCTGGAAGGCCAGTGACATTTATCTGGAACGGGGGCCCGGGATCAGCATCGGGCTGGCTGCATATGGGAACCTTTGGACCCCGGCGTGTCGTTGTGCCCAGCGACGCAAGCCACGCTGGGAACCCGCCCTACCCTATCGTCGACGCCTCGGAGACGATTCTCGACGTGACGGATCTGGTGTTTGTTGATCCGGTCGGTACTGGATATTCCCGAGCTCTCGGCGAGCACGAAGGCAAGGAGTTCTGGGGTCTGGTCGAAGATGCTGAATCGATTGCGGCGTTCATACGTCGCTGGATGACCGAGAATAAGCGTTGGAATTCGCCGGTGTTTTTGCTGGGTGAAAGCTTTGGTACCACACGCGCAGCCGGCGTGGCCGATGTGCTGATTAATGACTACGACACGCCGGTGAATGGGATCGTATTTGTTTCCCAGGCGCTCGACTATGCGGGCTCTTCGCCCTATATACCCGACAACCTGATTTCGTTCGTCACCTACGTGCCAACCATGGCCGCAACGGCTTACTACCACGGCAAGATCGAAGCGGGTGATGCTAGTCTCGAAGAGTGGGTCGAACAGGCACGGGAGTTTGCGACCGCAGAGCTCCTGCCCGCTCTGTTCAGAGGTAACCGGCTAGATCAAGCGTCGCGCGAGCGAGTTCGCAGCGAACTGGCCCGCCTTACGGGACTCAGCGAAGACTACATCGAGCGCAGCAATCTGCGCGTGCGCGGATTTCGCTTTGCTAAAGAACTGCTTCGCGATGAAGGTAAAGTCGTCGGGCTGCTGGACGCTCGCTACACCGGCGACCCGGTAGATGGCCTGACCGCACGAACGAGTTTTGACGCAGCTGCCAACAGCATCGGCACAGCCTTTAAGTCGGCCCTGCTTTCCCATATCGCGAGTGAATTCGGGGTTGACTGGAATCGTACCTACCTGGCACCAGCCGATCCGGATCTGGGTGATCAATGGAACTGGAATCCGAATGGACGGGACAGCAGCTGGGAACCGCACTGGGTTAACACCGCTCATCGCCTGGTATCCGCAATGGAGGCCAGTCCGTCACTGCGTGTGCTCGTAGCGTCGGGCTACTACGACCTCATTACGCCCTTCTTCGATGCCGAGTTCACCTTGAATCGGCACGGAATAACGGCTGACCGAATTGATTACGAGTACTACGGCGGCGGCCATATGATGTACGTAAACGAAGACGCCCGCCTGAAGCTGCTCAAGGATGTGCGAAGCTTCATTTTGGAACAACTTCAGTGACACTGCCCCTGGGGGGCTCGTAGTTCCAGGCAATTTCTCGAACAGGAGCTTACCAAAACCGCGCCTGCACACACTCTGAACATCGCCTCGTCGTGTACGCAGGCCTAACGCGCAACGCAATCTCGCGAGTTCGGCGGTTGCATACCTACCTATAGATAGATAGACTGCTTGAAAATTCTCATAGGCCTTCCGGTATGGGTGACAAGCGAGCAGAGCTAGAACAAGTCGCAATTGACGCGATCAAGCATTCCGGTATTTCAAGCGTAAGCTTCAGAACACTTGCAGAAACCGTCGACGTTAAGTCGTCAAGCGTTCACTACCATTTCCCCACCAAGGGAGACCTTGTCGAATCGGTGGTTCGCCGATACTCCGAGGACTTCTCCTCTGAACTGCTGCGAATCCAACGGGAACACCGCACCCTACGCCGTCGTTTGGTTGCATTGATTGAGATTTTCGAAGAGGTATCGGCCGACTCGGAGATGTGCCTCTGTGGGTCACTAGCGGCTGATGTACACACTCTGAACGATGCCAGCAAGAGACTGCTTAGAGATTTCTTCGCTACTACCGAGTCCTGGCTCATTACCGTTATTGAGGATGCCGGCTCCGACGCGATCAAAGGCCTGAAAACGCATCAGTTCGCTGCACTTCTCATGGCGAGCCTGGAGGGTGCAGGTTTGTTGCACCGGGCTATTGGTGATGCCAAGCATCTCAACGCCGTGCGTCAGCTCGTCAAGGCTATGACTTAAGTGGCCCTTTTTATTGCGTCCGATTCTCTATCTATCGATAGGTATTGACTTAGCTCCAAGGAGCGGTTCCAAGGAGGAACTCCATGAAGGTAAACGCTGACTTTGACAAGCGTGTTGTTGTGCATTCGGAGCAACTGGACTGGGCTGACTCTCCTATGCCAGGCGTACAGCGGCGTATGCTGGACAGGATCGGAGGAGAGGTAGCCAGAGCCACGACCATTGTTCGCTACGAACCCGGTAGCAAATTCTCGGAACACACTCACACAGGTGGTGAAGAGTTCATCGTGCTCGACGGTGTGTTTCAGGATGAGCACGGGGATTTTCCCACGGGTACTTACGTCCGCAATCCGCCGACCACCGCTCATACCCCCGGATCAGAACCCGGTTGTATCATCTTCGTGAAGCTCTGGCAGTTTGACCCACTAGATCGCAATCAGTTCAGGAAGAACATGGCGGATGAACTGTCTGAGCCCGTCCAGGGAGTCGCGACTGCCCTTCTCCACCGGGACTCGCGGGAGACTGTTCGCTATAGCCATCTCGACCCCGATTCAACGCTTAAGATTGACAGTACCGATGGGACCGAGCTTCTGGTACTCGAAGGATCGGTTGTTGTCGACAGCGATACTCTTGAACGTTGGGATTGGCTCCGTTCACCTAAGGGAGCTGCGCTTACATTCACAGCGGGCAACAACGGCGCCAAAGTCTGGTTCAAGACGGGTCACTTGGCACAGCTGGATCTCAGGGAGTGGGACGATTGACTTCTCTGATCGCCACTTCATGGAAACGTCGGGCGCGCGCGGCACTCTTCTGCAGTAAATCAGATGAGATTTTGGCTCACCACGATCTCGATCAGAATCAGATGATGTGCGCCAAAGCCCTGATGCAGTTCAACTGGCAGTCCACGCACCAGCGAAAGCCAGACCGGACACCAGAACTCTCTCTGCGCCCTGCTACGAAAGGCCGCTAAAGAATGAAGACTCTGGTAATCGGTGGTGGACTCTCAGGTCTGGCCGTAGCCGACGGCCTGCAGGCCTCGGCGCAAGAGTTTCTCCTCATCGACGCTCGAGACCGATTCGGCGGTCGCATGGAGACTGCTTGTGCAGGAGAAACACGATTCGACTTAGGTCCCGCCTGGTTCTGGCCAGGTCAGCCCCGTATGGCAAGCCTGGTCAGCCGGCTTGGATTGACAAAATTCGCTCAGTTCGCAACGGGTGAGCTGGTCTACGAAGATGAGCATGGGCACGTTCGTCGCGGACTCGGCTATTCATCGATGGAGGGCTCGTGGCGAATCGAAAGCGGCTTCACGGCGCTGACTGACGCTATGGAGCAGAGAATCTCGCCGCAATCGAAGATGCTAAATGCGCACGTGAAACGGCTCGAGTTTCGCAAAGAACGCTGCGCCGCGATACTGGGCGACGGTCGCGAGGTGAGCTCCGATCAAGTCGTGCTCGCCATGCCTCCCCGCATCGCGGCAAACATCGAGTTTTCGCCCAAACTTCCTGCTTCGAGCTACGCATACCTCCGCGCTGTACCTACGTGGATGGCGGGGCAAGCCAAGGTTGTCGCTGTCTATCAATCCTCATTCTGGCGCGATTCTGGACTCTCCGGTGATGCGATGAGCCGGCGAGGGCCTATGGTGGAGATTCATGATGCCTCCCCTAAAACGGGAGGGCCTTGTGCGTTGTTTGGGTTTGTTGGAATCGCACCTCAAGCGCGTCTGAACAAAGAAGCACTAAGAGAGGCGGCAGTCGATCAGCTGGTTCGCCTATTTGGTGAGGACGCCGCCGAGCCGACGGCGCTGTTCGTCAAGGATTGGGCTACTGATCCACTCACCGCAACACCCCTCGATGCCGCTATGGCACAAGCACACCCTACCTACGGGCTGCCAAGCTCGCTGCGTGGCTTACAGCATGGGCGCCTGATCTTCGCTGGAACTGAAGTAGCGCCTCACTATGGTGGTTACCTCGAAGGGGCTCTGGAGGCTGCGGAGGCTGCTTTAGCCTGCCTGGCCAAGAGGAAGGCCGCTTGAACCGATTGATAGTTTATTGGCTGATACGTATCGCGTAGCCGCGAAGTGAGATGATCAGATAGAAACCTATCTACGAGCACACACGAGTAAGGCGTGCTCTCATCACTGCACTGTCGCTGAAACTCTTAAGCTGCGTGCTGGGCGTGTGCTGGGCGTGTATTAGTCGCGAGCCAGGCACAGAAGACGCTCTTCAATCTGCCCCTGCGCTGCAAGGCGCAACTGCCGCACCGGTTGGACAAGCAGGTCTTTGGATTGGTGCAGTTCCGCCGAGCATCTGAGAGTCCGTCCAAGTGCCGTGGCAAGCATGCGGGCGTAATAGGGGATATCGCGTCGATACCCAGGCAGTGCGTCTTCGAGTGGCGCCTCGGAATCCAGCTCGGTCAGAAAGGCCTCCAGGCGCCCGCGAAGCGAGGCGATCAATGTAGCGTTAGGAGTAACACCTTCTACCGGCTTAATCGCCCAGGCCATATCCGGCTGCAGTTCGCAGCGTGCAAGACACTCGGTTGAACGCCGCTCGCTCCACTCTGTGGGCGCAATCAGCGACAGACTCCAATCGTCATCGCGAAGGTAAAGATAGTAGCTCTGCCCGACGACGGGCTTAAACGCGAACTTCGCGCTGAGTACCAGGGCCGATACGAACCAATCGAAGAGCAGGTCCGCTGAGGTTCGATCACGAAATTCCTGGGGCCGTGTGGATTCCCAATCGGCAAGCACAGGCACCAGGCCCTTACCCTGGGGATTCGGATTCTTCTTTGGTTGAAAACTCATGCGGAAACTACGCAAGAGCGACCCTGCTGGGTTGCACGATGTCCAGAGCGCGTCCAGCCGCTGTACCCGGGCCTGGTTAGACCTGCGACGAATCGCGCCCCCAGCGCTCATCGATCAGGCGCCCTATGGTGTTTGCTTCAACCAGATGCGCGGCGTACCACGTGTGCAAACATCGGATTCGATCGAAGTTACCGATGCCTCCTATTCCGCGCTCAGAGAGGGCCCGCCACTGTCCGCGTGTTTTGAGTTGGGATTCTTCCGCCGCAGACAAATAAGACTCGCGCAAGCGAATGTGGCGATGATGATCGTCGACCATTTGACTACGCAGTGACTCCGTCTGATCGACAAGTGCCTGAAACTCGGCAATCAGGCCAGCGGCCTCTTCGCGGTCAAGGCGCAATGAGAGAGCTGGATCCACAAGCCAAAACAAGGTGGGAAAAGGCTTGCCATCGACCAGCGAGGCTACTCGAATCACCATTGGACAACCCTGATCGTCACACACCGCGATTGCGCGCAGGCCACGAGGCTCTCGACCCAGCAGCCCATGCACCTGTGTAATAACATCGGCGCTGATCACGACACTCGACGAAGCGACCGGTAACCGCGCTGCCCCCGGTTCATTCTGGAGATCGCTACCGTTCACCCAGCGCCTGCTCAGCCTGCGACGCCTCCACTCCCCAGCGTGCACGATCGGCCGCGTAGCTGTAGACGACGTCGGTGCTCGAGTTGAGCGCTGTTTCAGCCGAGTCCTGCACTACCGAAATGATAAAACCGACCGCAACCACCTGCATCGCAGTGTCGATCGGTATGCCGAATAGGCCACAGGCGAGAGGAACGAGTAGCAAACTGCCGGAAGGCACTCCGGATGCCCCACAGGCTGCCAGGGCAGAAACTACGCACAGCACCAGCGCCTGGCCGATCGATACCTCGACACCGAGAGTACTGGCTGCAGCGAGCGCCAAAGTCGAGATTGTGATCGCTGCACCGGCCATGTTCACTGTGGCGCCGATAGGAATGGTCACCGAGTACAGTTCCTCGCGAATACCCAAACGCTGGGCTAGCGCCAGATTCACTGGAATGTTGGCGGCTGAACTGCGTGTAAAGAAAGCGGTGATGCCTGACTCCTGCAGACACTGGAACACCACCGGATAAGGGTTGCGGCCAGTGAGCAGACCAAGTAGCAGCGGATTCACCAGCAGTGCGACTACGAGCATGGAGGCGACAAGCACACCCGTTAAGCTCGCGTAGTCAGCCAGTGCGTCGATACCCACAGTGGCAACCGTCTGCGCCACCAAACCAAAGATGCCTACGGGAGCAAGCCTGATCACCAGACGCACGATTCCGGTTATGGCCTCAGAGATGGTGCGTAACCCATCTTTGAAGGAATCAGACGCTTTGCGAAAACCCGTACCCAGCAAAATGGCCCAGGTCAGGCATCCCAGGAAGTTGGCGTCGACCAAAGCCCGGATGGGGTTATCTACGAGCTTAAACAGGACAGTGCGCAGCACCTCTCCCACGGCGTCTGGCGGAGCGCCCTCGGCGACGCTTGCGAGCGCTATCGTTTGCGGAAACGCCGCAGACATGAGCACAGCCACCGCAGCGGCGGCAATCGTACCGCATAGATACAACCCCAAAGTCAGTGCTATGCGCCCCGAATCCTGAGCGTCCCAAGATTGGGTAGCGACGGCCGTCATGACCAGCACCAGCACCAGCATCGGTGCAACCGCTTTAAGCATGGCCACGAACAGTTGCCCGAGAATACCCAGAGTAATCGCGAGTTCAGGCGCGACCAGAGCCACAATCGTGCCGACGATGACTCCCAGAATGATTTGCGGCACGAGGCCAATCTTTGGTGCAGCCAAATGCAGAGTCTCCCAGAACCTGTGCAGAGTAGCTAAAACACTGAGTTTACTGTGTGAACGGCAGGATTGGAGCGAGCGGCAACTGCGCGCCAGCCAAAAAAAACCGGCTGTTTTGGGGCAGCCGGGCTTTAATCTAGCCGGACGCTAAAACTGCTTGCGTACCGTCACCCCAAAGCTGCGTGGCTGATTGACGCGATAACCCAGCCGCGCGCGCCCGCCTCGCTCGCGGTCAAACGACAGCAGCGCGTTCTCGTCGAGCAGGTTGTTGATGTACAACACCGCATCCCAGGTTCCCCAGGTCGCGCCAGCGCTTAAGTTCACCAGCTCGTAAGCCGGCAGCTCCAGGTCGAGCGATGTGACCTCAGTACCGGTAGCGCCACCAAACGCAAGGTTGGACGTGAACACGCCAGCGCCCGGTACCTGATCACTTGGCTGCGTGAAGCGGTCGCCAATGTACTGCAGCATGGCATTGATGTAAGCAGAGTCGGAGCCGAACAGGCCCTCATCAAAGGTATAGGTGGCCGACGCCGAGAACTGAAGCTCAGGTACGGACGCCAGGCGGTTACCTTTTTCGACTCCGCCGAGAACGGCGCCATCACCATCACGCACCGTGGAATCGAACTCCGCTTCGAGCACGCTGCCATTAAAGGTCAGCAGTATGTTCTCAGTCGGATACGCCACCACTTCCCACTCCGCACCAATAGTGGAGGCGTCCTCGACGTTAAAGGAAATCCGAGATGAGCAGGACCCGGCATCCAGTGTTACCTGCAGGTCTTCGATTTCGGTGTAGAACACCGCGGCATTAAACTGAAGCCAGCTGAACTGGGATTTAAAGCCCAACTCGTAGTTCCACATGGTCTCGTCGTCGTAATCCTGAAATCCGCCGAACGTCACGATGTCGCTTTCATTACACAGCCCTCGGTTGAGAGGGTCATTCACACCGCCCAGACGAAAGCCCTGGGAGGCTTGCGCGTTAACAGTCATGTCATCACTCAGGTCATAGCTCGCCATGATTCGAGGGTTGAACCCTTCCGACTCAGTGCGATCCGTCTGATTATCACCGTTGGAGAACAGCCCACCGCTGACGAAGTCGCGCTCTTCCTCAAAACGGTACCAGCGTCCGCCAAAGGTCAGATCCAGTCGTTCAGTCACGGCATACGTCGCCTCACCGAAGATGGCGACCTGTGTCAGGTCGTACGGCAAACTGGAGTTAAATGGTGAATCGGCGGGAAACCCATTGGCAACGCCGGCCGATGTACCCGCTCCCAGCACGGAGTCAACGACCAGATCGTATCCCGGTGTGGGTAGAAACTGCGCATAGTCTCGGTCGAGCTCGGAGTAGAAGACACCCGCCACCCAGTAGAGTGGACCGTCTCCGTTTGATGCAATTCGCAGCTCGTTCGTTTCCTGCTCCAGATCCGTCGTGTCACGCAGATTCGAAGGACGCAGGACCTGATCTTCCGGGAATCCGAGATCGACGCTTACCGAGCCGGTCAGCGCACTCGCATCACGACTTACCAGAATCTCGCGCTCGGTGTAGCTGCCGGCGTAAGTGAGGGTAAAGTTATCCAGGTCCCAGTTCATTACAAGATCTGCGATCAGCGTTTCGTCAGTGAACTCCTCGTTGAGCAACAGGTACTGTTCGCGCTCACCGAGCTGGATCGCTGGTCGCGTCGTCGTGAAGGGATTCGCAAACAGATTGAACTCCTCCTGACGGTTGAACCCATCGTATTCGATCTCCTGGTAAACAACCCGTGGCGTGATGGTCATATTCGGTGTCGGCTGCCAAGTCAGGGCGAAACGACCTCCGTAGCGATTCCCGGTATTAATGTCTTCGGCGACCTGTCCGTTCTCACTCAGCGCGTCGATAAATCCTGCATACTCTGTCGCGTAGCCGACCGCCCGGATCGCGACCTTGTCACTAACCGGAACATTGATATGTCCTTTTAGATGTCCGCCCTCGTTGCCATCGGTAAGAATGTTGGCATTGGCTTCAATCGAGCCGCTGACGGCGTCAAAGTCTGGCTGCTGGGTGATAAAACGAATGGTTCCGCCCACCGAACCAGAGCCAAATAGTGTGCCTTGCGGCCCCCGAAGAGTTTCAAGTCGCTGCAGGTCGTAAAGATCAAGGTCGGGTGTAAACAGCGATAGCGATATCAGAGTTTCATCGAGATAAACGCCCACCTGCTCTTTCACGCCGGGCTGATCGCGCACGATCTGGCCCGCAGACACACCCCGGATTGATACCTGGCTTTGTCCCGGGCCTAAGTTTTGTATAGCAAGCCCCGCCACGTTTCGTGCTACATCTTCCAGGGTGAACGCGTTATTGCGCTCGATCTCTTCGGCCGTCTGCGCGTTGATCGAAAACGGCAGGTCCTGCACAGAGGACGTGCGCTTGGTTGCGGTTACCAGCACCTCCTCCAGCTGAGCATGAGCGCTAACGGGTAGGTAAGCCGGTACGACGGCCGCGAGTGCCAAAGCCAGTGCTGAAGGTTTGAAACGCACTGAACTCTGAGTAGTCTGATAAGTATGCATTGCGGGCTCCGTGTGTTTTTAGTTGTCTGCCCCGGACATGACTGTCCAGGTCTTGCGGTGCGAGGCCAGTCTTAGCGCCGGATTCTACTGCGAAGTAGGGACACAACGAGTCACAGAGCCGTGGGAATTTGTCACAGCAAATCCGGTAGCGGCGAGGGGACCAGGCAGAACACGAGTCGTCGTTGGATTGCCATGCCCTTGACCTCAGATCCCCATTGTTTATCCAGGCGAGACGACTGTTACCGTCTAACGGAAGAGACGTTTCACCGGCAAAACCATTCAGCCAGTTCCTTGTTCAGGCTCTACATCGAGTACCGGAAAGGAGGGGATAGACGTCTCGCCTACGCGCACATCCCGGACATGATGCGCAAGCGCTGGACCAACCATGGCCGTGACCTGGTGCGGTCGTAAGACTTCTCCGCATTCGCTGCAGGTGAGCTCTGGGAGAAATTTCTTACCGCAGGACTGATGGAAATACTCTATCGGAGGCCCCTCACCCCGATCCATCCACTCATCACCCCAGCGTCCCAGAGTCATGAGCACCGGGTACAGAGCAAGGCCCTTCCGTGTGAGGCGATATTCGTAACGGACCGGTTTCTCGCAATACCGCACGCGAGTGAGTACGCCTTGCTCAACCAGCTTGCCCAGACGTTCCGACAGGCGATGACGCGTTATGCCAAGGCTCTCCTGGAAGCGCTCGAACCGACGTACACCCAGAAACGCGTCTCGGAGTATGAGGAGTGTCCAGCGCTCCCCGACAACCGAAAGTGCTCTCGCAACTGAGCACACCTGCTGATCTATTTGGTCCCAGCGCATGCTCTTGTTCCTCTTGTGAAATGCAGTCCGGTCGTGACCGGTCTCCAACGCCTGAGGGGCATCAGGTCTGGCGTTTCAGACGGCTAGCCCCACCCGTACGGAAACTTAACGCAGGGCACGAAGACGTAAAAGAAGCAGTACGAGCCACAGAAAGCCGACGCCCAGCAGCAGGAACTTCATCGTCGCACACACGGCGGACAGAAGCGCAGGAAACGACGCATCCCCGTAGAAAATCATGCTCAGAGAACCCACATTCTCAATGGCGTCTGCGGCGGAGATACCCGCCCCGAGCACGAGCAATGAAGGGCTAATGGGTTGACTGTATTCGTTTAGCTTTCGCCGCAGCAGTGCAATCGCCAGCACCAGCGCAGCCGGGTATAAAAAGAGATAGAGATAATCGATGCCGAGCAGCAGAATGAGAGTACGAACCTGCACTTCAGACCATGCGCGCAATGCGTCCGAGCAGGTCGCTGTAAAACCGCAGAATTCAAAGGCCACGATGCCTTCGGGGGTTATCTCGTTTCGCAGTTGCAGGTCTAGCGTGAGCACGACCACGCTACAAATCAAAAACAGTATCAGCACCACCACAAAACAACGGCGCAACACGTCTTGCTCTTTCATAACTTCCTAACTACCGCTCTTACAATCGGCTTTCACCGCACTGCTTCCTGATTCTTCCAAGCTACTGTATTACCACACCGAGTGACACACCCGATAGCGAACCGACTGTGAGAAAAGGATTTTCGCGGCTCCAATCGCATCTTGTTATTCGACGTTCCGAGATGATCAGCAGCTAAGGTAGCCCGAAACTTCTGCTTGCTTAATCTAAAAGTGTCTTAACAAAGCCCATTGACAACGTTTGGCCATACCGCTGACAGCTTGCCGCTGAAGAGATTGCCATCGGCACCCGTCGCGAAAGGGGCGGCGTTGGACCTAGCGTTTTTTTATGCCCACCTCCACGGCAAAAAGTTGTAAACTTAGCTTTACATACTATCATGACAATAAAGTTGACACATAAGTCAACGCCTCACGTCACCTCGCTCGGGAACACCGTTAAGCGACTTCCGTCGGGAGACTCGAAAAGCGCTACTGCCAATAGCACTAAATCGAGTGACAGCGAGGTAGGGGAACAGGGGAACTGGATGGCGGGGCAGAAGTTGAGAAGTGCCGGCGAATACATGACGCCGGTACCTACCCAATGGATTGGACCAATCAAGCTCATCGGCGACGTTGTCAATGAAGAAGTCAGTGTTCCGATGGCCACCTACGAAAGCCCACTATGGCCTTCTACGGGACGCGGCGCCAAGGTTTCCCGTATGTGTGACGGTATCCGCTGTACGCTCGTCGACGAACGTATGAGCCGCTCGATCGCATTGCGCGCGAAGCATGCACAGGCAGCAGTGGACGCCTGGCAGTCGATCTCGAGCAGGCAGGATGAGCTCGAAGCCGTGGTGGCATCGACCAGCCGCTTTACCCGCCTCATCAAGTTAAACCGCCAGCTGGTTGGCAACCTTCTCTTTTTGCGCTTTGAATGCGTCACCGGAGACGCTTCGGGGCACAACATGGTCACCGGCGCCGCCGATGCCCTGCAGGCCTGGCTACTTAATGAGTATCCGGATCTCGAATACTCAACGATCTCCGGGAATTTCTGTACTGATAAGAAGGTCAGTGCCGTCAACAGCATTCTGGGGCGCGGGAAGTATGTGATCGCCGAGATCGAGATTCCACGAGACCTGTGCAGCTCAGCGTTACGCACCACGCCAGAGGAGATGCTCCGCCTCAACATAGAGAAGAACCTCATCGGCGGAAATATTGCGGGGAGCCTGCGCAGCGCCAACGCTCATTTTGCTAATATGTTGCTCGGCTTTTACCTGGCCACGGGCCAGGACGCCGCCAACATAATCGAAGCCTCCCAGGGCATCGTGCACTGCGAAGTGCGCTCCGATCTTTTGTATTTTTCCTGCACTCTGCCCAATCTGATCGTGGGCACGGTGGGGAACGGAAAAGGTCTGGACGTCATCAACGAAACGCTGGAAAAAATGGGTTGTCGCGAAGAACGAGAGACAGGCGCCAACGCCCGTCGGCTGGCGGCGCTTTGTGCGGCGACCGTGCTCTGCGGTGAGCTATCGCTGCTGGCAGCGCAGACCAATCCCGGAGAATTAATGCGCACCCACTTCAAAATGGAACGCCAGTGAACGACCAGATTAACACCCGCAAGCTGGATCATCTGCGGGCTATCGCGGACGATGCGGGTATCGAGCGTCATGCGAGTGGGTTCGAGAGAGTTCGCTTAACCCATCGCGCCCTCCCGGAGATTGACTTCGACGAGATCGATACCGAGACTGCTTTCCTCGATAAGAAGCTTCAGTTTCCTCTTCTCATTTCGTCTATGACCGGTGGTGAAGACGAAGAGATCAAGATCATCAATCGACGGCTCGCCGAGGCGGCCGAGGAGTGTGGGGTCGCTATGGCGGTGGGATCGCAGCGGGTCATGATCGCCAATCCGGCAGCCGCGGGGAGCTTCGACCTCAGAAAGTACTGCCCGACGATACCTTTGATCTCGAATCTTGGCGCAGTCCAGCTCAATCACGGGTTTGGCCTGGCTGAGTGTCAAACAGCCATCGATGCTCTCGAGGCCGATGCGCTATACCTGCATCTGAATCCGCTCCAGGAAGCCGTACAACCTGAGGGCGATCTCAAGTTTGGTGGTCTTGCAGATCGGATCGCGACACTCACCTATGAGCTGAATGTGCCCGTTTTGTTGAAAGAAGTGGGCTCGGGCTTGTCGGCGGCAGACATTGCTCTGGGGTGGAATGCCGGGGTCCGGCACTTCGACGTAGCCGGCCGTGGCGGTACCAGCTGGAGCCGAATCGAATACCATCGCCGCCGCGAAGAAGATGACGATATCGGGCTTTTGTTTCAGGACTGGGGACTCACGACTGTCGAAGCGCTGCGTCAGGCGGCGGCGGAATTGAAACGACATCCCGAGCCCAGCACGTTGATCGCCAGCGGCGGTATGCGCAGTGGCATCGACATGGCGAAAGCGCTTGTTTTGGGGGCGCAGATCAGCGGAATTGCTGCGCCCTTCCTGGCTGCAGCTCGGGTTTCGACAGAGACTGTTGTAGCAAGCATTCAAAAACTCAAACGCGAATTTAGAACCGCTATGTTTCTGTTGGGATGCAGGAACTGCGATGAGTTAATCGCGAATGAATCTTTGCTGTTGGGCACTTGAGCCCCGGCACGGGTGACTTCAAAGAAGAAGGGTGAACCCTATGAAAATTGGAATTGATTGCCTCAGTTTTTACGTCCCGAACCAGTATCTCTCTTTGGAGACACTGGCCAATCATCAAAACATCGACCCCGAGAAGTACTTCCAGGGTCTCGGGCAGGAGAAAATCGCGGTGCCAGCTCACGATGAAGATGTCGTAACGCTGGCCGCAGAAGCGGCGAAACCAGTCATTGAAAAGTGCGGGACGGAAGGCATCGACACGCTGCTTTTCGCCACCGAGTCGGGTATCGATCAATCCAAAGCGGCGGGTGTGTATGTGCATCGACTTCTTGGGCTGCCGCAAAATTGCCGCAATGTCGAGCTTAAGCAGGCCTGTTACAGCGCTACCGCGGCACTCCAGCTGGCGTGCGGCCACATCGCACGCAAACCCGATAGAAAGGTCCTGATCGTCGCGTCCGATATCTCCCGGTATGACCTCGATAGTGCAGCCGAGGCCACCCAAGGTAGCGGTGCCGTCGCTATGCTGGTGAGCGCCAACCCGCGCGTGCTCGAGATTGAGGCAGCGACCGGTTGCTTCACCGAAGATGTCATGGATTTCTGGCGCCCGAATTACCGCAAGACGCCGCTGGTCGATGGTAAATACTCCACGCTAAAGTACACCTACGCACTGGCCCACGCCTGGGAGGACTACCAGGCAAACGATGGCCGCGAGTATGCCGAGCTCAAGCAGTTCTGCTATCACATTCCCTTCACTCGCATGGGCAGCAAAGCACACCAGCAATTGGCCAAGCTGAATGGGCTAGCGGCCGAATCCGACAAACTCGAGTCTGGCCTCACCTACGCCCGCCAAATTGGCAACTGCTACGCAGCGTCGCTCTACCTGAGTGTGATCTCAATGCTTGAGTGTTGCGAAGAAGACCTCAGCGGGGAACCCGTCGGGTTGTTCAGCTATGGATCAGGCGCGGTTGCCGAGTTCTTTTCGGGGGTTGTACAGCCAGGCTACCGCGAGCACCTGCTGACCGAGCACCACAAGGCGGTGCTGGCGGAACGGAATCCGCTGAGCTACGAGGCGTACCGACACCTTTGGTTCGCTCCAGATCCACAGGACGGAAGTACCTTTGTCATTGACCGCGACCGAGGCCCTTGCGCTCGCGGGCAATTCAAACTGACCAAAATCGATGAGCACAAACGGCATTACGCTAACGAACGCAATGGAGTGGGCGGCGAACAAGACTGCGAGCAGGATGCTGGGCGTGCCAGCGAGGGTGAAATTGGCGTCAAGGCAAGCGACAATAAGCTGGTGGAGAGCCTTGGGCTTAAATCGCATGTTAATCCCGACACTCAGGCCACGGAGGATGCCAATCCGGTTTTGTCACGAGCCGGCTCCGAGGAGACCGTTCAGGACATCAACGGCGTAAGCGCATAAGCGGTCCGGAGAGACGTAAACCCTGACAAGCCTATGACAGTCACAGAGCAAAGCAGCGTGCAGAACGACAGCGCAAAGAAGATTCGGGATACGGCGGTCGCGCCGGGTAAGGTCATCCTTTCCGGGGAGCACTCCGTCGTGTATGGCGCGCCAGCAGTCGCCGTGGCCGTCGACCGACACACGGAACTTACGTTTACACCCATGCACAAGACCGAGGGGGTTCGCACCGCCTTCGACAATCTGTCACATGGCCAGTTCTATCCACTGGAACTCCTGAAAACGTTTAAAGCCGGGCTTGACCGCCGCTTCGATCAGTTTGTTCGCGGGGATCTGCCCGTCCAGAAGATTCTGCAGCGACCCGATGATCTCGCGGTCTACACCATAGTCTTTCTGATGCACATTCTGCCGCTGCCGGGCGTGAGCCAGACACGCAAGCTGCCGGTTCCCGGCCAACTGAACAGCCGAACCGCACTGCCCATGGGTGCCGGTATGGGTTCGTCGGCCGCAATCATTGCAGCGACACTTGTGCTGTATGAGCACATGCTGAATATGCCGCAGACACTGGCTGAGCGCTTTGATCGCGTCCGTTTTTGCGAGCGCTTGCAGCATGGTAAGGGCAGCGCCATCGACGCGGCCGCTGTTGTGTATGGCGGAGTGAATCGTGTTCAGGAGGATGAACTTGAGCATCCGTCGCTCGACCCCATGCACTCGCTGCGCACCGGCGGCGGGTGGTACTGGGTGCTGCATGGCATCCCTACGTCGTCGACCGGCGAATGTGTTGCGGCCGTTCGCAACAATTACGGTGAGGACGCGCAGCTCTGGCAAGCCTTCGAGCAGTGCACCAATGCGTTTGAAAAAAGCCTCGGCTTGAACAGCGATGCCCGCGACATCATTCGGGAGAATCACCAGCTACTGACACGAATCGGAATTGTGCCAGCGGCCGCTCAGCGCTTCATCGATGAAATAGAACGTCACGGAGGCGCTGCCAAGGTCTCGGGGGCGGGATCCGTTCGGGGAGATAACGCCGGAATCATTCTGGTTCACATGCCCGATGATGCTGCTATGGAGTCTCTCATGGGCAAACACCCGGATCTTCGCTGGGAACAGCTGCGTATCGCATCCCAGGGAGCCCATCTGCGCCCCGCCCCGCAGGCGCTACCTGCAGCCGCAACACCGGGGGCCGTCGAACCGGTCTAAGCGCAAGCGTTCCTGAACCTCCGGGCCCATGTATTCCTGCACGGCGTCGGCTCCGGGATCAATCATGATCACCGGAGAGCACGCAGTGGTTCACGGCCATCCGGCGATTGTCGCGGCAATCGAACAGCGGGTCACGGTTAATGCCCGGCTAATCGAAGACAGCGTTTTAGAAATCCAATCCCAGATCACGCCCCGCGCCCGCATCCCGCTTGCCGATCTCACGCCTACCGGTCCACTCCGCTTTGTTCAAGGAACGGTAAAACGCTACGCGGCCGTACTGCCCGGGGGTGTCTGCTTGCATATTCATTCTGAGATAGACAGCACCCTGGGGCTCGGATCGTCGGCGGCTGTTGCAGCCGCTGTTGCCGCGGCGATGGAAGGACTCTGTCACGCGAACATCGAAGCGGCCTCGCTGCCGTTAGAGAGTATGCATCGGGAAGGCCTGGAGCTGATACGGACGATCCAGGGGCGAGGTAGCGGTGCCGATCTGGCAGCCAGTTTGTGGGGCGGTATGGTGAGTTACATACCCAACAGCAATAACTCTTCTTCGGCGAAGACACCCGCAGGACTCGCCTCTGTCGAAGCGCTCCCCTCTCCTCCTGAGTTAAGCCTGCGCTACAGCGGTTACAAGACTCCGACTTCTGAGGTGCTGGCGTTGGTAGCCGGATTCCGAGAGGCCGATAGAGAACGCTACGACCTGATCTACGAAGCAATGAGCGCTCTTGCTCAAGAGACAATTGATTATGCGCAGTCAGAAAGCTGGAAGGATTTTGGTGACGGACTCAATCGGTATCAGGCTTTGATGGTCGATCTGGGAGTATCAGATCCAACCCTCGATCAAATCGTAGCGACGGCACGCACACAGGCCGGCACGCTGGCTGCAAAGATCTCCGGATCTGGCCTTGGGGACTGTGTCCTGGCTCTGGGTGAAGTGCCCGAAGGTTTTACGCAGGCAGGCATTGCCAGACAGGGCGTTTCGCTCTCGTTGGAGCAAGCCGATGGTTGATTCGGTGAAACGAATGATTCAGGCAATTGGCGCAAAAGCAGCGGATGAAGTGGTGGAAGCAAACGCCTACGCGCCCAGCAACATTGCTCTGGCAAAGTACTGGGGCAAGCGCGACCTTGAGTTAAACCTGCCGAAAAACTCCTCTTTCTCAGTCTCCCTCGGCGAACTTGGGTCCCATACCCACGTTGCTCCGGGTGCTGACGACGATGTCGTTTTGCTGAACGGAGAAGAGCTCCAGGCTACCGATCACTTCGCCGAACAGGTGCTGAATTTCGTTGGATTGTTTCGTGGCGACAAGCACCTGCCGCTTCGGATCGAAACGCGAAACACCGTACCAACAGCCGCTGGTCTTGCATCATCCGCATCCGGCTTTGCCGCGCTCATAAGTGCATTGAACAGCGCCTTGAGTTTGCAACTCACAAAAGAGCAGCAGAGCCTGTGCGCTCGACTGGGGAGCGGAAGCGCCACCCGATCAATATGGCACGGCTTTGTCCGTTGGCACCGGGGGAATCGCGATGATGGCCTGGATTCGCATGGTGTACCACTCAGGGATCGCTGGGACGACTTTCGCATCGCGGTTCTGCCGATCGACACAGGACCCAAGGCGCAGTCGTCCCGGGATGGAATGAACCATACGGTGGGAACCAGCCCGCTCTATGCCGCATGGCCTCAGCAAGCCGAGAACGACTGTAACGCTATCGAGACGGCTGTTAAGGACCAGGATATGGCACGGCTAGGGCCACTTTGTGAGGCGAACGCGCTCGCGATGCATGCGACGATGCTCGCCGCTCGCCCTGCCCTTCGGTATCTAAATGCTCACTCCTGGCAAGCCCTGGATACGCTGGGCCGCGCGCGGGCAGAAGGTCTGAAGGCCTTCGCCACAATGGACGCGGGACCCAACATCAAGCTGATTTACCTGGCCGAGTCGAGTGCTGACGTGCAATCGGTGTTTGCGGACGCGCAGGAGATCAATCCCTTTGCGCAGCAGGTTCATCTGCCGAATGGGTTTGCTTGAGCGGTTGCTTTTTTGCCTGCCACTCGGCAATGAGCTGCTCAGACCTGACCTTACTGCTCAATTCCCAGAGGGAGATCTCCTCAGTTGACAGTGATCCGCAGAGTTCGGAAGGCACGCAATAACTCTCCTTATCGAAAGGGTCTGCGATGTGATAGCAAGCCTGCCCAGCAGGGCAGGTTCCGGGCTCACACTGCGGCGAACCACTGCAGATTTCAGGCCCACTGAGGCTCGTACCGTCGGGACAACCGATTGTTCGGTGTTCCAGGCATCGATAGCGGCAGTTATCGCTGGCGGTAAAACCGCTGCCCGAGAAATCACAGTCTGCCCCAATAGGGTCTCCGCATCCTGTAAGCGCTGTCACCAACAACAGCCAAACCATGCAGCGCGTCAAAGTGGTATCAACCCGGTCAAAGAATCCGATTGCGGCTCGAATCCACTCGTCAGTTCAGACACAAACTGCCTGATTCAATGTCGATGAGTTTTCTCCAGTGCCTCAGCTTTTCTTCAGGGGCCATAGCCGCATAAGCGGGACTGGTTGACGGCAGGCGATGGATGCTCAAGTCGCTCAGTGGCGGCGGCAGTCCCGGCAGCACGTGCCGGGTATAGAGGCGCTGAGCGTTTCCACCGTTGAAGAAAATCTGCGTAATATCGTTGCTACGCGCGAAGAACGCGCCAAAATCGTTGGCCACTATCGATCCAGTTTCGATGGCCGAATCCAGACTTCCCTCCCGACTGCAGCAGCGCAGCACGTCCCAAACTCCGACGTGATGTTGTAGCAGTCTTTCGCAGCGCTCGTCGTAGGGAAGCGTCGGAGAAAAATCAAACAGCTGCCCCATGATGGGCCAGAACTGATTGCGCGCATGGGCGTAGTACTGGTTTTTCGCAAGCGACGCCTCCCCGGGCATAGTTCCGAGAATCAATACGCGACTTTGCTCATCGGCGATGGGTGGGAAGCTGTGGATCAATGGGGTGACAGTAGCCGAATCCGATTCGGCCCTGAGCTCACAGGTTCAGAAACTCGCCTATCAGCCACGCTTCAGATCTCAACAACAAAGGGTCGTCGACAGACTTTGTAGTCTCGATTTACGAGCGCTGCGTTGATGAAAGTTGTGTTATCGCGCTTCTCTACGCCCGAGCCTTTGTGCACATGACCGAAGCAATGCACCCCGGGGTTGAGCTGCGCGAGTTTGCGGCTCAGGTGCGGACATCCAAGCACGAGGCCGGCCGATGACGTATCCATGATTCCGTAGGGTGGCGTATGGGTGATCAGCACGTCCACATCGCCCGGGATGTGCTCCCATTTTTCAGCGAGTGAGTCATCCTCGACGAAGAACGCGTGCCCCTGCAGATGAGGCACCCAGGGCGCGCCAAAGAACTTCACACCTTCGAAGGTGTACTCCTCGCCTTCAAGATAATGTGCATTTTCAAACGGTTTATGGCCACTGGCCGACAGTCGTTGCAGCTCCACATCATGATTGCCGCCGATACAGAGAATCAGATCAAACTCCTGGCGACCGAACCACGCATCGATTCGCTCAAGGACAAGATCATTCCACGGCTCATTGAACAGATTGAGTACGTCCCCGCAGTGGATAAGCACTTCGCCACTCATGCTACCGAGCGCCTCGTGATCTCCGTGCGTGTCGGCAATGATTGTCAGCTGCAAAGTTCATCACCTCGAACTGGAACTGGCGGCCTGGGCCCAGTGTCACTCGCGTAGGAATCTCATTGCGCGGCGACAGACGCAGCGGGCGATCATAGTCGCTCTCTGCTGAGCTGCCTATGTGGCGAGGCCAGTAAGGTGTCGGTTGATTACACGGTAGCATTCGCCGATAAATACGGGAACGTTACGTGTCTTTCAAAGTGCAACGGACTTCAAGCAGGCAAAAAAAGCCCGAACAGCTTCCGATGTTCGGGCTCGAGTTGACCAATATCCGGATCTATTGAACCGGGTTATTCAGGGATTTAGCCAAACTGGTTCATGGTGGTGGCTTTACCAGCGGCCTTCAGTGCCGCATCACCTGAGAAGTACTCTTTGTGATCATCACCCATATCAGAGCCGGCCATATTCTGGTGCTTGACGCAGGCGATGCCCTCACGAATCTCCTTGCGCTGGACGCCTTTGACGTAACCCAGCATACCGGCGTCGCCAAAGTACTCTTTAGCCAGGTTATCCGTAGACAGGGCTGCCGTGTGGTAGGTCGGCAACGTGATGAGATGATGGAAGATCCCGGCTTCACGAGAAGCATCGGCCTGGAACGTCCGGATCATCTCATCGGCTTCGGAGGCCAGATCCGTGCCATCGTAGCCCGCACCCATAAGCTGATCCCGCTGATAAGCTGAAACGTCTTTACCCTCCTCGCTCCACTTATCGAACACCTGCTGTCGGAAGCTCAGGGTCCAGTTGAAGCTCGGAGAATTGTTGTAAACCAGCTTAGCGCCGGGAACGACCTCGCGAACGCGGTTCACCATTCCAGCAATCTGACCGACGTGGGGTTTTTCAGTCTCAATCCACAGCAGGTCGGCTCCATTTTGGAGAGACGTGATGCAATCAAGCACGACGCGGTCTTCCCCCGTGCCCGCTCGGAAGCGGTAGAGATTTGACGGAAGACGCTTCGGACGCAGCAGTTTGCCGCCGCGGTTAAGAACCACATCTCCGTTCTGCAGATCAGCGGCCTCGATTTCATCGCAATCCAGGAAGCTGTTGTACTGATCTCCGATATCACCTGGCTGATGGGTCACCGCAATCTGCTTGGTGAGGCCAGCGCCGAGAGAGTCGGTTCGCGCGACGATGATGCCGTCAGGCACACCGAGCTCCAGGAAGGCGTAGCGAACAGCTCGAATCTTGGCGACAAAATCTTCATGGGGTACCGTCACCTTGCCGTCCTGATGCCCGCACTGCTTTTCATCTGAAACCTGGTTCTCGATCTGAATCGCGCAAGCGCCGGCTTCGATCATCTTCTTGGCCAGAAGATAGGTCGCCTCTTCATTGCCGAAACCCGCATCGATGTCGGCAATAATCGGAACCACATGGGTTTGGAAAGCATCGATTTTGTTCTCGATAGACTTGGCCAGGACCTCGTCGCCCTTCTCGCGAGCCGCATCGAGTTCACGGAACAGACCGCCCAGCTCCCGGGCGTCCGCCTGTCGCAGAAAGGTGTACAACTCTTCAATCAGCGCGGGAACGGAAGTCTTTTCGTGCATCGATTGATCGGGCAGCGGTCCAAACTCGCTGCGCAGCGCAGCGATCATCCAGCCCGACAGATACAGGTACCGACGGCCGGTGTCGCCAAAGTGCTTCTTAATGGCGATCAGCTTCTGCTGACCGATAAAGCCATGCCAACAGCCCAGTGACTGGGTATAGAGAGAAGTATCCGCATCGTAGGCAGCCATATCGCTGCGCATGATCCCGGCCGTATATCGCGCAATGTCCACCCCGGACTGAAAGCGATTCTGCAATCGCATGCGGGCGGTGTACTCGGGGCTGATGTCTTTCCAACTATCACCGTTACGGCCAATGATATCGGCGGCGGCTTGAATTTCCTCTTGGTAACTCATTTCAAATACCTGTGTGACCCTTAATCCAGTGTTCGCTAAGCTCTTGTTGCATAGCTCTTGTTGCCGAGAAAGCTCGCGCTTTGTGCTGAGCAGTGTGCCCGAAGGCAATGCCAGCTGTGATGGTTATGGCCCATCTTTGTGAAACAGGCCCGCAGCCGGAGCTTTGCGAAATTTTGAGCTAACGCGATGCGGCGAAGAATTCGTAAAAACACGCCGCGTAACTCACCCTGGCGTGCACTCTGACGGGCTCTTAGCTGCATCGGCCGAGTGAATGAGCCAGTGGGCCCACTCACTAGAACGGCAAAAGTGTAAGGAGACGACCTATATAATCCAAATGGATGTACTTAATTAACGTAATTCACTAGAGAAATATATAAGGCGGGGCCGTCATGCTCGAAGGCCCTTCCTTTTTCGGCGGCACAACCAGAAACGAGTGGCCACTTGGCCTCAATCGTAAGGCCATCGGTGCAGGCCATCACTGATAGCCAAAGCTGAAGGCTAGGTCGTATGTTCTTGCTCGGCTGCAGTCTTTTTCGAGTCTGGCGAAGCGCGTTCACGCCGCTCGCGCGCGGTACTCGTGGGGTTCTGGCGACCCGCGTTCAGAGCGTCGTCAAACCCCGCGACCGCTAATCCTGCGTAATGGGCTCTATTTGGAGCGCTGCAAATTGATCGACCTCCAAGCACCAGATTCGCGCCCAGGCAGCATTGCTGAGCGCAAATCTAGAATCGACTTTAGGAGTCTATTTATATTTCTTTTCAAAAGTTTAGCTGATTTCCCAGCGGTACTTTCTCAACCAGACGGTCACAGCTATTGCAATCGTCGCAAACAACAGTCCCGCGGCAATGCTCATCAGGTTAATACTGGACCAGTCAGGACCGAAGGGATAAAAACCTAAGGAACTATCTTCGGTGATTCCGGGCACGTGCCGGGACAGCGCATCCGCCACGTAGGAGCTTCGGAGCAGCAACCCCTCAGCCATCACCAGCGCGATGATAGGTGCAAACGCCACCAACAGCGGAGATCGCTTGGCCAGTGCAGATGCACACAACAACCAGGCGTAGGCCGGGGCCACCAACAGGGCAGTGAGAGCCCAACCGCTGATGGGATCCACCATCACATGCTGGAAGTCGATAGTCTGCAGCACAACCTCAAAGGGGTCGAGATCCATGCGGTAGACCAGCGCCATCATCAACACCACATAGATGAGCTGCAGCAGTAAAGAGACCGCGATCATAATGAGTGGGGCCACCACCAGCGCGGTGACGAGCTTAGACAGCACAAGCTCCCACTCTGAGACCGGCATCGAGCGCCAGAACAGGATGCTCTGCTCTTTTCGATCGTCGTATAGCGAGCCCAGCAGATAGTTCACGCTCACGATAAACAGTATCAGGGTCAGAATGCCGTGAACGATGCTCAGAACAAGATTGAGCTCTCTACCCTCGTACTCGTCAGGCTCGCCACCCCGATCATCACGACCATCGCCATTCCCGGGATCGAAGTTCCACTCACGGGAGAAGTTCCACGGCTCCTGGGGATCCACCGCTTCTACGATAACGCGATAGTCCTGGACACTGGGCGGCGGAGGCGCATCCGCTGGAGATTCGGGCATCGTGCGTACCACGCGCTCTTCTGAAATCACTTCACCGTTCTCGTCACGGCGGATTTCGATGTTGGTGATCTCCTGCTCTCCGGTTTCGGGATTGCGGGACAACACCTCCACGGTAGTCGTGTCGTCATCCTCATTGATGCCCACAGACAGATTAACTCCGTCTTCCGCCGCTTTTACGACGACCGAAAGAATGCCGTTGGCAAAGGAATCAAATTTATTGACGAGCACCACGCTCGCGCCCATCACCAGCGCAAGAAGTATCGCGGTGACGATGGGTGTCCAGAACAGCGATATCTTATATTCGCGAAGCTCTCGCGAAAGCAATGTGACGAAGCGGGCTGGATTTGAACTGGCCATCGGCTAACCCTCCACCTTCGCAACAAAGAGGTCAGACACACTGGGAGTACGTACCTCCCCCAGTCCACCAAGATCCGTGACGTCCATGCCCTCAAAAATGTAGGCCTTTCCGCCCAACACGTTACGCTTCCCAATGTAGGGAAGAGCCTCTGCTTTAGCCGTCGCCTCCCCCAGCGCGTGCACTTCAAGGAATCGCTCTTCAAGATCATTCAGCGACTCATGAAGGATGATCTGTCCCCGGTTCATGAACACGACATGCGTCAGTATGTTCTGAACCTCCTCGACCTGATGGGTCGACACCAGAATCGTTCGCTCCCCGTCGAAGTAGTCGTTAATCAGCTGCTCGTAAAAACGCTTTCGAAACAGAATGTCCAAACCCAGGGTGGGCTCATCAAGGATCAGAAGCCGCGCGTCGATCGCCATGACGATCGCAAGGTGAAGTTGCACGTTCATACCCTTGGACAAGTCGCCGATGCGTCGGTGCAAGTCGACATCCGTTGTCGCCAGGAACGACTCCGCCTGATCACGATCAAAGCGCGAATGGGTTCCGCTCACGTAGGACAGCAAGTCCTCCACCCGCATCCAGCGCGGCAGAACCGCGGTATCGGCGATGAAGCACACCTCTTCCATCATATGATCCCGCTCACGACGCGGGTCGTAACCCAGAACAGAAAGGTCACCCTCGTAGCGAGTGAGACCCAGGAGAGATCTGAGCAAGGTGGTTTTTCCCGCGCCGTTCGGACCGATCAGCCCCACCACGCTACCTGGTGCTATGTTGATGCTGACCCCGTCTACCGCGTGAAGATCACCATAGCTGCGCCGCAATCCTTGCGCCTCAATGATGCTCTGCATTTCCTTCCCCTTGCTGTCCCATTAGGCGATTGGCCACATCGCGCATTTCTATACCCAGCATCCGTACTCGATCAGCAAAAGCCGGGAGTTCCTCATCCAAAAAACGCTGCTGCTCGTCTGTGGTCAGTGAGCGCCTGGCGCCCTGCGCCACAAACATGCCGAGACCACGACGCTTTTCCAGCAGGCCCATGTCGACCAGTTCCTGGTAAGCCTTGCCTACGGTCAGATGGTTGATCCGGTAATCCGTTGCAACCTGGCGGACCGACGGTATTGCCTCCCCTTCGGGGAAGCTGCCGTCAATCACGCGCTGTATCACAAGGTCGCGCAGTTGCCGGTAGATGGGCTGTCCTTCACGCCATTCCATGGTGAGCCTCCGGGGCTACTAGTCCCGTCCGCGTACGTCGCCGCTGCCAATCACGCTTTTTTCGATTTCTGGTTCACCTCGGTAACGAATGTCTCCGCTACCCAGGATTGAGGCGTCCAGCATTTCACCGACAGTACCTATGAATATGCTGCCGGACCCAACTACCTTGATGTCCGCGTTGTCACAACTAAGCTCCTCGAGATCGATCTCACCAGATCCAACTGAAGATGCAGTAACTCCCCGCGCGAAGCTCGGTTGTTTAACGCCGATATCGCCGCTTCCGGAAAGCACAAATGAGCCCTCTTCGGCCTGTACCGCCTTGATGTACAGATCACCGCTTCCTTTGACGACCGTATCCAGCTCATCAACCTCGATGGCAATAGCCGCGAGATCACCCGAACCTTTAACCCGCAGCTCCAGACGCCCGCCGCGGAATTCATACAGTTTGATGTCCCCAGATCCGTCGATAGAAATCTCTGTCGTGTCTCCCGAGTCCTGGGCAAAAGGCTTGATATAAACGTCTCCACTCCCACGCACCTCAAGCTCATCTAGAATGGGCAGTTCTACTTTGAACGAGATATCACGGCGCTTCGCCGTCCAGGATCCGGTGTTCTTGCCAAGCACCAACGTGTCGCCCTTGACGTAGAAAGGTTCACGGTCGAGCGTTTCGACATCACCTCGCAGATACAGCTCGTGGCTGTCTCCCTGCGCCACTTCCACGTCAACGCTGCCGACCACCAGGACCGTCGAGAATTCGAGTCCTTCGACCCGACGTATCTCACCCGCATTGGCCACCGGCGCGAGTAGGGAGCCAAGCAATAGCGAACCGCCGATAGCAGCGCGGGCTACCTGAGTCATAGGAGATCGCCGGGTAGGTTTTTGGGCCACGCATCCACAGTCATCCAGCCACGTTGAGTGTTGAGTCATGAGTCATCCTCCTGTCCGCGAGCGATTTCCAGTGCGAAGCCCGCCGGCATCAACCAAAGGGCGGCCACACCGCCACCTACTGCGCTAAAGGTCGCACAGACCAAAAAGACCAACGCTGGAGCCAGCATCCTGTGGGATCTCGGTCCGGCGAGTCGTTTGCGAAGAGTGATCATTGTCGGTGGCCTGATGTATGGGTGTTATGGTGGACTATATCACCCGAAACCGACTCAGCAAGCATTGGAAAACTGACGAAAAAACAGCATTTAATCATTTAAATACAATTACTTATGATTATTCTCTAGAATTATTTTTAGGTTGCTAGCGCGGAGGCCCGAATATTCCACCGCATAATCAATGCAACTCGTCGTCGGCGAGTTTGCGGCCGCGGACTGGCATGCAAAACCTGCGTTCAGAGCGAAGCACGCAGTGAAACATTCAAAAGGCTAATCGCGCTGGACCATCGCGCTGAACCATGGCGCTACCGCTCAGCGCCGTTTTGGCTTCTGCTTGCGCTTTTTGGCTTGCTTGACGTGAGCCATGAGGCGCCGCTTACGATTTATCTGTCGCTGCGTCAGCTTGTTCCGACGGTCGGCAAACGGGTTTTCTGAGCTCCTAAACTCAACTCGCAGCGGCGTTCCGGTGAGCTCCATGGCACGACTGAACTGCTTTTCGAGATAACGCCGGTAGCTATCGGGGACGTGATCAGTCTGGTTTCCGTGTACGACCACACGCGGCGGATTACGCCCCCCTGCGTGCGCATAGCGAAGTTTGATGCGCCGACCATTAACCATGGGCGGTGGATGATCCTCGATTGAATCCTGCAATATTCGGGTCAGGCGATTCGTCCCCATCGACTGCGTGGCGGCCTGATAGGCGGTGGTGATTGATTCGAACAGCTTACCGACGCCCGATCCGTGCAGGGCCGAGATAAAATGAGTGGCCGCAAAGTCAGCGAAGCGCAGCCGCCGCTCCAGTTCGATTCTCACAAACTGTCGCTGATCTTCAGATAGCCCATCCCATTTGTTGACAGCAATTACCAGGCCTCGTCCGGCCTCGATGCAGTGGCCGAGAAGATGCAGATCTTGCTCCACCAGCCCCTCGCTGCCATCGATGAGCAGCAGAACGACGTTGCAGTCGGCGATTGCTTTTAAGGTCTTCACGATCGAGAACTTCTCAACCGCCTCGCGAATATTCTTGCGACGGCGAACCCCCGCCGTGTCAATCAGCGTGTAGTTCACGTCGCGCCGCGTGAAATCAATGTACACGCTGTCACGAGTGGTTCCCGGCTCATCAAACACCACCACACGCTTCTCACCGAGCACCCGGTTCACAAGCGTAGATTTGCCGACGTTTGGACGACCCACGACGGCAATACGAATTCGATCCACCGCGGGTGTGACGCTCTCCTGGGGACGCTCAGGATGGGACAGCAGCACCTGCTCAATCAGCTGGCGCACACCGCGCCCCTGACTCGCGGCAATTCCGAATATTCCAGTCACGCCCAGCGAGTGAAAATCGCTGACGGCCAGATCCGGATCCTGCCCGTCAATTTTGTTGACGACGAGATGGAAGCTTCGTCCTTGCTCTCTAAGGCGATCCACAAGCAGCCGATCGATAGGGTTGACGCCGTCTTTTGCGTCAACCAGCAATAACACGATATCGGCCTCATCGATGGCGAGCAGCGACTGCGACGCCATGGCAGCATCGATACCAACTTCATCTCCGGTGACGCCACCGGTATCCACGACGATAAAGGCCCGGTTACCCGACCGCCCTTCGCCATAGCGTCGATCGCGCGTGAGCCCTGAGTAATCGGCGACGAGCGCGTCCCGGCTTCGCGTCAGCTGATTGAAGAGTGTCGATTTTCCGACGTTTGGCCGCCCGACAAGGGCAATGACAGGGAGCATCGGCTCACCCCTTGGGTCGCACGTCGTAGGCGATTAGCTTGCCACTGTTAGAGAAGACATACAGCGTGTTGCCTTCTGAGAGAAGATCAGCCCGAACCCCGTTCTTGTCGGGCCGAACTCGCGCGACGAATTCGCCATCGACCTGAGAGAGAAAGTGAAGATAGCCCTGGTAGTCCACTACAGCGAGATAGCTACTCACCGGAACCGGTTGGGAAAGACCGCGCCAGGCGAGCGCTTCCTGTTCCCAGCGCAGGCCCTGGCCGTTCCGAAGGTACGCCGTAATCGCACCGCTCTCTTCGGCGACATAGACATTCCCGAAGCCCTGGGAGACGCCGTAGAAGGTTGACACGTTGCGTTGCCACATCTTCCGCCCGGTTCGCGTATCCAGGGCCGCGAGCCGTCCGTGATAGCTCGCCACAAACAGCTCCGCCCCTAGGAGGGCCATGCGCCCGTCAACATCTACGATGCGTTCTATCTCGGATCTGCCCTGAGGGATCGCTATGCGCGCTTCCCATCGAATTGAGCCATCGCTGAGATCAAAGGCTAGCACTCTCCCGCTAGCGAAGCCCGCATACGCGGTGTTTCCATCGATGATCGGCGTACTGGTACCCCGTATTGTCAGCACCGGCACATTGCTGTCGTAACGCCAAAGCTGGTCCCCGCCATCGTGATCGAGGCCGTGGAGCTTGCCGTCATAGGTTTGGACCACGACCACGCGACCATTGCTTTGAGGGGGAGCCAGGATCTCGCCACTTACCCGAGTCTCCCAGAGCAGCTCGCCATCATCGGCCGAGAGTTTAAGCACCTCGCCATCGGCGCTGCCGAGAAACAGCGATCGATTAGCATAGCCCACGCCGCCAGCCAGGCCGCGTTTCAGCTTGACCCGCCAGAGCGTGTCACCGCCGTCGGTTGATACCGCGCGAACTTCGCCGTTCGACGATGCTGCGTAAATTGCTCCATCAGCAATTACGGGTTGTAACCGAAAGAGTCCCTTGCCTTGCCCGTCACCCACGCCAACCGACCAGAGCTTGCGCACGTTTAGCTGCTCATCGATATCGATGAGATCCGCTGGCTGCTGCGGATCATCATCGTCGTCACTTGAGAACCATCCACCAATAGTTTCGCAACCAGCGAGCGACATGCACAACAGAACAGCCGCTAAGCGACGCGTGAGCAGCATCAGGACTCAGCTTCCGGCTGCGTGGCTGAATCTTTTTCTGCCGAGGGCAGTTCGCCATTTTCAGCACTGTCTTCTGCGCTATCGCTATCGCCGCCGCTCTCCGCGCCGGCGTTCGCGTCGTCAGCCGACTCGCCCACTTCCGATAAATCGGGGAACTCTTCCGCAGCCGGTGCGCTCAAGCGCGCCGACAGATAATCTATCTTCTCCTGGAGGGTAGTTGGGACTGGCGACCCGGGATCCAATGCCGCGACGGCGCTCTCAAATGCGATAAGCGCCTCTTCTTCTCGGCTGTCCGCCAGCAGCACATCACCTCGTGCCTGAGCATAGGACGCAACAAAGTCCGTCTCTGCACCCTGCAGCATATTCAGTGCACCGGCTGAATCTCCCTGAGCCGCGACAACGCGCGCCAGGCGTAGTTGGGCTACTTGATGAATCTCACCCCCGACATCCGCCATAGACAACACCCAACGCAGTTCGTCAGCCGCCGCGCTCAGTTCGTCATCAAACACCGCGATTCGGGCCAGATGCAGCGCGGCAAACTGCGCATAGGTTGATCCTCGATGTTCATCTTTGAGCGTGAGGGCAAGCTCACGAGCGGACTCCTCGCCCTGGCCTTCCTCGTCTGCAAGGGCTTGGAGCATTTGCTGATAGAGAATCGATGCGTTGGCCTGTGTCTGCTGCTGATTTTGCTGCCAGAACTGCCAACCAAAGCCCAGTCCCAGGGCGAGTACCACACCAACCATAGTGGCCCGACCATTTTCATCCCACCAGCGCTTAAGCGCCTCGACCTGCTCTTCTTCCGTTCTATAGCTTTCCACTTCTTCTTTCCTGCTTACCGATGAGCATCGGCGGTGCCAACGCTCCGAAGATCTTCTTTACTGGCCATGAGATCGCGGACCAGAGGCACCAGCTCGGCCATAGGTACTGTTTGCTGGTCACCGTTTCCACGCAGAGGCTTTACTGTGACCATACAATTCGCGGCTTCTTCCTCGCCCCAGAGTAACGCGATGCGTGCGCCGCTCTTGTTGGCCTTCTTGAGCTGGCTCTTGATGCTTCCATCGCCCAACTGTTGAACGATGAAAAGCTCTGGATGTTGTTCTCGCAGTGCATCGGTACCGGCAAAGGCACTACGCTTGGCGGCGTCAACGGTGGCAATCACGAATACATCGGGCGCTCTTGGCTCGGGATACTGTCCGCAGGCTTCGATGAGCAACAGCAACCGCTCCAGGCCCATCGCAAATCCTACTCCCGGCGTGGCACGGCCGCCCATCTGTTCGACCAGACCGTCGTAGCGACCACCCGCACAGACGGTGCCCTGGGCGCCCAGTGAATCGGTGACCCACTCGAAGACGGTCTTATTGTAGTAGTCGAGCCCGCGCACCAGTCGCGGATTGACCTGATAGGGAATGCCAACCCCATCGAGAAGCCCCTGCAACCTGGCGAAGTCCTCTCTAGACTCTTCATCAAGGAACTCTTCCAGATCCGGCGCGCCTTCGAGTAAATCCTGGGTATCAGGGTTTTTACTATCGAGAATTCGTAGCGGGTTACTCGACAGTCGGCGCAGGCTATCTGCGTCGAGTTGCTCTTTGAACTGGGCGAGATAGTCCACCAACGCGGTCCGATACGATGCCCGCGCCTCGGGACTACCCAGGCTGTTTAGCTCAAGCTGCACATGGTCGCGGACACCAAGCCTGCGCCATAAGCGCGCGAGCATGATAATCAGTTCCGCATCGGCATCCGGGGTGGGGTGACCGAAGACTTCAGCTCCGATCTGATAGAACTGGCGCTGACGCCCCTTTTGCGGTCGCTCATACCGAAACATGGGACCCCGGTAGTAATACCGCCCAGGCATAGTCAGCAAGTTGTGTTGGATAACCGCACGTACGGCACCCGCCGTGCCTTCGGGTCGCAGGCTCAGCGACTCCCCGTTACGATCATCGAACGTGTACATCTCCTTTTCGACAATGTCGGTTACCGCGCCGATAGAACGGGCAAATAAGCTGGTACTCTCGATGAGCGGCAGCCGAATTTCCTGATAACCGAATTGCTCAAACAGTTCACTCGTGATGTTTTCGACGAAGTTCCAGCGTTCCGAAACGGGCGGAAGCACGTCGTTCATGCCACGAACGGATTGGATACGGCTCATGAGTCTTTGAACCTCAGCACAGAAACCAGTTCATTGCCGGGAGGCGGGATTCCCGTCCAAGCTACGCTCGTATTCGGCAAACTCATTTGACTCGGGGTAGAGGTTTCTCAGTGCTAGCGCGTAGCTGCTTTCTGCATCCGCATTGCCGGTGGCCTGAGCAAGGTGGATTCCCAGCAGCAAGCCGCGGGGAGACTGCCTGCTGCGCAGTCGGCTTCGGTACTCGTTGTAAAAACGTTGCGCGTTTGACAGATCGCCGGCGTCCAGTCTCAAAGAAGCTAATTCCAACAGTGCGACCAGGTTCTCTGGCTGCATCGACAAGGCGCGCACGAAGGCCTCGTCGGCCCCGTTACTATCACCAAGCTGAAGCCGCGCTAGGCCTAGATTTGAAAACGCCTGGGGCCGCGCGTTATAGAGCGTGTCTTTAACAACGGTCGACAACTGCCTTTCGGCCTCAGCGAACCGCTCTTCGGTGAACAGGAAGGCTGCATAATTGTTGCGTGCACGCGAAAAGTCTGGGTCAAGGGTCAGCGCCCGACGAAAATTGTCTTCGGCAAGCTCATTCTCACCGGTACTCTGATAGACCAGTGCATATGCCTCGTAAATCTCCGGATTACTGTCGCTTATGGCCACCGCTGCCTGTAGGTTGCGCTTGGCGTCCTCCCAGTTACCCTTACCGATATAGGAGCGAGCCAGCGCGACCCGTTGCTCCATAGCCTTGTCCATCGACGCCTCTTCGGTGAAGACGCTCTCGGTCTGCGTGATGCACCCGCTCAGTAGCAGGGAGCCAAGAACTAGCGGCGAGACAATCCTGAGCGATCGCATCAGGCACCAACCGTGCGGGACGGGGAGGTCTTGCGCGGTCCACGCCGCTTCCCAACCGGGCCCCGGCGCTGGCCAGACCGCTCTCCAGCGTCAGCCGCAAAAGCCTGGCCGTTGTTGCTATGGCTGCTCTTTCTGCTCTGCCGCCGCTTATTCGCAAGCACAGTTTCCGAAACTGCAGCCCCTCCTCGCTGGCGGCGGACTACCTTGCTGCTACCAGCATGTCCGGTTCCTTTGGCAGCTTTGGCGACAGATGTCGCGGACTTCGACCGAACAGCACTATCAGGTGAATCAGCGTGTTGCTCGGCAGCATCGACTTTCGCCTGAAATCGCTCGGCGCGCCTCGTACGATCAGCCACCTCACCCACCAGCTGCCCGCAGGCAGCCGCAATGTCGTCCCCGCGAGTGGTTCGAACTGTGACCATAAAACCAGCGTCCGTGAGCGCCTGCCAGAAACGCGAAACGGCGTTATTACTTGGGCGCTCGTAACCCGAGTGAGGGAAAGGATTAAAGGGAATCAAATTTATTTTGCACGGAAAACCGCACAGTAACTTGGCGAGTTCCTGTACGTGCTCTTTCTGATCATTGATTCCTGCAATCAGCGTGTATTCGATAGTGACCACGCGTTTACTGTCTTTTTGGGCGTCGATATACCTGCGGGCGCTGTCTAGTAGGCGCGCAATCGGATACTTACGATTGATAGGTACTAGCGTGTCGCGCAACTCATCGTTCGGTGCGTGCAGCGATATCGCAAGGCTGGCCTCCGATACCGACGCAAGCTTATCGAGTGCGGGAACCACACCCGAGGTACTCAGCGTTACGCGTCGCTTTGAGATTCCGTACCCGAGGTCGTCCATCATCAAATCCATGGCGGCGACCACGTTGTCAAAATTCAGCAGAGGCTCGCCCATACCCATCATGACAACGTTGGTGACGACGCGTCCCTTTCCCGACTGGAATGCGTTGAACGAATCAATGGCGAGCCACACCTGACCGATAATCTCGGCAGCGCTCAGATCTCGCTGAAACCCTTGTTTCCCGGTGGAGCAGAAGCTGCAGTCGAGTGCACAACCCACTTGTGACGAAACGCAGAGTGTCGCACGAGCTCCGTCAGGTATGAGAACAGTTTCGACCAGACCGCCACCATCAATATGAACGAGCCACTTTCGCGTACCATCTTCGGAATCATATTGGCTCTCAACCGTCGGGGGTCGAATTTCGGCGACCTCCTTCAGGCGTTCGCGCAGAGCTTTGCCTAAGTTACTCATCGCATCAAAATCGACGACACCCTGGTGATGCATCCATTTCATGAGCTGCTGCGCACGGAACTTCTTTTCGCCAAGCTCTTCGAAAAATCCTTCGAGTTGAGACTGCGTCATGCCCAGCAGGTTGATACGAGCATGCTCGCGCGGACCCTGAGCGGTGCCGCTCAGGGAGTCGCGGGAACTGGCTATCAAGGCTCCCATGAGGAATCAGCGAGAACAGATCTCGCTGGACGCAAAGAAGTACGCGATTTCGCGCTCTGCCGACGTGGCTGAATCGGAACCGTGAACAGCGTTGGCATCGATCGACTCCGCGAAGTCTGCGCGGATGGTCCCCGCGTCGGCTTCCTGCGGGTTAGTAGCACCCATGAGCTCACGGTTGAGAGCAATAGCATTTTCGCCTTCAAGCACCTGCACGCAAACCGGTCCCGAAGTCATGAATTCGATCAGCGCTGGAAAGAAGGGACGCTCTTTGTGCTCGGCGTAAAAACCACCGGCAACGGCCTCGCTTAGATTAAGCATTTTGAGAGCAACGATTCTGAGGCCAGCGGCTTCGAATCGGGCGATGATTTCACCGATGTGATTTTTACCAACCGCATCGGGCTTGACGATCGACAGGGTCTGTTCCACTGCCATTTTTGGACTCCAAGTTAAAAAAAGCGCGCGAAGTATACGGGCTTTACCAGTGCTAAGCACCCCGAACAATGCGCCCATGAGACACGCTTAGCGCGACCTGGAGAGCTTGAAGTTCGCCCTCCTTCTATCGTCAGCCTGTCGTCGGCCTCTCATCCGCCTTGCGACCGTCTTTCGTCGACACGTCGACTCATCGAGCACAACGCCGCCGCGAAAGCTCAGGCCGCGTCGCGACGCAAACGAGGTACCACTTCGTGGAACCGATCAATGAACAAACCTACATCAGTCTCGGAGGTGTAGCGTCCAAGACTAATACGCAACGAACTGTGAGCTAGCGCATCGGGGAGACCGATCGCCCGCAGCACGTACGAGGGTTCAAGGCTCTCCGAGGTACAGGCGGAGCCGGTAGAAAGCGCGAACTCCGACAGAGCCAACATGAGAGCCTCACCGTCAACCCGGGCAACGCTGATGTTCAGAGCTCCGGGCAACCTGAATGAGGGATCACCGTTTAGCGTGACGCCGTCAATACTGGAGACTGAGTCCCACAGCTGGTCGCGTAAGTTGCGCAGCCGCTCCGATTCTGACGACAGCTTTCGCTGAGCTAGCGCCGCAGCCTGGCCCATGCCCACCAGCTGATGTGTCGCCAGCGTTCCGGCACGCATGCCGCGCTCATGCCCGCCGCCATGTATCTGCGCACGGAGAGTGGCGCCGGGTCTTCTGCGTACATACAGAGCGCCAACGCCTTTAGGCCCATAGAATTTATGCGCTGACATGGACACAAGGTCAGCGTCCAGGTGCTGTACATCGACTGGAATTTTGCCAATGGTCTGCGCCGCATCCACATGCAAGAGTGCTCCTGCATCGTGCGCCACTTCGGCGATCGCTGCTATATCGTTGATAGTTCCAATCTCGTTATTGGCGTGCATGACGCTCACCAGACCCGTATTGGGTCGCATCGCTGCGGCCACCGCATCGGATGTGACCAGCCCGCGGGCGTCTGGCGGCGCATAGCTGACTTCAATACCGCGCTGTTCAAGCGCGTGACAGCTATCCAGAACCGCCTTGTGCTCAATCGCACTCGTAACGACATGTGGCGAGCCCTCGGAATCGCTATTCCCTAGCTCGGCGTCGATAACGCCTTTCACGGCGAGGTTGTCCGCCTCTGTTGCACCGGAGGTCCAGACGATCTCCCGGATGTCAGCGTTGATCAGTTCGGCCACTTGCTGGCGAGCGGTTTCTACCGCCATATCAGCCTCCCAGCCAAAACGGTGGGATCGGGAAGCGGGGTTGCCAAACGTGCCCTCGTGGTCCAGGCATTTGACCATAGCCTCGACTACCTCAGGATCGACCGGGGTTGTCGACAGATAATCAAGATAAATCGGTCTCGTCACTCTACTAACCTCTCGTTACCTCTACTCACCTTTGTCAGGTTCCAGTTATCTGTACTCAACACCAGCCGCAAGGCTGATAGATACCACTATCGCTACGATTTTAGTACTTACTCCGCAACCGGGTTTCGCGACCTGCGATTTTTACGGCGCGCTGCGTGAGCGTCCCAATCCATTGGCGATGTTCGTTTCTGAGTCTCAGTTAGCATGCCGCGCAGCATGTTCACCTCCATCTCATCGAGACGGACACGCGAGTAGAGGCGGCGTAGTCGCGGCATCAACTGGCGCGGCGCTCGCGGATTGAGAAAACCAATGTGGCAGAGTGTCTCTTCCAGGTGCGCAAAGAAACGCTCCATGTTCACCTGGGTTGCGGGAGCCGCGTCCCAATCGGCATCCTGCCGATCGGGGAGCTTGCCGGCGCTTGCCAGCATGTGCAGCTCGTAGCAGACGATCTGTACGGCCATCGCAAGGTTCAGTGAGTCGTATTCCGCCGCCGTCGGAATGGCGAGATGCAGATTGCAGCGCATTTGCTCTGCATTCGACAGACCATTGTCCTCCCGCCCGAAGACGATTGCGACTTCCGTGCTGGCGGTGGCTGCAGCAATATCGACGCAGGCCCGGCGGGCATCGAGAGACTGCCAGGGAATCCGCCGGTCCTTCCCGGTCGCAGCCACGACAAAGCCACAATCGCCAATGGCGTCCTCCAGGGTGGGGACAACCAATGCACTCTCCAACACATCAACGGCACTCACGGCGCGCCAGGTCGCCTGTTCATCCGGATACTGCTGCGGTGCCACCAGCACAAGACGTGCGAGCCCCATGTTCTTCATTGCGCGAGCTACCGCACCGATGTTTCCGGGATGACTGGTCTCGACGAGCACGATGCGAATGCGGTTACGGTCCATGGAAGCCTGGCAACACGTTTATCAATGGGACGGCAGTCTAGCAGCCCGGAAAACTCTGCAGAACAAGGCGAAGTTACCGCTTCACGTTGATCGAATCATGAATCCAACGGCATTCCTACCCGGTAAAGGGATTCAAGCCGCCCATGCGTTTGGTATACTCAATCCATCACTGCCGTTATCCACCAAGGCCTCGCTCTTCCTGCAAGGCGGTTGTTACTAACGCGCCTCTCACACGCTTTTTATTGGCCGCTCAGCCGGTTTAATTCGCCATGCAACCAATGACCACAATCGCCCTTCGCGCAGCGCGCAAAGCCGGCGAAATGATTGTTCGCGCTTCCGACGATCTCGATCAGATCAATGTTAGGCAGAAATCACCAACGGATTTTGTGTCTGAAGTTGACGAACTCGCCGAAGCCGAGATCGTAAAACAGCTACAGCGAGCCTACCCCGACCACGCGTTCCTGGGAGAGGAGTCCGGCATGTCGGGGGCCGAGGATGCTGAGTATTGTTGGGTGATCGACCCGCTGGATGGCACAACAAACTTTTTGCGCGGAATTCCACACTTTGCCGTATCGATCGCCTGCCTATATCGCGGAAAACTAGAGCATGCGGTCGTTCTTGATCCCGTCCGGCGCGAAGAATTTATCTGTTCCCGCGGTCGCGGCGCGCAGCTCAACGGACGGCGAATTCGAGTGAGCAACCAGCCCAACCTGGATACCGCGGTACTTGGCACTGGAGTGCCCTTTCGAGGCCACCAGGACGAGGTGCTACCCGCGTACAGCGAAACCCTCGCCACCCTCGCCGGGCAGTGCGCCGGTATCCGCCGCGCTGGTGCCGCAGCGCTGGACCTCGCTTACGTGGCCGCCGGGCGGCTGGATGCGTTCTGGGAGGTCGGTCTCGGCAAATGGGACATGGCAGCCGGGGCCCTTCTGATCCGAGAGGCTGGCGGTCTTGTTGCAGACCTTGATGGGTCAGAAAACTTTCTTGAAAGCGGCAATATCGTTTGCGGCACACCGAAGTGCTTCAAAACAGTGCTGCAAAACCTGGCGCCGCTGAGGCGGGCCGTCGCCGCTACGGCGTAAGCTCGTCCTGCTCGGCGCCCTCTTTGACCGGTATCATCAGGTCTTCCTTGGTGACTCCCAGGGCCAGCAGCACGTTCGACGCTACATAAATCGACGAATACGTTCCTACCAGAACGCCCACGAGCAAGGCAATCGCGAAACCGAAAATCATCTCGCCGCCGAGCAGCGCGAGTGCCACCAGCACCAGAAGTGTCGTTAACGAGGTTACTAAGGTCCGGCCCAGGGTTTCCGTCAGAGATGTATTGATGACATTTTCAGGGTCGGCGCGGCGCATCTTCCGGAAGTTCTCGCGGATTCGGTCCGATACAACGATGGTGTCATTCAACGAGTAGCCGATCACAGCGAGCAGCGCCGCAAGCACGGTCAGATCGAACTCCATACCGGTGAGTGAGAAGAACCCGAGCGTGATGAGCACATCGTGCACCAGTGCCACCACAGCGCCGACGGCAAACTTGAACTGGAAGCGAAACGCGATGTAGAGCATAACCAGACCGAGCGCCAGCAGCATGGCCAGCCCGCCCTGTTCCCGGAGTTCATCACCGACTTGTGGACCCACAAATTCGGTGCGACGAAGCTCTACCGGTGACGCACTGTTCTGCTGCAGCAGTGCAAGAACGTTTGCACCCTGAGCATCGGAATAACCCTCCGGCAGTCGAATTAGAACATCGCGATCTGTACCAAAGCTGACCACAACCGCGCCCTCGTAACCTTCGGCCTCAAGCGTAGAACGAACCGAATTGAGATCCGCCGACTGCTCGTAGTGGACCTCGACCAGTGTGCCGCTGGTGAAGTCCAGCCCCCAGTTGAGCTGCCGAACAGCCAGAGAGCCAATCGCGACCAGCACCAGCGTGATGGAGAAGATCGCCGCAAGCCGGCGGCTCGCC
The DNA here is from genome assembly GCA_039111155.1 of Pseudomonadota bacterium. Classification (GTDB taxonomy): domain Bacteria; phylum Pseudomonadota; class Gammaproteobacteria; order Pseudomonadales; family Halieaceae; genus Congregibacter. The sequence continues at coordinate 50,006 of JBCCPL010000017.1, read as the reverse complement.
ATGAAGTTGATAATTTTCATGCGGCGCTCCCTGCGGTGACGTCCCTGCCGATCGCCAGATTATCGACTCGCCGACCCCCATAGATCAGGTTCACCAGCGCCCGCGTGCCCATAATCGCCGTGAACATCGATGTCACGATGCCGACCGACAGTGTGACCGCGAAGCCCTTCACTGGGCCGGTACCCACGGCGTACAGAATCAAAGCCACAATCAGGGTCGTTATGTTCGCATCGAGGATGGTGTTCACGGCGCGCTCAAAGCCTGAATGAATGGCCATCTGCGGCGAGAGCCCATTCCGGATCTCTTCCCGTATGCGCGAAAAAATAAGGACGTTAGCGTCTACCGCCATACCGACGGTGAGTACGATACCGGCAATACCCGGGAGGGTGAGAGTCGCTCCAATCAGTGACATAAATGCTACCAACAACACCAGGTTTGCCGTCAGGGCGATCACGGCGCAGACCCCGAAAATGCGGTAGTAGAGCACCATAAACAGGACGACTGCGGCTAAACCATACTGCACCGACTTAACGCCCAGCCGGATATTCTCCGCCCCCAGTGATGGCCCCACTGTTCGCTCCTCGACAAACGAAATCGGTGCCGCGAGCGCGCCGGCGCGGAGCATCAGCGCGAGTTCGGAGGATTCGAGCGGAGAGTCGAGGCCGGTAATTTGAAACTGAGCACCAAGAGCGCTCTGGATTACGGGTGCGGTAAGGACCTTCTTCTCATCGTAAGGAACGCGGATCGCAACCTCCTCGCCGTCTTCTCCAGCTTCGTAACGAGTCCGGAACTTACGCTCAATGAACAGCACGCCCATGCGACGCTTTACGTTATTGCGTGTGGCCCGCGACATCAACGTGCCGCCCTCACTATCGAGACTGATCTGGACATTGGGCCGGCCATTCTGATCAAAGCTGGCCTGGGCATTGGAGACACGCTCACCGGTAATAATGATGTCGCGCTCGAGCAGCTCATAGGACCCGGCTCGGTCCTCGCTTCGGTAGTCGAAGCGTTGCCGCTGCGACGCGGGGGCATCCGCATTTGCGACCAGGCGAAATTCCAAATTCGCTACCTTTCCCAGTATGCGCTTCGCTTCGGCTGTATCCTGAATGCCTGGCAGCTCAACCACGATTCGATTGCGACCCTGACGCTGAACGAGCGGTTCGGATACGCCCAGTTCGTTCACCCGGTTGCGCAATGTGGTCAGGTTCTGACTCACGGAGTAGTCGATAATCTCATCGATCGTCTGATCGGTCATGCGCGCATAGATTCGCCAGTCGGCCTGCTCACCGTCGCCCGAAGGATCTACCCGGTCGAGAAACAGCTCCGGAAAGTTCTCAGCGATCTGTGAGCGAGCCGCCTCGCGCTGTTCCTCAGTGCGAAAACGACCCAGAACCGTCCGGTCGTCATCGAGGTCGACGCGCCCGCGAATGCGTTCTTCTCGCAGCGCGCGCTTGGTTGCGTTGAGGTAGTACTCCATGCGCCGCTCCACGGCCGCCTCAATGTCGACTTCGAGCATAAAATGAACACCACCCGAAAGATCCAGACCCAGCTTCATGGGCTGGCCGCCGAGACTGGTGAGCCATCCCGGGGTAGTCTCCGCCAGATTCAGCGCGACGATATAGCCATCACCCAACGCTCGGGATACGCGCGCCTGGGCGCGCAACTGGGAATCCTGGTCCCCGAGTCTTACGAGCGCATTGCGTCCGGCCGGATCCAGCGTTGCGCCGAAATAATCGATCTCGGACTCATCAAGCGCAGCCGTCGCCCGGGCCAAAGTGGCTTCATCAATGACCGTGCCGCTGCTTTCTCCGGTGATCTGGAGCGCTGGATCCGGAGCGTAGAGATTCGGCGAGGCATAAAATGCACCAGCAAGAACAATCAGGAGAACCAGCAGATATTTCCAGAGGGGATAACGATTTAGCATGCGTGATTTCTATTCTAAAGATCGGCTCAGGGAAATTCGGCTTAGGGGTATTATGGCTACCGATCGTTTATAGGTTTAACGAGCTCACCCGCGCTTTTGCGCCTAGATGCCTTAGCAACGCAATCGCGGCAGACATCCCTCGCGCTCGCGCCGTCAAACGATGCATGAGGGCATACCCGGCCTAAATCAAGACCCTGGTCGCTCGCCAGTGCTCGGCTTGCCGCTTCTTCAATGAAGCGCTCAGTACGCGTTACTTGCGAACTGAGCGATGTACTGAGCGATAGAGACAGCTCCGGACATCCTGCTGTGCTGGGCAATCACGGTATAGATCCCTCAGTCGCCGGAGAAGCTATGCCTGGCGCGTAACTGGGGCATATATCGCTGGGCCTCCCCAGTCGGACCTGCCGATGTCAGCCCGAGCGCTAGGCATAACGCCTAGACCTCGCCGGCGGCGCATTATAGACGCTCACCCACTGGCCACAAGAGTCGACAGTTCGGAGTGTGAGCACGGCCGTAAACCCACGGCTCAATTTGGTGACACATGCGAGGGGGCTTTGCCACCCGAGAGGCTTTCCAGCGCGCCGAGTGCTGGAGACCAAAAATGGCCACAGGACGATCTGATTTTCACTCAACCCAATGCACGTCGGGCGTTCTGAAACAGACGTAACCACGGCGTATATTCGCCCGGTAAGCGAAGATCATCCGGCACGTAGGACAACTGACGTCGGCGCACGACGCGCTCGGGATGCGGCATCATCACCGTCACTCGCCCATCGGTGGTGGTAAGGGCGGTGATACCAGCAGGAGAACCATTGGGATTCGCTGGATAACGGGTCGCGACCTTTCCATGATTGTCGACAAAGCGCATGCTCACCAGGCCCTGTGCTTCGCAGGCGACTTGCTGCTCCGGTGAAGTAAAACAGGCCATGCCTTCTCCATGGGCGACGGCGATCGGAAGTCGAGAACCCGCCATGTCCGAAAACAGCAGAGACGGTGAATCGCACACCTGAACAAGAGAGAGGCGAGCCTCGAACTGTTCGGAGCGGTTGCGGCGAAAGTAAGGCCAGAGCTCACTCCCCGGAATCAATTCGCGCAGCACCGAGAGCATCTGACAGCCGTTGCATACGCCGAGTGCAAAAGTATTGGTTCGACTGAAGAAAGCAGCGAACTGATCGCGTAGCTGGGGATTGAACAGTATCGATTTAGCCCAGCCCTCGCCTGCACCCAGCACATCTCCGAACGAAAATCCGCCGCAGGCGACGAGGCCGTCGAACGCCTCCAGCCCAAAGCGCTGCTGCTGTAGATCGCTCATCGAGACATCCACTGCGGTAAACCCGGCGGCGTCGAAGGCGGCCGCCATTTCGACCTGCCCATTCACGCCCTGCTCCCGTAGTACGGCGATTCTTGGCCCGCTCCCAGTACGAAGCGCTGGGAACTCAGAAGGCTGGAGATCAAAGCTCACCCTGGCGTTAAGACCTGGATCGGGCTCGGTAATCGTGGCGAACTCTTCGTCGCTGCAAATCGGGTCATCGCGAAGCCGCTGCAGCGCATGAGAACACTGGGCCCAGTTCATCTGCAGTTTTCCACGCGTATCGCGAATCAGAGTATCGTCGAGCCGGCTAACGGTAATATTTTCGTCCGTTGTTGCGTGTCCCAGCACTGCAAATCGGTCTTCAAGCCCAAGGTCTCGGGCTTTTGCCTGCCACGCTGGTAACGTATCCCGCGGAATCTGCAACACCGCGCCCAGCTCTTCATTGAATAAAAATGCATGCGCATCGCCGGCGCGATCCGGAAGCTCGATATTCAATCCGCAGCGCGACGCAAAGGCCATTTCCAGCAGCGTCACGACCAGACCGCCGTCCGAGCGATCGTGGTAGGCGAGCACGTCGTCCCGCGACCGACCCCAGCTGAGCAGGTTGAAAAAAGCGAGGAAAAGGGCGGGATCGTCGAGATCCGGAGCAGCTCCACCGAGGGCGTTGTAGACCTGCGCCAGAATCGACGCCCCTAGGCGTTGTTGGCCCAGGTCGACGAGTACCAGAACGGCATCTTGATCGATTTGCAGCTCGGGCGTCAGAACACCATCGGTGTCCAGCGTCGGCGCGAAGGCCGAAACGATCAGCGATACCGGTGCACTCATAGTGTGCGCGCGGTCCTCGCCCTGCCATCGCGCCTGCATCGACATCGAATCCTTACCCACTGGAATTGCAATCCCCAGCGCCGGGCAAAGATCCTCGCCGATCGCCTTTACCGAGTCATACAATGCAGCACCTTCTCCTGGCTTACTTGCCGCGCACATCCAGTTCGCCGACAGGCGCACATCCCCTAGGCGACTTACGGGTGCTGAAACCAGGTTAGTCAGGGCTTCTCCGACCGCCATGCGCGCCGCCGCGGCGGGCTCCAGCAACGCTAGAGGAGTTCGCTCCCCCATCGCCATGGCCTCACCCACGGTGCTGCCATGCGACACCAGGGTGACGGCACAATCAGCCACCGGCACCTGCCAGGGACCTACGAACTGATCACGACTGACCAGCCCGGTTACGGTTCTATCTCCAATAGTGATCAGGAACGATTTTGAAGCGACAGTGGGGTGGCGCAGAACACGATTCAGTGCTTCGGCCAGAGGTGGGCGCACCTCAAGAACGCTCCAACCCCATCGGAGGGGATCATCCTGGCGATGCATTTTTGGAGGTTTACCAAACAACACGTCCATCGGCATGTCGACGGGCGTATCGCCGAAGTGTGAGTCCTCAACTTTAAGCTGAAGCTCAGCCGTTGCCGTGCCGACTCGCGCTACCGGGCATCGCTCGCGCGCACAAATCTGATAGAAGGCTTCGAGATCGCGTTCCGAAACCGCCAGGACGTACCGCTCCTGGCTTTCGTTGCACCAGATTTCCAGCGGGGACATACCACGGTCGTCGCTGGGAACATGGCGCAACTCAAAATTTCCACCGCAGCCCCCGTCCTTGACCAGTTCCGGCAACGCGTTCGACAACCCGCCTGCGCCCACATCGTGAATAAACGCGATAGGGTTCTGTCTCCCTAGCTGCCAGCAACGATCGATGACTTCCTGACAGCGACGCTGCATCTCCGGGTTCTGCCGCTGGACTGACGCGAAGTCGAGCGCCTCATCACCCTCACCGCTCGCTACGCTTGATGCAGCGCCTCCCCCCAGCCCAATCTTCATGGCAGGTCCACCAAGCACCAGCAGCGCCGTACCAGGTTCGAAGGGATGCTTGGTGACGTGTTCGTCACAGACGTTCCCGAAGCCACCGGCGATCATGATGGGCTTGTGGTACCCCCGTAGCTCTTCGGGATATTTTGGATCGACGTATTCAAAGCTGCGAAAATACCCGCACAGATTTGGCCGTCCAAACTCATTGTTAAACGCCGCACCACCGATCGGGCCTTCGAGCATGATGTCCAGCGCGGAGGCTGTGTTGGCGGGCGTACCAGCCGAGTACTCCCAGGGTTGCTCATCCTCGGGGATGCGCAGATGCGACACGCTAAACCCCGTAAGGCCTGCCTTCGGTTTAGAGCCGCGACCGACCGCTCCTTCGTCTCGGATCTCGCCACCGACGCCAGTCCCCGCACCTGGAAATGGCGCAATTGCCGTTGGGTGATTGTGGGTTTCTACCTTCATCAGCAGGTTCGTGGGCTGCTCGTCGTAGCTATAAAGACCGCCTTCCCCCCAGGGTGCAAAGCGCGGAACGCAAGCGCCCTGTACCACAGCCGCGTTATCTGAGTAGGCCGACAGAACGCCATCAGGAGCACATTGGTGTGTATTCCTTATCATCTGAAACAGGCTTTTTTGTCGTGGCTCGCCGGCAATCGTCCAATCGGCGTTGAAGATCTTATGTCGACAGTGTTCGGAGTTCGCCTGGGCAAACATCATGAGCTCGATGTCACGCGGATTTCGCTCGAGATCGATAAACCTCTGCACGAGGTAATCAATCTCATCGTCCGCCAGCGCAAGTCCAAGGCGGGCGTTCGCTTCATCCAATGCCTGACGGCCAGACTCCAGCACTGAAATAGAGGCGCTTAGCTGGGGCTTTCGTGATGAGAACAGAGAAGATAGCTGAGCAAAATCGTTGCACACATGCTCAACCATTGGGTCGTGGAGTTCGGTCGCGAGAGCCTTTGTTTCTGAGCCCGAAAGAGGGCGTGAAAACTCGTAGGCCGTGACCCGTTCTATTCGGTCTACCCATTGCATTCCGCAGCGCTGAGCGATATCGGTGGCTTTACTCGACCAGGGGGAAATCGTTCCCGGGCGCGGGGCTACGATGAGCCAGCTCCCGCGTTTGAAATCGTCTAAGGTCGCAAAAATCTGCGTATGAGATTGCGCCAGCAGCTTGCCCAGCTGCTCTACGGCAAACTCCGGTTGGTTCCGAAGTAGGGTTAGATGAACAAAACCGGATCGTAGTAGCTCCATCGAAGCCGCGATTTGATGCAGTTTTTCGCGAAGCGCCTGTGAGCGCGTAGCCGTGAGACTGGAGGTCCCGGGTATCAGCAGCATTTGTGAAGAGGCCAGGCCATCGTAGACCGGCGGCATTGTACGCAAGCGCAGGGACCGAGTTAAGCACGTTATCCACCACCGCGCCTCGTTCAACTTAGGGTTACACTCAGCGGATGCACAAAACGCCCCTCAGTTCTGCTGAGCTGCTCCGCGTAGAGAGCGCCAGAGCAACCCAGATTCTAAAGTGGCTCGCGTCGTCAGGGGTGCTGGGCGCGATTGTGACTCTTCTTATTGCCTGCAGCGACGCCACAGGTACAGGCGATATCATCGAGCGCGGGGAGCTTCGCCTAATTACGCGCAATGGACCCACCACTTACTTTTTGGATCGGGACGGTCCTCGCGGGATTGACTATGAGCTGGCGTCGGCGCTTGCACAGGAACTTGGCGTAGAGCTCGCTGTTGAACAGGCGTTTTCGCTGGACGCCATGTTTGAGGCCCTGGATCGAAATGAAGCCGATATTGCCGGTGCGGGTCTGACCATGACCGAAGCTCGAAGTCTGCTTTACAGCAGCAGTCGGCCCTATGGACAACAAACACCACAAGTAGTTTACAAAGTCGGTAAGAGACGTCCGCGTACCCTCGACGGCCTGAGAGGCATTCGCATAGGCCTGATTGCGGGAAGCAGCCACGAGGCGCAGCTCCAGGCCGCACGTGACGGCGGCCTCGACTGGTTGCGCTGGGAGACGATTCCCGGCAGCGATACCCTCGCTCTGCTGCAGGCGGTTGTTCAGGAGGAACTGGACGCGGCGATTGTGGACTCTCGCGAGTTTGCGATACAGCAGAACCTGGTCCCCAAACTCGCGGTAGCTTTTAATCTGGGTCAGCCGCAGAACGTGGTTTGGTACCTGCAGAAGGACGTGCAGGGAACCGACTTTCTCGCCGCTGTTGATGCTTTTCTAACGGATCGCGAGAACGACGGAACTCTTAAAGCGCTTCGGAACCTGTACTTTAATCGGGATGAACGAATTTCTCGTGTGGACTCGCAAACCTTTGTCGGTGCCGTTCGTCAGACATTGCCGGTGTACCAATCGCTGATTCAGATCGTCGCTTCTGAGAATGAGCTCGATTGGGAGCTGCTCGCAGCCATCAGCTATCAGGAGTCGCACTGGAATCCGGAAGCAACATCTCCTACCGGAGTGCGAGGGATGATGATGTTGACCCTGACAACGGCCGAAGAACTGGGTGTTGAAGAGCGAACGGATCCAGGGCAAAGCCTGCGCGGCGGTGCGCGATATTTCCTGGATTTACGGCGTCGTTTACCCGACGACATCTATGAACCAGATCGAACATGGATGGCCCTTGCCGCCTACAACGTCGGCATGCGGCACCTGGAAGACGCGAGAGTACTGACGCAGCGGCGCGGCGGTGACCCGCATCTCTGGTCGGACGTTATGCGCGCCCTGCCTTCATTGCAGGACCAGCTCGTGTATCCGACTCTACGCTACGGTTATGCGCGCGGCCTTGAGGCGGTCAGCTACGTGCAGAATATCCGCCACTACAACACGATTCTGCGCTGGCAAACAGCTCGGGCACGACGACCACAGCCACCAGCCGATGCCAGTGAATTGCTCCCTGAGGCACTGAAGAATCTATCTCTATTGGCTCTGTGAGGACCGTTGCCGATCTAGGGAGCCTTTGAACAAGTCCAGGGTCGCTCAAGGTCTGTTCCAGGGATTGGTTCGGGTAAAATCGCGAGTCTCGAATCCCCCGCGTGTCGTTTCGAGAACACATTGCAAATCAACAACGATCAGCGACGCTGCTTAAAGAAATCCCGGAGAAGCTGGCCGCTCAGCGGCGCGAAATCGATCAGTTCCCGCCAGCAAACTCGATGATTTAGGTGAGGGTCTTCGAAGGACCGACGGGCGCTGATCACGGCTCCTGCTCTCGGCTCTCTGGCCGCGAATACGAGCTCTCTTACTCGCGCGTGTACCAGAGCACCACAACACATTGTGCAGGGCTCAAGGCTCACGTAGAGCACGCTATCGGGCAGCCGGTAGTTCCCGACGGCGGCGCCTGCTGCCCTAAGAGCGAGGACTTCGGCGTGAGCTGTTGGGTCGTTCATGGATATTTGTGAGTTTGAAGCCTCTCCCAGGATAACTCCTTTTCGAACGAGTACCGCGCCCACGGGTACCTCACCAGCACCTGCCGCACTGCGCGCGAGCTCCAATGCTCGTTCCATGAATTTTTGATCGAGTTCGTTCAAAGCCATCCTTCGTATTTTGAGCAAGTTATACGGGGGTCCTCATCAACCACGCGATCATTAGCGGTGCAGCGATTTGGTCCAGCTAAGCAATCACCTGCGTAGCAATGCCCGTTGTCCTTCTAATCAAAATAATGTTTGTTCAACCGCGAGGTCCAATATGACACAACGCATCACGGCCCCCTACGTGCGTAGAGTTTTACCAACCGCCATCATAAGCGCGCTGTTACTAGAGGCTACGCCAGCATATTCGCAGCTGGAAGAGGTTACCGTCACCGCGACCCGCCGCGCCGAAAGCATGCAGGACGTCGCCATCTCGATGCTGTCCACGACCGGTGAAGAAATCCAGGAAATGGGTATAGGTCGCAGCTCGGAATTCGCTATCGACATCCCGGCGGTCACCATCTCGCAGAGCCCCATAGGCAACTTTATTTTTATTCGCGGCATCGGTACCGCGGGCGTCAATCAGGGAATCGAACTGTCGGTCGCCATGTTCCATGATGGCGTCTACATGGGGAGGCACCAACTCGCGCGTGCGCCTTTCATGGATCTTGATCGAGTTGAAGTACTTCGCGGTCCGCAAAGCATCTTCTTCGGCAAGAACACCATTGGTGGTGCCATTCACGTAATTACCGCAAAGCCGACCGATGAACTTGAGGGATCAATATCGGCTCTCTATGGCAACTATGGCGAGCAGGAATTGACCGGTGTGTTATCCGGGCCTATCACCGACACCCTGTCAGGTCGGATTGCCGTGCGCGGCTACGAGATTGATGGGTATCTCGACAACATTCTGACGGGCGAAGAGGGGCCCGAACGAGAAGACTCGACGATTAGAGGTCAGCTTACCTGGGAAGCCAGCGACACTTTGAGCATCACAGGAAAGTGGGAGCGCAGTGACTTTGAGCAAGTTCAGCAGTTCACCCAACTCACGGTCAACGACCCAATTGGGACGGGCATCGCGTTTGGCGGTCTGAATCAGGCACTCGTCGCTGTCGGCTCCGGAGGCTCCGGGCTCGAGCGCTATGACGATGAGCGAGCCGTTGACAATGACGGCGGCGCAGTCCTAGGTCTGGTTGCCCCAGAGTACGCAGGTTTGCCGGGCTTTCCCGATAAACCCGAGTTCAGCGACAACGAGATGGATCTTGGCACCCTGACGATTGACTGGGGTATCGGAGACCACACCCTGACCGCGATTACGGGCTATGCTAGCTATTCCTACCAGGATGTGTGCGACTGCGACTTCGCGGCGATTCCCCTCATCCAGGTCGATGCAACCGAGGACTACGATCAGTTCAGCCAGGAGATAAGACTTACGTCCCCCGGCGGTGAGAAGCTCGACTACATCCTTGGCTTTTACTACCACGAAAGCGAGCTTGACTACCGCTCGATCGAGGGCTTTGGAACATCGCTGGCGTCGCCGCTGCTTGGTTCGCCAGCCGCACTCACACCGAACCTGACTCGCGATTACTCGATGCAACAGGATCAGGATATGTGGGCAGTGTTCGGCTCGGGAACTTACAACTTCTCAGATCGAACACGCCTGACCGTGGGATTACGCTACTTCGATGAGTCGAAAACAGCCAGCCACGTCCTCGATAAAACGTTCACCGGGGGCTGGGACTACAGTGCCGCCGCCGGCTTGCCCGCAGGCACGCTGACCTATGGTTCGACTGCGGCTGAGTACGACCGCTTTCTCACGGAGTTCGCCGGATCACCGCTGGTAGCAATTTCCGAGGGCATTTTCGGAGGGTTGCTTGGGACATTCGAACACAATATTCAGAACCGCCAACGCGATGAGCAGGATGTGAACTGGATTGTCACGCTGGAGCAGGACTTCGGAGACGACACGCTGGTTTTTGCCACCGCGTCCACGGGTACCAAGGGTGGTGGCTTTGACGGTCGGTTCCTGCAGACAAACGACAGCCCGTTCTTTGAATATGAAGAAGAGACGGCAATCAGTTATGAACTTGGTGTTAAAACGACGCTCCTCGACAACACAATGACGCTGAATGCGACCGCTTTTTTCTCGACAGTTGAAGACTACCAGGTGAGTATTTTTGATGGCGCGACGGCCTTTTTCGTCCAGAACGCGGCCGAAGTCGAGACCAGTGGAATTGAGATGGACCTGCAATGGGCGCCGATCGACGGGCTCGTGATCAGTCTTGCCGGAACCTATCTGGATGCAGCCTACAGTGACTTCCCCAATGCGCCCTGCTGGACCGTAACGGGCACCGAGCCGATCGATCGAGGCAACTGTGTGAATCGTGATGCCCCGGATGCCTCACGCGACGCGTCGGGAGACACGAATCTTTTTTCTCCCGAATTCGCCTATAACATCAACGTTGACTATCGCATGCCCATCGGAGCATCCCTCGAAGCGCGAGGCACATTCAACGTCAACTACTCAGATGAGTTCTTTGTCGCAGCCGACCTGGATCCGATTTACGCAAACCAGGAAGCGTACACGATGTATGACGTACGGCTTAGCCTCGGACGTCAGGATGGCACCTGGGAAGTCGCGTTCGTAGGAAAAAACCTTACGGACGAACTCATAAGTGGGAACAGCAACGACCAGCCTCTGGTGCCGGGTAACGGTTTTGCGTCCACCGAGCGACGGCGTTCTTACGCACTGCAGGCAAGCTATCGATTCTAAGGTGAAGCCATAACAAAAGGCCCGTGCCTATGATTCGCTATCGGACCAAGAGTCCGGTGGCGAGTCATATCCTGATGAGCTATCACCCTCAATCTCGAACCCTGAAGGCTCCCTAAACCGTGAATCGTGCCCTTTAGCTGAGGGATCGTTAAACTGCGCATTCTCACCAATCAATAACAACGCAGGGGTGGAATGCCAAAACTGGATCAACAACGGGTGCATGCCTACTGGCAGCGTAACCTGAGCCTCGTCATAAAGCTCCTGGTCATTTGGTTTACCGTGAGTTTCGGCTGCGGAATTCTCCTGTTCGATTTTCTCAATCAGTTTCGCGTCGGTGGCTACAAGCTCGGTTTCTGGTTTGCACAGCAGGGATCGATTTACACCTTTGTCGCTCTGATCTTCTACTACACGCATAGGATGACGAAGCTGGACAAAGAATTCGGCGTCGAAGAGGAATAGGCGCGTGGATTTGCAGTCCTTGACCTATCTGGTGGTTGGCGCCTCCTTCGCGCTCTATATCGGTATCGCGATCTGGTCGCGCGCCGATTCCACCGACGAATTCTATGTTGCGGGAGGCGGCATCCACCCCGTTGCCAATGGCATGGCTACGGCCGCTGACTGGATGTCAGCCGCATCTTTCATATCGATGGCTGGCCTCATAGCTTTCATGGGCTATGGAGGTTCGGTGTTCCTTATGGGATGGACCGGCGGCTTCGTGATTCTCGCCATGTTGCTCGCACCTTATCTGCGCAAGTACGGCAAGTTCACCGTGCCTGAATTCATTGGCGATCGTTACTACTCAAACGCAGCACGCGGCGTCGCTGTCCTGTGCCTGGTGATTTGCTCGGTGACCTATGTGATAGGTCAGATGAAAGGCGTGGGCGTTGCGTTCTCCCGCTTTCTTGAAGTGGACTACGACACAGGCCTGCTGGTGGGTATGGTTATCGTACTTTTTTACGCGGTGCTCGGTGGGATGAAGGGCATCACCTATACGCAGATTGCGCAGTATTGCGTATTGATCATGGCGTACACCGTACCCGCAGTTTTTATCAGTCTGCAGCTGACTGGCAATCCCCTGCCCCAGCTGGGATTGGGGAGCACCATTAGCGGCAGCGATACCTTTTTGCTAGATAAACTCGATCAGATCGTGCAGGACCTAGGGTTCAGGGAATACACCACCGACGTTCGCCTTAACACGGTCAATATGTTCGCCTACACGCTCTCGCTGATGATCGGAACAGCAGGGCTGCCCCATGTAATCATTCGTTTTTTTACCGTACCTAAAGTCAGAGATGCCCGCAGCTCAGCCGGGTGGGCGCTGGTGTTCATTGCGGTCCTATACACCACAGCTCCTGCAGTAGCGGCCATGGCGCGTCTTAATCTCATGCAGACTGTAGAACCTTCACCCGGAAACTACCTCGCCTACACTGAGCGCCCTCAGTGGTTTAAAAACTGGGAAAAGACCGGCTTGCTGGCCTTCGAAGATAAGAACGGTGATCAGCTGATTCAGTACAGTGCGGACCCTGCGGTGAACGAAATGATCACCATCGATAACGACATCATGGTCCTGGCCAATCCAGAGATAGCAAGGCTACCCAATTGGATTATCGCTCTGGTCGCTGCGGGCGGACTCGCAGCAGCCCTGTCCACTGCTGCGGGCCTGCTGCTCGCCATCGCGTCGGCAATCTCCCACGATCTCCTCAAGGGCATGCTGGTGCCAGAAATCAGTGAAAGCAGCGAGCTTAGAGCAAGCCGGATTGCCATGGCGGTGTCGATTGCGGTAGCGGGCTATCTTGGTCTGAACCCTCCCGATTTTGCCGCCGGGACCGTGGCCCTGGCCTTTGGCCTGGCCGCCTCATCAATCTTCCCCGCTTTGATGATGGGAATCTTCAGCCGAAGAATGAACAAGCAAGGTGCCATAGCCGGCATGCTGGCGGGGATAGGCGTCACCCTGTTTTATGTGTTTCAGCACAAAGGAATCATGTTTGTGTCGTCCACGGCCTTTCTTGGCGATCTGCCTGCAAATTGGTTTCTGGGCATCGAGCCGAATGCATTCGGTGCGGTGGGAGCGCTGGTGAATTTCGCGACTGCGGCGCTGGTATCTCGCGTAACAGCAGAACCCCCACCAGAGGTGCGGGAGCTGGTCGAGCAAATTCGAATACCGGCTGGTGCAGCTGTCGCGCGTGATCACTGACTTCTCTGCCTGCGCCCACACTGCGCCTGGCTGGCAGCGGTTCGGGCACTCATGAACAGCCGGCATCGAACAGCGGCCTGGATCGTAACGCCATTGCTGGCACTGACCGGCTGGCTGGTCGCGGATTTCTACGCCGTCAGTAGTTCGCGAAAAGCAACCACCGGGGAAAGCCACCCGTTGGTAGCCCAGAGCAACTGCCGCTACGCCAGTGGGGCATGCGACCTTAAGAACGAGGATTTCGTCCTGCGCATCACCGTATCAGGCACCGCCCTGCTCTCGGTCCGAAGCGCGCTACCCCTGGAGGGAGTGTTCATCGCCGTTGGCAACCCCAGTGACAAACCACCACCCAAAAAGTTGCGCTCCCAGGATAGCGGGGGTTCACGCTGGCTTCTGCAGTTAGATGAATTTCCCACGGATAACGATCGGATGCTGCTCGTCGCCCGCAGTGCCGGCATCGACTTTTTCGGCGAGGCTCCAACGACTTTTCTCCATACGGAGGCAAGTTCAGCCCACTTCACTGGCAGCGATGCTGTGACTCGTCAGTAGCTCTCAGGGTGGTTGGTCCGACAGCGGCGCACCATTTGCTGAAGGCAGTGACGCGCGGCAAACGAAAAACGAACTTGTAAACGGGGCGGCGGTCAGAACGGGCGAGTCCATCGGATCGCCCAGGAGAAAGATAATGTGGATTGAGAAGTGCGCCGAGTTCGACTGCTTTATGCGCGGGCTCGAAAAGAGAAACCCCGGGGAACCCGAATTTCATCAGGCGGTTCGTGAGGTGGTGGGAACCGTGATGCCCTTCGTGCTCGACAATCGCAAGTACCAGGACGCCCAGATCCTTGAGCGTATGACCGAACCGGATCGGGTCGTCATTTTTCGCGTCACCTGGGAAGACGATCAAGGGAACATTCGGGCCAATCGCGCCTGGCGTGTGCAGTTCAACAACGCCATTGGCCCCTATAAGGGCGGCCTTCGCTTCCACCCCAGCGTCACGCTCAGCGTGTTGAAATTTCTTGGTTTTGAGCAGGTTTTCAAGAACAGCCTCACCGGACTGCCCATGGGTGGGGCCAAAGGTGGCTCCAACTTCAATCCCAAAGGAAAGAGCGACCGAGAGGTTATGCGCTTTTGCCAGGCATTGATGACTGAACTCTATCGCCACATTGGCGAAGACCGCGACGTCCCAGCGGGAGACATTGGCGTTGGCGCCCGCGAAGTGAGCTACCTGTTTGGTCAGTACAAACGCCTCGAAAATCGTTTCGTTGGCACTCTGACGGGAAAAGGGCTCGCTTTCGGGGGCAGCCTGGTGCGCACAGAGGCCACGGGTTACGGCTGCGTCTACTTTTGCCAGAACATGCTTAACCATGCAGGCGATAGTTTGCAGGGCAAAACCTGTGTGGTGTCAGGTTCGGGAAACGTTGCCATTTACACGGTCGAAAAAGCAACTGAACTTGGCGCCAAAGTGGTCACGATGTCGGACTCCTCCGGTTTCATTCACGATCCCGATGGCATCGATGCCGAAAAACTGGCGTTCATAAAGGATCTGAAAGAAGTTCGTCGTGGTCGAATCAGTGAGTACATCGAAAAATTCGGTGCAGCGAGCTTCCATGAGATGCAGCGACCCTGGGGTGTGAGTTGCGATGTCGCCTTCCCCTGTGCCACGCAGAATGAACTTAGTGGAGAGCAGGCAAAGACTCTGGTCAAAAACGGCGTCAAAGCGGTGAGCGAAGGCGCCAACATGCCGACAGAACTGGAAGGTGTGGATGTATTTCTCGATGCTGGAACTTTGTTCGGTCCAGCCAAGGCGGCCAATGCGGGCGGCGTGGCCGTATCTGGGCTGGAGCAGAGCCAGAATGCATTGCGTCTTGCGTGGAGCCGTGCAGAAGTGGACGAGCGTCTGCGAAGCATCATGCACGATATACATGCAAAGTGTGTTGAACACGGATCCGGTGGGGAGCAGGTTAACTACGTTAAGGGCGCCAACATCGGCGGCTTTATAAAAGTGGCAGACGCAATGCTTGCCTATGGCGCGGTATGAGCGACAAACCCAGGCCCATCGATCACCAGAAACATCGATACAGCAAAGGATCGCATTGAATCCACTGGATACAGGCCGCGCCTACGACCGCATCACCCACCTCTGGGACCAGACAACGTTCAACAACGAGAACGGCCTGGCGCAGCATCGACGCGCCCTGCAGTTTGTTGGCGGCCCCGGTACCGCACTGGACGTCGGTTGCGGTTGTACGGGCCGGTTTGTTGAACTGTTGCTCGACGAAGGGTTTACCGTTTCCGGGATCGATGTCTCCGCAAAAATGGTCGAACTCGCTCAGGCACGGCATCCTGACGTCGAATTCCACCAGGCTGATATCTGCGAATGGCGGTTGCCGACGAGCTACAGCTTCATCACTGCCTGGGACAGCATCTGGCACGTACCGCTAGGGCAGCAGGCTGGCCTGTTGACTAAGCTTGTACAGGGGCTCACCCAAGATGGTGTGTTGATCTTTTCCTTTGGTGGCACATCGCAACAAGGAGAGCACCGGGATTCTGCGATGGGTGAAGAGGTCTACTATTCGACGCTGGGTGTTACCGGGGTCCTGGAGACCATCGCGGCGGCGGGCGGACGGGTTCGACACTTCGAATACGATCAGCACCCGGAACTGCATGCCTACTTGATTGCTCAGCGCGCCTGATGGGACACACCTGACCGCGCTCGCTACACAAGCTCGAGGGTCATGAACACGCTATTGGGATCGGGCCGATAGTCCGCGAACGGCTCGCAGCGCTTAAACTCATACCGTTCGTACAGGGCCCGCGCGGGAGCGAAAAACGGCATAGATCCGGTTTCCAGACTGACACGCTGGTATTGACGCTCTCGCGCCTGATTTAGAACATAATCGAGCAGCGCAGCTCCCACCCCGGTTCCCCGGCAAGAGCGGCTTACACGCATGGACTTAATTTCTCCGTGCGCTTCGGTGAGTTCTTTCAATGCGGCGCAGGCTATAAGCTCCCGTCCCCGCCAGACCGACCAGAACGCTATGTCGGGTTGGCTGAGCGCTTCGATCGCCAGGGCATGCTTGCTCTGGGGTGGCGACACTGAACGCATATCCTCGAGGTGTTCTTCAAGGAACGCCTTGACTGCAGGATCCTCCAGCCCGCCAATTCTCACTTCCATCGGAGCTGGTGCCTGGCCATTTCGCCGCGTGCCTGACTCTTCGTCAATAAGACCATACTGGCTAAGGCTCTTCGGATCGCCCAAACCAGGCTTCAAGCTTACCTCGCGCCTTACTCCGGACGTCGTCGTTTATATGTACCGCGACGGTGGCCAGGGCCACGGTGAGCACACCAAGATCATCCGCATAACCCACGAGAGGTGTTATGTCGGGGATCGCGTCTGTCAAGGTAATGAAATACCCCAAAGCACCGTAGATCGCAGCTTTCGCCCAGGCAGGCACACTATCCTGCTGCGTAGCGTAGTAAAGCAGCAGCGCCTTTTCGACGACATCGCGGCCGGCATGGACCGCATACTTCGAGAGTTTGCGCCAAAACCCAGACTCACTGTATTCCCGCTCGTAAATACCTGGCTCTGGATTACCGGTGTCATTCTGCGATGAAGCACTCGCATCGTCGGGATTGCCTTTTGTGCTCATACCACGATTGTGTGGAGCATGCGGGACTCCTTCAAGACCTAAATTTACCTAAGCAGCCTCTGAACAAGTCCAGGGTGCCTCTGCGTGGCCTGCAGCCTGCAGTGGGAAGGCGCGGATTGCCGTTAATCAACTTAGTCCTTACCTATATCCGCAACGCAGGCAGCGAACGCACTTTCTTTTCTTCAGGCGATTCGGCAGGCTTCCTCTTTGTTGAAATCAGGGCAAGTGATAGGGCATGAAAGTCGACTATCTGATTGTAGGCGCTGGCGCATCGGGCCTGGTGTTTGCTGATCGATTGCTGACAAATTCGGACGCAACAATGGCCCTGATTGATCGGCGCCCTCTGCCCGGAGGCCACTGGGTCGATGGTTACCCCTTTGTGCGCCTCCATGCACCATCTGTACTCTATGGGGTTGACTCAGCACCGCTCGGTCATGAGGGCCTCGATGATCATGGGTTGAACGCAGGTCTTGGCCACTGTGCCCGGCTCGCGGAGATCATGGCCCATTTTGAGACTTGCCTGCATGAGCGCTTGATCCCATCGGGCCGAGTTCACTATCTTCCCGCCCACGAAATGGATTCGCAGGGACAAGTGCGACGATGTATCGATGGCGAGCTAATCGCCATCGATGCAAGCGTGGTTGTCGACGCGGGCTACTTCACCAATGCTGTTCCCAAGACCGAACCGCCGCCGTTTAACGTCGCCGCTGGGTCTGCCTACTGCACACCTGCTGATCTGCCGACGCTGGCCCGCGACTACAGCGAGTTCGTGGTTGCAGGTGCTGGCAAAACCGGTATGGACGCGGTTACGTTTCTGCTCGGGCTGGGCGCGGCAACGGATCAGATTCGTTGGATAGTCCCCAGAGATCCCTGGGTGTTCAACAGAGTCGGCCTCCAGTCCCATCCAAAATTTCTCACGGATATGCTGCGCCTGACCGCGGCGCAACTCGAGGCGATGGCGTACTCAACTTCGATCGAAGAGTTCGAGGACGGTATGGAGGCCGGCGACGTATGGCTTCGAGTAACCGACAATGCACGGCCGAGTATGTTTCATGCAGCCTGCTCGAGTCAGCGAGAGTGCGAGGTTCTTCGCACTGTAAATCCGGTACGACTAGGGTACATACAGTCAGTGGAGCCAGGTCAGGTGCTCTTGGATGGCGGCAGACTGGCGATGGGCCGAGGCACCCTTCTGGTGAACTGCACTGCGTCGGCCCTCACCCGCCAGCGTCCCAGGCCCATCTTCGAGCCTGGACGAATAACCATGCAGATTTTACGCTTTCCCGCACCTTGCTTCAGCGCCGCTATGTTGGCCGAGATCGAACGCCATGTCCCTGACAATGAGAAAAACGACTGTGCAAAGCCCACAGGGGTGACCGATACAAGTGCCGATTTTCTTCGGACGACGCTGATTCAGCAGCAGAATCAAATCGTCTGGAATCGCTACCCGGAACTTAAAGCGTTTTATCGATCATCGCGCCTCGACGCCATGGCCCGCCTTGTGCGCAGCGGAGACAGGACAGACCCCGAGCTGCGGACCTTCTATGAGCGAATACAGCGCGCGACTTCGGCGGCCGCAGAGAACATACCCAGGCTTCTGGCCGCTTAACCCGAAAACGCACCAGCGTGTTTGATATTAGGGGTTTAATCACCAAGCCCAACCACTCATGATTGTGCGCCGTAGGCGGTCCACGGACTCTCCGTCGACCCATCGATCAGCAGGCCTGCCCTTTCTACATCCATCGTCCGAGCCCGGGCATCGAGTGCGCTAGAACTTTCGTCGTTAAATCTCAGGTTGCCTGAGCGGCCAATGGCGCGTTATGGTCGGCGCAGATCGGGGGAAAAGAGGGTTCGCGATGTTCTCGTTCCGCTTTATCACTGCGTCAATGTTCGCCGCGCCGACCATCCAAGCACCGCCGCGCATTGCCGACCTGATCGCCCCTAGGAGTCTCCCGACGAAAAAATTCATCGAGCCGGCCGGCACGTGTACGCCAGACCATCGAACGTACGACTTACGTTTATGCAGACGTCCATCCGGCCATTCATCAAGCTCCTCATCCAACCTTTCTTCCAACCTCTCATCCAAGCTCTTATCCGAGCTCCCATCCAAGAAGGACGCTTGTAGCTTCGGTAATGTTAGGCGTCCGAACGATCTGCAGGTTAAAAGTGCGGGAAGCGTGAATCGCGTTCTGCGTTCTGTCGTAGCAAGTTTCACGCTGGCAGGCCTGCTGGTCGCATGCGACAACGGAACCACGATCTCCACCGAGATACCTCCGCCTCCGGCCATGTCCCTCGGCGCGTTCGGTGTTATGTCACTGTCCAGCCCCTCTGACTCGGTCAGCGGCGGGGCTGCGCGCCTGGGTATCGAAGCTCCTGACGGTACCAACGCCTCATCGGTTTCCATTGAGCTGAACGGCGCCGATATCACCGATTCATTTAGCCCGAGCGAAGGCCCCTACCTGCTCACAGGCCGGGTCGAGGGCCTGCAGATCGGCGCTAACGCTCTGCGGGTTTACAGCACCGATCAGCTTATCGACGAAGGGGCGCTCACGCTCACCAACTATGCTGATACCGGCCCGATTTTCTCCGGTCCACAACAAATGCCCTTCTACTGCGCGACCGACGGGCATCGTGCGGGTCTCGAGCTCGGACCAATCGTGGATTTCGCGAACTGTTCGGTAGAGCGGACCGTCAGCTTCAAGTATCGGACGACAGAGTCGGCCTGGGCCGACTATGACCCGGCAGCCGATCGCCCGGAAGATATGAGAACAAGGATACTGGCCGACGGTAGCGAAGTTGATTTTGTCGTGCGCTGGGAGCGCGGCACGATCAATCGCTTTCTCTATTCAATTGCCGTGCCGGTGGCAGGTAGTGATCAGGATGGAGAACCCGACCTCAGCGTCTGGAACAAGCGTCTGGTGTACTACTTTCAAGGCGGAGTAGCGATCGGCCACTATCAGGGCAGCCCCAGTCAACGTCGCGCCCTTTATGTCGATGGACTCAACGCGGGCTATGCGATCGCTTATTCGACCGGCACGAAGACCGGAACTCACTACAACCTGCAGGTCGCTGGTGAGACCGCGATTATGGTGAAGGACCGTTTCGTGACAGCCTACGGCCTGCCGGACTACACCGTCGGGGTCGGGGGTTCCGGTGGTGGAATTCAGCAGTATATCTATGCGCAAAACCACCCAGGGCTCATCGACGCAGGCGTAGCCCAGTACTCCTATCCGGACATGATCACCCAAACCATCCACATCGGCGATTGCGAGCTGATTGAACGCTGGATCGATATGCAGCTTATGCTTGATCCGGGTTCTAAGTGGGCGGATTGGAACAATCGCACCTGGCTGATCGGACTCAACGCTTCGCCAGATGTGCCTAACGACATTGTGAACTTCGGGTTGACTCCGTGGGTGCCACCCGGCTCCAGTGAATGCACCGCGGCCTGGCGCGGCCTGTCCCCGCTTGCGCTCAATCCAAAGTTCGGCACCGCTCCCGGGATCACGCCGGAACAGCAGGCTGAGATCGAATGGACCCACTTCGCGGACCTGATCAACATCTACGGTAGAGCTGCGGACGGCTTTGCAAATTCGACCTGGGACAATGTTGGCGTGCAATACGGCTTGCAGGCGCTCGTCGACGGCAACATTACGCCTGCGGAATTCCTCGACCTCAACGCGTCGATAGGGTCCTGGAAAGAAGAGGCCGAGATGATGCAGGAGGGCTGCCCGTTTCTGATCGAACTGTGCGGCGCTCTGGACTTTACGCAGACGCTTTATCCGGACCAGATCGACCCCTGGAGCTGGCGCAACGCCAATACGGGCTCCGTCAGCGATCCCGCCCCGCGGCGCCTGGCTGATCCAGGGGCTATCGATTCAGCAATGAACTCAGGCATGGTCAACATGGGCAAAGTTGAGATCCCGCTGATCGACTGGCGCCACTACCTCGAAGGTCGACTGGACATGCACAATAGCCACCAGTCTTTCGCGGCGCGACAGCGGTTGCTGAACTACGATGGAGATGCAAGCAATCAGCTGATCTGGTTTGTGGATCCCGGTGAAGGCGAGCTGCTGGATAACACGCTCGATGCCTTTGCCGTAATCGATGATTGGATGGCAAACATCGTGGCGAATCCTGAGCGCAGTGTCGGTGAGAACCGCCCAGCCGCCGCGGTTGACACTTGCTTCGCAGCTGATGGCAGCATCATCGGTGCGGGCGACGGTGTCTGGGATGGCATCCTGAACGAAGAAGAAGCCGGAATCTGTACCGAGCGCTTTCCGATATTCAGTACTTCGCGCATTGTCGCTGGCGCACCGATCACAGGTGACGTGTTCAAGTGTCCTCTGCAACCGGTGGCCACTGCTATTGATGCTGGCCTCTACGGAGCCTGGTCACCCAGCGACGAAGAAGTCTCGCTCCTCGAGCGTATCTTCCCTGCGGGGGTCTGCGACTACTCAGCAAGCGACCTTTAGCATTGGATTGAGCGTAGCAGACACGAGAGATTTACTGGGGCTATTTGCGGCAGCCCCTATTCAGGCAGCCTTCTTCTTAGACGAGGATTTGCCGCGCGAGCCTGTTGAGGTTTTCTCCGCGCTAGCTTGGCGCACGTTGTCGAAAATCGAAGACACCGCTGCGGCTGATTCATTTGCAAGCAAGGCGGCCTCTTCCACGCGGGTCCTCGCGTTATGCAGACCGTCGGTGAACATGGCAGCCTGCTGCTTCAAGTAATTAACCGGTGTCCCGGGATCCACCAGCAGTCTTAGCTGCGCTACGGCCGAATCAATAGTGTCGGCCGCAATGCCCAGCTGGAACCCCGCCGTTTTCTCGAGAGTCTCAGCACCGACTTCGACACCCTCTCGCAGTCCGGCCGTAACCGCACTTTGCTTGTCGACGGCACCTTTCGCGAAATCCACGATCCTTTCCTGCCAATTGCCCATTTCTACTTCCTCCGTAGGTTTTCGGCGATTCACGCCATATGTTGCAGTGCAGCATAACATAAATTTGCTGCACTGCAACATGGCCTGCACAATCGCCTCGATGGACTCTGTCTGGCTTATGTTGGATGTGTCGAAATGAAAGGACATGACTGCGGTTGCAGCATCGATGCTTAGCAGGCTGATGTGCGGGGTTTGGCAGGCTGACTGTGCGTCCAGACAAAGGCCGCGATCAGTCAGAACCGCACAACTAAGAGAACCCTGAGTTAAGACTCGGGCTTTTTGCGCCCCCCACCGCGTCTTCTACCCTGCGTCGACGACATAGGATCGAGCACCGATTTCTGCCAGTCCATAAAACGCTGGAGGTTGTCCTTGGCAAGATCACTTCCGGGCAGCGCATCGAGAACTTTCTGGGCCTGACCTTGGAATCCCTGGCGCTGCTCTATAAAGAGCTCCATGGTCTGCTGCAGGTACTGACCTAAAACAGCCTGCATAGGATGCTCGTAGTAACGGATCAATTCCGTGAGCATGCGATCACTGAGTACCGGCTGTCCTCCGAGTTCCTGCTCGGCAAGTAACTGCAATAACAGGGAACGAGTGATGTCATCACCGCTTGTCTCATCTACCACACGTACGGACTCTCCGTCGGCGATGAGTGTCCGCAGATCATCCCGGTTTATGTAGCGACTCTCCTGCATGTCATACAACCGACGGTTCGCGTACTTACGGATTTCACGAAATTCTTTAGTTTTCAATGGGGATCCTGGAGCTGTTCGTCGCCACGTCTGTATGTGTGAAGACTAGGTTTGCCGCAGCCTGCCTACAGATACTCTAGCAGCAGCTTCATCATCTGCTCCGCAGCCGTGCGTGCATAGGTTCTTATGAACTTTCGATCAGACTCGTCACCGACTTCAAAGGTGATCGATGGCGCCCGGTAGCGAGCAAATACATAGTTTCTAGACGTTGGTAGATCAAGGTTATGTCCCGGCTCGACCGTCACCGGATATCCGGGCACGCTTTGACTCAGCGCCTGCTGTAGACCCGCCACCCATCGACTCGTGAAATCTACCGGCACTGTCTGCAGATTCGGCGGTTGGGTGTACAGGACATCCTTTCCGGTCGAGTGAAAATCGAGAAAGAGAAACAAGCTGTCTCCACCTACAGGTGAAAACCGCTCCAGTTCATCACGCATCAACTGAGTCTCTGGCTGGGTAAAGGGACCCCAGTCGCGATTGAGATCCACGCCTCCGGTACTGTGACGCCAATAGCCCAGGTCAACCCCGTCTGGATTGAGGTTCGGCACCACCACAATGCCAAACTGATCGCGAAATGTGACCGCTAGCGGATCCATCTCGCTGATACGTTCGACATAGTGTTTGAGTGCGAGACCGCCCGTGGTTTCTGGTGGGTGCTGACGGCCGATAAATGCAACATAGCGCCCGGTGCCAGCGTCGAATTCCAGCTTCCAAATGTCGCGACCTTGTGCGCTTTTTCCAAACAGTAGCCGTTCGAAGACATCGCCTTCGGCCATAGAACGGGTCCAGTCGTCGTAATCCTCGCTTGCCAGTATCTCCTGGCCTGCCACAAATAGCGGTGTACTACCAACACGCAGTCGAAGACTTGCCGTCCCAGTCTCGGCGTCTAGTGAAACAGAACCCACACTTGCGCGTTGCCAGTGCTTTCCGTCGGCGCTGAGCTTGGGCCAGTACCGATGGCGGTGGAGGCTATAGGTCAGGCGCACAGAGATTTCCTGCTCGCTGCTACTCCTCACACGAAAGGCGTACCAGGGACTTGGGTTTATCGGCGCGTTCTCGGGATCAAACCGCAGAACATAGAAGCCATCCTCCGATTTGGAACAACCGTCGAGCTCGCCCGTCGGAAAATTCGCATCGAAGACCACATCGTTAAAGTCGCAGTCGACCGTTGTTTTTGGACCCACGGCGGAATCTGCAACATGTGGACTACGTGCCTCATCAATATCGGCGCAGGCGATTAACGCGGTCGCCATAAGCAAGAAGACAACGCCGCGCAGCCGCGAACAGGTGTCGGTGGTACCGCCCGAGCGAGCTTGCAACACGCGCACGATATAGTCCTCCAGATTGTAGGTTACCGACGCCGCCCCCGAGCGGCGAATTCACGATCAATCCACCGGGCATGCGCTCTCCCGGGAAATGCTATAACCGAATGTGCAACACGGACAACTGACCGGTTGAATGATGCAGTGAGGGCGGATGGCTCATCGAGCGCAAACGCGACACTGCATCTCTTGGCCAGCGGATAGTTGCGGACAGTGGGAATCTGTTCCAACTATCATTAATAACCGCGTTTACCGCACCCTACTTTTTTTGCTCCAGCGAGGACAGCTTGGAAACCACGACTCTTTATGGAGCGCCACTTTCACTCTACACCGGCAGAGCGCGCAGCTATCTGATTAAGGCCGGCATACACTACCGGGAGCAGCAGGCCCGCAGCGACTACTTTAAACACTCGGTGCTTCCCAAAGCCGGAGTTCGCACTATTCCGATCGTAGAACTGGCAAACGGCGAAGTGATCCGAGATGGAGCTGCAATCATCGATCACTTCGAGACAGTTAACGACGCGCCCTTCACACCGCGATCCGCAAAGCAAAACCTATTTTCGCGTCTTCTCGATGTTATCGGTGCCGAAGGCCTGCTGCGCCCTGCAATGCACTACCGGTGGAATTTTCCGAAGGAGAACCTGGCATTCGTGATGGCGGGTTTTCGCGAGCTCTTCCCCCCGGGCCCGAAGCAGGCGGCAATGGCCGAAGCGACCGCAGATAAAATGCGTGTCGCATGCAAGGCTTTTGGTGTGACGGAGAAGACGCATGCCGCTATCGAGGGGCTCTACACCGATCTGGTTGATGCGCTCAATGCACACTTTGCGGAGTATCCCTATCTGCTTGGTGGCCGACCATGTATCGGCGACTTCGGCCTGATCGCACCACTGTTTGCGCATCTGGGCCGAGACCCAAAACCCCTCGCCCTCACGCAAACGCGCGCACCACACCTGTATCGCTGGGTGGAGCGAATGAATCGACCAGAGCCAGATACGGGCGAGTTCGATGAGCGGCCGGCGGCCTACCTGGAGGATGACGAGATTCCGGAGACTCTCATTTCGGCGATGAAGGTCATTGCCGAGGATTTCTTACCCGAAACACTTGGGTCGGCGGCGGTGATCAATAACTGGATTCACTCCCAAGAAGACCTTAAATCCGGAACACCGGTCGAACGAGGAGTAGGCTTTGCGACCTTCGACCTTAGAGGTGAGTCATGCTCCGCATGAGCTCAACCCTATCGTTTCTACTTGCTTGCGCGGGCGCAAAGCGCGTATGACTCAATGAACGAGGCCGATAAGGGTGCTGCGTTACAGCTCCTCGACGAGTGCCAGCTTGCTCAAATACTGACATGTAAACTCGAACGAAATATAGGCCGGGAAAAGAACCTTGAGGTCTGGCTTTGAGCATACGCAGCAACCAAAACTCCCAGGCTTGAGCGATCACCTGGCATCAATGTCAAAGCCGCCGGACGAGCGTCGGTCAGGGTTGGCCATGGATCGGAAGTTAGAACGGCGCAGACGTTTAGGGAAGGCGCAGTCAATGATCGCTCCAGAACGAAATTAGTCCGAAGATAGGCTCGCTCTATCGATAAGCGGACACCAACCAGGGATCAACACTTGATCACGGAAGCATAGATAGGCTTTGATGAAGGGGTTTCATTAGAGGTCACCTATGCGAGTCCTGGTAATCACAGCATTGGCGCTTGTCACTGCCTGCTCAACATCGGAAGAGCCTATCAGCGACTACGTTCGCTGCGAGGTTGGCGTCTACCGCATGCCCTCCGGAGGAATTGTAGACATTGGCGTATCCGGGTCTACCCAGTTGCGCTGGCGCACACTGGATGGCCGGGTCGGCCGGCTGACCCGGGGTGATGATGACATCTGGTCCGGCACCAGCGGTTGGACGACGCGTGACGATCCCGCACGCATACGCCTGGGCGACTGCGCCGATAAATCCATCGAGGTCGCTGGTATCGAAGGTCTCGATGGAAGGGGCAGCATGATGGACTTCGTCACCGAGGACGTTCGCTTCGAGGGAGCCGGCGTCGAGCTTGCCGGGCGCCTCGTGCTGCCAGCCAGCAACACTGCAGCCCCGCTTGCTGTTCTGGTGCACGGCTCGGAGGATTACAGTGCGATCGACTACAACTCGAATCAGAGATTACTACCTGCCCAGGGAGTAGCGGTGTTCGTATACGACAAGCGGGGCACAGGCACATCAAACGGCTCCTACTCGCAGGACTTCGAGCTTCTGGCGGGTGATGCTGCGGCCGCGCATCGAGCGGCTCTGCGCCTGGCCGGTGATCGTGTGTCGTATAGCGGCTACCTCGGTGGCAGCCAGGGCGGCTGGGTCGCGCCCCTCGCAGCCACTATGAGTCCGGCGAGTTTTGTCGTTGCCGCCTATGGAATGGCGGAGGGACCGTTGGCGGAGGACCGCGACGAGGTTCAGCTGCGCCTGCGAGAAGCAGGATTTGGTGAAACTGAACTTGCCAAGGCGCGTGAAATTACTGACATCACGGGACGTCTCCTGGCCTCAGACTTCGAGGACGGCCAAGATGAACTCGCGCAAGTCCGAGCCGCCTATAGCGAAGAGCCGTGGTTTGGTCTACTGGAAGGCGGCATCTCCTGGGAGATGGTAAGCAGACCGCTATGGCAGTTTCGAATCGGCTACTTCTTCCTAGACCGCGGTACAAGCTGGGAATACGAACCAGTGCCAGTACTTGAGTCTCTTAACGCCTCCATGCTTTGGGTTCTCGCGGGCCAAGACCGCTCGGCGCCATCAACCCAGACGCGTCGAATTCTCACTGAGCTCCAGGCTGAAGGGCTCCCGATTGATGTCGCATTCTTTCCGGAGACCGATCATGGCATTGTGCGCTTCATCGAAGATGACGATGGTGAGCGTCAAGTGCTCGGGTATGCGCAGGGATATCACGAGTTGTTGGCTGACTGGATCAAGAACGGCCGCTTGGCGCAAGCTTACGGTAGCGCGGAACTCACTCCGAGAAGCACAACGTCGGATTCGGAGAGTTGAAGCGCTGAGTTGATCATCGGATCCATCGTATCTGAGCCGACCTGAATCACCGCGGCTTACGCTCGATGGTAAGATGCTTGAGGTCAGCAACTCGGCTAATGCAAGCGTGGGAAAACTCGATTTTCAGTCAGGAGTCAACTCGTCACCGCCGATTTCCATCCGCGAGAGTATGCAATACAACGCATACGCACTGAGCTGAGACAACGGGTCTCGGGTATGGTTTAGGGGCGTGGCGAACGAGTTGTCTCAGTCCTACGCTTTCGGGGATGCCATCTTCGATCTTCGTGCCCGGCAACTGTGGATCGAGAACCAGGCGATCGATGTCCAGCCAAAGGTGTTCGACCTGATTGCGTATCTCCTCCGTCATCGCGACCGAGTGGTCAGTAAGGACGAGCTGTTTGATGAGGTCTGGCCTGATGTGGTTGTTTCGGAGGCCACTCTCAGCCAGACGGTAAAACGCGCCCGGGATTTGTTCCGGGAACATGGATTCGAAGAAGGCGTCATTCGAACCCTGCCCCGACGTGGCTTTCAGTTCGCTCACCCGCTTAACCCTGCTGACCCGCCACCGGTTGCGCAGCAGCTAAGCGCGTCAGGCTCGCAGGCGCGGCGACGAACGTGGCCGGCCTTAGTCTTGCTGACCCTGGTCGTCGTCACTGTACTCGCGCTGTTGCCGGCCGTCAGAGAACAAGGCACAACGCAGCGCAAGATCCAGCCGACCCTCCCATCCAGTTCATTGGCCGTGCTGCCGTTTGAGAGCCTTACCGCCGAACCGTCGTATACCTATCTGGCCGACGGTGTCACAGAGTCCATCATCAACAATCTGACCCAGCTGGACGGGCTACGGATCATCGCTCGCACCTCAGCGTACGCTGCAGCCCGCGAGCAACGTGACCGGAGCGAAATTGCCCGGGACTTGAAAGTGGCACATTTGCTGATTGGCTCGGTGCAGATTCAAGACGAGGAGCTTCGCGTCAGTGCCAGCCTAATCAGCGCAGGTGACGGATCTCAGCTCTGGTCCCAGCAGTACACGCGCCTCCTGGATGATGTTTTTGCCGTGCAGGACGAAATCTCGCGAGCCGTGGCCAGTGAGCTGGCAAGCACGCTGGGGCAAAGCTATTCACTGAGCGCAAACCGCTCTAAGGTCGAGGACGTGGCGACGAGTCGTGCCTACCGGATTGTGCTTCGTGCCCGACAGGCGCGGCGTAACGGGAGTAAAGCATTTCTCGATGAAGCCGAAAAACTGTTCCGCGATGCCATCCAGACGGCTCCGAACTACCCTACCGCGCTGGTCGGGCTGGCTGATGTGCTGCAGGTTCAGGCGGTTTTGGGAGAGCGGGAGCGCTCTTCATCGCTCACCGAGGCTATTGCCTTGTTGAACCGTGCGACGCGTATCGACCCCGAGTATGGGGGTGCTTTTTCAGTTTTGGCCGTCGTGCAGTATCGTCACCTGTGGAACTTCGCAGCAGCTCGCGAGTCGTTTGAGCGCGCGCTGGCACTACAGCCCGGGTCTAGCGAAATCCGGTCCCGATTCAGCCGTTTTCTGGCCAAAGCTGGCGATCATCCGCAGGCCGCGGAGCAGGCTTGGCTCGCGGCAGATCTGAACCCCAGGTCCGTCAATACCTTAAATAATCTGGCTCTGCGCATGATGCGCGATGGCCAGCTCCAGGAGGCTAGAGACGCTATCGACACCATTCGTTCACTTGAGCGAGATCGAGTGGACTTGCCCTGGCTTGAAGCCCATTGGCACCTTGCTGCGAACAAACCGCGTGAAGCGCTTGAGTGGATAGCGCAGGAAGAACTCGCCTATTTGCGCCTGAATGTCAGCGCGATTGCACTTCACCACCTCGGCCGTGATGAGCAGGCCGAAAAAACCCTTCAGGAACTGATCGACACCGATAAAGAAGCCGCCTTTCAGATAGCGGAGTCTTTCGCCCAGTTTGGCGACATGGATAGGAGCTTCTCCTGGCTGAACACTGCGCTCAGCGCCGGCGATCCAGGTCTTGCGGAACTCTACAGCAGCCCATTCCTTGAGCCCCTGTATGCAGACGAGCGTTTTGCCCAATTCGCTGATCAAGTCGGCCTGCCATCACGAATGCGACCATAAGTTGCACAACTGAAACCCAACTACCCTCTTGTCAGGCCGATGTCAGAGATCTGTCAGAGGTTGGTCAAGCTTTGTTTCCGGTGATCTAAGACACTCCCCTGCAAGCCCAAAAGGCTAGCAAATACATATACTTATGGGAGCAGTCATGAAACGTTTTCTAGTGTTTAGCTATGGTATCGCCAGCTATCTAATCTTCTTCGCAGCATTTCTTTATTCGATCGGCTTTATCGGCAACATATGGGTGCCGAAGAGCATGGATTCGCCTGCGACGTTGCCCTGGGTTCAGGCCCTGGCAATCGATCTGGGACTGCTCGCTCTGTTCGCGATTCAGCACAGCGGCATGGCCCGACCAGCGTTTAAACGTTGGCTGACCCGCTTCATTCCCGCAGCGGCAGAACGCAGCACTTACGTGCTGATGTCCACCTTGGCCCTTATTGCCATTATGGTCTTCTGGCAGCCTCTGGGTGGTATGGTCTGGCAGGTTGAATCCGGCATCGGGTACACGATTTTGCTCAGCCTTTATCTGGGAAGCTGGGCTCTGCTGCTGTATGCGACGTTCTTGATCAATCATTTCGACCTGTTCGGTCTGCGACAGGTATGGGATGAGCTGCGCAATCAAGAGACCCAAGCACTGGGATTCGTTACCCCGGCGCTCTACCGCATCGTGAGGCACCCCATTTATGTGGGCTGGCTTGGCATTTTCTGGTTTACCCCAACGATGACGGTCACCCACCTGGTGTTTGCGGTCGTGACCAGCATCTACACTGTCCTTGGCATGAAGTTAGAAGAACGAGACCTCGCCAAGGCGCATCCCGAGTATCGCCAGTACATGCGCAAAGTGCCCGCGTTGATTCCCTCATTACGCCGTCGGCTGAAGAAAGATACGGGAACAATCGTGATAACTCCGGCTCGGGCACCCAGCTGAGCGCTGCTGAGTTAACCGGACGCTGAGCGGTATCAGATGGGACAGGACACTAGCCAAGGCGATAAATTCGGCGGGCATTCGAGGCGAACATCGCGTCCTGTTCGTCTGCTGAGAAATCTGCAGCGATTTTCTTAAAAGCGTTCATAAGCACGGGGTACGACACGGACATCCTATCTACCGGGAAATTGCTTTCGAACATACAGCGTTCGGGCCCGAAACACTCAATAGCGTGACGATAGTAAGCGCCTTGCTTATCGACGAACTCATCCGACGAGGGGGGCAAATCCCGCTGATGCCATTCGAACCCATTGTCCGGCATGGCCAAGCCGCCAAGCTTTAACGCCACGTTCTCGCATGCGCTGAGATGCTCAATGTCGCGACACCACTGCCCAAAGATCGCCTCTCGCTGCTGTGCGTACACACCAACGCCAAGCGGCGTGCCAAAGTGGTCGAGCACCAGTTGGGTATCCGGGCAGGCCAGGGCGAGAAGGCGAAAATCTTCGTTCTGGAAATGATAGTGCCAGGTGTCGTAGCTCATGCCACGCTCACCCAGCCTTCGAACGGAGCTTATAAAATCGGGTTGTCGGTAGAGATCGGCGGGTGCCGGCCCAGGAATTAAGAGGCTCTCCCGATCCGCATCGCGCGCACTCGAGCCGGCATGGCGAATACCTTTGAAGAAATCACCTGCCAGATCAACATGTTTATCCAGCAGCCCATCGAGCTCGTCCCTTCTGCGCAAATCAACGTGCCCAACCATTCCCAAGATGGGAGCACCACCCTCGATTTCAGATGCGCGCGCAGCTTGCGCCAGCACGTAGGAAGTCTCTCCGAGGGATTTTTCCGCTTCTGGTCCGTTGGTGCGGTAGCAGGTACCACACTCCATAAACACGGTGCCGATAACGTTGTGGCCGCTACAGATGTCGGCGGCGAAGTCTTCGATGTTGTAGATATCGCCACGCATGTCCGGCCACAGATGATGGTGCGGGTCGATGATTTCCCGCTCCGGATCGATGACGGGTTCGCGCACCTGATTAAGCCAGGCAGCCTGATCTTCGTGAAAGAGGTCCATGGCTAGAGTGCTCTGGCTTCGCGAAAGATCGGTAGGGAACCGGCCGGTAGTATCACCCTTTTCGCCTCATTCAAGACATTGGTTCTTGAGTCGGGCTTAAAGCTAGATTGGCCGCTAACGTTGCCATAAGCCGATTTGCGCTTCACCGAGAAAGTAAATCGCCCAGGTGCCCGAATCGCCCTGCTGCGTCGGCGGGTAGGCGACCAAGCCGCCGGCAGCTTCCGCCGCGGAAACCGCTGCCGCGATGTCGGCGACTTCGTAATACGTGCGAGTCACGGGCTGCTCGTGTTCGGCGAGGGGAGAGCGCACTCCCAACAATGTACCGCTGTTAAGTTTCGCTACACGCGCCTGCCCAAGATCTGCCTCGGGCTCACCAAACTCGACCCCATGCACTTTCTCGAGCAATGATATCTGCTCATCGGAGGCTTTGGTCACAATCTCGATATAGTGGACGCGCATGACGTTCTGGCCCTCCTCATTGGGGTTTGCGCCGACAATGCCACCCATAAACAAAGTGGTTATCGTAGCTACTGCGACAAGATAATGCCGAAAATAGTTGACTGCACTTGAGCAGCCGGTATGCGGCCAAGCTCTCGGACGTTCTTCTTGGCAGTTTTGACAGTTAGAGTCGGAGTGACAGGCGCAGTAACCATTGTTACCCGCAACGAGATAGCTATTGCGGGCGTTCATGACTCCGGCACCCCGTTTCCCACAAAACCCACCATTCTGGCGATCAGATCGCCGTCCATTTCAACAAAGTACTGACCGTGCTGAATCATCTCCTGCCCATCCGGTCCTTTACCGCCAAAAGCGACCGTGACTCTGGTAACACCTGCGATCGTATCGCTATGAACAACAGTTGCTGACCACCCAGGGGCATTTTGCGAAAACATGCCGACATAGTCATTGAGTCTGTCGATACCGATCAGTGTTTGGCCGGTACGCGGATCGTCGTACCTCACGGATTTGCTGACGGCGCTTGCGATTAGCTCGAGACGCGCATCAGCCGATTCGGACTGCCAGGCGCTAAAGAAGGTAGAAATTGGGGCCGACATTTCAAACTCTCCGGTCGCGGTGCGTCCATCATAACGAACCAACGTATCGCAGTGCGCAGATTTTGCCTTCAGTGATCGATTGCGAGTTTTCTGCACGTTGACTGCATCTATCCGAGCGCTGCCGGCGAATACCAAGAGCAGGCGCTCACACAGGGCGACTTGCGAGGTTGCCGCGAAGCAACGTAAAGGGATTTGTCTTATGAGATCAATCATCAGATGGCTGGTGTTCACGACTTTCACAGTGTTTGGCTCGGTTGCCGCCATGGCGGGACACGGCAAAGCAAACATCGTCGAAACCGCCGCTGCGGCGGGGCAGTTTGAAACACTTATTGCGGCAGCAAAAGCTGCTGGCCTGGCCGATGCGTTAACAGGGGACGGACCGCTTACGGTGTTTGCGCCGACTGATGATGCGTTCGGCGCCCTGCCCGCTGGCACGATCGCGAATCTACTAGAGCCAGAGAATAAAGCGCAGCTTGCTGAGATTCTGAAGTTGCATGTAGTAGCAGGCCGTGTCGGCTCGAAGGCGCTTGCCGACGGCGCAAGCTTGGACACACTGGCCGGTCAGCAAGTGAGTTTCAGTGCGGCCGAATCCGGTTTTACCGTGAACGGAGCACGGATCTTGACTACCGATATCGATGCTTCCAACGGCATCATTCACGTTATCGACCGGGTGATTCTGCCGCAACAACTCATGAGCCGGGCACAGGCAAACGCCTTGATTATGGGTGCGATTGATCGTGGTGTTCCTATGTTTAATCACGGTAATACGACTGGCACTGTGATGACATATTCGACTGCTGCGCAGGACTTACTTGATCGGGCTGACCTCACTGACAGCGAAAGACGGCGTCTTGAGTACGGCCTTAGAGCTGCCGATCACGCCGACGGAGCGCGCGCTGGAGCCTGGCAGCTTCGCTATGCACTGGATGACGTTAGTGCTTCGCTGTCTCACGGCTCTCAACGAAGAAACCGCGGCACTATGAGTTTTCACTAGGATACCAGGGAGCCGGCTTTCGCCGGCTTTTGCGGGATCAGATCCCTTGAGTGATGCTCTCTATTTTGCGTGCCCTGGCGACGTTCTAAAACACTGGCGTCCGAAGGCGCTAAAATCGTTGCTATGAGCCTGGACACACCATTGCTTGAGCGCGTGGCAAGCGGAGATCACGCTGCTGTCTCTGCCTGCATCGATCGTTACAGCGGGCTCGTCTGGTCACTGGCACGACGATTCGTCGCCAACGAAGCCGACGCCGAGGAAATCGTGCAGGAGATTTTTATCGAACTGTGGTCGACCGCGGCCCGCTATGACGCGACACGGGCGTCCGAGGCGACCTACGTGTCGATGATCGCACGCCGACGTCTCATTGATCATGTTCGCCGCGTCGCGAGAGCGCCGGGTCGCGAGATGCTGGCAGACGTGGAACATCTACTCGCGAGAGATGGTGAGCCTTATCTCGAGGCAACATCCGAAACCGGTCGCGTGTTGCAAGCGATGACATCGATGAGTTGTGAGCAGAAACAAGTGGTACACATGTCGACCTGGCTAGGGATGTCGCATGCCGCGATAGCCGAGCGCACCGGACAGCCGCTTGGAACGGTAAAGAGTCATCTGCGACGGGGCCTGATCGCAATTCGCGAACAACTCGGCCTCGAAGCAACAGGGGGAAGTAATGAATACCGATAACGATCGCCTGCTGGAGCTTCTCGCCCAGCAGGCGATCGAACCACTCAACAAGACTGATCAGGAAGAGCTCAGTCAACTGCTGGAGCAAGAGTCCGGTACCGCCAGCGATGATCTCGAACTCGCTGTGGCAGCGGCATGGCAAGCTTTTGCCTCGCAGGAGCTGATGCCGGAAGAGGCGCCCGCCTCACTGAAAGCAAAGCTGCGAGCCGATGCCGATGTCTTTTTTGCCACCGCGGCGAGTGAACCGGTCAGCCAAAGCCCCGATCTGCGTAGCCAGACGACGTCTGTCAAACCGATGGACGCGGCTCGCCACGTGAAGTCAGAGAAGCGGTCAGGAGGGCCGCTGTGGGCGGCCGTGAGCGGCTGGGCGTTAGCCGCCGGGCTTGCTTTCGTGCTGGTCTGGGGTATGGAGATACCGGATTCGGCTGTTCCGTCCACCGACTTGGTGGAGCTGCTCGCCAGCACGCCGGAGACGACGGTGTACCCCTGGGATGTGTCGGATGCGAAGGGTTATGAAAACGTCACAGGCAACGTGACATGGAACAGTTCTCTGCAACAGGGTTTTCTCCGACTAAGCGGCATGCCCACCAACGATCCGGCTGTCACCCAATACCAGCTTTGGATCGTCGATCCTGCTAGGGACGAAGAACCGGTAGACGGTGGCGTATTTGATATCACGATCGATGGCGAGGTCATTGTTCCCATCGACGCGAAGCTGCTGGTTTCGTCTCCGGCTGCTTTTGCGATAACGCGAGAGCAGCCAGGAGGGGTCGTCGTTTCAGAAGGACCGCTACTGGTGGTTGCAACGACGGGGTGAAGAGAACTCAGCCTGGCCCGGCCCAAATCTCAAGAAGCGGCCGCAGGTCGATCACGCCGACCATCGCTGTACAAAGGGGTACAGAACTGATAGCGGATTCAAGAGCCCGCCACCTCATAGAAAAAGGACCGGGTCGCATCATCAGCGGGATAAAACGCTTCAATACGCAGCTCATCAGTCGTGATGTCCTGCGGTGTGCCAAAGGTCGACATGACCGTAAACAGCGACAGAGGCGTGCCGTTCAACTCCAACTCTAGCGGCATCACCGGCAGTAAGGGCTCCGGGCTTGGGAAAGCCTCGGGCAGGTCTCCGGCAGCGCGTATGAGAGCTTCCGTATGCGCGATGACAGCGGCTTCGCCAGAAGCCAGTGCTTCGCTTCGAAGACGCTGCACGAACATCGGAAGCGCGACGTCTGCGTTTCGAATCAGCCGCCTGAGCCCCTCGGGTGCCAGAGTCGCAGCCGCAAGATTCAGTGGTTCACCCCCCTCCTCGTGCTTCGCCGGAGCGCCGGCAAGGACGAACATGAGATCCGAAGCCTTGTTGCCCATCACCCGATTCCACTTGCGGTCGACGACTACCGCAGGAAAGGGATCATGATGTGCCAATACCTGGCGAAGCGCTTCACGAATTGGGGCCATATGGGGCTCATCCAGGCTGGACTCTCTGTATTGCGGCGCGAAACCTGCAGCGTGCAGCAGGCTGTTTCGCTCTCGTAGGGGTACTTCGAGAGCCTCGGCAAGGCGCAACACCATCTCCCGGCTCGGCTGACTTCGCCCCGTTTCAAGCCAGCTGAGGTGGCGTTGTGAAATCGCCGCCTGCTCAGCGAGGTCAAGTTGTGATAGGTGACGGTAGCGGCGCCAGTGACGACATAGTTGAGGGAATGTAGCAGCGGCGGCGGTCATCGTATTTAACTCCCAATAATTGGCAGACCCGTCGCAGGGTACATGTAAGAAAACGCCATTCTGACGACGACCTCTGTCTGAACTCAATAACCTCCCACGTTATTGAACACTCTCATCATGCAATTCACAGTTTGAGTCTGAGAACACGCAACTGACTGTATCAACGGGAGGCCAGAATGAACCGACGTATCCTATCAATCGTTATCCTTGTTCCCTTTCTTCTACTCACTGGCTGGGCTTTGATGAATGGGGGAATCATGGGGATTCTCAATACCCACCAGACTCCTGGCGGAGCACAGGTGTTTGTCGACCTGATAATTTCATTGATTCTGCTCCTGACGTTTCTGGTTCCTCACGCGCGCGAGAACGATCGCAATCCCTGGATATGGGTTGCGCTAACGGTTTGCCTGGGATCTATCGCACCGCTGCTGTACTTTGCGATCGGTAAGCAAACCGGCGATTGAGCAGAAGCGAGTCTTTGGGCGGAAAGTGCGGATCGAGCACGTTCGTCGCAGAGCCTCAGGGAGTATCCAGAAGAGTGGCTTCATAAGTCTCGGCCAGAAACCGGGTATAGGTTTCGGCACCCGTCGTTACGCTGAGATGCGTGGTGTCGACAAACATTTCAGGTGTGATTCGATTGCTTACCTGCATATCACGCACGACGACGCCGGTCTCGCTACTGATGCGCTCCATCATCGCATCAAGTTTGGCCTGAACTTCGGGCGTGTACTCGACCCATTGGGTATTACGCGGCAGCAGAACTACCTCGATCGACTTAGACACCGCGCTTAGATCGTGGACCATAGCGATGAAAGCTCGCACAAGGCGCTCATCAAAATCCAAACCCAGTATGTCCGAGGTCTGAATTCGGTTTTCCAGGTCCGGCGCGAGCAGCGCTGGGTGGTTGTAACTCCGAACAAAAGCATCGAGAGCCTGCAAGCTGTCTTCGGTAAGTTCGGACTTTCGCAGTCGACTTCCTCGTGATTCGGTATCCCAGCCTCCTCGAAACAGGTCGTGATCAGCGGGTAGTGTGTCGAGAAACGCGCGCCTGAGTTCACTCCTCTTGTTCTGCGCATCCTCTCGTACTGAGCTTGGTTCCACCTTGGGTTCGTCCGAATCAAGCAGTATTGCCGAGGTGATCAGTTCCGCCGAGAGGCCATGGCGCAGATACCGGATTGCTAACAGTCGCGCGCCCCGATCAGGATCATTGAGTGCCACTCGCCACACATCTACTGCCGGCCAGAGAATGGCCTGATTCTGATCTCGAGTCATCTCGCCTAGAGCGTAGCGCCGCTTGGTGGTCTGAAACGGGTTGAACTCCAGGAGCGTCAAATCAAGTTTGGTGTCGCGGGTCTCAAGTTCGTCACGAATATGCCTTGTGACATATTGTTGAAACTCGGGATTGAGGTTACCTACTCCGTAGTTGTGGGAAACCACATCCAACTCCCGATCAGAAAAATAGCGGTCAAACAGTTCCGGCTCGAACCCCGCCTGGACCATCGACGAACCGAAAAACAGCACGTTGCGGGTGTCGGCACTTTCCTCAACGAGGCTTGGCAAGTAGTCGATCATTCCCAGCACGCGATCATTCATCGATACCTGTCGCGCCAGAAAATTGAACAGCCCTACAACCAACACGAAGACCAACAGTCCACCCAAAAAGGTGCGTAGGCGAACCTTCAGCTCACCCGTTGAATCCAGTGTCTGGTATCGATTTTCGAACTCAGAATTGGAAGTAGATGAATGCATTGCTCGGCACTCCAAAAAGGAAGCAGACAAACTGGAAGAAGAGGACAAAAGGCCAGAATAACCAGATGCGGTCTTCGATAACTTGGCCGAACCTGATTAGCAGCCAGTCCAGCATGTGCATGACAGCGAGAGCCGCGACCGTGCCATAAAAAGCCAGCAATGCCCCCGAGCTGGATTCAAGACTGTGCAACCCGTGCATGCTCAGTAGCACGTTCGCTGCGTCTTCAAACTCCTGCGCCCGAAAGAACACCCAGCCAATCAGCACCAGGTAAAACGTGATCGCCCACTTGGCAAACCGGACCAGCAAGGTCTTACTTTGCGCAAAGCCTGCAAGCGCAGAAATCGATCCTAGGGCGTGGGTTGCGATGATGATAGCCCCATGGAAAAAGCCCCAGGCTATAAACGTCCAGGCGGCGCCGTGCCATAGGCCGCCGAGCAGCATCGTGAGCATAATGTTGCGATAGCGATGTTCGCGATTGCCTCCCAGGGAGATATAGAGGTAGTCACGCAGCCAGCTAGACAGGGATATGTGCCATCTGCGCCAGAAATCTACCGGAGAGCTGGCGAAGTAAGGAAGGCGAAAATTCAGAGGAATATTGAAGCCAAGAATCATCCCTACCCCAATCGCCATATCTGTGTAACCTGAGAAGTCACCGTAAATCTGTGCGGCGAAGGCGAGCGTTCCGGTCCAGGCCTCAAGCATGCTGACACCTGCCCCATCAAATGCGTACTCCACGTTACTGGCCAGCAAGTCTGCAACGGTTTTTTTGAACAGACCGACAGTGAATAAAAGCGCTCCGTGTTTCGCACCCGTCCAGGTTGGCGATGGCATGAGCTCGAGTTGCGGCAGTATGTGTCGCGCACGGAGAATTGGGCCAGCGACCAATTGGGGAAAAAAGGCCAACGCGCAGATAAACGGAAGCAGGCCTTTGCGCGCCTTCATATCACCCCGGTACACGTCGATGGTGTAGCTCATGCTCTGGAAGGTATAGAACGAGATACCGACGGGCAGGACGACGTTAAGCACACTCCAGTTGGCTTCGTAACCAAACAGTCCCAACAGATCCGTGACCGATTGCAGGGCAAAATCGGCGTACTTGAATACGCCGAGTATCCCAAGATTCGTAACGATGGAGATCGCGAGGTAGACCTTTCGTTTTTTGCTCCTCGTCTCGCCCTGAATCGCGTTCGCTACGACGTAATCAACAACGCCACTGATAACCAGCAAGGGAATAAAGCGAAAATTCCATCCCGCGTAGAACACCAGACTACCGACCAGTATCAGCAGCAGGCGTGGGTAGCGCTTTAGAAAGACGAAGCTATAGAGTGCAAAAAAGCACGAGAAAAACAGGAAGAAGAGCGGAGTGTTAAACAGCATCGGACTAAGTCGGTTAGATCAGCGAGCTCCTTGCTCTCAGACGTTGGCTGGCAGTCAGGTCGCGCATGTATACCAGAGCGGAGGCCAACAAGACGGGAAGCCACGACGAGCCGAGTGCGTCGCAGGATGGTTGGGTACACCGCTCATTTCCAGCTCCCTTTTCCGAGCGAGCAGTAGAGCCGTATCGGTCGCGTTACGCCTTCAAACGGCTGCTGCACCAGGGTTCAGAACGGTATTCCTAGGGGCCCTCTGGACTGGTTCAGAGACTCTCTAGCTACTGCGCGAAATCTGGATGGGTATCGACTTGAACCGAGGTGTTTGACTCCGAGGGTCACGCTCCCGACTACTCAGACAATTGGCTTCCGGGTAATAGGCAAGCGCATTCCCTGGAGGCAGATCAAATGCCTGCGCTCGCAGTCTCCGCATCTGCCCATGCGCCGAACGCACGTCTACCAAATCGCCGTTGGCTAGTCCCATACCTTGCATATTATCGGGGGACAGCAGCACGGACCAGCGATCCGCTCCGTAGCGGTAGCTGTCGGTTTCCTCATAAATAATACTGTTGAATTGTCCTTCGCTGCGGATGGTTGCGAGCATGAACGGATAAAGGTCTGTACCGTTAGCGAGATCGGGGATCGGGCGAACCTGAAAACTGGCCTTCCCGCTATCGGTACGAAACTCGGCAGAGTGCAAGATACGGTTACGCACGTGAAACTCGCGTTTCGCGATGCCTATGTCCTTGAGATCCTCCATACCGGGCACGGTCGCTGCGATCGCTTCACGGACTGTATTGTGATCCGCGAAGTCTGCAAACGGGATTGGGCTGTCCGGGAGCAGCCGAGAACCCACTTCGGCGAGAATCGCAACCTCGGAACGCACCCCGTCTAGACGGTGAATACCCCCGTCACTCAGTCGCACAAAATTGAACATTGATTCCTGCGTGGTCGCCTGCGGCTCTTCATCACGCGCCGCGACTGGCAGCACCAGCAGCTCACCTGCAGTGCCATAGAGGTGCCCCTGATTCAGGGTTGTTGTCAGGTGCACGCGCAACTCGATCTTATCCAACGCGGCGGCGGCCCATTGGCTATCAGGTGTTGCCGCGTAGAGATTACCTCCGACGATGAAAGCCAGGTCAATTTCTCCTGACGCCGACGCATCCAGCGCAGCGAGCGTATCCATGCCCGTTTTTGTAGGCAACTCAAGTTGCCAGTGTGCCTCGATACGCTCAAACACTTCCCTGGGCAGCACCGGCTTGACACCAATGGTTCCAATACCCTGGACATTGCTATGACCGCGCAAAGGCAGTAACCCGGCATGCGGCTTACCGACCATCCCGCGTACCAGGGCAAGGTTTGCGATGTACTCCACGTTTTCGCAACCGAACGTGTGGTGCGTCACTCCCATCCCCCAGGCGAAAACCACGCGCGAGCTTCTGGCGTACTGCTCAGCTACACGCTGAAACTCCTCTTGGGACAGCCCGGAACGGGCACAGATCTGGTCCCAGGAGCATTGCTCAAGGTCGGTCCTGAACTCGGGCCACGACAGCGTGTGATTCTCGATGAACACCTCATCATGAGCGCCAAGTTCCAAGGTCGCTTTTGCCAAACCCTTGAGAACCGCGACATCGCCTCCGATACGCGGCTGCAGGTAGTGAGATGCGATCGGCGTGCCTCCGCTGAGGAGGGACTTTGCGCTTTTGGGGGCGGCAAAGCGGACAAGCCCCGGCTCCTTCGCCGGATTGATTACGACCACCTGCCCACCCCGCTCTCGGCAGGCGATCAGCTGATGTACGAAACGAGGATGATTCGACGCCGGGTTGGCTCCGATGACGAAAATAAGATCGCAGTGCGCGAGGTCTGCCAGCTCGACCGTCGATGTCCCGGTGCCGATGGTAGAGCCGAGGCCGACGCCCGTTGCCTGATGACAATAGTAGGAACAGTTATTGACGTTGTTTGTACCCCAGAGCCGCGCCAGTAACTGGAGCACGAAACCGGCTTCGTTCGAGGAGCGGCCAGACGAATAGAAAAAGGCCCGATTCGGATCCACTCTGCGCATGCCACCCGCGAGTCGATCCATAGCCTGAGTCCAATCAATCGGCTGGAACTGATCAGACCCCGCGGGTTTGTGGATGGGAAACGCAAGCCGACCCGCGTGCTCCAGCTCTTTCGCACTTAATGCGCGCAGTTCTCTGATCGGGTGTTCAAAAAACTCCCGCGGCAAACCAGGTTGAATA
This sequence comes from Pseudomonadota bacterium, assembly GCA_039111155.1. GTDB lineage: Bacteria > Pseudomonadota > Gammaproteobacteria > Pseudomonadales > Halieaceae > Congregibacter. Next base: position 8,921 of record JBCCPL010000017.1, on the reverse strand, counting down.
TCGGTCGACTGTGCCTGGACGCTCTTATTGCAAACGGCGGGGAACTCACCAACCTCATTGGTCATGCCCCCCAGCTGACCGCCCATGCCCAGCCCGCAGGCTTTGCAGGCATTGCGGGCGCGTAGGGCACGGGCCGAATTAGCAAGCCCGATGCGTTGCGCTGTCTTCAGTGTATAGAGAATTTTCTTGGCGCCGCCGCCGACGATTTCACTCATCTCTGGCACCGCGTCCAAAAGACTGATTATGGAAAAACCCGGACTCTCGCGTCCGCTGGCTTGCACGCATTAATAGTCCCCCTTAGGGAAACCACGCAATCAGGTCGTATCAGATTAGCAGCTTCTAATACCTATTTCCCGACAAGCAACCCGCGTACTGAGCCTTGCACTCACGGGTCGATGTGATGGAGATTAGTGCTGGCATCGAGACTTGCCATAGCGAACGTGGCTGATCGATACGCTGAGCGGAAGCGGAGACTGGATAACGCTCAGTGAGTAACTCAGTTCTGTGCGTTCTACTGGCCTGGAACATTCCAGACGGGAAAGGGATCTTCAAATTTTGACCAGGCGCTGGCTCCCTGACGCATTTCATCGTTGGTCAGCAGGCACTCATCCAGCCCCTTGCGAATAGCGGCCTCGTCCAGGTTTTGGCCGATGAAGACAAGCTCCTGGCGCATATCCCCGAACGGTTCGACCCACTGCTTTTCTATGGAAGCGAGATACTCCGGATCCGTAGGCCAGTCTGACTTTGGAACCGCCTTCCAGAAGAGGCCCGCGAGACCGTGATGGGCTACCCCTCCGGCCTGACTCCAATGACCCGCAAAGCGCGGTCGGGATGCCAGCCAGAAGTAGCCTTTGGATCGAATCAGTTTTCCGTAGCGATTAAGCGAATAAAGCGTCTCGTGGAAACGAGCCGGATGAAACGGGCGGCGGGCTTCGTAGCTGAAGCTGCCGATTCCGTACTCCTCGGTTTCGGGAACATGCTCACCACGCATCTCCTTCAGCCACCCGGGTGCCTGCTGGGCTCGTTCAAAATCGAACAGGCCAGTGTTCAGCACCTGATCTATATCCACCTTACCGTTGGCAATCGGCACGATACGTGCGTGAGTATTGAGCGTCTTCAGAATCGCTTTCAGCTCATCGACTGAATCCGAATCGACTAGATCAGTTTTGCTTATGAGTATAACGTCGGCAAACTCCACCTGATCGACCAGCAGGTCGGTGACGTTGCGCTCGTCTTCCTCACCGAGAGATTCTCCCGTCTCCTGGAGGCGCTTTGCTTCTTTGTAATCGTGCATGAAGTTAGCAGCATCCACGACGGTGACCATCGTATCGAGAGCGGCGACGTCCGACAGTGACACACCCTCTTCATCGGCAAATGTGAACGTTTCTGCGACGGGCAGCGGTTCGGAGATACCGGTGGACTCAATTAGCAAATAGTCAAAGCGCCCATCTTTGGCCAGCGCAGTTACCTCTTGTAGCAGGTCCTCCCGCAGCGTACAGCAGATACATCCGTTGCTCATCTCCACCAGCTTTTCTTCACTGCGATTCAGCTCAACTTCGTTCCGAACGATCTCCGAGTCGATGTTGATTTCGCTCATATCGTTCACGATAACCGCGACTTTCTTTCCCTCGCGATTATTCAGCACGTGACTAAGAACGGTGGTTTTTCCCGCACCGAGAAACCCGGACAGAACGGTAACCGGGAGTCTTTGTGGAAGGGATGTTTCGCTTGCTAGCATCAGAGGTTCATCCTACTGCGTGACTGGTTGATATAATATAACGTTTTGACGCGTCTGAAAGACGTAGTTCGTTCGCTGGTTTTCTAGGCAGGCGCTTATCCGCTTGGCTACCTCGCCGCGGTGGCGAGAGGTTTCCAGCGTTTCATCTTCGAAATGAACCGACGGGTTACTTAAAGCGGTAACAGTGTTTTAGACAAGACTAAACGGGAAGATTGTGCCGATATAGGTGGAGGATCGCTTAATCGGACAGAAAGCCTTTAGCGAACCAGACCACGGTTTCCCTGCAGATTTAACGACGTCGTGTGGCCCTGCGTAAGTCTCTGCTTACGCTTTCACTGTCGCACTCCCTGGGTAAGACGCTCGGCGGAAATGGGTCAGGCCAAAAGGCCTGATTCCAGCGCCCGCAGGAGGTTTCGAAGCTATCCCCTACTGCTGCTATGCCCATATGGAGCATACAACGCCCCTCGCATTCAGGTATTGCGTCGGGATCGAGACGTACCGCTACGTAGGCCCAATCCCTGCGCGGGTTGTACTCGTAATAGTATTCGGTGATGAGGCCTTGAGCAGGTCGTACGCGCGAGGCACTTCTTCTTACTCTAGGAAGCCCGGCCTGGCGGGCTGCTACCCGTGATTGAGACCCTTTGATTTGGTCAGGAAATTCACCGGATGTAGACCGGTAAGACATGATTTCAGTGCGAACCTCACCCATAAAATTGCTCACCTCCACGAGACGCGACTTGGTTATGTAGTCCTCGTAGAATGGTAAGGCGAGAGAAGCCAGAACACCGAGGATAGAAAGGCACATCATTACTTCGATAATCGTGAACCCTCTGGAAAACACGGAGTTTTGCGAAATAGAAGACGATGTTCTCTTCGCAGTTTTTAGGGCGCAGGAAAGATCAAAATTCACGATCCGGTCACTCCGTGACGGTAATGGTTGCGATCTGAGGTTCGATCAGAATCTCGGAGTACCCGAAAAAGTCCGGATCCGGCGTTGTTACCAAAACACCGAATTCATCTTCGGTAATTGTCAGTGGTGGAAAGCAGGCCTGTTCAACAGCTTCCAAGGTCATGGCGACTGCTTTATGTTCCATAGAACTTAGGACATCCAAGCAGTATGTAGCGATGTCCTCCGGTAGCTGAGAGCGCAGGACGGGCTTATCCTCGCCGCGGCCATAAGTTGTATAGAGCTGAAACGCCATGATGCCTATGCAAGCCACAGTAGTCGCGATTTCGAGTGCTGGAGCCATAAGCAGCTCCGCCGGACGCACGGGCTTGGCCTCGTCTCGCAAACCCGTCGCCTTTTTTCGGGCTTTGACTGCCAGGGCGCTCCCGGCCGATGGATCTGTGTTTGATGTGGACGGTTTTTCACCGGAACATTCGTGGCAGATGTGCCCATCAAACTCTGTAAGTGTGGTTTGGCTTTCGTCAAAGTACTTCCGACAGACGTAGCATACGACCCTTGCAGGTTCTGCTTGAGTAGCGGTGTTTTCCATAAATCTAGATCGTCCAAGCGCTCGAAGAGGAGCCCCAAAGCCCACGAACTGCTATTGAGTTTTGTTCGATACTGCAATTTCTTCGTTCAAGCTATCCGGTTCATTTGCTCGTACTGGTGTTACCTGCAACGAAGCTCCACAAACCGAACCGCGCCGCTGATAACCAAAGCGCTACCTCCGGCAGGTATCGTCTATAAGTCAAGGGGACTGCACCGAGTCTGTCACTACCAGGGACCTGGAACTAAATCCAACTCCAAGTTAGGGACCTACACTAAGCCCACCGTCGCTTTAGGAGCTAGCGGCTAGGTAATCGGATCCTTTAGCGGCCTCTCCCGCCCTACTCTGATCTCAGTGGCTAAGCAGAGATACAGTGTAGAATCAACGGCTCTGGACCCTGCCATCCTTGCTCCCGGAGAGAGCACCGATTGGCCTTCGGCCTTCTGCGTTTCAGTAAGAACTTTCTAGGAATACACATTGATCGGAAAAATTCCGTATCGCGTGCTGGCGGCGATCTCGTTGATCGCCCTGGCCGTGTTGGCTATGACTCTGGGCGTCGGATTCACCGAGCGCGACCTGGATAGCAGCCATGGGCTGCTTGAATTTATCTACTACTCTCTCAGTCTGTTCGTCATTGGTGGCGTCGATTTAGGGACACCAAAGGGTGGACCTGCACTCGCTCGCACAGCCCTCTGGTTCGTGTACTTTGCCGCTCCGATACTGACGGTTTCTGCAATTCTCGATGCGCTCTTTCAAATCTTCTCCGCTGAGAAGTTCCGCTTGCGCACAGCCCGAAACCATCTGGTTGTTATCGGCGACGACGAACTGGCCGAACTTCTTCTTAAGCGTGCGCAGCATTTCGATGAGCGGGCATTGGCGGTGCTGGTAGTTGACCGAACGGCATCGCCCTATCGTCTGGCCCAACTGCGCAAGCGCTATCGGGTGCTGATCTGCACTTCAGACGTGGTTGACGATTTCATACTGGAACGAGTTCATATTCGCCGGGCATCCCGCGTTGTGATTCTTGGCTCCAACAGTTTGGCAGGGTTTGGAATGGCGCACTCCATGCTCGCCAGCAATCCAGAACTTAAGGGAAGAATCACCCTTCACTGCCCGAAACTACGAATCATGCGAGCCATGTCCTCGACTGAAATCATGAGTTCGATTCACACCTTCAACAGTTACCAGCTCGCCGCCCGGTATCTCGTAGAGACAGAAATCGTTCCGGTCCTCGATAATGGTGAAGGCAAAACAGTGGTCGTGCTAGCTGGATTCGGACGCTTTGGCCAGTCGATTCTTGAACGGTTGCAGGAGCTAGCGCTAGATCGCATTCAGTCGGTGGCAGTCCTGGCGAATGATGCCGAACGACGATTGCTTGTCACCAAAGAACAGGTAGCTTTATCAGCGGACCTGACCATCCACTCCCTGCAGGGAGACTTGTCTCATCCGCAGGTATGGTCGGATCTAAATGCTGTGGCCCCCATGGGAACTACCAGAGCCCTTTACATTACCGCCACAAATCGCGGTGAGGATAATCTCCGTACGGCACTTTGGTTACGTCGACAGAATCCGGATGCAGTCATTATTGCACGCACCGATGACGCACTGCCGTTTGCTTCAGAGGTGGGGCTGCAGGACAAGATTTCGGTGGTTAGTGTCGGCGAACTGGCGGGAAACGCACTGCCCCGAGTCTGGCTGCTAGATGATTAGAAGATAGCCGGGAGTACTCTACTGGCGGGCCAGCATACTCAAGTCTGGATCGTTGAATACCAGCGGGACTCTAAAGACTGCCCCAGGTCCGGAGACGCGTTGGTCTTTAAAATCCAGATCAGGCGAGCTGCATATCCTCGACGACGACCGTGATCGACTCCTCAAGCACTGCACCACTGTTCCCGACCAGAGGCCCGGTCTCCCAGCGCCTCGGCCAGCAACCATAAAGGTTCCAGCGTCGAATCTCGTTACCGGCGTTATCGTTGAGAATGATCGAAATATCACGCCGGTCGTACTGCCCGTCGCGCGCTGCTCGCCACCATGCCTGGAGGTCATCGGTGACGATGTAACCCTTGGTTAGGGTGACATCTCCAAACTTCGCGCGACCGGGACGTTTGCGCAAAAACAAGTCGTCGCCATCTTGGAATTCCACCACTTCGAGTTCGCCGCTCAACCCGCTAACAGACTTAAAATAGCCGGCGGCTACTCCGCTTATCTCCACCCTGAAATTGTAGGCACCTACGTAATCGAGTTCTGGTCTTCGAGTTGGCATAGAAGGGCTCCTCTTGCTAGATCACGATACTCGATCAGAGTACCAGTTCGGCCGATTCCACAGCCAAGGTGCAGGACTCGAGAGCGATCATCCCCCGCCCGCGCGCATTGCTTGCGCTGATTTCCCACGCCAACGGCCAGGCCTGAAACTGCCACTGCAGCAAAGTACGCCGATTTGAGTCAATAAAGCTGACCGAAACATCGCGACGCTGAAGCTTTCCGCTGCGCGCGGCGTACCACCAGCGATAGAATGCATCGGCGCCAAGTTCGCCGCGTTTAAGCGTAATATCTCCAAAAGAAACACGTCCCGGCCGTTTGCGAGTAAGGAGGTCGTCACCGTCGCTGTATTCGATCAGTTCGATGCGCCCCGATAGACCTTCGATGGAATCGAAAGTCGTTGTACGGATCCCGGCGATTTTTACGCGAAAACTCGTGGCGGACATAGCTTAGGCCTCAGCACGAGTCTAGAACTTCACGGGAGTCTGATCTACCGAGCAATTCGAATGAAGCTTGGGAGCGGCTACTCATCGATGGTGCAATCGTGCCTCTGCCTACAGCGTTGAGTCTCTTGCTTGACTCTGTCGACTTGGGCTACGGGCCTCCCATCAAGCTTTGGTGGCGATTCCCGCAGCTCTGTAAGAGATGACAATCCGACCGCCAGCCCAATACACATAACCAGAGTAACCGGACCAATACCTACTCGTTCTCGGCCCCGACAAATCGATAGATGACGGCACCGAGTAAAGCACCAACGATAGGAGCAAGCCAGAACAACCACAGCTGTGCCACGGCCCAATCGCCGACATAGACCGCAACACCGGTGCTACGGGCAGGATTTACCGAGGTGTTAGTCACTGGAATGCTGATGAGGTGTATTAACGTTAAACACAGGCCAATCGCGATCGGAGCAAAACCCTGGGGAGCACGTGAGTCGGTTGCCCCCAGAATCACGATGAGGAACATCATCGTGAGCACCACTTCCGTAATCAGTGCAGCCTGCATGCTGTAGCCACCCGGTGAATGCTCACCGTAGCCATTCGATGCGAACCCCCCGGACAACTCAAAGCCCGCCTGGCCGCTGGCGATTAAATACAATACGCCCCCCGCGACAATCCCACCGACGACCTGCGCCAGTATGTATGGCACAAGGTCTTTTGCCGGAAAACGCCCACCTGCCCACAAACCAACAGAGACGGCTGGATTCAGGTGGCAACCGGAAATGTGCCCGATAGCGAACGCCATCGTCAGCACCGTTAATCCGAAAGCAAGCGAAACGCCGAGCAGACCTATCCCCACATCGGGAAAAGCGGCTGCCAATACCGCGCTACCACAGCCGCCAAAGACCAGCCAGAAGGTACCGACAAACTCAGCCGTGTACTTATTCATATCAATCCCCCGTTTTTTTTAGCGATGCTTCCGATGGAAGAATTCGACGCTTATTAAAGTCTCGGTAGTGCGGGCATGCAAGCAGCGATAATCCAATCCCCGAAGGCGAAGCCCGGCCGAAACGCCAGGAAGCTTAAGCGACATACTGACCGCCGGGAGAAAGTGGAGCAAGCGCGAGAGGATCAGCAGAGTAGGTTGCGAATATCACGGGAGTAGGAAGCGGAGAAACGCAAGTTAGCGAGCGAATATGGGGTAACAGCGGGTCAGCCAGCGGCACGACCCGTTACCACGGCCTCTCTACCAGGAAGTTAGCGGTGCGTGATCGAGCACAACCTGCGCGAGGCCGGATCGGTTGGGTTGGGTCGGGTAATGAAGGGCCGGAAAAAGTAAAAGGGGACGAAACCTCTCGATCTCATCCCCTTTCGTTCAGTTCACCTTCGTCCCATCGGTGGGAGTTACCTCACACGCGTTGGCCTTCCAGATCGCTCGGCCTTTGGGTTAACACCTAACTTGCAGCTTTGACCTTCGCGAACGAAAATCTCAGCCAATCAGCCTGGCCTTACCCTATGCCGACCTGGGGCTTTCGCCCCTTGTTTAAAGACGCTTGGCGGCGTCCACCCGCGCTGGTAATCCGGTTATCACCTGCACGCGTTCACTCAGTTTCCTTAACCACTTGGGTCTCTTTCGAGTCCGTCTCGGCGCTCAAGCCCTCGCAGACTTTGCGCAGTGGAAATGGTGCCTGTGTGTTGCCCACTTCTGACATGTGGACCTTAAACCCCTGTCAGCTGGGGTGTGACCTTTTCGGGACGCTATGCCCCGTGGCCATGTGCTAAAGATTAGACTATCGGGAAATTCCGTCCAGTAGATAAGCTGTGTATAAGCTGAGTAAATGTTGTGAGATACGATTTTTTTTGGTCTTGAAGGCGGCTTTTCTGTTCTGACCTAACATTTTCCCGGTGGAATTACGCTTAAACTCACTTAGCTTACGCACCTAAATTTCGAGTTGCGCAGGTCTGCTGGTGCGCCACACCCAGATCGCTAGCATTAGCAGATAACAAACATTCGGCTTATAGGGATGCCGATTCACGGTGCATCCGCCGGGCTACACAGCAGACAGCACTGAAGGACACGTAGACATCAAACCACATCATCACATCGTTGCAGCTTCAGCGGAAACACCCACCAACCGCCAGCGCCTATATGTCCGTTACCTGCTGTCCATCTTGGTTGATCTGGTGGTCTTGAATCTGTTTGCCGAATACTGGTCTCGGGTGACGATAGACACCTTCAGCACGTCGCTGGCGGCTGCAGTTCTGCTCCAGGTTCTGCTCCAGGCCACGCTTGCGCTCGAACATCGGGTGGCGCTGCTTTTCGAAGACCGAAATGGCGTACTCTGGACAGCAACGCGCTTCTTTTGTGCCTGGCTCATCTTATTCGGCTCAAAGTTCGTGATGTTGGGAGCTATTGATCGTGTACTTGGTGAGGCTGTGCACTTTGCGGGCGCCATGCACGGTGTATTTGCCTTTCTTGTCGTCGTCGCTGCGATGCTGGGAGCCGAAGAAATTCTCATTCGAGTACACCGGCGACTCGCTTGATGCGCTAGGCTCTCTTGCTGCGTAATAACAGAAAGCGCGCTTGTAGGCCGATACCAGCACTTAGCGATATCAGCTGAAACCGGCTTAACTCGTGACGCCGCTTGATTCACTCAACAGATTCACGGGCGCAGACATTAATTCAGGCTTCTATTGGCGCGAACAATAGCGTTGCGTCTCGTTGTGGCGTCTCCTTGGTTGCGGCGTCAGTTGCGTGCGGCGTCAGTTGCGGCGTCTTCCTAAAGGAAGACCTCAGCGGGTGGTACCACCGCGTCCATCACTTTCGCGGAAGTGAGCACGCTCGGTACGCCCGCACCCGGGTGGGTTCCGGCACCTACAAGGAACAGTCCTTCGACGTCCTCACTTTTATTGTGCGGTCTGAACCATGCACTTTGCGTAAGGGTTGGTTCAAATCCGAACCCCGCGCCTCGGTAAGCAAGAAGCCGGCTC
>JBCCPL010000016.1:0-104012 GCA_039111155.1 Pseudomonadota bacterium | reverse complement strand
TTCAACCAAGATACATTGAAATGTATAATTTAATGCAATTGGCATATTATATACACTTTTAATTTAGATGTATTATTTTATGCAATTACTGCCCTGCGCGTTATGAAGTGCACCAAAATGCCAACGCCGGCATCAACACGTAGTCTGCAGGCAAATCTGGTCGGGTGGTATTCGGAGAGCACGCGTTAACACAGCGATAAGCATCCGCAATCGGGAGGCGCGGCGAATTCTGTTGTCTGCGCAGGCGCTGAGTGCCCCACCAACAGGCGCCCTCAATCTGGATAGCCTGATAAGCCAGCTCGGATTTATCCAACTGGACTCCATCCAGGTTGTCTCCCGCGCGCACCATCATATTCTATGGAGTCGCAACCAGAGCTATCGCGAGCCAATGCTAGATCGGCATCTGCGACGGGACCGCGGTGTTTTCGAGCATTTCACTCATGACGCTTCAGTTATCCCCATGAGTTTTTATCCCATGTGGCGACGCCAGTTTCGCCGGCTAGGGGACAAGGTTCGAGCGCGGGGTTGGGATGGACTTCAAACCGAGGGTGTCGACCTTGGTGCAATCAAGCACCGCATTTCAGAGGAAGGGCCGCTGTGTACACGGGACTTTTCAAGCAAGGTAGACAGCAGTAAACATATGTGGTCCCGTCCTCCTCACAAACTCGCCCTGGACTACCTTTGGTACTGCGGAGAACTGACAACGGCATACCGGGACAACTTCACGAAGTTCTATGACCTGACAGAACGTGTAATTCCGAGCGAACAACTAAACAGCCTTCGCTCTGAGCACGATCAAATTCATTGGCTCTGCGAAGCTGCGGTTGGCCGACTTGCGTTCGCCACCCCCGGTGAGATTCAACGATTCTGGGCTGCCGTCGATCGGCGGGAGGTCGAGGCATGGATAAAGTCTGAACGAGAATCTCTAATCCCAGTGAGCGTGGAGTGTGCCGACAAAACTGAGCGTAAAGCCTGGGCATCCCATTCGGTATTAAACCGCCTGGAGGAGACTGCCAGCGCACCTTCGCAGCGACTGCGGGTTCTTAATCCATTCGATCCACTTATTCGCGACCGCCAGAGGCTCAAGTATCTATTTGACTTTGAATACACGGTCGAGATGTTTGTGCCTGCAGCGAAACGACGGTGGGGTTACTACATCTATCCCATACTGCAGGGCGATAGGTTTATCGGCCGCATAGAACTGAAAGCTCACCGCAAGCAAGGCAGCCTGGACGTACTCAATCTATGGTCCGAGCGCTCTATTCGATGGTCCAGTGATCGGGAGGGGAAGCTGCAGGCGGAGCTGGAACGGATGGCGCGTTTTATTGGGGTGCCTGAAGTACGCTGGAAATGCGCACGAGCACCGGAGGCGCCCTGAATCACTCATAGAAACAGCCATCCGGACAGCGGTTGAACAAGCCCCACCGCATCTGGGCTAAGACGCAGGATTAGCTCTTGTCAGCATGGCAATACTGACGAAAGTCAGTGCCAAGCCAAACCAGAGCAATGTCGCTCCCACAATAGATTCGTCTCGCGATGCAATTCCGCACATGAAGCTGACGTTTCCCAACAGGTTCAAAACCAACCAGCGTAGACGATGGGAGCGCATCACAGCCAAACTCCAAAGCGATTTAGTACAAAGAGTGCGGCAGCGCAGTTCAAAAAAGTAATGTGCAGCGCAATACCTGCGTTCCAGAACGCGCCAGGCTGTCGGTCTCTTGGCAACACTTCGTCGTCATTGAGCAACAGATACAGGGACCAGGCAACAAAGTTGTTCGTAAGCGTCATGAGTGCAGCGAGGCCAATTACCAACCACAGTGGGCGAACTGAAGGAAACCAAACCGCCACGATTGCGAGTTGAGGCGCCAGAGCCAGTAGCCGCCACGCCCAGGGGCGTTCTTCCCTGGACCACCCCAGGGCGTCGAATACGGCGGTTGCCCCGGCAATGCTCATGGCGACAGTGGTTGTCAGGGGAACGCAGACAAAGCCCAGGTAAAAGATCAGTTTCGCAATGCCGTCGCCAAGAGCCGGTACCAGTGCTTCGACGAGTGCAGGCGCACCTTCCGCTTGAACACCAGTGCCGTGCAGCGTTCCGGCGAACAGGCAAATCACCAGCACGTTGATCAGAACAAAGGGAGTGAACATTCCCGCGAGCAGGTCAAAACGCGCAAGGGGCTCATGTTCCGGTTGCCATTCGCGTTCGCGTCCGGCGGCCACGAAGAACACCCAGCACATAACGCCCGCAACAGCGCCGACAGTTCCCAGCAGTAGATCTATGCCGGAGCGGCCCTCCGGCAACCAGGGAGAGAGGAGCCCGTCTACGGCAGCACGCCAGTCAATCCCTACCGCTAGCAGGCTGCCTCCGAACGCCAGCAGCATAATGGCGATCGCCCCTTTCATCGCACCATCAATCAAGTGAACGTACCGGCCGCCACGTTCGAAAGCGAGTACAAGCGAGGCTGTGAGTACAAAGTAACCTAGCGCTGCTGCGTGCCTTGGAATCTCAATCGACGCAGCTTTACCACCTTCCTGAATCAGGTGCAGCCCAAGCACCACCTGCCCGAAGTTGAAAACCACGGCAACAGCAAAACAGCCAACCAGGGCAGTTAACACAGTGCCTATCCACTGACCGTGTCTGCGATTCTGAATCTCGATCAGCTTTAAACCAGGCCGGCACGCCAGTCGGGCCATGCCCGCGAGTAAGAACAACTCGAGCCCCATGGCCAGAACAGGCACCCAGAGCAGCCGGTAGCCGTAGTGCACACCGGAGAGCATCGCGGCCGTGAGCGATCCGGCGCCCAGGGTTAGAGCCGCATTCGCAAATCCGGGGCCACCCAGGTTAAGTAATCGCCAGGGCCGTTGCCAGACTGGAGCCCGGTACGCTGCTTTCAGACGCGCGAGGGACTGATCAGCGCCCTGCCCCTGCCCCAGACTTTGGTGGAGAGCAGGTTTTTGCGTCGGGTCACTCAAGATGGATCAGGGGCTGGCAAGCTGATCCAGAAAATCTTCGATACTACGCCACCCAACCCGGGCCGCCCGCGCATTGCCAGCCGGTGTTCCGCCAAGCGATACAAACCCAGTGAAGCGCTGCTTTACAAACACCGAGGCGCGTGTGGTTGTAATTTCACCCGGAAGACCCCAGGCATGACCGGCGAGATCGAAAATGTCAGTCCGCCATTGATCGCAAACGGCTGGAGCGCACCGCGCCTCAAGCTCATGCGCGGCCCACACTGACGGCCAAATTCCATCAAGCCTGCCTGCCTGAATCAGGACCGGAACGTTTATGCGCTCAACCGGGATCGAGTACTTCACATCAGCTTCCCTCCAGATCTGCCCATACTCCGGCGCAGTCGAGTAACCAGGCAGCCTCTCGGCGCTTCGCCTTCGCCGCGCAACGGCTAACTCGGTCTGACTCGGCGGGTACGGCACATGGGCAATCTGCGTACCTTCGAGGGTCCACATAGAATCTGTATCAGTCAGCCAATCGCCCCAGCTGGTTCCTTCGCCGTTGTTGACGACATGGCTAGGCACCTGGGCGATAACCGCATCGGCTGCGCCCGGGAAATGCGCTGCTACTAAAAGTGCCGCCTCGGCCCCTCGCGAGCGCCCCATGAGAACCACAACTTCTACCTGCTGATGGTCTCTGAACCAACGCAGAGCACGATCGAAATACTCGAGCGGTAGGTGCGAGCCACTGGCAGGCAGATCTCTGTACTTGAAGTATCCCAATGCCATGCTGGGAAATCCACGTCCTGCTAACCAGCGCGGCTCTCGCTCCAATAGACCGCCGAACGATCCACCCAGTACTACGACTCCCACACGCTTTGCTTTCGCGGGCTTGGGAAGAAACACACGTCCGCGAAGCTGATCGTCTAGCGAGGCGTCGACTTCGATGGTGTTATCCGGCTCTGCTCTGCGGCGGACAATCGTCCGCTTCGCAAACAGCTCACCGGCGTCGAGGAGCGCAAGTGTGATTTCTCTGGGGGCGGTTCCGGGTCTAGCTATTAAGGTTTGATCATCAGGTTTTTGCTGACGAGCTTGCGTAAGCAATGCCGCTCCTGCGTTCGCCACGGGGTACATTGACCAAAGCCATCCGGTTGGATCCACACCATCCCAGGTACCACCACTGGCCGGATCCCGAGCCGTATCCACAACCCCGCGCGAATCTGCCACGTAGTCGGCATAGGCGAGCCAATCGCTACCTTGCCTCTTTTCGCGAGCCGTAAGCATGATTCTCTGGCCCGGTAGCAAACCGTCAATGCGGAGGGTCTCGGGCGCTCCCAAAAGGATGTCAGCCGCCGGCCACGTTATGTTTGTCTCGTTAGCGTGGACCCTCAGCGAGGCACAGACGAAGGCAACAACTACCGCAGTCACCCACGTCTTCAGGAAAGACCGAGAGGCGCCCAAGTACGGCAACATCAGCGACAAGTTCGGATTATGGTTGCTCCGATTACCCTTTCGGGTCGGCCAGGTGGAGCAACAACCAAGCCCAGCGGCCGCTTAGATGTCTACGCCGTTGATTGATCCAGACACAAGTTCGGTGGACTCATCACTCGACTCGGATTTGATAGGGAATCCCGAACCTACCGAATACCAGGTAACAGATTGAAATGGAAACGGAACATCAACCTGTTCAACCGATTCTGTGAACTTGCAGGCCTCAAATGTCCCGCCTGGTACGGTGACCATCTCGATCCCATCGAAAGTGATAGTCTCTATTTGATCGACCACGGAAGTGATAATGACATTACCCGCGCCATCCAGAATATCGTTGGTTCGCTCAAAGGTCTGTTCGAAACTCTCCCCCGGCATGAGACTAAACCTCTCCTCGCGGAATGGATCAAACGTATTTCGCAAGCCGAAGGGCTCCGGCGCGGTAGCAATAAATGCGATGCCAAACTCCTGGTACGACGTGCCGTCCAGCTGAAAGTAGGTACGTGACTCAGCTGTGATTACCCCCGATCCGTCATCGGGATTCAGAGTCTGATCTACCGCAAGGACATTTGCTGTCTGACCGTTGAACATTGCTCCGCTCTCGACGATACCCTGACCTTCGGCGGTAAAGCGTTGGCCTTCTTCATCTACCTCTTCTTGTGTGAATTCGAACGTAGTACCCGGCGCATACAGATCCGGGTTGAAGCAGGAGGACGCCGAGCCGTCACCGCTGCCCCCTGAGGATGAAGAAGAAAACACCGCTTCCAGAAAAAACAGTTCTTCCGGATTGTTGAGAAATGCAAGGAGGATGTCATTGCCCACAAAACCCGACGTAAACAATCGGCAATCGTTCATCGAGCCGCCGCAGAATCCTCGATTCCGCCTGCGCCAGCCATCAAATTGGAATCCCGCCTGCGGCGTCGCGACAAAGGTTTCGTCGAAGTTGGTATCCATAACCGACACCTCGGCGCAGCTCTCACCGGGATTGCATGAATAGCTGCCCGACAGGGTGCTAACACTGCCCCCGGCAGTGGTGCTGACCTGAATTCTACAACCAGCTGCGGTTACGGCGATGGCCGCAAGAACAACAGCGGACTGGATCTTCTTCATAGGGCTTTGCCTCAAATAAGCTTCAGAGATTGTGTTTACCGCAGCCGGGTGCTCAGGTGCTTAGCTAGCGCCTCTCGGATCCATCAGCATCCAGACCGGCTCCATCACGAATAGCAGGTCTTTAGAATTTGTGCGTTGTCTTATGGCCTCTGAGAGAAGAATACTGAGCACGAGCGCACAGATTGGGCGCTTTACCTACTCAACACCAAGTTCCTTGAGCAGTTGCGACACCCAACCGCGAATCCGCTCTTCGCTCTTTTCCGGCTGCTGTAGATCATCGAGAGCCAGCCCGACGAATTTTCCGTTCAGCACGCCGCGTGACTCCTGATAATCGTAGTCGTCTGCCGGCCAGTGCCCAACATCCGCCTTCGCTCCGCAAGCCATAAACAGTTCGCGAAGAATACCCATAGCGTCCTGAAAATTATCCGGATATCCAAACTGATCTCCATCGCCGAAGAAGGCCACCTGCTTACCCTCAAAATCAAGATTGGCGACATCCATCAAACGCCGCTCCCAGTCTTCCTGCAGCTGTCCAATATCCCAGGTCGGAATCCCTACCAGCAACACGTCGTACAGGGTCATATCCTCCAAATCCATACCCTGCACGTTATGCACCTCCTCCACACGACCCGCCAGCTCAGCTCTGATGAGCTCTGCCGCATCTTCCGTGTTGCCTGTGGTGCTGCCGATGACCATACCAATCTTCAATGTTGCTCCCCTCAAACTCTTAACCAAATGGAAGTGATTGCTCGATCAGAACGGTGCTGATGCCGTTTTAGGCTCGAGCAAAACGATAATCAATATCATATCCAAAAAATGGGCCGGAGGGCGCTATCCGTAGACCGTGCTCACCGGTGCTCTGTAACAAGACTACGATGCGACCCGCCCGCTATTTCTCACCCGCTTGGCTGCCCCTTGCCTTCGGGGTCTGGAGATGTATTCGAAGGCCGGTCTTCAGATTGGGTGCCGTAGGTATTGCACGGCGATCAACGCCGGCGCTCACTATGAGTCGGCGCTCGCTATGAACCGTCGTTCACCAGGGTGTTCGCGCGCTGAGAGTTCGTTTCCCCAGCGACAAATGCAGAAGCCGCTTACTCTGCTTCATCCAGAACGTTGAGCGTTTGGTGCTTGCTCAAAACCGGCGGCGAGGAAGGCGAAACCCAATAGCAGTTTGCTCGAAGTAGATCAGCAACAAGCGTATTGATATTTACGTACGCGAGTTCCTGCTTAGCGGCGGTCAATGCATCGATGCGACTTTCAGGCTCCTGTCCCTCCCAGACGATCGGACTTGTCAATAGCACAAATGCCTTCTGTGTCAGTACAGCACCCTCGATGCCGGTGTTTCGGTCTTCTATAGAACGAAACTCCAGGAGCCCGTGATCGCAAAGCCAGACCATGGATTCAAAGCAAGCCTGCGAACGGCGGTCCGGCAACCCGGTGTTGTCCCACTTTATTGGTCCGCTGATGTCCTCCACCATAAGTATGCTGCGGACGGGAAACATAGCGTAGAGAAGGCCCAGAATTTCCGCCGCATTGTAGTAGAAGTCCTCGATATTTTGTTTGCCCATGAGACTAGCCGGTGTCCAGAAGATACATACAACAGATTCTACGGTGGTGGGTGACGCGCAATCAGGAAGGGTTGCCCTGCTCTACTGCCAAACCGGCCTTTCGCCAGCCCTCGAATCCACTGGGCAAATGAAAAACGTTCGAAAATCCAAGCGCCAGCAGTACTTTCAGAGCCTTGTTGCTGCGACCACCGGCTTGGCAGTGAACGAGATAAGATACGTCCTTGGGGAGATTTTCAAGACTTCCTTCAAAGCCTGGATCAGCAAAGCTAACGTTCTGCGCGCCAGGAACGTGCCCCGTGGCAAACTCTTCGGGAGCTCGAACATCAAGAACCGTCAGGGGCGATTGACCGGACAGGAGCCCAGCAGCCTCAGCTGGCGTGACATTTTGGAACCCAGAGCTATTGTCGTTACTTTCAATCATCAACCCTTCATCCGTCGCAGTTATAAACATCACGGTCCGCGGGATCGCCAGTGTATGCGGAGCCATCTCTGCATACTCTTGCTCGGGCTGAAAACAGCCAGCCACCGTTTACTGCCAACCTCGTGAAACCGGTAAAGCCTGATATTGTAAGCCGCATTGAACGACCAATTGGCAATGGTTTTGTCTGGAGGACCCCAGTGCATGGCAACAAGATACCCGACCAAAGGCATCCGATCGCTCTCCGTATACTTATTGGTACTACTGGCGATCGGTATCAGTATCGATACGCTTGCCGCCAGCGATATCGAACAGTGTCTGATCGATCGTATGCGAGAGTTGCCCGATTCAACTTCTCTCGGTGAGCTCAAGAATTTATGCGAACCTGCGTTATTGTCGTCTGAGCCGTTGGAAGCAGTTCCACTACCAGATGTAAGCCGTCCTTCCTGGAAGGAACGGGGAACGGACTTTGAGTATGGCGCCAGTCAACGCCAGTGTGAGCGAGCAACAGGGCTGGAGGTCTGGGAGTGCAGGCTTACCCCCCACTTCCCCAACTACTTCAGTTTTAGCTGGATGGACGAGCCCAATCAGGAACCCTTCAGCAACGTCATTGACGCTCAGGAACCCGTCGAAGATACCGAAGCTGTTTTTCAGGTGAGTTTTAAAGCGCCGGTAGCAATTGATCTGTTCGGCACCGATTTGGATGCGTACTTTGCCTACACGTCGAAATCCTGGTGGCAGATCACCAACGGTGAATTTTCGAGTCCATTTAGAGAAACAAACTATCAACCGGAGCTGTTTCTACGCAGTGATAAGTCACGGTTTTTCCCGGGCGTTGCGCTTCGTGAATGGTCGCTGGGGTTGGTACACGAGTCCAACGGACGTGAGCAGACCTTTTCAAGAAGTTGGAATCGGGTAGAAGCGCGCGCCGGGTTGCAGCTATCGGACGAACTCTCGTTGTTTGCGCGTGCTTGGTATCGATTTCCCGAAGAAGAAACAACCGACGACAACCCTGACCTTTACAAGTACCGCGGCTATGGAAGTGTACGCGCGATCTGGACACCCAATCGCAACACGTTCACCGCGATGCTCCGACCAGCTACCGAAGGCAGCAGCGTTGAGCTCACCTGGAGTTACCCGATCAATCGTGTATTCCGGCTGTATGGGTCCTACTTCGAGGGCTATGGTGAGAGCCTACTCGATTACGACTACTCGATGCGTCGCGTGAGCTTTGGTATCGCGCTGAATGACTTTCTTGCGCGCTATGCCCTGCCGCCATAAATCTGGTTCGTACCGGGACGCTTGGTTATAGGCGCGGTGACCTTATTACTTGAACGGCATTACCACGCGGCCGCGCCCGTCTTGTTCCAGCGCTTTTACAAAGCTTGGCTCCGTCTCAATCTGCTCGAGCCAGCGCAGGCAGTTTGGATGATTGTCGTTAATGAATCCTCGTTCGCGCGCAGCGAGCATGCTGTAGCTCAATACGATATCGGCTGCGCTCAACTTGGGGCCCGCAAACCACGTTGACTTCGAGAGGTCCTCCTCGGCGAGTCGCAGCAGACCATCCAGCCGCGGTTTGACGAACACCAGCTTGATCATCTGCCCCATGGCACCAAGCAAAGGTTTCAGTGGTAACGGGGCGCGTTTTCGCATCAGCAGGAACAGAGTATCGACTAACAGTACCGGCATCATCGTGCCTTGAGCCGCATGAAACCAGAACAGGTACCGCGTTCGAAAACGACTCCCGGTCTTGGGTCGAAGGCTGGACTTGGGGTACTTGTCGAGAATGTACTCCATGATCGCACTGCTCTCGGCAAGCACAAGCTCCCCATCAGTAATCACCGGAGCAGAACCTAAGGGGAAAAGAGACTTCAACGCTCGCGGGGCCAGCATCGATACCGGTTGGCGTCGGTAGCGCACCAACTCATACTCGGCGTCAAGCGCTTCGAGCAACCACAGGATTCGGAACGACTGGGAGTATTCGAGGTGGTGAAGTGTCAGCATGGTCGAATACGCTCTCTAACACTGCCGATCATCGAGTAGGGTTTTCCCTGAAGCGTCAAAACGATTGATCGCGGTCTTGCCTGATCCCGGTGTTCACAGAGAAAGATCCCCTGCCAGGTCCCAAGAGCCAAAGCGCCGGCCTTCACCGGAATAGAGAGTTCGGTGCCGGTAAGGACCGATTTGATATGAGCGGGCATATCATCAGGCCCCTCTATCGTGTGTCTGTAATGCGGAGCATTCCTCGGAACGAGTTGCTCGAAGTGACTCTGTAAATCGCATCGCACGTCCGGGTCTGCGCTCTCATTGATTGCCAGAGAAGCCGACGTGTGCTGAATGAACAGATGGAGAATGCCAACTTCTATGTGCTCAAGCTCTGGGATCGCATGCACCACCTCATCGGTAATCAGATGAAAACCGGCTGCTCGTGGTGCTAACTCCAGGGTTGCCGAAGACCACCAGACGTTGGCTGGGGAAACCGGAGTGGCAGTACTCATGCTCGCGCCTTCAACAGAGGTGACTTTGTTGTCCATAGCGTGCTCCTGTGCCGCCAACCTTCAACCGTTTGCGCAGCGTAAACCCGGCTGAACCGACAATGTCCCCCATGAGCGTCCCCCATGAGCAAATTGGCGGACACGGCCACACGGTCGTAGGATGTTGTTTATGAGAAAGCCAAACCCACAACCCGCTGGCAACGTCGCGAGAAAAGCACTCGCTACCGTGACCTGTGTCATAGCGGGTCTGGTGATTACTGGAGTCTTGTACTCGTTAACAGAGCATCCGGAGCAATCTCGGGCCTGTAACGCAGCTTCGCTGGATATCGCTGCGCTTGTGATGAGCGAGAACGCGACGGCGATGGATTCGCTGGCAAATCGTGCGATTCTAAAACGTGGCTTGTGCGCACCCTCGGGTAGCACAAGTACCCCGCCTCCATAGCTCAACACTCCGGGTCAGTCCGATCAGTGATTCGGCCGGCTGGTCGCAGACTGCCACAACTTCAGCACGACACGCTCCAGAGCGTTTTCGGCTGCGATTCCAAGTTTCTGCTGCCAGTTCTTCCGCGGCACATAGCGAAGGCTGAACACTCCATGGGACTTTAGTTTTTGTTGGATGTAATCATCAGAAGTCTGCAACTGATCCACGAGGTTTACGTCGACAGCTCGCTGCCCAAACCAAACCTCTCCTGTCGCCACCTTATCGATGTCTACGGCATCGCGATGTTCTTTTACGAAATCTTTAAAGAGCTCATGCGTGTCTTCGATGTCTTCAACGAACTTTGCGCGTCCTTCG
The DNA here is from genome assembly GCA_039111155.1 of Pseudomonadota bacterium. Classification (GTDB taxonomy): domain Bacteria; phylum Pseudomonadota; class Gammaproteobacteria; order Pseudomonadales; family Halieaceae; genus Congregibacter. The sequence goes on along the minus strand of JBCCPL010000016.1, from coordinate 93,191 downwards.
TCGGTATTTTCGCCAAACAACGTGAGAGTGCGTTTGTGCTGCCCCGCGGTAATCAGCTCAAAATCAATGTCGTTCTTCTTAAGCAAGCGGTGAAAATTCGGAATCTGAGCTACCACACCGATGGAACCGATGACGGCGAAAGGCGCCGCGATGATCTTTTCAGCCACACACGCCATCATATAGCCACCGCTGGCCGCAACCTTGTCGACAGCAACAGTCAGGTGACAACCGGCATCTCGAATACGCTGGAGCTGGCTCGCAGCGAGGCCATAGCCGTACACCACTCCGCCAGGGCTCTCCAAGCGCAGCAAAACCTCATCAGTCTCACCGACCTCACTCAAAAGGACCGACACTTCCTCGCGCAGACGCTCGACCTCCGATGCCCTGATGTCTCCAACAAAGTCGAGTACAAAAAGCTTTGGCTTTTCTTCGTTGGACTCATCGGCCTCCTTCGCTTCCTTAACCTGCTTTTTCGCCGCTTTCGCCTTCTCCTTGTGCATTTTCTTATCGCTTTTTTTATCGGCCTTTCGCTTCTCCTTGAGCATCTCTGGCTCCATCGTCGCATCGCGTAGTGCGTCTTTTAGATCGTCATAGCGATCATTCAGACGCTTGATTTCGATGTGGCCATCACCTTCACCGCGCTGGCGTTGGCTCACAGCAGCGATCAGGAGAACGATAGCGCCGACCGCCGCTACTACCGTGACTGCCTGGGCGAGAAACAACCCGTACTCACTTAAAAATTCCATCTAGCTTCCATCGTAAATATTGAAGACTTCAAAACTCTAAACAACCTTATTTAGAGCGATTAAAATATTGTTTCTATTGATATTTATGGGGTTTTGCGCGAAATCAGTGATTTGTTTGACTTAAATCCCCCGTGCGCAAGAACGGGGACTTAGATACGTCGATCGCTCGCCCGACCAGATCTCGGGCGCTTTTCAACAAACACTACAGGAAATCGCGTATTCGCTGCCGCTCGATTTGTCAGCGCTGAGTTACGCGCCGACAGTGTTCTTGTATCAAGCGGCCGGCGATAGAAGTCGTGGGCGGAATCATAGGCAGACTATCGATCGAGTACCAACCGGCATCCACGATTTCTTCCTGATCAGGTTGGATCTCTCCTTCCATGTAATCTGCGAAGAATCCCAGCATGAGCTGACTTGGAAAAGGCCAGGGCTGGGACCCGAAATACTCTGTATGTCCGACAATCACGCCAACCTCTTCCTCGACCTCCCTGCGCACCGTGTCTTCCACCGACTCGCCTGCCTCGACGAAACCCGCCAGCGTGCTGTACATAGGACGGGGAAAGTTGGCATTCCGCGCCAGGAGGATCTCATCCCCTCGACGCACCAGACATATCGCGCAGGGTGAGATACGAGGATAGACGATCAAGTCGCAGCTGGCGCAGTTCATGGAGTTATCCGCGACGGACTTTTGCAGCGGGTCCGCGCAACGTCCACAAAATCGATGATCGTCTTCCCAGCGCAGGAGTTGATAAGCCCGACCAACTAATGCGAACAGACGATCGTCAACCCGCCCCAGCAAGGTGTACAAACTACCAACCTGAAATCGCATCGGGTCAAGGGGGCCGACGTCCGATACCTCCATTGCGAAGCATGGCTGGCCGTTCCAGTGGCCCACGAACTGCTCACTTGCGGCAGCCCAGCCCTCCTTCCCGATATCGGTGGATCCTACAAAGCATGGGGCGGGACTGCGCAGATCCATCACGAGTTTTCCACTCGAGAAGACGACGTGCAGCGCCTGCGAACGATCTGGGGGAGCTGGGAGCCCTAAGTCAAGCATCTTTGCTTATTGTCTGATGGATGAATCTGATTCATGGTTAACGCTCTGCTTATCGAACAATTCTTAGTCGCGATCACCCCACCGCATTTTGTGTGCTTAGGAGATGGACGCTCCACACGACTCTCTGAGTTCAGGGGTAAGACTTCCGCCAGTTTCACGGTAACAGCCCATGGCGGGTCCTCGCTTGGCAAGGCATACTTCTTCGCCGATTTACTTTGATCCGCTGAGTTAGCGCCGCGCGTAAGCGATTGGATGGACAACCGCATGTGGCGGCAGAATAAGGATACAACATGAGCGTTTCTCCAGGTCAGGCCCTTTGGCAGAACTTTTTGGGCTCGTCCCCCACCTGGTATAAGCAGGTCATTATCGGTTTTCTCCTGATAAACCCCATTTTTCTTATTTTGCTGGGGCCCTTTGCAACCGGCTGGCTCCTGATTGGCGAGTTTATTTTCACGCTCGCTCTCGCGTTGCGTTGCTACCCGCTCCAACCCGGTGGCCTGCTTGCCATCGAGGCCGTGATTCTGGGAATGACAAGCCCGGAAACAGTCTTTCACGAGGCTGAGGCCAACTTCGAAGTCATCCTTCTGCTGATGTTCATGGTGGCCGGCATTTACTTCATGAAAGAGCTGCTACTGTTTGTGTTTACCAAAATCCTACTGCAGATCCGGTCCAAAATACTGTTGTCGCTGCTTTTCTCGTTTGTCGCCGCATTCTTATCGGCCTTTCTCGATGCCCTCACCGTCACCGCAGTTCTTATCAGTGTGGGGGTCGGCTTCTACGCGGTCTATCACAAAGTGGCCTCCGGCAAGGGCGTGCACCAGGATGGACATGATCATGGCGACGACGATGGGGTAAAAGAATCACATCGTGAGGACCTTGAACGTTTTCGCTCGTTCCTGCGCTCGCTACTCATGCACGGCGCTGTAGGAACAGCCTTGGGCGGCGTCTGCACGTTAGTGGGCGAACCCCAAAATCTCCTTATAGCCACGGTAGCTGATTGGGACTTTGGCAAGTTCCTCACCATTATGGCCCCGGTGACGATGCCCGTTCTGGTTTGCGGCCTCGCGACTTGCGCGCTGCTCGAGGTGACGAAGATCTGTGGTTACGGCGCCACCCTGCCTTCGAATGTTCGAGCAGTGCTGGAGGAGTACCAGCAAGCCGCCGATGAGCGTCGGGATGCTAGGACCGTGGCACGCCTGATCGTTCAGGCCGTCACAGCCTTGATTCTCGTCGTCGCCCTGGCGATGCACTGGGCTGCGGTTGGCCTGATTGGCCTGATGGTCATTGTGCTGCTGACGGCGTTCAATGGAATCGTCGAGGAGCACCAGCTCGGTCATGCGTTCGAAGAGGCACTCCCGTTTACTGCGCTTCTAGTCGTATTTTTTGCGATTGTCGCAGTCATCCATGACCAGCATCTCTTTACCCCGGTTATCGATGCCGTTCTTGCCATGGAAAGCTCTGTGCGACCCGCCATGTTTTTCATCGCCAACGGCGTACTTTCGATGATCAGTGACAATGTGTTCGTGGCCACCGTGTACATCAATGAAGTCAAAGCCGCTCTCGATAGCGGCACGATTACGCGAACGGAATTTGATCAGCTGGCTGTTGCAATCAATACAGGCACCAACCTTCCGAGCGTAGCCACACCTAATGGTCAGGCGGCCTTTTTGTTTCTTCTCACTTCGGCTCTGGCTCCACTCATTCGCTTAAGCTACGGTCGAATGGTGATCATGGCGCTACCCTACACGGTGGTGTTAGGAGGCGTGGGCCTTGTTTGTGTGATTCTGTTTATCTAGAACGCGCGGAAGATTGGTTGTCACACTCGACTTACCCCAAAAGCAGGCAGCCGTTTGCCTCAGTTTGCTTGCGCCTTAAGCCCAGCAAGCATTAGCCACTGAGCGTTTCTCTGGGTCGCCTAACTTTGTTGATACAGCGGCTGCGTACCAGATTTTTCCATCTCGGCAAGGATGCTCTGGTGCGCTTCCTGCTCAGCCTCGCTCGCCTTAATCACCTTGAGGCGACCACTGCGCTGAATGGACTGCCGTTGCGCTGACCTGCGTTTTCCCGAGCCCCCGGTCTGATCCTCGCTGCCCAGCGCCAGTAGCGTCTGGCCACCAGTCATCACTAGATACACCTCAGCGAGGATCTCTGCATCGAGTAAGGCGCCGTGGAGTTCGCGGTTGGAATTGTCCACGGAATAACGCTGACACAACGCGTCCAGGCTGTTTCTCTGCCCGGGATGTTTATCGCGGGCCATCAGTAAGGTATCGGTAACCTCACAGTGCTGCGCAAGACCAGAAAACTCGGCGTCCAGTGTGCGAAGCTCGTGATCCAAAAAGCCAATATCGAACGGCGCGTTGTGAATTATCATCTCGGCGCCCACGACGAACTCCAGGAAATCCGACGACACGGCGGAAAAAAGCGGCTTATCAGCCAGAAACTCGTTGGTGATTCCATGCACCTCGACGGCACCAGGATCCACATCTCGCTGGGGATCGATATAGCGATGGAAGTGTCGACCGGTCAGACGGCGGTTCTGAATTTCGACACAGCCAATCTCTATGACTCTGTGACCCTGGGACACTTCCAGGCCGGTTGTCTCCGTGTCCAGAACGACTTGCCTCAACGGGAAACTCCTCTCTTCTTGCTTAAAGATTTATTTCGGGAACGTATCGGTTACGAGCACCTATCCGACGCCAGAAAATCCGAATAACAAACGCGGGTTTCGACAGCTACCCCGTGTTTCACTAAAAGTCAGCTTCGCTTCTGCTCATCAATGCCGCGGTTGGCAAGGCCGTCTGCCCGCTCATTGCCCGGGTCTCCGCTGTGGCCCTTCACCCACTGCCAAGTCACTTCATGCCGCTGATTTTGCTGATCCAGCAGCTGCCACAGATCGGCGTTTGCAACGGGCTTGCGTCCCGCGGTTTTCCATCCGCGTTCCTTCCAGGCTCCAATCCATTGCGTGATGCCTTTCATGACGTACGTTGAGTCTGTGAAGAGCCGAACGGCGCAGGGCTCGGACAAAGCGGAGAGGCCTTCGATGGCCGCTTTCAGCTCCATACGGTTATTTGTGGTTGGATTTTCAGCTCCGTAGAGCTCCTTCTCATGCCCGGCAAACTCCAGCAAGACGCCCCAGCCGCCGGGCCCGGGATTGCCCCGACAAGCACCATCGGTATAGAGGGTCACCGCTTTCACGATTTACGAGGGTTCTCTCTTGCTGCAAGGTCAGGGCTGCCAGGTTGGGGCTGGCGAGGAGTCGGCGCAGGACTGCCGGCGACGGCCAGTCCAACGAGTTTTTCCCGGGCACGGATAGGAAGCGGTCGCGGCCGTCGTACACCGCCGATCTGCTTGATGGCATGCGCTACATAAACACCACCCCCAGGCAGATGGCGGCGTGCAGCCCAGGCGTCGAAAGCACTTATCCATCGGCTCCCCGCTCGCGACTGGCGCAGAGGTATCGGGAAGAGATAGTCCATTGACTCCAATTTACAATCCAGCAAGTTCAGCCAGTCGGTCAACCGACCTACGCGCACGGGTCGATACTCGCTCCACGGCTGCTGACGATTCCCCGATTGCAAGCGACGCCTCAGGGCCAAATTCAAACCCAAGATACTGATGGGATTGAAACCGACGACCACAAGATGACCATGCGGGCGCAGAACGCGCTGTGCCTCGCGAAGTGTCCCGTGCGGGTGCTCATCAAACTCGAGGGCGTGAAAGGCTACCACCATATCCATACTGTCACTTGCGAAAGGCAGCTCATCGCCGTGACAGTGGAGTGAAGGCTCGGAAGCACCACGAGAAGTGCTAGCGTAAATTCGATGATTAATGCGACTACTGCTCACAAGATCACGCTGCGGAAGCGGACCGATTTGGAGCGCATGATAGCCGAAAGCCCTATCTGTTAATGGCTGAATCCGATCCTTAATTCCGCTGTACAGCTCATCTGCCGGGAACCGGGAGTACCAGGATTCCAGAGCCAGTAAAATATCGATAGACTGAGGTTTCGCTTCGCTCTTCATGCGAACAGAGTAGCCATCGATTCAACAGGACGCAACGCTTGCCGACTGCACTGTCAGTCGATCCATAAATTGCAAACAGGACGTCGCTTGCGCCGATGCCGATGTCGGTGGGCCGCAAATTCGAAACGTCAGCGCCGGTCGCGAACTGTTCGCATCCCGGATTTCGACGGGCACCTCAGCTGGTGATGAGTGACACTCAATAAGGAGAATACTTGGTGTCCATGACAGATGACGACCTCCTCCCTCTACCCGCCCTGAGCGATAACTACATCTGGGTTTTGAGAAGCGGACCTTCGAATGTGGTCGTAGTTGACCCCGGTCAAGCCGAACCAGTTTTTGACTTGCTGCGCTCGCGTTCGGTGAGTCCAGACGCGATTTTAGTTACTCACCACCATCATGATCATGTGAACGGTGTCCGGGCATTGAAGGAAGCCTACGGTTGCACCGTGTATGGGCCGGCCAACCCTAACCTAGACTTCATCGATGTGCACTGTCAGGCGGGTGATCGGGTTGAGATCGGTCCCCTGTGTTTTGAGGTCATAGAAGTGCCGGGACACACGCTGGATCACATCGCGTTTTACAAACCCGGCGAAAGTCCGCTGGTCTTCTGCGGTGACACCATGTTCGCCGCGGGTTGCGGCAGACTGTTTGAGGGTGATGCCTTGATGATGCACTCATCGATGCAGAAGCTTGCGGCGCTGCCCGAAGAGACACTGATATGCTGTGCGCACGAATACACGCTGTCCAATCTCCGGTTCGCCCGAGCTGTAGACAGTAACAATGCGCAGTTGGCGCAGCGTGAGCAGCACGCCGAGCAGCTACGCTCACAGGACCTGCCAACGCTGCCGTCAACACTGGAGCTTGAGCTCGCCACGAATCCTTTCCTGCGCTGCGAAGACCCCGCGATACGCGAAGCGTTGGCAGCGGCGCAACGAGGCCCTGGAGCTTCAGCCGAGGAAACCTTCGCGGCGCTCCGATCTTGGAAGGACAGTTTCTGATGCGGCTCATCAGTGCGTACGCTACTGCGAAGCTCCGAACTTATTAGAACGGTGCCGGCCCCGTTTCCCAGCAAGGACAAATTGCGCTGACCAACAGAGTAGGCAGTAGTCGTCGCCGCGACAAGAAACAAGGGTTTGCAGACTCTCGACGGCAAGTACTCGCCGTCGACCGAGTCGCGTGCGTAGAACCTTTGCGCTCAATGCGCTTGGTTGAGAAAACCAAGCGACTCTTGCGCTTGGCCAAGCACCTGGCATTCTCAACAACTCTTCTTGCGGTATCAGCCTGCACAACGGCTCCACCGCCAGGAACGGTACCGGCCGACCCGGCGGAACTAGACAGCCCCGAGCCGGTTATCCAAGTTAACCCCTACGACGTTCGCATAGATCCGACGGAGCTCCCGGTTGTAAACCCTGATCGAGACCTATGGTCGAGGGTTCGGCGTCAGCTCAGCTTCGAAGTCCCTGATCACCCAGAAGTGCGAAGAGCCATTGCTCAGTTTCAAAAACAGCGGCGCTTCGCTGAACTCATCACGCCCCGCGCTGAGCGTTACCTCTACTACCTGGTAACCGAGGTAGAGCGGCGCGGCCTGCCCATGGATCTTGCGTTGCTACCGCTTGTGGAGAGCTCCCTTGACCCTTTCGCCTACTCTTACCAACGCGCTGCAGGACTGTGGCAGTTTATGCCCGCGACAGCCGATGAGCTGGGAATGCGCAGAGACTGGTGGTTCGATGCTCGCCTTGATGTGCGGGAATCTACGCGCTATGCATTGGATCTGCTCAGTGACTATCACGCGGAATTCGGCGGAGATTGGTTTTTGGCGCTTGCCGCCTACAACGGTGGCAAATACCGCCTGCGACGCGCGATCGCCCGCAATAAAGAACATGGCGAGCCTTCGGACTACTGGTCTTTGAGCCTTCCCCGCGAAACTCGTCGCTACGTGCCTCGACTTCTTGCGATCGCAAAACTCATAGGCGAAGGCGGTTCTCAGTTTGAATTGCCGCCCATAGCAAACCAGCCAGCATTCAGCGCCGTGTCAACGGGAGGGCAGATCGAACTACTGCGCGTTGCGGATATTGGCGGTATGTCACTGAACGAACTGCGTTCCTACAATCCGGGCCAGCTTCGCTGGGCGACCGCACCGCGAGGCTCGGGAGAAGTACTCGTTCCAATAGAGCACGCTGCAAGAACACGACGAGCGCTGGATCAGCTCCCGCGAGAAGAGCGAGTCACCTGGGAGCGTTACCGCATTCGAAGTGGCGATTCGCTGATCCGTATTGCTCGTAAGTTTGATACCCAAGTCGGCCTCTTGCGAGAGGTCAACAACCTTCGAGGCAACATGATCCGCGCCGGCGATACACTGATGATCCCAAACAATGAGACCTGGAGAGACAGTCTCTCGCTTAGTCGCACAGAAAAGCGGGGCATAGAGAGACGCTATAAAGTTCGAAGCGGGGATTCTCTCTATACCATCGCACGCCGATTCAATCTCGATATGGCGGATCTCATCAGTTGGAACCAATTGGACCCCGGTAGATACCTGCAGCCAGGCCAGTCTCTCACCCTGTATCTGAGGGAGGGCTAGCCCTACTGTGAGCTGACTTCGTGTTTCATCGCCAGCTGGGGAAAGTACAGAGCACAACGCACAGCAGAGCCGCTCATCTCAGCTAGCGCAGACCGGTACTTTTCGAGTTGGTCTTTATACGTTGTTTCCTGCGCCAGAAAGAATTCTTCCTGGGACTCTCCCGGCCCTGGCTGCGACGTTTTGTAGTCCACAATCCAAGTAACACCGGATTCTGAGTCTTCAAAAGTAAGATCAACCACGAGGGCCTCGAACCCATCATTGTTACGCCGAATTAATTCGAACTCCGCATGGCGTTTTTTATGGCCCGTACAAAGCGCCCAACGCAACCAGGGATCGCGAAGCGAACGATCAAGGGCGTCACGACCCTGAATCACCAGGTCTTGGAGTTGATCGCTGGTGGCTCCAGCATCGCGCAGGCCAAACTTGAGCAGCGTAACCAACCCGGAGTCACACTCACTGGGAAGGCTGGACCGGTAACACAGTGATTCCAAACACCGATGCAGCGCAGTGCCGTAAGCCCGTGCATTGATGCTCGATGAGGGAACCGTCAGCTTTGATGGACCAGGGGGCGGAAGAAGCTCGACCGGCTCAAGTCTCTTCAATCGCCAGTAGGGTTGCCTCGAGTGTTCTAATGCTGGCGAGGTAGGCTCCTCAGCACAGACGGATATCGCCTCGGAATTTATCGACGGCCAGAGAGCGGCAAGCAACGTATTGACCCCTGGATCTTTGGCTGTCTGCTTGTCTTCATCCCACCCTAAACATCCGCTCAGCCAAAGATTCTGCGAGGCACGCGTCGCGCCGACATAGAACAACCGAGCCTCCTCCAGGCGCCCCTTCTGTTTCGCGGTCCAGCGCAGATAACGATATATTCCGGGCTTTTCGTCCTTGTCATCGGGGAGAAAGTCGAAGAGGGCGACGGGTTCGCCATCTGATGCCGGGAGCTCATCCCAGAGCAATAACTCCTGCTTATCAGGTGCCGATGCCATCGCGAGACCGGGCATGAACACCCAGTCAAACTCCAGACCCTTGGACTTGTGGATGGTCATAACCTGCAGCTTGTCGTTGACGGCACTGGACGCGCCATACAGAGTTCGAATCGTGTTCTTCAGCTCGCTCCAACAGAATGGGGTTTGGTTTCGCTCAAACTGTGCAAGGAGGTCGAGGAACTGCTCGGCGTCCGATGCGGCCTGGGCCTCTCGAGACCACGCTGCCCCGCCCAGTCGAAGCCAGGCCTCCTCAACCCAGACTCGGAGGGCGACACGATCTCTGTACTGGTCAGCCCAGTGCAGTACGCTGACGACATGCATTACGCGATCACGGCCCGGCGCCGTCAGGCGCGCCAGAGTCGCGACTGCCTCTTTGGTAGAGCTCATCAACAGCGCTGGCACCGGCGCACAGAACGATGTTTCCAGAAGATCTGCATGGTTGAGCGCCACTGCTGGGGTGCGAAGCAAGGCAAGCCATGCGTGCCGATCGTGGCGATCAGAAAGTACACCACACAAAGTGACCAGATCTCTGATTAGTTGCCGGTCCTTAAGTGCATCGAGTTCGGCTGCCTGCGGCTCGAGACCGCGACGAGTAAGCTCGCGAACAATCGGTCGGAGTACCGTTCGGGATCGCCCCAGAACTGCAATAGACTTCACATGGTCATCTGCCATGCCCTGCTCAACTCGATCGCAGAGGGCCGACAGCTCAGCCTGAGCAGCGCCCGGACCTGTAAAAAACCTCGGCTCGATATTCCCTACCCCAGTATGCGCTGCAATTGCCGGCCGAAACGCTACCGCACCAAGCTGGGGATCATCCCGCTGTGGAAACGCATCCTGAAAAGCCATATTCACCCAGGAAACAAGCTCTCGCGCACTGCGGAAGTTGACCGAGAGGTCCAGGCGCTCAAGCTTCAGGTCACCGACACCGTGATCTCGGGCGCGGAGGAACAGGCCAACATTGGCCTGACGAAACCGATAGATTGACTGCTGAGCATCTCCGACCAGAAACAGCGTGCGTGGCTCTCCGGGATTCATCGCGTTGTGGTCGGTCCAGCCTCGCGTGAGTCGGCGCACCAGCTCAAACTGGAGTGTGGAAGTGTCTTGAAACTCATCGACCAACAGATGATCGATGCTGTAATCGAGCCGGAGCGCCAAATCGGTCGGTGAATCATCGCTGCCCAGAGCCTGCAGCGCCGCCAGCGCAACCTGCGTGTGATCATTAACTCCAGCCCTGCCAAAGGTGACCAGCAGCTCAGCGGCGAGGCGCGGGAGCAAATACAGCAGCGACGACAAGAACTCATTGTCGCCGCCAATCAGGTTGGAATCCGGTAACAACAGCACATGCTGAACGCATCGCAAAAGCTCATCATCTTGCTGGGACGCGAGACCCGCAAGCAGATCGACCATGCGCTGTTTCTGCTCTCGGGCGAAGTCGTTCCCGACGGGGAACCCCTGACGCTTGTCCACGGTCTTGCGCCAGCCTGCCACATCTTTCGTAAGCAGGAGAGACAACACATTACGCCATCCGTCTACATCATTGTCGGAACTCGACCACTGGATAGCGTTGTCGCTATGCTGACAGCGGTAGTTTTGAAGCTCCTCGAGGACAGATAGATTGGGACCGATGCGAACACGTAGTTCCTCAATACGTTGGTCGCTGAGGTCGCGCACAACACGCGTCATCCTGGCCTGGGGAGGCTGGCCTGACGTGGACTGGAACAGAAGTGACCATTGCTCGCGACGTTCAAGGAGTCGTTGCAGAAGGTCGACGCACTGATCCCAGTTATTGTCCAGTTTCAACAGTAGCCGTACGACTTCGCCACCATGGGCACGGGACTCCACCGACGAGATTTCTCGCCGCAGGAAACTCACGATCGACTCACGAGTCAGATCATGAACATCGTCTACTGTTTCGGCCGCCCCTCCACTGGCGCTCTCAAGAGGCATTTGCTGCATCAGTTCCTGACACAGGCTGTCGATAGTTTGGATTCGCAAGCGACTTGAGTTACGCAGTATCTGCCAGTTATTCGACCTGTCCCTGGCCAGAACGGCGGCCGCCTGCCTTAAGCCGGTTGCTTCAAAATCGGAGGATGAGGCCCGCTGAACAAACCCGGGCGCTTCCCCGTCGCCCGCAGATGCAGCCAGGTCAGCCTTTTCCAGTTCGTTCATTACGCGCAAGCGCATTTCCGCAGCAGCCTTGCGGGTAAAAGTGATCGCCACTACGGACTCTGGCCGCTCAACCTGACCCAAGAGCGCGAGGTACCGCTGCACCAACAAGCTGGTTTTTCCCGATCCGGCAGGCGCGGTAACGCAAAACGAGACGTCACACTCGAGCGCCCGAGACCGCGTCTCTTGATCCGGTATAGCGCTCATCTCGCGTCGAGGCGACGTATTAGCGGGCTTTCGCTCCAGAACAGACTGCCGTCATCCTGATCGTCAATCGCGCCCTCACAAAAAGCGTTGGCCAAATCCAGAAGACGCTCATGCCACTCCCCGCGCGCATGAGTGGCGAGATCCTGTTCTGAGGACTTCGCGAGCATCGGGTCTTTCTTGTAGTAAGCCGAATAGGGCTTTATCCCCTTGGCGTGCTCGTCGAGCGAAACACCGGCAAAACCCATTTCTCCTGCTTTCAGGCTTGCAAAAGAAATACCCTCTGACACAGGTTCGACCAATGCGTAGAGGGGCAGTTGGGGACTCTTGACTGGGTCAGCAAACCAGCCCTGGGGGGACGCCTTTCGGCCAGATTTGTAATCAATGACGAGGCGAGCTCCAGACTCGAGCGTATCGATTCGATCAAGCCGCACGTGAAAGCGGAGCGCGCCGAGCGACAATTCGCCCTCTCGCTCACGCTCTGTCACCAGAAACTTCCCCACTCGCTCTGCCTCAATCCGCAGCCAATTGCGAAGCAGCCCATGCAAGCGTTGCTGCTCAATAGCCAGAATGCTGGAACCAATGACGCGGCGACGTTCTACCGCCAGGCCCTGCACGGCGACTTGTGAAACATCGCCACACAGACTGTCTAACTGACCATCACTTGATTTGTGGAGTGCTTCGCTGCCGGTGATTTCAGCAAATAACCGGTAGAGGGCTTCGTGGAGCATGGTGCCCCTTTCGGCCGGATGCAGGCCCACGCTTGTTGCCTCGGGCTCGAAGGCGCGAAGCCGGAATTCGGCGAAGGCTCTGAAAGGCGATTCGGCTTGAGCGGCCAGTACCTGCGCCCTTGCTCTAACTGCAACGGGTTCTCGCTGCTGTAGGGGTAGTGGATCAAGTTGAACGAGCTCGCTCTCCGCCGATTCACGCTGCCGCAGCCAGCGCAGATCGGGGGCGTAAGCCGCTCCGGTATCGCGGAATGCAAACTCACGCAGGTGCTTAATCAACGAGCTGGGTTCACGCTCTACACCATCGTCCGTGGTAACGTAACTGGCGTGTATGTTGCTCGACGTGGCGCACCAGCTCGCCCATCGCCGAGAAGTTCGGCGAGATTCCCAGTTCGAGTCGCACCGAGGCATCTTGTGTGCCACCTGCAGACGGTAGGGAAGATAGGGATTGGGTTGCGGCTTTTGCGGCCATCGCTGTGCTTCGAGTCCAGTCACCCAGATCGCATCGAACGAAAGTCCAGTGGTTTCCAAAGGCCCTAGTATCTGCACACCCCGATCTGGCGTTTCCGGCTGGAATTGCTCTGAGGCCATCAGACTTTGGAGATGCTCCAGCGACTCATCGAACAACACCGGTCCAAGCGTGTCATCTAGCTGCGCATAGCGCTCCAATCCGCTAACCCATCGATCCAGCTGTTGGAACTCAAGTGAGTCCAGCGCACGGCCGCGCGCCCAGCCCCAGGATTCAAGCAGTTCTGGAAACGTCTGACTCCATCTTGAGGGCAGCAGCGCTTTACGAAAGATTCCTTCCTGGCTGTCGAGATTGGTGATTCGATCCCACGGGGCGCTCTGCCCGCTATCGTCCCAGAGCCTGCTCAATATGCGTCGCATCGAGAACTGAGGAACAGTCAGTGAGCGCAGCGCGCGTAAGTCACCGACAATGCCCTCGCCCAGCTGAGCCATTGACCGCTGTGTTGGCCAGGGGAGAAACCGGGAATGCAAAACTGCAATCAGAGTGTTTAGGGGAACGTCGCCCACGAAACAGTTCAACACACGCAGTGCGTCGCGAATGAGCGCCGCTTGCCCGAGCGGGAATCCGGTAGCGAAGTTGACAGGCAGGCTTTCATAGGACTGGGTAAGCGTCCCGAATTCACGGCGCAGCAGCCGCTCAAGCTCATCACGATCCCGATGCATTTCACTCAGAACCACGGCATAGCGGCCTTTTGGATTGGCCTGACTTCTGGTGTGGCACCACTTAGCAGCAGCCTCAAGCTCCGATCGCCTGTCAGCAAACGCAGTAATCTTCACTGTGCTATCTGCAGCCGATCCCGGGGCGTCCTGGTCTTGCGTTCCGGCAACACCCGCATGTGCTGTGCTGACATCAGGCTCCGGCTGCCCTGAACAAGAGGCTCCTGTTGGACCAAATTCACTCATGGTCTCGGTCACCTCACGGCAATTCTCTGCGGTCGCGTGCAGCGCTCGATAGAGAGGAGGAAGATCTTCGAGGTAAAGCTCGACCAGTCGCAGATCGGATCTCGACTCTTGCCGTTGGCGATACTCAAGTAGCACAGTTAGCTGTGCTTCCAGGGTACTTAGACCTCTCGCGTTCAGATATTCCAAAAACTGGCGTCGCCAATGCAGAAATGTGGACGCACCGTCGCCAAGCTCAAACCAGGGCGAGACTTCTCGCTGTGTCGGATCCAGTCGCCACAGCAACAGGTTCTCAAACGCTTGCTGACAAAGCTCCGCGGCCTTGAACGAGTGCAGCAGCGTTAGACCTGCCGCGTCATCCTGCTCGATGACTCGCTGCCAGACTTTTCTCTGCGCAAAACCATCGAGCACATTGACGGGTGCCACGTACCCTCGAGTGACCGCCCGACTCAGTTGCATACTCCAGAACTGACGCACCGGGAGAACGCATACATCGTTAGCGACCCGGCTTTCGGTCAGCATCTGATCACGCAGGTAGAGACGAACCTGGCGCGCGAGGCGCTGCGTTGGGGTAATCACACAAGTCCCTCGCGCAAGTACCTTTTGTAACGGCTCAGTTCGGGTAAATAAAGGATCTAAATCCACTGGATGTTCTGAACACCTGTTTGCCGTAAAATTGGGTTGCGCGATCGCCTCCCGCGCTCGCCCTTTTGGCGGTTGTGCAGACAAGCGATCAGGCCCACTAGTCTGCATCAACAATTGGCCACCTACCGCCCGCTACCTCGCAAGTGCCGGCCACTGACCGCTAACGGGCGTTGAGAGACCAGTATTCGTTAACCGATAACTACTCGCACCCATCTAAGAACGGCAATGTATGTCATGAGTACCAGTGTTCACAATGTTAACGTCGCCAGCCAGGATGTCCTGGCGACGCCTACAGTATTAAAGGCGGAGCACCCGCTCACGGACGCGCTGCAAGCAACCGTTTCCGACCATCGTCAGACCGTATGGAACATCCTTGATCGCAAAGATCCCCGACTTCTGGTTGTCGTAGGTCCTTGTTCAATTCATGACCCCTCGGCGGCACTTGAGTACGCCGCCCGACTCAATTCTCTTGCGCAGGAATTGCAGGAAAGTTTGTTCATAGTGATGCGCGTGTACTTCGAAAAACCGCGCACCACCGTGGGATGGAAGGGCCTAATCAACGACCCCGATCTAGATGACTCCTTCCATATTGAAAAAGGGTTGCGCATTGCACGTAAGCTGCTGATCGATGTTGTCGAGATGGGGCTACCTGCTGCGACCGAAGCGTTGGATCCGATCTCGCCCCAGTATCTTCAGGACTTGATCGCGTGGTCCGCTATTGGTGCTCGTACAACCGAGTCGCAAACGCATCGAGAAATGGCAAGTGGATTGTCATCCGCGGTCGGATTCAAGAACGGGACCGACGGTAGTCTCGATGTAGCAGTCAATGCACTTGAGTCTGCGGCCCGGCCTCATCGGTTCCTCGGAATCAACAGCCAGGGGCAGGTATCTGTGTTTTCAACTCGCGGGAACCGCTACGGACACGTGGTGCTGCGCGGCGGCACAGCCGGTCCGAACTACGACCCAGTCAGCATTTCGTTGTGTGAGAAGGCCCTGATCGCCGCAGAGTTGCCAGCCAACATCATGGTTGATTGCAGCCACGCAAACTCCAACAAAGACCCGTCGTTGCAACCCATAGTGGCGGACGGTGTAGCAGACCAGATTGTAGGCGGAAACCGATCAGTGATGGGTCTTATGATTGAGAGCAACCTGAGTGCAGGTAAGCAGGCGCTTGGCAGCGACCTTTCGGCGCTTCAGTACGGAGTCTCCGTTACCGATGGCTGTATTGGGTGGTCTGATACCGAGGATTGCCTGCGCGCGCTGGCAGCGAAGACCTCACTCGCGCTAAAGGCTCGAAACTCATAGATCTTACGGTGATCACTGATACAGCTGGCACCGCGAGCTTCCGCTACGAATGCGCGTTGCACTGCGACTCTAGTAATACGCGTTAGTTCGATCCGAATGGTCGGTCATGTCCCGCACGCCTTTGAGCTGTGGCAACTGCTCTAACAGCGTTCGCTCGACACCGTCTTTTAGGGTCACGTCGACCGCGCTGCATCCCTGGCAGCCGCCACCGAACCGCAGCACCGCGTAGGAATCTTCTGTCACTTCGACCAGCGATACTTCGCCACCATGGGCCGCCAGGGCCGGGTTCACATCATTGAAAAGAACGTAGTTGATTCGATCTTCTATGGGTGAATCTTCATCGACGCGAGGCATCTTTGCGTTGGGAGCTTTGATTGTGAGCTGTCCACCCATTCGGTCTGTGGCGTAATCGACCAATGCATCTTCGAGAAACGGAACCGATCTTCCGTCAAACCAGGCCTTCAACTGCCCGAACTCCTGGGCAACATCGGTGTCTTGAATATCGCCATCGCGGCAGTATGCGATGCAGGTTTCGGCCCTGGGCGTACCCGGTTGATTTATGAAGACCCGCACCCCAAGAGCATCCTCCTGCTTCGACAAAAGTTCGGCAAGGTATTCCTGCGCGCTTTCTGTAATTTTGAGCATCAGAATGCAGCTCCCTGACTAAAGACATGAATTATAGCGCCGCCACGCTCTGTAATGAGCACCGATGGCTTGCTGTGTTCTGCTTGCTTAAAGTCGAAGTTCGACCGACTCAACTTAAAGTCGACTGGGCTGTCCGTCGCTGACAGGATCAGTCTTGTGCTCTGCCGATGCCGCGCTCGACAACGCGACTAATCTCGCCGCCTTTAACGCGCGTATTTCGGTAAAATAGCGGCTATGTGTAGCCATGTCTCCGGACTTTGCCAATTACCTGAACGCACCTGAGCGGCAACCGGTTTGACCCACAGCCAACAGCGGTTGATCAGGGTTGAACGCGACGATCTGAACCCGATCAGGAAAACAGGGTTCGGGGCTGCGAATCCAGAGTTGCGGTTCCGCATAGATAAGCGGGCTAGTCCTCGGAGTGTATCCCGGCTTAAACCCTGCGAACTATAGATCGACCTGAAACGACCAACACGCGACCAACACACGACCAACACACGACCAACTCAAACCATCCACATCACTGAGACAGTCCTTTAAAAATGAACGCGATTTCCCAGGCTAGCAGCAAACTAGAAGAGGCTCTTCGTGAGCGCCTCCTAATTGTTGATGGGGCCATGGGTACGATGATTCAAGGCGAGGGTCTGGAAGAGTCAGATTATCGCGGCGAACGCTTCAGAGACCACGCAGGAGATCTGAAGGGCAACAATGATCTGCTGACTCTGACGCGACCAGACGTGATCGCCGGTATCCATCGAGCTTATCTCGATGCAGGTGCGGACATCATTACGACCAATACGTTCAACTCCACCTCAATTGCTCAGGACGATTATAAGCTTGGGCATATCGCCGCTGAGCTCAATCTTGCGGCAGCGCGGCTCGCAAAAGGTGTTGTCAATGACTATCCACTCAGGCCCGATGACCCGAAGTTTGTAGCGGGTGTACTGGGGCCTACACCGCGTACTGCTTCGATTTCACCCGATGTGAACGACCCAGGTGCGCGAAACATCGACTTCGAGCGCCTAAGTCATGACTACGCCGAAGCAACGCGCGGCCTGCTCGATGGCGGTGTTGATCTGCTACTGATCGAGACGATATTCGACACACTGAACGCCAAGGCGGCGATCTATGCGATCGAAACCGTGTTCGCCGAAATCGGCCGTCGCGTTCCGCTGATGATATCTGTGACCTTTCCGGATATTTCGGGCCGCAGTCTCTCGGGGCAAAATCCTACCGCGTTCTGGCACTCGGTCGCGCATGCCCGACCGCTTATTCTGGGAAGCAATTGCGGTCGCCGTTTCGCCGAAGTGCGCCCGTTCCTCGAAGAACTCTCCCAGGCGGGAGACTGCTACTTCAGCGCTCATCTCAATGCGGGTCTACCGAATGCGTTCGGCGAATATGACGAAACACCAGAAGTCATGGCAGAGGAGTTCAGGGAGTTTGCCGAGCGCGGATTCCTGAATATAGCCGGGGGTTGCTGCGGGACCACCCCGGCGCACATCAGCGCCATTCACGATGCACTTGATCATTGCCATCCTCGAGCTTTACCGGTCCACAAACCCGCGTGCAGACTGAGTGGGCTTGAGCCCTATTCGTTCGGTGAGGACTCCCTTTTCGTAAACGTTGGCGAACGTTGCAATGTAACTGGGTCCGCTCGCTTCAAGAAGCTGATTTTGGCCGGGGACTACGAGGCCGCGCTTGAGGTTGCCCGTATACAGGTCGAAGACGGTGCGCAGATCATCGACATCAATATGGACGAAGGCATGCTCGATGCCGAGCACGCCATGGTCACCTTCCTAAACCTGATCGCCTCCGAACCTGAAATCTCTCGTGTTCCGATCATGGTTGACTCGTCGCGCTGGGAGGTCATTGAGGCGGGTCTGCGCTGTATCCAGGGAAAAGCCATAGTCAATTCGATCAGCCTAAAAGCGGGCGAAGAAGAGTTCCTCACTCAGGCTGAACTGTGCCAGCGCTATGGCGCCGCGGTCGTCGTAATGGCTTTTGATGAAAATGGACAGGCCGACACTCTTAAGAAACGCCAGGCGATCTGCGAGCGCAGCTATCGCCTGCTAGTCGACAAGCTTGCGTTCAATCCCCAGGACATCATTTTTGACCCGAACATATTTGCGGTTGCCACCGGCATCGAGGAACACAATAGCTACGCGGTTGATTTCATCGAGGCAACACGATGGATCAAAGAGAACCTCCCCGGCGCTAAAGTATCCGGTGGTGTTTCGAACGTGTCATTTAGCTTCCGTGGAAACAATCCGGTCCGTGAAGCTATCCACTCGGTGTTTCTGTACTACGCGATCCGTGCCGGTATGGATATGGGCATTGTCAACGCAGGACAGCTCGCTGTTTACGACGAGCTACCGGCGAAACTTCGGGACGCGGTTGAAGACGTCATTCTTAACCGACGCGATGATTCTACAGAGCGACTGCTGGATATCGCGGGAGAGTTCGCAGGGGATGGCTCTCAGGCAACCCGACAAGAGGACCTCAGCTGGCGAGAGCAGGAGGTTGCCAAAAGGCTTGAGTATGCGCTGGTCAAGGGTATCAACGGCTACATAGAAGAAGATGCAGAGGAAGCGCGGCACACTGTAG
This sequence comes from Pseudomonadota bacterium, assembly GCA_039111155.1. Lineage (GTDB taxonomy): Bacteria > Pseudomonadota > Gammaproteobacteria > Pseudomonadales > Halieaceae > Congregibacter. The sequence continues at coordinate 74,074 of JBCCPL010000016.1, read as the reverse complement.
AGCGACCGATTCAGGTGATCGAAGGACCCTTGATGGACGGCATGAATGTGGTCGGTGATCTCTTCGGTGAGGGCAAAATGTTCCTTCCTCAGGTCGTAAAGAGCGCCCGAGTAATGAAACAGGCCGTCGCCTACCTGCAGCCGTTTATCGAAGAAGAGAAAACCGAAGGCAGCTCAAACGGCAAGATTCTGATGGCCACCGTTAAGGGTGACGTGCACGACATCGGCAAGAATATCGTCGGCGTTGTTTTGCAGTGCAACAACTTCGAAGTTATCGATCTTGGTGTGATGGTGCACTGCGAAGAAATCCTGCGCATAGCTCGTGAGGAGAACGTGGACATTATTGGGCTGAGCGGGCTAATCACTCCATCGTTGGACGAGATGGTGCATGTCGCCTCGGAGATGCAGCGGCTTGATTTTCAGGTGCCCCTGATGATCGGGGGTGCAACAACATCTAAGGCCCATACCGCAGTCAAAATAGAGCCAAGCTATAACAATGACCAGGTTATCTATGTACCCGATGCCTCGCGCAGCGTCGCGGTAGCCTCACTATTGGTCGGTGAGCAGAAAGAGCAGTTCGTCGCTGAGCGCCAGGTGGAATACGATCAGGTACGTTTGCGACTGGCCGAGCGTAAGACGGCGACTAAGCGACTTAGCTATCAGGCGGCGCTTCAAAACCGTCTGCAGTTGGAGTGGGATGGCTATACCCCACCCGCCCCCTCATTCACCGGAGTTCGCGTATTTGAAGACATCGAGCTCTCGGAGCTGGTCGACACGATCGACTGGACACCGTTTTTCATAACCTGGGAAATAGCGGGCAAGTATCCACGTGTGCTGGATGATCGAATCGTCGGACAGCAGGCTCGCGAGTTGTTCGCTGACGCACAGAACATGCTGAGGCAGATAATCGAAGAGGACTGGCTCCAGGCGAGAGCGGTTATCGGTTTTTGGCCGGCCACCGCCGATGGAGAAGACATACTGCTCGATCCAGGCACGGATACACCAGTAAAACTCCATCACCTGCGCCAACAGGGTGACAAGCCCAATGGACAGCCCAATCTGAGCCTAAGCGACTTCGTGGCACCTCAAGATGATTACGTGGGCGGCTTTTGTGTCACCACCGGCCACGGCTGCGAAGAGCGGGCCAAGCAGTTCGAAGCCGCGCACGACGACTACAGTTCGATTATGCTCAAAGCACTGGCAGATCGGCTTGCCGAGTCCCTCGCCGAGCACATGCACCGTCGCGTCCGGCAGGAGTTTTGGGGCTATGCCCCCAGCGAAGACCTGGACAACGAGTCTCTGATCAAAGAGCGCTACCAAGGTATTCGTCCCGCCCCAGGGTATCCGGCTTGCCCGGATCATACGGAGAAGCGCACACTGTTTGATCTCTTGGATGCCGAGAATAACTGTGAAGTGACTTTGTCTGAGAGCTTTGCAATGTCTCCCGCGGCATCGGTCAGCGGCTGGTATTTCTCGCATCCGGACGCGAAGTATTTCGGTGTAGGCAAAATCGGCGAGGACCAAGTGGAATCACTGGCAGAGCGAAAAGGCATGCCTCTCACCGAGCTCCGCCGGTGGCTTGCGCCTAATATGGACTAGATGCTGCGCACAGGTGACTGACGGAAGTATCGATCGCTGGCCAAGGCCAACGCAGATTGCGACCACGCTCGTCTGTACTGTCTTCCTACAAGCGTAGGGCCCGCAAACTCGTGCGCTTCGCACAAGCGCTATTGCTATACCGCGGTACCCGCGAATAGTGGCAAGATATTGGGGTTGAGTTACGTCGGTATCGAGCAAGCCATAGTGAACAATGATCTAAGCCTACATCCGCAGCAAAAAAGCGCTGGCGAATCCGAGGATGAAACTGAGGCGGCCGCTTTACAGCGCAAGTCTCGACAGGGGGCACAAGCTAACGCTACTCATACGGGCCATAGAGCGGCGTTGACAGTGGACGATGCGGATACAGCAACTGTAGATGGTCGTGGAGCATCAGAGGGAAAGATCGTTGAAGCTTGCGCGGATACGTACGACCATGAGCGTAAGCTCTACCCGGCTGAAAGTTCAGATCTCTCAACTCCTTCTACGCCATCAGCCCTCTCTGCCTCCACCTCATCTGCCTTCTCTACCTCCACCACCTCCACCTTCTCTACCTCCTCAACCCCAACAACCTCGGCCTCAGAAGACGCGGAAAAAGGCCTGAGTTTTGTTCAGCTGATAGGGAGTGCCTTGGCGGCAGCGATCGGCGTTCAGAGTAGTCAGAATCGCAAGCGAGACTTCAAAAAAGGTCGTATCGGAACGTTTGTGGCGACCGGCATCATCTTCACCGTGCTTTTCATCGCCACGGTGCTTACGGTGGTGAGCTTTGTGCTTGGATCCAGAAGTTAGGCAGCTTTCAAGCTACTACAAGGCTGCTACAAGGCTGCTAGGCCGGCATGCCACCGAGCCATATTGATACGGCTACGACGACCACCGTCACTACTGCGACCGCCGCGAACGCGTCGACGTTACTGTCAGGTCCCTGTGGTCCTGCTCCCATCGTAATTCCCCCCGCATTTATTGCTAGGCTTGTAGTTTAACACTCCGCACCCTGCGGCCCCAGCGGAAAAATGACAGGTGCTGAGCAAAGCTCACGGGCGGTGCGAAGTCCATTTGTCGGTTTGCAGCGCGCAGAGCAGTAGGCGATTTACTCCGGTTGAGGTTGAATGGTTCAGGAATCGATCACCTTCACGTTTTTTCTGATTTTCAGCGGAGCCGCGCTGTGTGCCTCGGTGGCGTTATACACGCGTCAGCCGTTGATCGTTGCCTACGTAGCGTTGGGTGCGATTATCGGACCCTATGGCCTCTCGCTTGTACCCGACTTACGTCTGCTTGCGGACGTGGGACATGTGGGGATCATCTTTCTCCTTTTTTTGCTTGGCCTGGACATGCAGCCTCAGGCATTCATCACGACCATCCGAAAATCGACGCTCGTCGGGCTGGCAAGCTCTCTGATCTTCTTTCTGGTTTTTGGAGCAGCCGCTCTCCTCTTCTTTGACCAGCGCAGCGACGGGATGTTGGTGGCAGTCGCAATGATGTTTTCCTCAACCATCATCGGTATAAAACTTCTCCCAACAACTGTCCTGCACCATCGCCACATCGGTGAGATGATGGTGGGTTTGCTGCTATTGCAAGATGTTCAGGCGATAGTGGCGCTGGTCTGTATCATCGCGCTAAGCGGATCTGGTGAAACCAACACCGTTTTGGCCGTCGCCCAAGTGCTGATCGCGCTGCCGATGTTCGCCGCGTGCTCAGCGCTTCTTGTGCGTTACGTGGTTCTCCCGCTGATCACGCGATTCGACCGCTTTCATGAATACATCTTTTTGCTGGCTATAGGCTGGTGCCTTGGCCTGGCAGAAGCGGCAAGCTTTGTGGGTCTATCGGCCGAGATCGGTGCCTTTGTGGCCGGGATCAGTCTGGCAACCAGCCCCATTTCTCAATACATCGCAGTTAACCTGAAACCGCTGCGAGACTTTTTTCTGGTGCTTTTCTTCTTTGCTGTGGGGGCGCGCTTCGACCTGGCAATGCTGCCGCAGGTCTGGGCCCCTGCGCTAGCTCTGGCCGCCCTGGTCCTGTTTCTAAAGCCTGTCGTATATCGTTTTCTGCTGAAGGGCGTGAGTGAGAAAAGGTCCCTAGCCTGGGATCTCGGGTTCCGTTTAGGTCAGGCGAGTGAATTTTCCCTGTTGATCGCGTACGTGGCTCTCGATGCGAATTTACTGACGTCGCGTGCATCTCTGGCCATTCAAGCCGCGACGATCCTCACGCTGGTGATCTCTTCTTACATTGTCGTTTTTAACTACCCAACCCCGATCGCCATTAAAGACCATCTGCGACGAGACTAACGGCCCTTGCTACCAGTGTTTAATTGGCTATTACTGGAACCGCGGACAGTAAGAGGAACATAGCCAGAGTAACAACAGAAATTTAATTTGGGAGAACGTAAGGGAGCAGATACGCAAGTGGAACGTACCGTGGGCCCTGTCGCTTTCAAAAATACAAGGGACGCGGCGGACGCGCCCAGGCAACTGCCGGCGATACTACAGGATTGCCGCGCCAGCGACCAAGCGGCCGCTGGCTTTAAACGCACGAAACCCTAACAAGAAACCTTAAGAAGAAGCCTTAAAAAGCCGTTCCTAAAGTTGTGATTCGAGAGCTGGCAGCGCTTCGAAAAGGTCCGCCACAAGCCCGTAATCGGCCACCTGAAAGATCGGCGCGTCTTCGTCCTTGTTGATGGCAACGATAACCTTCGAATCCTTCATGCCGGCCAAATGCTGGATTGCCCCGGATATACCAACAGCAATATACAGCTCCGGAGCCACAATCTTACCGGTCTGCCCAACCTGCATGTCGTTAGGAACAAAGCCCGCATCGACAGCGGCACGAGATGCTCCGATGGCAGCACCTAGCTTGTCGGCGATGCCTTCCAGGAGCTTGAAGTTGTCTCCATTTTGCATGCCGCGACCACCGGAGATAACCACCGGCGCCGCCGTGAGTTCAGGCCGGTCTGACTCAACCAACTCCTGCCCAACAAAACTGGAAAGCCCAGCATCGTGAACAGAGTCAACGGCTTCAAGCTCAGCGCTACCGCCCTCAGCAGGTGCTGCGTCGAAAGCTGTTGCACGAACCGTAATGACCTTTTTCGCGTCAGCGCTCTGCACCGTTGAAATCACATTGCCTGCATAAATCGGCCGTTTGAAAGTGTCTCCACTTTCGACAGCGATAATGTCGCTGATCTGCGCAACATCCAGCAATGCAGCGACACGCGGCATGATGTTCTTTCCCGCAGTCGTTGCGGGAGACAGCACGTTGTCGTAGTTGGCACCGAGCTCAGCGATAAGCAAGCTCATGTTTTCGGCCAGTTGGTACTCATAAGCTGCATTGTCGGCACACAGAACCTTGCTGACACCTTGGATACCCTGGGCGGCGCTTGCCACGGCCGCGCAGCCGGCTCCAGCCACCAGTACGTGAACGTCTCCGCCTAATGCCATAGCCGCCGTGACGGTGTTGAGTGTTGCCGGACCCAGCGCGCTGTTGTCGTGTTCCGCTACTACAAGTGTGCTCATCCGATCACCTTCGCTTCGTTCTTCAATTTATCAACCAGCGCCTCAACTGAATCGACCTTGATACCGGCGGACCGCTCCGGAGGAGGCTCAACCTTCACCAGGGTTAGATGTTTGGTTACTTCAACACCAAGATCCGCTGGCGTCATGACGTCCAGGGGCTTTTTCTTGGCTTTCATGATGTTCGGTAATGATGCGTAACGTGGCTCGTTGAGCCGTAGATCTGTGGTCACAATAGCCGGCAAGCTGAGACTCACGGTCTGCAGACCTCCGTCGACTTCTCGCGTCACCGCAGCACGCCCGTCTTCGATTTTTACTTCTGATGCGAACGTGCCCTGGGGCATATTCGCAAGCGCTCCGAGCATTTGCCCAGTTTGGTTGTTGTCGCCGTCGATGGCCTGCTTTCCCAGGATCACAAGATCCGGTGATTCCTTGTCGACTACGCCCTTGAGCAGTTTTGCCACGACGAGAGGTTCGACCGCACCATCCGTCTCGACCTGAATTCCGCGATCTGCACCGAGTGCCATTGCGGTTCGAAGCTGCTCCTGGCAGCTTTTATCGCCAATGGAGACCGCGATGACTTCCGTTGCCGTACCAGCTTCTTTGAGCCTTACGGCCTCTTCCACAGCGATTTCGCAAAACGGATTAATGGACATCTTGACGTTATTCAGGTCAACGTCTGAACCATCTGCTTTAGCACGCACTTTCACGTTGTAGTCGACGACGCGCTTGACAGCGACCAGAACCTTCATGGTTTCCCCCAGCGATGAATGAGTAGGCTGAACCCAGCCTCGATTTAAGCAGCCCCGCCCCGGCGAGGCTGGCGATGGTGCCGTTTAACCCGCAAGGGGTCAATACCGCCCGCAGCCCGTAAAACCCTAAAAAACATGGTGTTATTCACTTGTATGGCTCAGCGGTAAACCAAATCACCCAGATCGAAGACTGACTCCTACACCTACAAAGAGTGACCGCAACGGCGGTAAAATCGCCCGGACTCAGCCCCGTGTTGCGAGTCCATAGTAGCGACAACAGGCGTTCGATCAAAAGCGTAGTCGGAGGCATGTCGCACATAGGAGACACCCGCGTCGTCACCGCAAACGGGCTTACTGCCCCAGACAGCGGGACCAGTTCCTACATTAACCCGCGCAACTAGACTCTCTAATCTCTTCTTGCCTGCGCGCGCCCTGCCTATCCGGCGGCCAAAACTGCTTATGGAAGCCAGCTAGAGCTTTGGAACCCTAGTAGCTTTGGGACCCTGTTGAATGTGGCGAACCATGTATCGACGGGCATAACGAACGCTACGTGTTAACGACCGTTATGACAATGTTGACAGTTCTTACTTAGTGTGTATTTTGCACAACGATGATGGCCGTGAGCCTGTCCAGTTACGCGAAATCGTATTGCTTCTCAATTCCTAAGTAGTCGAAAGATATAGAAAAACTGTAGAATTGAACTTCGCGTATGTTTCTAGAACGGTGAGAACCTTAGCTTCTGGCAATCGAGCCGTTCAAAGAATCTGTCGACATGCGGCGAGCACAAACCACCGCAAGTCGAGGCCACTCTTTTCTTTCGTCAATGCGACTATGCGATGAAAAGAGCGGATCAAACAAGGTTGCTCTCACGTCCAAAGCCCTTGGCTACCGCATTGCGGGGCTGGAGCACCACGAGTGTTGTGAATACGAAGCGAGCGTACAAACCGCATCCGCATTATCGCGCCGAAAGCTAGCACGCGAACCATTTGTCGCTGTCGTGAAGGTCGATAAATCAACGCATTGCGGCATCGCCAAACAGAGAAATACGGAATAAAGCAGAGGGGACCGTTGTGGAACGCGAAGCCATGGAGTTTGATGTTGTAATCGTAGGTGCGGGCCCCGCTGGGCTCTCCGCTGCCTGCCGACTCATGCAGCTTGCACAAGAAAATGAAAAAGAGCTGACGATCTGTGTGGTTGAGAAAGGCTCCGAAGTCGGTGCGCATATTCTCTCTGGCGCGGTGCTTGAGCCGAGAGCGATGAACGAGCTTTTTCCTGACTGGGAAACTATGGGAGCACCACTGTCGACTGCTGTTTCCCGCGACGACTTCTTTTTTTACACGAGTGAGAAGTCAGCGATCAAACTCCCTAACTTTGCCATCCCCAAGCCCACACATAACGACGGTAACTACATAGTTTCCATGGGTAATGTCTGCCGTTGGATGGCGGAACAGGCGGAAGCACTGGGCGTTGAGGTCTACCCTGGATTTGCCGCCTCGGAGATTCTCTACACCGAAGACGGCGCCGTTCGAGGCGTAGCCACCGGAGATATGGGTATCAGCGCCGCAGGTGAGCAAAAAGACAGCTACATGCGCGGCATGGAGCTTCATGCCCGCTACACGCTTTTTGCCGAGGGTTGTAGAGGTCATCTCGGAAAGCAACTGATCGCTAACTTCGATCTGGATGCCGGACGAGACCCCCAACACTACGGGATCGGCATAAAGGAGATCTGGGAGATTGCCCCGGAGAAGCACGAACCCGGCCTCGTCGTTCATGGACTTGGGTGGCCACTTTCCGAAAGCGGCTCCACGGGCGGTGCGTTTCTGTATCACGCCGACAATAACCAGGTATTCCTGGGCTTCATAACGGACCTGAACTACTCGAACCCCCATGTTTCCCCCTATGAAGAGTTCCAGCGCTGGAAGCATCATCCGGAAACGCTTAAATATATTGAGGGTGGAACGCGCCTCACTTACGGCGCACGTGCGATTGTGAAAGGTGGTCTCAATTCCCTTCCAAAGATGCATTTTCCCGGCGGCTTACTTATCGGGTGCGATGCCGGTACCTTGAACTCCGTGAAGATCAAGGGAAACCATACTGCGATGAAGTCCGGGATGGTCGCTGCTGAAGCCGTATTCGAAGCCTTACAGCAAGAGGTCTCAGAGCCGGACCTCGCTTCTTTCGAATCCAAATTGCGCGACAGTTGGCTTTACGATGAACTGTATCGAACGAGAAATTTCTCGGGGTTCATGCACAAGTTCGGTGTCTACCTGGGGGCGGCCATGGTGTGGCTGGATCAGAATGTATTCGGTGGGAAGCTACCGTTCACGCTGCATGACGATAAGCCTGACTACGCGACGCTCAAACCTGCTGCTCAATGCAAAAAAATCGATTATCCGAAACCGGACAACACCATCAGTTTTGATCGCCTGTCCTCGGTGTTTCTCTCCAACACCAATCATGAAGAAGATCAGCCTTGTCACCTGACGCTGAAGGACGCGAGCATACCAATTGAGTCGAATCTCCCGATGTTCGACGAGCCTGCGCAGCGCTACTGTCCGGCCGGGGTCTATGAGGTTGTGGAAGAAGGCGACAAAAAACGGTTCCAGATAAACGCCCAGAACTGCGTGCACTGTAAGACCTGCGACATCAAAGATCCGGCACAGAACATCACCTGGGTGACACCGGAGGGCTTCGGAGGGCCTAACTATCCGAACATGTAGTGCTGTGACTTCGAGGGTACTGTGATCGACTACTGGGTAGCCGGGGCGTTGAATTCAACACATTGCCGTTGATAACGATCCCCGCCACTTCGCTTGCACTGAGCTGAAATCCCGTGAGCTGACGAAGATAAGCGCAGGACCATTGGTCAAAAGGGTCTGCGAACACGACGCCGATTTTTTTTCATCACCGGCTTTCAAGAGATAGATGCCTGTGTCCCAGCCGCCTTTTCCCACCTCACGTCCAGTTGTTCAGGCTCCGATGGCTGGAGTGCAAGGCAGCGCTCTGGCGATAGCGGTAGCGAAGGCTGGTGGTGTTGGATCCCTACCCTGCGCAATGCTATCGCCGCAGACCCTGGTGAAGGAGCTTGAAACCCTCAGATCGGCTGGTTGTGATTGCTACAACCTGAATTTCTTCTGCCATCAACAGCCACCCGTCGACACGCAACAAGAGCTTGGTTGGAGACACACGCTGCAACCGTACTTTCGTGAATACGGGCTAGTGTCGGACGACATTGATGACAAACCAGGGAGACACCCGTTTTCGGAATCCATCCTTGAATTGATCCGCCCCTATCGTCCACCGATTGTGAGCTTTCATTTCGGTCTTCCAAACCATCGCTGGATCGACGAGATCAAGTCCTGGGGTGCGAGCGTCTGGTCCACGGCCACAACTGCGCAGGAAGCCGTGTGGCTTGAGAACAACGGAGCAGATGCTGTAATCACCCAGGGTATCGAGGCGGGCGGGCACCGCGGTATGTTTCTCAGCGGGAAACTGTCAACCCAACTACCCGCCTTCGAGCTGATGGAGGAAGTTAAGGATCAGGTTTCGGTGCCGGTAATCGCGGCGGGAGGGCTGGGAAATCCGACTCAACTCGCCAGAGCTATCACTAGCGGAGCCTGGGCAGTCCAAGTCGGCACAGCCTATCTGTGCTGTACGGAGTGCCACACGAGCCGAATTCACCGGGCGAGGCTTAGCAGCGAAAAAGCCCCGACGACACGAATTACCAATGTATTCAGCGGACGGCCCGCCCGCGGCATTGAGAACCGGCTGATGAAGGAAGTTGGGCCGTTAAGCGACGTCGTACCCAACTTTCCCTATGCGGCGACTGCGCTGGCTCCTCTGCGCGCTGCGGCCGAAGCTCGAGGCCTTGGTGATTTTTCTCCGCTGTGGTCCGGCACCGACACCAGTGGCTGTCGGGAGGTAGGTGCACGTGAACACACCGAGTGGTTAACAGGCCGTCTCTAGGGAGTCTCTGAACAGGGCAATATCTTTCGCTAGTCCACACGCCCCAGTTCGATTCGCTCGCCACCACTAATGATGAACGCGCAGTCATCTTCAATAGAGGCAGCCTCGATCAGCCGATACCAGGCCGGACGGGTGATCTGGGCACTGAGCCCGTTGGGAAGCAGAGCAAAAGGCTCGCCAGCATCGCCTACCGGGTGCAGCTTGTTCTCACCTCCGATGCGGCAGCGCCCTCCGGTGTTCAACAGGACGTACCAAATTGCACTTCCGTTGTACCCATCGGTGTCGCAATCAATACCTTGTAGCGCGTGGCGATCGACTCTGATCCGCCATTTTTCGGCCGGCGTCACCAGGTAGTATTCGCCGTCGGCTTCTCGTCTAAGCAAAGACGCAAACAGACGCAACAATCCCTCACGCGCAATAGCGTCGCCTTCATGCTCCCACGAACCGTTGTCTCGGATTCGGATGTCCAGGGTGCCTGAGAGCTCGGGCTGCCAGGCTGAGAGAACGGCTGGTGTGGGAAGGCCCGTCGTTGCCGCAACGATGGTGTCAACGAGGCGCTGCAGGGATTCAGTCACTGGTTAAATCGCCGCCAATCAGAAAATAGTAACGTCAGACTCGGCGCGAAGATTACTCTCGAACTGCTGTTGCACCACGCCGCCGGCCTCACCCGCTATTCGATCCCGCAGTTGTTTGGCCTGATCGACAGTTGCCGCTGCAAGCTGGCCGCTAATGACACGGTCCAGTTCCACGACGTAGACGATGTCCTGAGTACCTTCGACAATCCGTCGACGGGGCTCACCATCCATAGGTGCCGGGAGCGCGAAAACGGCCTTTCGAACGGGAACTGGCAGCAGAGGCGAACTTCGCAACGCGTTCAACTCTACCTGCCATTCAAAGCCTGCCTCATTCGCTGCCGACTCTACACTGGCCCCGCTGTTGAGTTTAACCAGCAGTTCTTCGGCGGTACTGCGCGCCGCCGCGACTGTAGCCTGCAACTGTAAGGAAGCCTGCACTTCCTCGTAGACTTCTTCCAGAGACTCCACGCGAGGCGGTTGGCGCTCGGCGACTCTGAGCACCAAAAACTCCTCTGGACTCAGTTCCAGAACCTCACTGTTATGACCTTCAGTAAGTACGTCCTCTGAAAACGCGGCATCTAGCACCGTTGGGTTTGCGAACAGACCGGCCGCATTGGAATTACTAAACGGGTCGGAACGTAAAACCTCAAGTCCAAGTTCGGCGGCCGGACCCGAGAGATCGGCCGCATTGAACACGCTATCGCGCAGACTCTCTACGTCGCGCAACAAGGCCGCTGCGGCGTCACTGGCCTGCAGTGAGCGCTCGATTTCGGCCGCTACGTCCTCAAACACCACATCGCTACCCTCTCGACGATCGGTGAGCTTAATTATGTGCACGCCTGCTTGGGTCACTACTGGTTCACTGACTTCGCCGACACTCAATTGCGCAATGGCGTCTTCCATGGGCTCGGGAAAGGTATCACCCGCCGTATAGCCGAGGTCGCCGCCAACTGAGGCCGAGCCGATATCGGTTGAGTACTGCTCAGCGACATCCGCGAAGTCTCTCTCCGATGCCAGAGAGGATTGGATTTCTGAAACGAGTTCTCCGAGTTCTGCCAACTCGCCCTCGAGCAGAATATGGGATACGCGCGACTCAGTCGCGATCGAGAACTCCTCACGGCTCAGTTCAAACTCTTCTCGTAACCGATCCTCCGCTATAGGCTGGAAGTAGTTCTCCTGCCGCAGTTCAAGATACTCAACTACTAGTTGTTCGTCGGTTGTATAGCGCTCCGTATTCGCTTCGTAATACTCCGAGATCTCTTCATCGGTGACAGCGACACGAGCCATGAAGTCCAGCGTCGGTATCGATATGTAGCGAACATCACGCCCTTCGAACGCAATCTCCGCCGCTGAAATCAACTCGGCAGGCGTACTGAAATCACTGCCCGCAAGTCCGGCTCGAAGCTGTCCGATGCGAACATCAACAGCGAGCCGATCTTGAAAGAGCTGGGGTGTGAAACCTGCGCTGGCCAGCGAGCTTTGATACATATCGCGCGAGAACTGCCCGTCTATCTGAAACTGTTCCAGCCCACCTATGATTTCACCCAGCAGCGTATCCGGCGCACTAAGACCCATTTCCGAACTTGCCTGGCTTAGAACCGTGCGCTGGATGAGTGACTGAAGTGCCTGCTGCGACAGTCGATCTTGGTCGAGCAACGCGGGATCTGCATTTTCACCCAGCATTCCCAAGAGCTGCCTCTGAGCAAGCGTCACCTCTTGCTGAAGCGCAAAGGGGCTGATCGTATCGCCGTTGACCTCTGCAACACCGTTGTCCCCACCACTGAAAAGGAGCGACTCGATGCCGAAAATAGAAAAGGAGATAACGATTAGGCCAATGATAATTTTGGCGATCGTGCCCTGACTATTGGCACGTATGTCCTGAAGCATAGTTTGGTACTCGAAGATGATTCTGTTTGCGAGCGCATCAAAACGCTGTTTGTGTGTGAGGAGCGCGAGGCCCCGGACCATTAGCCCCGGACCATTAATAGTGCTTAGGAGCCCCCGAGGCGTTCTCCATTCTTGTGATTCAACATTTTAATACGATGTTGCGCTGAGCGGGTCCCGAAGCGTCTCTGCACGTTTCAGCTGCACACGGTTGACAGTGGCTGGCCAAGCAGCATGAAGACAACGTACTACTTGAACAGAGTTCTGCGGACTCGGTGATAAGCTGATGTATGCTGACTGGCCGTGCTCCAAATCTCGAACATACAGGGCACGCCGCAGCGCGCTATACCAGCGCACGCTCCGCAGCGCACTATCAGCAGCGTACTTTCAAATGATAGCAGAGCCTGCAGCGAGGGAAATTCCCAGTAAAACCGAGGGATGAGGCCAAACCAGCGTAGGCTCCCGTGCGGACGCTTGGCAGCCCAGGTGCGGCTCCCTCGCAACTCATATGCAGCTCCCGTGCAGCGAAAACACCGCGAAAGAGAAGCCCGAACACAGCTTAGTCGAGGCTAAGTTGCAGCCCAGTAGCGGCTAACATTGCCTCCCAATCGAAGCTAGTGTCTCATCTGACTAATTCATCGAACTCTTTATAGGGCGCTTTTTCGCATCTGGCCGCGTTGCGGATCGTCGCCAGAGCTACCGCTATGCCACCTCACCGTGCCTTCCCAATCATGAAGGCCAGTCATAAAGGCCAGTTATGAAAAATCACTCGAATTTTCTTCAATGAGTTAACCAGACAGGACACTAGGTCTTGAGCGACCGACAGCCCAAACGCAGCCCGAAGGCCTATTCGTTAACCGCGTCCTTAAGCGCTTTGCCTGCCTTGAAGCCGGGAACATTGGACGGCTTAATCTGGATAGTCTCTCCCGTCTGTGGATTTCGACCTTCCCTGCCGGCTCGATGTTTGACAGAAAATGTTCCGAAACCGACCAAAGACACCTGATCACCTCGCTTCAGCGCGTCGGTGATGTTGTCGATAACAGCATCTAATGCGCGTCCTGCGTCTGACTTATTGATATCGGCTGCTGATGCAATTGCATCGATAAGATCGGATTTGTTCACTAATGACCCCTGAGATGTTTTGTAGACTTTTTGGTGTTGAGCGCTGGGCTCCTAACGGGGAAACGACTGTATAACAGCGTAAAGATTTCGGTCAACAAAACGAAAGTATTAGACAACGATCCCGGTGTATTCGAGCGGATGGACCACACAAACTGGTAATAATCAGTGCGTTTTTACCCGCTCGTTTTCGCCTTCTGCACCTTTATCGGACTGAGCTCGAACCGTACCAGCAAGAAACTCTTCATCACTGAGGGGCGTAGGCGCCCGCTCAAGCGCGATTTCAAGGACCTCGTCTATCCACTTGACAGAGCGTATCTCCAGATCCTGTTTGATGTTATCGGGGACTTCCTTGAGATCACGCTCATTTTCCTTAGGGATCAGAACGGTTTTGATGCCGCCGCGTCGAGCTGCGAGCAGCTTCTCCTTCAACCCCCCAATGGGAAGCACCTCGCCACGCAGGGTTATCTCGCCCGTCATCGCCACATCGGCACGAACCGGAATTTGAGTACAGACAGACACAAGTGCCGTGCACATCGCGGTGCCTGCGCTCGGACCATCTTTTGGGGTGGCACCTTCCGGTACATGAATGTGCATATCATGCTTATCATGGTACGAAGCCGCTATTCCAAGGATCTGCGAGCGGCTGCGCATCACGGTACTCGCCGCCTGTATGGACTCCTGCATCACGTCCCCAAGCGAGCCGGTCTTGACGTAACGACCCTTACCAGCGACAGATGCCGCTTCGATCGTTAGAAGTTCACCTCCTACCGACGTCCAGGCGAGCCCAGTAACCTGTCCGATCTTGTTTTCTTCCTCGGCCACACCGTAATTGAACTTACGCACTCCTAGTAAGTCACCGAGAGAATCCGGCTCCACCGTGAGTCCACCTTCCTTCTCCTGCAGCGTAATGGCCTTGACCATCTTGCGGCACACTTTCGCGATTTCACGCTCCAGTGCACGAACGCCCGCTTCTCGGGTGTAGTAACGAATGATGTCGATGACGGCGTCTTCGCTGACCGCTAGCTCATCCTCCTTGAGACCGTTCAATTTGACCTGTTTTGGAATGAGGTAGCGTTGCGCGATATTGAGCTTCTCGTCCTCTGTGTAGCCCGGCAGTCGTATGACCTCCATACGATCGAGCAGGGGCGTCGGGATATTCATCGTGTTGGAAGTACAAACGAACATTACGTCTGACAGGTCGTAATCAACTTCCAGATAGTGGTCGTTGAATTGATGGTTTTGCTCCGGGTCTAGCACCTCAAGTAGCGCGGATGCTGGATCGCCGCGATGATCCATGCCCATCTTGTCGATCTCGTCCAACAGGAACAAGGGATTTCGCACTCCCGCCTTGGACATCTTCTGCAGCAATTTGCCGGGCATTGAACCTATGTAGGTGCGGCGATGACCTCGAATCTCGGCTTCGTCGCGCACACCGCCTAGCGCCATACGGACAAACTTGCGGTTAGTCGCTCGCGCTATCGATTCGCCAAGCGACGTTTTTCCGACACCGGGAGGCCCCACCAGGCACAGAACCGGCCCCTTCACCTTGCGAACACGTTTTTGTACTGCGAGGTATTCGAGTATTCGTTCCTTGACCTCTTCAAGGCCGTAGTGATCGGAATCGAGGATCTCGGTAGCTCGGCTCAAGTTATGTTTGACCTTGCTTCGCTTGCTCCAAGGTACGCTTACCATCCAGTCGATGTAGCTTCTCAGCACCGACGCTTCCGCCGACATAGGCGACATCATTTTCAGCTTGCCAAGTTCAGCCAGTGCCTTATCCCGGGCTTCCTCAGGCATCTTCGCGTCAGAAATCTTCTGCTCGAGCTCGTCCGCTTCATTGGGAGCCTCGTCCATCTCGCCGAGTTCTTTCTGAATGGCCTTCATCTGCTCGTTCAGGTAGTACTCGCGCTGGCTCTTCTCCATCTGTTTCTTGACGCGCCCGCGGATACGCTTCTCTACCTGAAAGACGTCGATTTCTGCGTCCATCAAACCCATCAGGTACTCGAGACGCGCCTTCACACCGGAGATTTCAAGAATCTTCTGCTTCTGCTCGAGATCCACCCCCATATGCGCAGCGATGGTGTCGGCGAGACGACCAGGCTCATCAATTCCGGTGAGAGACGTAAGAACCTCAGCCGGAACTTTCTTACTCAGCGTTACATATTTCTCGAAATTCGCGGTGGTGCTACGTATTAGCCCTTCAGCCTCACTGTCGTCCGGATCATCAGCTTCAACCTCCCGTACGCCCGCAATCGAAAACTCGGCGTCATCATTGACGAAGTCTATAGCCGCTCGATAACTGCCCTCCACGAGGACCTTTATGGTCCCGTCGGGCAGCTTTAGCAGCTGGAGAATGTTGGAAACCGTACCCACCTGGTATATGTCGTCAGCGCGCGGGTCATCTTCTGCGGCGTTTCGCTGTGCTACCAAAAGAACCTGCTTATCGTTCGCCATGGCATTCTCGAGCGCCTCAATAGAGCGCTCACGACCAACGAACAATGGCAAGACCATGTGCGGATAGACCACCACATCCCGCAGCGGGAGGAGCGGTAGCTCTAGAACAGGGTCAGACATGGTTGTCTCCGGTTTTAGGGTTCCGTCTTTCACGAATCCCTACAAAATTTAGTCCCACTTAATCCCACAAGGGGCCAGTGCCGAGTCTGGTTAGTGCAGAATACACCCTTACTCTGCTTGCAACCGTGTTCAGCGGGCTGAAGCGGCTCGAGTCATTCATGTGGCTTTTTACTTTGCCTGCTTTGCGTCGGCTTAACTTCTACTCGGCTGTTACTTGGCTATTCCTGGGCTACAGCTAAGCTATCACCCAGCTATCACCCAGCTATCAATCGCAGATTACTGAGTCTCGATCCGGCCATTTCTCAGCTATTTCTCGGCCATTACCTGGCCAAGACAATAGTCAAATGACAACGCTAACCGGTGTATCGCCACGCCTTCATAGGGAGTTACGGCGATCATCGCTCCACAGACTGCACACGGTGGCAAATCAAAACTGTTAGTCAAATCCGACTTAACATTCTACGCGATGGTATCGCGCACCAAACACGCAAATTCTTCTTTTGGGCCAAAAAGGATCACTGGCGACTATTCACTAGCGGACACTCACTCGCGGCCACTGACTCGCCTGCTGTATCAAGTGAATGGAGACGCAATCAGGTTTTTCAAGCTACCAAGTCGACCGGAGAGCCAACGTTGGTTAAACACCCAGCAGAATTGATGTATGTCCCGAGAGGGTAGATCCACGCGCGCGCTCGTACTGTCGAGAACGTGTTAGTAATGTCGAACAAGTATTGGCGCGCGCCTAACGCGCGCCTGGGATGATGCGCAACGAGGTAAAATTACCAATAAAACGACACAGTGCCGCAGACGGCGCCGGAATACAGCAGAGGATTGGAGACGCTATATAAGCGACGACTTAAGTCTGCCTTTCTTTACTTTGACCTTTGATATGACCTTTGCTGCGACCTAACTATGAAAGAGGTGCAATACACAGTGAGCGCGCAGCGCGTGGCCACCAGCAGCTCTATTCGTCCGGCGCTGCGACGCGAGCTGGCTCGCTGTTTTGATATACCAGCAGCGGCTCCGAGTCGCCTTTGATAACCGACTCATCGATAACCACCTTCGCTACGTCGTCACGAGAGGGAATGTTGTACATCGAATCCAACAGGACGGCTTCGAGAATGGAACGCAGACCACGAGCTCCTGTTTTTCGTTCCATGGCCTTCTCAGCTACGGCATTCAGGCCGTCATCACGAAAATCGATCTCTACGCCTTCCATATCGAAGAGCTTCGAATACTGTTTGGTCAGCGAATTGCGCGGTTCGGTCAGGATCTGAACAAGCGCCGCGACATCAAGCTCCTCTAGTGTTGCGATAACAGGCAATCGACCCACAAACTCAGGGATGAGGCCGTACTGGACCAGGTCCTCGGGCTCTAGCCCGGACAGGACCTCACCGACATTGCGGCTGTCATCCTTGCTGTGGACTTCTGCCCCAAACCCTATGCCGCCTTTTTCTGATCGATCACGAATGACTTTATCGAGACCGGCAAAGGCACCGCCACAAATAAACAGGATGTTCGATGTGTCGACCTGAAGAAACTCCTGTTGCGGATGCTTGCGACCTCCCTGCGGTGGAACGGACGCTACTGTACCTTCGATAAGTTTCAGTAGAGCCTGCTGAACACCCTCGCCCGATACGTCTCGAGTGATCGAAGGGTTGTCGGATTTCCGCGAAATCTTGTCGATTTCATCGATATAGACAATACCAACCTGGGCCTTCTCGACGTCGTAATCACATTTCTGCAACAGCTTCTGAATAATATTTTCGACGTCCTCACCAACATAACCTGCTTCGGTCAAAGTCGTTGCATCGGCGATTGTAAAAGGCACATCGAGCAATCTAGCTAGCGTCTCCGCCAGTAGCGTCTTTCCCGAACCCGTTGGACCGACCAGCAGGATGTTGCTCTTTCCCAGCTCCACGTCGTCATCGCGACCACCGCCGTGACGCAGACGCTTGTAGTGATTGTAAACAGCGACTGACAGGACCTTTTTTGCCCTCTGCTGTCCGATGACGTATTCGTCTAGAATGCCGTTGATTTCCGTTGGGACGGGCAGTTTCTCTTCGCCGTCTTCGCTATTCGCCTCCTGGACCTCCTCGCGGATGATGTCGTTGCAGAGATCGACGCACTCGTCGCAAATGAAAACCGACGGACCCGCAATGAGCTTGCGAACCTCGTGTTGGCTTTTGCCGCAGAATGAGCAATAGAGCAGCTTTCCGCCGTCATCTGTACCGGTGGTTTCTTTGCTCATTGGCTGTGTTCGCCTCCTAACTGGCCCTGCTACGGGCCTTTCTGCCTATTTTCTTGGTTTAGGTTGATGTTTTTCAGGCTTTTTTGCAAGTGCGAAGCGTGCCCCGGCGCACGCCCCATGCACTCGATACGCAACAAAACACCCAGGTTAAGCAGGCGCTTCGACCGTGCCGCGTGCCTCTACAACCTCATCGACAAGCCCGTATTCACGACTTTGTTCGGCGTCCATGAAGCGATCGCGTTCGGTATCCCGTTCGATCACCTCGAGCGGCTGTCCCGTGTGATCCGCCATCAGTCGATTTAAACGCTCACGGATAATCAGGATCTCGCGAGCCTGAATATCAATATCGGTAGCCTGCCCCTGGGCACCGCCACTGGGCTGATGGATCATCGTCCGCGCGTTGGGCAAACAGTACCGCTTGCCCTTAGCGCCGCCGCACAGCAGAAAAGCCCCCATCGACGCTGCCTGTCCGATGCACATTGTGCTTACATCCGGCTTGATAAATTGCATGGTGTCGTAAATCGACAGACCCGCTGTAACCGAGCCCCCGGGCGAGTTGATGTAAAGATGAATATCTTTGTCGGGGTTTTCGGACTCCAGGAATAAAAGTTGAGCCACGATCAGATTCGCCATATGGTCTTCAACTTGCCCCACTGCGAATATCACCCGTTCCTTAAGCAGCCTGGAATAAATGTCGAAGGATCGCTCTCCGCGCGAGGTCTGCTCAACAACCATCGGTACCAGGCCTAAACCTCGAGGCTCGTTTCTCGCTTTTGTCCAATCCATCATCTACTTCCTTTCGGTCTTGTCTTTTTCGCTTGCATGTGAAGTGTACCGGGTCTGTACCCGTCGCTACTGTTGGGCCGAGTTTACGTGCAGATCATCGCACCCATTGCGTTTCTGTCACCGCCGTCACCAGCAGGGCTTGACACGCTTTTATAGGCCCGTCCAGCTGAATGGCAATCGCAACGGCATCCGGTGCCGGGCCGGCAGATTGTAACCGGTTGCAGAGGACCAAAGGGGCCGCAGGAGTGGTCTTTGGGCACGCAGTGACAACGCGATGTCGGGCAGAAAATCCAAATGCGCATCATCGACCTCATTCTCGAAGTCATGCTCGCACGTAGTCATTCTCGCAAGTAGTCGTTCTTAAAAGAGGCCGGGAGCATTTCGCACGTGCACGATCAAATAGGATGGGGGTATCGGCCGTAATTTCAATAGCAAGCCGAATCTCGCCCGCTTAAGCCGGTTCAGCCGCTTAAGCGCACCGCAGGCAGCGTATTGTTGGGCGGGGTTGCCCACCTAAGCCGGTCTTACAAGCGAGAGGACGCGGCTTCCCGATAGGCAAGTACCGCAACCAGGATTGCTCCGCAAAAGCGATACTAAAGACCGACGAACTGAAACTAAGAAACGACCGCGCGGGCCAGGAAACTCAGGCTGCCGCCTGTTGACCGAGCGCAATTGCTTCCTGATAGCTACACGCGCTGTCGTCTAGCTTGGCCGACTCAAGCAGCTTGTCTACGACCGCATCTTCGATGACTTTCGACTCGATGCCGGCCAGCTGCTCGTCGTTGGCGTAATACCAGTCGACGACTTCTTGCGGGTCCTGGTATGTCGCTGCCATTTCTTCAACCGACGCACGAACTTTTTCAGGATCGGCTTTCAACTCGAAATGACCAATCAACTCGGAGAGCACCAACCCCAATTTTACGCGACGCTGAGCCTTTTCGGTGAACATCTCGTCGGGGAGCAGCGCTTTGAGATCAAGATCCTGGGCACTGGCCCCACCAAACTGTTGGAACATCTGCCCGCGCAGCGCATCCACCTCCTGCGCTATGAGTGCCCCAGGGACCTCCAGTTGCTCATAGGCCACCAATACGGCATCCATGACCTGCTGCTTGACGCGCGCCGTTACCGCGTTCTTGAGCTCTCGCTCCATGTTTTGCTTCACTTCAGCCCGAAACGACTCCTCATCGCTCTCTTCTACACCGTACTCCGCATACAGCTCGGGCCCCAGTGGAGCGAGTTCCAGCGATTCGAGTTTGTGGAGAATCACTTTGAATTCGACTGCAGCCCCCTGAAGTGTCTCCTCGTGGTAGTCCTCCGGGAAGTTAAGCTCCAGCGTCTTTTCATCGCCCACGCTCATACCAACGACACCATCTTCAAAGCCAGGGATCATCCGACCAGAACCTAGCTCCAGGACGCTGCCCTCGGCGCTGCCCCCTTCGAATGCCTCACCATCACGCGTTCCCGCGTAGTCGATAGTCGCGCGGTCGTCAGTCTCGGCCGGCCTCTCGACTTCTTTCCATTCGCCCTTCTGCTTACGGAAAACTTCGATAATGTTATCAACGTCGTCCGGCGTTACCTCAGCGACCGGGCGCTGCACTGAGAATTCAGCCATTTCGACAATCTCGACTTCGGGAAATACTTCGAATGTAGCTACGTATTCAAGATCTCGCCCCGCGTCGATGTTTCGAGCTTCAATTTGAGGTTGGCCAGCAGGTTTCAGGTTTTCCTGGACGACCGCCTCCTGGAAGCTGCGCGACATCACCTCGCCCAACACTTCCTGCCTGACACCGCTGCCAAACCGCTGCCGCATGACTTTCAACGGCACCTTGCCAGGTCGGAACCCTGGTAGACGAACATTTTTCACAGCCTGCTTCAGGCGAGCATCCACTTCTCCATCGACCCGTTCCGCGGGTACACCCACGGTTAGCTTCCGTTCTAGTTTAGATGTCGTCTCGACTGAAACTTGCATAGCTACTTCTACCTGGACTACTTCAACGGACGGAGACCGACTTTGGACTCCTTGTAAGGATCTAACATCAACGGTGGCCTCAAGCTAACGAGAACTACGGCAGGCCGTTGCCGCGGCAGGGTCGTCTTACTGAATTAGGTAGGACTGCTACAGCGCTGCCACACACACTCATGCGTCAAGACCTTTCCGAGCCCAGCGCCGCGAAACTGGCTGCGCTGTTAGTCACTCGGTACCCGACTCATCGAAGCCTTCACCGAAACGCTCACCGGCAATATCACCGGAACTACAGTGGTTGGTGCGGAAGGAGAGACTCGAACTCTCACGCCAAAAGGCACTGGAACCTAAATCCAGCGCGTCTACCAATTCCGCCACTCCCGCTTAACTCACTGAAATCGTTAGTTTTTCGCGCAAGATTGACGGACAACTTCGCACGAAGGGGCGCGATTCTGCCACACGAGTTACAACCGGGCAACATAACTCCTACCCGGTCAGGCAATCCGGGTCAAACCGGTATTTACCTGCTATCCAGTCAGCGAGTTCTGTTGCAGCGAGTCCCGGCTCTGCGGCCAGGTATTCGAGCGCGCTCCGACGGGCCGACGGCAGTTGCGAAAATGTCCTTTCGTTGAGTTCCGTCAGATTATCAAGGAGCGCTGGAGTGATTCCTGCTTCTCGGTACACGTCGGAGACGGCTGGCACGGAATCTCGGTAACTCAACGCCAGGGAGATCAACGCGGGTAGCGACAATGCGCCCTGATTCATGGCGTTGCACCAGTGACTCGATAAAAAGGACTCGAGCGCAAGCCCATCTCGATCGATGGGTTGTATGTAAAGATGCGTCGATCTGAGTGCACTATCGTTAACCGGGTAGTTATCCCAGAGCGCCAGTCGGTCACCAAAGAGACCAGCGACGGTGGCAAGGTCTTCAGGCTCTATTTGCGGGCTGCAAACTGCTGGACCCGTCCAGAAGACTTCAATGTCGGCCTCAAGACCAGCGGCAAAGTCTTCCAGATAAGTGACGGGGCGCTGTCCGAAAACCCGATCCAGAACCGGGTCGTCGCTATAGTAAGTAGGACAAACCGCCAGAGACCATTCGGGAAACCGCGCTCTGATATCACTCACAATCTCCAGCTGCCGCGCCGCGAGTGCATCTACCCTACCGGACATATCGTCAAATAAGACAGCCAGCGACGTTATACCGACAGCGCCAATTTCATCCAGCTTCCGGAAGAGAAGGCGTCGGGTGGCAGTGTCATATTGCTCATAGGCTTCGTACGGCGACAAACCCACATACAACCGCATCTCGCATGCAGATGCCCGTTGCTGCATCAAGCGCAACCGCACAACCTGTTCGTCTGTGAGAGCGTCTCTCCAGTCACTCCTCAGATAGGTTTCGTTCTTTGGAGCAAAGAGGAAACGACTAAAGCCGCAGCGTGATAACCACTCGAGCATCTCCAAGCGTGTGCTGTCAGGCCACGGCTGGCCATAAAAGCCCTCAATTACCCCAAGATCAGTCATAGTGATGCAGTTGAACCATGGCTTAGTCCAAAAAGAGATTAAAAATTTATATGCTAGTAATCAAACAAGCTAACAGTACGGCGCGGTTTGGATGGAAAACACCTCGAGATTGGCGATACTATATCCGTGACCAGTTTTCCTTGTTTGAAACGTACCTCTTGATCCACAGTGGTAGTCACCTCGACGACGACGTCGGTGGCTAGGTGCGGTCCGACAGAAAAATCGGTCACGGGAGCACACCCAATGCTCCTCTGTGAAGGACGACGTTCCTTTATGTTTCACTCCTAATGGTCTTATTCGGGCTCCCATGTGGAGCCCTTTTTTTGTGTTTTTATCATAATTTTCAATGTTTTGCGGCCTATATTTTGCGTGAAGTGTGAGGTTTCGAATATCTCCTTGTTATCACGGCGGAGTTACCTTCAGCACACTGACTGCTACAGGGCCTATCTCGCAGACCAATGGCAAAGGCCGTTGCGTGTCCTTGAGGCAATACCCCCAAGCTGCCCTCTGAGAAGGCTCTTATAAAGATACGTACGAGATTTCTTCCACGGTGAATGACTGAGCATCTGAGCATCTGAGCATCTGAGCATCTGAGCATCTGAGCATCTGAGCATCTGAGCATCAAAGTTTGCTTCAAAGCATCCCGGTGACACTTGGCTGATATGCAGGGCTTACCTGGCTAAAACGTCAGGATCCGGACTCCTTTAACCCGGACGCATTGAACCCCGACCTTTTGAGTAGCTTTGATTAGCTTTGAGTGGGCTTGGGAAGCTTTAAGTAGACTTTGATTAGCTTCAATTAAAAGTCGAATCTAGCTGTGATTTTGTGTCTGCAAAACAAGCCATCGAAAACATGTGTCTGGCGAGTTCACCTGGCAACGGCCAGCTTGCGTGGACACCGAGCACCTACATCGTGTGCGTTGGCCTTTCAGAGTTCAGCATGCCCGCCAGATATTCTTCGATCTTCGAGTTGGCAGCGGCATCTTGTTCTGAAAACTGAACCCCGATTCCGGATGTACGATTGCCCTGCGCACCTCGCGGTGTCACCCAAACGACTTTCCCAGCAATCGGAATCTTCTCTGGCTCATCCATAAGCGTAAGCAACATGAAAACCTCGTCTCCGAGGTCATAGGACTTATTTGTTGGAACAAACAAGCCGCCGTTCTTGATGAACGGCATGTACGCAGAATACAAGACGGCTTTATCTTTGATAGTGAGCGATAAAATACCCTGAGGAGCCGCGCCAGATTCACTCATTTCGGCTCGCTCGCACTGTACTTGCTATTTAACTTACCGCTTATCACGATGTCCTCCGTGACCGCGAGCCATAACCTGCGCCGAATCACAATTGCACGCATCCACCACAGAGTTTAACACTGGGCTCAACCACTCCATAGCGCAACAAAATCACTTGCGACGTTGTGGAACAACAAATCGGCATGCGGATTCGATCCTGCAGCCTCCGCCGATTTAAACTGTCGTACGCGATCGAGCAGCTCGAACGCCGCTGATGGATCCCAGGTTTTCCGGAATTCGTTAGATTCTTCATGGTGATGCCTGAGAGCACCAACAAGTCGCGACTCGATCAACTCCAGGAACTCAGCCGGCTTTAGATCTGACGCCAGCTCAAGAAGTGTGCTCACCACCTGCGGCGATGGTAGACCCGGATCTTTTGAGAGCAACTGATGCAAAGCAAGGCGTTTGTTTGCGTCGTCGCTTTCAATCAACGACATCAGAGCAAGCGGGCGCGAGGTAAGTAACTGAGACCACTGCGCCAGTTCGTCAGTGTCATGATTACCTGCCACCTGCGAGTCGACCCAACCCGTCGCTTGCTCAGGTGTCGGAGCCGGTAGGTTCCAGCGTTGGCAGCGTGATCGAATCGTTGCCGGTAGAAAAGCACCGCGTTGGGTCACCAGGAGCATGACGGTGCTAGGGCTGGGTTCCTCAAGAGACTTGAGCAGCGCATTTGCCGACGCCCTAGTCATCTGCTCCGCAGGCATCAAGAGAAGCACTTTCCGATCGCTTACCGCCGGTGTCTTATTGGCAAACTCAATCGCGCGACGGATCGCATCGACCCCGAGACTCTTTGCGGAAGATTCGGGTTCGACTATCAGAAAATCCGGGTGTGATCCGGAAACAAACAAAGTACAGGACTTGCAGGTACCGCAGGCGATACCAGGAATCTTATCGGGACTCGGTGACTCATCAACTAGCCCATTAGACGACGAGTTAACGCTCGCACAGAGCAGTCGCTGCGCCAGCGCAAGTGAAAACGCCGTACGCCCCGTTCCCTGAACACCATCGAGGAGCAGCGCATGAGCCATACGTTGAGCATGGAGCACATCGCAGATGCGCATCCAACTCTCTTCAAACCAGGGATAGATAGCGGCTGTCTGGGCACGCTCACCTGCACCGTACTCAGCCACAGTCTTCTCCTCTCATTCGGTAGAAGTCGCGAACACAATCGCTTAGCTGATCAAGAACGGCGCTCTTCTCCAAGCTAGCATCTATTGTGCGGTAGCGATCAGGTTCGCTCCGCGCTCTGGTCAAGTAAGCGCTGCGAACTCGCTCGAAAAACTCCAATTCCTCACGCTCAAATCGGTCAAGATCACCTCTCCCTCTGGCCCGCTCGATACCTTGCTTTGGAGGGAGATCAAGAAGTATCACAAGGTCGGGACGGAGTGATCCCTGGGTTAGGGTCTCAAGCGCAGCAACCGGATCCTCACCGAGCCCCCGTCCAGCCCCCTGATAGGCAAAAGACGCATCCGTAAAACGATCACAGAGCACGGTTTCTCCGCGCGTAAGCGCAGGTTCTATTACCTCATGGAGATGTTGTGCCCGTGCTGCAAACATCATCAGCAACTCAGAAAGTGGTGCAACTTCGCCGTGATCATCTGAAAGCAACAATTCGCGCAGGCCCTCACCCAGTTCTGTTCCACCAGGCTCCCGGGTGCAGATCACTACTGCTTCACGTTGCTGCAGCAGACGTTCGAGATGAGCAAGCGCTGTGCTCTTGCCCGCGCCCTCAACACCTTCTACCGTTATGAACAAGCCACTCAAACTTATGACCCTGAATTTTCCTTTGGTGTAGATCTGTAATCCGATCTTCGCCGAAGTTGGTACTTTTTGACCGCGTCGTTATGCCCTTGGAGCGTCTCGTTGAATTCGTGACTGCCGTCGCCGCGGGCGACAAAATACAGAGCACTTCCAGTTTCCGGGTGGGCTGCCGCGCGCAGAGCCTCGACGCCAGGAAGCGCTATTGGAGTAGGTGGTAAACCGAAATGGCGATAGGTATTGAAAGGATTGCTCTCATCGCGCAGGTGCGTCCGAGTCAAATCGCCATCGAAGTCAGACCCCAGACCATAGATCACTGTGGGGTCAGTCTGAAGGCGCATTTGTTTTCGCAGGCGTCTCACAAACACGCCTCCAATCCTGGCTCTTTCACTCGCCAGGGCTGTCTCTTTTTCTACGATTGAAGCCAGAGTGAGCAACTCATAGGGCTCGGCGAACGGTAATTCATCGTCGCGCAATGCCCATGCATCATCCAATGCGCTCGCCATCATTTCATGGGCGTGCTCAAGAACCTTCAAGTCCGTATCGCCCCGTTCATACTGATACGTTTCCGGGAGAAACCACCCCTCCGGAGGATGAGGTGCGGTCATCTCCATAAGGCGCGGATCAGCGTCATTTTCCAATACAGCTTTAAGGCCGTCAGCCTGTTGTAAAAGCCGAATAGCCTGGGCGAGGCGAACCCCTTCCGGTAATGTAACGAGGTATCGAACCGTGTCCCCGGTTTGTAGCATCAGCATTAAAGAGGCCGGGGAAGTTTTACTATTGAGCTCATACTCGCCCGCGAAAACCTGCGCATCGGCACCGGAGAGACGGGCAGTCAGGTTAAGCAGAAACGTGTTTGGCAGTACACCGCGCTCAACCAGATCCTGAGACACCCGGCTAAAACCATCTCCCACATCGACGACAACCCGAACCGGGTGATTGAGCGTCCGAAGGGGCTTCGAATACCAGGCGCGAACGTAAAGTGCAGCAGATGTTGTCAGCACTGTAATCGACAACAGAATCAGGGCTACTAATCGCATTTATCGCTCAAGGCTCTCGAGACCGGTGCAGCTCGCGAAAGTAAAAGTCTTGAAAACTGTTGACTAGCTCTGAATTGACCAACTTCTGATCGTCGACTTGAGAAACTGTGCGAACCCCCACAAGGCTATTTGTCACAAACGCCCCGTCAGCCCTTAACAGATCCCGGAGCGTAAAGTCTTCCACTTGGACCGGCACGCCAATAGCGGGGGCTAGAGTGTCGATTACCAAACGCCTTCGCGTTCCTGCGATACCGCAACGCTCAACGGGTGGGGTGACAAACACGCCGTCTTTGACAATGAACACATTGGCGGAGCTTGTACACTGCACAAAACCGCTGGCGCGACTTTGGATAGCGTCGTCGAAGCCAGCCTCACGGGCCTCCTGGGCGGCGAGTACCTGTTCCAATCTGTTTCCATGTTTAGTGCCAGCCAGGCGAGGCTGCTCAGAGACAAATACGGTAGAAGCATGAAGGCTAAGCGGGGGCAGTGGGCGCAAGGGATCGTGACGGAGTTCATTCATCTGCGTACGGAGCCTCAGCGCTGGTCGTTCAACCGGTGCATAACCTCGGGGCCCGCTGCCGCGGCTCAATGAGATGCGAACGGAGTAATTGCCGCTGGAAGGTAGTCGCTGTGTGAGTGCATTCAAAAGCAGACTCCTGCACCAACGTTTTTCATCGTCAATACCATCGACAGCTCCATCGGCCGTACCATCAAAATAGCTATCGATAATGGTGGATGCCTGCGCTTCTGATGAATCGGGCAGGAACCCCAGAGAACGTATGCCCTCTAGAAAACGAGCAACGTGGAGATCCAGGTGGCTTGCGCTACCGTTGAGACACAACATAGTCTCAAAAACGCTGTCACCATAGAGGAAGCCCCGATCATCGGTCGGCACTCCATCGTCGACTTCCTCAATCAACAGGTCTGGAAGCAACAAACCACCAGGTACCCGGCAGCCTGGATTAAAGCTGCGCGAAGATAAGAGAGCCGTTCGTCCCACCGAACCCGAACGAGTTCGAAAGCGCGTACGTCATGCTCCTATCCCTGGCGGTGTGAGGAACATAGTCGAGGTTACATCCTTCATCGACGTTATCCAGGTTTATCGTGGGTGGGGCAATTTGATCTCGCAGAGCAAGCACGGAGAACACGGCTTCGACTGACCCGGCCGCGCCCAGCAAATGGCCGATCATCGACTTTGTAGAGCTCACAAGCAGGTCTTTGCTGGAAGCGCCGAAGACCTTCTCGATGGCTCGGCTTTCAGCCAGGTCGCCTGCCAGCGTAGAAGTTCCATGCGCGTTGATGTAAGAAACACTCTCCGGACCGAGAGCAGCATCGCGCAGAGCATTGCGCATGGCCGCGGCAGCGCCTGCGCCGTCCTCCGGTGGTAGCGTCATATGATAGGCATCGCCACTCATTCCAAAACCGACGACTTCTGCATAGATTTCAGCGTCGCGAGCGCGCGCTGAATCCAGTGACTCCAACATAACCACGCCAGCGCCATCACCCAGCACGAAACCGTCTCTGTCTTTATCCCAGGGTCTGGAGGCGGATACCGGGTCTTCGTTTCGCGTTGAGAGTGCCCGTGCGGCAGCGAAGCCACCGAGCCCGACTTTAGTGGTCGCCATTTCGGCGCCACCTGCGAGCATAGCGTCGGCGTCTCCCTGCGCAATCAGTCTTGCGGCCAGTCCGATGTTATGGGTGCCAGTTGTGCACGCTGTAACGACGGCGATGTTCGGGCCGCGCAGCCCGTACTTCACCGATAGGTTGCCCCCGATCATATTGATGATAGAACCAGGCACAAAGAACGGTGAGATTCTTCGCGGGCCACTCGCATTCACAATTTCGGAATTCTTTTCGATCTGCCCGATCCCACCTATTCCTGAACCGATTGCGCAGCCAACACGATCTGCCATCCCATCGGACACTTCGAGACCCGAGTCTTCAAAGGCCTGTATGCCAGCAGCCATTCCGTACTGAACGAAGACGTCCATCTTCTTCTGATCTTTAGTAGAGAAGTATTCGGCACTATCGAAATCCTTAACGCTTGCGCTGAATCGCGTGCTGTACTTCTCCACATCGAATTTGTCGATCGGCGCAACGCCACTCTGTCCTTCGCGGATTGCGGTCCAACTGGTATCCACGTCCAGACCGACCGGTGTGATGAGCCCGAGACCGGTGATGACCACTCGTTTTCCGTTCAATTCTTTCTGCTCCAACCTTCTCTAAATCGACAACTACTATGTTGCGGTGTCTTGTGCCGTATGTGTCAATGGGTTTGATCAACGCCTCCCAATCAGCGAGGCCCGCTGATCCTAAAATGGAAGTCGTTTTTCAGCAAAACTAGTGATCGGGGAAACAAAAAAGCCGCGCTATCTTGCGATAGACACGGCCTTCATTCTCTACCTACTCGAACACAGGATGCTCGCGTATCAACTTCTGAAACCGCCGGGACTGCTCCCGAGTAACCTGAGTGCCAGGGTACGGGGCGGGTACTGGTCCGCCTCGGGGCGTGCGCGTAAGCAAACGCGCTACCCAAGGCCCACCCGGGCCTAGGACAAGTTTTCGTTGATGTACTCGATGGCGAGCTTCACGGTAGTGATCTTCTCGGCTTCCTCATCGGGTATCTCGGTTTCGAACTCCTCTTCAAGAGCCATAACCAGTTCAACAGTGTCGAGTGAGTCAGCACCCAGGTCCTCGACGAACGAGGCCTCCGTCTGTACTTCTTCTTCTTTGACGCCCAGCTGTTCGGCGACAATCTTCTTCACGCGTTCTTCAATGCTGCTCATTTTTGTAGGTTTCTCCTGAGTGTGGGAACGAAAATTCCCAACTAAAACGGGCAGACTGGAAGTCTACCGAAAATTTTGAAGCGGTTGTACACCTTGCCCCGCCCCTACGCCCACGACTGACAATACCGTCAGCGCGGGCTAGTACTCTCTCTATTCAGGCGACTCACGCTTAAGACATGTACATGCCACCATTGATGTGAACGGTTTCACCGGTGATGTACCCAGCCTGTTCACTGCACAAGAAAGCGACCAGTGCTGCGATCTCCGCTGGATCACCGAGGCGTGCAAGAGGAATCTGGGCCAACATGGCGGCTCGCTGCTCTTCACCCAACGCTTGCGTCATATCCGTATCAATAAATCCGGGAGCTACAGCGTTTACGGTTATGCTCCTTGAGCCCACCTCCCGCGCTAGTGCTCGTGTAAACCCCTCCGCGCCAGCTTTGGTAGCGGCATAGTTGCTCTGCCCCGCGTTTCCCATCGCACCAACGACAGAAGTGATGTTCACGACTCGCCCCCATCGTGCTTTGGTCATACCCCGAAGCACAGCTTTTGATAGTCGATACAGAGCGCTTAGATTCGTCTGCACAACGCTTTCCCATTCCTCTTCTTTCATGCGAAGAAGAATATTGTCACGGGTGATTCCGGCGTTGTTTACGAGAATTAAGGGAGGCCCAAAACGATCGTTTACCGCCAACAGAAATTCGGCAACGCTAGCGGCTTCGCTCACGTCTAACACAAGCCCAGCGCCGCCATGCTGCTGGAGGCGCTCGTTGATGGCTGCTGCACCATTGTCCGAGGTGGCCGTCCCGACAACCGTGCAGCCTTCCTGTGCCAATCGATTTGCAATTGCATAACCGATACCTCGACTGGCACCGGTGACTATGGCTACACGACTTGATTCTGATTCGTTACTAGCGTTCACGAGTACCCTCGATGCGTTATCACTGCTTTATTTCTTGGGCGGCCGCTATGAGATTATCGGGCTCTTCAACGTAGTGACATCGCGATGAGCGGTCCATGCGTCGTAGCAGGCCGCCGAGCACTTTACCCGGACCACACTCGACAAATGTCGACGCCCCACGTTCGCGCAATCGCGCCATACACGCTGTCCAACGAACCGGGGATGAAATCTGCTCAACAAGCAACTCTCGAATTTTGTCAGGATCGGTCTCAGCTTGTGCGTGGACGTTGTGCACCACGCTGCAACGCGGAGGCTCGATCGCCGTATGTGCTAACGCCTCCAGAAGCCGCTCTCCAGCGGGAGTCATTAATGTGGTGTGGAATGGTGCGCTAACGGGAAGAAGCTTGACGAGCTTTGCGCCAGCACCTTTGAGCTTGTCTATCGCAGTATCTACCGGCTCTTTATAACCGGCGATAACCACCTGGCCAGGGGAGTTGAAATTTACGGCCTGTACCACGCTTTTCTCGGATGCCGCGACCTGGTCGCATATGGCCAGTACCTGTTCGTCACCCAACCCGATCACCGCCGCCATCGACCCCTGCCCGAGTGGCACGGCACTCTGCATAAACTGCCCTCGCGCTCGGACCAGAGTGACCGCATCAGCCAAGGATAGAGACCCCGCACAGCACAGCGCAGAGAACTCTCCGAGGCTGTGTCCAGCCATCGCGGCCGGTTCGTCGCCCCCTTCGGCCAGCCACGCACGCCAGAGAGCTACAGATGAAGTCAGTAGAGCCGGCTGGGTATTCTCGGTGAGATTCAGTGTCGTTGCGTCTCCCGACTGAATGAGTTCCCACAGATTGAAGCCGAGCGCTTCAGACGCCTCTTCGAAAGTCGAGAAAACCTCGGTAAAGCGGTCAGAGGCCTCCGCCAGCATAGCCACCCGTTGACTACCTTGGCCTGGAAACAAAAAAGCGAGGTCACGTCTCACGGGTAATCACCCGATGACCATTTATCGATCACGGCGGAGCGTTTTCGGTTTCGGTGATGCAGCCTGCGGTGGCTGACTAAGGAAGTCTCCCGTCAGCCATCGCAAATTCACTCTTCGCTATCGCTCTCGATAACCTTTTTGCCACGATAGAAGCCGTCGGCGGTCACATGATGCCGACGATGTACCTCGCCAGAGGTCTGATCCACGGACAGGGTAGAACCCCGCAGCGAATCATGCGAACGACGCATGTTGCGTCGTGATCTTGTCTTTTTGTTTTGCTGTACTGCCATAATAGTTTCACTCCTTAGATCCCGCCGTTCACGGTATGCGCTTCGCACCTAAATCCAGTAACGCACTACCGCCTAGTGCCCAGCCTTTTGCCCAGTCCTGAGCTCAGACCTATGCGGAAGTAAGTCGCGGTCGAAGCTCGCGCGATCAGACTTCCAAAATGTATCTACATAAGCTTGCTTAAGCGGCTTCTTACTTCTTATCAACCACCAGTTGCGACAAAATCTCGAAGGGATTGGCGCGCTTCACACCCTCTTCGGATTTATCGCCGCTCCCGCCGCTGTCACCTCTCTCGCCCAGATTCGTACTGATTGCCTGCGGGTCGGCCTTTGTCTCATTCGATTCCAGCGAGTACTCAGACTCTGGGTCTATGGGAACCGTGGGCAAAGCCAAAGACACCTCTTCAGACACCATGTCCCATAGATCTGTCTCGTCACTGACAATCCAGGGCTCATACGCTTTTGGTAGAGCACCCGACTGAGATTCACTGACGATCAGCCCCAACGTACTGCCACCGGATAGCTCAGCAGTAAACCGGTTCAGCGACCGCTGGCAAACAAGCTCGACTCGTGCTTCGAATTGAACCTCGGCGATGAAACGCTGGTCCTCGTCCAGATCGAAGCGTACGCTAGCCTTAACGAAGTTCTCGTCCGTCGGCAGAACACCAGCAATCGCTGGAAGATGCGCGGCACTAAACACGCCCTTATACGTATCTCCGCGAGCAACCGCCTTGCGCACGTTTATCTTTCGTGGAGGGGCTGTCGGCATGGCGGCGCATCATAGTGACGCGCCTAAGCGAAGTCAAAGCTCAAAACACACTTTTTTTTGCTCTTCGGCTTAAGAAAAATCTTTAGAATACGGGCGCTTAGGACCACACATACATGACCATAGCAAGCGACGCGATGCTGATACTCGCTTCCACATCGCGCTACAGACGGGCTTTGCTCGAACGTCTGCAGATCCCTTTCGCGGTCGAGGCGCCGGACGTTGATGAAACACCTCTGGAAAGCGAGGCCCCCGACGCTCTCGCAGCACGCCTGAGCAGAGCCAAAGCGCTCAAAGTTGCTAACGAAAATCCAGATGCACTGGTGCTGGGCAGTGATCAGGTCGCCAGCTGTGGACCGCTGCTGCTACACAAGGCGGGTTCAGTACCAAAAGCGGTACAACAGCTTTCGAGTTGCAGTGGCAAAACGGTGACCTTTGCCACTGGTGTGGTTCTTGCGCGTGGCGAGCAGACGCTGGAGGAACGAGTGGTATCCACATCCGTCACGTTTCGCACACTCGATGAACAGACATTGCAACGCTATGCAGAGCGCGATAAGCCGCTGGACTGCGCCGGCAGCTTTCGTTGGGAGGGACTCGGCATCGCCCTGTTTGAGAAAATCCAAAGCGACGACCCGACGGCTCTCGAGGGTTTACCACTCATTTCCGTCACAGAAATGCTGGGCAGACACGGAATCAGCGTACTCTAGGAATATTAACGCTCCTTAGAGGTTAAACCTGATAACAGCGGTCACGCCTTCGATAAAACACGCTGTAACTCACAATCGAGCGGTGCCTCGAACTCCATGACACGCTCGTGTAGCGTAAACGATAGCTTCGCAGCATGGAGAAAGAGCCGCCTAAGTTCGAGCTTTATGGTCAACGCATTACTATCGTCATTTCCGTACTTGTCATCGCCCAGTAGCGGGTGGCCAGCGAAGGCTGCGTGGACACGAATCTGATGCGTTCGCCCTGTGACTGGTTTCGCCTCGATGAGCGTACTTGCGGCGTAGCGCTTCTTAGCTGTAAAGCTGGTCTGAGAAGGTTTGCCAGCTCGGTTTACCACCACTATTCGTTCCCCTGACTTTCGTTCGACTCGC
This sequence comes from Pseudomonadota bacterium, assembly GCA_039111155.1. Taxonomy (GTDB): domain Bacteria; phylum Pseudomonadota; class Gammaproteobacteria; order Pseudomonadales; family Halieaceae; genus Congregibacter. The sequence continues at coordinate 40,667 of JBCCPL010000016.1, read as the reverse complement.
TGAAGTGGTGCAGTCATCGAGCTTACTGCCCTTGGCCAATGACCGTGGACAAGCGCCAGATAAGTCTTACTCACCTCACTTCTATTGCGAAATAGCTCATGCAGCTGGCGCAACGCATTGACTCGTTTAGCGAGCACAAGTACGCCGGACGTTTCCCTATCGAGGCGATGTGCAAGCTCTAAGACCCTGCAGTTTGGACGTAGCTCGCGCATCGTTTCGATCAAACCGAAACTCAAGCCGCTTCCGCCGTGCACGGCAAGTCCAGGAGGTTTGTTAATAACAAGAAGATCATCGTCTTCGTAGAGGATGCGCTCCAGAAGACGCTGCTGCCAATGCGAAGGTGCTACGGAGTCAGGGCGATCCGCAACCGCAAGAGGTGGTATGCGTACGGTCTGGCCGACCTGTAAACGAGTGTCTTGTCTCGCGCGGCCACGATCAATTCGGATCTCTCCCTTACGGATTGCCCTGTACAGACGTGTCTTTGGGACTCCCGGGCACTCACGCAGAAGAAAATTGTCCAGTCGCTGACCCGCGGATCGCTCTTCGACTTTGACATAGCGAACCGCGCTCCGCGACTGTGAAATGACCGATGCCCTTGAACTCATATTGATGCTGGTAAGACAGAATGTATCAGGTCCTAAAGAGTAAATAGCGTCGTTAGCCGACGCACGATAAAAGAAAACACATTATTTACGGGGTCTTTGGTGCCTGTTAGTATCCACTTACTGCAGAGATGCGCAGAAAGGCTTTGAAACGACTGGTCCTTCGAACCAGCTTCTCCCTTTCGCGAATATCTAGCGCTGTTCGCAGTGTCGTGACAATGGATACCGCACGATTACGACGTAAGACAGGCGGTGTGAGGCGGGAGGTAAGATCTTTCCGCGATGACGCTACGACGCAGGCTTGAATGTTGTGTTCTACAAGCGTTGCGCACCACCCGGATGTCAAATATCCACCAGTTAGCGATCTCGGATACAACCAATGAAGAAGCCAAGCGCTGATTCGCGCGGGGCTGAGAGAGCAACAGCGGGAACGACGTGAGTTACCAGGCCTGGTAGCGCGGTCATAAAGACCGGGCGTGCGTTGGCCAGCCGAAATTATGCAAATAGTCAGCGTCGTTTTCGCAGCCCTGGAGCGGGGCAAACAACGAAGGAACACCGTAAGAACGTAAGAACGTAAGAACGTAAGAACGTAAGAACGTAAGAACGTAAGAACGTAAAACAAGGTTAAAACAGATACGAGGTGACGGACGATGCATTTTCTTGGGTTCGTCGCTACAAGTTTCCATGAACACATGGGACGGACCGACAAACGATAGGTTCGTATGTTTGCTGCCAAAACCGAGATTGTTTTGGTGCTAAGCGGATATACCCATCAAGCGCCAGTCAGTTCCAGTTAAATAAAGGATTTGCCAGGGTAAACACCAGAAAACACGCGGCGTGCGACCAGTCTTAAGCGGGTTCGTCACGCATTGCTATCCACGGCCAAACTGAAGCTGACTTTTTGAAGCCGTTCAGTGGCACAGCCGATATCTCGCCAGTACTACTTTCGATTCCAAAATTACACCCCCGATCGTTGTTATTGGGTACGGATTTGAAAAGCGAGGCAACGCGTCGGAGTCGTACCGCAGATCGCTGAGCTAAAGAAAGCCTAGGCTTGAACGTGAATTAGCAAGCAAATGCTCACTCAAGTGGATGACAGAAAGATCGTACTATCTGTTGTGAGTGCGGTGAGTGCGGTGAGCGTGGTTAGAGCAGTAAGAACCACGAGAAGTAGTGAGGTAGTAAGAGCGGGATAAGAGAGAAAAGCAGGCTGAGGAAAGTGAAGAGCCTAGTAGGGAAGTAGACAGAGAGGCATAAAAGCTTCGAGCAACGTGATAAACGACTAAACGACTCGAATCTGATGATCGGGTTATGGTTTCACCTAGCTCTTGCTGACCTTCTGACAAACTGCATACCTGCGGCTCCGTTTCCAGCACGCACTCTTAACCAACACTCCGATACGGCGCTACCGAAAAAAACACCATCACCTGTGATGTACAAGTGCTTGTGACTAGGGGTCGTCGATTAGCGAGCGTAATCGGCCCGGCTGTATAAGCGGCAACCGCTATGCGGTCATCGTTATGACCGATTCCGTTTACGCAGGGCTCACACACAGGCGTTGTGGACGGTTACAGGTGGGTTCGGCCAACCGCGTGTTTATATCAGCTTCCAGATGAGCCTGAAGGCTAATGCCAAATATTCATCAGGCGGCTGCGATATCAAGACAGAGGGGCTTGGCGCCCTACCCTGGCCAAACAGAGATTTGGTCATATGAAAAAAATGCTTATCAACGCCACGCACGCAGAAGAAATGCGCGTGGCCCTCGTCGATGGTCAACGACTTTACGACCTCGACATCGAAAACCGCACCCGCCTTCAGAAGAAGGCCAACATCTATATCGGTAAAGTTACCCGCGTGGAGCCGAGCCTCGAAGCGGCCTTCGTAGACTTTGGTGCCGAGCGCCATGGCTTCTTGCCCCTCAAGGAGATCTCGCGAGAGTACTTCTACCGTCGCCCTTCTGAGTCAGGCCGCAAATTGTCGATTCGAGACGTCGTCAAGGAAGGCACCAAACTGATCGTGCAGGTCGATAAAGAGGAGCGCGGCAATAAGGGAGCCGCGCTTACCACCTTTATCAGCCTTGCGGGTCGCTACATGGTTCTGATGCCTAACAATCCTCGTGCTGGCGGAATATCACGGCGCATTGAAGGAGATGATCGGAGCGAACTCCGTGAAGCACTCAGCGCTCTGGAGATACCCGATGGAATGGGGGTCATTATCCGCACCGCCGGGGTTGGAAGATCTTCCGAAGAACTGCAGTGGGATCTCAACTATCTGGTCCAGCTGTGGGAAGCCATCAGTAAAGCCAGCGAAGATCAGTCATCGGCCGTGCTGATTTATCAAGAGAGCAACGTCATCATTCGTGCGGTTCGCGACTATCTGCGTGACGATGTGCAGCAGGTTTTGATCGATTCTCCTGAAGCCTACCAGCAGGCGATGGATTTCGTCGGCATGGTTATGCCGAAGTTCAAGCAGCGAATCAAACGCTACGACGACAGTATTCCGCTGTTTAACCGATTTCAGATCGAAAGCCAGATCGAAACTGCGTTCCAGCGGGAAGTGCGCCTGCCCTCCGGAGGTTCGATCGTTATCGACCCCACCGAGGCGCTGGTTTCTATCGATATCAACTCCGCGCGCGCTACGAAGGGGTCGAGTATCGAAGACACCGCGCTTCAGACCAATCTTGAGGCCGCCGATGAAATCGCCAGACAGTTGCGACTGCGCGATATGGGTGGCCTGATCGTGATCGACTTCATTGATATGCTCGCCGCACGCAATCAGCGAGCCGTCGAGAACCGCATGCGCGATGCGCTGTCGATTGATCGGGCGCGGGTACAAATCGGTCGAATTTCAAGATTCGGCCTTCTCGAAATGTCGCGGCAGCGCTTGCGTCCTTCCCTGGGAGAGACCAGTGCGATTGTCTGCCCCCGGTGCAATGGGCAAGGAACGATACGAGATACAAAATCCCTCGCACTCTCCATACTGCGACTTCTCGAGGAAGAAGCCATCAAAGAACGGAGCGCAGAGGTGCGCGCGATCGTGCCGGTAGATGTTGCGGCGTACCTTCTCAACGAGAAGCGCAACACGTTGAGTGAGATCGAGACCATTACCAAGGTTCGAGTTCTGGTCATACCGGACCCGAATCTGGAGACTCCGCACTTCGATGTTCAGAGACTTCGCGACGACGAAGTCGATGGCACTCAGGAGACGAGTTATTCGGTGGAACTCGCTGTGCCGGACACCGACACTATTTCTGATTCACAGTCTGCGGTAATCCCGCAACAGGAAGCGGTAGTCCAGGGCATCGCCCCGACGCAGCCCGCGCCCCAGCAGGCAGAGCCCGTGGCCGCAGAGACTCCCGTTGTTGCAGAAGACCAAGCCCACGCCGAAGTGCCCCAGCCGGTAGCTATGGCCGCACCATCGCTCACTGATACAGCCGAGCGCAGCTTTCTTCAGAAAGCATGGGTAGCCTTTTTTGGATCAACCGAAGCCGATGGTACGGCAACCACCGTTGCACCAGCTTCTAAAGACGATGCGGCGCAGTCACTCGCGGACAATTCGTTGGCACCAGCAGATGACACTCCCGTTGCAGGTGACTCATCTCTTGACTCGGATTCGGAGGAGCCCAGGAAGCGACGGAGACGGCGGGGCGGTGCGAACCGCAGAAATCGAAGCCAAGCAGGCGATCGGAATGCCGATGCACCAGAAGCAGTAGATGATGCGCCGGAGAACGAAGAGCACGCTCAAAGCGAAAGCGACGAGAGCGGAGAAAGAAGAGAACGACGCAAAGGCGGTGAACGGCGCAGACGCAGGCGAACACGTGTAGGTAGAAACTCTGAGTCGAAACAATCTGTGCAATTGGCGGATTCCAGCGAAGAAGAAGTCGAAGAGTCATCGCAGGACAAGCCGCGACGGCGACCAAGCGATCAGCGTCGTGGCGAGCCTCGCAGGAGACGGCGACGTCCAGTTGACGCCCTTGAAGTAACGGCTGACGAGTCATCGGAGCTTGCTGCAACGGCCGTCTCTGAGGACCTTGATCAGCAGGAGACCAGCACCAAGCCCCCAGTCGATGATGGTGAGCAAACTGCCGAAGCTATGACCGCATCTGGTAAGGCTTCAGACCAGACCGAAGCATACGACGAGCCGGGCTCCGATGCTCCCGCGGTAGAGGTCGAATCAGAAGCCGGTTCTAGGTCAGCTGTGGATAGCCGGTTCAGCGCCGAAGAAGAACTTCCGGGCGAGCCACTCGTCGAAGCCGTCGCTACGCAGGAACAAGCCGAGGAACGACCACCCGTCGCAAACGTGGCGCCATCTGCCGTGGCGGCATCTGCGATCGAACAGTTTGTTGACCAAAGAGGCGACTCGTCCAGTTCGATTGCGGAAATCGACCCTGCTCCGGAGCCTTCATCCATCAATGTATCAGCCGACAATAATGAAGTCCTCGATGCAGAGGCCGACGCAGACTACACAGCTGCTCCAGTGGATGACTCCGCTGCGGGCGGAATGAATGCTGACGGTCGAGCGACGAACGACCCTCGAGTGGCCCCGGCACCAGTAAGCGACGTGAGAATCGAAACTGCACACCTCTCGCTGTTCCGAGAACAAGTCGCACCGGTCGCCACCAACGTGGGACGAGTGGTCGCCCGAGCCAGCAATGACCCGCGCGGACCACTGCCTGGCAGTGAGGAATCAACACAGTCGGCCTGAGATTTTGTTGTACCCGTGGGCGTGGTGGGTATAATCGCGCCCACGCTGTAACAGGCAACACGGTGGGCTGGCTGAGTGGTCGAAAGCGGCGGTCTTGAAAACCGTTGAACCGAGAGGTTCCCGGGGTTCGAATCCCTGGCCCACCGCCACTTTTTCTTTCGCTGGCTCTCCTTGGCCCCTCTCCTTTCGCTGGGTCTACACAGACGTCTCAATGGTGGCGGTTCGGTTTTTTGACTTCTATCACTCGTCGCCAAAGACGAGAACACTTTGGCGTTCACGATTCACCGTCAGTTGTGTCACATCAGGTCGTGAGTAGTGACCGCTGGGATCGAAGTTATGCCGGGCGCGTCGAACCTGATCGAGGTCCAGCTCGACCACGCTCACTGTCTCCTTGTCGATTATCGGTTCTTGCAGCCAGGTACCGTCCGGGTTCGCCACGCAGCTTCCGCCATTGGCCCAGATGCTTTCAGCCGTGAGATTTGAGCCCTTAGGCTGATGAGCCTGCTGCCAATCTTGCGGACGCATCAGCCCAGATACAGAAACGACGTAACTGCGGGACTCGCGTGCAATAAAGCGAGTGACATCGCACGTATTCTTCTGGCTGCCTGGCCATACAGCAATATGGAGGTTCTCGCCCTGCGCATATAACGCAGAGCGAGCAAGTGGCATCCAGTTCTCCCAGCAGTTGAGACCCCCCATCGTGAATCCGGCAAGTTCGTGTGTGACCAATCCGTGCCCGTCGCCCACGGACCACACCAACCTCTCCTCGTAAGTGGGCATGAGCTTTCGATGCACGCTCTTAACTCTACCTTTGTCTATGAACACAAGCGATGCGTAAAGGCTATGACCCCCTCGGTCCGATGGCCGCTCGATAACACCTACGTAGACGGCCAGATTCAGCGCCGCCGACGCGGCACAAATCCCGTCCAGGTCGCCTCGTTCTATCTGTACAGCCTCGCGTTGATAAGCCGCATGCCAGACCTCCTGAGCGGACGATGCGAACCTTGCGCCGTCGGTTCGTTCCACCCAAAAGGGATAACCAGGTACGAGAGCCTCCCCAAACACGATCAAATCTGCGTCGCGGGCTTTGTCCATCCAGCTCAAAACCTTGTCGACCGTCTTTGATCGATCCAGAAAGACGGGCGAAATCTGAGCGAGAGCCACTTTCATTTACTTATCCTTTTTGAATCTCCGTTCATAGTTATCGTATCTAGTGTCCTGTCCCGTTAGTTAGCTTCATAACCTAGAGGTCGCCAACGGTCCTTATCGTGCGCGAGAAAGTGCGCGAGAACGCCCACGCGCAGCTCTCACGCCGATAGAGGATTGAGCGTTGGTTACACCTCAGACCTCAAATGAAATGACAGACGTTACCCACCGTTCATACCCAGTCTCGAACACGCATTGAATGACCCAATTACGACTAAAACGGGACGAAGAGGAGCGGCGCGGCCCTACCGATCTGTTCCGACGGATTTTTTTCCATAAATTTCAGATAGATAGCCTTTTACGAAATCGGATTCTGAGGATAACTTGCGGAACAAAATAAAGCCCTTATCATCTAAGTCTAACAGTCACTCGACTCCCTAGAGGTTTTTGTTTTATGGCTAATCCACGCGTATACGACTCGGCAGCGCCGTTCGAAGGCGTTGTTAACACCAATAAGGTTCTACGCAACACCTACATGCTGCTTGGCATGACGCTGGCGTTTAGTGCCGTCGCGGCCGGAGCGGCCATGATGCTTGGTCTTGGTCCAATGGGCTCCATTGCCTGCTCGATTGGCGGCTTCATAATGTTGTTTGTGGTGAATCGAATGGCCGATAGTTCTAAGGGCCTGCCAGCGATTTTTGTATTCGCCGGTTTGATGGGCGCGTCCCTTGGACCGCTGATGAGTTACTACCTCTCTATTCCATCAGGGCCAGCCCTGGTAATGCAGGCTTTAGCCGGCACTGCGGTGGTGTTCTTCTCGTTGTCCGCCTATGCGCTGACGAGTAAGAAAGACTTTTCGTTTATGGGCGGTTTCTTGCTGGTTGGTCTAATCGTGGCCGTAGTCGCGATGATCGCCAATATTTTCCTGCAAATCCCGGCGCTGAGCCTTACGATTTCTGCGGCAGTGATTTTGATCATGTCGGGGCTGATCCTGTTCGATACCAGCCGCATCATCAACGGCGGCGAGACGAACTACATCCGTGCAACCATCGCTCTGTACCTGAACGTGTACAACCTGTTCGTACACATGCTCAGCCTGCTGACCGCACTTAGCGGAGACGACTGACACGAAGCCGTTCCGCTCAAAAGCGGGCTGAATTTAAGCGAAAAAGCCCCGGCCTGGTCCGGGGCTTTTTATTTGCGTGTTCAGTCGGTACTTCTACATCTTCTGCGCCTTACATCCGCCTCGACTGAACGTTATTCTGCTGCTCTCCTCCTGTTCCTTGCCGCACGCTGTCATACGAGTTTCCCACTGTGATGTTCACCTTGCATGTATTGTCGCCCCCGGAGCTGGGAACGGCCTGCTATCACGCACTTCGATTTGCCGAAGCGCTTGAGGCGAAAGGCCACGATCTGCAGTGCGTTTTTTTTCAGGATGCAGGGGTGCTTACCGGGCTGTCGCACTGCGAAAGCCCGCAGGACGAGGTTGATATTCGCGCCCGCTGGTCTGAACTCGCCGCGCGTACAGAGACCGCGCTCTACTTATGCTCCGCTTCCGCGGCTCGGTTCGGACTCATGCCGGACACTCCCGAGCTACGTATCGCCGCTGGTTTCGAAGTAACGGCGCTTGGCGATCTTGTCACTGCCCAAAGAGTGTCTGAGCGAGTGATAGGCTTTGGAGACCCGTGTTGACTGACTTAAACCCTGGAGCGCTTGCTGCCACTGAGAGGACAGGGCCCGCAATATGGATTCAACAACACCCCTCCGCTGGATTGCGAGCACAAGCAGGGGTGGATACCGCTCTCAGCTTTGCTGTTTTCGAGCAATCCCCGACGGTGGTATTCGCCAATGCAGGCGTTTGCTGCCTGTCTGTGCCGATGGCCGCTCCCGCTGGCCGTAAGTCGTTGCGAAAACTAATCGACTCTTTTCCCCTCTATGACATCGAACAGATCTTCATCGATGGCCGGTCACTGAAAAAATACAGTTTGGACGCCGACCAGCTTCCTGAATTTGCAGTCGTACAGAGTCCTGGGGAGCTGTCGACGCTTGTCCACTCGCATCCGGCGATTTTGAGCTTCTGAGCCCGGGTAGCAGTTGTGCCGACGCTGTTTTGTCTCACGAACGTTCACGACTCGAACTGTCTGAATGAATTGGACGGCTATCTCAATCCGTCCGATAGCGTTCTGTTAATCGATTATGCGCTGGAACTCGCGGTGTCTGACGAAGCGCTGCTCTATAGGTGGGCGCAGAGGAGTGTCACGGTATTCCGGTTGATGACTGGTGACTGTGCTGACGACCCCCTCTCTCAGTCGGTGATTCAGAGCGTGGACTACGACGGCTGGGTAAGTCTGGCTGAACGCCATGCCAATCAGCTCTGGTGGCGCTGAGAACTGAACGTAGTGGTTGACTCTTCCTTATCGCTTCCGCCACGCAATGAGCAGGGATTCCTCGACAATGTGGCCGACTGGACACCTCAGGTGTGCCGAGCACTGGCTGCAGAGGAAGGACTAACGCTCGATGAGGCTCGCTGGGAGATCATTCTGTTGCTGCGCGACTACTACGAGCAGTTTGATTCGTCACCTGCCATGCGTGCGCTCGTCAAATACGTGCGACAACGACTCGGCGACGATAAAGGACGGAGCATCTACCTTCTGACTCTGTTCCCCGACTCTCCTGCGCGCCTTGCCAGTAAACTGGCCGGGCTACCGAAACCCGCGAATTGCCTCTAGCTTTTATGAAACCCTGGGAATCGGAACCGGATCGCTGCACGGAGCTGTTCGAGCAAAAATGCGATCGAGTGGAATCACGGCTTCGCCCTTTTGGTCCGCCGCCTGCTACCAGAGTCGAGTCACCACCCAGCGGATATCGGGTTCGTGCGGAGTTCCGTCTTTGGCACGATCAGGACAACCTTGATTTCGTAATGTTCGATCCAGCAACACCAGGAGAACCAGTTCCGGTTACCGCGTTCCCGCAGGCCCTGACCACAGTGCAAAGCGCCATGCCGGCCTTGCTCAGTACCCTACGCCCCGATTCCGAGCTGCGCCGAAAAGTCTTTCAGGCTGAATTCCTCGCCTCTCGTGATGGCGATCTGGTTATCACCCTCGCCTATCACAGAAAACTAGAGCAGGAGTGGCTCACACGCGCGCCTGCCATTACCGAACGTACTGGTGCCTCACTGATAGGCCGCAGTCGCAAGCAAAAGATCGTGCTCGGCAATGAGTACATCGAGGAACGATTCTGGGTGGCAGGTCAGTCCTTCAGGATGCGAGCCTACGAGCAATCTTTTGTACAGCCGAACGCCCCGGTTAACGAGCAGATGCTGAACTGGGTCTGCTCTCAGGCGATTGGTTCACAGAAGGATCTGCTCGAGCTCTACTGCGGCAACGGCAACTTCACCCTCCCCCTTGCCCACTGCCACCGAAAAGTTCTAGCCACCGAGGTCGCCAAGAACGGCACGAGGGCTGCGCTTGAGAACATTACAAACAACGGGATTCCAAATATTGATCTGGCACGATTGAGCGCGGCCGAGGTCGTTCAGGCCTTGACCGGCGAGCGAGAATTCAAGCGCCTAAAAAATCTTAGCCAGTCCCTGCGGGATTTTGAGTTTGAGGCCGTTCTTGTTGATCCACCGCGTCAGGGACTGGACGACGCCACCTGCGAGTTCATCCAGGGTTTCGAGCGCATCTATTACGTCTCGTGTAATCCCGACACGCTCATCAAAAACCTGGGGGTGCTATCGAACACGCACCGCATTGCAGCGATCGCATTCTTCGACCAGTTCCCCTATACAGAGCACCTTGAGACAGGCCTCGTATTGCAACGTGCTCATCAGCACTAAAGGCGCAATCCAAGATCGGCCAAACGCCGCGTCAGAACAGAATCAACACGATCAACATCACCAGCGGCAATCTCGAGATACGCCAAATCCAGCTCACGGCAGACTTCTCGCACCCTCAACCTGCGCGAGAGCGTATCGGTCGGCACGTCACGCTCCCAACACTCGATGTACAAACCCACGCTGGGTACGTAAAAATCCGCATGCAACGTCTCCTCGCAAGGCAGCGCCCGATTCACCGCGTAGGCAAGCTGAGCGCCGTACAACCAGTCGCACACTCTAAGCTGCAATAAGCTGTCAACCTGATGCCCGTCCAGTCCACGCCGTCGACGCCTCGGAGTAGAGCCGGTTTCAGCACCCGCTGAACCAGTCCGGCGATGCTCATTTCGCTGCGGCTCTGACGCTTCAGTCCCATCGGCGAAGAGGTCATCGACGTGACCATGGTCGTTTGCCGACCCTCCTGCCTCGGCCGGCTCCCACGGCCCACGCCCCGACCTTGCCTCGGGCACATACCCAGAGAGTCCGTCACCGCCAAGTCGAAGCAACTCCCTGCGGATAACCGGGTTCTCGATGAGTACCTGAGGCCAACTCACAGTAAGAAGATCCGAGTCTGTATCGCGCTCCTGCCGCCCGCCAAAGTGCGCACCCAGTGACGTAAGCTCAAGACCCGCTGTAGTCATGCGCAATAGCCCGATCTCGGCAAAATGGCGATTTACCTGACGCGCGCTTAAATGATTGAAGTGCCGGCTCAACCCAACGGGACTGAGACGCTGATCACTTTCAATTGCGACGAGAAGCGGGTGATCAGTCAGATCCTCGGGCCAGACGATGTAGCGACCGAAGCGCTCGCTGTCGCGATAAGCCCCGCCATGAAGAGACCCTTTGCCCGTAAGCGTCCATTTCTCGTTCTCTCGTTCGATCCAACCATAGTCGCGCAGTGTCCCGAACAGTTGCTCAATCGGTAGTCTCAGGCGTTTTGCCAGCGCCGTCGTCGATAGCGATGGCTTCTCCTCTTTTTGCCCCATGGCTAGCTCACCATCGAGTAGCGCTCACTGAGTGCGGCATACAGCCGCTGCTCGGCTTCTGAGGATTGCGTGTCGATTTCAGCAAGAAGCTCCACGAGATGTTCATTGTCCTCCCGATCATCCCATTGCTTTCGATAGGTTCCGGCCTTGTAGCCGTGATCCTGACGAAAGAAATTCAGCACGTTCTTACCCAGATACTGCCGAAACAACTCGCTGAAACTCAACGCACTGGCATCGACCAGCTGCGCGAACTGCGGTACATCAAAGCGCGCTTCAAAAGCCGCCGTTCCGGCGAGCCGCTCCGCAGAATCAACAACACCTGAGCCCTTCTGTGCCATGCTCCAGCTTTTCTCCATAGAGCATGCAAGTGACTCGACGGAGTCTGCACCGTTCTGTACGAGGAGGGCCGACATCCCGAAATGCCAGATGTCGATAACCTCCAGCTGCACCTGCGCCAGATCAGGTTCCTGATGCTTCCACCATTTGTAACCGTGATGATCGACGAGCTCTGCGCATTCGACCCAAATCGCGCGATGCCAGGCGAAGCCCTGGGAGCGCCATTCTTCGTGCACTCGCGTGTTCATTCGATCCTGCATGCGCAGCATGGTCACTAAAGCTTTCTGCATTTTTTGTCCTGTGCTAGGTCTTTTTGCGTCTTTTATCCTGTGATGGTTCACGCGCCAACGCGCGTTGAGGGTCATTCTGCCCCGTTTTCCTGATCCGCTAGAGCTCGTTGAGCCCAGTATTCGCCGGCCTGTATCAGTTCCTCAGCGCGATGGAACTCGTGCGATTCGCAAATGTTGCAAGGGATATCGATGAGGATGTCGGGAGGATTCCCCGCTATCTGGTGACGAGCAATCGTATCCTGCATGGTGTTGAACATGCCAAGCATTACATCGGTGAGCGCTGGACGAGAAGTCCCCAGCCGCCGGCGATAACCCAGGTCCTGTGCCTCTGGAGGCAGCTCCTCAAGTGGATCAGCGTTGGTGCGTTCCCGACCGAAAAATCGTTGGAGGTTATCGAGAAACCCCTGACGGTTTTGCTCATCTTCATCCGGCTCGCCGACGACTGCATCCGGCTGATCGTCAGCCGCTTCACTCTCAAGGGTACGGGCTTCTTCTTCCGGTTGTACCGAGTCCTGCGCGTGCTGCTCACCAAAGGGATGCGTGACTTCCCGTCCACTCAGGCTGACGGCTACAGTTATGGTTGTCGTATCCAGGCCAGAATGAGGTATCGGTAGCGGGTTTAGAATGCCGCCATCGACCAGCACCCGACCATGAGTCACGTGGGGCGAAAACACACCCGGTACGGCGATGGAAGCGCGCACGGCCTCAAGTAGATCGCCGCTTTTGATCCACACCTCGCGACGGGTCAGCAGATCTGCGGCAACGATGGTCAGGGGAACCTCAAGCGACTGCATCTCAACACCCTGCAACCAGTTGCCCAGCCGTTCCATGAGCTTGTCGCCCTTTACCATTCCGGCTCGACCGAGCAGGGTAATGTCTAGGAATCGAAACACATCCCAGCGGGAGAGCTGCTTGACCCATTCCTCGTACTCATCGAGATGCTCTGTGACGAGCAGCGCACCGACCAAGGCTCCCATCGAGCAACCGGTAATCGATTTGATGTCATAACCGTGCTCGCGCAACACGCGCACAACACCGATGTGCGTAAGCCCGCGAGCTCCTCCGCTACCAAGTACTAAATGAATAGGTTTCCCGTCTTCCATGATCTATGCAGGTCTGATGACGAAGACAATAATTGAGGGCCATGAGCCTCTTTGCAACCACCATGGTAGCGACCACTCGGGGAACGCAGTCGCACGACGCCCTGGACGACAAATTTTTCGAAGCTGGGTTACATCGGCAGAACCGACCGGATAGCCAGCTATTTTCGTCAGGCTACCTTCATTCAGTTCCAAGCAGCTGGCGCATCGCTTCGAGGTAGGACAGCCAGGCAGATCTGCCGGACTCGGTGAGGTGAACGAGTGTCTGAGGTCTCTTTCCGTTATAGCCCTTTTGCTGCTGAACGTAGCCTGCAGCTTCCAGCTTACCCAGGTGGGTCGAAAGATTGCCATTTGTTGCGCCGGTGCGTTCAATAAGTTCGGCAAAGCTTGCGGGATTTACAGCCGACAAGTAAGCCATAACGCCCAACCGTAGGCGACCGTGGATCACGTCGTCGATGGCGTCTATCGACACGCTCGACTGGCCTTCCTGATCAGGCACTGGGCGCAGGCTCATGACGGTGCTCGGCTCGCACTTCGAGAATTCCAGGCAACGCCATGCTCAGGCATACACCGACTGCGGCAATGAAATACACGCCCGAATCCTGGTTGTAAAACACCGTCAGCACCATCGTAATGCCCGCTATGAGCGCCGACCACCGCAGATACCGTTTACCACTGAGTGCGCCGAGTACCGCCAGATGAAACGCGTTCAGACCGAACGCAAACGAAAGAATCAGGTTGAACGCCACAATGCCGATCTGACCGGAACCAACGGCAACGGATATCGCGGCTGCGAATGTAAATATGAGCGTACACAACACGATACCGGAGGCTCGCGATAAGCGATTCAGAAAGGTGTTCGAGCCCGACTTTTTTGCCGAAAGCGTCCCGTAGGCTGTTGAGAGCGTGATGCCAATAACCGCATACCCAAGCCACAGCATACCGAGGTTCGATGGATCCAGAGGAGCCCATCCCTGAAGTACACCTCCGTGTATCAGCAGTGTAGGGACCAGCAAACTGCTCCAGATAAGAAAGTACACGCCTCCAAGGAGCGGTGTATTCGCTGCATCGCGCGCGAGCGTCGCCGCAAAATCCAGGTCGGCTAGCAGAGCATTTTTGTCATCCATTGAGCGAATCCGTCTGAGTTTTTATGTTTGTAACAAAATATAGTTTGTATTTCAAACCTATCTGTGCAACAAATGTATAAAGTTTGTTTTGCAAACCTATTTAATTTGGAAACTAGGAGACACAAACCATGACGATAAAGAACGCGATTGCAGGATTGGCTGCCGGAATCTCTTTGGTCGCAGGGCCCACAGCTCTGGCCGACGATAAAGTTCAGTTTCAAATCACGCTCAATGGCGTGCAGACTGGCCATGCTCCGCTGTACGTCTCAGTGCAGGATGCGGGCAAGTTCAGGACTGAATCAGGGAACGCCGGCGTTATTCTTCGCAGCCAGGAGCAATCGAATTTGTCGGTAGACCTTGCGGTGGAACCCGGGCAGTACGCTGTCTCGATCTGGCATGACCTGGACGAAGATGGCCAATTTTCGATGGGCGCTAACTACATACCCACTGACGGCTGGGGCGCAAGCGGTAATCCTCCCGAAGATCGAGCCCCCAGTTTCGATGAGATGATGGTCGAGATACTGCAGGAAGGGCAGATCATCGTGATCGACATGGAGTACCCGGGCTAACCGGGTCTTTGACTCGGGAGAGTCGACTGCCTATCAAAAACCCTGTGCGCGTGATCAGTGCGGCGGCGGTGTTCGCCGCCTTTTCTATGGCGTTGGTCGATAAACACACGCCCGTCCTAAAGAGGACTGGTTGGTTCTGTAGGCACTCACGTCGACTAGAAACGCTGTTATGGCCGCTCCGGTGAGCACCCTCGTAGCCAATTCATTGGCCAGTTCTTTTGTCAGGTCTATTGTCAAAATATCGACCACTCCGATTCATCGTTTAGAGCTCGCTTCAAACGCGGTAATCTTGGTAATCGATAGGCTTTAGCGAGCCCGCTGACTCTTACTCGCTGAATTAAGTTCACTGAACCAGAAGGACTACACGTGGATTCTATACCGCAGTTGTCAATCATCCCCATCTATCTGGCCGTTCTAGGCGTGCTGTTTGTGCCCTTCACGATGCGTGTGGGCATGTACCGAATGAAAAGCAATATATCGCTGGGTACGGGGGATGATCGCGAGTTGGAGCGTCGTATGCGCGCTCAGGCCAACTTTGTAGAGACGGTACCGTTGGCGATCGTACTGCTGATTGTCATGGAATTCCTGGGAGCGACACCGGTCTGGCTACATGCACTCGGCAGTGCACTCGTCATTGGACGAATCGCGCACTATCTGGGTTTGTCCGGACTGGGACCCGCCGCATTCCGCCCTCTGGGTATGATCCTAACTTTGAGTTCGTTTATCGTCAGCTCGGTTTGGATTCTGCTGCACATGATTGCCTAGTTACTCACAAGCAGGTCCTGCCTCGCTCGAATTGGGCCTTCATACCGGTGTGTTCACCGCAAGCCCTGGAAATTCATGAGCCTGTCAGAGCTTGAGCTGCAGGATCAGAAAGAGCTTGTCTGTATCATCAAAGCGATCCGGCGAGTCTGAATTGAATAGGCCAGCCTTCAGAGTGGCCGTGAACGCTTCTGACACCTTCCACTGGGCCTGAAGATCCACTTCACTCCCGAACTCCGCGCTGGAGTCCTCGGCACGAAAGTCGTGGTAGCGGGCTGTAAGAGCCACTGGGCCTAGCGGGCCACTGAGTGATACCCAGGTATCCTCGAGTCCGTCACCAGGGGTTGCGAGAAACTTGTCGGCCCAGCCGTTGTATTTGTGGCCGTTTGCCAAAGGTGTGGCAAACCCCACACCGTTATCACCGCCAAGTACTTCATGTCCCGCGCGTAACCCTACTCGGTTGACGCTGCCACCTAACTCTATGAAGTAATAGCCGCTACGATAATCAAGCTCGCTGGCACCACCATCCGTCTGCGTCGCCCAGGCCAAGCGTAAGTCAATTCCCGTGTACTTACCTTTGTACTCAATGCCGAGTGAGTCGCTGGAATTGTTCACAGTTTTACCCGCACCGAATCCATCCTGCCCCCCGACGTCAACAGAGTAGGCAAAGGCACTGACTGAATGGTCGTCGCCCAAAGGATAGCCGGCGCGAAGAAAGTAGCTATCACCTCTCCAGTCCGCGGGGTTCGCACCATCATCGGGGCCGAAAATCCGGTTCACACGGTTCACGTAGCTTGCATCAACGGACAGTTTCGATGCTCCAGTCCACTGCAGTCTGATCCCGTCATAGGTCTGCTCATTCTGCCGCCAGGGCTTTGATCCGATAAATCGCATATCCCCCAGGAGTATGCGCTGCCGCCCGCCGGTAATGCGCAACTCGTCCTGCGAGTACCGGATGTAACCCTGGTTGAAGTTTGTACCTTCTGGATCTGCGATCGTGGGGAACGAACGTTTCCCGTTCTCCGTTGAGTTGTAGTCTTCGGCGCCCACGCTACTGACGTTATCGACCTCGAGCGTTGCCGAGAAGCCGCGGATGTTCGCGGTAGACAGGGTCAGTCTTGATCGCAGGAGAGAGGCGCGGGCCGTCGCGTCAAAACCCTCCTGCTCAACGGATTCATAGCGGTACCGTAGATCAAGGTTGGCACTGCCAGCTGCTATAGCCTGATCAAGCAGGCTGCCCGGTTCGCTCGCAGCGAAGTTTAGGCTCGAATGAAGTGCCGACATTAGGACAGCGAAAAGACAGCAGTAGTAGAGAATTCCCCAAGAGCGTTTTATCTTTGCGCCAAGCTTCACGACAGGTGCAGGTTTGACTCTTTGACTCCTCGTATTGCTCTGTCCACATGTTCAACGGTGTTGTACACATGGGGACACAGTCGCAGCCCCCCAGTCGGCGCTCCGATTATGCCGTGACGCTTGTAGAGATCGTTGAACAGCGTCGACCGTCGATCGGGCGCTACTTTTCCGATGCATACCCCGGAACTAAACTCCGGCTCCATAGGTGTAATCAGTTCCATACCGCTTTCAGCAATCCCCTGCTTCAGGCGCGTCGCCAGCGCCCGCATGTGCGCCTCGATATTCTCAGGCCCGAGTGCATCGTGCATTGCGACGGCCTCCTGCAATCCGACCAGAGCCGCATCGTCACGCTGTCCTAGCGCTTCAAACTTGCGTGCGCCCACAAGATCACTGACCTCATCGGCGCCCCATCCATAGGAAACGACCGCGGGCCATACCCGTTCCTGTGTCTCGCTTCTGAGATAAAGCAGGCCGACTTCCTTGGGACCCATATACCACTTGTGAGCACTGGCGCTGAAGCTGTCGCATCCCACAGCGCGAAGATCAATCGCCTCAGCTCCCCAGGTCTGTGCCCCATCTATGTGAAAGTGTATGCCGCGTTGGCGACAAACAGCCCCCAGTTCCGCAATTGGGAGACGAAGACCGCTGATGTTGGAGATATGAGATACCGAAAGCACGCGCGTTCGCGGCGACAGACTTGCCAAGAAAGGATCCAGGACTTCATCGATACTCGCGGGCCAAGCGGGGACACTTACCCGCTCTACGCCAAAGCCATAACGCCTGGCCCGGACGTCCCAGGCAACGCCGTTGCTGGGGTGATTCTGATCCCAGAGCAACACTTCGTCCCCACGGCCGAGGTCCAGCCCGGCTCCCACGATGTTGTTCGCCTCCGACGTATTGCGCACCAGGGCAATTTCGTCGGCCGATACCCCGAGTTGTCTCGCAACCCCGGACCGCGTCGCCTTTAGTGATTGATCAAACTGCGCCCGGTTCTGAAACGAAGGGTCCCTGTCGATCAGGGTTGTGAAACGAGATACCGCATCCGCGACACGCCGCGGCGAGGGGCAAAGGTTGGCCGCGTTCATGGGGACATGCTGTTCGTCAAAAGCGAACGCAGCGCGAGCACTCCGCGTCTGTGAAGGCCCTAAGCTCTGGGCGGATGTTGCGGTTACACCCGCGGCAACAAGTACGCTGCCTGCGCCCAGTAAACCAAAAAACTCTCGCCTGCTAGCGGCCATGGGGATCCCTCGATGTTTGAATCGCAGTTCTACAAGACCGCTACTATTGCCATCACCCATCATGAAACGTGCAGTCGACTGTCTGCCAGAAGTTTCAAGAACGCAGCGATGACGATATCGGCGACAGCTTAAAGGCGTGGCAACGCGGTTGGCAAACCAGCTGATCGCTACGGCAAACGCGCTCGAGAGCTCCCGCTGTTGCGCATCCCAGTACGCGTCTCCAGCCGCATCTACCGAGAGCGAAAACTTACTCGCGCAAGGCTGCTACACCAACCTTCGACAGGGTCATCATAAGGGGTTGCCATGCTCAGAGCGCGGTTTATGGCTGCACGACCGTTGCGCTTGAGCTGTTGGCGTTCTTTATTCATTGACCGCAAACTTAACACGTGGAGCTACCCTTCTCTCAAGCAGCAGCGAACAACAGTGAACCCATCCTGGCGCAGCTTCGTTCGCTGCTGGCAGACCGCCAGTGCGTGCTCGAGATCGGTGCCGGCACGGGGCAACATGCCGTGCACTTTGCCCTCGCACTACCGCATCTGGAGTGGCTGCCCACTGAGCACCCGCATGCACTCGCTAAACTCCGACTACGCTGCGAGGCCGCGCAGACAAGCAACGTACGAGCACCGGTGGCACTTGATATTGTCACTGGTCCCTGGCCCTCCCCCTGGCCCGACACGATCTACACAGCCAACACCCTGCATATCGTCGCCATAGACCTGGTAGAAGCACTCTTCGTTGCCTGCGGAGAGCGCGCAAAGGCCGGGTCGCTACTGATTGTTTACGGGCCGTTCAATTATGGCGGCCGCTACACCAGTGAATCCAACGAAAGCTTCGACGAGTGGCTCAAAGATCGTGATCCGCGCAGCGGCATTCGCGAACAGGAATGGGTCGATACATTAGCGAACCAGGCGGGTTATGAACTGAAACAGGATGTTGCGATGCCAGCAAACAATCGGCTGCTGGTTTGGGAAAAGCGGTGATGGCGAACGTAGCAGTTGGTAGCGCTAAACAGCAGATGACCTCGCCCTTCTTGAGGTCAAAGACGGTCCATATCAGGACGCTTTAGCATGCCCCTGCTAAGGGGACCTCATGGTGCCCGGAGCCTCACCCATTTTCCTGTAACGTCTCGTAGCATGATGTCGCATTGAGACTGGTATAGCAGTGCTTTCCTCACTTTCCCTTGTTCCATGCTGTCGCATGTTGTAGCCTGCCATCACTATTTTTATGTAGGGTAGAAAGGTGGGATGCCAAAGCTGGCGCCAGAATTGACCGATTCAGCCGTACGCCGATTGAAGTGGGCAACGGTCAAATCAGGGCCCAATAAGGGCCGGCCTTGCCCGAAACTTCACGCCGTGGGTGGTGTTGGTGGCCTTTATCTTCAGTGCTCACCACCGACTACACCCAAATCCAAGACTTTCGCCCGTTCCTGGCTTCTCAAAACGCCCGTGGGCAACGATAGGCCTGAGCTTGGCCTTGGGCCCTACCCAGAGATAACGCTCTCAGAGGCCCGAAACAAGGCGCGTGAGATCAAGGCAATGGTCCGTGAGGGCATCGATCCTCGCGTTGAGCGCAGGCGGAAGCGATCCGCTCTACTTCGAGAGCAGTCGAAGTCTGTCACCTTCCGCGAACTCTCAGCCAGGTACATCAAAAAGAAGTCCAAGGACTTCAAGACAGCGAAGCAGACCCAAAAGCTCACCTCACACCTCGAGACCTACGCCTACCCCTTCCTTGGCGCTCTGATCGTGGGTGACATCGAGCGCTCCCATATCGTGTCAATGCTCCAGCCAATCTGGGAGACGAAGAACGAGACCGCAAAGCGGGTCCGGATGACCGTAGAGCGAATCCTTGATCTCGGTGGTGTCGAGGGCCTTCGAGGGGGTGACAACCCCGCACGGTGGACAGGAAACCTGGAGCTAACGTTTCCAAAGCCAGACAAGGTTGCGAAGGTTCAGCACCTGGCAGCGATGGACGTTGATACCCTCCCCTCGTTCATGGCTCAGCTCAAGCAAAAGCAAACGATGGGCGCCTATGCGCTGCAGTTCGGAATACTCACCGCTGCCCGATCAGGTGAGATCCGCGGTGCGATCTGGGATGAGATCGATTTACAGGCCCGTACCTGGACGATCCATGCCGATCGTATGAAGAACAACCGTACTCACACAGTGCCGCTCTGCACAGATGCGGTGGCAATTCTCAAAGCACTACCCCGCGATAACGACTTAGTGTTCCCTGCGCCTCGCGGCGGTCAGATGAGCGATATGACGCTCACTAAGGTAATACGCGACATGGGCCACAGGGTGACGCAGCACGGGTTTAGAGCCACATTCCGAACATGGGCACAGGAGCGCACCAATTACGCTGAGGAGGTCTGTGAGCTTGCCCTAGCGCATGTGAACTCAGACAAGACGCGAGCCGCATACGCCCGCTCAGAGCTTCTCGATAAACGTCGCAGGCTGATGAATGAGTGGCAGAAGTTCTGCCGGAAGGGTGAAGGTCGTGGATAAGGATCTCGCGCAAGCTGTGCACACCTGCCTCGCCGCGCTGGCTGTGTCTGACCTAAAGCTTAACAGCGACAGTCCTGAAGATCTTCGCGAGCACACATTGCGGATTGGGAATGCTATACGAAGCTATCCCCAGCAGTTCAAGGGTGACGACATAAGAGGACCCGCTGCGGTGCCCTTTAACGCTCTAGCGAAGGTGCTTGCAGAATTATTGACTAGACAACAGCAGGACCTCCGCTACCAACAAGCAGAGGCGGACGCAGATCGGCAGTGGAAGCTCCTGTTATCCGCTAGCGCTGAGTTTTTTGATCCCTCATACAAGGACAGACATCAAGCTAATGAGGCCGTTGTGAAGGCTCTGGGCTTTAAGTCGCGAAGAAGGTCCGTGAATGCGGACTACCTTGAAGAGTTCGAGACACTGAAGTCTGAAGGCGTCAGCACTACCGCTGCGTACAAGATCCTTGGCGAAAAGTACCACCGTGACTGGACAACGATTCGCAACGGGATAAAGAGAGAAAGAATCAAGCGTAAGTAGGGGACAAAACGCGTCGCGATTAGTCCCGTGAGGCATCAGACAATCTAGTCCAACATTCTCCGTGTTGCATCGGCACAACATGGAGTGAAACGAAATGCACAACCGCAGACTCAAGGAGCCCCAACCAAAATGGGTATCCGATTCATTTCTTGCGGACTACTTCCAAGTACACCGAACTACTATCTGGCGTTGGTCTAAAACAGGCCGACTTCCTGCCCCAGTAGAAATTGGGGAAAACACTACTCGCTGGGATTTCGATGCGGTTCGAGCGACCGAGAACAGCGAGGCGAAGTAATGCCAGATGCGTATTCTGAGGACAAAGGGCTTTGCAGGTATACCTCGATACGTGATGAACAGTCGGGAGTATATGGATCTTTCAGGAAGCGCGGCCAAGTTACTGCAGGAGCTTTGCTACCAGCTCACAGACTGCAACAACGGCGACCTGACTCTGGCATACAGTGTTTTGCAACAACGAGGCTGGAGATCTCGAGCAACCGTCGAGCGTGCGAGGGACGAGCTGCTAAGTGCCGATTTGATACAGCAGACGCGACAAGGCCGTTTCCTGAACCCAGGCGGGGTTTGCGCCTTGTACGGCGTGACTTGGTACAGGATTCACGAATCGCACAAGAACTTAGATATCTCCCCCACCAGACAGCCCCGAAGAAATCAGAAGAGCTTCCAAACCGCCCTGCCTCGAAACTAGTCACGGTTCGGCCTCGTTTTGAGGCCCACTTCGGCCTCGATTTGAGGCAAAGCGCTTTTCTATCGGCCCCATTTCTAGACCGATTGAGCAATTCACCATGCCTCAAATCTAGGCACCTATTAGTTAACCATATCCATAGCACTAATCAGTGCCGTCCCACTTGCACGCTAACGACTTCAGCTCTACTCTTGTGGAGTCGCAGCACATCTGTGACCGGGATTGGTACCCCGAAACTCTCAAGGCGCAAGAACGCCGCCACGGCGTTTTTTTGTGCACGTCAGTTATGGCGGCCTGGTGGGCACCTTCGGGTGGCCGTGTTCCTTGAGGACGGTAGTACCAACTCATCAGGCCGTCTCCAATCTTGTTCTCCGGAGATGGCATTCCGTTCCATTAAGGAGAAACTCAAATGACTTTAGAAGCGAAAGAGAAACTCGGCGAACTCGAAAGCGAGATATGCAACTTGGCAGGTGCGTTGCGAGGCCTTGGTCAAGCCATGATAACGATCGGCATCAGCGAAGAAGGCGGCGAATATCCACGACAGATGGAAGACTTCGGCTACTTGCAGCTATGTCTCGGTGAATACGCCAATCGCCTATACCAGGACGCTGAAGAGGCGCTTACGAATTTTAGGAGAGGCAAATGAGCAACGTAACCCAGCTCAACAAGATCAAGCGCCCACCGAGACTTTCGCAGCAGGCAATAGACTCGGCGTTAAACCTTACTCCCCGGTTCGCTTGCTGCTACTGCCAAGAAACGAAATACGGCGGGTTGTTCGACCGCGAGAGAGGTTTTTGGACCATCAGCGGACCACACGAAAACATCATGGCCTACAGCACCGCAATTTTGCGAAACCTTGCGAACTTCTCGCCGAAGTACCGGGAGGCGATTGGTGAAGACTGAACCCCAGAAACTACAACTTACCCAGAACGCGCCTTTGTCCCTTGAGTCTGTTCGCAACCCTCTGCGAGTTGGCGACCACACGGTCATGTGCTGGTGTCCCGTCGTGCATTACGGCGGGATCTACTTTATCGAAAGCGGTCTCTGGCACACGTTCGGTCCGTTCGAAGACTACGAGTCGTTTAAGCGATTCCTAGGCAATGCATTTCCCGAGGCGTTAGAGAAAAAACAGTAGAACTGGATATTTATACAGTGTTATACTCAAGTCTCGCTCATGGGTTGAGCGTCGTTCCAAACTGGGCCTGGGGCTCAGCCAGCAGTACAGCTAGTAGGACTAGTTACTTCCAAGAAAGCAACGGTCGAAAGGTTCGACCACATGTTGCGCACCCAAGGGTGGTGCCGGGAAAACACGAATACGGTGCAAATGCTCCGTGTTGTTTTGTGTTCGCCGGTTACCGCACAAGCGTTCTCCGGCAAGACCTGGAGGGCGCATGACTAACTGCACCCGTACTTTCAAACTGGATCGCAAGCAAGCGAACGGCGCGATATTCCCTGCCACGCTTACCACCAGCGACCCCGTACGCCGCGACTTTGGCTACGAAGTGCTCGACATGGAGCGCCTCGACCTTTCCCGCGCACCTTTCCCACTCATCGAAGGACACGACCAGTCACGCCTAAACATTGGTGTGGTTGAGAACGTGCGCGTCGAAGGTGATCGGCTGCGTGGTGATATTCGATTGGGTTCGTCTGATCGGGCTAGAGAAGTCGCTGATGACATTCGCGCCGGGATCGTTACCGGGATTTCTGTCGGCTACGAAGTCTCGGAACCTACTAGGGGTGGTGATCGCGATGGTGTCGAAATCTATCGATTCGCTGCGCAGATCCTAGAGGTCAGCCTGGTAGCAGTCCCAGCGGACAAGCGGGCTGGCATCAACCGGAGTAAATCAACCATGAGTGAACAAGTAACGGAGCCCGCAACAAACCAGGCGGAGCAGAAGCGCCTGGATGGCATTCAGCAAATCGCTGATCGATTCGGATTGCGCGAGCTGAGCTTTCAAGCAATGACTAAGGGCTGGTCTATCGAGCAGTTCAATCAAATGGCACTTACTGAAATCCAAGGGCGCAACCATTCAGCCCAGAGAGAGCCCAATCTTATTCAGTCGAGTCCGGGCACCGCGACATTCGCTGGTCGGCCAATAAGCGGCGACAGCAGCGTTTTTGCGGACGCAATGAGGGACTACTCACTTTCACGCCTGTTACGCGGTCTTGCTGATCCAAAATGCATGGACAATGCCAAGCATGAAATAGCTGTTTCGGACATCCTCAAAGACAAATTCGGAAGCAGGGGCAACACAGTCAGAGTACCTTTTGAGGCGCTTGGCATCCCTCAAACGCGAGCGGTCACTGTCAGCGGTACCAGTGGATCCAGCGTCGCAACTGATCACCTGTCTGGAGATTTCATAGACGTGCTACGAAATCGCAGCCTAGTTATGAACCTAGGTCCTCGGGTGCTGCGCGGCCTGCAAGGTGATGTCGACATACCTAAAAAAACGGGATCGGCGTCTTCGTTTTGGCTCAACTTCGATAACGTCGACACACTTGCAGCGACCGATCTGACACTAGATCAGGTGTCGTTGTCACCAAAGACGGTAGGCGGCGCTACGGTCTTCTCACACAAGATGCTCATTCAGAGTTCACCAGACATTGAGTCTATGGTTAGGGAAGACCTGGCGGCGATGATCGCGGTCGAGATTGATCGAGTTGCACTGAATGGAACTGGTGCATCCAATCAACCAACGGGTATTTTGAACCAAGCTGGCATTGGTGCAGGCACATATACCAGCGGTTCTCCCCCAACCAGGGGGAACATTATCAGCCTTGAAACCCTGCTTTCGAACGCAAACGCTGATGACAGAGGTGCGCTCAACTATCTGACCACTCCAGAGCTCGCAGCGAGTTTGCGCCAGGTAGATGTCGGAACGGATACCGGCCAGTTTGTGTGGATGGGTAACAACCGCGAGGGGCGCATGGAAGGTTATCCCGCGCATGGCACAAACCAGATCCCAACTGGGACGGTTTTACTCGGCTATTTCCCGGATCTGATCATCGGATTCTGGGGAGGTATCGAGATCGATGTAGACCCCTATTCAGAGTTTCTGAAAGGAAACGTGACCGTTAGGGTTCTCGCTGATATCGATATCTCTGTTCGACACTCTGCCAGCTTCGCGAAGTTAGAAGCCGCATAAACCGCGGGCATGAGCGGTAAGCGACTGATCATGCGCTACTCCTTAGAGTTGCGGCCGCAAGTCGCAGGGCGCTGCTACCCAACAGCACCCACGTCGCCCTGGCTGGCGTCAGAACCCAGCACTACGGCGTGGAACCAACCCAGGGGGGCTGTATGAATCAAGTAGATCTGACAGACATGCTTCGAGTGATGAGGCACATTCGGCGCTACCCAAGGCACCAAGTGAGCTACTCCTTACAGCGTTGGCAGCCACACCACTTCTACGAAGATGGCGTCTACAAAACGATATACGGTGCAGCAGACGAGAATCAGCTTCGAAGGTGTCTAGCAAACATCGAAGTATCAAAAGACGTGATCGATAAGTTCGACAAGTTCGCAGGGCCAGAGCTTTGAACGGGTCCTTCTCAGGATTTGGACAACGACGGGGCGCGGACTCGCGATATTTCGCTAGAGAAACCCCATGGGGTGTGCATCACAGCAGGAGGTCCGTATGGACTTACAAGTGAATCAGCGTGAGCTAGCGACGCTCGTAGGCAGAGACCCCACAACGATCTCAAGATTCCAGAGGCAGGGGATGCCCTATCTCCCGCGAGAGACAAACGGGAAGGCGGCGAAGTACTACGCCCCTGCTGCGATAAATTGGATGCTGGGGCACAGGTGGTGCGCTCAGCGAGAGGCGAACGCGGACAATCTCCAGAAGGTAGCGATCGGCTACTTCCTAAACTGCAACAAACGCGCTGGCGAGAGTGAGGTGAGCGGGTTTGCATCACTACTGGACGCCGGTGGTCTCAACGGTAGCGCAGAGCAGCTGATCGGCTTTGCGTCCGGAATCACCGCAGCGCAGGGGTAGATCATGGCCGACGCAACCAGAGTGATCGATCTCATATTCAATGGCGTTGACCGTACCGGCGCAGCGACCGATGCCGTACTCAGAAATACCCGGGATTTCTCTGGCAACATCCAGGCTGCTACACAACCTCTCACCGATTTTACTGTTGGCGCTCTGCAGTTTGAGGCTGCATTACTAGCAGCTGGAACAGCGTTCGCAGGCTTCGCTATCAATGAGGCTGCGAGCTTTGAGGCGGCACTGGCTGAGCTGAACAAGGTTCTTTCCGAGACTGAACCACTAGAGCGATACGCGGATCTCTCACGCGATCTAGGTCGTGAGTACGGCGTAGCGATCGAGCAAGTCGTGGCGTCTATTGCCGACTTCAGACAGGCAGGCTTCACAGCAGAAGAAGCGGGGAACCTTACCGAGACCGCTCTACAAGCTGTTGTAGCCGGCGGCGTTGATGCCGCCACCGCTTCTGATCTCCTGGTGGCTTCGTTAAAAGGATTTGGTGCTGAGGCTAGTGAGTCAACCAGGATCGTTGATCTTCTGAATGCTGTGTCGAATGAGTACGCGACGAACTTCGGTGAGTTGCTGACCGGCTTCGCCCGCTTCAGTCCAGTAGCCAAGACCGTTGGTCTCTCGTTGGAAGAGACTGCAGCAATCCTCACACCAGGTATCGAGGTGTTTAGATCCGGGTCTGAAGCTGCAAATGCGCTCAGGACAGTGTTCCTACGTCTCTCGGATGATTCGAAACCGGTTCAAGAGGCACTTGATGCTATCGGTGTCAGTCAGCGCGATTCGAACAATGAGCTTCGCAGTGGTAGAGACATTTTCTTTGACGTTGCTGAGGCTCTTTCAAGTGTAGACAGCAATCAGCGTGCGTTCATCGCCTCTCAGCTTGCCGGGATTGAGAGGTCTGGCCAGTTCTTGGCGACAGTCGAGGGATTAGACAGGACACTGAGAATCGCGGGTGATGGGTTTGATTTCCTAGGGAGCGCGGCAGCTGAAGTAGAGATTAGGCTTGCGACGGCGGAAGTTGCCGCAGCAAGAACGGCGGTATCGTTTAACGACCTTCTGATAGGCATCGGAACGCCTTTACTCGATGAGTTCTCGGATGTTGCCAACGGAATCACCGCGATCTTTGATGCTATTGGTGAGAGCTTGGACGATGGCCAACTGCAGGAAATCACAGGGTTCTTCGAGCGCGAGCTCTCAGGCTTATCTGAGGTTCTTGAAGGGATTGCAGAGGCATTACCTGAAGCGCTCGGTGAGGCTGATCTATCCGGATTCATAACCGGCCTTGAGGCTGTCCGAGAAGCTATCAGCAGCTTGTTTGGCGATCTTGATCTAACAGAGGCCGATGACCTTGCTAGAGCGATTGAGTTTGTGGGGCAGTCGTTCAATGGCCTGTCACAGTTCTCAGCGGGCGCTATTGAATCCTTCGGCCCGCTATTCCGTTTCTTTGCGAAGCTCGCAGAAGACGCCACGGAGTCTGGTGAAGCGCTCAGGGGTATCGGTCAGGCGTTCGGTGTGGCCTCTCAGATCAATCAGTTCTCGACGGCTATCGGTGGTGCCACTACTGCCGTACAAGTCCTTGTGGGGCTTCTGGCAGCGAACCAGGGCATCACACTCGCACGCTCTCTCTCAGGTGTTGCGGCTGCTCTCGCGGGCCCCAGCGGGCTTATAGCTGGGCTCACAACACTCGCGGGTTTCTCCTCGTTTAAGATCTTCGAGCAGCTGAACAAACTACCAGAGGTAGGCGGCTTCGATCGCATCTCGACAAACATCGGTGACCTGGCTGCACGGTTTACCGGACTCAGAGACGAAGCTGAGAAGCTCACTGAAACCGAGTTCTTCCCTCAGAGCCTCAGCCGCTTCGAGGTTGAAGCCGAGGGTGTTGTGCGTGGACTCACTGACATTGCGCGGTCGATAGCTGGTATCGATGACTCGGTACAGACCACACAGCTGGACAACTTCGTAGAGAGGCTGAATCAGGCAGGAGAAACCGATCTCGCATCACGCCTCAACGCTGAGTTCCAGGTGTTCAAGCAGACTGGCGACATCATCGAGGACCTGGACGGTAAGTTTGGTGAATTCCAAGGGACACTACTCGAATACCCATCAGACATACGCCCTGCTGTCGATGCTTTGGAGGGCATAGGCTCAGACGGTGCGAACCTCACTGGTTACTTCTCGGTGGTGTCCAGTGGCGCTGAGTCGGCCGCTGCGTCGGTCGAGAAGGTGGTGAACGCAAGTGCAGGTTTCTCGAATGACACTTTCGTAGCGGCAATAGAGAGCGCTGCAGCGATTGATGTGGCACGGATTGAGGCAAACGCTCAGCAGATCGTGGCCGCGTTCTCATCGATCGATAACACCGTGTCCGTGACAGGTAACAGCATTCAAGAGTTATTCGGGCTACTCGGTGACGACAATATCTCCAAGTTCGACAGATTGAGTCTCAAGCAACAGATAGACGCTGAGAACGACCGGCTGGACAAGCAGCTGAACCGTCAGGGTAGGCTGATCGACGCTCAGATCCGCAACCTGAACGCCCAGACAGACGCCCTGAGATCAGATGATGCGCTGATCAAGATCGATGGTGCTGGTCTACAACCCCACCTCGAGGCCTTTATGTTCGAGATCTTGGATTCGATCCAGGTGCGTGTTTCTGGCCAGGGTGGCCGGGGGCTACTGTTGGGGTTAGGTGGCTAATTCAGATGAGATCTCGTTCCGCTAGATACTCTCTTGCGGCAGGAGTAGGGAAGTGAGGATTTTCTGGTGCGTTGAAACTAACAATGTAGTGGATTAGGTTTCTCTTGATAAGCGAATCAAGGAAGTATTCCGCTTTCACTTTCTCGACGCCTAAATGCGCCGCCACTTGTGAGGCAAATACTCGCTCGCGCTGCGCAACGAACAGCAAAAGCTTCTCCTCTTCATCACTAAGCGCTGGCAACGCATCGCCTACCTCTTTTGCGTCTTCTTCCAACCTGCTAATAGTTGCTGTCAATTCTGCAACCTTCTTTACAAGCCCTGCATTCTCTCGAAACAAATCTGCGTTCTCTCGCAAAGCATTCATTGTTTCGGACTGCAGGGTAAGTACTTCACGGTTGATCTCTAAAAGCGCTTCGGATACCTGCCTATTTTCGGTGCGGTTTGCTAACTCGATTGTCAGGTCAATCAAATCTTTGATGTCGCCCATTGCGCGGGTTCTCCGCTCTTATTAGAACTACGTGCTTTTATAGGATTCTATGTAGGGTATTTTGAATATTTTATGTAACTTATTGATATATATAGCTATCTGGTGCCCGGAGCCGGACTCGAACCGGCACGACTGCAATAGTCGGGAGATTTTAAGTCTCCTGTGTCTACCAATTTCACCACCCGGGCTAGCCTTCAAGAAGCGCGGCGGAGTGTAGCACGCGTGACCTCGGTCCTCGCTCTAACCGCGTGCTAAACTCGCGCCATTCTCACCCGAACCAATAACAATCATGGCTGCAACTCGCGGCGAGTTCTCCTCGCGCTTTGGATTCATCATGGCTGCCGCGGGGAGCGCGGTAGGCCTCGGTAACATCTGGGGTTTTCCGACTCAGGCGGCGAGCAACGGCGGCGCAGCATTCTTGCTGGTTTACATCGTGCTGGCCTTCGTGCTGGCCTACCCCGCGCTGATGGCCGAGATCATCCTGGGCCGTCACGCCCACGCAAACGCGGTCCACGCTCTCGCTGGCACCACCGCTAATCCAGTGCTCAAACGGGCTGGGGCGACCGCCGGCATCGTTGGATTTATCGTCGCAAGCCTGATCCTGAGCTTTTACGCCATCGTCGCCGGGTGGATGATTTCGAACTGCCTTGCAGCCTTGTTCCGCCTACTTGAGCAAGATCAAACGGCATCCTGGCTGGTGGACTTTTCGCTCAGTCGCAACCTGATATTTATGGTCCTCTTCATGGGCCTGACGATAGCCATTATTTCCGCCGGTGTTCGCAATGGCATTGAGCGCTGGTCGAGCCGGCTCATGCCTGTTCTTGTTGTGACGATGCTGATTCTGGTCGCCTACGTGCTGACCTTAGATGGAGCGCTGGAAGGGCTTCGGGTGTATTTGATGCCCGATCTAAGCTCTGTGCTTTCTCCGACCTTGATCATCAACGCGCTGGGATCGGCGTTCTTTTCACTGTCCCTTGGCGTCGGAACTATGCTGATCTATGGCTCTTATATCGACGATCAGGAGAACCTCCCCGTAGCGGGAGGCTTAGTCACGCTCGTTGATATAGGAATCGCGGTGCTGGCCGGTTTCCTTGTGCTGCCCTCCATGTATGTGGCACTGAACAATGGCGTTGAGATTTTCTCGCCAAGCGGAACCCTGCTCTCGGAAGACACGTTGATCTTCACCGTGCTTCCCGAACTGTTCGCGTCCATGGGCGTTGCAGGGGGCGTGGTTTCTTTCGTTTTCTTTTTCCTCATGTCCATCGCCGCACTGACATCGTCGATCTCGATGCTGGAAGTGCCGGTCGCCTACGCCATCGAGAGCCGGGATATTTCACGTCGATCAGCTGTGCTGATTATTGGCACGGCGATCTCGGCCATAAGCGCAGTCATACTGTTCAACTTTGGCACCCTGTTTGGGCTGGTGATTACGATTACCACCCGCTACAGTCAGCCGGTGCTGGGGATCGTTTTCTGCATCTATGTCGGCTGGTTGTGGCGACGAGACGAATTGTTAGCAGAGTTAAAGAAAGGTGCCCCAGCGATCGAACAAGGACTGTTCTGGAAGCTGTGGCCCTGGCATCTTCGGGTCGTATGCCCGGCCATCATCCTGATTATATTTGTCCAGTCGATTCGCTAGAGCGCTCTTCTTCTCATTCCCAGCTTTCAATCAATTCCCTCAATGCGAGCCACCGTTTTGACAGGTCCGATCAGCAGATTCGGACCAGAAGCCAAAGCCCAGCAGGGTGGGCGTGCTCAAGTTCATTTCGTTGAAGTCAATCGCGTCCCGGTCAATTGAACCGATTCGTCATCGTTTTTCTGGGACTTCTTGCGGTACTGTTTGTGGTGGAACTGCTCGATCCGGTGCAACAAAGCGTTATTCAGCCTTTCACCGGATGGTTGGCAGACGTTAGTGCCGCGTTACTAGCGGTTTTTGATGGGCAAGTCCGCAGCGCAGGCAAGGTGATCAGCCACGCAGGTAACGGTTTCGCCGTATCCATAGAGGCGGGTTGTAACGGTGTCGAAGCCGCCATCGTTCTGATTTCCGGGGTCGTCGCTTTTCCGGCTGGTTGGAAGCAAAAGGCAGCCGCCATCGTGTTTGGCTTCCTGGCGATTCAGGCGATGAACATACTTCGGATCGTCAGTCTTTTTTATCTGGGTCAATGGAACATCGAGCTGTTCAGATACACACACCTCTACCTCTGGCCCGTACTGATCATGCTGGATGTCCTGGTCGTCTTCATTTGCTTTATGCGCTGGGTCCAAAGGACTGGCTGATTCGATGACTCCCTGGTTAGAGCAGCGACCAGCGACGCGCTTCGTTCTAACCGTGCTGGCGCTTTTGCCGGCGTGCTTCGTCGTCTGGCATGCATTGAGTTCTGTCCTCGCCGCCCCTTCAGTCATGCTAAGCAACTGGATCTTGTTAGCCTGGTTCCCGGGACAGATAGTTGAGGTCGGACTGCAAGGTACGGATATGCTCCTGGTGTCTGCTTTCAGTGCTGAAGGCAGTGGCAGTTCTTCGAGGGTGGCAGCCAGCGCAATGGATAATATCGGGTACTTGATCGATACCCGCACTCTTAGTTACTCCATACCGTTCTACACGGCGCTCCATATGGCGACGAGGATTCGATCATCGCTATCCGTATACAGCTGGAACCTTCTCCTATTGTGGGTAGTACTGGCCATTGGGTTGGTTGCGACGGGGCTGAAGGACTTACTGGTTACAGAAGGCAGCGCAGCACTTAACGCCCCGGGAATGCCGTCCACTGATGCGATAGCACTGGCCTATCAGGCATCTTCCCTGCTCGCTCCGACACTGGTGCCAGCCATGCTTTGGGCCTATGCGGCGAGACGGTCCGATTTACTGCGAACACTGCTGCCGGAATCGCTTACATCCAAAGAAGGAAGGGGCGACACCTGAGCACCCCCGGCCGCTTTGCCGATCACGGCCGAAGAGTCAGGTGCGACATTGGAATGGGAAAAGGATCCGGATGCGGCCTCATCCGAACGAAAACCTGCCCAGGTGAGCGACGCTACTAGAGCTTCAAGCAGTTTGTCTTGCTCACTACTGGCTAACTTGCTCGCAACAGAGCCATCGGCTGAATCAGTCATGAACCACTCCATCTTAGGTTTGCGAATCCCGCACTCGTCTTATCCATAGCGGCGCCTGCGCGCGGCGGGCCACTCCGCCGGCGCGCTTCCGTGGTTTACGCGCCGGAAGATCGCCGCGTACCGGCGACAAACCAATGGCGTGAGGGCCTGGAGCATTGGTGTGCAGCAGTCCAAGTCGTCGTCGCCGATCAGGCTGCGTTACTGATTGATTGGGCCTGGATTTTCTGTTTCGCCAGCGCCTTTCGAAACTCATCGCCTCGCTCTTCGAGCACTGCCTGAAGCGATTTTTCCATCAGGTGCCGCGCCTGCCCCGTGTAGGTGTAAATACAGGCATGAATTGCAGCGTCACGCCAATTGTCGATTGAACATGATGTTGAGTAGTCTTCGAACGCCTGCAAAGCCGAGATCAAATCCGCAATGTGCTTGGGGCACTCGCACTCCAGGGTGCTATCGAGATTACGGGCTGCCGCAAGTTCGGACTCACTGAACTGACGAGGCTTGGCGACCATGATTTCTGCCAGGTTACTCTCGCCGGCAACCACATCTGACTCGGCCACATTCTTCGCGATTTCGAACGCGAGTTTCCCGGAGTCTGGCGGGAATTCCATAGTGGATACTTCAGCTCTGTCCAGTTCATCCAACCAGTGAGAGTTACCAAACTGATAACACACAATAATGCGACGAGCCACGTTACGGCTTTGCAGCTCTAGCAGCTTCGTCACCATCGTGCTGCCGAGAGACGGAGTCTCAATCACCATCACGTCGGGCACTTCCAGGGCTTCTAGCGCCTCGGGGCTTATATCCTGAAGCGGCTTGCGGGCTAGGCGGGCATCGACCGTGCTTATGCACCCTTGATGAGTGTCGAGCCAGTCACATAACGCGACTCCCACAAACACAGCGCGCGGCTTATCTTTCGTGAGTGTGTCCCGTCGCTTTACCCCGCGTTGCTTGAGCAACATCTCTAAGGTTTTGCGCTCCGACCCCGCTATTTCTCCTATGCGGGCTCCATCATTCACAAGGGCTGCAACTAATTGCAGATGGTCGAGGTCTGATTGTGTGTATTGGCGACGGCCTGTCGCAGATTTATGGCTTGCGCCAAGCCCGTACCGTCGCTCCCAAACGCGAAGCGTATCCGGTTTTAGGCCTGTAAGCCGTGCAACGGTACCGATTCCGTAGAGAGGTCGCGGTTCGAAAATTGCTGCGTTCATGGGCAGTGCCTCCGATTTGTCGAGGTAGTTACGGGACAGAACCTGTACTGGATGCCGCTATGGACCCTGGGTGTCTAACTTTTGTCGGTCTTAAACCCGGACAGGGATGGATATTTAGCGTGCGAATCGCGACAAAGAACCGTATACCTGGACATGAAACCGGGGGTGGTAAAGCGTGGACACATTAGCATCAGAGACTGACGACAAGGATCTTGAACGGCTGTTCGCAGAAGCCCGCCGATTCCCGCTGCTGACCGGCGATCAGGAAAAAGAGATCGACGGCCGAAAGTGGGACTCGGTAATCGAACTCCAGCGACTGATGCTGCTCGATCCAGCGGCGCGATCTTTTCTGGCACTTTGGGCGACCAACTGTAGCGCCACGCCGCTTGATATCTCTTACTTCGAGAACCGTGAACACCACTTTATTCTGCGCAGGGAGCTGGCGAGCTACCTTCCAGGTGCCTCTCACGCGGAGGCGATGGACCGCTTTGAGGACTCGCTCGGCCGGAAGCGCAGTGCCAAAATACTTAAGCAGCATCTCGATGAATTGGAAATGCCGGCCAGCCTGAGCGTTGGTCTGGCGGCACTAGCTCTACGAGAGAATGGACTCACCATTGCCGACAGCGTCGCCGATGCGCTCGGGCAGTGGATGAAGTTCTGGGAACGCCGAAGCAACGAGCCCAGACAGGAAATTAACCCAAAGAACCGCCGCCATATGATGGCGCAGTTGGATTTATATGCCGAAGCACGCGACACCCTCACGATGCATAATCTGCGGCTGGTGTACTCCATAGCAGGGCGCTACAGAGGCAAAGGCGTTAACTACCTGGACCTTGTTCAAGAAGGGACGCTTGGCCTCATCAGAGCCGCAGAGAAATACGACTACCGGAAGGGCTTTCGATTCAGCACCTACTGCTTCAACTGGATAACTCAGGCAATCCGACGCCACGTGGGGGACACCGGTGGCCTGATACGCTACCCGACACACGTACAGGAGCAGGTTAGCAAGCTCTACCGTATTCGCCTGAACGAACAGCAAAAAACCGGCACAGAACCAGGCGACGCCGCACTGGCTGACGCTGCCGGAATATCGCTCGAGAAAACTCGCGACCTGCTTCAGCTACGTAATTTAGGCGTGTCCCTGGATGCACCTCAGTACGACGACGAAGACAGCACGCTGCTGGATACCATGTCGGGCGGGCCATTTGCAGCCTCCGAAGCAAAAGCGGAGACGACCTCGCTTCATGAGCGGTTGCTGGTCGAGATGCAGTCCCTGGATCGCGCCGAACGCGAAGTGGTCGTTGCTCGGTGGGGCTTGCATGACGGCCCCCCGCTATCGCGTGCGGAGATAGCAGACAAGATGTCCGTGAGCCGCGAGTGGGTGCGACAACTAGAGCGTGCTGCGCTCGCAAAGCTCAGCCGTAACGAGCGTATAAAAGATGCGTTTTCGGACTATATGGCGCCTACCGCTGACCAATAGCGGTTACCTGGCGCAGCGTCGAGGAGCGGTGCAGACCGGCGGGCTTACGTCTCTTGCCGGAGACTAACCGAGGTCGACCTATAACCTGGTCGACTCAGCCGTGCGGATTGCCTCGACCGCGTCATCGATAGACGGATAGGCAAACGAAAAACCCATTTCTTTGAGCCTGCTGGGCGCAACGCGCTGGCCCGTGAGTAGCAGCTCATCAGCCATCTCACCCACCAGCACCCTGAGCGCGAAAGTCGGGACCGGTAGTGCCAGCAACGTGCGGTAGTGGCGACGCAAAGCTGAACAGAACTCTCGACTCGTGACTGCGCCTGGCGCCGTCAGATTAAAAACCCCCAATGCATCCTGAGATTCCAATAGTCGAAGAATTGCTTCCACCGCATCGCGCCGATGAATCCAGCTCAGAAACTGCTGGCCACTCCCCATCCAGGATGCCACACCCATCCGGAAGGACCTGGACATTTCGAGGTAAGCTCCGCCTCCAGCGTCCAGCACTACACCGAGGCGAAGCAGACATAGGCGCGCGTCGCCCGCGGCATCTGTGGCGGCTTCTTCCCAGTCTTTGCACAACTGCGCAGAAAACCCCAACCCAGGTGCGTCTTGCTCGGTGAATGTTTGTTCGAGGCTAGCACCGTAGAATCCAATCGCAGTGGCGTTGATCCAGATTGAAGGCCGTGTCTCTAAAGCGGCAAAGTGGGAACCAAGTTGGCGAGTGAAATCGATACGACTTGAACGCATCTCTTCTTTGTACTCTTGGCTCCATCGCTTCCCAGCGAGAGACGCGCCAGCCAGATTAATGACCGCGTCGACAGGCTCAACGATGTTAGCAAGCTCGCGCTCATAGTGGGCGCCTTCGATGACGTCTGGGTTGCGCTGCCGAGTCAGCACGGAGACTACGTGCTGTTGCTGCAGTAATGCGGGTACGAGTGCTGTCCCGATAAAGCCAGTCCCACCCGTCACGAGAATATGCATGTGCGATCCTGTTGGTCTCTTCTGCGGCTCAGGGGTTTCAGTCCCGTATAAAAAAGATGTACCAATGTTTCGGATATTCGGATTAGGACGCACTACTTGGGCGGCTTAGCTTTCGGGCCAATAGCTGGACGAACTGTGCGGACTTACGAGAAATTACGTATACCTAGCGAATGAGCATTGCACACACCAACACAGGTGACAGCCCGGAAGTACCTCCTCTCGCTGCGATTGTGGACAGTCTTCCCGCACTTGTCCTAACGGGCGCGGGAATCAGTGTAAGCGCCGGTATTCCTACGTATCGCAACGATCGTGGCGAATGGTTGCGCAGTGATCCGATCACACACCAGGAGTTCCTGAATCAGGAACGACAGCGAAAGCGCTACTGGGGACGCTCGCTTCTTGGCTGGCCGGCCGTGCGGGACGCCGCCCCAGGTGTCGCTCACGGAGCGCTTGCGGAGCTGGAAAAACTGCAAGCGATTACCCATTTAGTGACGCAAAACGTCGACCGGCTACACCAAAGAGCTGGATCCGAGTCCGTGACGGATCTGCACGGCCGTTTGGACAGGGTCAAGTGCCTCTCCTGCGACGCGCAATACCATCGCAATGATATACAGGCCACGCTAGCGGAGGCGAATCCGCACATAAATCGCACCACAATTGACGCTCGCCCTGACGGTGATGCGGATATGAGTGATGAGTTGGTAGACAGTATTCGTATTCCCGACTGCGAACGCTGCGGCGGCGTACTGATGCCTGATGTGGTTTTCTTTGGCGGTAGCATTCCCCGAGATCGAGTCGCCTACTGCCGATCACAACTGAAAAAAGCCAGCAGCCTGATCGTGGTTGGCAGTTCGTTACAGGTGTACTCCGGATTTCGATTTTGCCGCTGGGCCGGTGATGCGTCGAAGCCAATCTTCTTGATCAATCCTGGCACAACTCGGGCTGACGAACTGGGACGTCGCTGGGCGAGCGATGCAGACTCCGCTCTGCTTGCGGTTTTGTCCACTCTGAAGCAAGTCTAATTCCAACAACTATTTCACGGGTGACCAGCACGCCAGAGCGCACTGTGAGTACCCGGCGCCACCTGAAACTAGGCAGAACAGCCGCCCGATTTCACTGACCGCTTAACGACAAAAGTAACTACAAGGCAGGTTTATGAACACAATCATCGTCTGGTTCCGACAGGATCTAAGGCTCTCGGACCATCCCGCGCTCCAGGCCGCCGCGCGCGATGGGGAGCGCTGTATCCCGGTATACATCCACGATGATGGTGCAGCCGGCACCTGGGCGCCAGGCGGCGCCAGCCGATGGTGGCTTCACCACAGCCTCGAAAAACTCGATCAACAGCTGCGAGAACTCGGTGGTCATATGGTCTTTCGCAACGGCGCTACCGCTGATTTGCTCAGGGAGCTCTGTGAAGAGACCGGAGCCACCGCAATCTATTGCAGTCGGCGCTACGAGCCCTGGGCTGCACAACAGGAACAAGATCTTCACGCGTTGCTGGCGGATCACGATCTGACTTTGAGGCGGTACCCAGGGTCGCTACTGCACGAACCTGGTTCCGTTCTCACTCAGGGCGGCGACCCCTTTAAGGTGTTCACTCCATTCTGGCGTGCATGCCAACGTAATACAGTCGCTAAACCTCTGCCGGTACCTGAGCTTTCGCTGACTACAGATATTCAGTCCGATTCGCTGGAATCCTGGGGCTTGCTGCCGCAGAAGCCAAACTGGGCGCAACACTGGCCTGAGTACTGGAGCCCTGGTGAGGAAGGCGGCAGAGCGCGTCTTGAGGAGTTCCTGGATGAATCGGTAGGACAGTATGCGGCCGAAAGAGATCTTCCGGCCGTTAAGGGAACATCACGACTGTCACCGCATATCCACTTCGGCGAACTGTCTCCACGAATGATCTGGGACCGGTGTGAACAGTACACCGCCGGCGCCTTTAGCGATTCCGAATCGATCTCGAAGTTTCAGGCTGAACTGGGATGGCGCGAGTTTTCATACCACCTTCTGCATTTCTTTCCCACAATACCGGAAGCGTCCTTTAAAGATAATTTTGAGGAATTCCCCTGGATCCACGATGAAGGTCGCATCCACGCCTGGCAGCGCGGCCAGACTGGTTACCCGATCGTCGATGCGGGAATGCGCGAGCTTTGGAGCACGGGACACATGCACAATCGCGTTCGCATGGTGGTCGCATCGTTCTTGTGCAAACATCTATTGACGCACTGGCGAGTAGGAGAAGACTGGTTCTGGGACACACTTGTCGATGCGGATCTGGCCAGCAACGGCTGTAGCTGGCAATGGGTCGCGGGCAGTGGCGCCGATGCGGCACCCTACTTCAGAATTTTCAATCCGGTCACTCAGGGTGAGAAGTTCGACAAGCAGGGAGAGTATGTGCGTCACTGGGTTCCCGAGATCGCGGGCCTACCCGATAAATTTCTGCACAAGCCATGGGAAACGCCCCCCATGATCCTCGAAGAGGCCGGAATTTCTCTGGGTGACGACTACCCCCATCCGCTGGTCGATCACAAGCAGGCAAGACAATCGGCTTTGGATGCCTATGAAACTATCAAGCTGAGCAAACCGTAAGAGCCGAGTCCCGCGAAATCTTACCCTTACATTTGAACGCTCGGCCCAAGGGCAGCTAGGTAACCCATGGCAACGGTCTCGAACCCGTTCCGCAGAAGCGCGTGTTTTTTCATGTGAGACTCTTGATAGGGCGGGGCATTGTTGGCGACTGGAAATCGAAAATTTCGATTGTACAAAGTCGCTCAACGCGCTATTCACTGAAGTAGCCGAAATCGAAAATCCAGACGCCAACATGCCGATTACGTCACCGACTTCCTCGCTGCAGGGAAACCGCCTCGCCTTTGAGTCCTTCGTGTTCGATCGGGACGCGGCCTTGCTCACACAGGCCGGTCGTAAAATCGAGCTTCGCCCGAAGTCGATGCAGGTGCTAGACCATCTGTTATCCCACCCAAACACTCTAATCAGTAAACGCGAACTCCTCGATGCAGTCTGGGGCAAACATGCAGTTGTATCAGAGGACTCGCTCGTCCAGTGCGTAATCGAAATCCGAAAAGCACTCGGAGACGACGGCAAACAGATAGTGCAAACCGTTACTCGACGGGGCTACCGCTTTGTGGCGGATGTCGTCACGCTGTCATCTGTACCATCGACCGATATTCCGGAAACACCGCCACAGCAGCGAAACAAAACAGCTTTCCTTTGGCTGTGTGCAGCTGGCGTCGTTTTTGTGGCGATGATTCTTTGGCCCGGGATCGAAGCACAAACACCGTCAACTCAGAGAATCGCGGTAGCGGATTTCGAGATAAGGTCGCCAAGAGCCGCAGCAAGCGCCATGCTTCTCGCCGAGGCCCTTCGATTGCGACTCGATGAGATTCCAGGGATATCGATCCGATCTTTCTCGGATTCCGTTGAAGAGGGCTCGATGGCACTTGCATTAGACCGAGCCCGCGAACTTGACGTCGACTGGCTCGTAAGCGGAGCACTTGATGAATCACCAGGCGCGGAACGTCCGCGGGTACTGCTGTCTCTTTGGAATACAGGTAACAGGTCGCGCTTCTCTATGGGGGTCTACGATCTTCCCCAGAGCGACGACACACTTACCACTCAGCAGTTTGCGTCGGTTCGCGAAGCGATCGTGGAGCGCGCGTTGTCCCGAATGCCTGTTCATGTCCAGGGACCACTACCGCCATCCGGGTTTCCTGAAAAAATTGCCGACTTCGAAACATACTCTTACGTGATGTCGCAGTTGGAACTCGAACGCTGCAATCAACAGCTAGTGGGTCTCATGGAGCCTGTTGTGGAGCGAACACCCGAATTTATGCGTGGCTGGATGGCCTTAGCGTGGGCTCACTGGGTGGACTCCTGGGCTTGCGGCCTGGGCGAGGAGTCGCTCGCTGGTGCTGCTTACGCCGCAGAACGCGTCCTTGAGTTGCGACCCGCCTACCCCAGTGCCGTGAAGGTGAAAACCTCAGTTCTGGCCGCTCAAGGTAATTTGGCTGGGGCATTGACTACTGCGCAAGCCGCCGTGCAGGAGACGCCGAACATCCCCGCTCTCTGGGCAACGCTCTCGTACCTTCTCAACTATAGCGGGCGACTCGGCGAGTCAGAGCAAGCCATTGAGCGAGCGCTTGAGCTAGACCCTCTGGTGTTGATAGCGGATACAGGCGAGACACCTAATGTCTTCCTGTATGTTGGGAAGTGGGAGCGGTTCCTGGCGACGCAGCCAGTGTTTGATGCGCCCTACTTCAATTTTCAGCGTGCCTACGCGCATTATCGCAGCAACAATCCAACCGCTGCGATCGATACAATTAATCGAGATCTCAAGAAC
Organism: Pseudomonadota bacterium; assembly: GCA_039111155.1. Taxonomy (GTDB): domain Bacteria; phylum Pseudomonadota; class Gammaproteobacteria; order Pseudomonadales; family Halieaceae; genus Congregibacter. The sequence goes on along the minus strand of JBCCPL010000016.1, from coordinate 531 downwards.
TCCCCTTCAGATATCTACGCACGGTTTTCGGCGGCTCTGCTAGCGATCATTGAGGAGCGGCCATCTGCCGCTCAGGAAATATTGCTCGGGATAGTGAAGCAACGTGAGCAAACCGGCCAATCGGATGGCGAAACCACTTATCGAGAAGCCGTGATGTTTGCCCTGACGGGCGATCAAGAGCATGCACGCCAGCAACTTTGGCGAGCTACTCGCCAGGGCTTTGTTTGCAGAGAGTGTGTCGAACGTGATGACGTCTGGCAGACCCTCCGCTCGAGCCGAGAGCTTAACGATTTGTTCGAAGGCTCAGAAGACGCTCGCGCTGCGGCGACAAACTAAAAAAGGCTGCCCGCCGCTCACCCTCATTCTTCGCTAAGGCGCCACTGCATCTGGCGGAGTGAAGATCGCAATTTGCGCGTCGAAGCATCCAGTCGGCCCGTTCGTATTGCAGTCTCCGAAAAAGGTAGAGATCTGCTCAACGGTTCCAGTAGCCGTGCCGTGGCAGCGAACAATTAGTCGGATGTCAGAGCTCTC
>JBCCPL010000015.1:0-108887 GCA_039111155.1 Pseudomonadota bacterium | reverse complement strand
GCGCGCTTCGATCAATGGGGGCTGGTGTCGGTGCTGGATACAGTGCGCAGGCTTCAGCGTGTTATGTGAACCGCCGTATACGGATCCGTACGTACGGTGGTGTGGGAGGACGGCAGGGGTAACCCTGCCTCCTACCCGATCTGCTTCTCTGATAAGAAGCACTACAAGCACAATAAGAGGAAGTAAAAAAAGAGCCATGTATAAGCCCCAGTGCGCAGCACGTCGACTCATTCGATTCGTTCGAACAAGAGGCGCCTTCACGGCGCCTTTTTTACTTATTGTTACTGTCACTCTGCTGGCGATACCCAACGCGAAAACTTACGCGCGCGATTCGGTCCAGATGGTCTGGGAGAAGAACAAGAATGTGTACGTGCGATTGGCTCCCGCGACCAATGGTCCGCTTGACCACCCTGCTCAGATCGATGTCGGAGCACTCAAGTTCTTTCTCCAGAATCTCTATCTACGCGACGAAAAATCCAAGGATTCGTCAACTAATCGCTCAGAGAATGAACCGCAGGCTGCGTTGACTGAGGACCAGATCGCGGTCCTCTTAGAGCATGTACCCTCAGCATTTGGCCAAGCCGATCCGCAGCAGGTGGTTGAATTCGTTGTTGATCGAACTATTTCTTCCCTCGGTGGCCTGCGTAACAGGCAAACGTATACGGCGGGTACCTTATTCGTCGCGGGCAAGAAGCTAAGTGTGCTCATCGGTGATCACGATCGTGAGCGAAATTACGGGTACGAAGCGGCCTATGATCCAACGAGTCGTGGGCTTGTGGCCTACGATTTTGATCATGGCCGACCTTCCGAGAAAAAACCTGCGTTAAAAGAGCAGCTCGTTCTTGGAGCAACGGGAGATCTGGGTCGGGTCCGAGCACTCAACTGGGTGGAGGCTGATCCAGCTTTGCTGAGTGAGAGGGCGAATGAGTCCGTCGCCGAGGCACGCGAGGCTGCCGCGAACGCGCAAAGCGGCTACGTGTCGCGCCGGGAAGTCGAAGAGCTGATTCGGGCATCGGAAGAAAAAAGAGCTGTCGTTGCCGCACCTGGGGCAACATCAGCCGCTGTGAGTACTGGCTCTGATCAGGCGGCTGGCAATGCTGTCGGTGGGGTTCCCAGCGGCAGTGCCGGAGCTGCGACGACTGCAGCTGCAGTGTCCAGCAGTGGCACCAAGTCCAGCACGAGTTCCTCTCCTAGATTGTCGCTGGAGGAGCGATTTGAGTTACTCGAACGGCTTAAAGGCAAAGGCCTGCTCACCGAAGATGAGTACGAAGCTAAACGACGCGAGCTGCTTTCCGAGATCTGAAAGCGCGGCCTTCAGGCTATCTGGGGAGCTGCGGCGTCTGTTTTACATCTTTCGTACTATTTGCCCACTAACAAGACCACCAAAGTACAGTTTAGTTTGGCGCGGTAGGGCGACTACCCTTAGGCTATAAGAGATAAGCCGAGAAGCGGCGGGAGTCTGCCAGACCGGGAGACCTCTGAGGCTCGTTTCGAGTCTCAATCGCGCGGCAAGATTTCTGAATCTCTATAAGTAAACAGAATTCCGATCAATCATTCGATCGACGGCTGATAACTCAAATTAACGCAAAAATTGGTGAACTATCATGATCTACGCACAACCTGGTGAAGCAGGCGCGATCGCGTCGTTTAAGAGCCGTTATGGCAACTTTATCGGTGGCGACTGGGTTGCTCCGGTCGACGGAAACTATTTTGAGAATGTATCGCCCGTAAATGGGCAGAGCTTCTGCGAGATCCCTCGTTCGACCGCCGCTGACGTCGAGCTGGCGCTGGATGCAGCGCACAAGGCTGAGGCAGCGTGGGGCGCCACTTCGGTAACCGAGCGTTCCAACATCCTTCTGAAGATTGCCGATCGAATCGAAGAGAATCTTGAAAAGCTGGCGGTAGCCGAGACGTGGGATAACGGTAAGGCCGTTCGCGAAACGCTCAATGCGGATATCCCGCTCGCGGTAGACCATTTCCGGTACTTCGCCGGCTGCCTGCGAGCCCAAGAAGGCAGCATGGCCGAAATCGATGCAAAAACAGTGGCATACCATGTCCATGAGCCTCTGGGTGTAGTCGGTCAGATCATTCCCTGGAACTTCCCGATTTTGATGGCTGCCTGGAAGCTTGGTCCGGCGCTTGCGGCCGGAAACTGTGTTGTGCTCAAGCCAGCCGAGCAGACTCCTGCTTCGATTCTTGTGCTTGTGGAACTCATCGCCGATCTACTTCCGGCGGGTGTATTGAACATAGTCAACGGTTTTGGGGAAGAAGCCGGGCAGGCTTTAGCGACCAGCACGCGAATCGCCAAAATCGCGTTCACGGGTTCCACCCCTGTGGGCCAGCACATTCTTCGCTGTGCTGCGGAAAATCTGATTCCTAGCACGGTAGAGCTGGGAGGAAAGTCGCCGAACATTTACTTCGACGATGTCATGCAGCAGGAAGACGATTTCATCAGCAAGGCTGTTGAGGGAATCGTTCTTGCCTTCTTCAACCAGGGCGAGGTATGCACATGTCCGTCGCGAGCCCTCATCCAGGAAGGAATCTACGAGGAGTTCATGGCCAAAGTGGTTGAGCGTGCCAAGGCGATCAAGCGTGGCAGCCCTCTGGACCCCGAGACAATGGTGGGCGCGCAGGCTTCCAAAGAGCAGTTCGATAAGATCATGAGCTACATCGATATCGGTCGCTCGGAAGGAGCTGAAGTGCTGATTGGCGGCGGCGCAGCCGATCTGGGTGGTGAGCTTAACTCGGGCTACTACATTCAGCCCACCCTCCTCAAGGGCAGCAATGATATGCGCGTGTTCCAGGAGGAGATCTTTGGCCCTGTCGTTGGCGTCACAACCTTCAAGACAGAGGAAGAGGCTCTGGCGATTGCCAACGATACGGAGTTTGGATTGGGTGCAGGCGTATGGTCTCGGGATATGAACCGAGCCTATCGCATGGGTCGGGCCATCAAGGCTGGTCGGGTCTGGACCAACTGTTATCACGCGTATCCCGCGCATGCTGCTTTTGGCGGCTACAAGAAGTCTGGCATCGGTCGCGAGACGCACAAGGTTGCGCTTGAGCATTACCAACAAACAAAGAACCTGCTGGTTAGCTACGACACGAACCCGCTCGGATTCTTCTAACTGTTTGGGGGAGCTCGCTGGCGGCTAGGGAATATGACCGGGGGTAGGCCACAGGGCCTGGCGTCGTAACCTTATCGCCAGTGAGAGATAAAACAATCGGTCCCGCTGTAGGGATAGGTTGTACTTATCATGGGTGAACCGTTCCATTGGAACGGCTTTTGATGCCTCGGTTTGCCGGGGCTTTTTTTTGTCTTCTGTCCTCGGGGTTTCTGTTTCCGATATCTGTTTGTCTCTTCGAGCTAGTTCTAAAAAGCCTCTGAACAAGTCCAGGGAGCCTCCCTAGTTGGTCAGGGTGATTCTGAGACTTAGGCCTATCGATGAAAACGTTCCCAAAGTAAGCAACTCGCCAAAATCTGATGGACACGTTCATCGCTAAACTGCACAAGTAGTTCCGGGCCGCAAGTTTGTGCCTCTCACAATAGCCTAGCAATCTCATCCCAAAGTACAGTGTTAAGCGCAAGCGTAAGCCCCTAACATCTCACTGTTAGTTGATGTGCTTGCTAATGCGCGCTGTTGTCTGTGACCACGCGTGATCTTGGCGGCGCAAACGCGCGTTGAGGTGAAACCGATCTCAAGATCGATTAGTCTTTGCTGTCGCGTATGACTTAGCTAGATTATTAAAACTCTTACTAGAAGGTGAACTACCATGTGGACTAAGCCAGAATTCGTAGATCTTCGTGTCGGCTTCGAAGTCACTATGTACTTCAGCGTTCGCTGATACGGACCGCACCGACCCGGGACCGGTACAAACTGGTTCCGGGTCTTCCATTTTTATACACGGCACGGTTGGAACTCCTTAGCGTAATCTTTTGACTGATTTCTACCGTTCGAGGCTGGGCGATGGTCTGCTGATCAATGAAGCAGAGATTTGCTGACCGTCGGAAGCTACGGCGTGATTATCCAGTGCGGCGTTGACATCAGTTGCTCGTTTACGTGGTTCGATAGTGCGGGAATGACAGGCAACTAGAGAACGTGTGTTCGGACGAGCGTTTCCCGGTCACACGGTTATCGGCGATTAGACGAAGGTGGTAGCGGCTATTGTAGCGGCTATTAAAGTTCCAATCGTCGTTCTTTCGTTACACCAATCCGCCATTCCGCGCTTCGATTGGCCGCCCGCGCCCCTGAAACTTACGATAAGAACAACACAAAACGATGCGCGTACACGTTCTTGGTTCAGCAGCAGGTGGCGGGTTCCCTCAGTGGAACTGCAATTGTACTAACTGCTACGGTGTAAGAACCGGCAAAATTAAAGCGACCCCTCGCACCCAATCCTCGATCGCGGTCAGTGCGGATGGCGAGCGGTGGATTCTAATCAATGCATCGCCCGATATTCGTGCCCAGCTAGAGGACTTCCCCGCGATCCATCCTCGAGGTCTCCGAGGGACTGGAATCCAGGCCATCGTCCTTGTCGATAGTCAGATCGATCACACGAGTGGGTTGCTGATGCTCCGAGAAGGTTGCCCACTCCCGGTGTACTGCACCGAGATGGTCCGTCAGGACTTGAGCACCGGATTTCCTGTTTTTCCGATGCTCAAGAGCTGGAATGGGGGTATGCAGGAAAATATACTGGCGATCGATGGCAGCAGTTTTTACGTCGAAGGCATCGATTCCATCCGATTAACCGCCGTGCCACTCACCGGCAAAGCTCCCCCGTATTCTCCCCACCGCAACGATCCTCATCCCGGCGATAACATCGGCCTGATCATCGAAGACCTAAAGGAACAACGCATGCTTTTTTATGCGCCAGGTCTCGGTGACGTCGACGAGAGCCTTCTCGCCATCATGCAGAAGTGTGATTGCGTAATGGTCGACGGCACGTTTTGGCAGGAGGATGAAATGATTGTTGCGGGAGTCGGTTCGAAGTTAGCGCAAGAGATGGGTCATCTACCACAATCGGGTCCGGATGGCATGATTGAAAAGCTGAAACCGCTCAGTTCGCAGCGCAAGGTGCTCATTCACATCAATAACACGAATCCAATTTTGATCGACGATTCTTCGCAGCGTTACACGGTCGAAAATGCAGGTTTCGAAGTAGCCTACGACGGTATGGAGATCGATCTGACTGCGCCAGGCAGATCTTTTGAAGACTCGCTCAGCTTTGAACAGCGGGGTTTTCTTGAAGAAGCAGCCTCCATTGATTCCAACCATCCGCGCTGGGATGAAGGGGGTAGTGAGGCAGACAGCAAGCCGATTTTTGCGGACGTTCATTAGATCGAGCGCGGCGGCTGATTAACGTTTTGCTGCGAAATTGACTTAATCGACCGCACATCAACTACTACGCGCTCGAAAAAACCGTCTGGAAAACCAACCATAAACCTGTGCGCTACACCCAAGGTCACCCTAAACAATGATGCCCGCACCGAGTACCGACGTACCAGAGACTTCGTGGTCGCGATCGGAGTTCGAGGAACGACTTCGAGCGAAGAGCCGCTACTATCATATTCATCACCCGTACCATAAAGCCATGTATGCCGGCGAACTATCGGCTGAGCAGATACGGGGTTGGGTAGCCAACCGCTATTACTATCAAATTCAGATTCCTCGCAAAGACGCTGCGATCATGGCGAACTGTACCGAGCGCGAGGTACGGGCTCACTGGGTGCAGCGAATTCTGGATCACGATGGTTTTGGCGAGGATCCGGGCGGCATCGAAGCCTGGTTGCAGCTGGGCGAGGCGGTAGGGCTCACGCGTGAAGAGGTCGAAGATCAGCGTTATGTGCTACCGGGTGTTCGATTTGCAGTGGACGCATACGTCAACTTTGCACGCAGTGCCACCTGGCAGGAGGCCGCGTGTTCATCGCTAACGGAGATGTTCGCTCCGGAGATTCATCAGAGCCGACTAGACAGCTGGCCTGAACATTATCCCTGGATCGAAAACCAGGGATTATCCTATTTCCGTAAGCGCTTGAGTGAAGCCCGACGCGATGTGGAGCACGGGCTGCAAATTACCCTCGATCACTTCACCAGCCCACAACTGCAAGCTAAGGCTTTGGATATTCTTCAGTTTAAGCTGAATATTCTTTGGACGATGCTCGATGCCATGACCATGGCGTATGTTCATAACACACCACCGTTCCATAGCTGCGAAGGTCAAGATGAAGGTATGGGAGAAGGCGGAGGAAAAGACTTGGGAGAAGATGGAGCTACAGGCGAAATTGCGCAGAGTTCAAGCACAGCAAGCCCCGATCTGAACCCGAACCAAAGAGCCAGGCAGCTCGCGGAGGCTGGTTGAGTGGAACTTGACCCCGCTTCTGTGCCAGCCATACGAACGCACTACCGCTTTCAGTGGGAGCCCGCACAGGAGTCCTACGTTTTGTTGTATCCCGAAGGAATGATTAAGCTGAACGGGAGTGCGGGAGAAATCCTCTCCTGCTGCGACGGCGATAAGACCATTGATGACATCATCATTGAGTTGCAAAACAAGTTCCCGGAAGCCGAGAGCTTGCCCAGCGATACCCATGAGTTTCTGAAGATAGCCCATGACAAGCGTTGGATCGAATTTAATCAGCAGTGATCAGTTCACTGTTACCCCACCCTTGTGGTTGCTCGCCGAGCTTACCTATCGGTGTCCGCTGCAGTGTCCGTACTGCTCTAATCCCATCGATCTAATATCGGCCCGAAAGGAACTGGATACCGAGACCTGGATCTCGGTCCTAAAGCAGGCCCGCAAGCTGGGTGCTGCCCAACTCGGTTTTTCGGGCGGTGAGCCGCTCGTCCGTCGCGATCTGGAGGAACTGGTCGATAGCGGGAGGTCGCTCGGTTACTACACCAACCTGATTACCTCTGGCCTGGGGTTGGATGTGGAGCGCATCGCCGCGCTGCGCGAGGCCGGGCTTGACCACATACAGGTAAGCTTTCAGGCAAGCGATCCAGAAGTAAGCGAGTTGCTGTCTGGAAGTGCAAAAGCTTTCGCGCAGAAAATGCAGATGGCCCGGGCGATAAAGGAGCATGGCTACCCCATGGTTCTTAACTTTGTCATCCACCGGCACAATATAGATCAAGTCGAAGACATCCTTGGGTTTGCCGAGCGACTGCAGGCCGACTACGTAGAACTTGCCAATACCCAGTATCACGGCTGGGCGTTGAAAAACCGGGACGCGTTGATGCCCAGCCGGGCTCAACTCGAAAAGGCCGAAGCGGTAACCAATGCTTACCGCCGCAAGAATCCTGATGGCATGACCATCTACTTCGTGGTTCCCGACTATTTTGAAGATCGGCCCAAGCCCTGTATGAACGGCTGGGGGTCGATGTTTCTGACCATTGCTCCGGATGGTTCTGCGCTGCCCTGCCACAGTGCTGCCGCGTTGCCTATGGAGTTTCCCAACGTTCGCGACGAGACGGTCGAGGAGATCTGGTTTAAATCCCAGGCCTTTAATGCTTTCCGGGGGCACGACTGGATGCAGGAGCCGTGCCGAAGTTGTCCCGAAAAGCACAAGGATCACGGTGGCTGCCGCTGCCAGGCATATCTGCTCACGGGGGATGCGACTAATCCCGACCCGGTCTGCACTAAGTCCGCGGACCGGGTGAAGATTGATGAGGCGGTTGAGCTCGCAAATACACGGCAACCACTGCCAACGCAGATGACCTTCAGAAACATGAAGAACGCCAGGGACCTGCTTGCAGTCGGATAGCGATGCTGGCCTTGAATTTTTGTCGGGCTCTGCTGCTACTGCTGCTGACGGGCTACACCTCGGGATCGTACGCAGCGACGAACGGCCCGTTACCCGTGGTTCGAATCGCGGCCCTCCAGTATGGGACGGCAAACTGGGAGCTTGAACTTGCAAGACGGTTAAAGCTCGATGAGCAAAATGGGTTCACGATCCAGATCGTTCCCCGCGTATCACCCAATGCGTCTCTGATCGCTCTACAGGCTGGTGCCGCGGACTTTACCGTCAGCGATTGGCTGTGGGTTGATAAGCAGCGAGAGGCAGGTCGGGACTACTATTTTTTCCCTTACTCGACTGCGATCGCTGAACTGCTGGTTCCAGCGGATTCACCTATAACCGGCATCGCTGACCTTCGGGGTCGCACTATTGGGGTCGCTGGCGGGGCAGAAGACAAAGCCTGGTTGCTCCTGCAGAACTACGCACAAGTCACATTGCAGCTGTCTCTGGAGAGGCTCAGCCGACCCAAGTATGGCGCGCCTCCCTTGCTCAGCGCTCTGGCTAAAGATGGACAGTTGGACGCCGTACTTACCTACTGGCACTACGCAGCACGATTGAAGGCCGTTGGGTTCAGACAGGTGATCTCACCGGCGCAAGTGCTTTCATCTGTCGGCTTAAGCGCTGATGTCCCCATTCTTGGGTGGGTCTTTTCCAAGGCGTATGCCAACCAGTCGCCAGAGCTGGTTAATGCGTTCTTGGGTGCTTCATTCCAGGCGAAGCGACGTCTCTTAACTGACGATAGCGCCTGGCAGGCAATTCGGAGTCTTATGAATGTTGCTAACGAGGAAGAGTTTCGTCTCTTGCGAGATAGCTATCGACAAGGGATTCCACGGAGCTTCGATTCCGAGGATAGGCGCAATATCAACGAAGTTGCTAGGGTAGTAAGGCAGCGTCTCAATGAACAGCCATCCGGCAATCGAGAAGGTGTGTCTAGTTCAGAGAAGAACAAGATAGCCGACGAATCGATATTTTGGCTGGACTTTGATCTCGACGGGATCGACTGACTTTTGCGGTACGCGGTACCTGTTTCGAGACTCGCTTCGGTGGCTGGCTTCTTCGTCATATGGCAGCTGTGTGTGGCGTTGTTCTCCCCCGACCTGCTCCCATCACCCCAGCAGGTTTTTGTCCGCATAACGGAACAGTGGCAAGCCGACGAACTTCAGAGGCACTTACTGGTGACGCTGAGGCGGGTGTTTATAAGCTTCAGCATTGCCATGATTGTCGGGCTGATTCTCGGAATGGTCATGGGGAGCTCGAATAAGGTTGATGTAGCGCTGGATGGTCCGCTGACGGTTTTTCTCAACGTACCTGCACTTGTTGTCATCATCCTCAGCTTCTTGTGGTTTGGCCTGACCGAACGCGCAGTCGTCATTGCCGTACTGCTGAACAAAGTGCCCAATATGACCGTGATTTTCCGCGAGGGTGTACGAGCCATAAATTCAGACTTGCTCGAAGTGGGTCGCGTGTACGGTTTGTCCCTATCTCGTCGCTTGCTCAGTATCTATCTGCCACAGCTTTATCCCTACTTTCTTGCCGCGACACGAACCGGTCTTGCACTGGTTTGGAAGATTGTTCTTGTTGTCGAGTTGCTTGGTTGCAGTGATGGACTTGGTTTCAAGCTGGGTGTGTTCTTCCAGTATTTCGACATTGAGGGAGTATTGGCTTACTCCTTCGCTTTTGTTGTTGTCATCCTCTGCATCGAAGGGCTGATCCTGCGACCCTGGGAGCGGTCCGTGATGCGCTGGCGCATATGATTCACCTGCGACTCAAACAGAAAGGCTTTCGGGGCAGCTCGACGCCCGTTCTCAGAGACGTCCAGCTTAACCTGATGCCCGGGAGTTTTACGGCGATTGTCGGTCCATCCGGTGCGGGAAAGACAACACTACTGCGAATCGTTGCGGGCCTAGATCATGAATACGACGGCGACCTGGATTGTGACGCACAGTTCTTAAGAACCGCGTTCCTGTTCCAGGATGCACGGCTAATGCCGTGGCTGACTGCGGCTCGCAATGTCGCCCTGGCCTGCGAGGGTGACAGGGGGCGCGCTACAGCTGCGCTGCATAGTGTAGGGCTTGCGGAGGTGGCAGATTCCTTCCCAAACCAGTTGTCGGGTGGAATGCAGCGTCGGGTAGCTATGGCACGTGCGCTGGTGCACGAGCCGCAGTTGCTACTTTTGGACGAGCCTTTTGCATCGCTGGACGAGCCAGCAGTGCGCGAGATGCACGCTCTACTGCGCAGCTACTGCCAGCAGCATCAACCCATTGTAGTGCTGGTCTCACACAATCTCGACGAAGCCCTGGCGCTCTCGGATAAGTTACTGTTTCTGGGGGAAAGCCCCAGTACGATAATCCATACCTTTACCGTACCGTTCTCTGATGATTTGGACTTCGCTTCGGAGACGGTGCTTCACACCCGGCAAAGACTTTTGGATAAGTTACCTAAACTTTTAGAAGGGGTGATAGACACTTAAGTACTACACAATTCGGCCAAGTTGCTATACTTTCGAGAGTACCGGGGGAATATAAGAATGCAGCAATACCTGCGCGACTCCGCAGTCGCCGGCTCGTGTGCCACTGAGACTGTGTCAGACAACATTTCCGGCACGTCTTCCACTGCAATCGAGAACGATGCGGTTGTGCCTGACGTGTCTGATGCCAAAGCGCATGAGCCCGATACGTTGGTTGATCCAGCGCCCGACTCTATCGATCATTCCGATTCGGCCTGCTCCGTTTACGTGCAGCCGGTTTCTATCCAGTCTTTGTCTACGCAGCCGGCGTATTCCGACACACCAGGAGACGGTGCGGCCGCAAGCCATTACAACCGTGTCGATTACACGTGTATGGCAGAGTTGCTGTCGGAAGAGGACTCGGTCGAGCCTGTGTCAGGGGTTGCAATGCAAGCAAAACCAAACACGGACAAAAGCATGCTGAACTCGACACAATTAGAACGTGGCCGACAGCGCCATCTGCATGCCGAAGACCCGCAGACCCCCGCATGGTCGAGGGTCAGACGGCTAGATCGCGTTCATACCGCCCACAGCAACCAATCCAATCCAGAGTTGGCGGCGCTGGAAGTAGCGCAGGGCCTATCACCCCAGGATGTGGCCTGCGTGGTTTTCTTTTGCAGTCCCCAGTACGAGCTCAGCGCGCTGGGTCGGGCGCTGGTACAGCGCTTTCCTGGCGTTACACTGATCGGCTGTACGACAGCTGGCGAGATTTCACAGCGCGGGCTGACATCGAATTCAATCACTGCTTTTAGCCTGCCCAAGAGCCACTTTGCCGTCGACGCGCTGCTTATCGAAGACCTACGAGCGAGCGGTTCGGAGTCCCTTGAAAGCGCACTCTCGGAAAAGTTGCAACTGCTGAGTACCCGAGCTGTAGCGATGTCCCCACGGCAGACTTTTGCTTTTGCGTTGCTCGATGGGATGTCGGTTCAGGAAGAGGTCATTCTGTCATCGATCGCGAGATCATTGGGCTCCGTTCCACTCATCGGCGGCTCCGCCGGAGATGGTCTCAAATATGACGACACATTTGTCTTCAGCGACGGTCGCTTTCACAACCATGCCGGTGTAGTCCTGCTGGTCAATACGCGCTGTCGCTTTGAAGTTTTATCGGGTCATCACTTCGAGGCTTCCACCGAAAAAATGGTGGTCACCCGCGCAGATCCGACTAATAGAACGGTCTATGAGATAAACGCCGAACCGGCGGCGCCGGAGTACTGCCGCATTATGGGGTTGACACTAGACGATCTGAAAGAAGGCGCCTTTGCGAAACATCCCGTGGGCGTTCAGGTAGGTGAGAACCTCTATGTGCGTTCTATCCGACAGCTCAATGATGACCTGAGTCTGACGTTTTTCTGTGCGATCGACAGCGGTGTGGTTTTAACCCGATTGTTGGATCAGGGCCTCCTTGACCACTTTTCGCGTATGGTAGATCTGGCGAAACAGAACATCGGGGACGTACAGCTGATTGTCGGCTGCGACTGTATTCATCGTCTTGTCGAGGCGGAACAAAAAGGCCTGGCACAAGACTTGTCGGTTCTCTATCAGAAGCACCGTGTTCTGGGCTTCAATACCTATGGCGAGCAGTTCGGCGGGCTGCATCTAAATCACACCTTCACCGGGTTAGCGATCGGTACTCCGGCCTACTAGTGGGACAGGACACTAGTGACGCAGGATACCAGTAGGATAGGGCACCAGTCGGTAGTCAGGAGCAGCGCTCCTGTGCTGACCACCTCTCCGGCGACTTCCGTATCGTCAGATAGCGACGATGCAGACGCTCTACGAAGCGAACTGGAAGCGCTTCGCTATCAGAACAGCAAACTTACGGCCATAAATGACGTGCTGATGCGTCGTGTGGAGCTGGGCTGGGGAAACGTCTCCAGTGCTTACAGCTCGTTTCAGGCTGCTGCAGTCCTGACCGAGAAGATGGCGGTCAAAACGCAAAAGCTGGAACAAACGCAGAGCCGGCTGGACGAAGCAACGCAAGACTTATCCCGCACGCGCCGCGAAAAGGAAGCGACCCATCAACGTCTCTCCGATCTGCTGGAGAGCGTATCCGACGCTATCGCCCTGTTCGATGAAGAGCGAAAGCTGATACTTGCAAACAGCCATTTCTATGAATTCTGGAGAGACACGGGCGCAACCATCATCGCCGGAGAAACTCGTCTTCGTGATCTGACCAGGCTGTCCATCATGCACGGCATCTTCGACCCTCATAAGATGCGCGTGCACCGGCAAACTCATGGGAAAGGCGGGCAGGACACCGTGTTTCTCATGAACGACGGTCGCTGGTTGCAGATGGCGGAACGCCCGACGACCGATGGTGGCTTGGCTGTTGTCTACACGGACATCACCCAGGTAAAGGTGGATGAGATACGCGAACGCGAGCGCGCGGTAAGCCATAAGACCGAAGTCTTGCTTTCCACACTGGAGAACCTGCCGCAGGGTGTGACGCTGATTAATGGTGAGAATCAACTTGAGGCCTGGAACAGCCGGTTTCTTGAACTCCTGGGTATCGATCAGTCCGAAGTCAGTCAGGGCATGGATTTCCGTTCTCTCACGTCGCGGCCCGATGGACCGCTGCATGAAGTGCTCGGAGACTTCGACCCCGTTGACGGTCAGTTTGAACTTGAGCATGCGATGAGTTCCGGCCTCGTTGTGGATGTGCGTAGCCATCCAGTGGCCGGCGGGGGTTATATCTTTACCTATACCGATGTTACCGAGCGCAGTCACAGCGCCGAGGCACTGCGCGAGAGTGAGCAGCGGCTGCGTCTGATTGCTGATGCAATGCCGGCGCTCATTTCCTATGTTAATCGCGACGTACGTTACGAGTTTGCGAACCAGGCGTTCGAGGATTGGTTCGGAACACCCAGTGACCAGATCGAAGGCGCGCTGCTAACTGATGTATGGGGCGAAAAGGAATTCGAAAATCATCGTCCTTATATCGAGAAAGCTCTCGACGGGGAAACCGTTAACTTTGAGCTCGAACATCTGCTGCCCGATTCACGACGACGTATTTCTTTTAAAACCTATGTTCCCCACCGAATCGCCGATGGCAGCGTCATGGGGTTCTTTACGCTTGAGCAGGACGTAACCGACAAGCGACGAACTTCCCAGGCGCTTAAGTACGCATACCAACACATGGAACAGCGGGTTTTTGAGCGAACCCGCGAGCTTACCGACCTCAATAAGACACTTCAGCGAGAGATTGCAGAGCGCGCCCTCGTCGAAAAGGATCTGCTCGCAGCAACACAGGAGGCACAGCAAGCGACCGAGTCGAAAGTCCGCTTCATCGCCGCGGCTGGCCACGACTTGCTACAACCTCTCAATGCTGCTCGCCTGTTCACAACGGCACTTCAGGATCGAACTCTGAATAACGGAGCGGGAGATCTGGTGCGCTCGCTGAGTCGATCTCTAGATGATGTCGAGTCCCTGATTACCATGCTGGTCGACATCTCAAAACTTGAGGCCGGAGTGGTTGAGGCGGTCCCGGATAACTTCGTGATCGATGAGTTACTCGACGCCCTCGCCACAGAGTTTTCAGCTCTAGCAGAAAAGCGCCACCTCGAGTTTCGCCATGTCAGAAGCAGCGCGATTGTGCATACAGATAGCCAGCTGCTTGCGCGGATTCTTCGAAATTTTCTGACAAATGCTCTCAGGTACACCAAAGAAGGGAGCGTCTTGCTTGGGTGTCGTCGTCGGCAACACGGTCTGGAGATCGCCGTGGTGGACACCGGCGCTGGTATCCCCGAGGAGCAGCTGGGGATTATTTTTGACGAGTTCCAACAGCTAGACAATGCAAGCGCCCAAGACGATCGTGGTCTGGGTCTCGGGTTGGCTATTGTTGAGCGTCTATCGCGTGTGCTCGACTGCAAGATCTCGGTAAGTTCGACCCCTGGGGAGGGATCGACCTTTACGGTGTGTGTCCCCTACGGTCGCTTGTCATCTGCGGCTATAACGCCAATTAGCATCCCCGAAACGGATTTACAGGGTCGCCGTGTGCTAGTGGTGGATAACGACGTGGATATCTGTCGCGGTATGGAGACGCTGCTGGGTACCTGGGGCTGCGAGGTTATGTCGGCGCATGACGTTGAATCAGCAGCGCGGCTGCTCGATGGGTGTGAGGACTCGCCGCAAGCAGGAGGGTCTAATACGAGTGAACCGACAAACGAATCTGCTACAAAAAATCGATCAGATGAGTCAGTCGCGCATGTGCCGGGCATCGCATCAGATATAGCACCAGACATTGCGCCAGGCATTGCGCCAGGCATTGCGCCAGACATTGCGATAGTCGACTATCAACTGGACGGTGGCACCACCGGTTTCGACGCTCTGGAAGCGTTGAACTATCACTCCCGTTTCTCGTTTCCGGTTGTCATGATCACTGCAAACTACAACAAAGATCTACGGCAGGAAGCAATCAATCGTGGATTCTACTTTTTGAACAAGCCGCTCAAGCCACACAAACTGCGGCTGCTCATGGCGCGAATTCTGACCTGAAAAGCCCTCCGCTTCTAAACTGCTGGCTTTGAGCCTGAGTTCAAGCTCTAAGCCTAGGTGCAACCTCTAAGCCTAAGTGCAAGCTTTCAGTGCTGTCGTCTGAGGTACTGGTCGAAGTTTATATCCTGCGCACAGAGCACCGCCTGAAGACGGCTGTGAACGTTGAGCTTTCGCAAAATTGCCGAGACGTGAGCCTTCACAGTCGTCTCAGCAATATGCAGCTGGTATCCGATTTCCTTATTGGACTGACCCTTCGCCATGTGTTCAAAGACCAACAGCTGTCGCCGCGTAAAGCTTGCAATCAGTTCCGGATCGAGCCGATTGTTTCCGTTTCTGTCTGATCGACCATTATCGGACTTGGCCGCCTTTCTGATGATATCGGGTGGCAGATATATTTGTCCGTCGAGAATCTGCCGGATCGCCTCAGTTATTTTTTCGCGCGACATCGACTTGGTGATGAAGCCCACGGCTCCGTAGGTGACGGCGTTGAGAACGATGTTTTTATCTTCCTCAGCGGACACGACGACTACCGGTATGTCTGGGTAGTTTGATCGCAGAGAGACAATGCCGTTCAGCCCCTCCATTCCCGGCATGTTCAGGTCAAGCAGGATGAGATCAGTGTCTGGATTTTGCTCAGCGTAGGACATGGCGCTAGCCAGATCCTCAGCCTCTGCCACTGTCGTGTCTTCGAAGTTATCGGTAATCTGCGACGCAATCGCTTCGCGGATCATCGGGTGATCGTCAGCTACAAGTATCTGGTACACGTTATTTTTATCCCCCGTGTTGTGCCTCGATCAACAAACCGCTCGCTCAGAAGTATTTCCAAGCACTCGCTAACACCAGGGTAGATTGCTCTTCTAACTGCTCTTCCAAGAGCCATCAACACCCCGACGATCACCCGCACACTGGGTGACCACGGTGCCGCTTGCGGTATTCAAGTGAACTGTCAAAGCTCGCCAACACTTATTAGCACCTATCGCTTGATGTTCGCCTGAGTTGTCTCTGCAACTTGTTGGCTGTCACCAAAAACGTGAGGCTGTTTGTCCAACTCGCCTTCCACGAGAGCTTCGATCCACTTGTACCGAGACGTAGTGACTAGTTAGCTACTACCACCGAACTATAGCGTAATGATCATTTTGGGGCTAATGCGTTTTTTTGCACCATTTTGGTCGTGTGCGGCCATCGAAATGAGTGGCCATGCTGCCTGTTCTTGCCCCGCCGTGACTGTTGTCAACCCCGGCCAGTCGCCTTCCGCAACAACCCTTTCCCAGGATCAAATCCAATAATGGCAGCGATACTGAGGACAACGGTCGCGCCCGCCGTTATCAGAAACGCATCGCTGTTGAAATCACCATACAAAGCAAACCGAATCAGCTCGACGGCGTGGGTGAAAGGGTTCCCCAGGCACAGGTAATAGATCACCTCGCTTGCTTCGCGCATCTTCCATAGGGGATACAAGGCTGAAGACAGAAAGAACATTGGAAAGACCACAAAGTTCATGACGCCGGCAAAGTTTTCGAGTTGGCGGATCAGCGAAGATAGTAACAATCCCAGAGCACCCAGCATCAACGCACCCAGCAATGCTGCGGGGAACACGGCGAGATAGCCGATCCACGGCGGCGTTACGTCAAAGGCCCGGGCGAGCAGAAGAAACGCATAGACCTGCAGGAGCGAAACAAAAGCTCCAGCAAAAAGCTTGCTAAGAAGCAAAAAGCCACGAGGAAGTGGGCTGGTCAGTAGCACGCGCATGCTGCCCATCTCTCGGTCGTACACCATCGAAAGGGAACTCTGCATCCCATTAAAAAGCAGAATGATGCCCACCAGGCCGGGCACAATGTAGACCTCGTATGTGATGTAGGTTTCGTACGGAGGAATGATGGCGATGCCGAGGGCAGCACGGAAGCCGGCGGCGAAAACGACCAACCACAGCATCGGTCTCACCAGGGCTGAGAAAAAACGTGAGCGTTGCTGAACAAAGCGCAAAAACTCGCGTTCGAGTATTCCCAGGAATCCGCGGGTGAAGGCAGCGGACCTCATGGCGGGGTGTCTCCCGATGTCAGGGCAGCGAGAGCCTGGTTGATGTTGCCTGAGCCATGTTCTTCGGCCAGAGAGGCGAGGGTTCCCCTTGCCTGGATTTTGCCATCGCGTAAGACGAGCGTCTGATCGTGGGGCCTGAGTTCTTCAACCAGGTGAGTTGTCCAGAGTACCGCCAGATTGCGCTCATCGCAGAGTGCACGCACGTGCTCGTAGAGGCTGGTGCGAGTCCCAAAATCAAGCCCTGCACTGGCTTCGTCCAATAGGAGCAGGTCTGGCCTGTGCAGTAACGCGCGTGCTACTTCGACACGACGCCGGTGCCCTCCGTTTAAACTGCGGACACGATCGTGCGCCCGGTCACCTAAAGCAAGTCGTTCCAGCTCCAGCCCGGCTCTCGAGCGAACCTCCTTCTTACTCAGCCCCTGAAGCGCACCGTGATAGCTCAGGTTCTGCTCCACCGTCAGATCGAGATCAAGAGTAGGCTGCTGAAAGACGACACCAAGCCTGCATAGGGTGTTCGCCGGCGCGCGCTCGATGCGATGGCCGAATAAATCAATGTGGCCCGAATCGGCTACCAGCAAACGGGTCAGCAGCGAGAACAACGTGGTTTTACCCGAACCATTGGGGCCCAGGAGTGCCAGGAACTCACCGCGGTGGAGCTCGAACTCTACGCTGTCCAGCGCGACTTTCTTTCCGTAGCGGTGAGTGATTCCGCTGGCTCGAACGGCGATCTCAGTCCGCCCGGCACCTGTTTCGGTGGTCTTGCCGGAGTCTATCGCCGCGCTGACTCCGGTGCTTCCCCCGCTTCTATCCCCGGAATTGTTCACTGTATCCACTACCGGAGACCCATCATCCTCAAGTACCACTAAGAACAAACACAGATACTGCAGTGGCCGATCCAAGGATCCACCGTCGGGCGCTGCGAGTTATTGGTCAGGGGGCTACCGCCACTCCCCAGGGGTAGCGTCCAACCTTCAACGTCTTGATGGCTTTCAGCTCGTCGACGTCAACCACGGTAACGTCGCCGCTGACGCCGTTAGTAGTGAGAAGCAGCTCTTCATCGCGGGCAAACGCAAGATGCCAGACTCGCCGTCCGACGAGGATGTAGTCCAGGACCTCATAGGTTCTGGCGTCGACGACGGCAACGTGGTTGGCAGGCCCAAGGGCAACGAATGCATAGCGTCCATCTTCGGTCAGCTTCACGCCCACTGGCTGGATGCGATCTCGGTGCACACCTCGGATTTTGAACTCAATCGTCTCGAGAACCTCCCGGTCCTCGACTCGGATCACCGTTACCGTACCGCCTATCTCGGAAGACGCCCACAGTGTGCTGCCATCGTTTGTGAATTCGACGTGTCGCGGGCGTTGGCCCACCAGTGTGTTGTCGACCAGCTCATGAGACTCAGTGTCAATCCAATGCAGCATGTTGGTGGTCTCAGACGTGTTCACGGCCCAGCGCCCGTCGGGACTGACCGCCATGCCTTCCGGTTCGACTCCCACATCCACCTGGGCAATCACTGTTTTTTCGGTCGTATCCACCACCGTCACGATCGCATTGTCTTCGTTGGCAATGTAGAGATTTCTCCCGTTGGGGTGCAATGCGAACTGCTCTGGGTCCTCCCCGGACGGTAAATCTGAAACGATTCTGCGGCTGGCGACGTCCATCACCTGTACCGCGTCGGAATCACTGGCGCAGATGTAGAGCTGGGTAAAATCGTTGTTAAACGTGATGCCCCGCGGTCGCATGCCGACTTCCAACGTTTCCACGACACTTAAGGTATCGATATCGATGAGGCTGATCGTGTTGTCTTTTTCGTTAGAAACGTAGGCGGTTTCGGTGAACGCAGCCAGGCTTACCGTCATCAGGCAAACGCCGACCGAAGCGCTGGCGCACGTTCTTTGTACGTTACTCACTAGATTCATAAAGAAGTCTCAAAACTACAATTAGTTTCCTGGGCATCGTATCCAAGGGTGTCGAGTTCAGTTTGCGGGTGCAAGAAGCCTTCCTGCGGGGACTGGCTCACCATAGCACGTGGTTGAACAAGGGGAATGGGCTGTCGCAGCTGGCCATTCCAGGATCGAAAACTGAGACTGCGTCCCTTGAATGCCGCCAGTTCGAAGTCGCCGGACAAGAGGTAGCGGTAAACCGCTGCGGGTTGCGTGCTTTTACTCCTGGTTACGGCTTCGGCGATCGCACGAACCGCGACCCAGGCGGCATAGTCGACATCGTTCATCGTGCGTCCGGCCTGTTCCTGAAACCGGTTCTGCAGCTGTCTTGCACCCCACTGCTCCAGAACCCGGTGCCAGCCTACCGGGACGAGCCCCTGCGTTCCTGCAACCGGTCTCGGTAGCCAGGTGTTGTAAGAAACATATTCACCGACATCACCTATCTCATCGGCGACCAGCACCACATCGTAACTTCGCGCCTGAGTGAACAGCGGCAGTTCCTGCTGTGCTGTTCGCCGGAGATCCGTATTGAACGACCAGGTGCGCTCATCGGTGATCTTTCCGCCGAACCGCTTGGCCGACCGATTCATTGCGGTAACCCAAGCTTTGTCCGCCTCCTGGGGGCCGGTAAGCAGAAGCCACTTCTGCCACTTACGCCGAATCAGAAACTGAGCCAGCGCATCCGTGAGCATGGCGCGACTGGGAATGGTGTGAAGTAGCCCAGTCGTGCATTGCGTGGCTCTCAGCTGATCCTCGGTGCTGCCCACATTGAACACCACAGCCTTTCCGCTAATCGAACTGTCGCGGGCTAGTAGCAGCGCCGTTTCGGCGCTGACGTTCGCAAGAATAAAAGCCAGGCCCGCATCCACAGAACTTCGGGCAGACTGGAGTGCGGCAGTTTGATCAGCCACGCGAGACACGCTGATGTCGTAGCGCTGCCGCAGAAAACGACCGGTCGTGTTGCTGTCCGCGACGCCGAGGTGAGCGCCCTGCTCGCCTTGGTCTTCCGGTCTTGGGAAGATGTTCGATAGAGCCGGTGGCCGTTCCTGGTACTCCTCCAGGTAGAGCATTTTAATATTGGTGACGGTACTTTCTGGATTCACATCGGCCGTTTCCCGCGCCTTTGTATGGGCCGATACCGCAAGGAGTGCGAAAGCGTAAAAGACCGTTGCCACCGCCGTACCAAAGCCTGTCAGATCGAGACATACCTGGCGGTCGATGCTTCCATTTCCCGGCTCTGCTTCAGCCAATCCACAGGCAGCTGTAAAGCGCCGCCGTTCGCGGCGGTTGCGCGGGATCGGCGCGACCTTTGCTCGCGATACTCGCCTCGTTAGTGACCAGACTTGAAGAAACTGCTGCGACATTTTTTATCGATTCATTTACCGATTTCGGCAAGAACTACCTGGGGCACGAAACCCTAATGTGCCGTCATCCTCTCACATGCTATTGGCATCGGCGTGCGCTCGCAATGACGTTTGCGCATGCGCTCTCACAATCGTAGGTTTGCCCGTGACCGCTGCTAGAATGCGCCACGGTTCGTAATGCAGTCCATCGCCCGCAACCGGCTGCGGTCAGGCTTTCTGATGCGTTAAACTCAAATAGACTGTTTCTGCCCGATGATTCTATGAACCTCTTTGTACTTTTACCCCACCCTTACTCTGCGCCGGCGCATCATTACGCATTAGTAGCCGTGCTTATCGCAAGTTCGCTCCTGTTTTCATATCCCTCACAAGGGCAAACCGATTGGTCTTTGACAAATAAAGACCCCGAAGATCGCACCCTTGATGACGTGCTCGAATCGGGATTTATCGAGATCGGTGTGTATAAGGATTTCCCGCCGTATTCCTACGAGAACGAAGGAGGGGAGGCTGCCGGAATCGATATTGAAGTCGGTCGGCTAATCGCTTCAGGTCTTGGTGTAGAGCCGCGCTGGTTCTGGATCACGGCGGATGAAGGTCTGGAGGATGACCTTCGCAATAACGTATGGCGTGGTAGCGTCTTCGATGGCTCGGTTGCTGATGTGATGCTACGTGTGCCCTACGACCGCGAGTATTCCTACGCTGTCGACGGCTATGGTCTGCCGAAGCATGAAAACGTGGTGATGTTTGGTCCTTATCAGGCGGAATCATGGGCGATAGGCCGCGATCTGGAAAAGACCGGCACTGTAAGAAACCTCGCTATCTTCCGCTTTCAGAAAATTGGGGTCGAGATCGATAGTCTGCCGGATCTATATCTATCGGGTGAGTTCAACGGGCAGATTCGCCCTAATGTGGCCCATTTTCATACGCTTCAAGGTGCTGCCGAGGAGTTTAAAGCCGGCGAGTTGAGCGCGATTGTGGGTATGCGTGGCCAGGTAGAGTGGGGATTGCGGGAGCATGATGGCAACTTCGATATCGATGACGACGGGCTGCAAAGTATCGGTCGGCTTTCCTGGGATATCGGTGCTGCGGTTAAACACACCCATCGGCAACTCGCTTATGCCATAGAAGACGAGCTCTCTGCAGCTATTCTGGATGGCCGTATGGAGAAGTTGTTTGAGTCTCTGGGTCTGTCTTACGCAGTTCCGTCGCCGTTTGAGGAGTGAACGGTTTTTGGCGATTGCTCCCGGTGACCTACGCGGTTTTCGGTCTGTTGGTGAATTGTGCTTTTCGGATAAGTACGGCTCGTACGGTACGGCGGCGCGCTTGAGTTCCATCCTTCATCAGTTCCCATCTATTCACAACTCAGGCCGCCACCTTTTTTGGGGCGTCTTTGGGGGCGTCGTGTTGATTTGACGGCGTTGGATTGGTTTGCTGGCCGTCGATTGGGTCTTAACGCACTAGCCGCCGCTCACAGCAGAGCTTTTGCGCTGAACAGCGGTGGTGTCGGCTAGCATTTCGTGGCCGTGTCTTTCGAGAATTTTCTGTCTGAACATAGGCGGTTGTTTGTCTGTCGGCCAACCTCGGCTAAAGTCACTACCAAAGTACAGTAGTGTCGCGCCATAGGTGTAGTGGTTGCGACGCTTCAGGCTTGCAATACTCCGAATCGTGAGAGAACTATAAGAAGTCGCTGAGGAGAGTCTGTGAACCGGACGATCCGAAGCGAGCGGTATCTTACAAGGCCAAGAAGAAGCCGACACCGCGGGCAGTGATTCACATTACAGTCACAGTCCGATTGGGTAGATTCCTCTATACAAGGTGTTCACATGCGCAATCTCGCGCATAGGCTTGTACCGCTGGCTAATAATTCAACAGGAGCTCTGTGATGAAAGTGAACGAAAAAAAGGCAAGTAGCCTATTAGCCGGCGCGGTCGCAGCCGCGTTAGCGCTTGGACTTGCGTCTCAAGCGTCGGCCGGTGTTTCCAACCGCGATATTCTTAAGGATCAAAAGACAACCGATGACGTCTTAAGCTATGGCCTCGGCACGCGCGGTCAGCGCTACAGCCCTCTGGACGACCTGAATACCGACACTGTTAAGTCGCTTCAGCCCGTGTGGGCATTCTCGCTGGGCGGTGAGAAGCAGCGTGGTCAGGAGTCGCAGCCGCTTATTCATGACGGCATCATGTACGTTACTGGGTCCTATTCCCGACTCTATGCAGTCGACGTACGGACCGGTGAGGAACTCTGGCAGTACGAAGCACGCCTGCCCGAGGGGATCATGCCCTGCTGTGATGTGATCAATCGCGGAGCCGCGCTCTACGACGATCTGGTCATCTTCGGAACTCTGGATGCGAAGTTGGTAGCACTTAACCAGAAAACGGGTAAGCCGGTCTGGAAGAAAAAGCTTGGCGACTATCAGGCTGGCTACTCCAACACCGCTGCGCCGCTGATCGTTAAGGGTAAGGTCATAACCGGCGTATCGGGTGGTGAGTTTGGTATCGTCGGAAAGGTTGAAGCTCGTGACGCCAAAACGGGTGAACTGATTTGGTCACGACCAACCGTTGAAGGTCATATGGGTTACCTTAAAGGTAAGGAAAACGGCATTACCGGTGGTGAAGCTGGCCGCACATGGCCTGGCGATATGTGGAAAACGGGTGGCGCGGCGACCTGGAACGGAGGCACCTATGATCCGGACGTGGATCTGGTGTTTTTTGGTACCGGAAATCCAGCCCCGTGGAATTCACACCTGCGTCCCGGAGACAACCTGTACAGTTCCTCTCGACTAGCGATCGATCCTGATACCGGCAAAATTGTGTGGCACTTCCAGACGACGCCTCACGATGGTTGGGACTACGACGGTGTGAACGAGCTTGTGTCCTTTGACTACAAGGAGAATGGTAAGAAGATCAAGGCAGCCGGCACGGCCGACCGCAACGGCTTCTTCTACGTGCTCAATCGTGAAAATGGCGATTTCATTCGAGCGTTCCCGTTTGTATCGGATATCAACTGGGCTGATGGAATCGGAGATGACGGCCGGCCGGTCTACAACGAAGCGAATCGCCCAGGCAAGCCAGGAGAGGGCAAAGGCGAAGAGATCTGGGCTGTGCCTTCGTTCCTCGGCGGCAAAAACTGGATGCCCATCGCCTATAGCAAGCAAACCGAGCTGTTCTATGTTCCCTCTAATGAGTGGGGCATGACGATTTACAACGAGCCTGTTGCCTACAAAAAGGGTGCGGCTTACCTTGGTGCTGGCTTTACGATCAAGCCTCTGTTTGATGATCACGTAGGGGCTCTCAAGGCAGTAAATCCGAAGACCGGCGAGATCGTCTGGAGCTACAAGAACAAAGCTCCACTATGGGGCGGGGTTCTTGCTACGGCGGGCGGACTGGTGTTCACCGGCAATCCAGAAGGCTATCTCATGGCGTTCGATGCAAAAACTGGCGAGATGCTGTATCGATTCAACACCGGATCGGGTGTGGTCGGATCGCCCGTAACCTGGGAGATGGACGGTGAGCAGTACTTGTCCGTAGTCTCTGGATGGGGCGGTGCGGTTCCTCTTTGGGGAGGTGACGTCGCCAAAGAGGTTAAGAACTTCAACCAGGGCGGATCTGTCTGGACCTTCAAGCTGCCAAGCGGCAGCCGAGTGGCATCTAGATAACAGCCGTCGGCTACGATCCCGCATAGCGGTCTTCGGCGACCGCACAACTGAACCGCCCTTTGATTAAAAAAAGGGCGGTTTTTTTATGCCTGTGGGTAGACTAGGAGTTGCTACCACTCTACGACTATTGGCCCTCCTTTCTTTGGACCATTGGCGAATTGGGCCTGCACCCACCGATCACTATACTCCCCGAACACCTAACGAAAACAACGAGGAACATTTATGCGTGCCATACTACTGGTCCCGCTAGCGACACTTGGTCTACTTGGAGCGGTGTTAACCTTTGATTTGCGCAACGCGTCTGCGCACGGAGATATTCCACCGCCAGTTCCAACCGGTTCCAGGCTGATCACCGCCAAGCAGGCGAGTTTTGACCCCATAACGATGTTCGTCGACGCGGGCCAAACGATTTACTTCCGAAAGATGTCGGGTCATAACTTTGAAACTGTTGACGGCTACGTTCCTGAGGGACAGGAAAAGATCTATACCGATCTAGGTAAAGACGTCGAATTGGCCTTCGACGTGCCCGGCATAGTCGTCTACAAATGCACACCGCATTGGGGCGCTGTGATGGGGGGTATTCTGGTAGTCGGAGATCCACCGAATCTTAAAGATCTGGTGGAGGAGTACCGGGAAAAAGCCGAGTCTGATAACGAAAACGGCGTCCTCTCGCTGCTTGAGGTTCTCGACGAGCACATCATGGACAGGGAGCTAGGCTAGCGTTCTACGGCTTTGCTTCGCATTCCAGGTTGATCGATGGCGACGCCGCTGTCTCTCTAAAAAAGGGCGATACAAAAAGGGGCAAAGCCCCTTTTTTTTCGTTCGGCTTTTACACCCGGGTATCTTCGTTGTCTCAGCTGGCGTACACGCAAGCGTGAATGCCAGCCCGGCCCTACCCATTACAACCGAATTCCGCCATCGGTTTCTATTACCCGGCCGGTAAGGTAGTCGTTCTCGAAAATAAAGCGCGCCGTACTAGCGATCTCGTCGGGCGCTCCTAGGCGCCTTAACGGAATCATTGCCGTCATCTTTTCGAGCGCTTCCGGCTTCATTGAAGCCACCATGTCTGTATTCATGAATCCGGGCGCAATGCCCATACAGCGGATTCCGAACCGTGCCAGTTCCTTGGCCCATGTAACGGTCATGGCGGCAACACCGGCCTTACTGGCGGAGTAGTTGGTCTGGCCCATGTTCCCGGCCCGGGACACCGAAGAGATATTGAGAATCACACCTTTACACCCGAGCTCAACCATTTTCGCAGCCGCTTCGCGAGCACACAGAAAGACCCCCGTCAGGTTGATATCAATTACTGTTTGCCACGAAGACAGACTCATTTTGGAGGTGACTTTGCCGTCTTTGGCCTTGAGCATCAGACCATCTCGCGTCACACCGGCGTTGGTTACGACACCATGTAAAGAGCCAAAGTCCTTACCGATGCGTCCAAACAGGTGCTCCACCTCCGCCTCGTCTGCCACGTTTGCTTTATACGCGCGGACGGTTGCGCCGCTGCTTGCTGTAAGTGATTCCCTAGCCTCTACCAGTCGGTCCCCGTTTAAGTCTACGAGCGCCAATTGTGCGCCAGCGTCGGCAAAGCTTTTCGCCATACAAAAACCCAAGCCCTGCGCACTTCCTGTGATTGCTACCACCTTTCCGTTTAGATCCATCCGCACCAATCCTTTGTCCAATCGGCCGGTTTTATAACCGGCGAACTACCGCCCTCGCGTGCTTTACGTACGAGCGGCGACTTGTTCACTGATGATCTTGTTATGAGCTTGAGGTGGGTGTTTGCCTTAGACGGCCGCACCCCCGCGCCTTGAAAAATTCAACACGCGTTGAAGAAGAATATCAGAAAATCAGACCCCGTGCGGTGTTAATTTGCCAAAGAATCACCATTGGACGAAACCGTTATTCCCAGTTCAAATTCTCTCGAATTCAACGTGTTTCTTCAGCGTTTTTTCAGGACTTCGAAACCCTACTACCGGGGTTTCTTCTGGACTAACCGAAGTAAGACCAAAGTAGTCTACGCGCGGCACTTGCTACAGAGGATAATTTCAGCCTGCTAAAACCAGGGGAAAACAGTAATGAGCAGAGTTGCACTAGTCACCGGAGGAACACGAGGTATCGGAGAAGCAATCTGCCTGATGCTGAAAAATGACGGCTATACCGTGGTGGCGAATTATGGTGGAAACGAGGCGAAGGCGCGCGCGTTCACGGAAGAGACAGGTATCGCCGCTTATAAATTCGACGTGGGAAGTCATACAGCCTGCGAGGAGGCAATCGCCAAAATAGAAGCGGAAGTGGGCCCGGTAGAAATCCTGGTAAACAACGCCGGGATCACGCGTGATGGGACGATGCATAAAATGAACTACGAGCAATGGTATGACGTGGTCAGGACAAATCTCGGTTCCTGCTTTTACGTATCTCGCTGTGTCATAAATGGTATGCGCGAGCGAGGTTTCGGCCGGATTGTCAATATTGGCTCGATAAACGGTCAGGCAGGGCAGTACGGCCAGGTGAACTACGCTGCAGCAAAAAGCGGTATCCACGGATTCACGAAGGCGCTGGCCCAGGAGTGTGCCGCCAAGGGCATCACGGTTAACGCGATCGCACCAGGATACGTTGCCACGGATATGGTGCGGGCGGTACCGGAAAACGTATTGGAAAAAATTGTTGCGAAAATACCCGTCGGTCGGCTGGGCGAGGCCGACGATATCGCGCGGGGTGTGCTTTTTCTGGTCAAGGATGAAGCCGGTTTCGTCACCGGGTCGACGCTGTCGATTAATGGTGGGCAACACATGTATTGAGCGTTTGGTGATCAGTACACGCGGGCACGACAGCACGAATAAGAAGAAAGGAATCAGCGACTTCTCGCAGCAACATCGTATGAACAGCAATGTTGCTTACTGGGCGCCGAGCATTTGCGATCTCCAAGAGGTCGGTTTAAGACGGAAGAGGATCAATTAATGAGTGGCGTTGGAACAGTGGGGGGCCTTAAGGGTCTGGATAGAAATCAGGCGGCGATCATGGATCGCGAGTTTCGGACTATGTTGGCGCAGATCAGCAACGGTATGTCTCCGCTGGAGCTGACCCTGGCTACGCTCGACTGGATTTCTCATCTCAGCATTTCACCAGGTAAACAGGTACATCTCACCCAAAGCTTCTATCGCAAGCTGGGCAAGCTTGCTGTTTACAGTCTGCGATCTATCGTGAAAAAAGATCTCGACGGCCCATCAAGTGGTATCGAGCGGAGAATGAGTGGTGAGGACTGGCAACGCTGGCCGTTCAACGTTCTGGCCCACGCGCATCAGGTTGGTAAGGACTGGTGGCAGGAAGCTGCAACCGGTGTCGAGGGTGTTCGCGAGGAACACCAGATTATGGTCCATGCGGCTGCCGATCAGATTCTCGATCTCCTTTCTCCTGCAAACTACCCCCTCACAAATCCCGAAGTACTCAAGACGACCTGGAAGGAGCGGGGCAGAAACCTCGGTCGTGGACTGAAGTTTTTTGTGAAGGATCAAATCCGCGACGCTTTCAACAACGGATTTGAAGAGAACGCGGCGGCGTTCAGAGTCGGTGAGAACCTCGCGATTACACCCGGCAAAGTCGTGTTCCAGAACGCGTTGATCGAACTGATTCAATACGAGCCCGTGACCAAACAGGTCGGAGCCGAGCCGGTACTTATTACACCAGCGTGGATCATGAAGTACTACATTTTGGATCTGTCCCCCAAGAACTCGCTCGTTAAATACCTGACCGAGCAGGGCAAGACCGTCTTCATCGTTTCCTGGAAGAACCCGGATCGTGAAGACAAACATGTCAGTTTTGAGGACTACGTTGAACTTGGGATCATGGCGGCGATTGGCGCCGTAAGCGATATCTGCCCGAAGCACAAGATTCACGCTGTGGGTTACTGTATTGGGGGCACACTGCTTTCGATTGCAGCGGCTGCGATGGCGCGGGATGACGATGATCGTCTGCAGAGCATCTCTCTCTTTGCGGCACAGACCGACTTTAGCGAAGCGGGGGAAATCACAAGATTTATCAGCGCTAGCCAGCTCTCTTTCCTGGAAAAGCTCATGTGGAAGCGAGGCTATCTTGGTAGCGAAAATATGGGCGGGGCATTCTCTGCGCTGCGCTCGTCGGATCTTATCTACGCGGGCATGGTCGACCGATACTTCCTTGGTAAGGACGTCGTATTGAACGATTTGATGTCCTGGAATGCAGACGGTACCCGGATGCCGTACCAGATGCACAAGGAGTATCTGGAGCAGCTGTATTTGAACAACGAACTAGCGCGCAACCGGTTCAAGGTGGCCGGTCGAGTGGTGTCGATGTCGGATGTCAAAACGCCGATGTTTATACTCGGCACAGAGACGGATCACGTTGCACCATGGAAGTCGGTTTACAAGATCCTTGACCTGACCAACAACGAAGCGACTTTCGCCCTGACCAGCGGCGGCCATAACGCAGGTGTGGTCAGCGGGCCGCAACATCCTCGTCGCCGTTATCGCATCAATACCCGATCTATAGGCCAAAAATACCAGGATCCGGATTCCTGGATGGAGGACCAGGACATTCATCAGGGTTCCTGGTGGCCAGCTTGGGATGCGTGGCTGGATAGCGCGATGAGCGGGAAGAAGGCCCCGCCAGCCATGGGCGCGCCAAGGAAAGGCCTCAAGCCTTTGAGAAGCGCTCCCGGCGAGTACGTGTTTGGCTAGCAGTTTTGGTTAAGGGTTGGGCGAGACCAGCGAAGCTTAAAGCTTATGGTCTCGCTGAAACTGTCCTATCAGGATCGGCGCTAAATCGGCTCAACATATACGTAGTCGATCAGTTCATCGAGAAGTTTGGGAGGGTCAAGGGGCCATTTGTAGTCCACTTCCCACTCGATTTCGTCGACGTGATTACGACTCTTTGGGTCGGCGGGAAAACAGGCGACGGTAATCTGACCCGGGGTATGCTCAATATACCCGTAGGAGTCGTCAAGACTCTTTGCACAATCCGAAATGTTTAACCTTCGACTGGTAGAAAAACCTGTGGCCAGCGTCATCTCGGTACCGTCGACTCGGACTCTCAGCTTGGCGGCCAAGGTTCGGGTGGACTCCAACATTTTTGAGTTTTTGTCTAGATCTCCAAAGCGGATAGCAGACTGACTCTCTTCACGCAATTTCACTGGGTGAACAGTACTCTCGCCATTCAGAGCTATATCGCTGCAGCTTGCCGCTGCGCTCTGACGGGTTTCGACGGTGACGAAAAAATCTTGGAGTAGCGGGTGCAGGTCTGGCTCCGCCAGCACTGGATGGGTAATCGCAAACAGACGCTCACCGCCACCGCTTGCGAAGGTGGTACGGGTAAGCTCGTAATCAACTCCGTCGACAACGAAGCGGTAGCCCGGTGAGTAGTGCCGCGGTGAATACTCAATATCCGGTGCTCGCTTACCGATCAGCAACTCAGTGCTGTTTCTGCACTCATCTGCTGATGCTTGTGCCCCCCAACACGCTGCGGCGCAAACCGCGATACGAGCAGCCTGGCTGAAAACTCGGCTGTAAACAAAGCCGCGACTCTGGGACTTGGGCCTTGTCCCCAAGCTAATGGCGAAGCTAGTGACGGTCAAAGCCGAGGCAATGGCAGGGGAGAGCACTGGGGATAAATGACGGCTGAAGAGGGGCCCCATGGACAGCCCCTGGATCCTATGCAATGGACTCCGCTGCATTGAAACGAGCAGGCGACCCCTCATTAGAAGGTCTGCACCGTAACTGCGCCCACAGCCTGCGCGTTTTGCGATGATTGTTCTGCAGACGATTGTTCTGCAGATAATTGTGCTGCAAAAGCCATGCGTCAACTCTAGCAGGAATCTCTCAAAAGCATACCCCGCTGCGGGTAAACCGGATCAGTGCAATATGCGCCGAACCCCCGCGTCATTGGCACTCCCGCTCTCTAGGTAGCTCGATTCTCAATCAGATCGTCGACCACAGAAGGATCAGCCAGCGTCGATGTATCCCCAAGATTCTCAAGCTCGTTCTCTGCTATTTTCCTGAGTATTCGCCGCATAATTTTTCCCGAGCGCGTCTTCGGCAGCCCCGGGGCCCACTGAATTACGTCTGGTTTGGCAATCGGTCCAATTTCTTTAACGCAGATTTTTATGAGCTCGGCCTTTGTCTCATCGTTGGGCTGCACACCATCCATAGGCGTCACGTAGCAGTACAGGCCCTGCCCCTTCACTTCGTGAGGGAACCCGACAACGGCTGCTTCGGCGATCGATTCGTGCAGAGCCAGGGCACGCTCAACTTCGGCAGTGCCCATGCGGTGGCCAGACACGTTGACCACATCGTCGACGCGACCTGTAATCCAGTAATAGCCATCTGCATCGCGCTTGGCGCCGTCCCCGGTAAAGTAGTAGCCGGGATAGTTGCTGAAGTAGGTGTCGACCATGCGCTGGTGATCACCATAGACGGTGCGTATCTGCCCAGGCCATGATGATTTCACAACGAGATAGCCCGAACCCTCGCCTTCTATTTCGGCACCACTTTCGTCGAGCAGGGCAAGCTCAACGCCAAAGAACGGCAGGGTAGCGGAGCCCGGTTTCATCGCGATGGCACCGGGCAGGGAAGTGATCATGTGGCCACCTGTTTCTGTTTGCCACCAGGTGTCGACGATGGGGCAGCGGCCATCACCAATCACATTGAAGTACCACTCCCAGGCCTCCGCGTTGATGGGCTCACCCACTGTTCCAAGTACACGCAGACTCTTGCGCGATGTTCGAGTGACGTAATCATCGCCCTTTGCCTGCAGAGACCGAATTGCCGTAGGTGCTGTGTAAAAGCTCGCTACGTCATGTTTGTCCACAACGTCCCAAAAACGCCCTGCGTCTGGGTACGTAGGTACGCCCTCAAACATCAGCGTAGTAGCACCACACGCTAAAGGGCCGTACACAATATAGGAATGCCCCGTTACCCAGCCCACGTCGGCGGTGCACCAGAACACTTCGCCGTCTTTGTAGTCGAACACATACTTGAACGTCATGGAGGCGTGGAGCAGATACCCGCCGGTCGTATGGAGCACGCCCTTTGGTTTTCCGGTGGATCCGGAGGTGTACAGAATGAAGAGCGGATCTTCGGCGTCCATCGACTCAGGTTCGCACTCTGTTGATAAGTCCTTAGTGAGGTCGTCGTAGTAGACGTCACGACCATCCTGCATTGGTACATCACCGCCGGTGTTACGCACAACGATGCAATGTTCGACGCTACTGCCAGCGGCGAGGCTTTTATCGGCGTTCGTCTTCAGCGGTACGCTTTTGCCGCCGCGCAGTCCTTCATCGCAAGTAATCAGAACCTTACACTGGGCTGAATCGGTCCGATCCTTAAGCGCCTCTGGCGAGAATCCGCCGAACACTATGGTATGGACCGCGCCGATCCTGGCGCAGGCGAGCATTGCAAACGCGGCCTGCGGCACCATCGGCATGTAAAGGCAGACCCGGTCGCCCGTCTCGACGCCCAGCGAGCGCAGTCCGTTCGCCAGGCGACATACCTCATCTTTGAGTTCCGCATAGGTAATCACGCGATTTGCGGATGGGTCGTCTCCCTCCCAGATGATGGCTGTTTGGTCGGCTCGCTCCGGCAGATGACGGTCGATGCAGTTAACGCTGACATTGAGTTTTCCGCCCTTGAACCAGCTGGCTTCGCCCTTCACGAAATCGAACTCGCAAACGGATTCCCAAGGCTGATCCCATGTTAAAAACTCGTTGGCCTTCTCAGCAAAAAAACTATCACGGTCATCAATGGAGCGGCGGTACATGTCTTTGTACTGCTGCGCGTTAACGTGAGCATCTGCGAATGTAGAAGGTATGGCATGGACCTGAGAATCGGACATGACAGTTGCACCTTATAGTTTGATTAGTCTTCCACTGTACTCACAAAGCATAGAGGAACGTCACCCGGCGGCAATGCTACCAAGGTCGCGCCTCGGTCGGCATGTGTCTAGTCGATTGGTAGCGGCTAGCAGGTGCCTCTGCAAACTGCCGTCTGAGAATGCACAAATTCAGCCTCTCGGCTTACGTTTGGGAACATCTTCAAGAGCCATACGTGTGGTGGGGTGACATGTTCGGAGCAAGGACTGGCATGCGGTGTCGGGGGCGACGTTGGGATAGTGCGGATTGAGGCTTTGGTCTAACAGCGTTTTACAAGCCGTGCCTGTATAAACCAGCAGTCAGAAGATTCGTGTATGAAAACTCAGGTGCAGCTAATGATCTCAGGACCCCTATCATCATTCAGGCGGTTAGCGACAATCGCTTTCCGAATTCTCCTTTGCAGAGTCCCCTATCGTGAACCATTTTGCTCGGACGGCGGTCACGGCCTAACGTTGGGTCAATGGCGGGATCAATGGCGGGATCAAAAAGTAGATCGAGGTTTGATTCGACGTTCAGCGGCGCTGACCATCTCAGTACTCATCTGTGCGGGCGGTGCCGCCGCCGAAGAGCATACGATCAACATGCTAACCAGCGGCGACTCAGGCTCGATGGTCTTCGAGCCAGCTTTTGTGAAGGTCGCGGTAGGCGACACCGTTGTATTTAACCCGGTCGCTCCAAACCAGTTCCACAATTCGGCGTCGCAGTTTCTACCAGAAGGTGCCGCATCGTGGTCCAGTACGTTTGACACGGAGTTTCGCCTGACTGTCGAAACCGAAGGCGTCTACATATACTCGTGCGTCCCACATCAGGGCATGGGGATGGTTGGAGTCATTCAAGCCGGGGCAGCCACAAATCTAGCCGAAGCGAAAACCGCCGCTGAGGAGCTGAGCTCCAAAATGTTTCAGCATAAGGAACGACTGGCTGCGGCGATCGCGCAGATAAACTAGAGGCGCTGCGGGTGCCGCAACTGGCACTTCAGCCAGCGCTGAAACTGAAAACGCAGGCCTTCTTTCAGCCGGGCCATCCCGACGTGGCCTACGCCGCTTAGTGTTGCGACGCAGGCACCACACGTTCTGGCAGCGGATCGAGCCCTACTGCTGTTCGTCGGGCTCTTCGCCAATCTCCCACTGCTCTACGGCAACCTCGATGATTGCTCCGGTCGCAGCGTCTACCTCTACTTTAAACTCCGTACCGTTACCGTCTACGACGTCCATCTCATAAGAGACGTCGCCGTTGGCTTCGATCTCGTATTCAACTTCTTCGATCTCGCCGTCGTACAGGCTGAGCACAGTAGCTTTGGCCGCATCGAGACTCACTTTTGCTTTGCCGGCGAACAGCGGGTGATCGGCTGAGTCGACTTCCTGCTCCATCTCGAAAATCTGGCCAGTCGCGACGTCGCACATGAATTCCCACTCGCGACCGCTCGTAGTACTCAGTTCAATTTCGTAAGCCGCGCCCCCTTCGGCCGAAGGATCCAGATATTCGAGCTTTATGAAGTCCCCCGGCTGGATTTTTTGCGCAGCGTCCAAGCACTGTTGCAAAGTGGGATCTGCGATGGAAGCACCGGACGCCGTGACGAAGCCAAGGGCGACGGCGCAGCGGCTCAACGGGCGTACAAAATTGAATGAAGTAGGGAGTTGCATATGAGTTTTCCTTTGGTACCTGGTTCCCACTGAGGGACGAAAGCTTGGGTTCATATTATTGATTCAAACGAGAAAATGCCTCGCTATCTATCGGTGCTTACTCGAGTGCTGTTGAGTTAGCCAAGACTCTAGCCGAGAAAAAAGACCGACGACCAAACGACGCCTACGAGTACTCGGCTCGTTCCTGGGACGGTGCTGATTCGCTGTCTCGGAGAAAGAGTTCGCTGTTTCAGAGAGAGCTTGCTCCTTCGAAGGAAGTCTGCGAGCTGCGTCTTTCCATCCCCTTCTACGGACGGGACAGACTCGATTAATGAACTTTTACCGCACAGTAGTTGATACGCGACCAATCAGTCTTCGGACGAAAAATTTCATCGTTGCAAAGTAACATTCTCAGAGATTTCTCAGGACACTCGAACTGATCGTGGGGTAGTTTTTCAGTTTAGATCGAAATTAAAAAAGAGATGTCGTGGGGGGATATATGCAGGGTGAAAACACCTTTAATACAGCAAAGCGGATGACCTTAAACAGGCTGGCGCTTGGAATTCGCAGTGCACTTGTGGGTAGCGCTGTCACTGGCCTGGTGGTCGGCGCCGTCGCTCCGAGGGTGTCA
Source organism: Pseudomonadota bacterium (assembly GCA_039111155.1). Taxonomy (GTDB): domain Bacteria; phylum Pseudomonadota; class Gammaproteobacteria; order Pseudomonadales; family Halieaceae; genus Congregibacter. The sequence goes on along the minus strand of JBCCPL010000015.1, from coordinate 74,945 downwards.
GCTCAGCCGAGCTCCGATGAAGGAATCGAAGAGGTTTATGTCATCGGAATAGCGCCGTCGTCCGGTGAGCTGGATCCGAATCGGCTGCCCTACGCGGTGCAGAGCTTTACCGCTGAGGATCTCGCAAATCCCAGCTACTACTCTGTTTCAGATCTCCTTCGGCAGCGCGCTGGCAGCATTTCGGCGAATGATGCTCAGAACAATCGACTGCAGCCCGATCTTCAGTTTCGGGGATTCACCGCATCTCCACTCCTTGGTCTGTCGCAGGGAGTTGCCGTATATCAAAACGGCGTGCGCATCAATGAAGTATTTGGAGACACCGTCAACTGGGATTTGATGCCCTCTAACAGCTTTGAATCGGTCAATCTGGTCGCCGGTTCCAATCCGGTTTACGGCCTGAACGCGCTCGGAGGGGCGCTGGCGATGCGAACTCGCACGGGTTTTTCGAGCGAAGGCGGAAATGCCGAAGTTTCCGCGGGGTCGTTCAACACCCGGGATCTGGCGTTCAGCCATGGGGGTAATTCTGGGCAGTGGGGTTATTTCGTCGCTCTCGAGGCCATGGATGAAGACGGATGGCGAGACTTCTCAGACTCCGATGCGCTCAACGCCTATGGCGCGATCAGCTGGCGCGGCACCGATCAGGAGCTCGACCTGTTTCTGAACTATGGTGATTCTGAGTTGCGCGGCAACGGTGCGGTTCCCCTGGACCTGCTCAATACCGATCGTGACGCGGTGTTCACACACCCGGACATCACCGAGAACGAGCTGCTTCAGGTCAGTGCGGCCTACCGTAAGTTCTGGGGTTCGGACACCGAGCTCAACATCAACGGATTTGTTCGCCAGATCGAAGTGAACAGCTTCAATGGCGATGGTACCGAGTTCGAAGAATGCGGCGAAGACGACGATGACGATGATGACTTCGACGGCATGGATGACGACGATGATGATGACGACGAAGAAAACCCGTTTGAGGGCTTCTTGTGTGACGAGGATGAAGAACCGGTAACGGATACTGCTGGCGCATTTGTCGACGAAGACTTTAACGCTATCAACAACCGCAGCCGCCGCGAGCAGGACAGCCTAGGTTTTACTGTGCAGTTGCTGCTCAACCGTGATTGGAGCGGCCTTGATCACCAGGCTGTGTTCGGCATCGATTACTTCTATGGAGAGACCGACTTCACCTCCAGTGTGGAGTTCTCTGAGCTGACGGAGCAGCGCGGTACGGTGCTGACCGGGCGGTTTTTCTCCGAAGGATTTGTGACCCTCGAGTCTGAGCTTGAGACCTGGTCGATCTTTGCCAGCGATGCAATCGCGCTGACCGATCAGTTCACGCTTACCCTATCGGGGCGTTACAACAATACGCAAATCGACAACGAAGATCCGACCGGTGTGAACCCGGATCTTGAAGGCAGCCACAGCTACAGCCGTTTCAACGGAGGTGTGGGATTTCAGTATGACTACACGGACTCCCTGACGCTCTACGCCAGTCTGCAGCAGACGTCTCGAACACCGACCCCAGTCGAGCTGGCCTGCTCCGAGCCTGATGCGCCCTGTAACCTACCAAACAGCTTTCTCGCTGACCCGCCGCTTGATGACGTGGTGGCAACCGGCATAGAAATCGGATTGCGTGGTTCTACAGAGCTGATTGACTACTGGCGGTTCGGTGGATTCTACACCCTCAGCGAAGATGACATTCTTTTTCAGACGACGGGCGGCGTGTCTTCGAACGAGGGCTTCTTCCAGAATGCGGCCGACACGCTTCGCGAAGGCCTGGAACTTGAACTTCGCGGCGGTGATGAGCGCTATTCCTGGTACTTCAACTATACCTATCTGCAGGCGACCTACGACGGGCCGTTTGTGTCCAGTAGCCCCAACAATCCCGCCTCGGAGGACGGTGTTCTTCAGGTCTCATCCGGGAGCGACATTCCTGGTCTACCAGAGCACAACGCCAAGCTAGGCGGGAGTCTGCTGATCACAGACGGGCTTATGGTTGGCGTCGATCTTAGGGGTGCGACAGGAGTTCATCTGCGAGGCGACGAGGCCAACGTGGACGATGAAACCGCGTCCTGGTTTGTGGCGGATCTCTACGCGGCTTACAACTTCAATCAACGCTTTCGCATAGAGGCCCGAGTCGATAACGTATTCGATCGTGAATATGAGACCTTCGGGCTTTATGGTGAAGCTGATGAAGTACTTGAAGATCCTGAGGATGAGAGCGGTCGCTTCCTCGGGCCTGCTGCACCACGCTACTACTGGCTTACCCTCGCCCTCGATTGGTAGCCGTCTAATTTGCACCGACAGCATCGAAGGATGCTGTCGGTGCTTCACCGCTCAGCCAGGAGCGCGGTGGCAGGTGTGCGGTAGACAGCTGCGTTCCGCACCATGATCGGGCGCATGTTCAGCGAGTGGTCGATCAAGAAGCTGATCGTTTCCGCGACGGTAGCGGTCAGCCTGTTGTTCGTTCTCAGCGTCGCGTTTTCACTCTGGGTATTCGCCAACGCCCAGAGCCAGCTATCCCGGGCTTTTTTCTCCTACGAGCAGTTGAGTATCGCTACCGGCTTGGAAACCGACGCGGCACGAGCGCTCATTTCCGAAGCTCAGCGACGCCAGGAGTTCGCTGTACCTGCCGGCCTGGCGGTCGATGAAAACAAAGTCGATTCCACTCTCGACTCGTTGATCGAGCGAATCCGGGATGAAATTGGAAGTCTCGAAGATGCACAGGAGCAGGCGGCGGAAGCTGAGGAATTTGTCGCTGCGTTTGCGATCCGTGAAAGCTATGGTCGGCTGGAACGTGCTCTGGCTGACAGAAGCGATGGTGAGCCAGCGCTCGATCAGGAGGCACTTGGGCACTTTCTGGAACTGGACTCGCAGCTGGCTGCGGTGATTGCCGATGAACGGATGGAAGTCGCCGGCTCGCTGGATGAGCTCATGCAATTTCGTCGCGAGCTGCGGCGTTACTCCTTCGCGGCCACACTCGCCGCTGTTCTGGCTGTGACAGCCGCCGCGGTTTTCAGCTACCGGGGCTTGATGCGTCCGGTTCGAGCGCTGGATGCCGGGTCCAACGAACTGGCATCCGGCAACATTGCACACCGGATCGACACGTCCGGACCTCGGGAGCTCGGGCGTATCTCCGAACGCATCAACGAAATGGCGAGTCGACTCCAGGTGCAGCAGCAGGCATTAAAGGAAAGCAATGAGCGATTGGAGACCACCGTAGCCGAGCGGACGGCGCAACTCGCCGAAAAGGCCAGCACACTACAGGCGATTGACGAATCGAGGCGTCTTTTTTTCGCCAAAGTAGGCCACGAACTGCGCACGCCGCTGACCGTTCTGCTCGGTGAAAGTGAAGTTGCTCTGGCGAGTAATTCCGACGATCCTGCACGCTATCGAGAGGCGCTGGAACATATCGGGGCTCACGGCGAGCATATGAAGCGTCGAATCTCCGATCTGCTGGCGCTGGCGCGATCTCTTGACGGCCGAATCAAAATCACGCCGCAGGAGTATGATCTGCTGCTTACGGTCCAAAACACCATTTACGCGACAGAAAGCTATGCGCGATCTCACGATGTCTCGTTAGCCCTCAACACCGCGAATTCCAACCTGCCGGCACTGGTGGATGGAGGCTGGCTGGAACAGGCGCTGATGGCGTTGGTCGACAACGCGATTAAGTTCTCCCCGGCTGATACCACGATTGCTGTGAGCCTGACGCAAGCGGCTGAGGGGATCGCCATCACAGTGGCGGATCAGGGCCCCGGTGTCAGCGATGACGAGCTGCCTATGCTCACTCAGCCTTTTTTTCAGGGCGAGAACGTGTCCGCCCGGGCAGGCACGGGTCTAGGCTTAGCTGTCGCCCACTGGGTTATGGAGCAGCACGGTGGAAGATTAGACGCTGGTAACCTGCCCGGCGGTGGGTTCAAGGTATCGCTGCTGCTTCCCTCCAGCGTCCTGGTTGGCGTGGGGACCCAATAAACAACCTGCTAGGACAGCTTGAAGCCAATACCCCGCACGGTCTTGATTGTGGGTGCATCGGAGAGTGCAGCAAACTTGCGGCGCAAATAGCCGACATATACGTCGACCACGTTGAGGGTCATATCTCCACCTGAGCCCCACGCAGCCTGCAACAGTTGTTCCCGCGAGACTACCTCACCTTTCTTGCGCGCGAGCTCTACCAGAACATCAAATTCGCGACGGGTCAGTTCGACTGGTTCGCCGAGGATCGTGACTTCCCGACCAGCCTGATCAATTAGGAGCGTATCCACTGCTAGTGCTTCAGCAGCTTTTGGTTCGGAAGATGCTCGCCGGCCTAGGGCCAGTAGCCGGGCGATGAGTTCGTCGATGGCGAAGGGCTTTGTGAGGTAGTCGTCCGCGCCCACATCAAAGCCTTCGAGTTTGTCCTGCAGCTCGTCGCGCGCAGTCAGCATCAGAACCGGCGTCCGATTCCCCTGTGTTCGAATCTGTCGGCAAAGCTCAAACCCGTCGATGTCGGGTAGCATCAGGTCGAGCACAAGGACGTCGAATTGCTCTTCTTCGACCAGCGCAAGCGCGGGTTTACCTGTGCGAAGCCATCTCACGGAAATACTTCTGTCTGTCAGACCGTTGCGGACGACCCGGCCGATACCCGCATCGTCCTCGACCAGCAATACTCGCAGTCGACTTGTTTCGTGCATCTCGCCTAACACGTCCCGAGCACTATCCGGGCGTTTGTCCGGGCGTTATGGTTGCGAGGAGGCGTGTGCGACGAGCCAGCCGATGTGTGGCCACCGGCCACCACGCCGAAGAAGCCAAAAGAGCCGAAAGCGCCGAAGAACAAGCGGCATACTTCTAAATTAAAAAAAAATGGTGCCCAGGAGAGGACTTGAACCTCCACGCCCTTGCGAGCACTAGCACCTGAAGCTAGCGTGTCTACCAATTTCACCACCTGGGCTTTGACGGCTGGCCGTCGCGCGGAATTCGACCGTCACCAAACTCCGGGGTTGCTTCTGCTCGGCGAGTTGCTCGTCGAAGAAGGCGGCGGAGTGTACGAAGGCCGCCTGCATTCGTCAAACATGGCGCGATCGTCTGTGATGATGGGTGGCGGCGGTCAGGGTCGGCGCTTGTCAGACCTTAATCCAGTCCCGGGCCGCGAGCAGAAGTTCAGGCCGCCTGCTCAGGTGGCTAGTAGTCGATTGATAGGCCATGCCCTCGTGCCCGTTAGTCGCGCACGCAGCGGCCCGCAGCACAGCTTACCGTATACTTAACCGTGATCTTGCCCTGTTCTGTGCTATGTCAAAGAAACCTGAGTACCGTAGTGCGAAAAAGCGGAAGCCGTTGGATCCGCACGCCGAACGAGAGGCGCGTCGCTACGAAAACCCCATAGCCTCTCGCGAAGCGATTCTTGATCTGCTGCGAGCCGCCAATGCCCCCTTACCGCTTCAGAGCATCTCTGCTGCGTTTGCGCTGGTGTCGGATCGAGATCTCGAAGCGCTTCGACGCCGCTTGCGGGCTATGCAGCGCGATGGGCAGGTTCACGTCGATCGTCGTGGAGGTTTCGGTGCCGCTGATGCTCTGCATCTGCTGCGCTGCCGAGTGCAGGGCCACCGCGATGGCTATGGGTTTGCTATCCCCGATGGCGAATCGGACGACGTGTTTCTAAGCGCAAGGCAGATGCGTAGTCTGTTCGATGGCGACACCGTGCTGGTGGCGATAACCGGTACGGATCGCCGTGGTCGCCCAGAAGGTAAGGTTGTTGAGATCCTTGAGCGCGGTGTTTCACAAGTCGTGGGGCGGTATCAGGAAGAGAGCGGCATTGGGTTTGTCCTGCCAGACAATGCGCGGCTCACGCAGGAGATACTGATTCCGCCGAAGGAGAAGAACGGGGCCACCAGCGGCCAGATAGTTACCGCGCTGATTACCCACTACCCGGATCAGCGCCTGGGAGCTAAGGGCCGAATCACTGAGGTGCTGGGTGAACACCTGGATCCGGGTCTCGAGATCGATATAGCGATTCGGTCTCACGGTATCCCCTGGGAGTGGCCGGAGGCTGTACAGCGTGAGGCGGGCTCTCTGCGCGATGAGCCAAGCGAGGCCGATAAAAATCACCGCGTTGATCTGCGCGACAAGCCGTTCGTCACTATTGATGGCGAAGATGCACGGGACTTTGATGACGCGGTGTTCTGTGAGCGTCGTCGCGGCGGAGGGTGGCGACTCTGGGTGGCTATCGCGGATGTCTCACACTATGTGCAACCGGGAAGTGCGCTGGATGACGAGGCGCAGGCGCGGGGTAACTCCGTTTATTTTCCGGAGCGTGTCGTACCCATGTTTCCCGAGGTGTTGTCGAACGGCTTGTGCTCACTCCGGCCGCTCGTAGATCGTTTGGCGCTGGCAGTGGAGATGGAGCTGAGCGACAGCGGCGAGCTTGGTGCCTTCCGTTTTTGCGAGGCCGTCATTCACTCTCATGCGCGGCTTACCTACACGCAGGTCGGTGCATTGATCGCGGATGGACACTGCGACGAAATCCCCAAGGAATTGACTAGACCGCTCAAAGCACTGCACTCGCTTTACTCAGTGCTTAGAGAGGCCCGGGAACAGCGCGGTGCGATCGATTTCGAAACCGTCGAGACCCGCATCGTCTTCAACGAAGCGCGAAAAATCGAGTCTATTGAGCCCGTACGGCGCAACGATGCTCACCGCCTGATCGAAGAATGTATGTTGTGTGCGAATGTCGCCGCCGCAAGTTTCTTTGATACTCACCAGCTGCCAATTTTGTATCGCGTGCACGCAGGCCCCAGCGGAGAGAAACTCGAGAATTTACGCGCGTTTCTCTCGGAGTTGACGCTTGGGCTGGGCGGCGGTGAGGCTCCCACGCCGACGGATTATCAACGCCTGCTGTCCGATGTCGCCGAACGTGATGATCGGTCCGTTATTCAGACAATGCTACTGCGCTCATTGAGTCAGGCCGTGTACACGCCCGAAAATAAGGGTCACTTTGGCCTCAACTATCCGGCCTATGCGCACTTTACATCCCCAATACGACGTTACCCGGACCTGCTGGTGCACCGCGCTATTCGCAGTATTCTTCGTTCCAAAGCGCGCTCCAAGCTGGTCAAGCGCCTGCGCGGCACACCGCGACAGCCCCTAGAGGCCAGCTATGGGTACGGTGTCCCGCAAGTCGCAGCGTTTGGCGAACATTGCTCGATGACAGAACGCCGCGCGGACGATGCAACCCGTGAGGTGCATGCCTGGCTCAAGTGCGAGTACCTTCGCGATCGGGTCGGTGAAACTTTCGATGGGGTTGTGAGCGCCGTTACCAACTTTGGCCTGTTCGTAGAGCTTTCTGAGCTCTACATCGAAGGCCTTGTACATATCACATCATTGCCGGGGGACTACTACCGCTTCGATCACGCCCAGCAGCGTTTGGTCGGGGAGCGAACAGGACGTAGTTATCGCCTGGGTGCACGCTTGCAAGTTCTGGTCGCCGCCGTAAACCTCGACGAGAAAAAGATCGATCTGGAACCCGTAGGGGATGCACAAACCAGAACCCGAGATGCCGGTAAAAAAGTCAGCAAAAAGACCGGTAAAAAGGCTGGTAAAAAAACCGACAAAAAGCGCGCCAGAAAGGCCGGCGGGGATAGGCGGGATCAGAAGGATCGTGAAGATCGTAAGTCCACGACCGGTTCCTCATCGTCGAAGCAACCTCTGGAATCGCGCCAGACCGAACGCGCGGCTAAAACAACCCGGCGTAAAGCAAATAAGCGGAAAAACGGGCGCTCCGCCTCGGCTGGGCGGACAACAGGCGGAGCCCGCGGTAAATCCGGTCGCCGATGACTGAACGCGCCTTCGGCATTCATTCCGTCCTTGAAATCCTCAAACGGGATCCCCGGTCCGTCCAAGAACTGCTACTCCTAAATGGGCGGCTGGATAAACGGGCTACCGCACTGTTGCAGCGTGCAGAAGCTGCGGCCGTGCCTGTTCAACGAGTATCGCGCGCTGAACTGGACCAGATGGTCGAAGGGCGGCATCAGGGCGTAGTCGCGTTGCTTTCCAGTGCGCAGGCGATCAGTGCAGACCTTAAGTGGAGCGAGGCTCAGCTCCTCGCAGCACTAAAATCCTCGGAGCAGGTCTTGATTCTGGTCCTTGATGGCGTGACTGATCCCCATAACCTGGGAGCTTGCCTGCGCAGTGCTGATGCAGCCGGTGCGCTGGCGGTTGTAATACCCAAGGACAAGGCGGCAGACGTGACTCCGGTTGTACGCAAAGTAGCCTGTGGGGCTTGTGAGACCGTACCCCTTGTGCGCGTCACCAACCTCGCGCGTACGCTGGGTGTGCTGAAAGAGGCAGGGGTCTGGGTCTATGGCGCCGCGGGTGAAGCTAATCAGAGTCTTTACGAAGTCTCTGCCAGCGGTTCCATCGCCCTGGTGATGGGCTCGGAGGGGCGAGGTTTGCGGCGCCTTACCCGCGATACCTGTGATTTTCTGGTCTCTATACCGATGGCGGGAGCGGTTTCCAGTCTGAATGTATCGGTGGCCACCGGAGTGTGCTTGTTTGAGCTGCAGCGGCAGCGACGCTGCCGATAGGATGGGTAGTAATCCTGCTTGCGATGGCCAGTAGCGACCTGTAATATCCGCGCCTCAAAATTTACTGCGGTCATTTTTTGACCGTTTCTCCTTGTTGCACAGCGCGTGATCCGACTGCCTTCTCTGGCACTCTTATCCTGGCTCGCTAGTGCCGGCTCGCTAACGCTGCCCGGCATCGCCACGATAGAGGGCTTATTGAGAGCGAGTCAGGCCCGCCGCTGGTAACTGAATCCGAAAGGAGTTCGCAGATGCGACACTATGAAATCGTGTTCATGGTGCACCCGGACCAATCCGAGCAAGTCCCGGGCATGATTGAACGCTACAGCAATACCATCACCAAAGATGGCGGCGTCGTCCATCGACTCGAAGACTGGGGTAGGCGCCAGTTAGCCTACCCGATCGCGAAAGTCCACAAAGCCCACTACATTCTCATGAATGTCGAGGCGTCCAACGATGCCATGGATGAGCTCACCACTACGTTTCGATACAACGACGCGGTCATTCGAAATCTCGTGATCCGTCGCGACGCGCCAGATGTGTCTGAATCCCCGATCATGAAGGCCGAGAAAGAAAGCCGTGAGCGTAAATCTCGTTATGAGGAACGGCCGTCCGGTGACGGTGCTGCGGGTGCCACCGGAGCAGCCACCGGAGCAAAAGCCGAGCGCGACGATCAGGGTGAGAAGTCATCTGCGACTGGCAATGCTGGCACACAAGCCGCCGATAACGACGCGTAACGCGGTAGGACTACAGGGGAGACACCAGATATGGCACGTTTTTTTCGCCGCCGCAAATTCTGCCGCTTTACCGCAGAAGGCGTAAAAGAAATAGATTACAAAGACTTGGATACGCTTAAGGCCTACGTGTCCGAGACCGGCAAGATTGTTCCGAGTCGGATTACCGGTACCAAAGCAAAGTATCAGCGACAGCTGGCAACGGCCGTCAAGCGAGCGCGTTTTCTTGCCTTGCTGCCGTATACCGACGGCCACCGCTGATACCCGCACTATCGCCAAGCGGTAGGTACTAACCAGGTAAGCGAATACGCGGGAGGGCAATGAGCCCCTATGCACGGTCTGGCCCGAATCGCCATGAATGGGCGCTATCGCGCTCTGCTGCTCGCTGTCGCTTGCTTCGCAACGGTGCTCGGTGCCTGGCTTGGCGCCGCCATCGTCGCGCTTGTCACGCTGCGCAAGGGTATTCAGGAAGGCGTATGGCTGCTCTTGTGGGCGGGTCTGCCGGTCTTGGTGCTTGCAAAGATCAGTGGCGACGGCAGTGTGCTAGCTCTGTTGCTTGGTACGTGGATTCTCGCCACTGTTTTGCGCAGCACAGTAAACCTGTCTTATGCAGCTTTGGCAGCGACGGCAGTGGCGCTATTTACCGGTCTTGGCCTTGTCTTGTTTGCGCAGGAGCTACTGGCTGAGCTTGCCAAGGTATTCGCAGGCTTTATCGCCTCTCTCGAGCAGCAGACTTCCGGGCAGGAGCCCGGTGGCATGCGCTTAATGCCGCCGACAGAGACTCAGCTAGCGGGCATGTTGGGAACAGCCAACGGCGCGATGTGTTTTTTATGTTTGGCGTTGGCGCGTTATTGGCAGGCGGCTTTGTATAACCCAGGTGGTTTCGGGGAGGAGTTTCGAGCACTTAAGCTGCCCCAGCCGGTGGTTTTTGCTCTGCTGGCGGCAAGTCTCGGAGCGGCAAACCTGGGCCCTGAGTTCAGAAGCTGGGGCACAGCCGCGCTGGTGCCGCTGACAATTGCAGGATTCGCGCTATTACACGCGCGAGTCTATGTGCGTAGCAGCGGAAGCTTTGGGCTGTCACTGATTTATGCAACCTGGTTAGTGTTCGACGCCGTCAAACTGGTGTTGGTAGGTTTTGCAGTAGCCGACGCCGTGTTGGACTTCCGCCGCCGCTGGGGAGTAAAGGGGGGCATCGACGGCGAGCGAGACGACAGTGATGCAAATGATCGCGCACATCACTACAAAAATGATGACACCGGCGATCACCGCCACGCGGCCGAAGACGCAGACCGCGGCATAAGCGCGAGAGACAGCGGCGCGGACGAAGACGATCCTCGAGGCAAAGCTGAAGACGGGCGCTCTCGAGAGGAACACGGAACGGGCGACCATCGACCGCATGACAGTCACGGTGAAAATGAGCGCTCAACTGACGATGGAAATGATGATCTGCGAGATCGTTAGCAGCTGCAACGAGATCCAGATCAGAGCAAAGGAAGGAACGGATCATGGAAGTGATACTGCTGGAAAATATCGGCAACCTTGGTGGTCTCGGTGACAAGGTCACCGTAAAGGCGGGCTATGGCCGGAATTTTTTGATTCCGCAGGGTAAGGCCGTGCCAGCAACGGATGCGAACGTGGCAGCGTTTGAGGAAAGACGTGCCGAACTGGAGCGAGCGGCTGCCGAGGCGCTTACCGAAGCCCAGAAGCGCGCCGAAGCCCTGAGTGCTCTGGACACCATTACGATTGGTGCCAATGCGGGCGAGGAAGGCAAGTTGTTTGGCTCTGTGGGCACCCGTGACATTGCAGACGCACTCGCCACCGCAGGCTGCGAGGTTGATAAGGCTGAGATCAAATTGCCCGAGGGAGCACTTCGTGAGCTTGGCGAGTACAGCATCGCCGTTCAGCTACACCCGGAAGTAATGACGGATGTAGCCCTGTCCATAGTCGCCGAGTAAAGCGTTATCGAGTGAGTCCCATACCAAGGAGTCGCTCATGGGCCGCACCAACGGCCTTACAGCTTGGTTGGTGGAAGCATCACGAGGGTCCTGCGATGGTCCCTCGCGAATTAATTGCGGGTTTTCATAGGATCATTCTTCAGCCTGTCGACCGGATGAAGTAACCTGTGAGGCCGGTCGTATCGACGTCGAAGTTCCCAATTTCTGCACGTGGCTGAGTCTGTTCCCCCAGATCCAACTGACCCCGGCTCGCCCGTAAGCGATCCCTCTTATCAAGAATCGATCGAGTCAGACCCCCGCTCGCTCGATGCTGCGTTTGATGCATCCGTTAGTGTACCTCTAGATATCGCCGCGGACGCAGGCTATCCCCCAAGTGGAGCCTACGAGAACCCAGGTGCCCCCTCGGGCATCGCGTCGATCCCCCGAGCCTTCGACGCTGAGCTTGCGCGGGCGAAACTCCCCCCGCAGTCATCCGAAGCCGAGCAATCGGTACTCGGCGGTCTGATGATCTCCCAGGATGCCTGGGACAGCGTGGCCGAACTGGTTTCGCCGTCCGATTTCTACAGTCCTGCTCATCGCATGATTTTTCGGCAGATCCACAAGCTTGCCGAAGCATCCATGCCGGTGGATGTCGTCACCATTGCCGACGCGCTCCAGACCAGCGGTGAACTGGATAGCGCTGGAGGCCTTGCGTATCTGGCAGAGCTTGCCCAGATCACGCCGAGCGCGGCGAATATTCGCGCCTACGCCCAGGTGGTGCGCGAGCGCTCGGTACTTCGCCGTCTGATTGACGCCTCGCAGACGATTGCCGATGCCAGCTTCCATCCCCAGGGGCGCAACTCGGCCGAGCTGATCGACGAGGCCGAGCGGCTGATCATGCAGATTGGCGAGTCCGGGCCGAAAGCCGGAGGTCCTCAGGAAGTTGAGACGTTGCTGCGCGCGACCATCGACCGTATCGACGAGCTGCAACTGGCCGGCGGCGACATAACTGGCCTAACTACGGGTTACGCGGACCTCGACAAGAAAACCTCCGGCCTGCAGAAATCCGATCTGGTGATTGTTGCGGGTCGGCCATCGATGGGTAAGACGGCCTTCGCGATGAACCTGGTCGAAAACGCGATTCTTGCGCAAGGCGACCCGGTGCTGGTGTTTTCCATGGAGATGCCGTCCGAGCAGCTGATGATGCGCATGCTGTCGTCGATCGGGCGCGTCAATCAAACGGCGGTGCGCACCGGCAAGCTGGATCGCACGCAGTGGGATGCGGTCGGTAAAGCGGCCGAAAAACTGCGAAGTGCCAGCCTGTACATCGACGACACGCCGGCCCTGACCCCCACCGAAGTGCGCAGCCGCGCCCGCCGGGTGAAGCGAGAGCACGGTGATCTCGCCATGATCATGGTCGATTACATGCAGCTGATGCAGGTCGCCGGATCCAGCGAAGGCCGCACCGCCGAGATCTCGGAGATTTCCCGCAACCTGAAAGCCATCGCTAAAGAGTTTCGCTGCCCGGTGGTAGCTCTTTCTCAGCTCAACCGCGCGCTTGAGCAGCGACCCAACAAGCGTCCCGTCAATTCAGATCTGCGTGAATCGGGTGCGATTGAGCAGGATGCCGACGTGATCATGTTCATCTACCGCGATGAGGTCTATCACCCGGATTCACCCGACAAGAACACCGCCGAGATCATCATCGGCAAGCAGCGCAATGGCCCCATCGGAACCGTCAAACTGGCCTTCTTCGGAGAGTACACGCGCTTTGAAAACTTAGCGCGCAGCAGCGGTGGTAGTTTTAGCTGACGTGACTCAGCTATTTCGCTCGCCGCCGAAGCACTCTCTTACTGGTCGCAAGCTTGGCTCAAACCCATCAAATTCTCGCGGCGAGAGGCTGGCGTTTTTTGCTTGTCCGGTGCCCCGTACTCAATCATTGGGAAGAGACTTCTTTCAACCGACGCTCGTTCTAGTAGCAGTACCAGTTACTCGCGGTGTTAATAGGAAACCGCCTAAAACTTGCCTCTAAAAGTCACCACCGCGGTTCTGGGCGGACCGAGCACCAGGCCCCCGGTCAGAGCCTGCGCAAAACTAGCTACATTCTCCAGATAGAGCTCATCGGTAAAGTTCAGTAAATCAAAGGCCAATTCCATCCGATCATTCAGCGGGTAGCTGATATTGATATCACCGACCGTATAGCTGTCGAAGTCTGTCAGAGGTGCCTCGCGCTTGCCGACGTAGCGAAAACCGCCGCCAATTGAAAGCCCTTCTAGGACACCTGCCTGAACTTCGTAGCTCAAATAGGAACTGCCGGTAACCTCAGGGAAGACTGCCGCCGTCACCTCATCGTCACCCGCTTCAGTGACATCGATGTCAGTGAAACCGAACGCGAGACTCAGATTCAGACCAGGGGTTGGCATCAGGGCACCGGTAAACTCAAAGCCCTGCACCCGCAGCTCGCCTACGTTCACGGTGAAAAACTCGCCGGGCATGTTGCTCGGGTCCCGCACAGCTACGTCTTGCCGCTCCGTGTAGAACAGACCCGTTTCAAAGCGCAGAATTCCATCGAGTGCCGAGCCCTTGGCGCCCAATTCGAAGCCGTCGGAGAGTTCCGGGCCGACAGCTGAATTGTCTCGGCGTATACCGAACTGGGGCTCAAAGGCTTCCGCGAAGCTGACGTAGATGTTGACCTCATCACTGACTGCCGCAGTTGCGCCAACACGTACGGTAACCTCGTCACCATCAAGACCAGTCTCGAACGAGTTGGGACCGCGGAATCGCACCGAAAGCTGATCGACGTCGTCATAGCGAATACCGGCGATAATCGTAAGCCAGTCATTTGGACGCAGCGCCGCTTCAGCAAATGCTGACAGTAGTTCGCTATCAAAAGTCGTGTTCGGCGAAACCTCGCCAATTTCTGACGGTCCGATGCGCTGCACACCAAGCTCATCCAAGGAGAACGGCCCCGCATTCCCGAAGGGAGCAAATGACCTCTCAAAGGAGCGTTCATCAGAGGCAACTCCGATCACAAAGTCCTGTTGTTGACGCCATAGCTCCGTTTGGAATGCAAGCTGCGCATCGAAAAACGACGCTTCTGATTCCGTCTCGCCACCGCCGGTAAAGCTCGTTACAAAGGGATCGTCTAGACCAATTCCTGGGACGCCATCCGCGTAGTTGTAGTTGTATAGCCCAAACGTATTCGTATAGTCGAAGTCGGTTTCCTGATGACTTCCTCGTACCGTGAGCTTGAGCCCGTCAAGAAATTCGTGATTCAACTCACCCTCAATAAATGTGTCTTCCGCTACGCCTTCGGCGTTAGCAAAGGACGTAAACGTATCCGTATCTATCTGGGATGGAATGTTACCGTTGGATAGCAGAGGGAACCCGGTATTTGGTGTGACTGTGTTTTCCGTATAGGAAATGCTAGCGCGCAGCGACGTCGCTGTGCCGAGATTCGCGGTCACGACTGGTCGAATAGCGATGGTCTCTCTGGCGGTCTCATCCGCATCGAATTGAAAATCCCGGTAGGCACCGCTGATCCGCAGGCGAACCTCCGAGCCTACACCCAGCTCCCCAACGTTCGCATCAAACTCGCCGCCTATACTGCCAAACTGATCGGCGCGTAGTTCAACGTCAAAGAAGCGCTCGTCCTCGGGGGTTTTCGTCACCGTATTGATTACACCGCCAGCACCAATCGGTCCAAGTGCAATCGACGCTGGCCCTTTGAGTACTTCGTAGCGCTCCACAAACGCGTCATCACGGGCGCCGGAGCCACGGAAGTTGTTTTGCACCCTGTTATCTACAAGGATCGGCGCTTCAAAGCCCCGAGACAAAAAGTTCGCTGTACCCGTACCAAGGCGGTCTTCGGTGCGGGTAATGTTCGGGAGAGTTGTCAGCGCTTCGATTGGCCGGGTGAAGTTGCGCGCATCGAGAAAAGCGCGATCTAGAATGTTCAGTGTGAACGGCAACTCTGCCTCACTGATAGGGATGCGGTTGACCAGTGATTGCTGAAAGCGACCATAGACAACCACCTCTTCAAGATCATCGGCAGCGTCCGGAACTCTCGAAACTTGCGCCGGAGGTTGGGTCTGAGCATGGGACTGCGCACCAAGAGCGGCAGCCACAGCTGCGGCCAGAGCGATCTTTGGCCGCGAAACAATTGAGTACCCCACTTCGATCCTCTCCCCCGATGAATTGCGAGTAAGAATTATTCCTACTTGAGGCGTCGATGTGGAGCAAATTTACAATTGTTACGTCCGCTGCTGAGGCACCGTCACAGTGACCAACAGTCCACCGCTACCCAGATTAACCGCGCGCACGCTAGCCGCAATGGCCTCAAGCTGACGCCGGGCCAGTGCGAGGCCCAGGCCAAAACTTGAGCTCGCCGCCGTTCGAGAGGATTCGACCCGAAAGAAGGGTTTGAAAATGGAAGCCAGATGCTGCTCAGGAACTCCCGGACCTTCATCGCTAACCTGAATGGCAAAATGATCGGGACCTTCGCGCAATCTGACTGATACGGTTTTACCTTGCGGCGTGTAGCGCAACGCATTGCGCAAGATGTTTTCCAGCGCTTGCCCCAGAGCGCGATGATTCGAACCTTCGACGTTGGCGGCGCTCGGCAGATCACGGGCTATAAGTCGATCAGGGTATTCAAACTCCGCATCGTCAATTAGGACTTCGATCAGATCGACCAGATCGATCTGCTCTCGTTCAAGACGCGGTGCCTCGTTGCGAAGCCACGCCAGCGTGAGCGTATCATCGACCAGCTTGCGGATATGTCGCGACTCCCTTTGAATGCGGTCGAGAGTTTTTCCGCTCTGGGCAAGCTGCCCCGATCCAAGCTCTCCGGCGAGCTTTTCGGCCGCGATATCAAGCCTGGTCAGGGGGGTTCGTAACTCGTGGGACAGATCGGTCAGCAGTTGCCGCTGGATAAGGAACAGTTCACCGATACGTTCTGCCATTTGGTCAAAGGTCTCAGCCAGCTGTCCGATTTCGTCGCCGCGAGTGCCGAGCACCTCGCGCAATCGCACATCGAAGCGTCCCTCGCTGAAACTGCGTGTAGCCCGCTGCAGTTCACGCAGGGGTGCCATTATGTGCACGTACAGCACAACCACCAGGACGACCATTACGACGAGGGGGACAACGATTTGCAGGGCCAGCCGTGCCTCTCGCCAGTAGGAGCCAGGTCTCATTCGTGCGGGTAGCTCCACCAGCAGACTAGTGTGTTCGACGCCGGCTAGCGGTAATTCCATGATCGGGCCGTATTCAAACCAGAGGTGTATCTGCCAGTCGATCGAGCGGCCCATGTTGTAACTCGTGTAACGTTCTCGTTGCGAGCGACTACCAGCAATATGAGAGATCTCTGCCTGGGCCACCGCTGCCCAAATCTGCTCGCGGTGCTGCAAATCCCGCAGCCACTCTTCCAGGCAGGAACTATCGTCGGAGTGCAAAAATGCTTCGGCGGTATCACCCCAGCTGCGCAGCTCGTCACGATCCGGATCGGCGAGCAGGCTCATATCCTTTTCGAGTTGAGAGGTGGCCAGGTCGATCACATAGAACAGAGCCACTGCGCCCAGCCCTACGATGAGAAACAGTTTCCAGAATAGAGCCTTATGCACTGAGTGACCTCATCGCAGGCAATAGCCCTTGCCATGGACTGTCTGCAAGCGTGATCCAGACCACCCCGCATCATTCAATTTGCGTCGCACGCGACTCAGATGCATATCGAGGCTGCGATCGTAGCTGCTGTACCCGCGCTTTAGGACAGCCGCGTACAAATAGGGTTTTGGTAACACCTCGTCCCGATTTACCAACAGAGTCCACAGCAGGCTGAGTTGTGTTGGAGTTAAATCTAACAGCTTGCCATTGGCGCGAACTTCCTGGCTGCGTCGATCAATAGATAGGCCGTCCATCTCGCGGACACTCAGCTCTGGCTGTGTTTTGGACCCGGTGCGTCTCAGCACGGCGTCTATGCGTAACTTCAGTTCCTCGACATGAAAGGGCTTGGCCAAATAGTCATCCGCGCCGGCGCTAAGACCGCGAATACGTTCTTCCTCAGCGTGTTTGGCGGAAACAATAATGACTGGATCGGAACTCGTTTTACGCAGGATGTTTAATAGGGACAAGCCATCCCGGCCAGGCAGCATCAAATCCAGAATAATCAAGTCGAAGCGCGCAGCCGCGGCAGCCGCGAGCCCTTCTTCGCCGTCAAAACACTGATTGACTTGGAAGCCTGAGCCGTGCAGAAGCTCGCTGACCTGTTCGTTGAGAACTTCGTCGTCCTCAATAATCAGGATGCGCGCGGCGTCGGAGACTGTTGCTGATCTGTTGAACAAGTTGTGCTGTTTGCGATTTGGAATAGAGAACCGACCGGTCGCCATCCGCGCCCGTGACCGACGTCGTAAATTAGTGTAAATAAGAAGCAATATCAATGAGAGGGTGGGACCGCTCGCAGCTGTTACGAGGTGATTCTCCTAGCCGAAGCTCCACCATCTGACGGGCATCACTTTTCAAACAAGGCATGTATCGCTTGCGCGATATGGGTTTGAGTTCGCACTTCGTAGTGGCTGTTGGCCTTTTAATTCGACGATGAAGATTGAGCTTGATGGTGTTCCCGAGACGATGCTGTGGCCGCTTTGGAATCGGGCGTTCGAGGCCCAGCGTGCAGACCGTCTTATCGATGATCCTTGGGCGATCGATCTAGTATCGCGAATTGACTATGACTTCAAACGCTCTTTCGGTCGGCCCAACAGGGGGCACGGTGTGCGCTCTCGGGTGTGCGATGACCTGATCACGCGCTTTCTCGAGCGCGAGGGAAATCAAGGTTGCGTGATCTCCCTCGGTGAAGGACTCGAGTCACAGTACTGGCGCTTAGGTGAGCCCGATGTAACCTGGCTAAGCATCGACGTTAAAGAAGCCCACGCTGTACGCAGCCGCCTGATGCCAGAAGCGCCCCGCGTGTCGCGGCTGAGCTTTTCCGCACTGGACTTTGAGTGGTTAGATCAGATTCCAAAGGGCCGACCATGCTTTGTATCGGCGCTTGGCTTGCTGATGTACTTAACTGAGCAGCAGGTGGTCTCCCTCCTTACACAAATCGCTAGTCGCCTGCCCGAATCTGAGGTCTTCTTTGACGCGATACCCGAGATCATGTCGAAGAAAACACTGAATGGTTTCAGAGTCACCGAACACTACAAAGCGCCGCGAATGCCTTGGGGTATCAGCACCGATGCGCTACCCGGCTTTCTAGCGTCGATTCCAAATCTCGAACCGATCCTGGTTCAAACGTATGCCGAGCCTTTTCCTCACGCTATGCGACCCTATAACTGGCTATCTAAGATTGGCCCCATCCGGCGCAAGCTCGCTCCGTCGCTTGCGCATGCAGCCACCGCATCTGTCGATTAATCCATCGACGATAGCCGAAGGCTTCTAGGGGCACTCCCCTGGTCTAAGAACTGGCGGTGGGCTGCACTGACCATTACCCATGTATGCGTACGAGCGTCACGTGAGATCAGCGAGTGTTTGCGAATGTGCTCGCCTTTAATGATAATTATTCTCGATATTGTCTGGTGAGGCATTTTCCTGTGTTAGAGCAATCCAACCCGCCGACGGTGCGTTTCGCTGCGCTGGATTTGTCTGGTCCGCGGCAGAACCTCGGGGAAGTGTGGCACGCGACAAGCGAGACCGCCGTATCGCAGACGACGCGCCGAGTAATCGAGCCCGGTCTGCACATCGGTTGCGGTATCGCCCGGATGTCGACACGAGGCCGCAATGGAGACTGTTTGCGTTCGCACGGCACGACCTTTATCACTGGTTGGTTTGAGGCGAATGAGGAGTTCGAAACACAGGTAGAGCCTGGCGAGATCCGCTGTGTCGGTATACGGATTTGCATTGATGAGCTGAGCGGAGACACGCTTGAGCTAGCCGAAAAGGTGAGTCAGGAAAAACAGAAATTCATGCAGCACTCATCGCCGTTGGTCACAGAACTTGTTTCGAGACTAACTGCCCCCTTTCCGGCGTGCTGTGACCCAGTGGCCGCACAACTGTTTCTCGAAGCCCGAGGGCTCGAACTACTCGGCGCAGCACATAGCGTCTGTCATGGCTCCGAAGCACCGTCGATCAGGCAGAGACATCTTAAACTGGCGCAAGATGCACGCGCCTTCATCGACGAACACCTGCATAAAGACATCACTATCTGCGGTTTGGCGAGAGAAATCGGGTCGAGCGAACGCGTTCTGACCAGCGCTTTTCGCCAGGCTTTCGGTGAAACGGTCGCTAGGTACACCACTCGAAAACGCATGGAACACGCTCTTGCTCTCTTACGCCTGGGACAATCTGTTGCACAGGCTGCTTCGGCGGTTAACTACAGCCCGAACGCGCTCAGCGCGGCATTCAAGCAATATTACGGTGTGACTCCAAAAGCCGCGAGATCGATGGCACGGCGCCATCATCACCCGATGGCGTTGAAAACTGGCTCGCCCACGTAGGTCTGAGCCTCAGACCAGCCGTCAGCGCAGGAGATAATTCCCGGGGATACATACTGAGGGGATCATCGTTGAATCGTTATCTGGCGGCGGTCATACAGCTATCCGTACTGATCACAGATATCCAGACTGTTCACTCGCAGCAAACGGAAGAGCCTGATCGAGCAGAGCTCGAAGAAGTCCTGGTGACAGCAACCAAACGGGACACCACGCTGCAGGACCTGGATCTCTCGGGTACGGTGCTCAGCAGACAGGATCTGCTCGATGCGCGCGTCACCGATATTCGCCGCATCGACGATCTCGTGCCCAATGTACAGTTCAACGACACCGGTCAAATTGGAGCCGTCTACATTGCGATTAGGGGCGTTGAGTCCAATGCGTTTATTGTGAATCGTGCGGCCGTATACATCGATGGGATTCCGTTCCGCGAATTGAACAACTCGGTGTTGGCACAGCTTGATGGCGTCGAAGTGCTGCGTGGCCCTCAGTCGACTCTTTACGGTGCCAATACCTCGTCCGGTCTGGTTCTACTTAAAACGCGCGCTCCCACCGATGAGGCCGAGGTCGATTTAACGCTGACAGGCACGGACTTCGACAGTGGCCAGTCGATGCAGTTGACCGGATTTCTTGGCGCACCGCTCGTCGATGAAGAACTTTCCGGGTCTGTATCCTTTCGTCTCACAGAGGCGGATTACTACGTCCAGAATATCGGCGCCACACCACAGGGACCGGGTGAGGTCAGCGAGCTGTTCCTGCAGGGCCGACTACGGTGGACGCCACGCCGGAATTTGACCGTAAACGCAACGGGCTACTACATCGAGACAGCTGCGCCGGGAGTGTATCGATTCGACGGCTATCCCGTAGAGCTCGATGTCTACAACGCGATCTACAGCGATGGCATTTTGTTTGATCCGCTCGATCCGTTTGCGATTCCTCCGGTAAACGGTGGTCTTCGCGCCGATGATTTCAGATTCGTTAACAATGCGCCGAAGCGGGCCGATATCGAAGAATTTGTGTTCGGGCTAAGCGCCAGCTGGCAGGTCGGGAACGGCAGCATCGATGCCGCTCTCAGCCACAGGACGGAAGATATTGCTGATCGAGGCTTCGATATCGACAACAGCGACGGTCCATTCCTGGCGGGCGCACAGTTCGATGACGTGACGGTCACGACTGTGGAGATCCGCTACAGCTCCGACAGCTCCCGATCCGTTTCCTACACTCTGGGCGCTTCACTGTATCTGGAGGACTCGAAGGAGACGCTTGCGTCACTCGTCATGGGGACTGGCTTTAGCGACTTTGCCCGCTCCCCGGAGCAAGGAGTGGAAAGCGAGGACTGGGGCCTGTTTGGGAGCATAAGCTGGACGCCGGCATCGCTCAGCAAACTGACGCTCACGGCGGGTTTGCGCTATGACAGCGCGGAACGAACCACCTCTCAGCAGGCTGGAGTGCTTGATCTGGGGTTTACTCAGTTTTTCTTTCAGGAGCTCAATCTCAACGATACCTTCGAAGAGGTACTCTACCGCGTCGCGGCACGCTACGAAGCTACTGAAAACCTGACTTTTTATACCAACTTGGCATCCGGCTATACGCCCGGCGGTTTCAATATCGCTGCGGCCGAGCAGGATGCTCTAGATGATGTGGTGCGCTTTGCCAGCGAAGAGCTGACCAGCTTCGACGCGGGACTTCGCTGGAGGAGTTCCGACCGCAATGTGAGCTTCTCGGCTGCGGCATTTTATCTTGAAGCGAACAACTGGCAGGAAATCACTGCGTTGGAGGACGAGCAAGGAAATGTCATCAGCACCTCCCTTGTGACATCGCGCGCAGCGATAGAAAGTAGGGGGTTTGAACTTGAAGGTCGAGCCCAGCTTGGTGGGTCTTTACTGCTCACAGCAAACCTCGGCGTGGTCGACGCCGAATACACGGATTTTGCGGGACTCGGAGCCGAACAGGTAATTGGCTCACCGGTTAAACTGATACCAGAATACGACGGGAACATCGCCCTTCGTTGGCAGGTTGCCGGCGGCTGGTTCGTTCGAGGCGAGGTTAATTTTGTAGGCGCAATGCCTCTGGATGAAGGGATCCGCCAGGGCTTTGATATCAATGCTGAAGACACCCAACAGGCGGTAGAGATTTACGGAATTCAGCTAGGTTGGGAAAACGAGCGTCTGTCCGTACGCGCTTTTGGCGAAAATCTGACAGAAGAGCGTCGGTTTAGTGGTGGCGCCTTTCCCAATGCCGTTTTCCCTAACGACGGTTTACTGTACGGACCGGTTGAAGCACCTCGGATAATTGGATTCGAACTAAACGCCCGGTTGTGAACAACCCTGGGACCATCTACACAGTCTCGGTGTTTCCCACATTTAAAGGACCTTCCTTCCCAAAAGTGTCCGCTACGCCCTACTCAAGGTCGAAATTGGGTGTACGCACCGTTTTTTTCACTAGCGTATCCGCAAGGGTCGCCTCAGCGCGATCCTGTGGTCGTCACCGTCATTTCATCGATCAGATGTCCCGCGTTATCGATTTTTTCCATGACCCAAAGCATGTAGCGTGTGTCGACGTGGATCGCTCGTGTCGTTCGCGGGTCAAAGTTCCAGTCAGAGTTTACCGATTCGATGGTGCCATCGAATAACAGGCCAACGAGGTTTCCGTCGGCGTCGAGCGTTGCTGAGCCAGAATTACCCCCTGTCGAATCAAGGTCAGAAAGAAAGTTGACCGGAACTGAGCCTAGGGAGTCGAGCGAGTAACGCCCAAAGTCTTCTGACTCAACGAGCGCAAGCTGCCTTTCGGGTGCATCAAATGGAGGTTTGCCGGTGTTTTTCTCTGCAATGCCCTCCAATCGCGTAAAGGGTTCGTAGATCAGGCCATCCTTTGGCGAACCTCCAAAGACCGTGCCATAGGTTATGCGAAGAGTACTGTTCGCATCGGGGTAGACAGCCTGGCCCTGTGACTCTGCGTACGCGGTTATGGCATCCATGTATGCGGGTCGGACCTCAGCCATGCGGCCGCGAAACGCCTTGTTCTGCTCCTCTTCTGCGATCTCGTGATCGTAGAGAGCAACCGCGAGGCGAATGAACGGGTCGGAGCTTGATTCGAAATCTGCAATGGGGCGTTCCATCCAGCGAAGCCTCTCCTCAGCGTCCGCCAGCTTGCTGTTGCTATAAAGTTCATCGAGCTGACCTGAGAGCGTCTCGGGTTTGTCCCTTGAGCGGTCAAGATGTAACGCGTCGTCCAGAGCGGCTACGCGTTGCTCCTGCGGCTGCGCAAGGTAGCTGGCGAGAAACAGCCCCCATTCGGCTTTATCGACTACCGGGTCGAAACGGCGGTCGATAACCTGCAGGCGCTGCTTAAAGAAGTTCATATCACGTTGCTGGAAACCGGGCTCGCGCGCTTCGTCCGGCTTTTCTTTCTCGATCGCGAGGCGATAGAGGTTTTGGGCCGCGCCGAGTAGTGTTGGACGCGTTGCGTAGCTGTACCAGAAGTCACTACGGGCATCGCGGTTGATCTCTTCGACGAGAGCATCAAGTTCTTCAAATGTTCGCGCGAAACTGGCGCCGGATATGTCTTGCTCTATCCAGTTTGCGAGCTCGGCCTCGCGAGCGGCTCGTCTTGCGGTAAGACCCACACGCTCAGCCCCAGCCAGCTGGCCTGCAAGGTTCTTTTTGAAATTATTGAGGCCCGCCAAGCGCGATTCGTACTTGATTCGAGCGTCTGTGCCCTCAGGTGCGGCCTCCTCGATGGTCCTGATCCAATCGTCCAGTAGGGTCTCGTAGGTCGGATATCGCCAACTAAAGGTATTTTCTACTTCAGATAAGCGTGCGTAGCGTCTCGTCGTTCCCGGGTAGCCCGCGGCCATGACGAAATCGCCTTCATCTAAACCTGACTGGCTGACTTTTAGGAAATGGCTCGGTTGAAACGGAATATTGTCGGTGCTGAAGTCGGCAGGTTGACCGTCTGGACCGACGTAGGCTCGATAGAAGGCAAAGTCGCCAGTATGTCTCGGCCACAACCAGTTGTCGGCGTTACCGCCATACCGACCGATGTTGTCGCCTGGCGCGTAAACGAGTCGAACGTCGCGAATTTCGAGTCGTTCAATCAGTTTGTAGGTCGCTCCACCGTAAAAACTCGGTACCTGGCAACGAACTCCGCCTGCTGATTCGCACTCAGCAATGAGCGCTTTACGCTTGTCTTCGATTGCCTGATAGCGCTCGCGTGGCTCTAAAGCTTCGGTCAGCTCAGCTTCGATGGCTGAGGTGACGTCTTCTACACGCGTCGTCACATAGACCCGTGTTCCGGGTGCTGCCTGCAACTCCTTGCTATTGTCCGCCGCGATAAAGCCGTCACGAAGATAGTTTGCGTCCTCAGAAGAATTGAACTGCACCGAGCCGCGGGCGCAATGGTGATTCGTCACCACGAGGCCCTCGGGTGATACGAAGGACGCGGTGCAGCCGCCCAGCGAGACAACGGCACCCATAGGAAAAGCGGTCAAATCGGTCAGCGCTTCGACGTCCATGCGCAAACCAACACGCTTAAGATCTGCTTCAATATCGGGCAGTTGCTCAGGCGTCCACATGCCTTCAACGGCCATGGCTGGAAGTGCAATGACCATGCACATGCAAGCCATGATCATGCCTGTGTGGCGGCGCAAGCCTGGTTTGTGTTTCATACGTCTCTCTCGGTGTTGGTGCGGCATCCGCCTGGTATGACGATTCGATGCGATCAATCGGTCAAAGCGGGCTTGCGACGGACTCTGGAGGCCACGCAAAGAGAAAGAATACGGACCGGAGTCTTGCCAATGCCGTCACTTTCGAAACTAACGATTGGTCTTCGAAACTCTTGCTCAGAGCATCACTTGCCTCGCTGACAGATAGCAGAATATCTGTACAGATCAATCTCGATTCAAAAATCAGACAGGTGATCGTTCTCGATCCTGAGGGTACAGCGATGCAGCAATCCTTGGCTACTTCACGGGTCTGGTGACCGGTTGCGCAGCATCAAGAGCGAATGCTCTGGAGCATGCGGAGAAACTTTCATTGTGGTCGAGCCCTGGTAATACCTTGAAAGCATTGCACTCTTGCGTGGCTCGCCATCGCCGTTCCCGCGGAAGCTATTGATCCGTCAGCTCATGATTAGGATTGAGATTTGCAACGAAGGACAACTGATCCTGCTCCATCAATCGTCGTGCCAGTCGCTCATAGACACCATGGCCATTGTCGCCATTCGTTAGGACAACCAGTGTTTTTTTTGTGTCTGTTTGCATCCCAGCGTACGCACGATAGCTGCCATTGTTGCCTTCATGCCCCAGCAGTGAATGATCCTTGGATCGCGGCTCTACCGCGCATCCCAAACCCCACCAGTAGTTTAAGCCCGCCACCACTTGAACGGTCGGCGTGGTCATTTGACTGTGCAGCGACGCTGGCAGCTGCGGACCTAAGGAACTGTGAGGAAGCAGCAAACGCATACATTTATAAAGATCGCTGGCTGTTGTCACCATACTGGCTGCGGCATTAGCGAAGGTAATTTTGGTGTGCGTTCCGGATGGATCGACGCGTGCGGCCGCGGCCAACCAGTCTTCATGAGTCCATGTGCTCAGCGGTTTTTCCCACTCATCCGCGAGAGGTTCTACCAAGTGAAGGACATCCCGCAGTCCCTGATCGTTGGCGACGCGGGCGCTCTCGTGGCCATAAGCTACACGCTTGGCCAGTTGAGATCCCCAAATGAAAGCTGATGAGTTCATCTGCGCAGGCTCAAATAGTTGCTTGCGCATGAAGGTATCGAGCCCCACTCCTGTCACCGTTTCTATAGCCAACTGCAACCAGAAGTATCCTTCACCGGAATACCGGAACTTCCCGCGCAGCAGCGGTCCCGTGTCTTCCCATATCGGAGTGTCATCGACCCAATTGGGTAAGCCAGAGCGATGAGATAGGACATCTCTAGCCGTGATGGAGTCCAGGTCCGCTGCAGCCGGCAGATAAGCCGGCTTCACGTGGGTCTTAAGCGGGGCGTCTAAATCAAAGTTACCGTCCGACGAAAGCAACAGAACAGCATAGGCAAATACCAGTTTACTGACAGAAGCTGCGGGAAAGAGGGTCGTTCCGATAACCGGGGCCAGCGTTTCAGCGTTCGTGACACCCAAGTTGAGGTTCAAGCTTGGCTGGTCGCCAGTTCCGTACGCAAGTGTCAAACCTGGAGTGCCGGATGCCTTCATCAGTGTCAGGGCATAGTCAGCGAGTTCTGGATCCGTTGCGACACTGCCGACACCATCCCTATCGGAGCAGGCGGCCAGTAGTGCCGCTGAAGCAAGAAAGGTCTGGCGTCGCGTCAAATCGAAAGTGTCGCTCATCTCTTCCCGGTCACTTTTCCTACGTCAGGTCCCCCAAACCCAAGGTCCACCTGTGATGCTGACGACCCATTGCTAACCGGCATTCGTTCGGACACTTTGCCCAAAATCAATCAACCAGATCTATGGCCGCCAGTGGTCGGTAGCAGCAAGTCACAGGTTTCGAAGATCGCTATCGATGCCTGCTGAGCGGCAATGATCGTCGATACAGCAAAGGATAGGCACTGCAATAAAGCCCTGGTCATAAGTCACAGGCTCGACGTATGCGGCGGAGTTCGAGCCTGGCTTCTTCAGGATCAAGAGGACGAAGTGGCAGTTCTTTGGCGCTGGGCTCCGGTATGGGCGGCGGTGGATTGCCGCGTAGCCACTGGGCGCAGCGCTCATGATAATTTGCCTCGAACGCTGGCCAGCTTTCACGCTCCGCCCCACCGGCCAGCAGCGACCAACCGGTGTCACGGGCGCTCCAATACACGCAAGGGTGAGTCCAGGAAGCTTCTTCGCGCTCATGCGATCCATTGCAGGCTTCGATGTAGGCATCCCTGGCCGACGGTAAACCGAGATCTGCCAGGGCGTCGATGCAGCAGTCCCGCATTGCTTTGAGTGTCGGCAGGTACTCATTGTTCTCGACAGCCCGCTTTGCTCCCTGAAGTATTTGCGCGGATGGGAAGCCGCGCAGGGACTCAAGCCACAGTTTTTTTATCTGACGCAGCTGCTCTTCTTCCGAAAACGCCGCGTAGTACTGGTTGTGGTAATTCAGGCGAAACAGGGCGAAAACCTGATTGATAGCGTCGATCAGGCCTTCTTTAACGAGTGAATCGTCGCTACTCGGCCCAGGATCGGTCGGTGAGGTCCTGGCTGAGGCTGCGATCTCTTGTGCGGCGCGCGCCGCCAGTGTCGCGCTGTCCTCCATGTGTCAATCTCGCTTGATCCTGTTGCTGTTTTGCCCAGCGGAATTGCACGTGCTGCTTAAATTTATTCTGCCATGCATAACCTGCGCTGCCGCGCTCGCGCCAGTATAGGGTGAAATCCTCGAGCTGTCGTAGCGCAAAGGCTCGGGGAATCCCATTTAGCGTCTCCAGGAGCTCTAACATGTCTTCGCTGGGCATAAAGTCCCAGGGTAAGGGCTGCCCGCGCGAGCTCTTTTCGATACCTGTGCGGGGCTCAGGTACTGCGCCAGACTGGTGCTCAAGCCGCGGTGCTGGCTCGCGCGGTGCCGTCGCGCGATTGCTCGGGACCTGTGTTGTTTTCGCGCTGTCGGCAGACACCGGTAGGCTTCCCGCTGTTGGACCAGGTGCCCTCAGGTTTTCGATACTGGAGCCGTCTTCGCTACGCGTCTGTTCCTGCAGCGCCAGCAGAATGCCGTCAGGGTCCGCGCCCTCTTGATCCAGCGCCAGAAGACCAAGGTCCTCAAGGTTGCGGCACAGCTTGAGGAGATGGGATGCATGCCAGAAGGGCAGCAGCTGCTGCAGATAGCTGCGACTGATGTGTATCCAGCGCAGCCCGTCCCGTTGGGTGGCTGGCTGATGCAGGTACAGGCCTTTGATCTGCTGCAGCAACACGGCTTCTTCCAGTCCCACGGTTACTGCCAGCTCCGCAGAGAACATCAATAGGGGGTCGGGAACCAGGCTGCCGGCTGACATAGAAATCCGTGTCATCAAAACGGCCGCACAGAATACCCACCTTGAAGGTTTAGTTGTAGCATCCCGGGGCCAAATTACCCCGAGGGGAGCATGCCCAAAGCAAAAACAGCCTTTGTTTGCAGCGAGTGCGGCTCTGAGTACCGAAAGTGGCAGGGCCAGTGCAGCGACTGTGGTGCATGGAACTGTATCAGCGAAGTTCGGCTTGCATCGGTCGCGGGTCCAGCGGCTGCCCATCGTCTACGTGGTGGGTATTCCGGGCAGCTCGCTGAAGCGCAGGTGCTCAGCGCGATCAACACGGAAGAGGTTACGCGCATCAGCACCGGCCTTCCCGAGTTTGATCGCGTTTTGGGGGGAGGGCTTGTGCCCGGTTCCGCCATTCTCATCGGTGGCAGTCCAGGCGCAGGCAAGAGCACGCTGCTGCTACAGGCCAGCAGTTATCTGGCGGACACCGTCGCAGCTCTATACGTGACAGGCGAAGAAAGCCTGCAGCAGGTAGCGCTGCGGGCCAACAGGCTCGGTCTCGCAACGGACGCCCTTCAGCTCATGGCCGAGACCAACGTCGAGACGGTGCTGGCAGCTCTGCATAAGCACAAGCCCGGTCTGCTGGTCGTAGATTCTATTCAGGTGCTGTTCAGTGAGGAACTGAACGCGGCGCCCGGTAGCGTATCGCAGGTCCGCGATTGCGCGGCCATGCTGACCCGAGCCGCAAAGCAGACGGGTACGGTGCTGGTGCTGGTCGGACACGTCACCAAAGAGGGAAGTCTGGCGGGGCCTAAAGTCCTCGAGCACATGATCGACTGCTCCGTTCTCTTGGAGAGCTCCGACGATCAGCGCTTTCGCACGCTTCGAGGCCAGAAAAACCGCTTTGGGGCAGTGAACGAGCTGGGAATATTCGCCATGACCGAGACCGGGCTCAAGGAGGTGCGCAATCCATCAGCCATCTTCCTTGAGCGCGGTGAAGCCCACGCCTCGGGCAGCGTCGTCATGGTCACCTGGGAGGGCAGTCGACCTCTGTTGGTTGAGGTTCAGGCGTTGGTCGATGAATCGCCGCTTGGTAATCCGCGTCGCCTGGCGGTGGGGCTTGAGCAGAACCGGTTGGCCATGTTGCTCGCCGTTCTTCATCGGCACGGCGGGCTTCAGGTGGGGGATCAGGATGTATTTGCGAACATTGTCGGCGGTGTGCGTGTGGTCGAAACCGGCGTCGATCTGGCTCTGCTGCTGGCGATCGTGTCGAGTTTTCGCGACCGACCCCTGCCGCGCCATCTGGTCGTGTTTGGCGAGGTTGGATTGTCGGGAGAGATCAGGCCCGTACCCTCAGGCCAGGAACGCATCTCGGAGGCTGCGAAGCATGGATTCACGCAAGCCATAATTCCGCGCGGCAACGCACCAAAGAGATCTGCCATGCCGGGAGCAGCCGGCGTCACCCTGTTCCCCGTCGCGACGCTCGCCGAAGCGCTGGAACTGGACCTGTAGCGCGGCCTGGCTGTGTTGCGGACCTTGTTAATAGCTAGTCTTCACGAACCAGTTCGTACTGCTGCAATAGCCGGTCGTACTGCTTGTCTCTGGCGGACTTAAGCGCCGCCTCCTGGTGGTCCCGTTCCACAAGCGAACGTACGTCGTCGAGCACGGCTTGCGCGGCAGGCTCCTTGGCAACGACCCGAACCAGATGAAACCCGAACGCCGACGGAATAGGTCCGCTCCAGAGCGTGACGGGAAGATCAGCCAACGCGTCGGCAAACTCCTGGCCAAAGCGATTGGCAATCGATGATAGTCGAGCGTTATCGGTCCGTGATGGCAGGGCGGACAGGTCACCGAAGCGAGAAGATAACGTGGTCCGATCTTCCAGAGCCAACCCAAGCCTATCCTCCGAGCTCAGTGCATTGAGCGCGTTTATCGCATCTTGTTTCGGGTTATCCCGCGTATCCGCGCTGAACAGGATCTGTTCGAAGCCGAAGCGAGCGGGCGCCGCATATTGGTCCGCGTGCTCGGAAAGCCAGGCGGTAAGCTCTGCCTCCGACGGCTCCCGCAGATTTAGCTGGTCGATGTGCGCGTCGTACTTCTGCCGCATTCGCCTGCGTATGACCGGATCAGCGGTGTGCATTCCCAACTTCTCAGCCTCGCGGTTGGCAACTTCTTCGCGCACCCAGTCGAGCACGAGCTGCTCGTACTCTTCGTCGCTCGGTGGCCTTTGCCAAACGCGCTGAAATGCCGCGCGCATCTGCATCTCTGCGCGGTCGCCCAGCCGGATTTCTGTGTGCTGATCGCCGAGATCGGCAAGCGCGCTGTAGAGCAAAAAAACAAGCAGGCCCAGAGCGCAAAAATGAACAGTGGGCTCATGCCGAAGCATCGGCATTCTCGATTACTCGTCGTTCGACTTTAACTGCATCATCTCGGCGTCGAGCACCAATGGATCTTCCACATGGGCGGCTAACAGCATCCGCAGGGGTTCCAGTGTGCGCTGGTCAACGTGCGCTACCGAAAACCCAAGGCGGCCGGCCTCGACGTGCTGTAGATAGGCGTGAAGCTCCAGAGAGCCGTACTCAGCGGCATCAATCATCAGGGTGAACGGTTCGTTGTATTGTGCATCCCACACATCGGGCTGGTCAGTAGCTGCACCGGCGAGAGACAAGTCGATCAACCGCTGATGCCACACACTGCCGCCCTGGTGTACTTCCACCGGCAGGTCGATGCGTGCACGAACAAATCTGCGCCTCTCCGTAGTTGGCTTACTCATCGGCCGTAGAACCTCCACCCTCACGCGTCAGTGCCGATCCTCCGAGCTCTGACTTCGATTGTTGTTTTACTTCAGCTTCCGAAACGGGACTCGCTGGGGTTGATCGGCGTTACTGCCCACTCTTTTGCGGCGATCCTCTTCGTAATCGCTAAAGTTTCCTTCATGAAACACAACAGTACCATCGTCCTCGTAGGCCAGTATGTGGGTCGCTATACGGTCGAGAAACCAGCGATCATGAGAGATCACCAACGCGGCACCGGGAAACGCGAGCAGGGCTTCTTCGAGGGCGCGCAGCGTTTCAACGTCAAGATCGTTGGTGGGCTCGTCGAGAAGCAGTACGTTTGCCCCTTGTTTCAGCAGTTTCGCGAGGTGCAGTCGATTTCGCTCACCGCCAGACAGATCCTTCACAAACTTCTGCTGATCTGAACCCTTGAAGTTGAATCGTCCGACGTAGGAACGCGAGTTCACCTCATAGGTGCCGATCGTAATCGTGTCTAGGCCGTCGGAGATCTCCTCCCAGACCGTCTTCTCGCCAGCCAGATCGTCGCGCGATTGATCAACGTACGCGAGGCTGACGGTGTCGCCCAGTTCCACAGAACCCGAGTCTGGTTGCTCGGCTCCGGTGAGTATCCGGAACAGCGTAGACTTGCCCATTCCGTTGGCGCCGATGATGCCGACGATGCTGCCTTTTGGTACAGAGAAGCTGAGCTCGTCGAGCAACAGTCGGTCCCCAAAACTCTTGCTGAGCTTGTTGACCTCAATCACCTTGTCGCCGAGGCGCGGTCCGGGGGGAATATAGATTTCGTTAGTCTCGTTGCGCTGCTGAAACTCCTGAGACTGCAGCTCTTCGAAGCGCGCTAGTCGCGCCTTACTCTTGGCCTGCCGGCCTTTGGGGTTGCTGCGGACCCATTCAAGTTCGGCCTTGATTGCTTTCTGATGGGAAGCTTCCTGGCGCTGCTCCTGCTCCAGCCGCATTTCCTTCGCCGCCAGCCAATCTGAATAGTTGCCTTCGTAGGGGATTCCCCGGCCTCGATCAAGCTCGAGTATCCATCCCGCCGCATTGTCAAGAAAATACCGATCGTGCGTGATCGCAACCACGGTTCCCGCAAAATCATCGAGGAATCGTTCCAGCCACGCGACGCTCTCGGCATCCAGATGGTTGGTGGGTTCATCCAAAAGCAGCATGTCAGGTCCGGATAGCAGCAGTCGACACAGCGCCACGCGACGCCGCTCACCGCCAGACAGTGTGTCTACCCTGGCATCCCAGGGAGGCAGTCTCAGCGCGTCGGCCGCGACCTCCAGGCGATGATCGATGTTGTGCGCATCCGTCGCTTGAATGATGTCTTCAAGACGCGCCTGTTCCTTGGCGAGCGCGTCAAAGTCGGCATCGGGTTCGGCGTAGTCGGCATAGACTTTCTCAAGCCCGGCCAGTGCATCCAGGGCTTCCTGCAGCCCCTCTTCGACGTTGCCTCGCACGTCCTTGTCGGCGTTGAGCTGCGGCTCCTGCGGGAGATAACCAATGTTAATGCCCGGTTGCGGTCGAGCTTCTCCGAGTATGTCGGTATCGATCCCTGCCATGATTTTAAGAAGCGTCGACTTGCCCGCTCCGTTAAGGCCTAACACGCCGATTTTGGCGCCGGGGAAAAACGATAGCGAAATATCCTCGAGGATAGCTTTTTTAGGCGGGACAATTTTTCCCACTCGATTCATTGTGTAAACGTACTGCGCCATGAACGAACAGAACCACTGGACTTAAGAAGCGCGGAGTTTAGCAAAGCATGGCGTAAGCCATCAGCCAAGCGAGGAGCCATCAGCCAAGCGAGGAGCCATCAGCCAAGCGAGGAGCCATCAGCTAAGCGAGGAGCCAACAGTCAGCTTATGAGCCCTCAGCCGATCTACTGGCACTTAGCCAAAAAGGACAAGAGCCTTACTAGACGCGGGCGCCGATTGCCGATTGGGGAGCCACCAGCTGGCAACCGGGTCTTGGACGGGAACTCGTGGACCATAAAAACGACGATCAATAATCGGTTACACTCCCGCTCCTTAAATTAAGCCTGCCAGGCGCAGCTTGCGAAGACGATAAAGCGTGCAAGAACGAGCTGGGGCAGTGGTTCCAGAGAGCTCGCGGGATGTCCATTACGTGCCCTGAGAGGGCCCGTGTTTGGGAATCCATTCTCCATCGCAGGAATGGAGATGCAGGCCACGATAAATCCGCGATGCAAGCCATGGCGCTTGCAGACGATGAGTACAGGAGGCGAGAGTAGTGTTTGACGTGTCGACGACTATAGAGGGTTTTGACGATGAGCTGTTTGCGGCTGTTTGTGACGAAGAGCGCCGGCAGGAAGAGCATATCGAGCTGATCGCCTCAGAGAATTACGCGAGCCCGCGGGTCTTACAGGCCCAGGGTTCTGTGCTGACCAACAAGTACGCCGAAGGGTATCCGAGGAAGCGCTACTACGGCGGTTGTGAGTACGTAGACACTGCCGAGGAGCTAGCTGTGGAACGCGCCAAGAAGCTGTTTGGTGCTGACTACGCCAATGTGCAGCCGCATTCGGGTTCTCAGGCAAACTCAGCTGTTTTTCAGGCTCTGATTAAGCCCGGCGACACAATTCTGGGGATGAGTCTGGCGGACGGTGGGCATTTGACCCATGGGGCAAAACCTAATTTCTCTGGCAAACACTACAACGCTGTGCAGTACGGTCTCAATCTCGAAACTGGCGAGATCGACTATGAACAGGTAGAAGCTCTGGCACGCGAGCATCGCCCCAAGCTGCTGATTGGCGGTTTCTCTGCTTACAGCCGTGTGGTCGATTGGGCTCGCCTTCGATCCATCGCCGATGAGGTTGGTGCGTACTTCTTGGTCGATATGGCGCATGTAGCAGGCCTGGTGGCCGCGGGTGTCTACCCGAATCCCGTTCCCTACGCAGACGTGGTGACCTCAACTACACACAAGACACTTCGCGGTCCGCGTGGCGGTATCATTCTCGCGCGAGCTAACGAATATCTTGAGAAGAAGTTCAACTCGGCTGTTTTTCCCGGGGGGCAGGGCGGTCCTCTGATGCACGTGATTGCAGCAAAGGCAGTGAGCTTTCTGGAGGCTCTGCAGCCCGAGTTTGTCGACTATCAGAAGCAGGTGGTAGCCAACGCACGGGCCATGGCGGCGACGTTTATGGAGCGCGGCATCAATGTTGTGTCAGGTGGTACCGACAACCACCTGATGTTGGTTGACCTTATTGGCAAGCCCTACACCGGAAAGGATGCTGATGAAGCTCTGGGTGCTGCGCACATCACCGTGAATAAGAACGCTGTGCCAAACGATCCCCGATCGCCGTTCATTACCTCCGGATTGCGCGTAGGAACGCCGGCGATAACCACTCGCGGCTTTGGTGAAACTGAAACCCGAGAGTTGACGGGTTGGATCTGCGATGTCTTGGATGCTCTCGAAACCGATGATCCGTCTGCCACGATCGCGGCTGTTCGCACAAAAGCACTCGCGATCTGCAATCGTTTTCCCGTCTACGGAGAACGTCCGGCGGCCGGGGCTGCGGTAGCAGCGTAGGCAGCGTAAGCAGCAACGCGTAAAGCGGCCTTGCGTACGCGAGCTCACCCGACGCAGTTACTCTGGTTGTAGCGCTATGCACTGTCCATTCTGCTCAGCCACAGACACGAAGGTGATCGACTCGCGGCTCGTCTCGGACGGTACTCAGGTACGCAGGCGGCGCGAGTGTCTTGCATGCAAGGAGAGGTACACCACCTACGAAGCTGCTGAGCTGCTCATGCCACGCGTCATAAAGCAGAATGGCAATCGCGAGCCTTTCGATGAGGATAAGCTCCGCGCGGGTTTTGCCCGCGCGCTCGAAAAGCGACCTGTATCGGTGGAGACCATCGAGACAGAGATAAGCTTCGTTAAGCAGACTTTGCGCGCGACAGGCGAACGCGAAATCGCGTCGCGAGAGTTAGGTGAGCTGGTGATGGACCGACTCAAATCACTCGATAAGGTGGCCTATGTGCGTTTCGCATCGGTGTACAAGAGCTTTGAAGACATCGCCGAGTTTCAGCACGCCATCGACAGTCTCCAGAAGGAATCTGACTCGCCGTCTCAAGTAAGCCCGGAAATGAGTCCCGAACTGAGTTCCGAACTAAGTCAAGGACCAGGCACTCCTAGCAAACACTGATCGCCTGCCAGTCGATATGTATAGCCGCCAATCAGCAATGGG
This sequence comes from Pseudomonadota bacterium, assembly GCA_039111155.1. GTDB lineage: Bacteria > Pseudomonadota > Gammaproteobacteria > Pseudomonadales > Halieaceae > Congregibacter. The sequence goes on along the minus strand of JBCCPL010000015.1, from coordinate 40,317 downwards.
CGAGATCTCCTTCCGATTGAGCGACGGTCGCTGAACCATGTTTAACGCCCTCGATCACCAGATGATGACCCGTGCAGTGCGGCTGGCCGAGCGCGCGCGATACTGGGCACGCCCGAACCCCCACGTGGGCTGCGTGATCTGTAAGGCTGGGGCGGTTGTTGGAGAAGGATTTACTCAACCACCAGGCAGCGCCCACGCCGAAGTCATGGCGATGCAGCAGGCCGGAGTCGACGCTCGCGGAGCGACGGTATACGTCACCCTCGAGCCCTGCTCTCACCATGGTCGGACTCCCCCCTGCGCCGATGCGCTGATAAGGGCCGGCGTGCAGCGCGTTGTCCTTGCGGTACTGGACCCCCATCCCGCCGTGAATGGTCGCGGGGCAGCGCGCATGCGCGATGCCGGACTAAAGGTAGATGAGGGGCTTATGGCCGCAGAAGTCGAAGCTCAGCTAAAAGGGTTTCTGCTTCGTCATCGCCGCGGTCGCGGTCGCGTACGGGCCAAGCTCGCTATGTCGCTCGATGGGCGAACGGCCATGGCCTCGGGTGAAAGTAAGTGGATCACAGGTCCTCCGGCGCGGAGCGAGGTCCAGCGTATGCGGGCTGATAGCTGTGCGATCCTGACGGGAGTCGGTACCGTCCTGGGGGACGACTGCGCGCTGACGGTACGTGAGCCGCCTCAGGGTGACTTCGAACTACCGGACGCATCACGCTATGCACTAAGGGTTGTAGCGGATACGCGCCTGCGCACGCCGGAAGATGCAGCGGTGCTTCAGGGGCCTCAGGCGTCGCTTCTGCTCCACGCTCCCGACGTGCCTGTACCGCAGGGTTTAGCCAATGTGCCCCGGGAGTCCGTAGCGACAACCAGTAAGGGCCTGGACCCGGTGGCCATTTTGGACGCGATCGTGCGGCGGGACTGCAACGAAATTTTGCTAGAATCCGGCCCCCAGCTGGCCGGGACGCTGCTGCAGGCCGGCCTGGTGGACGAACTTGTGGTGTTTATGGCTCCTAAGTTACTGGGTAGTGATGCGAGACCGCTGCTGTACTTGCCGCTGGAGAAGATGGCGCAGGCATATCGGCTGGTACTTCGTGACCAGCGTCAATTTGGGTCTGATCTAAGGCTTGTCTTTGATTGCGAATCTTCAGGCACCAAGTGACTTCGTAGACCAAACCGTCCCCATGGGTTACTACCGTATTCGGCTAGGCAGTATCAGCTTACGGGACAGTCGTAGCTGTCCGAACGCACGAAGAGCCCGGTGTAGCTTGTTTTCGAGTCCGCGTCGGATTAGATAGAAAAACCGAGGAATTAGCGAATATGTTCACGGGCATTGTTGAGGCGGTTGGTACCGTGGCTGCACTCGAGCGGGGTACGGGGGATGCGCGGCTTTACGTTAGAACTGGCAAACTTCCGATGACCGATGTCGCCCTCGGGGACAGCATCGCAACCAATGGTGTGTGCTTGACGGTTGTTGCACTACCAGGGGACGGTTTCTGGGCTGATGTCTCCAATGAAACCCTGCGCTTGACCACGCTTGGAAACTTGAGCATCGGATCACCCGTGAATCTGGAGAAGTCTCTCACTCCCGAGAGCCGACTTGGAGGGCACATAGTCAGCGGCCACGTGGACGGACTGGGAGAAATTGTTGACCTCACTCAGGACGCGCGATCCTGGGTTGCGATAGTGAGGGCGCCCGATGCACTCGCTCGCTACATCGCCCATAAGGGCAGTATTTGCATCGACGGGACCAGCCTCACGGTGAACACCGTCTCCGGTGCGGAGTTTTCCCTGAACATCATCCCCCAAACAATGGCAGAGACAATTTTTGGCAACTACAAGGTGGGTTCCAGCGTGAATCTAGAGGTCGACGTGATTGCCCGTTATCTGGAGCGTTTACTTCAGGGCGATAAGGCCAGTGATCCCGCCACGACGCTGAGCCGCTCTTTTCTCGCCGCAAACGGCTATCTACAAAACTGAGCATGCGCGACTTCCCCATCACCAGTGTCCCCGAGCTTCTGGATGACCTGCGCCAGGGGCGTCTGGTCGTAGTCATGGATGACCAGTTAGAGGCAAGAAGCCAGGGAGTCGTGATGGTCGCGGCCGAGCATTGTACAGCGCAGCACATCACCTTGATGGCGCGTCAGGCGCGAGGGCTCGTCTGCCTGGCTCTCACGCGTGAGCGCTGCGAGCAGCTCAACCTTCCACCTATGGTAGACCGGGACGATGCCGACAGCGCGAGTTTTACGCTGTCCATCGAGGCTGCCCACGGCATAGATACGGGGATTTCCGCTGCGGATCGGGCCCACACCGTCCAGGTAGCGGTCTCGAGTGATGCCACGGCCGCCGATATTGTGCAGCCGGGACATATCTTCCCTCTGGCTTCCGAACCCGGTGGTGTGCTCACAAGGGCGGGACATACGGAAGCAGCGGTGGACTACGTCCGCGCGGCAGGACTCACGCCCGCAGCCGTGGTTGCGGATATCTTGGATGGGGAAGGTGAGCTGGCCGATGCCCAGGCGTTGGTAGAGTTTGCCCAGAAACACCAACTCAAAATCGGTGCCGTTGCGGATCTCATCGATTATCGCCTGACCAATGAACAGACCGTAGAGCGTGTGCGTGAAGGTAATCTTGCTACGGCGCATGGAGAGTTCCGGTTGGTGGCCTATCGCGATGAGACTTATGGCGGCTTACATCTGGCTCTGACACTGGGCGAGATACATGAGGATGTGCCTCTTCCCGTGCGTGTCCACTTCGCTTCCACGTTTCGCGATCTGCTCGAGAGTGAAGCACCCGGTACCAGTGGTTGGAGCGTCCAGCGAAGCCTGGAAGTCATCGCGCAGAATGGCTCCGGTGTGCTGGTTCTTCTTAGCCGCAATGAAAACGAAGAGAACTTGTTACGAAGTGTCGATCTGGCGCTGGGTAACCTGGTAGCTCCCGAACCGGGTTCAAGCGACCGCTACAACACGATTGGAATTGGTTCTCAAATTCTCCGTGATCTGGGCGTCGGCAAGCTGCGTTTGATGGGTGCACCAATAAAGTACAATGCGATTTCAGGTTTCGGCCTGGAGGTTACCGATACGCTGCGACCTGACTGACGCTTTTCTCATACTCAGTTCAGCTGGTTACTTCACACAATGGGTGTCCGCTACGACTCACGCTGGTCGTTGCTGAGTGCTTAGGCGAAGCCGGTGATCAAGAACGTGTGGGCGAAAAGGGATTCATCCCTTCAATGAAACCCGAAATTTGATAGCTCTCGGCTCTCGGCTCTCGGCTATGAGCGTATGACCTGTTGTTGGGTGGTCTGTCGGTTGGACTCTCGGCGAGACAATGGATTTATAGGAATAGGGTATGAGTAACATCGAGACAGTTGAAGGAGACTTTTCCGCACCCTCCGGTCGCTTCTCACTGATCGTGGGGCGCTGGAACAGTTTTGTCGTGGAGCACCTGTTACAGGGTGCGATCGATACCCTCAAACGTCATGGTGTGAGTGAGGAACAGCTTACGATCGTGCGAGTACCGGGTGCTTTCGAAATCCCCCTGGCCTGCCAGCGGGTCGCAAAGTCTGGAGAGTATGCGGCGATCATAGCTCTTGGAGCCGTGATTCGCGGGGGCACACCTCACTTTGAACACGTGGCGGGCGAATGCACGAAAGGCATGGCCCAGGTCAGCCTCGCGCACGATATTCCGATTGCATTTGGTGTGCTGACAGTAGACAGCATCGAGCAGGCGATAGAGCGTTCGGGCACCAAGGCAGGAAATAAGGGCGCCGAAGCGGCAAGCTCCGCGCTGGAGATGGTGAACCTGCTTTCGAATCTGTCCTGACGCCAGCGCCGCCGTCACACCAGACAAAACATAAGAACAGAGCAAGAGCCGCGTAGTCGTGTCTTCCCCCAGTCAGCAACAAATGGTCGCCAGGCGCAAAAAAGCAAGACACTATGCGCTGCAGGCGATTTACCAGTGGCATATGGCTGGTGCTCCGGTGAACGTTATCGAAGCCGAATTTCGGACCGACTACGATTTCGATGCGGTTGATCTCGAGTACTTCAGGGCTTTACTCGAGGGGGTAGCGACCAACGCTGATGAGCTGGATGAACACTTCGCGGCGCTGTTGGATCGAAAGCTCGAAGAGCTCGACCCCATCGAACGATCATTGCTACGGATGGGGAGCTTCGAGATGGCAAATCGCATCGACGTACCCTATCGAGTGGTGATCAACGAGGCGGTGGCCCTCGCAAAAAAGTTCGGCGCATCCGAGAGCTACAAGTACATCAATGGGGTTCTCGACAAGCTTGCACGAACGTTAAGAGCGCCCGAAGTAGCATCCGGCTCATAAGGCTGCGGAGTCTTCCGTTGTAGCGCTATGGAGTCGGGTACCGAAGGTGAGTTTGACCTCATCGCCCGGTTTTTTTCCGGGTTGGATCGCGGCTTCGCCGTCTCGTTAGGTAACGGCGACGATGCAGCGGTACTTGAACCTCCTGAGGGAGAGCAGATCGTCACATCGACCGACACCATGGTCTGTGGCGTACATTTTCCCACGGGTGCCGACGCCCATCTGATCGCGTACCGCGCCGTCGCTGCAGCCACCAGTGATCTTGCAGCCATGGGAGCGACGCCTCTGGCCTGCCTTCTAAGTCTGGTCATAGACAAAGCTGATTCACGTTGGCTGGATGATTTCCGCCAGGGTCTATCGCGAGCGGTAAACGCCTTCGCCATACCTCTGGTAGGCGGTGATCTGGCCCGTGGCCCTTTAACGATTACCATTCAAGTCCTCGGATCCGTACCCAGGGGCGCCGGTCTCACGCGCGGTGGCGCCGGTGTAGGAGATCTCCTGTGCGTGAGTGGTACCCTGGGTGGAGCGGCTGCCGGGCTGGCTGTGTGCCAAGGCAAGCTTGAGTTGCCGGCGAATGCAGCCGATGCGGTGCTCGACCGATTTTGGAAGCCTCGTCCTGCCCTCGCTCTCGGTGCAGCACTGCGCGGCGTAGCCAGCGCCGCCATCGACATCTCGGACGGACTTTTGAGCGACGCCGGTCACCTTGCGTCTGCCAGCGGTCTTGCGGTCAAAGTCCGAAGCGATCTTGTTCCTCTGTTGCCGGAACTTAGGGATTACGTACCCCGTGAGCAAGCTCTGCTGTGGGGCTTGACGGGTGGGGAAGACTTCGAACTTTGTTTCGCCCTGCCGGCCGGTATGCCGGTTCCTGCTGGCTGTGTCACAGTCGGTCAGTTCCAGGAGGGGAAAGGAGTCAGCTGCGACATGGCGATCGATCAGATCGGATACCGCCACTTTTGATCGTGTTCCTGCTTAGTTGTAGGTTATCGCTTCTCCAAAGCTTGCAAAGCCAATGGCTCAGGCCAGTTCGCTAGTTCGGTTGCTGCGGAACACTTTAGAGAAAGTGCCTGTTGCAACCGTCCCGGAGAATCTTCTGTTAGGAGGACGTCCAGGCAAACTATTGCCGGCGATGCTACAGGCGCTATTGCTGTTGAGATAGAGATGCTAAGACGCAGATTTTCATTGAGAGGGTTTCCCGCGGTGGCAAAGAATGGCTAAGCCCAATCTTCGAGACCCGGTGCAGCTTCTTGCTTTCGGTTTTGGCTCGGGGCTTTCACCGGCCGCACCCGGGACAGCCGGGTCCGCTCTTGCGCTTCTGATGTACTGTCTGGCACCGCCGCTCTCACCCATTTGGCATGCCCTTTTGCTTATCCCTGCGACTGTACTCGGTATCTGGTTGTGCGGATCGGCCAGCGAAAAGTTGGGGGTCCATGATCATTCTGGGATCGTCTGGGATGAGTTTGTCGGTATTTGGATCGCAGTTTGGGCACTGCCTAAAACCTGGATTTGGCTGTTGCTTGCCTTCCTCTTGTTTCGCTTCTTTGATGTCGTGAAGCCCTGGCCGATTGGGTGGCTCGACAGAACAACACGAGGCGGTTTCGGCATCATGATCGATGACATCGTGGCCGGGGTATTCGCGAACGCCTGTCTGCTGACGCTATACCTCTTAGCGCCCTTTTCATGATGTTGCAGTGCGGTTGCGATGTTGGCGCTAAGCTCGGTGGCAAAGCACACCAACTTGAGACGCGAAGACCGATGGATGGGTAGAGGATGAGCATATTTGCACACGGGCAATCGATACGATTTCACCGTTGTTGGAGCAGCCGTCTCAGCTGCAGCGGCGCAACGTTTCTGAGTCTGCTTATACTGGTTGCGGCACCTCACGTTCTGGCCGTCGATATAATCGTAGAGGCCTTGTTTCCAAAGCTGGCGGTACTTCGCATTGACGGAGCTCGCGCCACTTTGAAACAGGGTGAAACTGCTCGAGGAGTTCGCCTTATCAGCTCAGACGCGCAGAAGGCTGTGATTGAAGTCAACGGCAAGCGTCAGGAACTTCGAGTATCGCAACGTATCAGTTCGGCATTCAGTGCCCCGCAGAAACGAACCGTAACCATTCCCCGAAGCGCGCAGATGCAGTATCGAACCACGGCGGAGATCAACGGCCGCCGGGTCGATGTGCTGGTGGATACCGGCGCAAACATTGTGGCAATGAGTCGTCTCCATGCTCGAGCGTTGGGAATAGACACATCCCAGGGCACTCCGGTACTGGTGACAACCGCCGGATCACAGGAGACGGCGCGGCAGGTCGTGCTTGCATCGGTGGATGTAGGGGGCATCCGCGTAAACTCGGTAGCCGCCACCGTGATCGACTCCGATTTCCCAGAGGACGTGCTACTGGGAATGAGCTTTTTGCAGCACGTCGATCTCGATGAGAAAAACGGGGTGATGACTCTAGAAGCCCGATTCTAGACGCATTAGCAAATCGAGATTCAGACTCCCGATAAGCACTCGGGCTCCGCGCGAGAACCACTTCACCTGCAGCGGGTGCCGTGCGGCCGGCGATGCAGGTAGACGCTCGCGGGGGTAAGCGCCAACAATTATGATCATCGAATTACTGGGATTTCCCGATCAGCTACTACGCCTGACGAGTCTTACCAATAACGACCTGAGTGCTTCAGCCTGAGGACCCCAGTCTGCGATCTGGTTCAGAGAATCCTCCAACAGTGACTCGGCGCGGGCTTTGGCTTCGTCGAGACCCAGGAGCGAAACATAGGTAGCCTTTCCCGCCGCGGCGTCTTTGCCACTCGTCTTTCCAAGCGTCTCGCTGCTGCTGATCACATCGATGACATCATCGACAATCTGGAACGCGAGGCCAGATTTACTGCCGATCTCTCGTAGAGTCGCTCGTTGTTGCTCGCTAGCCCCGGCAACGATGGCGCCCATCTCCAGGGAAGCAACGATGAGCGCTCCGGTTTTACCCGCATGCATTTCCTGCAGGTCCTCAAGGCTCAGCGCACGCTCAGTCGCGGTCATATCGAGCGATTGGCCTCCGACCATTCCGGCAAACCCCGCTGCGGCCGCTAGACACGAAATGAGAGCCACCCGCTGCTCCGCGCTCAGAGTGTCGTCGTTTGCCAGCAGTTCGAACGCGCGGGCCTGAAGGCCGTCACCCACCAGAATGGCTGTTGCTTCATCAAATGCGATGTGAAGGGTGGGTTGTCCCCGGCGCATGTCATCGTTGTCCATGGCCGGTAAATCATCATGAATCAGAGAGTAGGTATGGATGAACTCCACCGCCTCTGCGGCAGATTCGTAATGGCCGCCACCGCAAGCCTCGGCTGCTGCCTGCACGAGCTGAGGTCGCAGCCGTTTACCAGGGCTGGCGTCCAGGTGGGCTAATGCATCCCTGATTCTCGGGGCTAGCGCTGCATGCACTGCACGTTCAGCTCCGGTAGGCGAGTTGCTCATACTGGGCGACTCAGCCATTGGTCCGAATTGATCCGTAGCACCGCCCGACTTGGGATCGATAAACCAATATGAATCGATCGAACCTGCGAGTACCCGGAGTCAGGACTCTTCCTCATCGTCGTCTTCTAAAGTCAGCATGTTGATCCGCTGCTCGGCCTCAGCCAGCCGGTTCTGCGCCTCTTTTATGAGCTTGACGCCTTTCTCGTAGAGCTCTATCGCAGGTTCAAGTTCCACGTCGTCAGATTCGAGTTTTTCCGCAATCTCTTCGATGGATTTTGTCAGCGTGCTGAAGCTCGGCGTCTCGGTTTTCTTCGCTGACTTTGATGTCGTTTTGTTGGTCTTCTCTGTCATCCGTTTACTGTGTCTGCTGTCTGGGTTCAGGTCAATCTCGATCCATCGCCCATCGGGTTCGCATCAGGATTGGATCGATATCAGCCGCAGTGGCTTGCCGAAATGGTGACGAATCACTACAAACATATTATCTACCGCCGATCTGGCCTGATGGTATTGGCACTGAAAGCCGAATAAGGCGGCAAATACCCACCGGCGGTCGTAGGTACGCTTTTGACTTGCTTCAGCATACCGACTTCAACGCGCAAAACCTCGCCTCGCAAGCGATATTAGGGCGGACTAGGACGGCGGGCTTGGCTGGTCCTGCTTCCAAAACAAAAACAACGGTTCTCGCACGTTGACTCCCATTTCTTTGGCATCGGTGCCCTGCAGCTCCGAGTCGTGGTGTCGAATATCCGCCTTGAAGCCATGCTCCGCAATAAGCCGAAAAATGTCACTCCCGAACAGTCGTTCGTGATCTTCCTGGCCATAAGCATGAAACCGCATACTTTCCGTTGTGATTGCCGGATCGCGGAACGTCCTGGTCAGCACCGGGCTATAGGGTGTCTGCAGGACCGCAAAACCGCCGGGAGCCAAAACTCTTGCAATTTCCCGAAGGCAGGTCGATAGATCCAGTACATGTTCCAACACGTGATTTGCTATGAATATATCAAAGCTCCCGTCTTCGAACGGCAAACACGTAAGGTCAGACTGAAGATCAATCGTGAGCCCTTTCATAAGATCGGTACGAACGTAGAGCTCAGGGTTTTCTCTCTCAAGGATCGCCGGCAGGTGCGCTTCTGGCGCGAGGTGTAGAATGCGAGACCCCCGAAAGCTCTCGATTAAACCTGTGGCTCGCAAATAGAGAAGCAGGTGTCGATCGCGATCTGTGCAGCCACACCAGGGACACGCACAGTTAACGGGGTCACCCCCTACGACCTCAAGTGCCAGCATCAGCGGGGAGCAGTCTTTGAGGCCGCGCCGAAATGGCAAGAACGCGGATGCGTGACGTTCACAGATCACGCAGTAGCGACGGAGTCCCGGAATCGGCACGCGCGCACACAATGCCCTGGCAACCCGCCCCGGCCGTTTAAGTGCTCTCAGCGCTTTGCCAGTTTGCAAAACGGTGCTCCACCTGCAGTGTGAGATTCAATCATTGTTCCGTTTCGACGTTGCTACCGCTGCTGCTACGGCGACCGAAGATCCTCTGTCGAAAGCGATTCAGGGTTCGGCCACCAATTCCGTAGAACAAACGGTGCTTCTCCAGTTTTAGCGCCAGAACAACGATATCCTGGAGGTAGCGGACTGCTACTGCTCTGTCGCCTTTTCGCATGCGATATAGAAACATTACCATGAAGGTCTCGAGGGCCATCTCGATTCGAGCTGAGCGAGTCCGCATAGAGTGAATACCAGCGTCGTGAACGCGATACCTAGATGGGCCGATGTCACCGAGATACTTGCCCTTGCCGTAGTCCCCAAGTAACGACCACATTAGGAGGTCCCCATAGCGGCCCCTCGATAGTTCTGGCGGCCACTCTTTCAGCACGTTTCGAAAGCACGCGGTTAACGTAAAGATGGGAGGAGCGCATTGCAGTTCTCGCGCAGTTAGGTCCCAGCGGACACCGCTAGGTTCGGCCGTTGATTGGCCATCATCGCGGAAGGCTGAGCAGTTCGTATAGCAAATCACATAGCCAGGGTTTTGTTCGAGAAACGCCACCTGTTTGCGAAGCTTGCCGGGATCGCTCCAGTAGTCGTCTCCTTCACAAATCGCGATGTATTCGCCCCGAGTCTTTGGCAGCATGAACTCCGGTAGGATGCGGCGGCCGCGTGACCACTGATTCTCTTGTTGCCGGATTACTCTGATTATCGCTGGGTAGGCTTCGGCATATGCGTCCACGATGCTGAGCGTGGAATCGTTGGAGGCGTCATCGTGAACGATGAGCTCAAAGGAAAAATCAGTCTGTTGCGCCAGAATTCCGCTGAGCGCCTGCTCAATACAATGCTCGTGATTGAAAGCAGCGCAGCACACACTCACTAATGGGCCCTTTCCCTGCACTGGCCAGCTCCGCATGATTTGAGCCTGAGGGGGGCTTTTCTGAGTCACGATTGACGACCGGTCGCATTCCGGGCAAAGCCATACCTAGGTTCAGCCCAGCGTGCCACCGACCCCGTGGTGAGCAGCGTGACAGCCGATCCCAACACTATCGGCAACAGTTGGTTTGACGTTGTGCCGTCGAAAATCGCTCGGGTGAGAGCGACGTAGCCCAGAGCGGTCAGTGCTGAGACAGTCAGCGGCAGCAGTACGGCGCGTAGAATCCAGTCGACGTGTGCACCCGGTAAAAGCGTGGCATGGACATAGGGGGTCCACACAGCCAGCGATATCGCGCGTATTCCTAACCAGGCCACCGCGGCGCCATACGCTCCGTAGTAGAGAATCCCGAAGTACAAGGCAGGGAGCTGAATCAGAATGAGTATGGAGTTGTAGATGGTGTGCATACGCAGATTGCCATGCGCAACCTGTAGCTGGAACAGCATTCCTGAGACCGCCGCGAAAGCGGTACCGTAAGCCAGTAGCGGTATCAGATTTGAGGTTGCGTCTGAGGCCGAAGAGTTTGCTGTCCATAGCCACACAACATCCCGTGCATAGACCGAAAGCACCGCCGCTGCCGAAAACGCCAGGCACGCCAGGTAAGTCGTGGCTCGCAGATATAGTGACCGCTCCGCCTTCGAGTTGCCGACAGTGTGATGTGACACCAGTCGCGGAAGTACGGCGTCAGTAACCGGTGTAGCCAGCAACAAGATGCCACCGCACAGTGTGGATGCCAATACGAAGTAGCCGAACATGTCGACTTCCAATGCGTTGCTCAGCATAAGTTTGTCCATCTGGGTGAGTAAAACCCAAACGAATGATGCGTAGGCGACTCCCAGCGAAAACCTGAGTTTCGGACGCAACTGCGCCGGGTAAGGTCGAACCCCCACCCGGCGACAAGCAGGAACACTGGTGTAGACGAGCAACCCAAGTACAATGAGTTCGAGCAGGGATGCGAATACCTGCATTTCGAAGTAAGTTCCGATGCTTCCTGTCGTTGTAACTATAAACAGCAGCGTGATCGGAAAACGGATTGTCCCGACCAGGATTAGAATGAGGTTAAGCGTCAATTGTCGCTCAAGTCCCTTTAAAGCAGACTTGTAGAGCGAGCACCAGGGACGCAATCCTGCGACCAGCCCGATCGCTATCACACTTCCGTTCAAGCCGCCGGATTCTTCGGTCGAGAGGTTGAGCCAGTCCAACAAAAAGAATTCGCTGCCAGCCCAGAAAACACCAGTCACAAGCGCGACGATAAGCAGTGCTGCAAATTCCAGCGTGCGCAAAACCCTAGCAAACATCTGCGGGCCGTGCTCGCTATGACGCAGGCTCGCCGCTTCGCGTCCCATCAGGGGCGACATTCCCATATCGAGAAGATGACTCGTGCCGTAAATAACCGTGTGGAATGCAATCAGTCCGAACTGAAGACTACCTAGCTGCTCGAGAAACTTCGGTAGAAAAATGAGGCTGATGAGCGCGAGGTACGCCGCCGCGACTATGTTGGATACAAGGTTGAGTCTGATGGAAGTCATCGGCGGTGGAACCGCAAGCGGTCAGCGCTCCAGAAACCTTTCGAGCCGGGTGTTCTTCAGATCTGCGTGAATCTCATCGATGATCGATGGTTCCATTTCGCGTTTCCACGCTTGCGCGACCTGATGGTTCTTAAACACCGAATAATAGTCATCGCTGTGACCCTCGGTAGATTCACGAATGAACTGCTCTGTGGACGGGGAAAAAGGAAGTGAGAAGAAGTTGAACAGTGATTCAAACACCGCTACAGGATTTGCGACCGCTTCTTCGTACCGCAGTAGAAAGACCCGCCCGGGATGCTGGGCCTTGAGATCCAGATACATATTTGCAGTTTCCTTCCAACGAAAATAGCCGAAACAATCCTGAGGCCCGCTGTTCTTGCACATGCCATGGCGCCATTCTTGCGAGAAATCGCTGCCCTCGGGGAATTCCCTCGGATTTTTTCTCCAGCTGGCTAAAACTGCGCAAGGGTTTCTCACCACCGCGACCACGCCCGCTTCTGGCACCTTCCTCAATACTTGAGGCACCAGATACTGGTAGCGGTTCTCCTTGAACACCAGAACCGTTTGCTGCTTGTCCTTCGCAAACGTTGGGTACTGGCCATTTTCTACCTTGTCGCTCTGGGTAAGGAATGGGGTATTCGCCACGCGCAGCTCGGCAAACACAGCCCGAAAGTCCTGCGCGCTACTTTGTTCGGTGAGGCGATCCTTAAACTCATAAGAGAAAAACGGCTGAAACCGATAGGTGACGCACGGGATGCTGTTGAATACCTGACCAATCCAACTCGTGCCGCTGCGCGCGACTCCAGCGATGTAGACGACGGTTGTGGAATCGGTCATTTTGTGAGGAAAGCGTCGTAGCGGTAGTGGGCATAGATCTGATCTGGCGGTTGATTCTGAGTGACTACTGACGAGAAACCCGCATGCTCCGCGAGGTTCTCTAACCAGCTTTTTTCAAACCACGTGCCGATAATGTCTTCACCCTTGACCGCATGTGTGAAGTAGGTATTCCGCCGTTCCGCATTGTTGTAGAAATGCCATAGGCGTTCCTGATCGGGCACATCGCCGATCATCATCCGCCCTCCCGGCAGCAGCCATTTCTGACACTTGCGCAACAGTTCTATCGCTTCCGCGTAGGTCAGGTACTGAATGCCGGCATAGAGAAAGATGTGCGAGTACTCATCTTGCGGGAATGATAGATCCCGCATGTCGGCGCATTGGGTACTAAGCTTCGGATAGCGGTCTACGGGAATTGCGGCCAGCAGGTCCGGTGAGATGTCGATGGCGTGAACCGTTGCCCCCTGTTCGGCAAATTGCCGTGAGAACAGGCCATTGCCGGCGCATATATCCAGTAGTCGCGCATCCCGGTTGATCGGGAACTTATCGAGTATGTAAGCGACTGTGCTGTTCCACCTGTCGACAGAGATAGGTTGCTTGTTCTCTGTTCGCATAACTCGCGACTGGGCGTCCTGTCCGTCGCTATCGCGTCCACTACGTGTCCAGAATGCCGTCCAGTGATCGCCGCTAGTCATGTGCTTAAGCTCGCGGGCTCAAAGTAAGTTCGACGATTCGTTGCATTTCTTTGGCCCCGTAACGATGGTCAATCGGCAGCGCAAGCATATGTGAGGTCAGCTCCTGTTCCCATTCGGGTGCACTGCGTTGGCATACGTCCGGCCACAAAGTTGGTGGGTAAATACATGCCTCGTAGTATCGCTTACGGTCTATCGGTGTGGGTGGCAGATACGGGTAGCAAAACGGCACTTCATCTTCCAGGTCCCACGGCAGTTGATTAGTTGCCCCTAGTGAATCGTGGAGCTGCAGGAAATTCTGCCGCCGTTTTCTGGCAGCATCTTCAAAATCGATGTGCGCGAAGCGAGCAGCGGTGTAATCGCTCATCGAGAACACGCGGCAGTCCAGGCTTGCTTCGTAGGCCTGAAAGGCCGCGAAGGCCCGTTCCTGCTGTCCGTCGCGTCGAAGCTCAAGGTGCGCCGTTGAAAAATGTGGGAATGGCCCTGGAATCTCGTCGGTGAAGACATGTTTACCGATGGGAGCATATAGAAACGCACCATCAGGTACGCCGAAATACTTCCTCGCTGAAGTAAATGACCAAGCTCCGGTACGTCGACCACAAAAGAAGCCGTGCGTATCGTCGACCAGCAAACGATCTCCATACATTCGAGTTAGTCGGGTAACAGCGGTATCACATAGGCCAAAAAAATTCGTATAGAGAAGGTACTCGCCTCGGGACAACTGAATGTCGCTCGTGGGCAGAAAAGACCGGTCGATCGCATAAAACCTGACTTCAATGTTGTCTTCACGCATTGGTGCAAATGCTGCGTCACAGGTGTAGTGAGGCAGGTAAACGCAGGTCGCTTGCAAGCGATCAAGCATCACGCGCAGCGCAGCCCGGCCTGTGCTCAAAGCCAGGGCATCGGCATGCATCTTGGAGCAAACTTGCTGTTCACCTCGCTGAACTAGGGGTTCCAGCTCAAAAAAACCGCCGATGTGTGTCACCCGCTCAGTCTCGCCAGCGCATCGCTCGTTCGGTTGACTACTTCATCAATCGCCACCTGCGGAACACTCTGATGAACAGGAAAGTTCAGGATGGAGCGCGACACCTCAAACGCCTGGGCAAACTGTTCTTCAGTCACTTCCGGAATGAGTCGATAGTACAGCGCCGTCAGTGTGATGCCTTGCTCCCGAAGAGCAAAATATAAAGGCTCCCTAAGACTGTTCTCAACGACGACTGGAAGCGTCTGAGGCGTAGAGTTCCCCAATTCGGGAAAGAGTGGGCGCAACCCTGGGATCCTGCTAAGTCCACTCATCGTTCTCTTATACATCTCGCGACGGTGCTTCGCTACAGCGCTGGGGTCTACTGCAAGAAGAGCCTCCATTACCTCTCGCGGGCAAGGAGGTATCGCAAAGTCATCTGAGATAGCTTTCCGATCGCGCGGATCCAGCGCGAAGCCGGAAGGAGTATTCAGTGCCAGGGCACCGCCGGCACTGCCGCCATACATCTTGTGCAGTGAGTAGATGGCAGCATCGCCGATTGATCCCAGGGGACAGGCGCTCATCCGTACCGGACCAAGCACATGCGCGCAATCCTCGACCAGCAGTACGTTGTGCTGCCGGCACAGCTGCGACACCGCGTTCATATCGACGTGGGCGAACCCGAACCAGTGCACGACCAACAATACCCCAATATCTCCCGATTCGAGATGTGTCTTCAGCTCGTGGATCGCGGTTTTAAGGGACGTGTCGACCGCATAGAAACTAAAGGGGCTTTCGGTATCTCGTACCGGATCGAACACGCCGGAACCTTCCCGGTCCGTGTAGCCGATATAAGCTGGCAGCAGTACCTTTCGTGGACCTGTGGTTCTGACCTTGAACGCGTCCAGAAGTGTTCGCCAGGCACTACGCGCAGAGTCCGTGAAAATCAGCCTTCTCGCTTCATCGCTTTTTTCACTAAGTGTCGATGATCGTAGCAAGGGCTCTTTTGGAAACAGTTCTTTCACAGTGCCACCGTAGTTGCGCGTGTTACCAATCTACGCTACCCGCGTCCCACCAGGGATAAACTGGTATGGATGCCACTTTCTTGATCGCAGCCGTTCGGATGACAGAGTCATGATATTTCCGGGGTTTCAGACGAACACACAGGGGAACTCCAGATAAGCTAAGGAAGCGTCAACGACGGCATGGCGCGCTAAGACGCGATCGCATTTGCTGTCTTCAGTGTGAAATTCGAGGAGAGCATGCCTTTGGCTGTCTCTTTACCGTTCCACATGAGTACGTCAATGATCGACAGGCCGGCTATGAAGTCCCGACCTCCTTGGTCGTAGGGAGACGGCTGTGACTCTAAGAACTTTAACTCGATACCTGCATCGCTGAACTCATCTTCTCTGAATAGGGCGACGCCTCCCGCGGGGTTGATATAACTGCTGGCGCCGAGTTGCTCAGCGATGCGAAGTGACCACTGGCCCGCATGCTCCACATGTAGATCAGCAAGGTTCAGGTCAGACTGCACGTCGATTTGCGTTTCGAATCCTATGTGTTTCTGCGTCTTACGTAACACGCTTACCAGAAACGCAACGAGTGACTGCTCTTTGCAGTCGAAGCAGGCTGCAACAAACTCCATCGTCTCTGCATAGTAAGGCGCCTTCTTCCTATAGGAGGTCAGCTTTCCCAGGATCTGATTCCGCCAGCCATCATCGGGGTGAATCAACAGGTTGCAGATCTGCTCGTCCCGACTTTTTTTAGCAAGTGGGACAGTTACGTATTGCCATTGCTTCTCTAGGTTAGGATGCAACACTCGATTTCGATTGACCCAGCCTTTGTGGATGAACTGCGTTTCATCAAAAACCACCCAGCGATCCACGTAAGCCATCAGCTGAAAGTAGCCGATGTAAGGAAAGAAGTAAGGCTGCATTATGCCGAGGTTCACAGGGAGCTACGGATTGCCTCCACTACGCGGTCGACCTGACCTTCGCCCATGTCCGAGTAGATTGGAAGACATATCACGCTGCTTGATATCCGGTGTGCTACTGCCAAGTTTTCAGAATCGGCGGTTGCGATGTTTCTATACATTGGCATCTCGCTGATCAGTGGGTAGAAATAACGCCGTCCGCGAATCTGTTTCTCCCGCATCGCGAAGTACAGTTCATCCCGAGATACGGGAAATTCCTCCTCGATGAAGATCGGGAAGTAAGAACCGTTACCAATGGTGTCAGGATGTTCGGGTAGCAGGCGTATACCGGGGATGTGAGCGAGCAGCTTTCTATAACGGTCGGCTACCTTGCGCCGGGCATTAATCGCTGTGTCAATATGCTTGAGTTGGAGGAGGCCCAGCGCGGAGTTGAATTCGCTCATCTTCCCGTTGATTCCCGGTGCGGTAACGGTCGTTTCATTAGCAAACCCGAAGTTCTTGAGTAGGTCTATGCGCCGTTTAATCCGCTCATCCCGGCAGATGATTGCGCCACCTTCGAAGGTGTTGAAGACTTTGGTTGCGTGAAAACTGACAACCGAAAGATCTCCGTGACTGAGCAGACTCTGACCTTTGTACTTGACATCAAAGGCATGAGCTGAATCGTAGATCAGCATTAAGCCATAGACATCCGCAAGGTTTTGAAGCGCTTCGACGTTGCACGGGGTGCCGTAGCAATGGACAGGAAGGATGGCCGTTGTCTGTGGGGTGATCGCTGCTTCCACTTTAGCGACATCGAGATTGCAGGTAAGCGGGTCAATGTCTGCAAAGATAGGAGTCAGATTGTTCCAGAGTAAGGAGTGCGACGTTGCCGGAAACGAAAAGGGTGTTGTGATCACCTCACCGCTGACCCGCAGCGCCTGAAGTGCTGTCACAAGAGCCAATGTTCCGTTTGCAAATAGTGCGACATGCTCTACGCCAAGATGCTTGCCGAGCTCTTCCTCAAGTTCGTGGTGGAAGGGACCGTTGTTCGTTAGCACGCCTCCCTCCCAGATTTTTTCGAGATACGGGAGAAAATCTTCAAGCGGCGGCATAAACGGCCGGGTTACAAACAGCGTGTCATCCATTCCTTAACTTCCATTTGTTTGCTGCGCGAGAGCGATGGGCCCGGCCGGTCGTCTGCCTAGATAGCGTCAACGTAACGTGCGTACTTGAGCAGGCCAGGCCGCGGTGGAAGACGACGAGAGTTGCTTCTATCTTCCCGCTAGGCTTGAGCCTTTTTACGCGCTAGCGCCCCGTGTAGCCCAATCTTTGCTCTGGTGGCTTGCGAAACTCATAACCACGATAGACGGCTGGTGCCTCTACGGGTTACTCGCATGCAAAAAGGCTTCTATTCGTGAACGGATGCGCTCAGCGGACAGGCCATGGTTTGCGCGGAGGGTCTGCTGGCTCCCGTGTTCCTGGAAGACGTCTTCCAAACCAATGTGAATCAGCTTCTTTGATACTCCAAGCTCGTCTAAAGCGAGTTCGATCATAGATCCGGCTCCGCCCAGTTTTGAGTTTTCCTCGAGTGTGACAAGTCTCGAGTGACTAGAAGCGATATCAGCAAGTAGATTCCGGTCCAAGGGTTTAGCCCAGCGCATATCAACAACCGTCGCGTTGACCTGCTGTCCAACTTCGAGAGCCTCGGGCAGAAGAGCACCAAAGCTCAGAATCGCCACGCCGCTTCCCCGGCGACAGATCCTGGCGACTCCTGGATCAATCGGTTTCGGTTCTGCGACGAGCGCATCGCCGTCCGCGAGTCCCCTCGGGTAGCGAACGAAAGCCGGACCTTGCGCGCTGTACGCCGCCTGCAGGATCAGCTTGCACTCTTCTGCACTTGCAGGACAACCGATGATCACGTTGGGCACACATCCCAGAAAGCTGATATCAAAACTGCCGTGATGAGTAGGACCGTCCGCACCGACAAGGCCAGCCCGATCGATGGCAAACGTGACATCGAGTTCCTGAAGTGCGACGTCATGAATTACCTGATCGTAGGCTCGCTGTAAAAAGGTTGAGTAGATGGCAACGATCGGTTTCAGGCCCTCGCATGCCATCCCGGCTGCAAGGGTCACCGCATGTTGTTCTGCAATGGCGACATCAAAGAAACGGTCGGGAAATCTTCGTGCAAACTCCGTCATACCCGAGCCCTCTTTCATGGCCGGGGTAATCGCAACCAATCGTTCGTCACGCTCAGCCTCCTCGCAAAGCCACTGTCCAAATACATCCTGGAACTTTGGCTGCTTCGTTTTCAGAGTTTGCCCGTCGCGAATGGCCACTTCTCCGCTAGCTGGCTTCCTTGGGCTGATCTTGTCGATCGAGTGAAATCCAATCGGGTCCCGTTCAGCAGGTGCGAACCCTTTTCCTTTCACTGTTTTTACGTGAAGCACGCGAGGGCCTGCTTGAGAGCACTCGCTGCGCAACCGCGCTACGAGCTCGGTTAAGTCGTGCCCGTCTACAGGTCCGGCGTAGGTCCAGCCGAGAGGTTCGAACATCGATTTAAAGCCTTGAGTCTGAGAAAGGTCGCTTGCACTACCGAGCTGCGCAAGATGACCGGCGAGACCGCCGCTTACGTTTCCAATCGACATCTGGTTGTCATTCACGATCAGCAGGACGTCGGGCTGCTCCTCTCCAGCATGAGACAGAGCTTCGAAGCTCATGCCGCCGCTCAGGGCACCATCGCCCACAACCGCGATAACCCTGCGACTGCGATGTTGGTATCGGCCCGCAATCGCCATGCCTACCGCCGCTGAAAGCGCCGTCGACGCGTGACCCACGCCAAACGTATCAAACTCACTTTCGCTTCTTTTAGGGAAACCTGATAGCCCACCAATCTGACGTAGCGTGCGCATCGCTTTCTTTCTACCGGTCAGAATCTTATGGGGATAGCACTGATGTCCCACATCCCAGACCAGCCGGTCTTCCGGTAGCTCGAAAACATGGTGCACGGCTATCGTAAGCTCGACTACACCGAGCCCCGCGCCGAAATGGCCGCCGGTCTGGCCGACCGTGTAGAGCAGAAACTCTCGAAGCTCGGATGCCAGGGACTCAAGATCGGCAGCATTCAAACGCCGTATTCCACGATAATCGCCCTGGAGCGCATCGAGGAGGGGAGTCTTGGGCTCCGTTACGGGAATTTCTTTGAACATGGATTATTGCGGGAGCGCGTGGCCCTGGTGGAAGATGGCTATCGATTATCGCTGCACCCAACCTGGTTATCGATCCGGTCATCGGTCGCTGCGATCTGGTTAACGGGCGTTGGTTTTCTGTCCGTTGCCGATTACCGATATACGGTTCGTTGCCGATATAGTAACAAGCTGGTTTTGCAAAGGTCAGCCAGACAATGGTGCACGCCTAGTGACCCCTGAGACATCCACCGTATCAGCCTCTATTGCCCGACTTGCAGTCGTGGGCGCGTTCAGCGAACACGATTTCTACCAGCGCAATAGGGTTCTTGTGGCTCTGCTAAGCGATTTGAGTGGCCAAACGGAATACGTGGGTCGTCGCACTAACAGGGTATCGCACGCGTTCTCATCCTGGGACTCGCGCTGGGCCCGCCTGGCAGATATCTTCCACGATGCGCTCGAGGTTTGGCGCGGTCGCGAGCGCATAAGATCAGCAGCCGTTGTTTTCGTTCCCTATCCTTCCTACCTGACGCTTTTGTGGTTGCATTTTTTTCGTCTGCGACGGGGACGGGTCGTGCTCGCCGATGCATTCCTGGAGCTGCGAAGTACCGTGGTCGAGGATCGACGACTACTTCGGCCTGGGTCTTTTGCCGATAGGATTCTGGGTTTTTTTCAGCGTTACGTGCTGAACCGGAGCACGCACATACTCATCGATACCGATGTGCAGAAAGTCCGGCTCGAGGCCGAGCTGGGCCCTAAACATCCACCGGTCACTTCAATCCCTGTTGGCATTGATGAGACGCTCTGGACGAGACAACCTCAACCTGCGCCGGACGTTCAGGTGAACGTTGTCTTCTGGGGCACGTTGATCCCGCTGCATGGGGTAGATTTCATTCTGGACGCTGCGGAGCTATTGGAGGCTGAGAGTATTGGAAGCGCAGACGGCGTTGCTATTCGTTTTCGCTTAATCGGTGATGGGCAAGGTTCGCCCGCCCTCGCGGCGCGCCTAACGCAGCGCCCTGTCAGTTCACTCAGCTGGCATCGGGCACTGATGCAGACTGAACAGCTGCGCGTTGAGGTAGCGAAGGCTCACATCGTTCTCGGCGTTTTCGGTGATTCGCCCAAGGCGGGTTCGGTCATACCGTACAAATTGACCCAGGCACTGGCATCGAACCGCCCCGTAATCAGCCGCGACTCTGCGGCGATCGACCAGCTGAAGGACGAGGAACGAGGGCTTATCACGTGTGCCCCGGCTGACGGGGCAGCGTTGGCGAAAACCATTGCAGCTCTGGCCGAGCGGCTACGGTCCGGCTGGATGCCGGACACGCGATCGATTTATGACGAGCATCTGTCGAATGAGCGCATAAAATCCAGGCTCGCTGCTGTTCTCGATCTATGATCTCGTTCGCGGTTCTTCTATGCACCTACAATGGCGAGCAGTTTCTGGAGCAGCAGCTGGGTTCTCTTGCTGCACAGTCGCTCCTTCCCGGTGAGATACACGTGCACGATTGGGGCAGCAGCGACGGCACCATCGCGATTCTTCACAAGTGGGCGTCGCAGCTGGAGCCAGAAGTTCAGTTTTCGCTAACGCAACATGACGCACCCCTGGGGGCTGCACGGGGTTTTCTTCTGGGCCTGGCGGCCTTGCTGGAGTGTACCAGGGCAAGTCACATTCTGTTCTGCGATCAGGATGATGTGTGGTTTCCGAACAAGCTTGCGAGTTACAGGAAGCACCTTCAATCCGCGAGCGTTAACACCGAGCTCTTGTTTAGCGACTTGCAACTTATCGACGAAGACAATCAGGTATTGGAGGACTCTTTCTACCGCCGCCGCCAATCTCCCTACCAGCCGCTTGTGTCCATAAGCAGTCCAGACCTTGGATTGGTAAATCCGGTGGTGGGAATGAGTATGTGTCTGTCTGTAGACGCGGCTTCTCGCCTGGCCAGGTACGCCGACGGCCCCTGGCCGATGCACGATTGGGCCGCTGTCTTACTGTGCAGAATCTTCGACAAAGGTGCGGTCTACATTCCAGAGCCGCTGGGGGCTTACCGTCAGCACCCGGAGAATGTGCGCGGTGCGTCCTCTCTCACCAACCTGGGCGAAAGGCTCAAACGCCTGAAAAGCAGGCGTCGACAAGTCCAGTCTTTAGCAGCTTGGAGTGATGCTCTGCCGCAGGAAGTTCGTGCCCGAGCTCGCAGCTTGTTTCCGACTGGCCGACTTAGGGCCGCTGGTCTGGTGCTTCGATCCCGCAATCTTCGCGTATGGTTCCGGGTATTCTATGCTGTGGTGCTGGTTGTGTCCTGAGCTGGCCTCGCTCCTGGGACGATCACGGTTTCGCCAGCAGGGTTCCCAGCAGGTTCTCTCCAGGCCGACTCAATCAAGATCTTTAAACTTGCGAATCTGCCTGCGTTCTCGTTTATCCGGACGGTTTATGGGTCGTTCGGTCATGCCTCCGGCCAGCTTGCGAGCCTGTGCCGACTGCTGACGACGCTCAATGCTGGCCTCACTTTCTGTGTACAACGTTTGCGCCTCGCTGGCACCGCGTCTTTGGTCCGAGAGCTTGAGAACCTGGATCTCCCGCTCATCCCATCCTTGCAGAACGCGCAACCAGTCGCCTGCGCTGACCTCTCGCGACACCTTTATGCGCTGACCATCAATACGCACCTTGCCCCCCTCAATTGCAGCTTTCGCCAGCGAACGGGTCTTGAAGAAACGCGCGGCCCACAGCCACTTATCAATGCGGAGCTTTTCCATCGAACTCGGTATAGCCCGGCATGATCTCGTCAAAATGATGAATGGCAGGGAATCGGGTACTTAAGCGCTTGTCGGCTGCGCTGTCTGGCTGCAACATCGTTAATAGATGCTTCACGCCAAATTGCCGGGCGGCGTCGAGTACCGTTTCGGTATCGTCGATAAAGAGCGTTGTCTCAGGGTCGAACGGGTGCTCTTCCTGAAATCGCTGCCAGAATACCTGGCTTTCCTTGGGCGCATTGTACTTATGCGATACCACGATCGAATCGAACCAGTGGGTGATGTCGACCTGGGCCATCTTGATATTCAGAGTCTCCTGGTGCGCATTCGTCACCAAAAACAAGTTTTGCCGACTGCCGCGTAACCAGGACAAAAACTCAAGCGTAAACGGGCGGGCCCTGATCATCGACTGCAGCTCACGCTTTAGCGTCGGAATATCCATACCCAGGCGGCCGGACCAGTATTCGAGGCAGTACCAGGGCAGCGTACCGCGAACGGCTTCGAACTCAGTGCTTAGATGTTCCTTTGCGAGGGTGGAAGCTATGCCATGCTTCTTTGCGTACGCGGCCGGCAGGTACTCCATCCAGAAGTGATTGTCGTAACGCAGATCCAGAAGGGTGCCGTCCATATCCAGCAGAACGGTCTCTATCTCGGTCCAATCGATCACCGCTCAATGCTATATTAGTCAGCATGACTTTACGAGACATGGGGCCACTCGACGCGCGGCAGCTAGGCGCACTCCTGGACCTCACAGCGCGAGCCTCTGCCGAGATCATGGCCCACTACCGAGAGGCTTCATCCCGTAAAGAATTGCGCCAGAAAGCTGATCGGACTCCACTCACCGAGGCGGATCTGGCGTCTCACGAATTGCTTCTGAACGGGCTGCGTGGGGTCACCCCTGAAATACCTGTGCTGTCCGAGGAGAGTGAGACGCACGCTATCGAAGAGCGGTTGGACTGGCCGCTTCTTTGGATGCTGGATCCGCTCGATGGTACCCGGGAGTTTCTCGATGGCACGGCCCAGTTTACGATCAACCTCGCGCTAATCCATGCACACGAGGTGAGCTTCGGGCTTATCTTCTATCCGAACGAAGACTGTGCCTACCTTGGGGCGCCCGGCTACGGCGCCTATCGGGCAGAGGAGCGCGAGAACGTATGGCACCTGGAGCCACTGGTTGCGCGCCCTCTCCCTGACCGGAGCTTGACGTTACTCGCCAGTCATCGCCATCGCAACGAGACGCTTGGTCGCTGCATAAGTTGGGTTGAGCAACGCTACGCACTTGTACGTGAGAATTTCGGCAGTGCAGTGAAGTTCTGTGAACTGGCCAAAGGTGCCGGCGATTGGTATCCCAGGTTTTCGCCCTGCAGCGAGTGGGACGTTGCCGCGGGAGATGCGTTGGTGACTGCTGCCGGTGGTGCTGTGTATACACTCGACGGCTCGCGGCTTCGCTACAACGCACGCAACACCCTTGAAAGCCCCCACTTTTTGGCCGTGGCGGATGCACAAACGTCAGTGTGGGCTGAGTTGCTTGAGTTTCTCAAGGAAAGTCCCGCCCCTTGTGCCTGAGGCTCGCCAAAGCTATCTTTGCGATCCCTCAGAGACGCGTACCAATACTCCTCGAGAAATGAACTGGCCACCGGGCAAGGAGCCCGATCCCCAAGCCGAGGCTGCGAACGAGGTGCTGACGCCAGCCATGCGTCTGATGCAGCTTCAATCACGACATCGGGCACTCGATACTCGGATTATCGAGATGCAGAGTTATCCCTACCAGAATCAGATCCTGCTCCAGCGTTTAAAAAAGGAGAAACTGCGTCTCAAGGACGCTATCACGCGCCTGAAGGATGAGATGATCCCTGATCTGGACGCTTAAATCGGAACGAGTCTTACCACGCTCGTTGCCTTTTTGGCTAGCGAGCGGTAATGGCGCTGGCCGCGTGAAGGGCAAAACCCTCTCCAGCCTGCGCGTAGAGATTAAAGGCGGACACGCCGAATTTTTCCAGCTCTGCCGCTTCTTCTTCAAAGCGGACGACCGCGGCAATGTCACCTTCATACCCCAACTCATGGAGTAGGTGTACCACCAGCAAGTTTTCGCGGTGATTGGTCAACGCGAGCATGACGAGCTCGATTTCGTTGAGCACCATGCGATGCCAGAAGTCGGGATCACTGGCGTCGGCTGCGGCGACCCGTCTATGCATTGAGCGATGAACACTTAGTTTGTCGTCATTGTCATCGATACCTAGCACGCGTTCCCCATAAGTCTGCGCAATCGACTCATAGGCGCCTGTGCCGATATTGCCCATACCGAGAATCAGTACCGTCACGTTGCTTGTGTCTGGGAGTCCGGCTCGAAGTCGGTGCGATTCAAAGGGAAGTAGCCGGGGGCGAAGCCTTCGATAGAGAGCGTGGGAGTAACGATTGACCGGCGCTGCGATCACAAAACTCGTAGCAATGGCTATCGAGATAGCCGCACCCCAGTCGGCGCCGATCCATCCGTTCTTCATCGCCATGGCGACGACGATGAGTCCAAACTCACTGTGATTTGCGAGACTGGTGGATGCCAGTAGAGCTGTACGCGTACCCACATGAAATCGGGTGAACAACAGAAAATAGCCGATAGGTTTAAACACGCTCAGCACACCCAGACCCATGGCGAGCAGCGCGACCTCCTTTGCCGGCCAGCCCCCCAACCCGATTGACAAAAAGAAACCAACGAGAAACAGGTCTTTAAAGTGAAGTAGATTCTTTGCCAGTTCCTTGGCTTTCTGATCGCGGGCCAGTAGCGCGCCCATGACCAGCGCGCCCAGGTCTCCCTTAAGTCCGACGACTTCAAAAAGTTGCGCACCAAGAAACGCGAGCGCAAAGCCTGCCAGCGTAAACAACTCCCCATGCCCGCACATGCGAAGAGTGGCAAGTAGAGGTCGTCTACAGGGGATGAGTAGAAACAGACCAATGGCGTAGTAGTTGGGCAACGTATCGGCGCTGAACACAAGAAACACAACTGCGACGAGGTCCTGGATGATCAGAACAGCAATGGCGAGACGTGCGTGCCGCGAGGCCATTTCCCCTCGCTCCTGCATAATCTGGATGACAAACACTGTGCTGGAGAAACTCAGTGCGAACGCCAGAATGACAGCTGCGCGTGTGTCCAGACCGAGCACCGGCAGACTTAACGCTACCGCGTAGAGCACCATGCCGAGCAGTGCAATGCTCACACCCATGTGAGCAAAGGCAGCGCCCCAGACTCGGGTAGCTAGCAGATCTCTCAGATCCAGTTTGAGCCCGATTGTGAACAGTAGCAGTGTCACTCCGATCTCTGCGAGAACCTGCAACGCGACGCCGCCATCAAACCCAAGTTCAAACAGAAGGAAACCGGCAGCCAGGTACCCGACCAGCGCCGGCATATTGACGGCGCGACTGAGAAGACCGCAGACAAGCGCTACCAGGATCAGAACCGGGTCAAGCATCAATGCCTCTATGATTGTGCTTTCCAGAGTGCTGTCGTGAGGAAGCTCGCGTTTCGTTTCTAAAATTCGGGTCCAGGGATTTCCAGAAAAGTGGCAGGCAGATTAAGGAAATCACTATGTCAGTGAGGTCCCTCATCGTGTCCCATAAACCTATTTCAATGGGGAACCAACCCATCCAGCATCGGGACGCCGGCACGGCAATCGCCAATGCCAGAGAAAAGCGCGAAACACCAAACAAGCCAAGACCAAGAAGCACATACAGGCTGCCTGCGAGGGCCGCTAGCAGTAGCGCGGGGGTGACCGGGAAAATCCATAGTGTGGAGCACTGAAAGAGACCCGATACGGTGGCGATTACCGCAGCGGTACATCGCAGTCTGTGATAAGCCAGAAATTGCCGTTGCGTCATATGTTCGCTTAGATAGATCCGCCCGGGTGAGGCTCCCTAGGTCTGTACAGCGAGGTCCGTCTACCCAGCGATATCCTGCGCTTTCGCAAACAGTGCTTGGGCGACCATCGCATGATTTGGTTTGCCCAGCGCCTGGCAGCACTCACGGCCTGCATCGATCAGTGTGTCGAGCTTAAGACCGGTCGCAATGCCCATTCCTTCAAGCATGTAGACGACGTCCTCTGTCGCTACATTACCAGAAGCGCCGGCGGCATAAGGGCAGCCACCTAGACCTGCCACCGATGAGTCGATTCGGGCGATCCCATGCTCGAGTCCTACTAGGATGTTAGCGAGCGCTTGTCCGTAGGTATTGTGGCAGTGGAGAGCAAGATTCTCTGCGGGAATCGTGTTTTCCAAGAGGGATAGCAGCTCGTGAAACGATCCTGGGGTACCGGCGCCGGTCGTGTCTCCTAATGCCACTTCGTAGCAACCCATTTTGAGGAGACGCTCAGAGACTCGCAAAACTGCCGTAGGCGAAATAGTGCCTTCGTAGGGGCAGTCTACGACGCAGGATACATAGCCGCGCACGCGAACACCGGCGGCGGTGGCTTCATCCAGAACTGGTTGAAACCTTTCAAAGCTCTCCTCAATGGAACACTGAATATTGCGCTGAGAAAACGTCTCGGACGCAGCCCCGAACACAGCTACTTCATCAACGCCGGCGGCTAGCGCTCTTTGCAGACCGCGGCGATTAGGCACCAAAGCCGAATAAACAATGTCAGGCGATCGCCTGAATGCCGAGAACAGCTCATCGCTATCGGCCATTGGCGGGACGCGTCGGGGGTTTACGAAGCTACCCGCCTCGATATGCTTAAGTCCTGCTCGCGCGAGATTCTCGACAAGCTCGACTTTCCTGCCGAGCGGCAGGGCCTTGGATTCGTTCTGGAGACCGTCGCGCGGACTGACTTCGATAATGGTGACTTGCTGGGGGAGCGTCGCGGTCATCTCAACATCAAAGATCGGCTTCAGGTTCAAAGTCAACCAGTTGTACTCCGCGATCAATTAGCTGCCCTGGAGCGGCACGAAACCCTTTCACCAATCCCGCACAGGGCGCTCGCAGTGTCTGCTCCATCTTCATGGCTTCGAGCACGATTACGCCATCCCCCGCCTGAACGTTATCGCCCGGTTTTACGAGCTGTGCGACCACTGTGCCATGCATGGGAGCGCGAAAATCCTCGTCACCGGCGGCAGACTTCTCGGTTGTGAGATCGACGCTAGATTCGCTGAAGCAGAATGACCGGTCACGAAGAATCAGCTTGTGCGGAGCATGCCGGCCGACTAGCAACAAGGCAGACAGTCTCTCCCCGTTGATTTCGTAATCTAGACAGTCGCCCCGTAACTGCCCGCCGATTTCAATAGATGCGTTGTCGCAGTTAACCAACAGCTTGTCGCTAGCGCTCGTTACCTGGAGGCTGTGCTGGCCGCCTGCGTATTCGATGCGAAGGCCTTCGGTTGCTGGCAAGTTCATTCGCCAACCGTCGAGGGTCGACCAGGGATTTTCTGCGGCTGGGACTTCACTAGTATTTTTCTGCTCGCGTAACCTGAACAACGCAAGGCAAGCAAGGGCGAGATCCAGCGACTTGAACGCGTCCGAATCTGGTAAAAGCTCTCGCTCATAGTTACTTATGAATGATGTATCGACGTTAGCCAGGCGAAACGCCTCGCTTGCACAAACACGCTTCAGAAAATCGATGTTGTCAGCCGGTCCATTGATCGCGAGTTCCGCAAGAGCCTCGATAATCCTGCACCGCGCAGCCTCGCGGTCGGGTCCATGCACAATCAGCTTGGCGATCATCGGGTCGTAAAATGGTGCGATATGTGAACCGGCTTCCACACCTGTATCAATTCGAACGTGGGCACTTTCCGATGGTGTCTGCAAATACTCAATGGTTCCCGTTGAAGGCAAGAAGTCTTGCGTGGTGTCTTCTGCGTAAATGCGTACTTCCATCGCGTGACCTTTTACTGCCACCTCGGCCTGGTTCAGCGGCAGCGGCTCCCCAGCGGCAACTTTGAACTGCCACTCCACCAGGTCGAGCCCCGTGATCATTTCGGTCACCGGGTGTTCGACCTGCAGGCGGGTATTCATCTCCATAAAGTAGAATGCACCGTCTTCGTCGAGTAGAAACTCGATTGTTCCCGCTCCCACGTAGCCGATGGCGCGCGCCGCGCTGATCGCGGCCTCACCCATCTCCTCACGCAATGTATGTGTAAGGCCGGGTGCTGGTGCCTCTTCCAGGACCTTCTGGTGCCTGCGCTGGATGGAGCAATCCCGTTCTGCAAGGTGCACGCCGTTCCCAAGCTTGTCGAAAAACACCTGCACTTCAACGTGCCTCGGCTTAACCAGGCGGCGTTCAACGAGCATTCGATCATCACCGAAGCTTGCTCTCGCCTCGCGACAGGCTGACTCCAGCGCATCATCGAACTCCTCGAGGCTACAGACTTCCCGCATGCCTTTGCCGCCGCCGCCGGCGGCCGCTTTGAGAAGAACGGGGAATCCAATTCGCTGGGCCTCATCGCGAAGGGTCGAAGGAGACTGCGATTCGCCGTGGTAACCGGGAATGAGTGGCACGCCTGCGTCGTTCATGATCGCCTTGGCCCGGGCTTTAGAGCCCATCGATTCTATTGCCGAGGCAGGTGGACCGATAAACTCTATTCCCTGATGGCTGCAAACTCTGGCGAACTCGGCATTCTCCGATAGAAATCCATAGCCTGGGTGGATCGCATCGACTCCGGCGCGCTTGGCCGCCGCCAGTACGTTCTCAGCGTTCAGGTAAGAATCTTTCGGTGGCGAGGCGCCAATGTGAATGGCGCTGTCGGCCATCCTCGTGTGCACAGCATGCCGATCCGCGTCTGAGAAAACGGCGACCGTTCTCAATCCGAGGCGGCGAGCTGTGCGCGCGATACGACAGGCGATCTCGCCTCGATTGGCAATAAGAACGCTCTCAATCACGAATCGCCTGCTCCGGTTCGGGGCGGCCAGCAGGGGCGTCGCTTCTCGAGGAATGCGCTAAGTCCCTCTTGTCCCTCAGGGCTGACCCGCAGTTCTGCGATGCGACGACTCGTATGCTCTATGAGAGCCTCATTGATGGGGAGGCCGTCGACTTCTCCGACAATGGCCTTAGCGTGTACCACTGCTTGCGGGCCGTTCTTACAAATCTCATCGAGCAGGTTGGACACAGCAGCATCAAGCGCTTCGCCTGGGAAGCATTCATGTATGAGTCCGATTTCCAGGGCGCGCTGGGCGCTGAAGCGTTCGCCAGTGACGAACAAGCGCGATGCCCAGCGCCGGCCTATAGCTTCTATGACGTACGGGCCAATCGTTGCGGGTATCAGTCCTATTCGCACTTCGGTCAGGCCAAACTGGGCGTCGACCGACGCGAGAGCAATGTCGCAGCAACTCACCAAGCCAACAGCCCCGCCGAACGCCATACCTTGTACACGTACGATAGTAGGAATCGGAAGATTCCGCAGCGTATAGAGCATAAGCGCCAGGGCTTGCGCATCTTGCTGATTCTCCTCGAAGGTGTATTCGGCCATACGCCGCATCCATGCCAGATCAGCTCCAGCGCAGAAGTTCACCCCTTCAGACTTCAGCAGGAGCGCGCGCACTTCGGGAGTCTCTTCCACACGCCTAAACGCCTGAGTGAGTAGCTCGATCATTTGATCGTCGAATGCGTTGTGCTTCTCCGGGCGGCACAGCGTCACGGTCGCTATACCTGACGGTTCAATGGTGAGCGTGACTCGCCGGTCCTGAATTGATTGGCTCATACTCGCTTCACATCCGGAACACGCCAAAGCGCGACTCCTCAATCGGCGCATTAAGGGCCGCAGCAAGAGCAAGAGACAGGACTCTCCGACTGTCCCGGGGATCGATAATGCCGTCGTCCCAAAGGCGCGCTGATGCGTAATACGGATGTCCCTGGGCGTCATAGCGAGCAATGATCGGGTCTTTAAAGGCCTGTTCCTCCTCATCGTTTATTAGTACCTGCCCGGATTTTTCGAGTTGCTCCTGTTTCACCGTCGCGAGCACGCTCGCCGCCTGCTCACCACCCATGACCGAAATGCGAGCGTTTGGCCACATGAACAAAAAGCGCGGATCGTAGGATCGACCGCACATAGCATAATTCCCGGCGCCGAATGAGCCGCCGATGACGAGCGTTAGTTTTGGCACGTTAGCGCAGGCCACTGCATGCACCATTTTCGCGCCATGGCGTGCGATTCCCTCCGCTTCGTATTCGCGGCCCACCATGAAGCCCGTGATGTTCTGGAGAAATAGCAGAGGTATGCGGCGCTGTGCGCATAGCTCAACGAAGTGAGCGCCTTTGACGGCGGATTCAGAAAACAGGATGCCGTTGTTGGCAACGATACCGATCGGGTAACCGCACAGGTGAGCAAATCCGCATACGAGGGTCTCGCCGTACAGGGCTTTAAACTCATCGAATCGCGACGCGTCCACCAGGCGTGCTATCACCTCGCGGACATCAAAGGGCTGCCGCCGGTCTGCGGGAACAATCCCGTACAGCTCTTCGGCATCGTAAGCAGGGTCCTCTGTCGGTTGCACTGCAAGCTGGGTCCGGGCTGGCCGGTTCAGTTTGGATACCGCACGGCGCAGCAGTTGGATTGCGTGCTCGTCGTTCTCGGCATAATGATCGGTTACACCCGATTGCCGGCAGTGAACATCGGCACCGCCAAGCTCTTCGGCGCTAACCGACTCGCCAGTCGCGGCCTTGACCAATGGTGGACCGCCGAGAAAGATCGTGCCCTGATGTTTGACGATGATCGATTCGTCTGCCATTGCTGGAAGGTAGGCTCCGCCAGCGGTACAACTCCCCAGAACCGCAGCAAGTTGTGGAATCCCCTGGGAAGACATGCGCGCCTGGTTGTAGAAAGCGCGACCGAAATGCTCCCGGTCAGGAAACACCTCATCCTGCAGCGGTAAGAAAGCACCGCCGGAGTCCACAAGATACAAACAAGGAAGTTGATTCTGTTCGGCGATGGTCTGGGCGCGAGCTTGTTTCTTTACGGTGAGAGGGTAATAGGTACCCCCCTTGACGGTGGCGTCATTGATAAAAATCATGCACTCGCTACCACTTACCCGCCCTATACCTGTGATTATCCCGGCGCTCGGCACGTAGTCGTCGTACACGTTGTGAGCTGCAAGTTGCGATAGCTCCAGGAAAGCGGTTCCAGGATCGAGTAAATGATCCAGGCGTTGTCGCGGGAGGAGCTTTCCTCTCTTCACATGGCGTGCTCTAGCTTTCTCATCACCGCCCACACTTACCTTTGCCACGAGCTGTCTCAATGCTGCTACTTGCTCCCGCATAGCCGCATCGTTGGCAAGGCTTGTGTCGCTCATGGGGTCGTGGCGGGTTGTTAAGGTGCTCATGGAGTTGGATCCGACTGATTCAGGCGCTGGCGCTGAACAGCTCGCGACCGATCAGCATGCGACGTATTTCTGATGTACCGGCGCCAATTTCGTAGAGCTTTGCGTCACGCAGGAGACGACCTGCGGCAGCCTCGTTCGTATAGCCATAGCCGCCCAGAGCCTGGATGGTTTGCAAGGCAACCTGAGTTGCGCGCTCGGCGGTGTAGAGAATCACGGCCGCACAGTCCTGCCGGGTCTCCTCACCGCGATCGCAGGCAGCGTTTACGGCATAAAGATAGGCTCGGCTCGCATTAAGCTCAGCATACATATCGGCGAGCTTGCCTTGCATAAGCTGGAACTCACCGATGGCTTTGCCGAACTGTTTGCGGTCGTGCAGGTAGGGCAGCACTTCATCGATGCAGGCCTGCATGATGCCTACGGGACCTCCGGCGAGCACGGCGCGTTCGTAGTCGAGCCCCGACATCAGAATCTCGACGCCCTTGCCCTCGTCGCGCAGTCGATTCTCAACCGGGATTTCGCAGTCTTCGAACACCAGTTCACAGGTGTTGGAGCCACGCATACCCAGCTTGTCGAGCTTGGGCGAACGTGAAAATCCGGGAAAGTCCCGCTCGACTAGAAAGGAGGTTATCCCCCGAGACCCAGCATCCGGGTCGGTCTTTGCGTAGATCACGTAAACGTCAGCATCCGGGCCGTTCGTGATCCACATCTTGGTTCCGTTTAGAACATAGTGGTCGCCGTCTAGACGTGCCTGCAATGACATGCTGACCACATCAGAACCCGAGTTTGCCTCCGACATCGCCAAAGCCCCCACGTGCTCACCACGGCAAAGCCTTGGTAAGTACCGCTGCTTCTGCTCATCGCTGCCATGCCGGTTGATCTGATTGAGGCACAGGTTGGACATAGCGCCATAGGACAGCCCCACCGACGCCGAGGCCCGACTTATTTCTTCCATCACGATGGCGTGAGCAAGATACCCGAGACCGCTTCCTCCATAGGCTTCATCCACGGTGATGCCGAGCAGGCCCAGATCACCAAACTTGCGCCATAGATCCGATGGAAATTCGTTACTACGATCGATCTCTTGAGCTCGGGGGTGAATCTCTTTGCTGGCCATCTGATTGACCGAATCCCGCAGCATTTCGATCTCTTCCGGAAGTCCGAATCGCAGCTGCGGATAGGCGGTTTTCATTACTTGTACACCTTCTTATCAGGCTGGTTGTGTTCTTTCGCACCCAGGCAGAGCGACTCGACTTCATCCAGTGCTTCAAGCATTACCTGCAAGTCGTTTTGCTGTTGTAACAACGTTGAGCGTCGCTCGTGGATTCGATTGAGGAGCGTGTCCAGCTGTTTGCTATCGGTGCTCGAAGGCTCATACATCTCAATGATTTCCATGCTTTCAGCGAGAGATAAGCCGATGCGCTTACCCCGAAGCAGCAGGCGAATACGAGCGCGATCTGCCGGCGTGTAGATGCGTTGCTGACCGCGGCGGCCCGGCGAGACGAAGCCTTTCTCTTCGTAAAAGCGAATGGTTCGAGTCGACACGTTAAATTCACGAGCCAACTCCGAGATTGAAAACACTCGAGCGTCCATGCGCTTACTATAGTGCAAGTTTACGTTTACGTAAACGTAACTATTCAAACAGCAGCAGAGACAGTTGTGGTTTCAGACTGGGTTGCGCCTAAAGCCCGGGACAGCTCGTGACGGTCGTATTAGCACTGGGAGCCTGGCGTAAACGTTCGCCTGCTTGCTGGGAGCCGAGGCGTAAGGGCCCTCATGACTGTCGAAAATCGCTCTGCGATCCCCTCTGGTCCGACACCTTCACCCTAATTGCACACGCCAGCTAGGTTATATTCACAGCCGTATTTGAAGATGTGCTAAACCAGTGGAAGCCAAGCGAGTCCTGCAATTACTGGCAGATGGCGAGGTGCAGGCGGCAGAAGACGTTGCCGATCACCTAGGTATCAGCGTAATCCAATTGCTCCGGCACCTTGATGAACTCGATGAGTACGGACTCAGCGTCGAGCGTTCTTCTGGTGGGGGCTTGCATATTCCGTTGGGCGTGGAGCTGTTAGATGCCGAGATAGTGATGGAGGGCATGACGGAGGACGCCAGAGCACTGCTGGGCGAATTAGGCGTTTTATGGTCCACACCGTCGACAAATGCGGACATCGCACGGCTGCCTGCCTTGAAGGAGGGTGCCCGTGTGATCGTTGCCGAGCACCAAAGCGCGGGCAAGGGGCGACGGGGCAAGAGCTGGGTGAGCCCGATTGCCTGCAATATTTATCTCTCGGTCGGCTGGCAGTTTGAACGGGGTGTCGAGGTGCTTGAGGGCCTGTCCCTCGTTGTGGGCGTGCTGGTATGTGACACGTTGGCGCAATTCGGAGTTAGTGATCTCAGTCTCAAGTGGCCGAACGATGTTTTGCGTAACAAACGGAAGCTTGCCGGTGTGTTGATTGAGGTAACCGGGGACCCATCCGGGCCGTGCACGGCTGTGATTGGCCTCGGGGTCAATGTTCGGGTCCCCGTGAGCGCGCAAGCTAGCATTGAGCAGGCTTGGGCTGATCTTAGCGATGAGCAGGGAGTCACTCCCTCCCGCAATACACTAATCGCGGCGTTTTTGAGTCGCTTGTTGCCAACGCTCGTGAGCTATCCGGACGAGGGGTTCGGGCACTGGCGAGAACGGTGGATGAGACTTGATGCCAACGCAGGTGCAAAAGTGCGTGTATTGTCTCAGATGGACCAGTGCCGCTATGGGGTCGCACGAGGAGTAGATGAACACGGTGCGCTTGTCCTTCAAACGGAGGCTGGCATAGAGAAAGTGTATGGCGGCGAGGTATCTTTACGATCCGCTGATTAGGGAGCTGATCTGACCATTCATGCATCATCAATCGAGTGCAGGCGCACGGCGCCACAGGCTGATCAGCCTGCTCGTCTTAACCGTTGCAGTGACCGATCCTTGTATCTTTCTGAGGCACTAAGGGCAGATGCTGCTGCTGATTGATGCGGGCAACACGCTCTGCAAATGGTTGAGCGTAAGTGTAGATGGACGTGTAGAGCGCGGCTCTGATTCCTACGAAGATCTAGTGCAAAGATGGAGTGGCGCGTGCGGACTCTCTAGGATTGCGTGCTCAAGCGTTCTGCCGCCGCAGCAAGACCAGGAGCTTACCCACTTGGCGGACAAGCTGAGTGTGCCAATTTGGTTTGCCCAGTCCGAATCCAGCCTCGGCGGTCTGCACAACTCCTATGCGGTACCCGGTCGGCTTGGAGTAGATCGGTGGCTTGCCATGCTCGCCGCTTGGCATCGGTGTGGCGGTGCATTATGTGTGGTTGATGCTGGTACAACTATGACGATCGACATCGTCGACCAACGCGGCTCCCACCGCGGTGGCTATATTATTCCCGGTATCCAGATGATGCGAGATAGCTTGTTTGCGAAGACCGGTCGCGTGCGAGATAGCCAAGACCGCGCCGAAAATCTGAGCCCCGGAGTCAGCACCAAAGAGGCCGTGAGTCGCGGCCTGCAGCTCGCGCACGTCGGCGCGCTCATGCACGTTTTGTCCCGCGAGGTCCCGAAAGGCGATCTGTCGCTTTTTGCAAGCGGAGGTACGGTAGGCGAGACCCTCGGGCTGGGTGGGGTCGATGCGTGCTACGCGCCCGACCTGGTTCTTGAGGGTTTAGTTGTAAGCGCCGGACTCAACGGAATAATCAACGAATACCGACCTGTGCTTGAAAAAGTTAAGGTTCGTCCGTGATATTGGTAAAGCTCCAGACCCCGGTGTGTGACAGAGAGTTCGCACTCCCGGATCATGACGGTTAAGCGAGACGCGACTTGCACGAGAACCAAGTTTCGCAGCGGCGGTCAAAGCCAGGCTTAGTCAGCCTGCTCTTGCTGCTGATCATAAGCACAGCCTGTCTGCTTGCGGTTCAGGATCGGTGGTTGTGGAGCACGGATGACTGGGCCCTGAAGCTCGGTGATCAATCAGTAAATGATCATGCGCTATCGATTGTTCTTAACGATGATGGCGTTGCGCTAATCGAGTTGCCGTTCGAAGATGCCCGCGCGCGTGCGATGAGTCGGTTTCGAGTCCGTACCTCGAACTCTATGGCGCTCGAAGATGTGGGTCTTGTTTGGTGGCGGGCCAATGGAGCCGATCTGTCATCCATCAAACTAGCTGCTTTAGATGAGGCTCCTGGAGATTTCTCAGCGAGCCTTGCAGACGCATCCGACTGGCCCAGTCCGTTGCCCGTGCTGATGCTTCGCTTCCGCGGCGAGGCCGGTTCTCAGTTCACGCTTGACTCCATCGAGATGGACAACCCTGGTGTGCTTGAGCGACTCCTGGCGGAACTCTCTGGCCGCTTCGCACTTGAGCCCTGGCAGATTTCTTCGATCAATCACTTCCAGCCGCCAGTCGCGACTATTCAGGGCTGGAACCTGACGCTGATCGCTAATTTGTTTGTTGTTCTGATTGGAGGTGTTGCTGCTTTAGCTCCGCGGTCTTCTCTGCGTCTGTCCTGGGTTGTTCTCCTTAGCGCATTTCTGATTTGTTGGGTCTTCACAGATGCCGCCTGGTTGCGGCAGCTATCAGGCCGCGCCTTAGAGAGCGCTTCGAGGTTTTCGAATCTGTCAGCGCGGGAGCGTTTGGAGCGTAGTATCGATGGCGCGGTGGTACGGCGCGTGGCCGACGTAAGGCCCTTTTTCGAGCCAGGCGCCCGCGTATTTGTAGCAACGTCCGACGAATGGATGGGGAATCGCACAGCCTACTATCTCTATCCAAACAATGTGTACTGGGTAAGGGGCGCCGCTGAATTTCCCGGCCCGGAAAGTCTACGGTCAGGCGACAAGCTCCTACTGCTGCCGCCAAGTTCTCATCAGCTTATCGGTACCGAGCCCCTGGAACTGCGCTGGAGCGATGGGGGCGCGGCGAAGGTAAAGATGCTACTGCAGCGGCCCTGGGGTGTACTTCTGGAGTTTGCTAGGTGAGTCTCGCGATCGCGGTTATCGGTTTGCTGCTGCCTTCTCTAGCGGTGACGCTTGTACTTAGAATGACGGCGGGGTCACCAGTAAACCTCTGGTGCTTGATCGGAGTTGGTGGGCTTGCCGGACTTTTCTTCGGCGCAGCATCCGTGTTCGTCTGGGCCAGCCTGGGCTTACCTTTAGCTCGTCGGAGTTTGCTCCTCGCCTGGATTTTTATTGCGATAGTGGGCGTTGTCACCCTGGCTTACAGAGAACGATATGCGCTCCCGGCTGAAGATGAGAGCAGGCAACCCGAGTGCATGAG
Source organism: Pseudomonadota bacterium (assembly GCA_039111155.1). Taxonomy (GTDB): domain Bacteria; phylum Pseudomonadota; class Gammaproteobacteria; order Pseudomonadales; family Halieaceae; genus Congregibacter. The sequence goes on along the minus strand of JBCCPL010000015.1, from coordinate 3,671 downwards.
GGTGTCGGCTCAAAGCGAGGGCATCTGGTATCGCCTGGGAGTCGCTCTTCTCCTGCTCGTAATACTGGCGCATGCAATCCCCATTGTGACAGAGGTAATCGTAAGGCCGCTCTATCCCTATGATGCAACCTCCGCGTGGGCCACAAAGGCCAAAGTCTGGAGTGAAACTGGAGAATTTGTCAGATTTGTAGACAAAGAAACATGGTTGAACTCAGACGATCCGACCCTATTCACAGATCACAAACCGGACTACCCGATCATCACTCCGTTATTGCAGCTGTGGACTGCCACACTTCTCGGGGGTTGGGATGTAAGCCTCGTGAACCTGCCATGGATTCTTATCTACGCCTACGCTTTGGTACTTCTCTTCGGCCTGCTCCGCGAATTGCGCATTGGTTCACTCGGTTCACTTCTCGCGACTTATGTTCTTGCATCTCTGCCTCTCTTTAACACCCACATCGCACTCGCAGGGTATGCAGACGCGCTGCGGGGTGTCTCGGTTTGGGCGCTGCTGGGGGTGATGGTCCTGTGGGTGCGGGACAGAGAGCCCTGGCAATTGCTTATTCTGATCCTGTTTGCAAGCGCTTGTCCGCTTATAAAGAATGAAGGCGCCTTCTGGTTGCTAGCCAGCGTATCGGGTTTGATGGTCGGCCTCGTCACTCCCCGGTTTGCACTTTGGTGCGCCGGTGTCGGTGCGGGTTTGGCAGCGGGTTTATTGCTAGTAGTGCCCGAGCACTTTGTATTTGCCGGTCACTCGCTGCAACAGCTGGATCTCGGTTATCGCGAGGGAACACTCCACGCAACCTTTAGAAGCCAGATAGCGTTGGGCAGTTTTGGAGTTTTGTACGGGTGCGCCTTAGGCACAATCCTGTTGTTGACGCGGATGCCGAGGCGCAACACCTGTGACGATACCGTTCTGCTGCAGCTTGGTCTCCCGCTTGTTCTGATGCACGTTCTGATGTACTTCTTGTTTTCGTTCACCGGGTACGCACCGGGAACGATAGGCCTGACCGCTGTATCACGTATAAACCTCGCATTGATTCCAAGCTTGGTACTGTTTCTTGCGGTCGCACTGAACCGCCTCTTCGATATGACGAAGCATGAGGTCTCGCCTGAACGCCCTTAGACGATGGCTGTAAGTGGTCGGAGAATTCCGATCTGTCTGAATACCTTAAGAGCCGCTGCTGTTAAATCAGTGGCGTTAGATTTTCCGGGCGTTGAAAGCGCTAGTGGCTTTGTCTATCCTTCGCCGCCGGGAGCGCTGGCGTAGCTCAGTAGGTAGAGCAGCTGATTTGTAATCAGCCGGTCGGGGGTTCGATTCCTCTCGCCAGCTCCATTTGACGCAAACAAGATCGTAGCTATCCTTGGTGCGTCCTGACTAAGTTCCCTTGTCATTTCTTCTGAGTTTCCGCGAGCCCCGCACACTGTATCGTCTGTTGGCATACGCAGGGCTGCCGACGCGCATCGCTGGTCACAAACTTACGTACTGCAGCTGCTTCTGCGGCTCACCGCAGTCGGGGTTTTTGCGATCGCAGATTCGATCCGGTGAAGCTAGAGCCGCTTACTCCGTTCGCTGAGGTGGGTGACGCTCGCTCCGGAAGCACCTCTCACTTCACCTCAAATCGCGATAGGACCAACTTTGGGTTGTATCTGGTGGTGAATTAGCGCGATTAGAAATCGGCACTTTGTCTGAGGAAACCATGGGCCGGTGTTGCCTGCGGAGGAGGTCGGTCGCCAAGGATGGCGACCGCCCAGCCTGTCATGGAGGACGCTTTTTGGCGGTCCGTAGTAGGTAACGCCGGCCCATGGTTGACCGCACTGTGGCTAAAGGCGTGTTTGCTGTGGTCTGCGTATCGGTGATGGCAGATTCGAGCCGGTGAAGCGAGAGCCACTTCCTCCATTCGCTGAGGTGGGGGACGCTCTCTCCGGAAGCACCTCTCGCTTCACCTCAAATCGCGATAAGACTCACTTTGTGCCGTATCTGGCGAATTAGCGTTTTTAGGAGTCAGCACGAAGCCTGAGGAAGTCATGGACCGGTGTTGCCTGCGGAGGAGGTCGGTCGCCAGGGAGGGCCTGCCCTAGCTATGGGCAAGAGGCTCTTTTGCGGTTTGTAGTGGGGAAGCCGGTACGTGGTTGACCGTACCGTAGCCAAACCCGGACCCGCTTTCGGTTCTCCGAACCGGAATTGCTGGCCAAGCGGTTCTCCGAGCGCTGAATTGCCTCGTGCGGCGTGCATGTCGGTCCGACTAATTCTGTTGACATGGGGGTTGCCCATCAGCAGAATATGCCGCCTTTCGGAGGGGTTCCCGAGTGGCCAAAGGGATCAGACTGTAAATCTGACGCGCGAGCTTCGGTGGTTCGAATCCACCCCCCTCCACCATAAACGACTGATTTTTATATTTATTTTGGTTCGTTGGGTGGTTGGTCGAACGACGGGAAAGCAGGTTCCGAGGGATAAAAGCGTTGCTGCGGTTACATGGCGAGCAACGCCAAAGAAGTGGTCATCAGCGGCGATATCATGCTTATGGCCACTTTTTTTGTGAAAAAGATTTGATGGTCGTGTTGATTCACCGGCCCGACCATAGCGCTGACCCTAGAGTCGCCGCCGGACCTGGTTAACGAACGAAGCGTTGTCTTGTGGCCGGAAAAGGTGACACGCCGTCAGGCAGCTATACGAAAAGAAGTGGGCACGAAAAGAAGTGGGCAGTGGCGACCGAATGGAGTTCGGTCTGGTGGTGAATTAAAACGAACGGTCGTCGGTGTATGACATCCGATTATCGGTGGTCATAGGGCTTTAGCTGATCCGTACGGTACGAGGGTGGCACAAACGAGTGTTGGTGCAGGTGGCGCGGGTATCGCGGGTATCGCGGGTATAGTTCAAAGGTAGAACCTCAGCCTTCCAAGCTGATGATGCGGGTTCGATTCCCGCTACCCGCTCCAATCGGCTGGTTGCCACGAGCACAACCTGAGGGGAGCCTGTACGTAGGGTGCTGTCCGATAAGTACGTTTTAGTTGGAAAGCGTTTGAACGGGCGCCACCGGAGATTAGTAAACAAAACTGGGAATTGCAGGACACTGCTCATATAGCTCAGTCGGTAGAGCACTTCCTTGGTAAGGAAGAGGTCACCGGTTCAAGTCCGGTTATGAGCTCCACTGCACGCGACTCAGCCCGTTACGAAGTAAGGATAAGATCGAGCCCAAGATCGTCGCAGCCGAGCGTAGGTTAGCTTCGGTCTTTTGGGGCGCATGACAGATTAGAAAGAGTTTTCATTCGCCGTCTTGCTGTTGAGGCAGTACGCGACCGAAACGAAGAGGAGATAAGCCGAGATGGCAAAGGAAACATTTGAGCGCGATAAGCCCCACGTTAATGTGGGCACGATTGGACACGTAGACCACGGAAAGACGACGCTGACGGCGGCGCTGACGCGCGTGTGTTCAGAGGTCTTCGGAGGTGAAGCGGTCGCGTTCGACGGTATCGATAATGCGCCGGAGGAGAAGGAGCGTGGGATTACGATTGCGACGTCACACGTGGAGTACGAGTCGAACGATCGCCACTACGCTCACGTTGACTGCCCAGGGCACGCGGACTACGTGAAGAACATGATCACGGGCGCGGCGCAGATGGACGGAGCGATCCTGGTGTGTGGAGCGACGGACGGCCCGATGCCGCAG
>JBCCPL010000014.1:0-115910 GCA_039111155.1 Pseudomonadota bacterium | reverse complement strand
CGGAGTGAAGATCGCAATTTGCGCGTCGAAGCATCCAGTCGGCCCGTTCGTATTGCAGTCTCCGAAAAAGGTAGAGATCTGCTCAACGGTTCCAGTAGCCGTGCCGTGGCAGCGAACAATTAGTCGGATGTCAGAGCTCTCAATATTCTGAAGCCCAGGACCAAACAAATGACGAACCCCGCCACTTGCTGGGTTGGTGTAGATAAATCCTGCCGGCAATGTCGCGCTAAAGCGAGCATTTCCGTCTGCGTCAGCGAGCCGACCGGTTGCATTAAATAGAGACGCCTCGACGTCGGGCGTGGCGAGATCAGCCTCCCCACAGCCTGCTGGGTCGCAGGCTTCCGGATTGTTAAATACGAGCCACCACACGGAATATGCAGCGCCGGGTTGCAGCATGGTGGTCTCAATAACAACACGGACTCCCTCTTCACTACGACCTAGCGTGGCCGATCCCACAACGTCTCCACCGGCTGGCGTGGTTTCATCTTCAAGAAGCAGCGTCACTACATCCGTATTTTGCGTTGTTGCCATCGCACCATTAATTGCGTCGACCACAGCGGAGAAATTTTCATTGACTTCCTCTGCCACCGCTGGAGATCCGGCTGAGAAAGAGTTGGGAACACTGATTTCCTGTGCAGTGGCTGGTATTGAAGTAAGAGCTGCCGTACTAAAAAACGGCAGGAGAAAAGATGTTGGCAACAACGTTCGATGGATTTTTCCAATCATGTTTACATCCTTAGTAGGTGATCGTTTAAACGTTCAGTCATGCTCTTTACTGCCAATTACTCTCGTCCCAGTTGTCCTCATCCCAGAACAACATTGGGGCCGGTGGTTGCGGATCTGGTGCCGGTGGCGGAGACGGAGTTGTCCCCGAGCCCCCACCACATCCGGCCAGAACAAAGAAGGTCAAAGTCGTCAATGCCAATCGCCAAGTAGTAGCCATTTTCAGACCTCTTAACAGTTCGGTTGGGCGACTTACGCCGGCGGTGCTAACTGACCGGGTGCGCCTTAGATAAGTTCACAAGATGCGCTTTCTCGCTCATCGGGCGACAATCTGTGATAACAGGGGGCTGCACGTAACGTAAAAACGACTAAAGAACCGCTAAATTGGGTGCTTCGGGCGATTTAACCGCCCTGAGTCGTAATTGGTCCCTATCCGGGCACCCGAATTGAATGGAGACAAGCTCCAACAGAGGAGAAACTAAAGCTATAAATAAGCTGATATGTGAGGCGATGTAGGGCTCCGCTCAAGACATTCGCTGGGGAGCCAATCATTAGGTTGGTTTTATTGAAACCGCATACTCTTACAAATACCGGAGACACAGGCACTGATGAGATTCGCAAGCAACCTTGCCACCCATTTAATTGCCGGGTCTATAGTCTTTGGTATTGGCTCAGCCTGCGCGGAAATAAAAGATGGCACGATAAGGGTGCTAATTAACTTAAAAACAAGCTGCAATCAGCAAGCTTTGCAACGGGAAGATACCGCCGACAACGGCCTTAGATTCACGATTGAGTGTACTGATAAAGCCACTTATCCCGATAACATTCTGGTGCTGTGTCCTGATCGGAATTCTGATCTAAGCTGCGAGATTGTGACGCGACCAAGAGAGTTTAAGTTCCTCAACATGATGGGCGACCATGTGATCGAAGGAACACCTGGTGGGCATGAAAGCAGAGAAAAGGAATAGACCATTGAGGTTCGCGACTCACCTGTGGAGCGCCGCCACTATAACGGCGCTGGTTCACAGTTTGGTCTACGCCGACCCACAGGCGGCATCCGGCGAATTTCCGTTAGCTGTCCTCAAAGCAGTCACTGAAGATCAGAGCGTGCAACAAAAAGCGCGCTACGGTGCCCGCCATCCTGTTGAAACTCTTGAGTTCTTTGAGGTTAAGCCAGGTATGACCGTTATCGAAGGGCTACCCGGCGGTGGTTGGTACACGCGAATTTTGGCGCCCTATCTCGGCGACGATGGCACATTGATCGGGGCTCATCACGCCGATGAAGTGTGGCAGTATTTGCGCCCGATACGCGACCTTGAATGGGAGGCCGAGCGGACTGAGCGTGTGCGGACTTGGGTTGAACGTACTGCCGCCGATTTTGCCGCAAGTGCAGGCGTAACGCTGCTTTCGTACCAGCTTTCGAAGATGCCCGAGGAACTGGTGGAAACAGTCGACCGGGTGCTTCTCTTTCGTATGATGCACAATCTGCAGGAGGTGGGAGATGGGTATGTTGAAGCCGCCATCAATGAGGCTTATCGCGCGTTGAAACCCGGAGGCTATGCCGGTGTGGTTCAGCACCGGGCACCGGAATCCAGCAATGACGACTGGGCTAATGGCGACGCCGGCTACCTTAAACCATCAAGCCTGATCGCCAAGTTCGAAGCCGCTGGCTTCGAGCTCGTGGGCCAGAGCGAGATCAACGCCAATCCCAAAGATCGTCCTACCGAATCCGACGTGGTGTGGAGACTACCGCCTACGCTTCGGACCTCCAAAGAAGGTACGCCAGAACGTGAGGCGATGCTCGCGATCGGAGAGTCTGACCGAATGACGTTAAAGTTTCGCAAACCAAAAGTTGGCGTGTCAGCCTTTATCGATGAGGCGCGATAACTCGCTGCTCACAGGAACGCGAAGCTAAACCCGCAGTGGCTTCTGATTTATAGTCGGTTGTTCGCATGCTTATGCTCAGCCTTCCACCATGAGGGCATTAATACTTGACCGTTTTACTCGGACTTTATGAGAGCAGCTCGAAGGAGCTTGAGGTCAATAACTCCTGCAGGGCGCTCTGCTGCCGACGACCTCTTTTCTTGTAAAACGTGACCACTTGAGTCGGAAACAGATCACACTGTGTTGAGCGAGGAACGCGCAATGAGAGTTTTTAAGTCAAAGATCGACGCATGGCTTCTTGCGATCCTGGTGTTTTCTACTGGAATGCTACTCTACGCAGTGTACGCGGCGGCATCGCAGGGAGGCCCCGGCAATATCGCTGTCGCCATAGGTCTTGTTACTGTGGGTGCAGGCCTACCCATCTGGCTTTTCGCCGGCACGAAATACGTCGTAACCCAGGACGTCCTACGCATTAAAAGTGGACCATTCTCCTGGACAATCGAGCTGTCCACGATCTGCTCGGTCGTGGAGACTCGCAATCCTATTTCCAGTCCAGCGCTTTCGCTGGACCGACTGGAAATCAAGTACGCAGACGGTCGCTCTGTTTTAGTATCACCGGCGGACAAGAGCGGTTTCAGGGCCGCAATTGGGCAAGGGTGAGGGCCGTGAGCAAGGATGGCGCTAACTTGCAGGCCGTGAAACTGAAGCCTGCCAACTCAGCCCCGATGCACTTGTTGGCCGCGGCGGGCGGACAAACACGGACCAAAAAAGATGAGATCGGCAATAAGTGCTTTAGTCTGTTCTGCCGATTCAAAAAAACCGATGGACCTTTAACCGAAAGTATCAGCTCAACCTAAACGTCCGGTTAGGAATACATTCAAAACTCATAGGCAAGCGACCCGATAACCGTGCGTGCCCGCGACGTGCCGACACGGAAAGCGGCAAACGCGTCGGGTGTAACACCCGCCTGCGTAAGCAGATAGTCCTCGTCGAAAAGGTTAATCACGTTCATCTGTGCCTTCCAGCGTTCACGGTTGAAGTACACCATCGCACCCACCTCAACCCAGCCATCATAGACAGCGTTGTTTTCGCCGCTTGCAAAGACATCGTCTTGATAATTTAGCGATCCGCCGAAACCGAACTGACCACCAAAGACTGGAACTTCGTAGAAGGTGGCGAGATTAACTGCATGCTCAGGGATCCCGGGAAGGGTTACACCCTCCTCAAAGCCGAACGTCAACGGAGGAAAGACAAAACTCGTTCCGCCGTCCAGAACTTCGTTTTCGATGTAGGTGTATCCGGCCTGGATACGCCAGGCGTCAGTTATGCGCCCTACGACCTCAATCTCTAGTCCCTGGGACTCGTACTCACCGATGTTTCCAAACCGCCGATCAGTCGGCGGGGCCAGCGGATTCAGGATAAATGGAACACCCTCTTCGACAACGTGGTAAATCGTACCCGTGACGAGTAATTGATCGCCATTTGGCTGCCACTTCATGCCCAATTCCCAGGACTCAGAAGTGGCGGGATCAATAGGTCTATCATCAAGACCGAGATTCCCGCCAGATGAGGTATAACCCTCGGCATAGCTCGCGAAAGCCGATAACTCGTCATTGAATGAGTAGACGACGCCGCCACGGATGCTTAGATCGTCATCTTCGAAATCCGAGAGGTTATCGACATACTCCGAGTAGCGAAAACCAGCGAGAATCGCCCAGTGTTCATTTAAGGTGATGTAATCAAGGACGTTGATGCCCGTCTCTTCGAAGTCGGCGCTCGTTCCAAAACCATTGTCGACGAAGGTCAGGAGCGAAGCGGGGTCTTCCACCGGTACAAACGGGTTATTAACCGCATAGGTTCCCGTTACGATGTTATGAAAAACGGTATCACTCGTGATCAGACTTGAGCCGTCGACCTCAAATTCTTCGAAAGTATAGGAGGCCAATATCTGGTGCTCGATGCCTCCTGGGCCTTCAAGATCGATGAAATTCTTAAACGTATACTGCTGCACCGTCCCGTTTGAATCGGCGGAGTTCGCACCTATGGACACGGTATTCGCAAGAGGGGTTCCCGGCGCGCCAAGGAAGCCAAACGTCGGCGTGACGGGACCATTGTTGGTATCAAAAAAGAGCTTGTCGTTCTCGGTATTCTGGATCGTCGCCTCTACACGCCAATTGGGTAATACCTGGTACTCCCCGAGCAGATAGATGCGACGAGACTCGGCCACAGACCGATCATTGAAGTCGGGAATACCATAGAACTGGTCGATATCCTGGTTCGGACCATAAAAGTACCCACCAAACAAATCTCCATCGAGTACCTGACCACGCTCCTGCGTGTAATCGTCGTCGATATACTCAATGCCCAGGACTACTTCAAGACTTTTACCGGCATAAGAAACCGTTGGGTTGAGCAAGAGACGCTCGCGTGAAACCTCATCGCGAAAGCTCTTTGAGTCTTCGTAGGTGCCAACGAGACGGTAAGCAAAGGGCCCACCATCGGCGAAGGATCCAGTCGTATCAAACTCAACTTTGTAAAAGTCATAGCTGCCACCGAGTAACTCGATCGTCGTAGATCGTTGCGCTTCCGGTCGCTTTGCGACGTAGTTGATGACGCCGCCTGGTCCGCCCTCCCCGTATAGGAGGGCTGTCGGCCCCTTGAGCACCTCAACGCGTTCCAAGTTCGCAGGTTCCGTCGACGGTAGACTCGCAACATTGAGTCCGGTTGCTACCGGAGCTCCGTCTTTGAAGACCGAGGCGCCAAAACCCCGAATTGAGACGCTCTCTCCGCCCCCGTTGTTGGTTTTCTGACGAGTGACACCGGCAACGTTGCGCAGCGCCTCGTCGATATTGTTCACCTGAAGGTCCTGCAATAGATCCTGACTGATGACGCTCACCGAAGCGGGAGTCTTTAATATATCGAGGCCAAGCTGGAAGGCATCGGCCCGAGTCGGGTCGTATTCCCGGTAGTGGGCCCGCACGATGATCTCTTCAACGAACTGCTCGGCATCGGTATTTCCACTTTCGACAGGCGCCTGATCTTCGCTCTGTTGCGCAAGTGCAAAGGAGCCGTACGCGCAGGCGATAGCGAAACTAAGGAGTCTTGTTCGTGGTTTGATTGTGGAGTCAGCCATGCGTAAGAGGGGTCCTAAATACGGGGAAGTGCCCAGGCTTTGAACACGGCCTACTGGGCACGGCGCCGCGATTCTAAGTGATACTGCATCTCATTTGAATAACTATTCTCAAATCAGAGAGCAGATCGTAGCGAGTAGAGGGGATGAACCGAAACTGAGTGACCACGAGTCTGGGTAAAGATGAGTAGAGCGATACCTTGTGCGCCTTGTTTTTCCGCCTAGGTCATGTAGATCGCAGAGTTACTTCAAAGACACATCTGGCAACGAGGAGTTGTGCAACCGATGAAGTTGGCTGGCATGATGACGAGAATCGTTGCACGAACCCGAGACGTAATATGGACCTTACCTACCAGCGGCTGATCGGCCTCATCACCCTACTCTCCTGCCTGCTTTCGCCCGCGGTCTTCTCTTTCACGCCAGAGCAGGTTCGCAATTACGCCTTTCCTTTTTCGCTCACGGTGGCCGAGACAGGCCAGCGCATTGCCTGGGTCGTAAATGAAGAGGGCAGACGGAACGTTTTCGTTGCGGAAGGGCCGGAGTTTGAACCCCGCCAACTCACGCAGTACGACGTTGACGACGGCCAGGAGATCACCAGCCTGTCGCTGAGTGCCGACGGCAATTGGGTAGTATTTTTGCGTGGCGGCGAGCACAGTTCGAATTGGGACGGCGAAGCGACCATCAACCCGCTGTCGTTGCCGTTCCCAGCGTCGGTACATATGGTGAGCGTCCCATTCGCAGGAGGTGCCACAACAGATCTCGGCGAGGGCATGCAACCGGTCGTGCATCCCAATAGCCGCCTGGTAACTTATGAAAAAGATGGTCAGCTTTGGCAGCAGGCTATCGACGGCTCCAGCGAGCCCGCTGCGCTAACCAAGCTGCGCGGCCGCAATCATTCCCCGACCTGGTCGCCCGATGGAACTCATCTCGCATTCATCAGCGACCGGGGCGATCTCGCCTATATAGGAATCTACAAGGGTCCAGATGCCTCCATCGTCTGGGCCGACCCGGACTTCGATCGGGACAGCTATCCACGTTGGTCGCCTGACAGCAAACAAATAGTCTACGTGCGTCGACCGGGCGTTGGCGGCAAGCCTGATCCCCTGCTCGAAGACCAGCACCGGCCCTGGGAGCTTCGCGTTTTCGATCTAGCCTCGCGGCAAAGTGAGCGTATCTGGAAGGCTCCAACCACCCTGGCGGGCAGCTATCCCCGCTCCCAGGGCGGCGTAAACCTGCACTGGACTGGCGACTATATTGTGTTCCTGTCCTATGAAGACGGCTGGCCGCATTTATATCGTCTGAAGCCCGACGATCCCGAGGCGCAGCTCCTCACCGACGGCCCGTTTATGGTCGAGCACATCAGCGCATCGGCCGACGGGCGTTACATGCTCGCATCCGCAAACACAGGCCCAGACCCTCTTGACAAGGATCGACGGCATATTCTGGAGATCGACATTCAGCAAGCAACCCAGCGGGTGCTTACCCCCGGTGAAGATCTTGAATGGACGCCGGTACGCACAGCCGATGGCGAGTTCACGGTGTTTTTAAGCGCCACCGTTCAACGACCACCACAGCCCGCGGGCCTTAAACGTGGAGCAGCAGATTGGAAGCTACTCGCCCAATCGCCTGAAGGCTTTCCGGCCGACCGCTTAGTGACCCCAAAGCAAGTTGTATTCAAAGCAGCAGACGGACTCGCGATCCACGGCAGCCTGTTCACCCTGGGTAAAACTGACAAACCCCGCCCCGCAGTGATCTACATCCATGGTGGTCCGAGCAGGCAAATGCTCCTTGGATGGCACTACTCCTCTTACTACTCAAACGCGTATGCAATGAACCAGTACCTGGCCAGTCAGGGTTTTGCGGTGCTTGCCGTGAATTATCGTCTTGGAATTGGCTATGGCTATGACTTTCAGAATCCATCAGAAAGCAGCTGGCGCGGAGCTTCGGAATATCTCGATATCGTGGCAGCGGGTGAATGGCTGGCGCAGCAGCCCGATATCGACCCCACTCGCATTGGTGTCTATGGAGGCTCCTATGGGGGTTATCTGACCGCCATGGCACTCGGCCGCGACTCGCGATTATTTGCCGCTGGCGTAGACATTCACGGTGTTCACGACCGCACCCTGGGGCGTTATCAGAGCCGATTTGAGATTGATCGATTTGAGCGCTCCCCCGACGCCGAGCGAGCGCCACGCGTCGCATGGGATTCCTCACCCGCATCGGATGTCACGCGCTGGACTTCTCCGGTTCTGATCATTCACGGTGACGACGACCGCAATGTAGACATTGAACAAAGCACGGACCTTGTACAACGGCTTCGCCAACAGGGTGTGCTGCTGGAAACCATGCTGATTGTCGATGACTCACATCATTGGATGCGTCATGAGAACCAAATTCGCGTAAACGCCGCTACAGCCGATTTTCTGATTCGCAGGCTAAACGCGACCGCAACTCACTGATTCCGGAGCGCTGACTTTGGGCGCTCGCGTCCGAGTCGCAGTGCAACAAGTCCAAGCGCCAGCAAAGCGATTGATGCGGGCAGCGGTACAGCCGATGCCCCTCCGCCAGTTCCCGTGGTGGACCCACCGCCAAACGCGAGGTTATCAATGCCCTCCGCTTGCTCGGTTAGGCTTTCCAGACTGATGCGCGAAATGAGGCCCATGGTGCTGGATACACCAAAGAATGTGCCGATGCTAGAACCGGGCGCCGTCGTCGTGCCTAGCAACGCATCGCTCATGTCAAAGATAGAAATGACGACGTCGGGATCGTCAAGAAAAGTCGTCATCAGATCAAAACCCACAGCTTCTGCACCCTCATTGAAAGACAGAACAGCTATATCAATAAACGTATTTGTTGATATGGCGATACTGGGGTTCGCATTAAACCCGGCTCCCATGGCTACTGTGTCCATCGCCCCGTCCCCCTGCGCATCAAAACTGAAACCCGGGATCACCGAACTGGCACCGCCGAAGCAGCTTACGGTCGATGAACTGATACCAGCGGTACCGCAAGAAGGTACCGCAAACGGATCGACTTCCAATGACTCAAAGTCCTCCATGGCCAACCCTGGGTTTTCAGTATCAAACACAGTGCGATCGCTGTAGAAAATCAGAGAAGCTGAGGCAGTAGAGGCAAATAACACCGCAGTCAGGGTCGAAAGAAATGTAGCAACGAGGGTATTTAAGAGCATGGCAGACACCTGTTTATTTTTGTTGTCAGACACCCTGCAGGCAGCGAGCCATTTCTAATAAATTATGAATAAAACAATTGTTTATCGTATTCGGTAGACACACCGGATTTCAGAAATGTAAACTTTTTCGGCACTCTTTAGAAGTTTATGCGACTCTCCCAAGCAAAATTGGAAGGGCAGGCATTGTTGCGAATGCTGCAAATTGGAGGGCTGAAGGACGAATAGAGAAACCGAGGACAGAATCTGCGATTCAATACTGGCGGTCGCGCTCACCAGACTACGAGCGAAAGGCGACGCCTAGGTACTTCGGTCGATTGAGCGCAGACGACTATTTGCGCATCTCCGGAACCGCCTCGAGCAGCATAGAGAACATCTCATCAAGGGCTTCGGCACCGGCTCGGGCACCGGTGTACTTGCCAATGCGCACAACCACCAAACCATGACTTGGGATAATCGTTGTACTCTGACCACCTGCACCCAGCATACGGTAGGCGCTCGTGGGTAGGTTGTGGGCTCCTTCTCCATTAACCCAAAAGAACGCACCACCGTATACAGGACGTCCATCGGAGGCCCAGGCGGGGGCTACAGTCGAGGCATAGTCCACATAGCCTTCCGGTAGTATGCGCTCCCCCTCCCAGACGCCGTCCTGCAGATATAGATTGCCCAGGCGCGCCCAATCACGTGCCGATAAAAACGCGAGGCCCTGCCCCAAAAAGTTGCCGTAGGGATCGGTCTCAATGACTGCGTCACGAATTCCAATGCGATCGAAGAGATGCCGTTGCGGGAACGCGTGATAGTCGCCACCCCTGCGCTCCACACCCAGGCGGATAAGATAGCTCGTAAGTACTGGATCTGTATTGCGATACCGTCCAACGCTCGCCGGTTCGAACTCGAGCGGGCGTGTCGCAGCATACTTGTACTGATGCACACCGCCTGTGTAAAGGTAGTAGTGATCCGCGTAGGTTTCGGTCTCATAATCCGGGTCGGCCGGTGCGTTAATCATGATACCGCTCGACATGCGCATGATGTCGCCGATGCGGATGCGGCGGCGAGGGTCATCCGGTCGCACGCGCCATTCAGGAACTGGCGCTTCCTGCCACAGTGAGTAGACGCCCTGGCGTATGAGCACACCCATCAGCGTGCCGGTCAAGCTCTTTGTCATCGACCAGCTTTCGAGCGGCGTGTGAATGCCAATCGCATCATCGTAGCGCTCGCCGAGAATGCGACCGTTCCAAGTCACCACCAACGCAAGGGTTTTCGCGTCTGCTCCCCCAAAGCCGGTGTCCAGCGCCCGCGCCACAGCGCCCATATCGACAGTTTCAGTAAAGGGGCTAGCGCCAGGAGCATCGCCCATTGGCCAGGGAGTGGTAGCAGCGGGCGGCAGATTGGGCGTGATTGACGACGGTGTAAAACGCACCTGCGCCACGTTACTCGGATGGGCGATGCACCCCTGGTCGCGATACCGTTGCGCCGTGTGCACGGTGCCATCGGCCAGAGTTAGGGAGACAACCTCCTTCTCACGGTCAACCACGCGTTCTACGACCTGAGCTCGCTCCGCAAAGGGCGAGATAAACCCACCGACATTTTCAGCGGCATCGTCCGGATCCAACCCGGTGAGAAAAACCGCTGAGCACAGGATCTTCGCGAAGCCAGCCGTGTGATGATGCAGGACGTATCCCGGCGGCGGCACGTAGGTCTGGTCGGTACGAAAATATTCGCCTCTGGCAATGACCTGCTCACGAGAACCATCGCTGCTAGGCGGTTCGAGCTCAGCGGCTGCCATTGCTTGAGTTGGTACCCACGCACTTGCCACGATTACGACAGCGCGCAGGACGTTCGCAAGCCTTTGCGTAGAAGATTTGCGTATGAGGTCGGCGACCATAGCGCTGTACTCCAGGTAAAAGTTCGAGCGTAAAAGTTCGAGCGTAAAGTGGATCGAGTCTCTAAAGCTGATTCGGTTTGTCAATCAGTGTCTGCGCCTGAACCCTAGAGAGAAGGTCCGCGCTGCGCCAAGTTAACGTTAGACGGGATCTTACTAAACGGGCGAAGCACAACAAGTGCAGGCCGCAGCTCTTAACCTCGGTAAATCTGAGGAGAACTGTCGTAGACTCGCCTAACCATTGGCAGGAGCAAGAGTTTATGCGTAACTTGATTGCCACCCTTCTTATTGTATTGCTGGTACCGGTTTTGAACTCGACGTCCGTGGCCCATGCACAGGATGCCCCCTGGATACCAGGCGACTTTACGGTGCCGACCCAGCTTGAGAACGAGCACTTCCGACTCCGCACCCTCACTGTTAACGACGTGATCAAAGACTATGACGCGGTCATGTCCAGTCGGGATCACCTGAAGTCTGTGTTTGGACCGAACAGCGATTGGCCGCAGGCGGATTTGTCCCTGGAACAGGATCTTATTGATCTGGGGTGGCACCAGAAAGAGTTTCAGATCCGGTCGTCGTTTGCGTACACGGTCGTATCGCTAGATGAGCAGCGCGTACTCGGCTGCGTCTACATCTTTCCCGCCCGTCGTGGCGGGTACGATGCCGAAATAACCCTATGGGTCCGCGCAGACGTCGTGAAAGATGGGTACGATGCGATCCTCTACAAAACCGTTACAGACTGGATTGCAGCCGATTGGCCCTTCGAGAAGCCAGCCTACCCAGGTCGGAGCATCTCCTGGGAAGACTGGGAGGCCCTCAACTGATGTGTCCAGTCCTGACGAGGTGTGTCACCTAGTCGCCTCTTGGACCTTCGAAGCTCTCTTTGAGCATATCAACGTAAGGTGTCGCGGTGTTCAAATTCGAGATGAACGGATCCAAGGTGGGGTCTTCGTTCCACACGTACTCGGTTGAGGCGGCGATCATCCTCGCGATGTCAGGTCCAAAAAAGCGGGCGATGACAGCGAGACTCATGTCCATGCCCGCCGAGACACCAGACGATGTGAAGAACCGGCCAGACTCTACCCAGCGCGCTTCGGATTTCCATTGGGCATCGCCGAGCGACACCAGATAATCGAAGAAGGCTTTATTGCCCGTCGCTTGCACACCTTCCAGAACACCCGCGCTGGCCAAGAGCCCAGAGCCTGTGCATACCGAAGTCGCCACCGCCACTTCCCTGGTGACGCGCTTCAGAAACTTCATCATCGCTGGGTTCTCGGCCTCTACCAACGTGCCTATACCCCCGGGGACCATTACCACATCAAGCTCCGGATGCTGATCAAAGGAGTAACGCGCATCGACCATTGGCGCTAACGCTTTGGGATAGCTTGTGGTCGTTAGTGCCACCGGCCCCGTCCGTTCGGCAATCAGGTGTACACGGATGTTGTCTGGCCCGGCGTTCATCCACATTTCGAGAGGACCGAAAACGTCGAGTGGCTCGGCACCATCGTAAAGTACAATGCCGATATCCAAAGGCGGTTCCCAGCTATCCTCGACCAGACCTTCAGGTCGTCGGACTTCAAATTCAACTTCGCCCTGGTTCGTCCCGGACTTCCATGACAGGGTGTAGTTGCCGTCAGGCATTGCCCCTTCGACAAGCGCCATCAGGTCCTGATCACCCATGGTGTGCAGTCCCCGAACCTCGAGAGCACCGTCCCTACCCTGGAGGGTGACCTCAGCTTCTGCGTCGGGATCCTGGTCGAACCAAAGATGGACCGACCGTAGCGGCCGTTCGAGCACTTCTCCCTGCTCTGGATAGCTGCCCACCAGTTCCATCGCTGAAGCACTCCCGGTGACCAGCAGCAGGCAGAGCGAGCAGGCGGCCCCAAGTTGTTTTCGATAACGCCTCATATTTGAACTCCTACACTAAAGAACGCAGATAACTCCTGGCCTGGCCTCGCGACCTCCTGCAGCAGGTACTGATAGGGCTTCAGGTAGTCCTCGTCGGCCAGATTCACCACATTGAAGCGGAACGTCCACGGACCTGCTGCATAATCCGCCTGAAGATCGAGCACCGTGTAGCTATCGCTAAAAAGGACGTTGGCATCGGTAAGTGGCGCTTCGTCGGCGTAGGTCACTCCCAGACCAAGACCCAGTCCAGACAGAGAACCGCTAAGAAATCGATAGCGCAAGGCTACTCGACCACTAGTCTCGGGTATGCGTGATAATTGATTGCCCCGCGCGAAGATGGTTCCAAAAGATACGATGTCGCTTTGATTCTTCGCATCGATGTAGGCCGCACTAGCGAGTACAGAAAACGAAGGTGTTGGCTCCCAAACCGCATCGATCTCAACACCCTCGCTTCGCTGCTCACCGGTTTGCACTGAGCCGAAGTTCGGATCGGTCAGATCTGTTTGCGGAATGTTCTCTCGATCCAACTGGAACACCGCGACCGATCCACTCCACTGTCCTGCAGCGAGCTTGAGTCCGGCTTCCAGGGACTCCGACTCCTCTGGAACCGGCGGAACACTGTCGACGCCGGCAAAGAACGGCACAACACGCGAGCCGGTCGCGTATCCTGCAAAAAGAGCAACCTCATCGGTAATGTGATAAGTGACTCCAAGGCGCGTATCAAACTCGGTATAGCTCTCGTCGGCGCCTTGCCCCCCAACGATCTCCTCTAGTCCGTATTCACTCAATCGACCGCTAAGTAAAATATTCCAGCGCTCGCCAACGCTGATCTGATCCTGGGCGTAGAGCGCGATGGTTCGATACTCGTTCTCTGATACCGAATTGATCGCCGGGATCGGGCCAAAGCTCAAAGTGTTCGCGCCGGACGCGTAGTCGAGAACCCCGATCGGAAAGAAATCAAAACCGCTGCCCGCCCTGTAATCGGTGGCGTCATAAGTGACCCCAAGCAACGTGTTGTGCGACACCTTCGAGCCAGTCTTGAACAGATAGTTGAGCGATGCGTCGAGTGTGTACTCCTCGGTATCGACTGGCAGCTGACCACGTATGATCGGCACACTGGTACCCTCAAGTGGAAAAACGCTTAGAAACGGGAAGGACGAAAACTCATCGAAACTGCTGTCGAAATAACGCAACTGAACAGTTCCACTCAGGCTCTCGCTGAAGCTGTGATCGACCGAAGCATGTATCGAAAGGTTTTCGATTTCTGTACGCGGCGCATCAGCCGCACCGGAGAACTGGCGGTCATCCACGTCCGGACGGCGGGCGACTTCGGCAGGTATCCCGGTGTATTCCAATTGCTCGATCCTGTTGTACAGCCCGCGCACGGTGAGATTTGTATCGACTCCTAGCTGAGCCGAAAGCGAGGGGTTCAGAGTGAGCCGCTCAATATCGACCGAGTCGATCATGTCATCGGACTCAAACCACTCGCCTGCGAGACGAACTGCGACCTTATCGTTGACTGGTTGGTTGAGATCAGCCTCTACGCTGGTGGTGTCGAAGCTCCCAGCGCGGGCACCAAGGTAGTAACTGGCTTCAGATTTTGGGGTCTTCGTGACGAGATTGATCAGGCCACCGGTTGGCGCCCCCACTCCTCCGCCGTACTGGACAGATGTGGGCCCCTTGGCGACCTCGACCTGTTCGAACACGATCATGGTGGACGGATCAATGACCGCGGTGTCGCCGTAACCCACCAGTCCATCGAGGAAAATCTCAGCCTCCAGTCCACGCACAAATGGGTTCACCAGAACTGTCTCCTGCTCGTGATTCGGAATGACACCCGATACGTTCTGCAGCGCTTCCGTAAGGGAGCGCACGTTTTGCTCTTCCAGCAGTGTGCGGTTCAGTACCTGAACTGACTGAGGCCAGTCCTGCAGCGGAATGCCACCCTTCACCACGGATGCATCGGTTGCGACGTAGCCGTTCTCTCGATCAGCCGTCACAAGAACTTCTTCTCGAATTTGCCAGCTCGGCGACTCTGGCTCATCTGGAGTCTGGGCACCACTGGATTGAACGTACATGCCGGACGCACACGCGATTAAGGCAAGCAGCGGAAACGCTACGGGCGCTCCCCTTCGAAAAGTCTTCACATTGGTCTCCTCACGTAGGACACACGCGGACAGGCGGGCACGCGGCTTTGCGCGCTCGCCACTAACGAAAAATCATGAACTCGCTAGGCGTGAGGAGGAGCTCGGGCCTGGAACTGAGTTCGTTCCAAACGACGGACTTGAAGTAGGGAAGAGACAGCGCCCGGCTTCGAAACCGACAACGCTTGCACGAACGATACGCCGGGACTCGCTTCACCGTCGGAAAGCTGGGCCGCAAACGCGCATAGTCCCGAAACGGACGCGTGGTGCTCACCACTCTTTTGACGATGCTCACGGTTTTGCCGATCGTGCTGATTCTGGTTCTTAACCTGAGATAAATGGGGGTGCGGTTGATCGTGGAGTCGTCGATGAAGATGATGTTCCGGGCTGGTTGTCTTGAGAGCGCTTGCCGGCAATCCCTGGGGGCAAAACTTGAGATACCAGCCGGTGTCGATATCTGCCGGCATAAACCCCCGGGGAACGGCCACCTGCAGCAGCAACGCCGCGACTGCGAAGCGAACGACCCAAACGGCGTATTTATCGGACGACCTCATAGCTCTGCAGAGTTTAGTAGAAGAGCACGAGGCCATCGAACAAAAACTCGTGGGGCTGGATCGCGCTTTTGCGCGCTGCTCACTTGTTACCGGTCCGCATGCACGGTTGGCGAGCCTTTGGTCGCCAAGCAGCGGCTCTCGAGAAACCAAACAAGAGTGACGCTCTGCTCAAACCGAGATCGCAGGACTAAGCACTAATACTCGGACGACAAGCGCAGAGACTGGAGGTCACCCGCAGGGCCACCGCCACTACGAGATCTCAGTAGTACTCACCGTGACGGTAGTCCCAGGATGGAAAACACTGGGCCAGGTTCTTGAGGATATCGTCGAGATCGAGGCCTTTTCGAATCAACGTAGGGCACGGCGTTATCGAGCGCTCGGAATTCTGGGCGGGTACGAGCGTGCCATCTTTGTCGACCATAGACACCATCACGCCCTGCTCGTAGCGGGTTTCAGCCGTCTTATCTGGCTGTACCGACGCTACGTAGTCATTGGCCTCAATAACCAGATCAGCGGCGTTTTCTATTCGCTCGCCGATGTACTCAACCTGACCCCGATTGCCCTGCCCCGAGGGATTGGCCGAAGAAGCGAAGGTAAGCATGCCCTTCTCCCAGTTGCGGGCCGCGATGCGTTCAGAAGGGATGCCAAACTTAATGACAAAACAACTGGTTTTGCGTGGGTCACTCACCATAGGCCGGATATCCTCCGGAATCCTGGCGAGCGCCTCTTGTTTCCAGGGCAATATGCAGCCCATCAGAACATCCTGATCCCAGTGCATCTGATAGAAGGCCTCGACCTCAGGTGACAGCACAGCGAGACTCGTCAGTTGTTCCATCGAGCCACATAGCACTACGGCAGGCTTGTTCATTGCGCGCTGTTTGGCGTCAAACTTACGCCGTAAGCCTTCTTCGTTGGAGGCCATAATGATGTAGCCGACTTTGGTTGGGCTCACGATCATTTTGCCTTCCGCCAGCAAATCCGCGGCTTGCGCGATAACCTCGTCTCCTGAGTGCTCCTGCCAACTCACTCTCTGACTCATAGTGATTTTGATCCTGTATTTCTATTTGAATCTCGCGAGCCAAACTCGCAGAGGAACACGGCGATTTTGTTAATTTCGATCCGTTTGCGACTGGTACCAACTGTCGATGGTCTAAGACTACGCAAAGATATCCGAGCGAACGACGGTTCGCATCGCATTTGCTGCTGCCTGAACCTGAAAAAGCGGAACAAACGAAACGGTGGAGGCTCGGGTCGGAATCGAACCGGCGTTGACGGATTTGCAATCCGCTGCATAACCACTCTGCCACCGAGCCTTAAAGATAAACGTGTTGGAGCGGGAAACCGGGTTCGAACCGGCGACCTCAACCTTGGCAAGGTTGCGCTCTACCAACTGAGCTATTCCCGCTACGTGTGAACTTGCTGGCGTTCTTGCGATGCATGTGGCTACGACGCACTGCTCAACGTTCCCGATATGATCGACTCGACGGTCATACTTCTACCGAACGGCCCGAGCAACTACCCTCGGCCTTCGGCCCTCAGCCTCACAGTTATAAAAGCGTTCAGATGACCGCTCAGCTGGTGCCCTCGCGTTCAATCGGAGCGACTCGTCGCCTGAATTGAGAACCACCGACATCGGGGACCGGTATTGTAGGTATTGCCTAAGGCGAGTCAAGTTTGCGAAGCACAAATTTCTTACGAAATCGTGGCGTTTAATCCACGGCTTTGCTCTGTGTTCCCTCCGCTGAATCCATCTCATTCACCACCGCAAGCGCCACACGAAGGTACTGCCACATAGACCACAGCGTTAATCCGGCAGCCACGTAAAGCAACAGAACCCCAAATGCCAGAAACTCGCTACCGTCGCGCTCGGCATCCACCGCCAGCAGAATGATGATCGACACCATCTGAAAGCCCGTCTTGACTTTACCGATCATCGATACGGCGACCGAAGCACGCCTACCCAGTTCGGCCATCCATTCCCTGAGCGCCGAAACGACAATTTCGCGACCGATAATGACACAAGCAGCCAGAGTAAAAAGAAGATCGTTGTGCCGCTCTACCAACAAAACCAGCGCGACTGCGACCATCAGCTTGTCTGCCACCGGGTCCAGGAACGCGCCAAATGCGGTGGATTGCCCTAGCTTTCGTGCCAGGTACCCGTCGACCCAGTCGGTAATCGCCGCGATCGAGAACACGGCAGCAGCGACCAGAAGGTGACCATTAAACGGCGCGTAAAAAACCCCCACCAACACAGGGATGAGCGCGATCCTGAGCACCGTCAGGGTATTGGGAGTATTCAAAGCCACAGACTAGTCTGCCATACCGTGCAGATGATCATAAATTGTCCGCGCCATGGTAGCGCTAATACCCGGTATTTTTCTCAACTCATCTACGCTTGCGTTACCAACAGCTCCTGCACTACCGAAATGACGCAGTAGCTCACGCCGCCGTTTTGCTCCGACGCCCGGTATAGAATCGAGGAGAGACTGTTTTCGAGCCTTGTCACGGCGACCGCGATGGCCGGTAATCGCAAAGCGGTGAGCTTCGTCACGCACCTGTTGAATCAGGTGAAGCGCACGATTATCTGATGGTAGCTGCAACTCCATACCGGTATCACCCAAAATCAGGGTTTCGAACCCGGCTTTGCGAGTTGTGCCCTTCGCCACACCTATCACATCAACGCCATCCACCGCGAGCTCCTGCAGTACCTCCAGAGCTTGGGTCACCTGGCCCTTACCGCCGTCAATGAGAAGAATATCTGGCATTGGGGCCTCTTCATCCCGCAGTCGTTTAAAGCGCCTAGTCAATGCCTGATTCATGGCCGAGTAGTCATCACCGGCGATTACACCCTCGATGTTAAAGCGACGATAGTCCGATTTCTTCGGGCCTTCCTGGTCAAATACCACGCAGGAGGCCACCGTTGCTTCACCACTGCTGTGACTGATATCAAAACACTCGATCCGCCGGGGCAACGTAGGGCGTTCCAGAGCTTCCTGAAGGGCAACAAAACGACTTTGTACAGACTGCTTGCCGGCAAGCTGCGCTTCGAGGTTTGTCTCCGCGCTTTGTGTTGCCAACTGGAGCCAGCGTGCTCGCGCCTCCCGAACGCTGTGCTTGATTTCAGACCGGCGACCCGCGGTGCTGGTAAACACCTCTGCAAGAGCGGCTGCGCTTTCCGGGAGATGGCTAACGATGATCTCGTTCGGTATTGGATGCTCTCCTCGCAGATAAAACTGCGGCAGAAAAGCCTCGATAATCTCGGCCTCGCTATCGGCCAGCTGGAGCTTTGGGTAAAAAGTTTTGCTACCCAATACACGCGCCTCCCGCACAAATAACATCTGTACGCAGCACTGGCCGGCATCGACAGCAGCCGCCACAACATCGAGGTCGCCCTGACTGCCTTCGATCTCCTGCGTGCTCTGCACCTTTTGCAGGTACTGCAACTGATCGCGATACTCCGCCGCTTTCTCAAACTGCAGCGCTATTGCCGCCTGCTCCATGTCATCGGCGAGACGCACCATCAACTCCCGTGATCGACCGTCGAGAAACATCCGCGTACTTTCAACCTGTTTGGCATAGCTCTCTTCATCGACCAGACCTACGCACGGTGCCGTACAGCGATCGATCTGATACTGGAGGCAGGGGCGCGACCGATTTTGGTAGTAGCTATCCTCACATTGACGCACTTTGAAGACTTTCTGCAAAAAGTGCATGGATTGACGTACTGCCGACGCGCTGGGATAGGGCCCAAAGTACTGGCCTTTACGGCGTTTTCGCCCGCGATGGAAAGCCAAACGGGGGAATTCGTCTTCACTTGACATAAAGATATAAGGATACGACTTGTCATCGCGCAACAGAATGTTGTACGGAGGTCGATGAGCCTTGATGAGATTCTGCTCCAGGAGGAGTGCATCAGCCTCAGAAGAGGTGACGGTCACCTGAATATCGCGGATTCGCATAACCAGAGCCACGGTCTTTGCATTTAGACCGGCATTTCGGAAGTAGCTGCCTACCCGATTTTTAAGGTTGCGTGCCTTACCGACATAAAGAAGCTCTCCCTCGGCACCGTACATTTGGTAAATACCCGGTCGACTGGTCAACGTTTTCAAGAACTCCTTGTGATCGAAAACGTCACTCATCTCGTCATTGCACTAGGAAACAGAGTAAAGCCAGGAGAACAAGAAATCTGCGCTAGTGGTTTGCACACGCAGCATCAAACAGCGAAACAACCCGCGGCTCCAGTTCAAGAAAGACGCCGCATTCCTGCTCGACACTCGTTCTGATGTGCCTGGCAAGCTCAAGCACGTCGTCTTGCGTGGCTGAGCCCGTATTCACCAGTACCAGGGAATGCTGTTCAGAAACCGCCGCATCACCGATGCGAACCCCCTTCAGGCCTGCCTTTTCAATCATCCACGCAGCAGACAGCTTGAATCGATCCGGACTGAGCTCGTAAATCGGAATTCCAGGATAGCGACCGACAAGTGCTGATGCGCGCTCGGACCCGACTACCGGATTCTTGAAAAAGCTGCCTACATTTGGCAAGCGTTGGGGGTTAGGAAGCTTCTTGTTTCGCAACGCCACCACAGCGTCGAACACATCATTCGGAGTTGGCTCTGCCCTGTCTGAAGACAGCATTTCTTGAAGATCCGGATACTCGACTCTCACCTGAGGCTTAAGGTACAGAGACAGTTCTACCGAGCTGATAATCAGCCTATCTCGCGCATGCCCCTTGAAGAGACTTTCGCGGTAAGCAAATGCGCATTCATCGGACTGCAAGACACACTGTTCGCCGGTGAGAGCATCGACAGCATGCACCGTCCCCACGAATTCCGACAATTCGCGGCCGTAGGCTCCAATGTTCTGCACGGGAGCAGCGCCAACGGACCCTGGTATGAGCGCGAGGTTCTCGAGCCCGGACCAGCCTTCTGCAAGCGTTTCGATTACCAGTGCGTGCCAGGACTTACCGGCTCCCACCTGAATTCTTATCCGCTCCGCGTCTTGCTCGCAAACACGCACGTTGTCATCCGCCACTTTGATGACAGTGGCATCAAGCCGCGGAGGAAGTACGACGTTACTCCCCTCCCCCAGTGCCAGGAGTGGGGTTTGCTCCCTTGCGGCCTGCTGGCAAGCGTCGGAGAGCTCGGCCGAGCTGGCTACTTGCCAAATGATCGCCTCGCAGGGAAGTGCGAGCGTGTTCGCAACACGATTTACCAGCGACGAGCTGTTTTCGGCCCGTAACGTGTTTGCATCCGTCATCACGAATCTTGCTCTTTGATCTGGTCTCTCACCGACTGTAAATCAGCTTCAGTATCTACGCCGCCGGGTACCGGAACCGAAGCTTCGGCGACATGAATTCGCTCACCCTGGTGGAGCGCCCGCAATTGTTCCAAGGATTCGATATGCTCCGTGGGCGCTTCCTGCCATCGACTGAAGCGCGTAAGAAATCCCGCTCGATAGGCATAGATGCCAATGTGTCGATACCAGCACCCTGGCGGCATTTCGCCCGATGACCATTGGTGATTGCGGGGCCAGGGGATACAGCTGCGGCTGAAGTAACAGGCTTGCCCACGCTTATCAAACACGACTTTAACCGCCGCTGGATCCAGGAGAGGCTCGGTATCTCTAATCGGTTCACATAAGGTCGCGACACTCGACCATTCATTTTCAGCCAGATTGCTCGCCACCTGATCTACAACCTGCGGCGGGATTAAGGGCTCGTCACCTTGGACATTGACCACGATACGTCCTTCACCCAGCTGCATCCTCTCGACGACTTCGGCCAGACGGTCGGTGCCACTGGCGTGAGTCGAGCTGGTCATCATCACCTGCGCACCGAAACCCAGAGCGCTCTTCTCGATTCGCGGATCGTCAGTGGCGACGACTACCGCATCGGCACCGGACTGGCTTGCCCGTTCCCATACCCTTTGGATCATCGGCTTACCGCCGATATCGAGCAGCGCTTTTCCGGGCAGGCGCACAGACGAATAGCGGGCGGGTATGACGACGACGAAGCTCATGGAACAGCCACTCGATGCACCTTGCCCGCTCCCTGGGTTGAATCGGTGGTATCGGCAGGGTCAGGTATAAAAACGTCGTAACGGGTTGCAGCTGCCGAGAGTCTTTCACGCAGCTTTGGAAGAAACGTCGCAGGCAGATCGGCTTCCATGAGCAATACCCAGCAGTCGTCGTGCACCTGTACGGGGAGCTTTACCTCATCCTTCTCCGTTATTATCAACGGACGACCCACAAGCTTTCGGAGATCATCAAGGGGCGGTACCTCGTGATCGGCGTAGACATGTTCCGTTATGCTGATTCCCAGGTCACGTAACTGATTGAAGAATCGTTCAGGCCGCGCAATCGCAGCCAGCGCATGAACATCCCTCTTTGGCACAAACTGATCGGGCCGGGCGATCTCACCGCTCGCGCAGTGTCGAAAGGCAATAGGTCGATAAGCTACCGCCGTGCCTGGATCACGTCCATTGCGCTCCAGAATAAAGTCTGCTGTATCAAGGCGTGCCGGAGCCTCTCGAAGGGGCCCAACGGGTATGCGCCGACCGCTACCCAGACCAACCGTTCCATCGATGGCAATAATCTCGATGTCGCGAGCCAGTGCATAATGCTGCAGTCCGTCATCGCAAACGACCGTGTTTGCGCCCTGTTCCACCGCAATCCGGGCCGCAGCCGCTCGATCGCGTCCGATAACAACCTTGCAGCGTGCTGTTCGCGCGAGCATCAACGCTTCATCGCCTACTTGCCGGGCATCATCATCCGAGCGAACCGCGCGTGGCCCCGGATCAGTCCCCCCATGGCCGCGACTTACGATTGCCGGACGCAGACCTGCGTCTAGCAGATGATCCGCGATAGCTCTAACACACGGGGTTTTACCGGAGCCGCCCGCCGTAACATTACCCACCACGATTACGGGTACACCTGGATGGTCACTGGACAGAATCCCTGAGCGATACAAAGCTCTTCGCACAGCGCTTAGCCCGACGTAGAGTAATTCCAGAGGAAAGAGCAACCACAGCAACCCGGGGCTCCCATACCAGCGCCGCTCCACCCACACGGCCAGCCGACGCTTCATCGATGGCATTGGGCTCATGGCATATCGGAAGCGACCGCAGAGGAACCCTGTGGTTGCACAGAGGCAATGCTCAAACGGGTAAAACCCATCTGACCTGCGGCATCCATGGCTCGCACTACGTACTCGTGGGCCGCCTGGGCATCAGCTGAGATGACGAACGGCAACGTGGTGTCGCCCTGAGACACCTTATAGACCGCAGCCTGAAGCGTACGCATGCGCTGATCGAGCAAGGAGCGACCATTCACCCGATAATTACCCGCCTCGTCGATCTGCACTTCTATCTGTCCATCGGACTCTTCCCGCACTAAGCCCGTAGCCTCCGGAAGATCGACAGATAGCTGGGTTTCCCTGGTGAATGTGGTAGACACCATAAAGAAGATCAGCAGCAGGAAGACAACGTCAATCAAGGGAGTCAGATTGACTGTGAGCTCTTCCCTTGTCTGGCGGCGAAACTTCACGAGGCAGGGTTCTCGGAAATTTGCTTTTTAGAGCGTCCTTCGGAGCGCGAGTGTAAAGCGTCGACCAGCTTGATCGCCTGCTGCTCCAGATCGACCACAATCGCGTCAATTCGGCCGGTGAAGTAACGGTGCATCACCAGGGCCGGGATGGCGACGCAGAGACCCGCTGCCGTGGTGATAAGCGCTTCAGAGATACCCCCGGCCAGAGCACTGGCGTTTCCTGTACCTTGCGACATGATCTCGGCGAAAACTCGAATCATACCGACCACTGTTCCCAGCAATCCCAGGAGCGGTGCAACCGCCGCTATGGTTCCCAGGGTGTTCAAAAACCGCTCCAGTTCGTGCACCACGTGGGCAGCGGCTTCTTCGATGCTGTCCTTCATGACATCGCGACCGTGATGTGCATTCGAGAGTCCGGCCGCCAGTATTCGACCCAACGGGGACGACTCGCGAAGCGTACGTATCTTCGCGCTGTCCAGCTCCCCGGCTTTTAACTGTTTCCAGACCGAAGGCAGCAAATGGGGAGGGGCTATCCGCCGGCGGTTCAGCAGAAAGAACCTTTCCAGACAAATGGCGATAGCGATGACCGAGCAGCCGATGATGATGTACATCAACCAGCCGCCCGCGGTGACCAATTCCAGCACGCTGTTCTACTCAGTGACCAAATGTTTGCGTAAGCTGCTGATTATACCCGCGACAGCAGATACAGGTTGCAAACGGGGGAGCCTCTGAACAAGTCCAGGGCGCCTCTGCGTCGTCTGTCAGCCAGAGACATCTTGGACTTGTTCAACGATCCTTAGCAGTCCCGCGTTCGCTTCTCCCAAACCCAGACGGGCTGTCTGTTGTGGCGAGTGACTCGACACTGAATGTCTCCATCAGTGTCGACGCGAAACACAATAGCCCCGGACTGGGCGGTCGACAGAACCTTCAGTCCCCTAAGGTTCGCACGCTGAACAAAACCCTCTCCAGGATGCCCAAATGAGTTCGCATAGCCCGCGGAGGCCACAATCCAGCGCGGATCTGTCATCTTGAGCCACAAGGTACTATTAGAAGAGTTGGCCCCGTGATGAGAAGCCATGAGTACATCCGTCCGCAAGCCGTCTCGCCAGTAGGCGCTGAGCTGTCGCTCCCTTCGCGAGTCGATGTCTCCCGGAAATAGAAATCGCACCCCGTCTATTTCGAGCATGAGCACGCAGGAGCGATTGTTCCGGTTGTTTGAATCTACTGATCCAGATAGGGATCGAATGGATAGGCCATCATTGATTTGCAGCCTGGCACCTGGTCTGCACAGTTGCCGTCCTTCGATAGGATATTCGCGCGCATTCCCTGCGGCGGGGAACGTCGCCTCCATCCTTCTGGCTGGATGAGCCTCACGGCCTGGCTCGCGCCGTCCTTCTCTCCACCTGTCTCTCCACCTGTCTCTCCACAGCTCTTTCGACCACTCTCTCCAGCTATCTCTCGACCCATCTCCTAGCCGCTCACCTCGTGGCTCTCCTCGCCACACTCGCTCTACTTTAAGCGCATTAAGTACATATTCCTCACCACCGCGATGGTCTAAGTCACCGTGGCTGATCACCATTAGATCGACGTTTTGTCGCGGGTGTCGTCGCAGGTAGGGGTCAAGCACCCGTTCCAAGACAGCATCGCCGATGGCGCTTTGTCCTGCGGTGTCGATCAGTACCGCGGCATGTCGATGCTCAACCAGTACGGCAGTTCCCTGCCCTACGTCAAATACCGTAACCCGTGACTCTGTATCCAGGATTCGTTCCGGCGCCGCCAGGGAGAGGCCTCCAGCTGTGAGCAGACCGATAAGCTTCCTGTTTCCCAGCGGTAAGCGTACAAGCAGAACCATCAGCGTCGCGATCAATAGAGACCAGAGCCCGGGCTCAAAGAGGTCCGCCGACAGAGCATTAATGCTGGGCGCCCAGAATCCCATCGCAGACCAGACCGAAAGGACAATCAGTTCGGGAATGCACAGCACGATCTTGAGCACAAGCGGTGTGGACGTCAGGAAAAGTGCCATCAGCAGAAGAGGAACAACCAGCATGCTTATGACGGGTACCGCGACAAAGTTGATCAGAGCGCCCGCGGAGGCGCCGCTTCCAAACCAGAAGTAACTCATGGGCAGTAGGCCAACAAGCAGATACGCCTGCAAACCGACGAATGTCCGAAGTTGAAACGAACTGTGTGGCCAAAGTAGGAACCAGAGTATTAGCCCGACCGCTCCGAAGGACATCCAAAAGCTGGCGGTTAGCAAAACGACTGGATTCGCGGCCAGTACGACCAGCGCCGACCCCGCCCAAGCGCGGGATACGTCGCATCTGCGACCGATCAACGTCGGGGTTAAAGCGAGAGTGAGCATCAGATATGCCCGCTGCACCGGCAGCGACCAGCCTGAGAGAAGAGCGTAAACTCCAGAGGCGAAAAGCACTAGCAAAACCGTAATAGTGCGTGCGGTTCGAGGCCGAAGAGATTCGCGTCGGAACAGCATTCCGATGCGAAGCAAAACACTCGCCAAAGTCCAGGACGCCACCGCGACAGAGCCAAGGTGTAAGCCGGAGATTACAAATAAATGAGTGAGCCCAAAGAGCCTTAGCTGCTCCCAGTCATCAGGATTGAGGTAGCGGGAGTCACCCAGCGCTAGGGCTAGGATAGGTCCGCGACTCTGGCTGAACATCAGCTGCTCGCTTATGGCCTCACCAAGGACTCGCCGCAGTTGCTCTGCTCGGGCGCTCAGGTTCCAGGCACGCGCCCGTTCGACGTCCAGTATCTGACGGGCCGTGCCTGTCGCATGGATGCCTCTCGTAAACCAGTAGTGAACTCCCTGGGACGAGACCGGATTGGCGAGACCTCGCGGATTCCGCAGGCGGACTATCGCCGCCACGTTATCTCCCTTCTGCAGCTCGTGATGGGAAAAGGTCTGCTTGAGAATCTGCTGATCAACGTAGAGACGAATTCGCTGGGGCTCACCGCAGAGCGCCGGCGCGAGCGACTCCACGCGGATCAGCATCTTCCAAACTCGACGTCCGCGCAGCTCGAGTAGCTTGGGGGATGACAGCAGCTCGCCGCTCAGCTCAATCCCGTTTTGTTCGCAGCCAGTACCCCAGAGGTGCCCATGCCAGTCCAGAACAGTCTGACACGTTCGAAGAAGAAGGACCGCTATACAGCAGAATGTCAGCAGAAACTCCGGCTTTTGCCGATAACAGACCAAGGCAAGTAACAAAAGTATCAGGAAAAGTTCATCGATCAGCGATGGAGGGAGCTGCAGCGCAGCCAGCAGAGTAGGGAGCGCCAGCAAAAGCAGGCGCATCGGACTGGTTGCAAAACCGCGAGCACTCATCAAGCACAGGCTTCCGTACGTTGATTAACAACAGGAAGGCAGATGTTGGGGCGCAGGAACGTGTTGCTCATCGCAGTTTGCGGTGAGTTGCTGGCAAGAGCGGCCAAGTTTCCGGATGCACGCTTTTAAACTGCTACACTGTCAATACTTTACAGGTCTCAGTTGAACAAAATTCTAAGGCGTTACGAAGATCGATTTCGAGCGGATAAAAGACCTGAATGAAGCGCAATTCCTGAGCTCGCGCTAACGTGACTTCCGAGTCGGGGGAGGCACCCGAAGCTGCGTAGTCACCGCGCTCAGTCGTGGTTTACCCATCTGCTTGGTTTGCGACAGGCATCGTAGCCATGACTAAACTGAGTGTGAGAGGGCTGGCCCACCCAGGCAACGAGGTCGCCAGGCATGGAGCCTTGAAGTGAACCAAACCGATCAAAAACAGGCGTTCACGCCAGACAGAACCGCGTGGGTCAATAGACACCAACCGATATGCTTGTATTGCTAACCGTTAATCCAGCGACATCGATGCCTTCCTGGTGTCGGTGACGGATGCCTGCCCGTAATGCCTAGAGATACCCTTAAGAGCCTCATGCCGACACCGGCTCGCCTGAGAAAATCCGGTGCGCTGGAACCGTTGGGTGAATGGGTCTATTCCAGTAATTTCTGGCATCTGAACCGCTACTCAGCGTCCATGGCGTTCTTCGTCGGCTTGTTCATCGCGTTTCTACCAGTGCCGGGGCAGATGCTGCTGGCCGCATTAGTCGCGGTGCTGGTGCGATGCAACCTGCCTATTGCAGTAGGTCTGGTCTGGGTCACGAATCCTGTCACCATGCCGGCCATCTTTTTTTTGGCCTATCAGGTGGGTGCGTTACTTATCGACGTACCTGTCACCGAACAGAGTTTCAATTTGTCCCTGGGCTGGCTCGAGATGAATCTCAGCAGAATCTGGAAGCCGCTGCTTTTGGGGAGCGTGCTGTGCGGATTGTTCGTGGGAAGCCTTGGCTATTTTGTCGTGAATGTTCTCTGGCGCATGCGAGTGGCAAGACAATGGCGTAAGCGCAAGCTCCGTCGAGCAACCCAACGCTGAATCCGCTTGACGCCCATCGACTGATCAACTGCCAGCTTTTGTGGTGGCGCGGGTTTAGCTCAACACCCTCGCGGGCTCCAGCCTCGCGCCGCGGACAGCCGGATACAGGGCCGCGAGAACGCAGGCGGCAACCGCAACCACACCGATCAACAGCATGTCAGAGCCGCGGAGATCTACGGGGATAAACGACACTGGATACACATCTGTATTCAGAAACCGAAAGCCAAGCGACTCTTCAATGAAGCCAACGAACTCAGGTAGAAACCGGGCGAGGACAGCACCGAGCGTCAGTCCGATTACCGCTCCGGTAACTCCAATCAATGCTCCCTGGACGATGAACACAGACGCAATATTGCCCGCAGTTGCGCCAAGGGTTTTGAGGATTGCGATTGCTCTCGTTTGATCTACAACGATCAGCACCAGTGCCGAGACAACGTTAAACGCCGCAATCCCGATTATCGAAGTCAGCAATAGGATCACGAGATCACGAGATAGTTGAATCGCAGCGTGGAGGTTCCCATGCGTGGCGCGCCAGGTCAGCATGTAGGCCCCTGGCGGTAATAGACTTCGGACGCGTTCAGCGTAGCGATCCACTGCAAACGGATCCGCTATCCTGATCTGCAGCCCGGATACGCGCGTTGCTTCCGATGCCGACTGGAGACCAAGATCAGCTAGTTTTGCCGCAGGTTCGATCTGCATCAGAACTAGCGCTTCATCCAGTTCTGTACCCGTATCCACGATTGAACTCACTGTAAAACGTTCACTGCGTATGCCTGCTGCGCGATAGCTATCGGCGCCCGTCGCAAGAACCGTCAGTGCATCCCCCTCTGACACCGCCAGTCGCTGCGCGACCGAATCTCCCAGAATCAGCTCGCCTTGACCCTTGGGAAAACCGGGCAACTCCAGACCCGCGGGAAGATCGGGCCAGGATTCCAAACCCAGCCCGGAAATCGCGGTCACTCTAGTGCCTCTAAGTACCATACCGTTGAAGCTCACAAAGGCTTGCGCACGCTCGACGCCCGGTACGCGCTCCAGTTCCGAAATTAACGTGTCGATGTTTGACTGCCGCGCCGGAAGAGACACCGTAAGATGGGGAACCAGCGCAAGAATTCGATCGCGCATCTCACGCTCAAAACCATTCATCACCGAGAGGACCGTGAGTAGTATGGCGGTCGCCAGCACTAGGCCCGCGACCGACAAACCCGACATAAATACCGACAGGTGTCCTCGCCCAAACGTAAAGGTGTAACGCCAGGCAATTGCTATGATTTCGCTAGTGCGCATGCGCTCCCGCACCGACATGCAAACCGCCGGATTCGAGGCGAAGAACCCGGTGCATATGATCGGCCACAGTCTGATCATGAGTCACAATCAGAAACGCACTGGAAGATTTCTCGCGTAGTTCATCAATCAGTTGCAGTACCTGGCCCGCGTTATCCGGATCCAGGTTGCCGGTGGGTTCATCCATCAGTACACAGCTTGGCCGATTAATAAGGCTACGCGCTATCGCTACTCGTTGACGCTCGCCGCCGGACAACTGGCCGGGCCTATGCGTTCGCCGGTCGCCAAGGCCAACGGCTCGTAGCAGGTTGTCAGCTTCTGCAAATGAAGAACGCCTACTTTGCCCCGCAATCAACATAGGCATAGCGACGTTCTCCTGCGCTGAGAACTCCGCAAGTAAGTGATGAAACTGGTAAACGAATCCCAGGTGTTGATTGCGCCACCGGGCTCGCTCCTTCTCGCTCATCTCCTTGAGATTACGACCAGCCAAGGTAACAGCCCCCGCGCTTACCTGATCGAGGCCAGCCAGTAGATTCAGCAGTGTAGACTTTCCCGATCCGGATGCCCCTACCACACCGACTTTATCTCCTCGCTCGAGGACAAAATCCACCTCGACCAACACATCGAGACGCTGACTAGCCTCCTGATAGCTTTTGCAGACGCCAGCACATTCAAGCGCGGGCGCGGAACCGTTCCGAGTCTCGTCACTCATAGCGCAGTACCTCTGCCGGTGGCACCTTACTGGCGCGCCAGGCGGGGTAGAGTATCGCCAGGGCACTCAGGCCCAGCGCGAGTGCTGCAACCACTACCACATCACCACTCTGCAGCTCTGAGGGCAAGCGACTGATGTAATACACCCGAGGATCAAAAATCCGGGCACCAAACCACTGCTCAATCATCTCTACCAGCGACGCAATATTCACGGCGAGTAAGCAGCCTGCACCAACCCCCAGGCCGATGCCGAGCACCGAGATTGCAGTTCCCTGAAGCAGGAAAACCCTGGCAACTTCTCCCGGACTTGACCCCATCGTGCGCAAAACAGCTATGTCAGCTCGACGCTCAGTGACAGCCATGACCAGAGTGGCAATGATGTTGAACGCAGCCACAAAAACAACACCAAGGAGCAAGACGGTCACCGTGATTTTCTCCATCCGAATAGCGCGAAAGAGGCTGCCCTGGGTTTCGCTCCAGGGTTTGTAGTCAACGGGTGCGCCAACTGCGGCTTCGATAGGCTGCCGAAATCCCGGGGCAGACCAGAGATCGTCGAATTGCACCTGGAACCCAAACCTTCCCGTGTTTCCGAACAACCGACCGGCGCTCGCCAGGGACGTGTAGGCGCTGTTGCTATCCTGTTCGGCACCCACCTCAAAGGTTCCGACAACCAGCAGTTTCTTGCTGCGTGGAAACACACCGACGGGGGTAGTTGTGACTCGCGGTAACACCACGCGCACTTCATCTCCGGGGACAACACCGAGCGAACGTGCGAGGGAGGCGCCAAGAATCATCGTATTGGGCGACCGAAGATCGGCTAACTCACCGAACACCATGTGGGAACCTAGAGCACTGACGTTACTCTGAACCACCGGATCTATACCGGAAAGGGTAGCTCCGACTTGCGCATAGGGGCCGATGATAAGCACGGTATCACTGTGAAACGGCGCCAGCGCAATCACCTGATCGATCTCAAGCAGAGACGTGGCACTTTCCTGCCACTGCTGCGCCCACTGACGGGGGCGGCGCGCCTGAGGCGATGCTTCGAACTCAACGTACGCATGGGGTACAAGGGCAAGGATACGGCTGCGCAGCTCGCCGCCGAATCCATTCATCACAGATAAGACAGTAATCAGCGTGGCAACGCCCAGTGTCATACCCAGCATTGAGGCGATAGAGACAAACGCAGAAAAACCCGAACGCTGCTTCGCGAAAGCGTAGCGAAGCCCAACGAACGAGGTGAAGTGACTCAAATTGGTACGTCGAGAACCTGGCCGAAAAACGCCTTGGCTAGCAAGCAGGTTTCAGTCAGTTGCGTTGCCCGACTGACTGCTATCTTTTTCGCTGGAACAGTCGGCGTTGCGGTCGTTGTGGTCGTTGTAAAGGGCGTTGCGGTCGCTGTAAAAGTCGCTGTGCGAGTCACGGCTAGCGTCGGCGCGAGCTCCAGGTCGGGCTAATGCATCATAGAACAAAACACCGGTGCCCAATTCGCTGTCAGCGAACGCATCGAAGGTCGACGTTTCGCGCACGTGTTCTGATTCAGTTTGGTCTGAGTTCTTGCAGCGGCTGGGGTCATCTCCGCAGATTTCGCAGCGCCCTTCTATCCCGACCGCTGCAAGCCCGCCGCAGGAGCCCTTGAGCGGACCTCGTCCGGCCATGGCACCAATCGCCATACCCGCGACGATTAACGACATGATCAAAAAGCTGAGCACGAACACCAACATCTTACTTTGATCCTTTGTTTGCCTTTTGTTAGCCGCTTAGCCCGGCCCGAGACTTGCGATCAGAGAAGATTCTCACCCCAAGGTCCGCTCGCCCCAGCGTTTTACGCTACGTTGATTCAAGCACAGCCAGGGCCTCAAAGTGCGATGTAGAGTGTACCTGAAGCCCGGCCATCGTGGTGGTCACGAAATAGGCGGCCAGTCCCTCGCGCTCAGCCAAGGCCCTGGCATCGCCCAATCCCATCACGATGAGCGCCGTCGCCATGGCATCGGCCACCGCACACGATGTATGGACCACCGTAACTGACACAAGTTCATGAGTAACCGGAGAGCCGGTCCGCGGATCGACCAGGTGGGAGTAGCGAACACCATCCACTTCAAAAAAGTTTCGGTAATCTCCTGACGTTGCTACCGCTCGATCTCTCACTTCAAGGGCTGCCACGAATCTGCCCTCGGTCGGCTCCGGTGATTCAACGGCGATGCGCCAGGAGCCGCCCTCGGGACGCTCACCATGAGCACGAAGTTCGCCGCCTATTTCAACGAGCATCGATTCGATCCCGGCCTGCATGAGAAGATCAGCCAGCTGATCGACCGCATATCCCTTCGCCACCGACGACATATCAACACTCATACCAGCGGGTAGCTCTAGCAGTCTTTCCTTGGATCGCCAGCCCAGCCGCGAGAAACCCACACTTTTTCTGGCCTCGTCTATGGCGTCGACAGTGGGCAGGGTCCCATCAAAATCACGGGGGCCAAAACCCCAGAGATCGACCAGCGGAGCAACGGTCACGTCGTAGGCACCTCCAGTCAGCTGACTGGTTACCAGAGCCACATCCATCACGCGACCGAAGTCCTCGGAAAGCTGTACGGGCGATGGCAGCTCGCCTCGATTCAACGTGGATATTTCGGATTCGTCGATGTAAGTCGACAATGAAGCATTGATTTCCTCGAGCCGGCTTTGTATCGACGCCATCAATGCCTCTTCGCTGACTTCAGCGGAAGCGCCGTAGATGACCGACCAGCTGGTACCCATCGTGGCACCGCGCAGAACCACCCGATCGGCAGCTCCGTCATCTGCGCTGAATAGACCTAACCATCCGCTATCGGAACAGGCCGCAGCGGTGAGCACCAGGGCACCCGCTAGAACACTTCGCAGAACCGTCACAGCAACCAAGCAAAAGGGCACACGAGCTGTCGCTTTGTTCATCGATTTAGCCACCATCTGAACACGCACCGGATGGAGTGAGAGAACGCAAGGGGACGAGAGACAACAAAGACGAGCCAACGAAAGAGTGAGAAAATCACTGGCCAACAAGCCTGCAAACGCTAACACCGAGGTGGTACCTCGGTAGCCCAATCAGGACCCTACCCCGGCAATGCAAGTGTCAGGAAGCCAGGTGCTACGCCACGCGCGTCTTAGCCTGCCTAAGCCCGAATCTGTCTAAAACCCTTGGGGTTGCTTGCACGCATTTAGCGGAGTCGCCGCTTGTCGCAGCTTGTCGCAGCTTGTCGCAACAACTGACGGCAAGGTCCGAGCGAAGCTAGCCACCAAAGTCGTCTAGCATGATGTTCTCCGGCTCTACGCCAAGGTCCGTCAACATCTTGATAACCGCCTGGTTCATCATAGGCGGTCCACACATATAGTACTCACAGTCTTCCGGCGCCGGGTGATCCTTTAGGTATTGTTCGTAAAGAACGTTATGAATAAAGCCCGTTAACCCGTCCCAATCATCTTCGGGCTGGGGATCTGACAACGCGACGTGCCACTCAAAGTTGTCATTGTCGACAGCGAGCTGATCATATTCTTCCTGGTAGAACATCTCTCGCAGCGAGCGCGCTCCGTACCAGAAGGAAATTTTACGATCTGTTCCTATTCTTCGCAGCTGATCGAAAATGTGGGATCGCATCGGTGCCATGCCCGCTCCACCGCCGATAAACACCATCTCTGCGTCTGTGTCCTTCGCAAAGAACTCGCCGAACGGGCCGTAGACTGTCACCTTATCGCCCGGCTTTAAGTTAAAAGCCCAGGACGACATTTGACCGGGAGGAATGCCCTCTGCCCCGGGGGGTGGAGTCGCGGCGCGAATGTTGAACTTAACGACCCCTTTCTCCTCGGGGTAGTTCGCCATGGAATACGCGCGTATTACCGTCTCGTTCACCACGGACTCGAGTTTGAAGAAGCCAAACCGCTCCCAATCCCCGCGGTATTCCTCTTCGATATCGAAGTCGGAGTATTTTGCGACGTGCGGCGGGCATTCGAGCTGTACATAGCCACCAGCCCGAAAGTCGACATTCTCCCCCTCCGGAAGCCGTAGCGTGAGTTCTTTGATGAATGTGGCTACATTCGGGTTGGACTCAACAGTGCACTCCCATTGCTTGACACCGAAGACCTCCTCCGGGACCTCAATCTTCATGTCCTGCTTGACTGCGGTCTGACAGGACAATCGCCAACCCTCCTGGGCATCACGACGCGTAAAGTGAGACTCTTCAGTCGGCAGCATTGAGCCCCCGCCCTCGTTTACGATGCACTTGCACTGCGCACAGGTACCGCCTCCACCGCAGGCCGAGGCCAGAAAAATATTGGACTCTGACAGGGTTTGAAGAAGCTTGCCCCCAGCAGGGACGGTAATACTCTTCTCTCCATTTATCTCGATCGTGACATCGCCGCTGCTCACCAGCAGAGTGCGCGCATAAAGAATGATACCGACCAGGGCAAGTACGATCGCGGTGAACATACCTACGCCATAAACGATTGTCATATCCATAGAAACCTCTCCTGCGTCTGTCTGGCAGGGTGTTAGATATCGATGCCACCCAGGGCCATAAACCCTAGCGACATCAGACCGACGGTAATGAACGTAATGCCCAAACCCTGAAGTCCATCAGGTACATCACTGTATTTGAGCTTCTCTCGAATTCCCGCAAGGGCAACTATAGCCAAAGCCCAGCCCACCCCGGCACCAGCGCCGAATACCGCACTCTCCGCGAGATTCATATCGCGCTCGACCATGAGCAATGTGGCACCCAGGATGGCGCAGTTCACTGTAATCAATGGAAGAAAAACGCCAAGCGCGGTGTAGAGCGCCGGCACATACTTATCGAGAAACATCTCCAATATTTGTACCAGCGCTGCAATCACACCGATGTAGGACAGCAACCCCAAGAAGCTGAGATCCACATCCGGTAATCCCGCCCAGGCCAGGGCTCCGTCGGCCAACAGGTAGTTGTAGATGAGGTTGTTGACAGGGACCGTAATAGTCAGAACAGCGATAACGGCGATACCGAGCCCAATCGCGGCGCTGACCTTCTTGGATACCGCGAGAAAGGTACACATGCCAAGAAACACCGACAGCGCCATGTTCTCGATGAAAATAGCGCGAACAAACATGCCAAGGTAGTACTCCATCAGGCGCTTTCCTCAGCAATCGTGTGTTTCGCCATCTTAAAGTCTGGCTCTTCAACCTGTTTACTATCCCAGGCTCTGAGCAACCAGATAAATAGTCCGATCAGGAAGAACGCACTGGGAGGCAGCAGCAGCAAACCATTGGGGTTGTACCAGCCGCCTTCGGTGACCAGTGGAAGAATTTCATAACCCATGAGTTTTCCGGCTCCGAACAGCTCGCGAATAACAGCCACAAAGACGAGTACCACCGAGTAGCCAAGTCCATTGCCGATACCATCGAGAAAGCTTGGGATGGGCGGATTCTTCATGGCGAAAGCTTCGGCACGACCCATCACAATGCAGTTCGTGATGATCAGACCGACAAAGACAGACAACTGTTTGCTGATGTCATACGCCACCGCTTTCAGCACTTCGTCCACCATGATTACCAGCGACGCGATGATCGTCATTTGCACAATTATGCGAATACTGCCGGGAATGAAGTTTCGGATAAGGGAGATAAATAGGTTGGAAAATGCGGTAACTGACGTCAGCGCGATACACATCACCAGCGTCACCTGCAGCGATGACGTGACTGCCAGTGCCGAACAGATTCCCAGGATCTGGAGTGCAATCGGGTTGTTCTTGAGCACAGGGCTTGCCAGGGTATCTTTGACCGATTCCATGCTCATGCGTCTCCGTTACGCAGATTGTTGAGAAACGGGGCGAACCCCTCATCACCCATCCAGAACGCGAGCAGATTGCTGACGCCCCGGCTTGTAAGTGTGGCGCCGGATAACCCGTCCACCTGCCAGTCCGCGCTCGAGCTCTGGGGGTCCACAGCGCCTTTCAGCAAAGAAATCGCGACCTCGCCGTCTCGATATACCTGTTTACCGGGCCACAACGCCTTCCAGCGTGGGTTATCAACTTCTCCGCCAAGCCCCGGAGTCTCGCCGTGCTCATAGAACCCTAAACCGGCAACGGTATTGGCATCGCTCTCGAGCGCCAGAAAACCGTACAGCGTGGACCAAAGACCATAGCCGTGGACCGGAAGAATGATTCGGTCAACCGCCCCACCCTCGCCGCGTACCAGGTAGACCTGAGCGACGTTGGCTTGACGTCCGACTTTTGCAATGTCGATGGCAGAGGCCACGTCTCTGGAACGAGACGGATCCTTGGACGCTGCGCGTTGGTCATAGCCTTCGGGTACATCGTCGGTAAACTGACCGGTACTCAAATCAACGTAGCGCTCCTCAACCGCTTTGAACTGCTCGTCGATGTCGATTCCCTGTTGAAGCATGCCTGCGGCTTGCAGAATGTTGCGCTTCTTGTCCATGCTTTTATTGGCTTCCTGCGCCGGTTTAAGCATGACAGCAGCGGTTGACACCACCACCGAGCACACCACACAGAGTGCAAGCGCGACGCGCAAAACCTTACCGATACTTTCGCCACTAGACACGAGCCAGCCTCCGCTTGATGTTTGCCTGCACTACAAAATGGTCGAACAGTGGTGCGAACAGATTTGCAAACAAGATGGCAAGCATGATGCCCTCGGGGAAGGCAGGATTGATCACCCTGATCAACACGGTCATCACGCCTATCAGAATCCCATAGGCCCAGCGTCCACGGTTTGTCATGGCGGCCGATACCGGGTCTGTGGCCATGAAGAACATACCAAACGCAAAGCCACCTACGACGAGATGCCAGTACCAGGGCATATAGAAAGCGGGATTACTTTCTGATCCAACAAGATTGAGTAGCGACGAGAACGCGAACATCCCCAGAAAAACTCCGGCCACAACGCGCCAGGAGGCAACTCTGGTTAACAGAAGAACTGCGCCACCAATCATTACCATCAGGGTCGAAGTCTCTCCGATAGATCCGGGAATCTGACCAATGAACGCATCAAACCAGGTGTATTGGCTTTGCAGCGCGGTCATACCATCGGCAGCGATGACGCCCAGCGGAGTGGCACCACTGTAGCCATCGATGGCGGTCCATACTGCGTCCCCAGACATCTGGGCCGGGTAGGCAAAGTACAGAAACGCACGCCCGGTCAGGGCTGGATTCAAAAAGTTTTTACCGGTCCCGCCGAATACTTCCTTGCCGATGACAACTCCGAAACTGATCCCCAGAGCAGCCTGCCAGAGTGGAACATCCGGTGGGCAGACAAGCGCGAAGAGAATGGAAGTGACAAAAAATCCTTCATTGACTTCATGCCCACGCTTAATCGCAAACAACACCTCCCAGAAGCCACCAACAATGAACGTGACGGCGTAAATTGGCAGGAAGTACAGTGCGCCAAAGAGCATGTTGTGCCAAACGCTGGACGAGTCGTGGCCCGCCAGGGCGGCAATGATGCTGCCGCGCCAGCCGTCCAGCGAGCCCCCGGTCAGCGCCAGCACCTCGTTCGCCTGGTAACCCAGGTTGTACATGCCGTAAAACATGGCCGGAAAGGCTGCGAGCCAGACCGTGATCATGATGCGCTTTAAATCAACGCCATCCCGCACATGCGCGGTAGCGCGCGTCACCGAAGCCGGCTTGTAAAAAATTGTGTCGATCGCCTCGTACAGAGGATAGAAGCGTGCGTAGCGCCCGCCGTCTTCGAAGTGGGGCTCAATACCATCCAGCCATTTGCGCAAAGCCACTGCTATCCCTCCTTTTCTATGCGCGATAGGTTGTCGCGTAAGATCGGCCCGTACTCATACTTTCCTGGGCACACATAGGTACAGAGCGCCAGGTCTTCCTCTTCCAGCTCCAGACAGCCCAGCGCCTGTGCTGTCTCTGTATCGCCCACAATCAGCGAACGCAGCAGCTGGGTGGGAAGAATATCGAGCGGCATGATCCGTTCGTAGTTGCCTACTGGAACCATGGCACGCTCACTACCGTTAGTCGTGGTGGTCATCGGTTGCGGCTTCAGACCGAAAAAGTTGCTCAGATAGATACCCATACTGGAGTGCTTGCGCGCCCCGGCGCGGAGGTAGTGCATGAACTCACGTTCGCGCCCCTCTTCCAGCACGGTTACCTGGGAGTGAAACCGTCCAAGGTAGGCAGTAGCGCCGGACACGCGACGTCCACCTAATGCCGATCCGGACACAATTCGATTCTCGCCACTATGCAGTTGCCCCGCGCACAAAGCCTCAAGATCAGCTCCGAGCCGCGTGCGAAGTAAGCGCGGATGCTCAACCTGCGGGCCGGCCAGTGACACAACGCGCTCGGTCCACAACTCACCGGTAAGGAACAAATGGCCGATCGCGATCACGTCCTGGTAACCGACGGTCCACACTGGCCGGTCTATGCTGGCGCCGTGGAGAAAATGCACATGCGTCCCGGTCAAACCAGCTGGGTGGGGTCCGGCAAACTCGGTTTGCTTTACATTTTGCGCTTCACCCAGGGGCAGCCCGGCGCCAGGTTTGATGCACAAATGAAGAAGGCCATCGGTCTGGCCCGCTAGCAGATCGACACCGAGAGCGAATGCGTCTTCATGCCCACTGATTACAGCGGTAGGATCGGCAGCCAACGGATGGGTATCGTGCGCATTAACGAATACCGCAGTGGGCTCGTGGTGAAGATCCGGAACCTTGCTGAAGGGTCTCGTCCTGATCGCAGTCCATTGTCCGCTGTCGACCAATTGCTTTCGCACTCTGGACCTGTCTAGCGTCCTGGCCGTAGCCGCGTCAAACTTGTCAAACTGGATGGCGTCGTCGCTGTCAATATCGATGACGACTGACTGAAGAACTCGTTTCGCGCCGCGGTTGATGGCTGACACAACACCTCCAGCGGGTGCGGTGTACAACACGCCTTCGGTTTTCTTGCATCGAAACAGTTCTTGCCCGCGCTTGACCCGTTCGCCTTCCTCAACCGCCATTGTGGGCTTCATGCCCACGTAGTCGCCACCAACGATGGCGACGGCGCGCGCAGCTGGCGCGTCTTCGATCTTTTGATCGGGCGCGCCGGAAATGGGAATGTCTAGCCCCCTGGATATTTTGATCATTCAGTCCGCCTGGATTGCCGTTATGGATAAAGCGATAGGCTGTCGGGCGCACTTTGCGCTCACGATTCAGCTTGTTATGACATCCCGGCCAGCGTCGCTCCCCCGGCGGCCGGTTTACAGGCTGCGCGCATTATAGCGAAGCAATCGTGTGCTCGGTAGGTGGCAACACCTTAATTGGTAACGACTTTTGTATGATCGCGGATAGACAAAGGAACAATTACGGGTAGCGGTGCCCGTGACTGATGAGGGGGAGCCCTTTGAGGCCGAGCCACCCGGCTGGGCAGCTCAAATGAGCGAGTCTGCTTGCGCCCGCTCAGCTGGGGACTTTTGCCTCTGGCGACGCCAGGGCACCCCCGCACAAGTCGAGTGAAGTTGTCTCTGACTTATTCAGAGGCCCTTGTTCAGAGCCCTTGTTCCGAGGCCCTTTAGGCGGCTACGGGGTAGTTCAGGTATTGAATACCCGCCATCTTTTCGAGAATACGGAAAACCTGACAGCTATAGCCAAACTCGTTGTCATACCAAAGGTACACCACCGCCTGACGGTCATTCACGATGGTCGCGTGGGCGTCATACACGCACGCCGTACGGGACCCGACGAAATCTGACGATACGACCTCCGGTGAATTCGAGTAGTCAATCTGCCGCCGCATATTCGAATGCAATGCGACATCGCGCATATACTCGTTTAATGCGTCTTGATCAGTCGCAGCGTCAAGGGTCAGATTGAGAATTGCCATCGATACGTTCGGCGTAGGGACTCTAATGGCATTACCGGTGAGCTTGCCCTGAAGATTCGGCAATACTTTGGATACGGCCTTCGCCGCGCCGGTTTCCGTGAGAACCATGTTGAGCGGCGCGCTTCGGCCACGTCTGTCGGCCTTGTGATAGTTGTCGATCAAATTCTGATCGTTAGTAAAGGCATGCACCGTTTCAACATGTCCGTGGGCAATACCGTATTTGTCATCTATAGCCTTCAGCGGAGGGACGATCGCATTAGTGGTACAAGAGGCCGCCGAGATGATTCGGTCATCCGGTCCGATAACATCTCCATTTACTCCGGCGACAACGTTCTTCAAGTCGCCCTTACCTGGGGCTGTGAGAATCACCTTACTGACACCCTTGGAGTTCAAATGCGCCGATAGACCTGCCTCGTCCCGCCAAACTCCGGTGTTATCAATCACAATCGCGTCGTCGATTCCATACTCGGTATAGTCGATAGAGTCCGGGGAATTGGCATAGATTACGCGCACCTCGTTTCCATTCGCGACGAAGCTCTGGCGTTCCTCATCCACGCGGATTGTGCCGTTAAACGCGCCATGCACCGAATCGCGCCGCAAAAGGCTCGCGCGCTTCACCAAATCATTGCTGGCCTTACCTTTGCGTACGACCACGGCCCGCAGTCGAACCGCATCACCGCCGTCGGTTTTGTCGATAATAATGCGCGCCATGAGACGGCCGATCCGACCGAACCCATACAGAACGACATCGACTGGCTTGTCCACCGGACGGCTGTGTGTTTGCGTGAGGAAAGCGAGCTGCTGCTCGACGTACTCGTCGATCGTCAACCCCTCGCCTTCATGGCGATCGTAGTAGTCGACCGCAAGTTTACCGACATCGACATGCGCCGGCCCTAGGTTCATCCTGGACATCGCGCTGATCACGGGATGAGTCTCCCGCTCGGACAGCTCATTACCCTCTACCTGCCGCACGTAGCGGTGAACCTTCATAAGATCAAGCACGGACTGGTTGACCAGCGGTCGATCGTAGCAAAAACACTTCACACTGCGTTCGCGAGCCAGGCTGCCAACCATCGGGATTATGCCCTCCGCCAGTGCCTCGCGTTCCTTCCAGTCGCTGAAGTAATCATCGGGGCGGGCTCGCTTGCGTTCAGTCACTTGTACGGATCCTTATCTGACTGCCGTTCAGGGTCTGTGTTGCGCGTGCAATGCGTGCACGCGGCGGATTATCTATGCGGCACAGGCCACCCGCAACACAACTTTTGCCGCTGAGTTCACAAATTGCCGTACGCGCAGGGCAAGCACTAAAATGCGCGACCCACGAGCCCGCCCGACGAACTCAAATACCGCGATGTTCAATACTGTTCTGGACCAAGCCCCATGGCCCGCAGATGCGGGAACTCGAACACCGGTGGGGCCGCTTTATGGCTCTGCTGCCAGCGCCTTAATCGGTGAACTTGCTGACCAGGCGAGACTCCTGGTGGTTTTGACAGAGGATACGAGCCAGGCGCAGGTTCTTGCCCGGGAGCTCCCGTTCTTCATGACCCAGGACGCTCAGCTCCTGCAGTTGCCGGATTGGGAGACCCTGCCTTACGACAACTTTTCGCCCCACCAGGACATCATCTCCGATCGATTAAGGGCGCTCCATCGCTTGCCCCGCAGCAAGTCAGGTGTGCTTTTGTTGCCCATCGGTTCGCTGATGCAGCG
This sequence comes from Pseudomonadota bacterium, assembly GCA_039111155.1. Classification (GTDB taxonomy): domain Bacteria; phylum Pseudomonadota; class Gammaproteobacteria; order Pseudomonadales; family Halieaceae; genus Congregibacter. Next base: position 75,002 of record JBCCPL010000014.1, on the reverse strand, counting down.
GCTCGCGCCACGGGAGTACATCGAAGCCAACAGCTTCATTCTCGAACGAGGTCAGATATTGGATGTCGACGAACTCAGGTCGACACTGACCAAAAGCGGCTATCGATCGGTTGCCACGGTGTATGAGCATGGGGAATTCGCTGTGCGAGGCTCCCTGCTCGATATCTTCCCCATGGGCAGCTCGCTGCCTCTGCGCGTCGACCTGCTCGATGATGAAATCGATACGCTGCGCACGTTTGACCCTGACTCCCAGCGAACACTGGCGCAGCTCGAGGCGATCGATTTGCTGCCTGCTCGTGAATTCCCATTGGACCGAGACGGGATCCAACGATTCAAACAAGCCTGGTATCGGCGCTTTGACGTCGATCACGAGAAGTGCGCGGTTCTCAACGAAGTCAGCGAAGGACGCGCCACGGGAGGACTCGAGTATTACCTACCTCTTTTCTACCAGAAGTGCGCGCTTCTAACGGACTATCTGCCCAGCAATGCGGCCGTAATTACCGTGGGAGACCACTACCGAGCTGCTCAAAAGCACTGGAGTGAGGTGAATCGCCGCTTTGAAGAGTTCGGTATCGATCCCCGTCGTCCGCTGCTGAGCCCGCGCGAGATCTACACGCCGGTCGAAGAACTCTACGGCACTTTAAAAGACTGGTCGGTCCTTGAGTTGCGACTGAACGCCGACTCGCCAGTACGCATCTCAACGTCGACTCATCCCCCTCCTCAAATTCTGGATGAACAGCTTGCAGAACAGGGCCTGAAACGGAGACTTGAGGCGCTCACTGAAGGTCATAACGCCCCGGTGTTGCTCTGCGCCGAGAGCGCGGGGCGACGTGAGATTCTGCTTGAATCCCTGAGCGGCACGCCCCCGCAAGTTGCCAGTTGGCAGGAGTTTGTCAATTCGAAGGCGGAGTTCGCGATCTCGGTCGCACCGATTGATCGCGGCATCAATCTCGGCCCAGATGCGCCAATGCTGGTCACGGAAACGCAGTTATTTGGTGAACGTGTGGCTCAGCGCCGGCGTCGCCAACACCGGGATGCGCAGGATCCGGAAGCGATTTTTCGCGACCTGAATGAGCTACACCTGGGCGCGCCTGTCGTCCACAGCGAACACGGGATCGGTCGCTACCTCGGCCTTACTCACCTGGATGTCGATGGCGGTACAGCGGAGTTTCTGACTCTCGAATATGCAGAAGGTGCGAAGCTCTATGTTCCGGTTGCCTCTCTGCAACTGATCAGCCGCTACGCGGGCAGCGACCTGGAGCACGCGCCGCTGCACCGACTAGGATCTGGCCAATGGGAGAAGGCACAGCGCAAGGCACGTGAAAAAGCGCGGGATGTTGCGGCTCAGTTGCTCGAGGTTTATGCCCGGCGCGAAGCGAGGGAAGGTTTTCAGTTCGAAGATCCGGGTGAGGCTTACGACCGCTTCTCGGCGGGCTTTCCGTTTGAAGAAACCCCCGACCAGGCAGCGGCGATCGAGGCTGTTGAAAACGACCTTTGCGGGTCCGGTGTCATGGATCGTCTGGTATGTGGCGACGTGGGCTTTGGTAAAACGGAAGTGGCCATGCGTGCTGCTTTTCTAGCCGTGGCCAACGGTAAACAAGTCGCTGTCCTTGTCCCGACGACGCTACTTGCCCAGCAGCACTTTCAGTCCTTCAAAGATCGTTTCGCTGAGTTCACAGCGCGCATCGAAGTGCTCTCACGCTTTCGCAGTGCCGCTGACACTAAAGCGGTCGCCAGCCGCCTAGAGAAAGGTGAGGTCGACATTCTTATTGGCACCCACAAGCTGCTGCAGAGCGATATCAAGTTCGCAGACCTTGGGCTCCTCGTAATTGATGAGGAGCATAGATTCGGCGTGCGGCAGAAAGAGGCGATTAAGGCGCTGCGTGCCGAGGTGGACATTCTCACCCTGACTGCCACACCCATTCCTCGCACACTCAATATGGCGCTGGGTGGTATGCGAGACCTATCCATAATCGCCACTCCCCCAGCTCGGCGCCTGTCCATAAAAACGTTCATCCGCCAGACCGATCGAGGTCTGATTAAGGAAGCTGTGCTGCGCGAGACTCTGCGCGGCGGCCAGGTGTTTTATTTGCATAATGAGGTGCGAACGATTGAACAACGGGCAGACGAGCTTCGGGAGCTGCTGCCAGAGCTGTCAATTGCTGTCGCACATGGACAGATGCATGAGACCCAGCTTGAGCGAGTGATGAGCGACTTTTATCACCAGCGCCATCACATACTGCTATGCACCACCATAATTGAAACCGGAATAGATATACCCAACGCGAATACAATCATCATCGATAGAGCCGATAAATTTGGCCTGGCGCAGCTCCATCAGCTGAGGGGTCGGGTAGGTCGATCTCATCACCAGGCCTACGCTTACTTGCTATGTCCATCGGCCGCAAATATGACCAGCGATGCGCAAAAGCGTCTTGATGCCATCGCGGCGGCCGGGGATTTGGGCGCCGGCTACCAATTGGCTACCCATGATCTTGAAATTCGCGGAGCAGGCGAACTGCTCGGTGATGAGCAGAGCGGGCAAATACACAGCGTGGGCTTCAGCCTTTATTCGCAGCTATTGAAACAGGCCGTTGAAGCGCTTCGTCGAGGTGATATACCAAACGTCGATGCACCGCTTGAGGTTGCAACCGAGATAAACCTTCACAGCCCGGCGCTGATTCCCGAGGATTACCTGCCAGACCCCAACTCACGGTTGATTCTCTACAAGCGAATCGCCGCCTGCGCAAGCGACAATGCTTTGCGAGAGTTGCAGGTGGAGATGATCGATCGCTTCGGCCTGCTCCCGCCGTCCTGCAAAACGCTGTTCAGCTCAACGTCTCTGCGCTTGCTCGCGCAGGACGCTGGAATCACGCAGCTGGAGTTAGGCGACCTGGGAGGCCACGTGGAATTTTCGGAAGATACATCCGTAGACCCAATGCAACTGATAACGCTGATCCAGGAACAGGCAGACGTGTATCGCATGGCCGGACCGACGCGCTTGAGAATTCACCGGGAGCTCCCTGAGGTTGCCCAACGTGAACAGTTAGCGCGCGCTCTGCTGAAGCGCTTTGCATCGCACTGCCAGGAAGCGGCGGCCTGACATGAGCATCGCTAAACGAGACCGAATACAGGGATGAATCGATCAACACGAGACGGCTGTGGCCAGCGGGCGGCAATCGCCCTTCTCATCACGTCAATGTCGATTGCCGAGGCTCAGAACACCGACGACGCCGAGCTTATGAAGTTGGATGACTGGTATCGCACAGAAATAATTGTGTTCGCCCGCGATGATCAGGAGGCCCTAACTAGTGAACAATGGGACCCTTTGCCAAGCTTACAGTACCCGGATCAGTATCGATTTCTGATTGATCCAGCACTGGCCAACCGCCGTGTACAGGAAAGCCAGGCGTTTTCCAGCAAAATTGATGATGCCGGTGTGCAACACCTGGTCGTACCAGCACTCGAGCGACTGCTCGAGGCTCTTGATCGACCGGATTCACTGCTACCTGATTTCACATCTCAAGAGAATCCCGATACTGAGTTGGCATCTGAGCGTTCGATGGAGGTATCAGAAACTCCCGCCGAGTTGGCAGAGACTCAGCCCGACACCAGCGGGGTAGCGGGTTTGGGAGAAGGCTCGGGTGTCGACATGGGAGTGGAAGAGCCTAACGATCCGCTGGCGGTAGCAACGCCACCAGGGCCTGTCGCGTTTCTGAAGCTTGAGCCTAAACAGCTTCAGCTAGCGAATCAGGCTGCAACGCTCAGGCGTCGGGGCCAGCGCGTACTCTTCCACGAGGCGTGGTGGGCTCCGCTGGATGAACAGGACAAAACGCTGCCCATCGTGTTGGAACGATCCGGCGATCCCGATGCAATCAAATGGCCTGCTCTGCAGGGAACAGTCACTGTCTACAAGTCACGCTATCTGCACGCTGTCGTCGATGTCTGGCTTAACACAGACGCCGATTACCTACCGCAGGGATGGCAAATAGACACACCGCCGAGAGCACCGGAGTCGGTACTCGCAGCAACATTGGCCGGTGATTCACTAGACCCCTGGACCGAGCCGGAACCGGAGATCTACACCGATCCAATTCTTGAGCGAGATAAAAAAGAAGTCGATCAAAGCTTTCGGGGCGAAGTGGTGAGCGTGGGTAAGAGCACATCGTCCGGCGTACCTTACGGTACGAAAATTCAATATAGCATCGAGCCAGCCGCCGAGCCCGTGAATGAGCCTGAAGAGCCGTCCCTTTTGTACCCATGGCACCACGCCATCGTGCATCGACAGTCCCGGCGCATGCGAGGTGGAGAGCTGCATTACCTCGATCATCCAGTGATCGGGGTACTGGTGTGGGTGCAAGCCGTGAGCGAAGAGCTGATCCCCGAGCAAGACGCGGGGGTCGTAGCGTTTCGCAAACAGCATGGCCTTATGAACAACGGCCTGGTGAACGATAGCCTGGTGAACGATAGGAACGCAGAAGACGCCAAGAACGGACAAAGTTTACCCCTGTCTCCTTGAAGCCGTCTTCGAGTCGAGAAAAAGCACGAATCATCGGCCCGCTTTGTCCACGGTTGCTGCTCTGCGGCTACTGCTGTCCAGCTACGGTGCTCTGTAGCTACTGCGCGGCTACTCGATATAGGTGAGCAGACTGGCCACTCTTTGGGTGGCATTCTTGAGTATTGCTCCGATATCGGAATGGTCGATGCTGTTTCCGTCGACGCCCGGGGCGGCATTCACAACCATACAGATACTGGCGTAAGAAACTCCTGCTTCTCGGGCGAGCGCTGTCTCTGGCATGGACGTCATGCCAACCAGCTGGCAGCCATCGCGTCTGAGCCGCTCTATCTCAGCAGCAGTCTCAAGACGCGGGCCCTGGGTGACACCCAGCACGGCACCATCGATGCACTCCTGCCCTGCCCTTCGAGCCGCGGAAAGCACCGCCTGACGAAGGTTGTGTTCAAAGGGCAAAGTGAAGTCGACATGCATTAGTGAACCGCTCGAACCATCGTCGAAGGTGTGTTCGCGACCCCACGTGTAATCGATTAGCTGATCCGGGACCACCAGCGTTCCCGTGCGTGCTAGCGGATCTATACCCCCTACCGCGTTTACCGCCAGCACACGCTTCGTACCAAGCTCGCGAAGAGCCCAGACGTTAGCCCGATAATTGACCAGATGTGGAGGGATCGGTCTCTGCGACATACCGTGCCTGGACAGGAAAAACAGTTTGCGCCCATTTAACTCGCCCTCCTCAATCGGAGCCGAGCACTGCCCGAACGGCGTGTCGACGACATGGCTGTGGGTAGGAACCATTGACGCGAGCTCGGAAAGCCCAGTCCCACCGATGACGGCCATACTCACTTCACGGTGTCCACTTGAGTTGACGCGTCTCCCGTTCCGCCCTCCTCAACCAGCTCAGCTGTCTTCTCAAGGTGTACAGTGCTGGTCGGGAAGGCAATATCGGCCCCATGCTCATGCACGATAGCCAGCAGGCGAAGCAACACATCTTGCTTGATCGCGTGGTAATCCACCCAGTTTGTAGTCTTGGTAAAGCAGTAGAGAAAACACTCCAAAGAAGACGGCCCATAGGACTCGAAATTTACGATTAGAGTCTGCCTTGAGTCGATTGCCTCATGTTCGCCTAGCATCTTCTTGATACCGCTTATTACATCGTTCACCACACGCGCATCGGAGTAACGCAGGCCGAAGGATTCATAGATCCGCCGATTTAACATACGTGAGGGGTTCTCGATTGTGATCTGACCGAACACCGAGTTCGGGACGTAGAGCGGTCGCTTGTCGAACGTCCTGATCCGTGTGACCCGCCACCCAATGTCCTCGACCGTTCCCTCAATCGAGCGATCCGGCGAACGCACCCAGTCGCCTACGGTGAACGGCCGATCCATGTGGATGCCTAAGCCTCCAAAAAAGTTCGCTAGCAGGTCTTTGGCAGCGAACCCCACTGCGATGCCTCCAATACCACCGAAGGCCAATAGTCCAGAAACCGACACGCCGAACGTCTGGAGCACCATCAGCACAGTGATAAGCCAAAGCGAGACACGCAGCAAACGCGCCGTGGATCGAACGGTGGCTTTGTCCAGTGATGCGCCATCCGGGAGCTTCGTATCGACAATCTGCTCTTCGACGCCGCTGATCAATCGATGAAGAAACCAGGGAACCAAAAGAACCATGGACGCATGCAACACCCTTAGTCCCAGTGCTTTTACGGGCGCAAGCGCGGGGAGTAGAGACAGACTCAGGGAAAGAAACAACAGCCACCAGGCTAGTTTCAGTGGTGATCGCAGCGCCTGAATGATCGAATCATCCCAGGGTTGCCCGGTTTGTTCTGCCAGGCGAGCCAGGCGGCGGAGAATGAGCCGCACAAGAACCCAGCCGACCAGGCCAAGCACCAGCAGGCTCACCGCCGCTACCCACTGCGCATCGAGGCCCAGATTGCTTGCTAGGCGACCAAAGAGATCGGCAAGTTGTGACTCGAGATCCATCTAATACGTCCGTACCCGGTTTTGCGAACTTTGTGGTGAGCGTACAAGTCTGACCGGATTAGGATCGTCCACCGCCCAAGACGAATTTCGATCCAGATTTTCGCTCATTGATATCGGTCGCCCTGTTTAGCATCTGCGAGCCTAGGGTGATCTATATAAATAGGACCCACACCCACCAGGCCCGAAGCATTGAAGTAGCTCAGACTTCAAGCGGTTAGAATTTTTGGTGCTTTGCAAAGTCGCTAGAAAGCAGCAGCGAGTATATCAGCGCCGGAGAAGTTAAAGCGCCATGTTGAACTGCTGACGCAAGACTCTGATAAAACAAAAAAAAGGGCCTAACCTTACTTTTTACGTAGGTTTAGCAGTCGTCGTAAGCATGCCCGGGGATCACTGGACAGAGCGACGATTGGTGTTAGCTTCAAGTGGGTAGCAAGAGAGGGAAACGGGATGTCTGACTTCTATCCAAAAATTGGCCGCTGGTATCAGGATTTGGAGACGCGGGCTCTATTCGAGATCGTCGCACACGATCGTGAGGAGTCGACTGTTCAGGTGCAGTTTCTGGATGGAGAAATCGCGGACTTCGACGTCGAAACCTGGGCTGAATTGCAGCTCGTGGCGGCGGCTGCCCCGGAAGACTGGCGCACAGCTTACGAACTTGACGAAAGCGATGCAGTTGATCCGGACGCGGTGTTTCACCCGACGCAGTGGGTGAGCCCCGTCACAGAGATGGAGCCGGACGTCGTCGTCGCGCTTGAGGACTGACGGGACATCAACAATCTACGACCGCTGAGACGGTAAACGGTCTCCAATTCGATGGTCGCTATTTAGCTGCCCCTGCCTCCTTAGACATACCGAAGAGAAGTCGTCCGATCACCTGGCCGCATGCACTGGGATTGAGCTCCGTTCGCGTTTAATGGTCTTCGGCAGCGCGCGCCAGATTCCAAGACTATAGTTCGCTCTATTTGTGCGCGACCTGCACTGATCGCAAGTGCGGTCCGTTCGTTTATGAGGCGCTCACCCTCAGCTACGCACGCTTCCTCGCACCCTCTTTACGCCCGTTAACGCCCTTTCCCGGTCCATTCCCGTTCTTTACAAAGATAAGCAGAAGCTGCCACGGTTTATGGGATGGGCTGGTGACACTCTGGCGCCGTGACTTATACTGTATATAATCACAGTACCGAAATAGGGAGCCATGCTCATGCCAGGTGCAGAAACAGCAGGCGAATCAGCAGACGAATCAGAGGACATGGAGAGCGAAGCCGACACGAAGGCGACAGAATCTCTTCAAGACGCTACCGGTAAGAAATCATCCTCCAGTGCCTGTCACGACGTGACCGCTAACGCGGCGGCCGCGGGAAAGGGAAAGGCCAAAACGAGTATTGAGGTGAAGGCCGAGTCAAGGGTTGATTCAAGGGTTAAGACAAGGGGAAGGCGGGCCAAGAACGCCACAAAGAAGTTAGCTAAAGAAGCTGCGCCACGGACAGCGAAATCAAAGCAGCAAAAGTCTGCAGCGCCACACTCTGTAGCATCGACCAGCCCCGGGGAAGCTCGGCTCACCGACCGTCAGAGCCAGGTGCTCGAAGTCGTAAAGCAACACATTGATGTGCACGGCCTTCCGCCGACACGAGCCGATATCGCAAGGGAGCTGGGCTTTCGATCAGCCAACGCGGCAGAGGAGCATCTGCGGGCGCTCGCTCGCAAAGGGGTGATCGAAATAGTACCCGGAGCTTCAAGAGGCATTCGCCTACCTGAGGAAGGAGGTTTGCCGATCGTCGGACGGGTAGCAGCCGGAGAACCCATACTTGCGATTGAGCACGTTGAAGATCGATGTGCGGTGGATCCTTCTTTGTTTCACCCCAGGGCAGATTTTCTGCTGCGAGTCCAAGGCGAAAGTATGGTGAATGTTGGAATCCACGACGGGGACTTACTCGCCGTTCATCGCACCCAAACCGCAGACAATGGGGCCATAGTCGTCGCCCGAGTGGACGACGAAGTGACGGTCAAAAGACTCAAGGTAAAACCGGGCAAGAGCGAGCTGGAACTCGTTCCGGAGAACGATTCGATGTCGTCAATCATAGTGGATCTGGCGACAACACCATTCACGATAGAAGGTATTAGCGTAGGAATTATACGTAATCGGATGTAGCGCTGGCGGGAACTAACACGTTACCGGTGAGCACGCCTATAACTGCGGATTAGGCAACGTACCCGTGGACTTAGTGGAGCACCCGCGGACGCCGTGGGTTTGGCCCCGATTTACCTTTTCGCTCTGTTCGCTCCGATCTATCGGAACTCGAGCGCGCTGTCCTGGAGTCTTTGGCTCTCCGAGACCGATATTGCTCCGATTCGTCAGCGTCGCGCTCAGAAAGCCCTGAGGGGCTGTCGGACAGATCTACGTCATCCTCGGTTGATCGCGAAAATTCCGAATGATCATCTGAGAACGCATCCGCAAGCGAATCCGAATCGTGCTCCGAAAGCTGTTCGGAGATGTGTGCCGCAGCCTGTATACCTGCCTGAATCATTGCCTTGGCGACTTCCAGACCTTGATCGGCGATGTAAAGGCGAGATTCTTCTGAGAACTGAATCGTTACTAGAGGATCGTTGTGCGAATCGTCATCAGCACGCTGCAAAACGATCTCGCCATTCCCCAAATCAACAATTTCAAGTAGCGATGTAGTCACTGATAGCACTCAAGAGATTCTAATAGGCGATGGTAGCAGCGCCGGACTTAAGTGAACAAGTCGCCGTACGCAGGATGGAATGTCGAGCCTGGCTACTCATTCGGCTCTTTTGGGTCTTTTGGGTCTTTTGGGTCCTTTGGGTCCTTTGGGTCCTTTGGGTCTGTTGGCTGTTTCCGCTCTTTCGGGTCTCTCGGGTCTTGCCTCTCTTCGCGCTATTACCGGGCTGCCCGGTCCTCCCGGCGATGACCTGACTGGTCACAACTTTCGCGCTTTTCTCTTCGACTGAGGCGCGATCCAGGTTCGCTCTTCGAGGCTTTGCCTATGTCAGAGCGTCTGCGCTCTTAGCTACCGTTTTTTTTGCTGGTGCTTTTCTGCGCGCTTTTTTTGCGGCCTTTTTCTTAGGTTTCGCAGCGGCGGCATCCACCTGCCATGCACCATTGGAAAAATATGCCTTCCACCCCGTCGCCTTTCCATCTTTCTCGGTCATCACGTACTGTTCTTTGGTCTTGCGACTGAAACGTATCTGTGTGGGGAGGCCGTCATCGTCCTCCACTGGGGCGCTCATCAGAAAATCGTATTTTGGATCGATCTCGTCTCGGTGGGGCAGGATTTCCCTTACCAGCGGAGCTCGGGTTTCACGATGCTTGGGAAACTGGCTAGCAGCGAGGAACAACCCCGCCGCACCGTCACGAAGAATGTAATGATCTTCCACGTTCACACAGGCAAGCTCCGGCATGGGTACCGGGTCCATTTTCGGAGGTGCAGGCTCGCCATTCCGTAATAGCTTGCGCGTATTTTTGCACTCGGGGTTGACACAACCGAAGTACTTGCCAAAACGGCCCGTTTTCAGCTGCATCTCGGCATCACATTTGTCGCACTCAAGGGTGGGGCCTTCGTAACCCTTGATCTTGAATTTGCCGTGCTCGACTTCAAAGCCCTCGCAATCAGGGTTGTTTCCGCAAACGTGGAGCTTGCGCTCCTCGTCGATCAGATAACTATCCATCGCGGCACCGCACAGCGAGCAGCGACGCTTGTCCAATAACAGCCTGGACTCGGCCTCTTCATCGGCGTCCTCGCGAACTACTTCGTCGCCTGGAATCAGGTTCACCGTTTCCTTACAGCGCTCTTTCGGCGGAAGCGCATAGCCCGAACAACCCAGGAATACACCAGTGCTTGCGGTGCGAATCTGCATGGGCAGATCGCACGTTTTGCACGGAATATCCGTCATGGTGGGTGTATTTGACTGCATTCCTTCCGGCTCTGGCGCCTCAGCTCGAGCCAGGCGGGTTTTGAAATCCGAATAAAACTCATCCAGGAGTGTGCGCCAGTCCAGATGTCCATCGGCGACATCATCCAGGCTCTCTTCCATAGTCGCGGTAAAGCTGTAGTCAAGCAGGTCACTGAAGCTAGACTGCAACCTATCGGTAACGATCTCTCCCATCTTCTCGGCATAAAAACGCCGATTTTCGAGACGGACATAACCGCGATCCTGAATCGTGGAAATGATCGACGCATAGGTAGAAGGACGGCCAATTCCGCGTTTTTCCAGTTCGCTGACAAGCTTCGCTTCGCCGTACCGGGGAGGCGGAGTCGTGAAGTGTTGCAACGGATGTAGCGACAGCAGCTTCATCGCATCGTCTGGTTGTAAATCCGGAAGCACGAGGTCATCGCCCTTTTTCCCGTGCGGGGGCTGCACGCGGGTATAACCATCGAAGCGGATGATCCTACCGCGAGCGAAGAGCTCGTAGTCACCTGCGCTCACCGTGATTCGCGTCGATGTGTACTCAGCCGCCGGCATCTGGCATGCCACGAACTGGCGCCAGATCAGCTCGTAAAGCCGCTCCGCATCACGCTCCATATTGTTCAGATGCTGCTGCTGAACTGTGACGTCTGAGGGCCGGATGGCTTCGTGAGCCTCCTGCGCATTTTCCTTTGCAGCAAAGGTCGCGGCTTGCTCCGGCAAGTAGCGAGAAGGGTAGTTGGCAGAAATAAAATCGCGACACGCCGCGACGGCTTCCTGGCTCAAGTTGGTCGAATCCGTTCGCATGTAAGTGATGTAGCCAGCCTCATACAGGCGCTGAGCGAGCGTCATCGTTTTCTTGACGCTGAAGCCGAGCCGCGTGCTCGCCGCTTGCTGCAACGTCGAGGTGATAAAGGGCGCAGGCGGCTTCGACCGAGTGGGTTTATCCTCGCGATCAGAAACGACATAGTCGGCGTGAGCCAGGGCATCACGCGCAGCGAGAGCGTCCCGCTCGTTCGTGGGACGAAACTTTTCGCCTGAATGACTCTTAACTTCAAAGCGGACCTGCTCAGGTTTACCGCTCTTCTGGGTTTCAAGCTCCGCGTGGATCTCCCAATACTCCTCGGGGACGAAGGCACGTATCTCGCGTTCGCGCTCGACAACCAACCGGACAGCGACCGACTGAACCCGACCGGCGGACAAACCGCGAGCTACCTTTGCCCACAGCAGTGGTGACACCATGTAGCCAACAACACGATCCAGAAAACGACGTGCCTGCTGAGCGTTGACCCGGGCCGTATCGATTCGCGACGGCGCCGCAAATGCATCCTGGATCGCCTTTTTGGTAATTTCGTTAAAGACGACACGTTGATAGCGCTCGTCATCACCACCGATCGCTTCACGCAGGTGCCAGGCGATCGCCTCTCCTTCCCGATCAAGGTCCGTTGCGAGATAGACGGTGTCAGCAGTCTCGGCGAGTTTGCGCAGCTCACTCACAACCTTCTCTTTGCCGGGAAGAATCTCGTAGTTGGCTTTCCAACCCTTTTCAGGATCGATGCCCATGCGACGCACAAGCTGTTCCCGCGCGACTTTCGCCTTGTGGCGCGCCTTCTGCGCCGCGGTCATTTTGCGTGTCTGCGCCGCTTTCGCAGCACGCTCTTTCGCATCGGTTGGCTTGCTGCTCCCGGCCGTCGGTAAATCGCGAATATGACCAACGCTGGACTTAACAACGAAATCGTTGCCCAGGTATTTGTTGATCGTCTTTGCTTTCGCTGGCGACTCTACGATGACCAGTGATTTACCCATGTATGGCTGTTTCGCTCCTGAATTCTCAATAAAATCAGTGTAGTAACCAGTTTGTGCGCAGTTTCAAAGCGGGTCGAATGCTTTCTGTGCGGCTCGGAAGCAGCGCATATATAAGGTCACGACTGGCGTGGGTCAAGAGCACCTGGGTCACTCACCTGTGCCGATTCCTTCCACGAATGCAATAGCGCGGCCACCTTTTCGACCTCGTCCACATCACCGGATTCATCCCAGAATCCGCCACAACTGCCTTCAGAGACACCCACTGCGAGCCAGCTATCAGAGAGCTGCGCACAGATTGGTGGCACCGGTTCGCGCGCGGGCTGGCTGACCCAATCTGCCCCGTGTCTCGCCCATACTTTTGTGCTTAGCGGCGTTGATCGAGAAGGTTTGAGCCGTACGCCGTAGTAGATCAGTTCCCTGCCGTCCCGCTGCACGAACGCCGGTAGCGGACAGTCCCGAAACTCTACAAACAACCCCTGAAGCGCAGCAGACTCGCGCAGCTGGGCCAGCCTTCTCTGGCGTTTGCTGGGCATGAACTGCCAAAGTGGGGCAAGTGCAATGAGCACAACAATCGCCACTATCCAATAGCCCAAGAGCCTTGTTCCTCCTTGCTGGGGGTCGGTCCTGGCTCCGATATCGGCTCTCGACAGCAGGCAGGACGCATGGCGTTCCTTCAAAGTAACCGCTACGCTCATCCCGTCGGGATTGATCACTCATAGCGACAATTCGGACAGGCGAACTCCACCCAGGTGGTGGCCAGCGGCTGAGTTGTTTGGGTGTGTCCCGTCAGGTTAAGTGCCCGGAAAGGTGACGTTTCGGCCGGGTGAACGCCAGGTGAGCCACGCCCCGGCGCTCATTTTTGTTAACGGCTCATCAACACGATGAGTCCGTAACGCGATTTTGCAACAACGAGTAAGGAGACTGCTTATGGCCGACGCCTCGGAAACAACCCCAGTCGCTGGCTTTTCAAAAATCCTGCTGGCCGTCGACTTGAGTGATGATTCAGCGAAAGTCGCCGGCCGTGCGTGCGCTATTGCGGCGGGCAACCAGGCCGAACTTCATGTTATCCACGTGATAGAGCCGCTGAGCTTTGCCTATGGGGGTGATATACCCATGGACTTTTCCGGGATACAGGATGAGATTCAGCAGCAGGCGCGCCAGCAACTGGATAAATTTGCAGATACCCACAACATTGATGCCGAGCGGCGGCATGTCGTGCTGGGCCAGCCCGAAGTTGAAATTCATGCGCTCGCGGAACAGATTGACGTAGATCTGATCGTCGTAGGCAGCCACGGGCGCTACGGCTTGGCTTTGCTCATGGGCTCAACTGCCAATGGCGTACTCCACGGCGCCAGCTGCGACGTTCTCGCAGTCCGTGTCGGGTGAAGAGTCGGGTGAAGTGTCGGGTGAAGCCTCGATTGACCCGGATAGGCTGGAATAAGACCGACAGACATCAAATCAAGGTCTGATTTGCCCTGAGAAACTCTTCGAGTTCTTCCGCATCGAATGGCCAACGCAACTCGGCCTCACACGGGTGCCTGACAACTGGTATAAGCCAGCCATAGCGCTGGAACAGCGCATCGTTAGTGGATATGTCGACTGTCTTCCAGGTCACTGTGCTATCGGTACGCCGTCTCTCCTCAAGCAGTGCGAGCGCCTGTTTGCACAAGTGGCACTCGTCCGTTGAATACAGGACGAGTTCCAAAGTTTGGGTTGCCGATGTCATGGGCTGGATTGCTCTCTATACCGTGTTAATTAACGTTACGAGTAGGCCGACTGTACGACCGGCAGTGCGATTTTCCACAGACTGCTGCGTCGATCCAGTCCCGCCATAAACCTGCGCTCAAATAGCGCCCCGGGGGCAGCTAGGGTTGGGTTTCGTCGGATTGCAAAGCCGATCTGACCTCTACGCATTCGCAGCGGCTACCTGGCACCCACTCACAATACGAGCCAATTGTACGAGCACTATGCAAACACGCTTCACCCGATCTACCCGTCAAAGACTGATCACAGTGTTCGGTCGTAATGCCGTCAGGGAAACGCTTGAGGACCTGAAACTGGACGTCCGGGCACTGCATCTCGCGACCAGCAATCGGGAAAGCAGTGACATTGAACGCTTGCGAAAGCTAGCCGAGCAACGCTCGATTCCGATCTTTGATCACGCCCGGGACGACCTGGCGCGGATTTCGCGGAACAAAAAGCAGGATCAGGGCGTGGCGCTCGATGTTTACTGCCCGAAAATGGCACCACTGGAAGCGTTTTTGAACGAACGCAAAAAAGACGACGACGCTCCGTCCTGCGTAATCGGTCTCGATGGCGTTAGTAATCCGCAGAATTATGGGATGATCATACGCAGCGCGGTGGCGGCGGGTGTGGACGGGATTCTATGTACCCGAAAAGGTAACCCCGCCCTGGGACCGCTGGTCCTGAAAGCGAGCGCTGGTACGGCCTTTCGGGCGCCGCTCCTTCGTTGTGAATCCCCGCACCAGGCTGCCAGGCAGATGGTGGATTGCGGATACGCACTCTATCGAATGTCTGCCAACGCGCCCACCGATCTCTATTCAAACACGTTCAGTCCGGCACAACGAAGCCTGTTTATCCTTGGGGGAGAGACGGCCGGCATCAGCGGAAAGCTTACAGCGCTCCCAGGTGAGAACGTGGCAATACCAATGAGCAACTCGATCGAGTCACTTAATGTAGCGGTGAGCGCGAGCTTACTTTGCTTTGAGTTACGAAGACGGCGCGGCCGCTAACGCGATAAGTATCCCATCGCGTCCTCCAGACCACGTAGTGTGAGCGGGTGCATTCGCCCTTCCATCAACTGATGGGTGATAGCGATCGATTGAGTGTACTCCCACTGTTCTTCGGGAACCGGATTGATCCAAACAGCCTTCTCATAGGTGCTCAGCAAGCGTTTGATCCACACTTCACCAGATTCATCATTCCAGTGTTCCACCGACCCACCGGGCTGCACGATTTCGTAGGGAGACATCGAAGCATCACCGACGATGATGACTTTGTAGTCGTGTGCGTACTTGTGCAGGATATCCAGCATGTTCGTACGCTCGCTGTGTCGACGAATGTTGTTTCGCCAGACACTTTCATAAAAGAAGTTGTGAAAATAGTAACTCTCCATGTGCTTGAATTCGGTACGAGTCGCTGAGAACAGCTCCTCGCACACACGCACATGCGGATCCATGCTACCGCCGACGTCAAAGAACAGCAGTACCTTTACAGCGTTGTGACGCTCGGGAACCATCCGAATGTCAAGTAGCCCTGCGTTCCTCGCGGTGGACCTGATCGTATCGTCCAGATCCAACTCATCAGCCGCGCCTGTTCGGGCAAACTTCCGCAATCGACGAAGCGCCATTTTGATGTTGCGCGTACCTAACTCAACCGAATCATCCAGGTTCTTAAAGTTTCGCTCATCCCAGACTTTTACAGCTTTCTGATTGCCTCCGTTAGGTCCAACACGAATGCCCTCGGGGTGGTATCCCTCCTGCCCGAACGGTGACGTACCTCCGGTGCCAATCCATTTATTTCCGCCCTCGTGGCGTTTCTCCTGCTCCTCGAGACGTTTCTTAAATCCCTCGATTAGCTTCTCCAGACCTCCCAAGGACTCGATCTTGGCCTTGTCTTCATCTGACAGATTCTTCATGAACTCCGAGCGCAGCCAGTCATCAGGAATCAGAGCTTCGATCACGTCGTCGAGGTCCTCCAGTTCCTCAAAATGAGCGCCGAACGCCCGATCAAAACGGTCAAAATACTTCTCATCTTTGACCAGGCAAGTGCGACTGAAGAAGTAGAACTCATCCGCACTGCCAAACGCGACGTGCTGGGTCAGTCCGTCGTACAGGTCCAGAAGCTCCCTGGTAGTTACCGGGATACCAGCGTCACGCAGCGAGTGAAAGAAGTTGATGAGCATTAGCGCGATTCACGGCGGTGCATGAACGCCAGACGTTCCAGCAGCTGCACGTCCTGCTCATTTTTCAGCAACGCGCCGTACAGTGGTGGTATCGCCTTCGATTGATCACGTTCGCGCAGAATCTCATCCGGGATATCGTCAGCGAGTAGCAGCTTGAGCCAATCGATAAGCTCGGACGTGGAGGGCTTTTTCTTTAACCCGGGTACGGAGCGTAGGTCAAAGAAGACCTCCAACGCTTCCTGCACCAGAGTTTTAGCTATGTCGGGATAGTGAACAGCGACGATCTCACGCATGGTGTCGCGGTCGGGGAAGTTAATAAAATGAAAGAAGCAGCGGCGCAAAAACGCGTCTGGCAGCTCTTTTTCGTTGTTGCTGGTAATGATGATCACCGGTCGCTGCCTGGCCTTCACGGTTTCACCGGTCTCGTAGACAAAGAACTCCATTCGATCGAGCTCAACCAGTAGATCGTTCGGAAATTCGATGTCCGCCTTGTCTACTTCATCGATTAGCAGGACAACCTGCTCATCCGCTGTGAAAGCTTCCCAGAGCTTACCTTTCTTAATGTAGTTGCGAACATCGTGAACCTTGTCATCGCCCAATTGTGAGTCGCGCAATCGAGAAACGGCGTCGTACTCATAAAGACCTTGTTGGGCTTTTGTCGTCGATTTGATATGCCATTGAATGAGCGGCATCCCGAGCCCAGCTGCGACCTCTTCCGCAAGCATAGTTTTACCGGTGCCAGGTTCGCCCTTGATCAGCAATGGCCGTTGCAGAGATACAGCAGCATTAACCGCCATACGTAGATCGTCGGTGGCAACATAGCGTTCGGTGCCTTCAAATTTCATCGTCTGTCCTTGGTGTGCGGAAATGGAAGCGCCGGAGAGTACCTTTCTCTCGCTGATTCGAGCAAGAATTGCGTTGAGCGCACAACGATTGATGCAAAAGCATTGCGCTGAACTAAGTTTCTCCAGGCTCTTCACGGCGCGGTCTAAACAGAGCACAGCTCAAGATGCCCAGCACCAGTGCACCGCCGGTAAACAAACCGAGTGGTCGCGTGGCATGCTGGGCCATTTCAAAGCCCTGTTCGGGTCCGTGATTGAGGAACTGAAACGCGGCAACAACTAAAGCCGGGGCCAGGGTCTTGGCCCCCGGCTCAATAAGGGCAGGCGTCAGCAGTAGAGCGGCTATGGGCAGTGAAAACAGCAAACGCACACGCAGACTGCTGTTCCGTAAGAACCAGAGGTTGAACAGAACCAACGAAATCACGGCGCTGCCGATGTAAACGGCGATTCCCAGCTGATAACCCTGTTCTGTCAGCACAATTAGGCCCTCAAATGTTGCTACATCGTTCTTTGGAGCCTACGGCCGCTCCAAATTTTATTCGCTAAGTGTTGGTTGATGTTAGCTGCAACCATCAGGGACGGCCGAATCCCCGATTGGCGGTGGCATCTGCAGATAGTAGCCCTCTCCAAGGAGTCGTTCCCGCACGGCTTCGGGGTCGGCGTTCGCAAGCGCCCGATCTTTGTCGAGAACAAAAGACAATGCGAGTTCCGGCGTACCGAAACGGGCGAGTAAGGCTTCCGGAACGCGCTGCAGCCCTTCTTCTCTTCGAACAAAAAGATACATGCCCTCGCGCTTTGGCGTTCGATAAACATCGCAGATAATTCGGCCACTCACGACTGCGCGACCAGAAACTGCTGCAGTGGCTCGATGATCGCTTTGCGTCTCCACCCATTCCACCGCGACGGAGCGGCACCCACCACGCCCGGGTCAGGCGACGGGGAAGATACATTATCGGCGGTCGCGTTTAGCGAATCTGCGGGACTCACCAATGGTTGGATTTCCGTACGCCGGCTCAAACCCCGCTCCTCGCGAAACAGTACTTCAAGGTCGGCGCCCGCGAGCGCGATTTCCGGGGCAATCCCGAGCTCGCTACAAAGCAGCTTGAGCTGATCTCTCAGCGTTTTGAAGAGGACACGCTCATCGGGCGGCAGTACGGACTTTGCGGGTAAAGGCAGCTCCATTTCGGGCGTCGAGGACGCCTCGGCAATGCACTCAAGAATAGCGTCACCACTTTTTCTGAGCAGACCCGCTGGGACTACGTCGAGCGCCGCCAGCGCCTCGCGATGCCCCGGTCGTTCCACAGCCAACGTCAGACATGCGCGATCCTCCAATACCCAGCCGCGCGGTTTGTCCGTCGTACGGGCACGCCGCTCCCGCCAATCGTATAGGCGACGCAAGGTTTCCAATTGCCGTCTACTGAGCTTGCCGGAACCTTTCACACGACGAAACCCATCGGCCTCTCTTTGCAGTTGCTGGCGCGCAACTTCTCGTCCTTCTTCAATAATCCAATCGAGACGCCCAAGATCGATCGAGCGATCTCGCAACGCTCGCCAGGCGGGAATCAGGTGCAGGACATCCTGCGCGGCGTAGTGACACTGGGATTCTGTGAGAGGTCGCTGAAGCCAGTTCGAGCGCGTTTCACCTTTGTCGAGCTCTATGGCGCACAGGCGTTCCACAAGACCCCGGTAGCCCAAGCCAAAGCCTTCACCAAGGAGGGCTGCCGCACGCTGCGTATCCACCAATGGGGACGGGGAGGTATCAAGCCAGCAGCGAAACACCTCGAGGTCCTCACTGCAGGAATGAAGAATTTTCAGACAGCGAGGATCCGTCAGGAACCTGCGCAAAGGCTCCAGATCCGTAATGCCTAAGGGATCTATCAGCCACGCCTTTCCAGCAACACCCAATTGGAGCAATGCGACCTGCGGAAAAAACGTGTTTCTACGCATGAACTCGGTATCGACCGCGACTTCCGACTCCTCGCTGATCGTAGCGAGAACCGCGCGCAGATCGTCGTTGTTGGCAATCAGCGACCAGCTCATGATGCCGCTAGCGGCCTGCGTCCCGAGAACGCGTGCGCCAGTGTGCTCCCGTCTACGTACTCAAGCTCACCGCCCAGCGGTACACCGTGGGCGATACGAGAAATCTGGCCAACAAGAGGTGCCAGGAGTTGACTCAGATAGTAGGCCGTTGCCTCGCCTTCCACAGTGGGGTTGAGCGCAAGGATCACCTCTTTGAATTCAGCCTCACGAGCCAGAGCTTCCAGCTTCGGCAATCCGATCTCCTCGGGGCCGATCCCATCGATGGGCGAAAGATGTCCCAGCATTACAAAGTAGCGGCCACGATAACCCCCGGCCTGTTCGATGGCGAGAATATCGCCGGGACTTTCGACGACGCACAGCAGTGAATCGTCACGCTTTGGATCTGTGCAAAGCTCGCACAACGGCAACTCGGTAAAATTGCGGCAGCGCTGACAGCGCCCGATCTTCTCCACAGCGTCCGCAAGCGACTGACTCAGGCGTGCGGCACCCTCTCTGTCCCGTTCAAGAAGATACAAGGCCATTCGCTGGGCTGATTTTGGCCCAACTCCAGGAAGAATTCGCAAGGCATCGATCAGTTGGTCAAGCGCTGGACTAAAGCGTGTCATCGTATACTTCCATGGTCGCCCTTTTCTTCTTCGATCGTGGCGTGGTGCCTGATGGTCGCCCTGGACTGAGTTCTTTTGCGTGAGCTGATGTAGACAAACTCAGAATTGGATAACGGCTCGCGGCTGCCTAGGAAAACGGAAACTTGAAGCCGCTGGGCAGGGGCATACCGCCAGCGACATTCTGCATAGCCTCTCGATTAGCTGCCTCAACCTTGCGTACAGCGTCGTTGACTGCAGCGGCGAGCAGGTCCTCAAGCATTTCTTTATCTTCGCTGAGTACCGCTGGGTCGATATTCACCGCGCTCACGTCGTGTCGCCCATTCATCGTCACCTTGACCAGACCGGCGCCGGATTCCCCGAGAACCTCGCGCTTAGCGATTTCTTCCTGCGCTTTCTGCAGTTCGGCCTGCATCTTCTGCGCCTGTTGCATCAGGTCGCCCATAGCTCCCTTCATAGTCTGCCCTCGCTTTTGATCTCAATCATGACGTTGGATGTCACCCGCATTCGGAATTTGTTTCGTGACTAAGAACTGTTCTTCTATCAACGTTCCAGACGCAGCCCAATCGCAGTCACTTCCTCGCCAAATACTGATCATCTCTTCAAAGCTCGTAAACGATCGTTGATCCTCAGAGCTTTCTTGTTGCGTCCACGGTTATCGAGCCGTCAACTACGACTCCTTCGAAGTCCTCAAGCAATTGTGATACGCGCGGGTCAGCCTGGATCGCTCGCTCCGCCGCCTGTAGACGCTCTTTCTGTATTCTCACTCTCCGTGACGCAGGGGTTTCTTCGGCAACTGTTTTGATCTCGATGCTGACGTTCACTGGCTCTGCGAGGTGCTCTTGCAGTGCCGCGCCTATCTGAAGTGCATGGCGATCATTGAAGAGATTGGCGTGGTCACAATCCAGTGCCAGACACCAGTGGCTTTTTTCCACATACGTCACCACACAGTGGCTGGCGATACTGGCTGCAGAGCCGGTGAGCGCCAGCGAATCAACCAGCTCGTGCCATGGGGCATGCGAGGGCTCTTCGATGCCGCCCTGACCGCTGGCCGCCGGAGGCGGCTCAGACTTTTTTGCCGCCGGGGCCTCCACTACCGAGTTTGTGTCCGCGCTGCGCGCTGAGTCTTCACTGGACGTTGCGAGCTGGGTAGCCGTTGGAGACAGCGGAGCTTCGATCTCTGCGACATCTGAAATCTTAAGCTCCGGGTCCAACGCAGCGATGGGTCGAAAGGTGTGCATGCGCAATAACAGCATATCGAAGGCTGCATGGGCATCTGCGGCACGTAAGACGACGTCACGTTCGCGCTGCGCAAGATCGTAAAACAACTGAACGTCTTCGGCCGTTAGCTGCTGGGCAAGCTCAGACACGTCCGACGCATCGGATTGCTCCTGATCGACGGCCTGGGGTACGACCTGCGCGATAGCACAACGATGCAGAAGGCTACAAAGCTCATCGACCGCGCCGACGAAATCAATCCCTAGTTCGTTCATATGCGCACCGATGGAAAGCAATTCGCGAGGTGCGTCATTGTTCAAGGCTCGAAGGATGGCGTGCACGTGCTTTCGATCTACAGTTCCGAGCAGCTCATTGACAGATTGTTCGCGTAGCGAGCCCGCTCCATAGGCGATGGCCTGATCAGTCAGGCTAAGCGCATCACGCATGCTGCCATCAGCAGAGCGGCCGATGTGCCACAGCGCCGAATCGTCGTAGGAGACGCCTTCAGCGTCTAGCACGCGTTGCAAATGCTCGACCACGCGTTGGGCCGACATGCTCTTCAAACTGAACTGCAAACAACGCGACAGGACCGTCGCTGGCAGCTTTTGCGGGTCGGTGGTCGCGAGAAGAAACTTAACGTGTTCGGGAGGCTCTTCCAGAGTTTTCAGCAGAGCGTTAAACGAGTGGCCCGACAACATGTGGACTTCGTCAATCAGATAGACCTTGTATCGCGACCGAGTCGGTGCGTACAGGACATTGTCGAGAAGCTCCCTGGTGTCTTCCACTTTGGTTCGCGATGCGGCATCAACCTCTATCAGATCAACGCTGCGCCCTTCATTTATCTCGACACAACATGAGCATTCATCACAGGGCGTAGAGCTGACACCACGTTCACAGTTGAGTGCTTTCGCAAGAATTCGCGCGACCGTTGTCTTGCCAACCCCACGAGTTCCAGTGAACAAGTAGGCGTGGTGCAGACGTTCAGTATCCAGCGCGTGGCGGAGTGCCTTAACGACATGCTCCTGGCCTACTAAGTCGTCAAATGTAGTGGGGCGCCACTTTCGCGCCAGTACCTGATAGGCCATTCCTACTGGCGTTCCGCTAATTTTTGAAACGGTTTACTCAATATATTCAGCGGCTTGAGGCAATTTAATCATGTGACTTAGAAGTGGAGGCGGCTCGAACAGCCACACCCCGGCACGCGCGTCAGTAACTACCGTTGCTCCCTTCCGGGCCTGGCGGGGTTCACTACCTAGCGCTGCGAGGGGACCGCCCGAGCCACCCTTGAAGCCCCGCATCTGCGGGGCGCGACATTGTTACTAATTGGCCACAGGCAGGCAAGCAGGGATCGCATAGATTCGGCAAAGACTCGCCTCGCCCAATCACGCAATGACCTGTACCGACCTGACATCCATCAGCTTGACGCCTCCGTATATGTTACTACCATTAACATCAATGTTAAGCTCTCTTACATCACGCATCGAGGCGCATCGACATGTCCAGCACGCACGTCACCAGAGACTCGAACACACACGCAAGACGATTCCTTCCCACGGTTATCGCATTGGGGACGGCCGCAAGCATTGTTTTCGCCGTAACTACCGCACTGCACGCACGCGTAGCGAATGCCGACAGAGCTTCAGCGAGCCAGGCTATGCCAGTAGCCCACGATCGGTACACCGTACAAAGCAGCTACAACCGCGAACAGCGCTATCTGGGGCTTATACAAGCCGCCACACGGAGCGTGGTCGGATTTGAAGTCCCCGGCGCTGTCGAAGCCATTTTGGTAGACGAAGGGGACCAGGTGGCGGCCGGTACGCCCCTGGCGCGCCTAGATACAAAGGCGCTTCGCGCGCGACGTACGGCTGCGGCCGCAACCGTAGAGCAGGTTGCTGCAGAGCTCGAGCTTGCGAAGGCACGCACGGAGCGGCAGTCACCGCTGCGAAGCAGTGGGGCTATTTCTGAACAGACCTACGACGATACTCGACTAGCCGAAAAGGCCCTCGCATCGTCCCTTGAGACCGCGAAAGCGCAGCTGGAAGCGATTGATATCGACCTAGAGAAGTCGGTGTTGCGCGCACCCTACCCGGCTTTAGTAGGCCGACGGATCGTCGACCGCGGGGCGGTTACGCAGCCCGGCGCCGCTGTCTTTTCACTCGTGGCAACGACAGAACGTGAGGCGCACATCGGAGTGGCCATCGAACAATCGGAATACTTAAGACCCGGAGATCAGTACCCGATCCAGTGGAGAGGCCAAACTATCGAGGCGCAGTTGCGAGCGGTTCGCCCAGACGTCAACCCCGTTACGATGACAACCGTCGCAATATTCGAACTCCCCGAGGGCATAAGCGCATTTGATGGAGAACCCGTAAGCGTGAGCCTACCTAGGGTTGAGGAAGAGACTGGCGGCTGGATACCGCTTTCAGCACTTATTGAGGGTGAGCGCGGCGTATGGACGGCGTTAGCGATTCGTCGGGGTACTACAGGCACCGTCACCGAGCGAGCGGTGGTGGAGGTTATGCACGTTACCGACGATCAGGCGTTCGTGCGGGGCACGCTCAAGGATGGCGATCTGATTGTGGCGGATGGCGTCCATCGCATAGCTCCCGGCACGCTGGTGTCTATCGACACAGCACACGACGATACTGAAGGCAGTACCGACAGGGCTTTGGTTGCGACGGTCGTCGATGCTGGGAGGATCGCTCCGTGATCGCCGAATCGCTCTACCGCAATAGTCGCCAACTGTGGTTGTGTATGTTGGTGATTGTGCTGGTCGGGATCGCCAGCCTCAATTCGCTTGGTCGGCAGGAAGACCCAACCATTACTAACTTCGTTGGCACCATTACTACGTTCTTTCCCGGTGCCGAGCCCAGCCGCGTTGAATCACTGGTGAGCAAGCCGCTTGAGGAAGAGGTGCGCACCATCCCGGAAGTAAAAGAAGTCCGCTCCACTTCCGGGGTGGGAGTATCAAGCGTTACCGTCGAGCTCTATGACACTCTCGCCGACGAAGAGATTGAGCGGATATGGTCGGAAGTGCGCGACGCCACCGATCGGGCGAGGGGTTCGATGCCGTCCGGAGCGCTTGAGCCCAAGTTCGACACCGACCGGATGGCGGCGCCCGCGCGAATCGTATCTATTAGACCTGCCATTGACTTTTCTATCTCCACTCCCCTTCTCTCCCGGGTAGCTACCGATCTCGCGGAACGTGCGAGGAACTTCCCGGGCACCAAACGCGTAGAGCTGTTCGGTGAGTCCGAGGAAGAAATCCGCGTCGAGATCGACGAAAGAGCGATGTTGGCTCGAGGGATCAGCGTAGCTGAAGTAATTGCGGCACTACGCGGTGCCGATCCACGACTGGCCTCGGGCAAGACCAGTGGCAAAACCAACGACCTTCTCATCGAGATTGCGGGTGAATTCGATTCCGTTGATCGCGTGGCGTCAGTCATCATTCGGACCGACGCCCAGGGAAACGCGGTGCTGGTGGGCGACCTTGCCCATGTTTTTCGCGCCGAGCAGACACCTCCCCGTGCCGCCGCGTACAGCCACGGGCAGCGGAGCATTCTCATGGGCGTTGCCATGATCGATGGCCAACAGGTCGATCGCTGGGCAGAGGGTTTCGATTCGTTCTTGGAGGAATACCGAACTACGGCGCCGAGTGGCATTCTGATTGAGACGAGCTACGACCAGGCTCAGTACACACGCCAGCGTTTGCGTGACGTCACCGCCAATCTCGCGATTGGTGTGGTGCTGGTGCTACTCGTACTGCTGTTTACGCTGGGCATTCGCGCCGCGACCGTAGTGGCGGTGATCCTTCCACTGTGCACCCTGGTGTCGCTGGCTGCCATGCAGCAAATCGGTCTGCCCATTCATCAGATGTCGCTCACAGGGCTCGTTGTCGCTCTGGGACTGTTGGTGGACGGCTCGATCGTAATGACGGACGAGGTCCGCAAGCGATTGCTTGCCGGATCTTCTCCTATGCAGGCCATCCAACACTCAGTCGCGCGTATGCGGGTGCCCCTGTTGTCGTCAACAGCGACAACCGTACTGTCGTTCTTGCCGATGGTTTTGCTTCCCGGCCCCGCCGGGGACTTTCTCGGCTCGATCGCGAAGGCGGTCGTCATCATGCTGATTTCGTCATTCGTGCTGGCTATGGTTATAACCCCGGTGCTCGCTGCCCGTCTGCTGCCCGGGGGTCTGGGCCGGGAAAAAGGCTGGTGGGAATCCGGTGTCGGCAGCGGCCGCCTGGGAGATGCGCTGGCAAAATCCCTCGACTGGTCCATCGCCAACCCGCTGGGTGCGGTTGCCTTGGCGCTGTCTCTCCCGGTAGCCGGATTCCTGGCCTTTCCCACGCTTACTGCGCAGTTTTTTCCGGGTAGTGACCGCGATCAGATGGTATTGAAAGTAGATCTTCCGCCGGGCCGCTCGATCTACGACACGATGGCCGTTGTCGAAGCGCTTGATGCCCGCCTGGAAGAAGAGCCGCTTATAAGGCGCATCGACTGGACCGTTGGAGAATCGCCGCCCCAGTTCTACTACAACCTGGTCCGCTCTCGAGAAGGTATCAACACATTTGCGCAAGCTATGGTGCTGACGCGAGACGCCGATCAGACCGATGCGCTCATTCGTCGTCTGCAGCAGGAGCTCGATCTGGAGTTTCCCCAGGCTCGCATCGTAGTTCTGGGTATCGAGCAGGGCCCACCCGTGAGTGCACCACTGGAAGTCGAAGTCTACGGCGACGACCTCCAGACCCTGCGCGTGTTGGGAGAGGCGTTTCGTGAACGAATGGAGCGCGTGTCAGATATAACGCACAGCACCACGAGCCTGGTTGCAGGTGCGCCGAAGCTGGTCTTCAACCTCGACGAACAGCGTCTTCGCCTCGCGGGCCTGGACCTGGCTACGGTAGCAAGCACGCTTGATGCGTCGCTACGCGGGCGCACGGGCGGCGAGATACTTGAGGGTAACGAACGCTTACCGGTGCGAGCACGGCTTCGCGAGACGGATTGGGCGAGCCCTGAGCAAATCGCGAGTATCCGACTGCCGATAGCGGTGCCTGTCAACAATGACCCTGGCAACAGTTCAGGCAATGATCGAGCATTGCAAAGCGTTAGCCTAAGCGCCTTCGGTGAGTTTGATCTGGAACCTGCGAGCAGCCCGATCTCACGAAAGAATGGGGAGAGAGTTAACATCGTTCAGGGGTTCATCACGCGAGGCGTACTTGCGGAAGAGGCACTGAAAGAGCTCCAAAGGATTCTCGCCGAAGACCCAGTCCAGTTGCCTGCCGGTTATCACTTCAAATACGGCGGTGATTCGGACGCTCGAGCTGACGTAGTTCAGAACATCATCGCCCCCATGGGTATGGTGCTCTCTGCGTTACTGGCGACCATCGTGCTGACATTCAACTCCTGGCGCTTGTCTGCGGTCGCGTTTTCGGTTTTTGCCCTGTCTATGGGCCTCAGTTTGTTGTCTCTTGCGGTTTTCCGATATCCGTTCGGCGTTAACGCTCTGATCGGGGTCATCGGCTCCATCGGTGTTTCCGTCAATGCGGCCATCATCATTATGACCGCACTGCAGCTGGATGAAGGTGCCATGCGCGGAGACCGCCTGGCCGTTCGACAAGTCGTGATGGACTCCAGCCGCCATATCGTCTCTACGACTATTACAACCTTCGGCGGGTTCCTGCCGCTGATCCTGGACGGTGGTTTGTTCTGGCCTCCTTTTGCGATGTCGATCGCTGGTGGCGTGCTCCTGTCTACAATTGTTTCGTTCTTTTACGTGCCGCCTATGTTTATGCTTGTATACAAGCGCAAACATCACGGAAGACAAGCTGCAATGGAGGTCGCGACAGAATTCGCCGCGACGGCCACGACAAAGGATGCATCCAATGGTTTGGCAACGAGTCCGACGTGACTCGACTTTCATAAAAAAGTGCCTGTGAGCGTTTCATCTCTCAAAACGTATCACCACGGTGATCTCCGAAACGCGCTCATCGTCGCCTGTGCTGAGCTAATAGAAGAGTCGGGATCTCTAAACTTTACGATGGCCGACGCCGCGCGACGAGCGGGTGTAAGCAATGCCGCTCCGTATCGTCACTTCCGTGATCGAGATGCGTTGCTTGAGGCCGTATCGCAATTAGCGTTCTTCGGTCTGGGGACCGTGGCCGGTGCCGCAGCGGCCGAGCAACCCCGGGGTAGTCTGGAACGGATCCTGGCTCTTGGTAGTTCGTACATGAATTACGTCACCGAAAAAGCTTCTTTCTACGATTTAATGTGGGGAGACATCGGTGCGCGATCCATCGATCCCCAGGCCTTCGACAGGAAAGCTTCTGGTTTTTTTCATCTCTTGGACGCAGTCGAATCCTATCTCGATGCTGAGGCAATCAGTGGTGTCGATGTACGTGATACCGCGGTTAAGTTGTGGTCCTTAGTCCATGGACTGAGTGCCATACGGATGAGCGGCAAGCTACCGCACTTTCACCCCGACGCCGACGTGGACGAAATGCTACGCAGTGCAACACGCACATTCATGGCGGGCCTGAAGTCCTGAGCGAGAACCGCCTAACCAACGCTCCGCCGTGCGATACCACCGGTCTGACTTCTATGAAGGGAGCCTCTGAAGGAGTTCTGAGTGTCTCTAGCTGACAGGCGAAGCGTCAATTTGGACGCCACCGCTGGCAGCGTGAGCTCCCACGCCTCATAATGGCGTCGTGGTGCGATTAATTATCTTTGTTGTCTTTTTTGCGGAGCTGGCATTCGTCTGCGCACCGCCTCGCACCCTTGCGGAACATTCAGGGTCCTCAATCCGCCGCGAGTCTTTCGCTCTTAGAAAATTTGATGGTATCGAACTACCTCAGAGCACGGTTCACGCGATACATGTAGATCGACATGGAGATCTCTGGGTTGGGACACGCGAGGGGCTTGTCCAATACCAGTATGGTTCACAAACTCTGCATGCGCAGACTCGCGACGGACACACCGGGCTGCCTTCTGGCGTGGTCAATGTACTGCTTGAGACCGACGACGCATTATGGGTAGGCACAAGTCGCGGAGTATCAGCCGTTACCAAGGCCGGGCCCACGATTGTCTTGCAATCACAAGCTGACCGAAACGTTCGCCTGGACATCGTCGAGATTCTCGAGTTCGACGGAACGGTGCTCGCCGTTAGTTCTGAAGGCGAACTACACAGGCTCTCACTGGACGGGGGGATACCGCTGCAAGAGAACGCTCAATACCGCCATCTGCCCACGCTCGCTGATTCGACGGCCGTCACTGCAGTCGCTTATGGCGATCGACTCTTCGTAGGGACCGGATCCTCTGGGATTTTAGAGCTGAACCTTTCGCAAGATCGGTTTCATGTCCAACAGGTATTCGCTGAGGGCACCGCTGTTGTGGCCATGTCCGTTGCGGGCGATCAACTTGTTTATCTCGAGCGAAATCAGGGCCTCGGCGCCCTTGGTTTGAGACCTAGCCTGGAACCGATGCGGTCTGATTCAGGGATCGCCCAGCGGGATTTCACGCTGCCGAACTCATCGCTCAACTGGACGCCTCGGGATGATCTGGGCGACCTGAAAGACACGGATACCGGTTCGGGAATAGACCAAACATACTTTCGCGCCATGGATCTAGGCGCGAATTCCACCACCTGGTTTGGGGCCGGGGCCAGCGTTGTCAGGTCGCAGGCAGACCATCGGGATGTTGTGTCATTGCCGGAACCGGGCAACGCCGTAAGCTCGGTAACGGTCGACCGTGTGGGCAACGTCTGGGTGGGAACCTATTTCGGCCTGTACTACGCGATCGATACAGACTTTCAGGCGCTTCGCACCCCGGCTGTAAGTGGCTCCGGCACGATTTCCTCACTTGCTGAAGCCAACGGCAGGCTTTATGTCGGTGGGCAGGGACTCTGGAGCGGCGAACCAGACCGGCAGGTGCTTCACGAACTTCGCACTGCTACCGGGGATCCTATCCCGGGTCTGCGGACCGGGCCGAGCAGTCCTTCGAACGCAACGATCAGCGCACTGTCAGTGAACGAAGACCTTCTTATAGCGGGTTATTTCGCCGGCGGGTTCGACCTACTCGATCTGCGAAATTGGACGGTCAGTTCCATCACCAGCATCGCTGGAGAGAGCCTGGAATCCGTAGGCGTCAGCGCTCTCCATCGCATCGGTGAAGATCGCTGGCTTAGCACACTTTACCGACTTGGACTGGTCGAGATTACTCTCAGTAGAACTACCGAGCGTATCGAATGGTCTGCCACGACGCTGCTTAAGAGTGACGACCTCGTCGGAATCCATGCGCTGCCAGGCAGCCGGTATCTGATCGTTGGCCAGCAAAACCTGCTTATCGTTGACTATAGCGGCGCGGCTGCGGGCCGGGCTTGGTCCGAACCGACATTTCACGAGTTTTCGCAGCAGCCTCCCGGATTAGTATTCGCCATCGCCGACGATGGACAGGGTGGTGTGTTCATGGGAATCGAGGGCAATGGCGTGATGCGGCTACGCAAGTCAGCACTCGAAAGCAACAGAATGGAACTCGAAGCAGTTCCGGTCGTGGACGAACACCTGGGTGATCGTACTGTCTGGCATCTTCAGCGCAGTTCAGACAACGAGTTGTGGGCGACCAGTAACAATGGTGTCTATGTCTTCGATCTGGACGCGAATGCGCTGCTATCGCACGTGACTTACGCACATGGACTTCCAACAAATGAGTTTGAGTATGGGCCTGATGCATCCATCCAACTGTCTTCCGGTGAGAGACTGTTTGTGTCCCCGGCTGGGATCGTTCAGTTCGACAAACCCGTAAAGAGAATGCGAGAGCCCTTCGGACTCATACTTCCTGAAGTTACGGTCGATCAGACTTCGGTGCTTGAACGCCTGGAGCTTGGAGAGAATGCTCGCATTGAGCTGCCGTTCACTGCGGTGAGCGAGGGCGTACTTCAACTTAAGTATGGTTTCTACGATCACGTAAGCGCGATCGACGCGAGCTATGTGCTTCAGCTTGGCAGCCGCGAGCAATGGGTGCCATTGACGGGCTCTACGGTGTCGATCACGGGCGAAAACGAATGGGGCATCACACGCGTAAAAGTTGCCATGCGAAATTCGCTGGGCGCGATAGTTTCGAAACCTCTCATTCTCGACATAGATGTATCGGCACCCTGGTACATGCTCTGGAAAGTAGACACGCGAATCGCATTACCGCTAGCCCTGGCGGTAGGCTTGCTGATCTGGGCCGTTCAGTATCGGGCAGAGTTGCTGCGCATGGCGGCAGTGGCCGAAGCCGAACGCCGGCGCGAGCTAATGGAAGCTGAAATGCGCGGACGATTAAGTGAGAAGGAAATCCTACTGCGCGAAATCCATCATCGCGTAGGCAACATCCTGAGCAGCTTTGCGTCCAACGTTCGCGTTATGCAGCGGTCCGCACAAAGTGACGAGACCCGGCACACGCTCGATCAACTGAATGCGCGTCTCAAGGTACAGTCAGCTGTGCACAATCTTCTTCAGCGCTCTGATAGTACGGCGATCAATGTGGGCAAAATGCTTCGTCAGATTACAGCTGGTGTCCGCGATCTGTTCGCATCGCAGGAAAACGTACGTGTGCATGTCTACTTCGAAGACGTCTTTATGACCTATTCAAAAGCGCAGTATCTGGGTCTGATCGTTAACGAATTGCTCACGAACAGCTATAAGCATCATCATTCACAGGCTAGCCCTCTGGGCGTCAGTATCGATCTGCGTGGCCTAAATTCCGAACAGGCCGGCTACCGCGGACCTGAGCACGCCGGGGTTCGCTTCAGCTACAGTGATGATGGTGCAGGAATCACTACCGCAGAGATTGAACAGGCCCTCAAGAGGAGCCCAATGGTCGGTATTAGCGGAGGATTGCGCCAGGTAGTGGCGCTGGCGCGAGAGCTGAAGGGCGATCCGAGTATTAGCACTGGTATCAGTCTGGGGCGCGACGAAGACCGGTCAGGCATGACCTTCTGCTTTACGATCCCGGCAAAACTGATTCAACCAACCCCTAATGACGATATTGACCAGCGATTTGAGTTAGCGGGTTCAGCAGATCGGCGCAAATCGCGGTCCGCCACTGGCAATTGATACGTTCACGAACCGGAGCATGCCTTGTCGTTCGAGTGGCTGCGATTATTCTGCTCAAACTCGTTAGCATCTTCCAAGGCAGCACCTTCCAAGGCAGCACCTTCCAAGTTAGCGCCTTCTAAGATAGAGCTTTCCAAGATAGATTCGGTATCACTTTGAGGTGGTGAAACCGGTGATGCTGTCTTGGTCGCAGAGGCGTCCGACGCCTGCCCTCCTTGCGCCCGCCCTCCTTGGGAAGTATCAGCTTGATAAGTGCCGGCCGGATCAGCGTCTTCGAGTATGCGCCGAATGCGATCAACTTCCCGCTCGGGATTGTTGATGTAACGCCGGTAACGATAACCAATCCGTTTGCGCTCGAAATGTTCCGGCTTTCTCGCTTCCGGGGGTATGCCCAGTGCATTCATTCGCACCCACCAGGCTTCTTCGGAACTTGAAGTTTTCAGTGATTCGGGATCCAGATCACCATTACGTTCATACGCCCAGCACGCCTTGATGAGTTCGGGTGCTTTAATCGCGATGGAGCGGCACTTTGGGCACGAGGCTGGGTAAACTGCCCGCAAGCGCGCGGCCACAGACGCCTCAAAAACATGACCACAGTCGCATTGCCACGACAGAACCTCCGAAGAGCCTCTCCGTACCGTATAAGCGGTGTCTTTGGGATTCAGCGTGGGGTGAAGTTGGGCCGCAAGCTCCGGAGCGGTATAGGCGATGGCCTTACATTTCTGGCAACTGGCAGGGTGACGGGCTGCGCTCGTGCGATGGCAGATTGGTGATGACCAACTACAGCCGTGTTCGCAGATCCAATAGGCGACTCGCTGACTGCCGGGAGCGTACTCTCGCGGCCCCCGTGGATTCTTGTCGTAGTCCCATTCAGCCGCTATTTCTGGAAATGCATCGGCGAGGGTTACGCCCGCTTCGCGTTTCCCGGCGATATTCCAGGCTGTGTTTCCCTGTCGCCTGCATTCCTGGCACTGATGGCCAGTCGCGAGCACACGATAAGGCGGCCTGGTGAATTCGTGTCCATACTCGCACTTCCAGTGGTGATGCTCCCGACTGTATGCCGAAATATCTGTGACGGGCTTATCGTTCTTATCGGTATCCCAGAACTGAACGAGCCCTGGCATACGCGTCGCGATGCTCACCGCACAGATCGGGCATCCCCTACTGCGATTGTGCGAAACGCGAGACTCTTGATAGCGATGGCCGTGCTCGCACTGCCAGGTGCACATCACATTCGAGTTTTCGTCCAACTCGGCGAAGGAGCGGCCGTTTTCGGCGCTAACAAATAGCTTGGCCAATTCCTCGCGCGTAAACGTGCGGTGGCGCGGAGGTGGTGCGATACCCTCTGGTAAAGGGTGGCGACGACGTCCCTTAGCGTTATCTGAGCCCATACAGCAGCGTCCCACTTATTGTTTTGTTGTTGTCAACACGATTGCCGCTCAATATGGCCCTGCACCGTACGCAGACACGGCCTGACCAACCTGCGGAAACGGAGCAATTTATGGAAGAGACACATAATTTCTGGCTCCGCTTATTTTGCCAGCTCGTTGAGCCGCAAACCCCCGTGCGTCGAATGAGAAATTTGTATCGCGATTTTGTATGCTGTGCGGCTTACGAAGTCAACGAAAATCACGAGTAAGACCTTAGAAGTGAGATTTTATCGGCAGAGCCCGCCCGAGTATCGTGCGCTTGTCGTCGAAAACGAGCGGGAATTTCGAAACGACTTGATCTACACAGTCGAGTCGCTGGATATCGGGATCAGTGTGGTCGCCGAGGCGGCCGACTATGAGGACGCTCTGCTGGCACTCGCTGCCGAGAAAATCGATCTACTGATCACCGATATCAATTTGACCGACGGCCCTAGGTTCGAGGTAGGTGTCGAGGATGGCACAGCACTCGCAAAGCATGCCCGGGATCGATATAACATCCCAGCCATTTTCCTTACCGCCTTCGCCGACTACGACCCTGCCGTGGTCACACGGGCAACCCAGAGCGACCCTATTGGGTTTATCCAAAAAAACGGCGCCGAAGTTAATACAAGGATCCAGCAGCTGATTAGCCTCGCCCTGCGCCGGCTTGAGCTCACGCGCAACGAGGAAGAAACCCGATTGCAGATGCAGACCATCCTGGAGCAGATGGGGGATGTTTTGTTGTACATCGGCCCGGATGGTTTCGTTATCGATTTTAATGAGCGAGCTTGCGAGTTACTGGAGTATTCGCCCGATGAACTCATTGACCAGCACTGGGAAGATATTGTTCGCGTCGACGCCTTGGATTCGCAAGGCTTTGAGCGCCTGCAAAAACTAGTCGACCAACGCCGCAACGCCCGCTTGCCATGTATCGCGCTGCAAGCAAGGGAAGGCGGTTCGATCCTCTGTAGTTTACAGCTCATCACAGTCGAACATCGCCGTGAGCTCTGCTCGCTGATGATGCTCCGTGACCTGCGTCACGATCTCCAACACAATCAAGATTTTGTTCTGGACGCCGGTTCGAGCCTATTGATGGTTGGGTTGCGCTGTCCCGACCTCGATGTTGCGTTTAACACCACGCAACTCCGGCTGATGATGCTTAATCTTCAGGCTCTGCTGTTAAGCAACGTGCGAGTCGGTGATGTAGTCCTAAAACCACAAAACAGCAATCTCGGAGTCGTCCTGCCCCGGACCGATGAAGGGACGGCTTACGTCGTTAGTCGGGCGCTTATCGAGACAGTGGGCAAGGAACTGCGGCGGCAGATACCCTCAGTCGAGCTTCGCGGCGGCCTTGCTTACCGGAATCAGCACCACTCTGATAACGCCGCATTAGCCAGCGCCATTGATGCTCTCGATCATGCCCAACATGGCTCTGATATGGTTGTTCTTGCCGCTACGGGCAGCTTTACAGCGCGAGAAGTCAGCCCCGCCCCCCAATCACTCGCTGATTCGCCTGGCTCATCAACGAAACCCAATCGCTTGGAGTTTGGTTTTCGGATTGCAGCCCGTGTTCTGGATATTGCCCCCGACAGTATCAGTGGGCTCGAAAGTCTACTAGCCCAAATCAAGCGCGCGACTGCGGAAGAATCGACCATTGAGGCGTACGGTCTTGGTCTGTGCCCAGCCGGCCAGGATCGCGATTGGACGTGGAAGGAAATTAGCCTCAGCAGAGACCACACGGCTGCGGACGACGCGCCGGACCTTGACGAAATCACCGCAGGGTTACTCAGCGAACTGATCGTTGCAGGTGATGAGCTGCAGTTTCTTGTTCACAACGATATGCAGTTTATTCTGGTGCCGCTTCACCATCAGGGCGAAAGGCTGGGAGCACTATTGTGTGTTCGCAAACATATCGACGGCTCAGCTAAAGACCCCGTCAGCAAACCAGAACAGCGTTTGGGGGTGGTAATTGGCGATTACCTGGGAATGTTGACAGCTCAGGCGTTACGCTACGACGCGAGTAGTAACGAATCAAACCGGCAAGACACAGCCTACAGCCTGTATGAGATTAATTCTGGCCTGCCGCAACGATGGGAACTCGACACACTGTTACAACTGGACGCACCTGTCGCGCTGGTCGGCGAAGCCGGATCAGCGCGAGCAGAGCTGTTGGCTTATGCCGTCAAAAACTGCGGTCTGAACGAAGTTTCCGGAATGGTCGTTCAAAGCGGTGAAGACTGGTCTGACCCTAACCGCGGTGCGGAGCTTGCGACTATGCTTAGTTCTTGCGCCCATCAGACTCTGTTGCTCCGTGAGCCGTGCAAGATGCATCCTGAATTACAAGAACAGTTTGCCTGGGCGATTCAAACCCGGTCAATCGTTGGCGAGCGCGGAGAGCAGCACCTGCCGCCTATGAGGTTTGCAATCACTCTGCCTAAAAAGCCTGCATCGATGATCGGAATTGGGCAGCTGCATCCAAGTCTTGCGTCGGCATTTGGTGCCGGCGTCGTGGTTCTTGCGCCACTTCGCGAGCGTTCGGACGAACTCATGGATTGGGCAGAGAAAATCCTAGTGGTCGAGTCAAAGCTGCAGCACAAGCACTCTCTGAGGCTAACCACGGAAGCAAAACAGGCGCTGGCGAAACACAGCTGGCCAGGTAATCTTGTAGAGCTGCAGGATCGACTCAGTGAGGCCGTAACCCGATCCCGGGGTGATTGCATAACGGAACTCGATCTAGGCCTCTTTCGACTTCACAGCGTCATACCGGGAGGCGATGGTGTGCATAGCCCGGATGATTCAAACCGGCGACGCTAAGCGGTGGCCAGGAAAACACCGGCGAATGCGCAGGCAGAACGGATAGCGGGATTCACGGGCGGTCTAGTTCTCGTTAAACTGCGACTACGGTTTAAGGGGTAAAAGAGTCTTGGCCGAAGTAACTCGACTAGTACCGCACTCTCGAGGACAGTCTCGAAGACAATCTCGAGGACAATCTCAAGGGCAATCTCGACGAGACTTGCAGGAACAAGACAGAGACGCGGCGGAGAGCGAGCAGCGGCGGCAGGCGGTAGCAGCGATTGCACCGCTAGCTTCAACTAAACGCCCAGGTTTTTCGGCACGACTCAACATGCTGTTTTCGCTTGCCGGCGAACGGGAGATCGCTCGCCAGCGCCCCTCCGTTCTCGCGGCGCTGGTTCCCGACTGGACAACTCGACAGATAAGAGGTTGGCTCACGGAGGACATAGTGCCTTCGTCCATTGATCTGGACCTGCTGGTGCGTTACTTGGCGTCGCGGCTCGCTAACGATGCGGACCACCGACACTGGGAGGCTTTTTTGCTCTTCGGCACGGATCTTGTGCCTAATCCTCTTTACCAGTCTCAGCGTCAAAACGAGCGCAAGCTCACCCAGATGGCGACCGATCTAATTCTCGAACTCGCGCGAGAAAACAAACTCGCGCCTGACAGTTACGATGCGCAGCTCGCACTGGCCCGAATGACAGCCGCATTGAGGGACCTCAATGTAGACCCCGACCAAGGCTTCATTCAGGACGGGCACAAACGTATGCTTTTCGCACGCGTATTTGGGTCACAGAATCGACACTGAGTGCTTAGGAGCCGGGCGTTTTGCCTGGAACTGGGACAACGCCCACAGAGCTGACAAAACAACGGTGTCAAAACCGTTACTTCCCCCAGACCTTTGCTAGCATCCCGCGAATTCCATTAATGACGGTATCGAAATATGGTGTTCGAGGTGAAGCATGCTGCCGCGTCGCCGATAGGTTCTGAAGGCTACGAGAGTATCTTTGCGAAGCGGGGGCGTGAATATAACCACGCAATGACCCAGTATCCGCGCGCACGTGCAGAGGAGTTTCTCGCCGCCATAAATGCGCTGAATCCGATAACCGGTGAGACGATTATTGACGCACCCGCGGGAGGCGGCTATTTGAGCAGCTTCCTCCCTCCCGAGCTCGGACTGAATATTCTCGAGGTCGATCCAGCCGTCGAATTTCGCCAGGATCAAGGTGCGCGTAAGAGGGGGCGCAATCCCAATGATTCTCGCGTCTACATAGCGCCACTGACGAATATCCCGGTAATCGACAACACGGCCGACGCACTTGTCAGTATTGCCGGACTACACCACGCGGAGAGCTTAGGCGCTGTGTTTTCCGAGTTCGCCCGCGTTCTCAAGCCCCAAGGTCGTGTGGTGATCTTAGAAGTAGAGACCGATTCAATCGTCGATCGATTCCTGAATGGATTTGTCAACGCCAACAATCCGGACGGACACAAGGGCCGCTTTGTCGACGAGGGCTTTCGTGCGGAGCTGGCGAACGCGGGATTTACCATTACCGAGGATCGATCGCTCAAGTATCACTGGAATTTTAGGGACAGTCGTGCCATGAGCCGGTTTGCATCGCTAATGTTCGGCCTGGATCTCGCCGACTACGACGAGATCGTCGCCGGGATCAGCGAGACCTTGGGGTTTGAAGAAAACGAGATAGGCTGTCGAATGAACTGGGGACTACGGCTTCTTAGCGCCGAGTCAGGAAGCTAGTTCCAAGCCGAGCCTTGCAAACCGAAACCGGAGCACGTGTCATTGAGTGAGAAGCCACTCCCGGGCGCTTCATTAAAGGCCAGTCGACACCGGCAACAGCGACGCATCGAGAGCAGGCCTTGGAAGCGATTCGTCAAGACTGCGCGACTTGCGCTGCGCTTCTTTCAATTCCTCGGCCGATAGTGATCGTACCACTCGATCTCTGACTTCGATCGCGTCTCGTTCGCCTCGTGCGGCGGCGAGATTAAGCCAAACATAAGCATCGATCACGTCATAGCCGGGAGCCTGCTTCGCGCGGGCCATCTCCCCTAAACCAAACATAGCCGAAGAATCACCTTGCTCTGCGGCGCGCTTAAGCCATTCGGCCGCTTGGGCAAAGTCCTGGACGACTCCCTGGCCGGACATGTAACGCCTACCCAGCTCGGTTTGAGCCTGGAGAAAACCCTGATCGGCCCCCGATCGGAGCATGTCCGTGGATGTTAGCTGCAAGGCGATATCGCCTGTTCTCAAGAATTCCTGATAGTAGATCTGCGCCAGTTGGAATTGCGCTAACTGACTGCCATTCTTCACATCGGCTTTCAAACGGTCGATTTCCCCTTTCGATGCGACCGGTAACGACGCCAGGAAGTCGGGAGTGATCTCGTCACTCTCAGGTGTAGATTGGGGAACGCGACCCGCAAGGATTCGGTTGTCGGCTGAACCAAGATAGATGCTGGCCACGACACCAAGAAATAGCAATGGCGGCGTAGCAAAAGCTGATACTAGAAGCTTATCAACTGCATGAAATCGCGCCCCGCAATCATCGCAGCGGTAAGCGGAGCGAAACCACGAGTTGCCGCGCAGTTGCCGACTCTGCCTGCGTGATTTTCGGATGCTGACGCCGGAGCACTTGGGACAGGTGGGCATTGGTCCTACACGTTCTTAAAAACCGCGCTAGCCAAGGCAAAGGCCGCACCACAGCAGGCGGGAATTCAAATTACAAAGATGTCGCTCTGGATAGCCTTAGCGAACCAACCGATAGACACTACTTCGAGCACACTTCGCTGTGCTTTCCTTCGCGCGGTCTCTCGTACTTCGTCGATCAATTCTTTGCGAAACATCGCTTCGTGAACGCAAAGTGCCCAGAGAGATAAAAGTGCTCAGAGCGATACAAGACAAACGCGCGCCAGCCGCCAACGTATCTAATCTTCGGGAAAAACAAAACCGTGGGACTCTTAAACTGTCGACTGAACCGTAAATCGGTGGCGCGCCCAGGAGGATTCGAACCTCCGACCGCCGGCTTAGAAGGCCGATGCTCTATCCAGCTGAGCTATGGGCGCATGGCACGCGCTTTACACAGGACTACAGACCTTTGGCACGATCTTCGGTCCTAAACAGTGCATCAAAAAAATGGGGTGACCGAGGGGTCTCGAACCCCCTACCTCCGGAGCCACAATCCGGTGCTCTACCTGGTGAGCTACGGTCACCACAACTTCTTAAGCGAATCCGACTTTATGGTTGAACCGCTCGATTTTTCTATTCAAGGTCCCGCGGAGACGCTTTCGCGTGGACACATTTGCTTGGATACATTCGCTTGGACACTTAGAGCAGACACACACTGCAGCCGAAAACTCACTGCGACATCGGCCGTCAAAAAGTGGTCGGGGTAGAGAGATTCGAACTCCCGACATCCTGCTCCCAAAGCAGGCGCGCTACCAGACTGCGCTATACCCCGAAATTCTTGGACGTTACCTTTCTGAATCACGTTCAGTCATTTTCAGACGCTTTCAGGCCTCCGCACCGCAGCGACCGATCTCACCTTGCTCTGCTCGAACACCCTAAAAGGTACCTTCGGGCGAGGCGTGCTTCAAGTCCACACCCAAAAACGACGCCGAATGGTACTTACACACCTATTCCCCGTCAATCAAAGCTATGCGAAGGGTAAATTGTTGTGCAACTTCGTCCGGCAGGGCTTCCGTACTACGAGACAACTACGAACGCCGCCAAGAAGTGCCGTTAGGACCATCTTCAAGCTGCACGCCTGCTGCATTCAAGTTATCGCGAATCTCATCGGCGCGTGGGAAATTTCGCTCCGCCTTCGCGACAGCACGTTCTGCGATCATAACCTCGATATGCTCAGCCGACAGCGCGTCCTCGTTTGCGGCGACCGCAGTTTGAAACCACTGTTTAGGTGAGACTTGCAATACGCCCAACAGTTGCCCGCAGGCTTTCAGACGGCGCGCGATTTCGCGCTGCTCTTTTCCCGCGCTTTTGTGGACCGCCCGTGCCAGCGCATGCATCTCACTGATCGCTAGCGGCGTGTTCAGATCATCACAGAGCGCAGTGTACGCTGGTTCCTCATCGCCCAATACAAGCTGCTGCTCTTCCGCGTCGCCTTCGTGTGCTGCTTCACGGAGCGCGGTGTAAAACGTATCAAGGGTTTGCCGAGCTTGATCCAACAGTGCTTCCGAGAAACTCAATGCAGAACGGTAGTGCGCCGTCAGCAAGGCGAGACGGAGTACCTCCCCGGGATAGTTCGCCAACAAATCTCGAATTGTGCGCACGTTACCTAGCGACTTTGACATCTTCTCACCGTCCATATCGACGTAGGCGTTGTGCATCCAGTACTTCACAAAGTCACCGCCATAGGCGCAGCAGCTTTGCGCAATCTCGTTCTCGTGATGGGGAAAAATCAAATCACGCCCTCCCCCGTGGATGTCGATGGTCTCGCCAAGATGCTCTCGAATCATCGCGGAACACTCAAGGTGCCACCCTGGCCTGCCGCGACCCCAAGGGCTTTGCCAACCCGGCTCGTCGGAACTCGATGGCTTCCAAAGGATAAAATCGCCGGGGTGGCGCTTGTAACTGGCCACCTCAACACGGGCGCCAGCCATCATGTCATCTAGCGAACGACCGGACAGGCGGCCGTAGTCAGCCGATGACGTGACATCAAACAGCACGTGTCTGTCAGCCTCGTAGGCGTGACCTCGATCGAGCAAAGCGTTGATGAGCTTATGCATTGGCTCGATGTTCTCAGTGGCATGGGGCTCAAGATCCGGAGTCAGCGCATTCAGCGCGGCCACGTCTTCCCTATATTTCTGCGTGAATTCAGAAGTGATTTCGTCTATGCCGACGCCACGCTCGCGTGCTGCCGTGATGATTTTGTCATCAATATCGGTGACGTTGCGCCCGTATTGCACGTTATCGAACTGGGTTTTGAGCAGCCGATAGAGGGTGTCGAAAACCACAACGGGCCTGGCGTTGCCAATATGCGCGAGGTTGTAAACCGTCGGTCCACACACATACATCCGCACACAATCCGCATTGATCGGCTCAAAAAGTTCTTTTTGACCTGATTGCGTGTTGGTGATGTATAGGCTCATGGTTTGACTACTCTCCCTCTGTATATTTGGCCGGCGGTGCTCGCACCACTGCCGTTCCGTTCGTGGGTCTTTTCGTGCGACTTTTCGTGCATATGGTAGGTTTGTTTGATTTCTTGGTGCTGCTGGTTCTACAAGTACCAGCCAGCGTACGCCGCTGCTGGCATAAAGTCTTCGTAAGCTCCTGTGCGAGCTCTTTTCTGAGATCTTGTCTGAGCTCTGGCTAGAGCTAAGAGGAAATGGCGAGAGCTACTGCGAGCGTTGAGCGAAGCAACAGATGCAACAGCGGTGAGTGGCTGCTGACTTTGTCATGCGCCTAATCATAAACGGCATCCCTGAGGTCTACGACTCGGAACGCTAGGCGGCGCGACCTGCCCACACATCACGCAGGCCGATTGTGCGGTTGAATACGGGCTTCTCTGGAGTGTGATCATGGCGATCTGCGACAAAATACCCTTCGCGTTCAAACTGGAAGTGTTGCTCGGGCTCAGCCGTTGCAGCCCCAGGCTCCAGCCACGCCTCGCTTATCTCTACTAACGCTTCGGAGTTTAATAGCTCCATGTAATCAGCGCCACCGCGATCCGGAGCTTCATCGGTGAAAAGACGATCGTAGAGGCGCAGCATCGCGGGCACGGCGCTGTGTTTTTCGACCCAGTGAATCACCCCTTTCGGTTTGACGCCATCCGCGGGGTCTTGGCCAAGCGTATTAGGCACCAGGTCAGCAACGACCCGTATGACCTCTCCATCGGCGTTCTTTTCGAAGTCCACGGCCTCGATCACATAAGCGTTTCGTAAGCGGACGCGTTTGCCGAGCACCAGCCGCTTGTATTTCTTGTTCGCCGACTCGCGAAAGTCCTC
Organism: Pseudomonadota bacterium; assembly: GCA_039111155.1. GTDB lineage: Bacteria > Pseudomonadota > Gammaproteobacteria > Pseudomonadales > Halieaceae > Congregibacter. Next base: position 33,882 of record JBCCPL010000014.1, on the reverse strand, counting down.
TGCATCAATATAGAGCTCAGACGAAAAAGGCAGCGCCCTGACACCCAAATCATCGCGGCTCGGATGGCTCGGCGCCAACAGCGGTGCATGGTCACCATCGACAACATCAGTGTAGTTGCGCAACGTCACCGGCAGCGGCTTTAGAACACACATCGCCCGCGGCGCATTTTGATTGAGATCGTCGCGAATGGCATGCTCCAGCATCGCAATATCAACCACACCGTCGGAACGTGTGGTTCCCACCATTTCGCAGAACTGACGAATAGCAGCGGGTGTAAACCCCCGGCGCCGCATACCCGCTATGGTGGGCATGCGCGGATCATCCCAGCCACTAACGATACTTTCATCCACGAGCTGCTTCAGTTTACGTTTGCTGGTGACGGTGTAGCTGGTGTTCAGCCGACCAAACTCGTACTGCCGAGGCCGAGCGGGTACCGGTAAGTTCTCGATGAACCAGTCGTAAAGCGGCCGGTGATCCTCAAACTCCAAGGTACAGATTGAGTGAGTGATTCCTTCTATTGCGTCCTCTTGCCCGTGCGCGAAATCGTAGGTCGGGTAGATTGGCCAGTCATCGCCAGTTTGGTGATGGGACGCGTGCCGGATCCGATACAGAATGGGATCGCGCATATTCATATTAGGATGCGCCATATCGATCTTTGCTCGCAACACGCATGCACCTTCGTCAAACTCCCCTGCGCGCATCTGGCGTAGCAGACCGAGGTTTTCATCGACACTGCGCTCACGGTGCGGGCTGTTACGCCCGGGTTGCGTCAACGTACCCCGATACTCGCGCGCTTCCTCGGCGCTCAGGTCGTCCACGTAGGCTTTGCCCTCAGCCACCAGATACTCGGCCCACTCATACAGCTGATCAAAATAGCTCGAAGCAAACCGCACGGCGCCATCCCAGTGATAACCAAGCCAACGCACATCCTCCTGGATGGCTTCGATGAACTCCTGCGACTCCTTCTCGGGATTCGTGTCGTCAAAGCGCAGGTGGCAAACTCCCGCAAACTCTTCCGCCAATCCGAAGTTAACGCTGATCGACTTAGCGTGACCGATGTGCAAATAGCCGTTCGGTTCGGGCGGAAAACGAGTCACCACTGTTTTGACTCGACCGGAATCTATATCGTCCCGAATCAGACTGCGCAAAAAATTGTTACTGGTGGTTGTTTCCAACCGAATGTCTCCCAAAACGAAGTTGTGGTGCTGGCGTCTTCAGTGCAAAGAGCGTGAGCTCCGCATCACGGGCCAGAGTGTAGGAGCCGGGCCCGCCCGCCAAAGCGGCCGGCAAGCGCAAATCTCTGCGACCAAAGCCAGGTCACTGGCGATATTGAAACGAGCCGGAGTATAGCTGTGCAACGAACCGAGTGGCAGGGGGTACGGCGAGAGGCCGCCGTCTGCCGGTTGTTCTTATTGCAGCGCCAGAGTGTGGTGAGTCCCGCGGAACGTTCTATGGGCCCCTTGCATTCACGATGATGTCAAGACGCGAATCCATGACGAGGAAGTATAGTTCCGGCAAGTGCGCAGTAGCCACTTCTGAAACGCGAGGATTGTTAGGCTGGCGCCAGTAATAAGTGACCGACGGTGATTCAAGCTGGCTTGCTCATCATTTTGGTTGCAGGGCTTCTCTAACAAGATCAAGCCGCTTGAGATCTATTGACGATCAAGGCAGTACCATGCACGGTCTGCCGAGATCGGCCACTATGGTCCGGTAAGTTTGATAGTGAGGACCTTTTGTGAAGGTAGTGATGGTTGGCGCCGGCTATGTAGGGCTGGTATCTGGGGCATGTTTTGCCGAGTTTGGAGCCTCGGTTATTTGCGTTGACCTCGATCGTGAGAGGATCGAAAAGCTGCGGGCGGGGGAGATACCGATCTTCGAACCAGGCCTTGACCAGCTCGTCGCGAAAAACACCAAAGCTGGTCGACTGGCCTTTGATAGCTCGCTCGCCGACCATGTTCCTGGTGCAGACCTGGTGTTTATCGCGGTCGGCACACCGACTCGGCGTGGCGACGGGCACGCTGATCTCAAATATGTCTATTCGGCCGCAGAAGACGTTGCCGGTCTGCTGTCCGGCTACACCGTCATCGTTGACAAATCCACAGTGCCCGTTGGCACCGCGCGCGAAGTATCGCGCGTCATCAAAAAGGCCAACCCAATCGCAGATGTCGACGTAGCCTCCAATCCTGAGTTTCTGCGGGAGGGATCGGCAATCGGCGACTTCATGCGCCCCGACCGGGTAGTGATCGGCGTCGAGACCGAGCGGGCCGAAACACTTCTGCGGGAGTTGTATCGTCCACTGAACCTGATCGAAGCTCCGATATTGGTAACCGACCTTGAGAGCGCAGAGTTAATCAAATACGCCGCCAACGCATTCCTGGCGACGAAGATCAGTTTTATCAACGAGATCAGCCTGCTTTGCGAACAAACCGGTGCTGACGTCAATGCCGTGGCCAAAGGAATGGGCATGGATAACCGCATCGGACGAAAATTCCTCCACGCAGGCCCGGGTTATGGAGGATCCTGCTTCCCCAAAGATACGTTGGCCCTAATTCGTATCGCCCAGGAACATGGCGCCCCAAGCCGCATCATTGAGGCTGTGACCGAAGTGAATGCTTCGCAAAAAGCGCGCATGGTCGCGAAGATTCGCAGCGCCCTTGGAGGTTCTGAAGCCGACAAAACCATCGCCGTTCTTGGGCTGACGTTCAAGCCAGAAACCGACGACATGCGCGACGCGCCTGCTCTGGCCATCTTACCAGCGCTAGCCGATCGTGGGGCCAGAATTCGCGCGCACGACCCCCAGGGAACACAAGAGGCCAGGCTACTTTTACCAGAATCCGTAGAGTTTTCGCGGTCGATAGAAGAAGCGCTGAGCGGCGCCGATGCGGCTGTTCTAATGACCGAGTGGAACGAGTATCGCGGCCTTAATCTTGCACGAGTCAGAGAACTGATGCGCGGTCAGGTATTTATCGATCTACGCAATGTTTATGAGCGCAATCTCATGGAAAGCGCCGGTTTCGATTACTATGGCGTGGGACGTTAAGCGCGCCTCGGCTCAAGGTGCAATTACCGCATTTTCAAGGTACTAACTTCTAGAAAAAACGCGTACCATTCGCCGCCCGACGCAAACGGTCGGCCAGTCCAGCTGAAATTCAGCGGCCACCGGCACTGCAACGTGCGTCGGCTCGACACGACCACTTCAGGAAACGCTCTTCATGGTAACGCTGCACACTACCTACGGCCCGATCAAGCTTGAACTCGATCCAGAGAAAGCGCCAGCGACTGTCGCCAACTTTTTAGAGTACGCCCGAGACGGGTTCTATGACGGAACGATTTTCCATCGCGTGATCGATAACTTTATGATCCAGGGCGGGGGTTTCGACCCGGAAATGCGTCAGAAAACTACTCGCGAGCCGATCGAGAACGAAGCCGACAATGGCTTGGTCAACGACTACGGCACGGTCGCCATGGCGCGTACCATGGATCCACACTCAGCCACCGCTCAATTCTTCATCAACGTTAAAGACAACGACTTCTTGAACCACAGCGGCAAAAACATGCAGGGATGGGGTTACGCGGTGTTTGGGAAAGTTGTCGAAGGCGATGAGGTCCTCAACAAAATCCGAGCCGTCGCGACCACCTCGCGCGCAGGGCATCAGGACGTTCCCGTAGATCCGGTTCTGATTCAGTCGGTGGAAGTCGCCGAAGAAGAGGCGGAGACCGCCGACGGCTGACCGATACAGTTTCTTCCCAGGTTTTGCTAACGCTCCAGTTATTTTACTGGCCGCGGGCGAAGACCCCGGGAGCACCCCCTGACATCCGAGAACCAGGCCGCAGCGGCGAACGATTGAGCGGCACCAGTGCTTGCGAGCAAAATGCCGCCCAGGGTGCCTGACCGTTGTAGCACTTCTAACATGCTCAGTACTTTTAGCGCTTTCGACGCCACCCACTGCTCTGTTCTGAATACGGTTCTGACTACGGTTCTGACTACGGTGCTCCTTCGATTGTGACGCTGATGGTTGATAGCGACTCTGGCGCAGGTGCGATCGGTGAATAATGCGATCCACTTTATCGCTGACCTGCATCTTTCCGAAGAGCGCCCCGACGTAACACAGCTGTTTGCAGAATTCCTGGATGCCAGGCGCGAAGCTGAAGCGCTTTACATCCTCGGCGATCTGTTTGAATTCTGGATTGGCGATGACGACGATGCGCCCATTGCCAGGACCGTCGCCAGCCTGTTGAGAGCGTATTCAAACGCCGGTCCGCTGCTGTATCTAATGCACGGGAATCGCGACTTTCTTCTAGGCGACAGCTTCGCCAATCGTGTGGGTGCCACCCTCCTAGCCGATCCCACCGTGCTCGAATGGGAAGGTCAACGACTGTTACTGATGCATGGCGATAGCTTATGCACGGCCGATCAGGAGTATCAAGCATTTCGAACTATGTCGCGGTCGAGTGAATGGCAGGCGCAAGCGCTGGCTCAGACTCTGGAACAACGTCGTGCCCTCGCCCTCCAGCTTCGCGCCGCCAGCAAACACGCCGGCAGCCGAAAACCCGAGGACATTATGGACGTGACGATCGACGAGGTGGAGAACGCACTCAATGCCTACAACTGCCAACACCTCATCCACGGACACACCCACCGCCCGGCCCACCATCAACACGAATTCGGACAGCGCTGGGTACTGGGGGACTGGGACCGATCAGCTCAGGTAATCGAGCTAAACAATGGCGTCATAGAACGAAAACTCTTCTGACGCATTTTCGTAGGAGCGATTTGGACTCGAACTACGCTGGCACACCCGAGTGAAAACGAAACACCGGATCCTCGCCTTCGATCAGCTCACGCTCTTTGGCGAGTAGCGGCGCCAGTCTTTCATCGACCAGGCCCTTAGTGCTAATGGTCTCGGCGTACGTCAAGTAGTCCATGAAGTGGCGCGCCTCGGAGCGCAGCAGGCTCTCGTAGAACTTTGCAAGTTCGCCATCCAGTACCGGGAGTAGCGCCGCAAAACGTTCGCAGGAGCGTGCCTCGATGATGGCGCCGATCAAAAGGGTATCGATCAATCGCTCGGGCTCGTTTTTGCTCACCAGCGTATGCAGGCCCTGCGCGTAACGCGCCGCTGAAAGATGTGGGTAGCCGATCCCCCGGGCTTCTACAATCTCGTGAACCTGCTCGAAGTGACGAAGTTCCTCTCGTGCCAGGCGGGAGAGCTTCTGCAATAGGACCCCATGCTCTGTATAGCGATACATCAAATTCAGCGCCGTAGACGCCGCTTTTTTCTCGCAGTTAGCGTGATCAATCAGCAGGGTTGGTAAATTCTCCGGCCGCGCGGCCTCGACGATCCAGGCCTCGGGCGTCTCGCAGGGTAAAAACTCCTTCAGCGGGCCCAGATCAACCTCTCCTTTTCCCACTTTGATTTTGTTCGGTCGCTCAGACACTGGCTCTGCTGTCAACGTATTCATATTCTCCTCTTCGAACGATCTGCCGCTGCGTAAACGCAGCCGATAATACGCCCAGCCTATGCCGTCTCTGCAGTCACTCAACCGCGATACATCGCGAAAGCTAAGATGGACACCAAACGTTCGGCTTGGAGTTCATATCCACCCGGGTATCATTCAGAGGAATATATGACCCTAAAATTTCATTCACCCCATGAATTCTACCCATAATCCATCGCTTTATGGTGCTGTTTACATCGCTACTTTATACTTAGTCCCGAAGTTTATAGGGCTTCGCATCGGGGGATGGCAAGACAGCGTAATTGCTGCGGCATTAGCAGTGGCTGGTTTTTAAGTGACTGGGTCGATCCAACAGTCAAGACAGCAGCGCTTCGCAATAAGATTCGGCTTGTTTGTGCCGTATCCAGCGTGCTTTGTAGTGACTGTATCTGAAGCGATGAATAAGGCGCGAACTTAAGCGACAGTCATCGCTGCTGCTGTAACCAAACAAAATGCACAACCCACCCCAATGAGCGCCCGATGAAAAACCCAGCAAGGGACTGACTATTAGGCTCTTTTATCGCTAGATTGCTAAGACGTTAACAAGCTAGTCAGAAAAGCAATCGGTTTAGAGTCCGACGGCGCCGCGATGCAGTCGACAGCAAGCAGCGTGTGACCAGCCACGGCGAAAGCGAGGCCACCCCCACTCGCTCACCCTTGCTGACCATAGGATGGGCCTAAATAAAAGGCCTATTACGTGCTAAGCCATCAAAGAGTGGCTGCACCCGGGACCGACGCTGATCGTGGAAGCCGCCAAAAGCCGCTGACACAGAAAAGCCGAACCAAAAAAAGGACAATACTGTGTTAGAAGCCTATCGTAGTCACGAAGCCGAACGCGCCGAACAGGGCATTCCTCCCCAACCGCTCAGCGCCGAGCAAGTCGCAGGATTGATCGAACTCATCAAAGAGCCACCGACCGGCGAGGAAGAATTTCTGCTCGAACTGCTCGCCACGCGCGTCCCACCAGGTGTGGACGAAGCTGCGTATGTGAAAGCCGGCTTTCTGTCGTCCATCGCCAAAGGCGAGAGCGACTGCGCACTGATTGACCGGGCGCACGCTATCAAGCTGCTGGGCGATATGCATGGGGGCTACAACATCGAAACCCTTGTCAGTCTGCTGAAAGACGATGCCCACGCCCCCCTCGCGGCTGAGGAACTCAAGCACACACTTTTAGTATTCGACGCGTTTCATGACGTGGCAGAGCTCGCCAAGAATGGCAACGGCCTCGCACAGGAAGTTATGCAAAGCTGGGCCGACGGGGATTGGTTCACCCGCCGTGACCCGGTGCCCGAATCTATCAAAACCGCCGTGTTCAAGGTCACTGGCGAGACCAATACCGACGACCTCTCCCCTGCCCCGGATGCCTGGAGCCGACCCGACATTCCCTTGCATGCACTCGCCATGTATAAAATGACACGAGACGGACTGGAACCCGAAGAACACGGCGTTACCGGCCCCATGAAGCAGGTCAAAGAGATTCAGGACATGGGCTACGAAGTCGCCTTCGTCGGCGACGTGGTAGGTACTGGATCCTCGCGCAAGTCTGCAACCAATTCGGTGCTGTGGTTCTTTGGCGATGACATTCCCGGAGTGCCGAACAAAAAAGGCGGCGGCATCTGCATCGGCGGCAAAGTCGCGCCGATCTTCTATAACACCATGGAAGACGCCGGAGCTCTGGTGTTTGAAGCCCCGGTGGACGACATTCACATGGGGGACGTCATTGAGATCCGCCCCTACGACGGCAAGATTCTGAACGAAGCCGGAGAGACCATCTCGGAGTTCGAACTCAAGTCTGATGTGCTGCTGGATGAAGTCCGCGCCGGCGGTCGCATCAACCTGATTATCGGGCGTGGTCTGACCACACGAGCACGCGAGGCTCTCGGTCTACCCGCCTCGGATCTATTCCGCAAACCCGATCAGCCGATGGAAAGCGATAAGGGTTTCTCCCTCGCGCAAAAGATGGTCGGTCGGGCCTGCAACATGGAAGGCATCCGCCCTGGCACCTACTGCGAACCGCTTATGACCACCGTTGGCTCGCAGGACACTACCGGCCCTATGACCCGGGATGAACTTAAGGATCTGGCCTGCCTTGGCTTCTCGGCAGATCTGGTGATGCAGAGCTTCTGTCACACCGCGGCCTATCCCAAGCCCATCGACATCGACACCCAGCACACGCTACCGGACTTCATCATGACCCGCGGCGGCGTGTCGCTGCGCCCTGGCGATGGTGTGATTCACAGCTGGCTGAACCGCATGCTGCTGCCCGACACCGTCGGCACCGGCGGCGACTCGCACACCCGCTTCCCCATGGGCATCTCGTTCCCTGCGGGATCCGGTCTCGTAGCCTTCGCGGCAGCGACCGGTGTGATGCCGCTCGATATGCCGGAATCGGTTCTCGTGCGCTTCAAGGGCGAGATGCGACCGGGCATTACACTGCGCGACTTGGTGCACGCCATCCCGCTGTATGCGATCAAGCAGGGACTGCTTACGGTTGAGAAAAAAGGCAAAAAGAACATCTTCTCAGGTCGGATCCTGGAGATCGAAGGGCTCGGTGATCTGACTGTAGAGCAAGCATTCGAATTGTCTGACGCCTCAGCGGAGCGCTCGGCCGCTGGCTGTACTATCGAACTCTCCGAGGACTCGATTCGCGAATACCTGAACTCCAACATCGTTCTGCTGCGATCGATGATCGCCGAAGACTACGGTGATAAGCGGACGCTCGAGCGCCGTGCGCGCAAGATGGAAGAGTGGCTCGAAAACCCAAAACTCATGAAGGCCGATGACGACGCCGAGTACGCCGCTGTCATCGACATCGACCTTGCCGAGGTCACCGAGCCTATTGTCTGTGCTCCTAACGATCCTGATGACGCGCGCTGGCTATCAGATGTAGCAGGTGACAAGGTTGATGAAGTCTTCATCGGATCTTGCATGACCAATATCGGTCACTTCAGAGCTGCCGGCAAGCTGCTGGAGCAACACAAAGGTGGCATCAGCACCCGCATGTGGATCGCGCCGCCCACAAGGATGGACGAGCAGCAACTCATGGATGAGGGCTACTACAACATTTTCGGTAAAGCCGGCGCTCGCACCGAAATGCCCGGGTGCTCTCTGTGCATGGGCAATCAGGCAAGAGTCGCCGCAAACTCGACAGTGCTATCGACCAGCACGCGTAACTTCCCGAACCGGTTAGGCGATGGCGCGAACGTGTACTTAACGAGCGCTGAGCTCGCCGCCGTCGGCGCCGTCCTCGGTCGTCTGCCTACGGTTGAGGAGTACATGGAGTACGCCCGAAACATCGACTCGATGGCCAGTGAAATCTATCGCTATCTGAACTTCGACAAGTTCATTGAGTTTCAGAAAAGGGCCGATGACGGCAAGCGAATTGCAGCGGTGGAGATCAGCGAAGTGGCTTAGCAGTCGGCAGGTACCTACGCTTGCGTAGCTATTTTGACCGACTTCTTGCGATTGTATTTTCGGCTTAGAGACGTCGTTCTTTGTCGTTGTTCAGAAACCACTGATAGGTACCTTTAAGACCTTCAAGCAAGCCGATCTCGGAGCGCCAACCAAGGGCTGCAAGCCGCTCCACGTTCATTAGTTTTCGCGGGGTACCGTCGGGCTTACTGGTGTCAAACGTAAGTTCGCCACCAAAATCGACTACCCGCGCCATGGTCTCGGCAAGCTCTTTAATTGTGCAGTCAATGCCTGTGCCTACGTTGATATGACTCAGCATGGGTCCGGTATTAGCATCAATGACCTCACTCGGAAGGTCCATTACAAACACGCTGGCAGCGGCCATGTCATCGACATGCAGAAACTCGCGCATAGGAGTACCCGTACCCCAGACAAGGACCTCGCTGGCGCCGTGCTGTTTTGCTTCGTGAAATCTACGCATCATGGCGGGTATGACATGGCTGTTTTCGGGATGAAAGTTATCGCCGGGACCGTAGAGGTTCGTCGGCATCACTGACCGGTAGTCTGTGCCGTGCTGGCGATTGAAGCTCTCACAGAGCTTGATGCCGGCGATCTTCGCAATAGCGTAAGGCTCGTTAGTGCTCTCCAATAACCCGGTCAACAGTGCGTCCTCGCGCATGGGCTGTTCGGCCATGCGGGGATAAATGCAAGACGAGCCCAAGAACAACAGCTTGCGAATCCCGGCCTGAAACGCACCGTGAATCAGGTTGGCCTGGATCATCAGGTTTTCGTAGATGAAATCTGCAGGGTAGGTGTTATTGGCGTGGATGCCGCCGACCTTGGCTGCGGCCAGGTAGACTTGGTCGATAGATTCCTGCGCAAAGAAGTCTGTCACAGCGGCCTGTGAGATCAGGTCGAGCTGATCGCGGCCACGGGTGATGATTTCGACCTCGGGTTTATTCGCGAGGTGGCGACAGAGCGCCGAACCGACCATCCCGCGGTGACCCGCAACGAAGACGCGCTGAGTAGTCACGTTTGTTTATCCAGTGTTGTGGTGAGGGGGCGGTAGCCTAGTTGAGAAACCGGCGGCGCGCCGCTCGTTACATCGGCCCCAAACAAAGCGACGCACAGGCGCTTACTCATTCACGATTGCTACATCGTAGCCCGAATCTCTCAAGAGCTTGAAGCGACGCGCACTGTCGAGGTCGTGGTCCATCATCTCAGAGACCAGCTCATCGAAGCTGGTGCGTGGCACCCAGCCGAGCTTTTCCTTGGCCTTGGTCGGGTCTCCTAACAGCGTCTCGACCTCGGTGGGCCTGAAGTAGCGTGGGTCAATTCGCACAATGGTTTTGCCGACCAGGTCACTGGCTAGGTCTTCGTGGCTGCTATCGACGCGTGCGACCGTGCCGGTCTCATCTACATCAGATCCCGTCCATTCCAGGGTTATGCCGAGCTTCTGGCAGGACGCGTTGATGAACTCGCGTACCGAGTACTGCACGCCGGTGGCGATGACGAAGTCTTCGGCAGCGTCTTGTTGCAGCATCAGCCACTGCATCTCGACGTAGTCGCGGGCATGGCCCCAGTCGCGCTTAGCGTCGATGTTGCCCATGTACAGGCAGTCCTGCACACCAAGGGCGATGTTGGAGATGCCGCGAGTGACTTTACGGGTCACAAAGGTCTCGCCGCGGCGCGGGGACTCGTGGTTGAACAGGATGCCATTACAGGCATACATGTTGTACGCCTCGCGGTAGTTCACGCAGATCCAGTAGGCGTACAGCTTGGCGACCGCATAGGGCGAACGGGGGTAAAACGGCGTGGTCTCACGTTGCGGGATCTCCTGCACTAGACCGTAGAGCTCCGAGGTCGAGGCTTGATAGAACCGGACTTTTTCTTCCATACCCAGCAGGCGGATGGCTTCGAGTAATCGCAGCGTACCCATTGCATCGACGTCGGCTGCGTATTCCGGGCTCTCGAAGGACACGGCTACATGGCTCATGGCACCCAGGTTGTAGATCTCGTCGGGCTGAATCTGCTGCACCAGGCGCACCAGGTTCGAGGTGTCCGTTAGATCTCCGTAATGCAAAAAGAAGTTGACGTGCTCTTCGTGCCGATCCTGATAGATATGGTCGACTCGTTGGGTGTTAAATGATGACGCACGGCGTTTGATGCCGTGTACCTCGTACCCTTTCTCGAGCAGAAACTCGGCTAGATAGGCGCCGTCCTGGCCGGTAACGCCAGTGAGCAAGGCAACTTTTGACACTCGGTCTCCTTAAAGTGTGGTTAAGCGCTGGTCGTTTTTATGAATCACGAATCCAATCGGCTGCTAGGGACTATCACTTGTACCAGCCGGAGTAGCTGTACCAGCCAAAAGGGAACGACTGGGCGCTCCTGGGCCCCCATGGCTGGGACGTCGGCTAAGAGGATCCCGCTACCCTGCAACGTTAAGAGGTCCAATGATACCCAAGGATACGTGATGAATGTTCCCCAAAAGCAGTGATTCGACACTCATCGGAGCTTAAAGAATTAACGCGGTCACCCGGTCGCAAAGAACGACTACCTACAGCAAACCGCATATCTCAGATCGTACAAGACGCTATAGGACAAGCCGTCACGAACTCATCTGTGGGAACGCCAGATCTTAGGTCAGCTTGCTTAATTCCGCGGGCTGCCAAGGGGATGAGCAACCGGGATCTGATACTGCAGCTCCAGTTTCTCTCAAAAGTAATAGCAGCGACTAATGTGAACCGCCGCGTAACGTTTCCCTACCTGACGTTAGTGATCGACGAGAGCCTACTCGGGTGTACTAGCTCAGAATTCGAGCCGCGACGCTTGCTAGAGTACCAACTGCAGTCGTCTAAGGCGTGCTCGAAGCGTGCGCTTCACCTTGTTTGAATCCACTGGCTCAGCGGCGGGTGCGTACGTCATACGTTCAAGCTGGCGATGCAGTGCCGAGAGCTCCGCCGCATGCTTGGGCCAATGCGCTTGCGCCCGCACCGTCATTTGCGCAGAAGATTCACCCGCGACTTGGGCAAGGCCCCGGCGGTAGAGCATTTGCTGAAATCGGTACAACTCTGCGGCAAATCCCGTTCGCAACGGTGGTTTGCGGCGCCACAGCAAAAACGCCGATACCATCGCCATCGTGAGTACGCCGGTGCCCAGTAGGACAGTGATCGATTTACGTACCGAGACTCCACCCAGCACGTCCCGCAAAAAGCTCTCCTGGCCGCGACCGTCAAAGCCGACGACCCAGCTTTGCCAGCGATAGGTGAGCGCATCGTAGCGCAGGCGCAGACTATTGACCCAGTCCACACCTCTGAATCGCAGCGGTGACAGCGGCGTGTCGGACAAAAAGCTGCCCTCAGCGGCGACGGCCTGCTCGAGGCCGTATAGAATTCGATCCGGCGACACGGCCGCTGTGGGGTCCACGCGTACCCAGCCTTCACCTTCGATCCACACTTCGTTCCAGGCATGCGCGTCGAACTGATGAACAATGACGGTTCGGTTGACCGGATTGATCTCACCGCCTAGATATCCGCCGACGACTCGCGTCGGTACGCCGACGCTTCGCATCATCACTGCGAAGGCATAGGCGTAGTGTTCACAGAATCCCCGGCGGGAGTTGAACAGGAAGTCATCCATCGAGTCGGAGTCCGCCAGCCGCGGGGGCTGCAACGTATAGAAGAACGCATTCTCGCGAAAGTAGCTGAGCACCGTGTTCACGAAAGCGCGGGTGCCCAACTCGCCCCTCAGCAGATCGGTTTGCCCAATCACGCTGTCTTGCCACAATGATCTCGCCAACGCGCGAGTCCGAGGATTGCTCACCGGATCGAGCTGCGTTTCGATCTCGCGTCGCCACTCCGACAGCGTCGGGTCCAATATCGCCTCGGGCCAGCTGCTGACGTCATAGAGCAATTTGCTTTCAACAATCACCGCAGAATACAGGCGGTGATCTGCGAGGTTCATAATCCCGGGCTTCTTTGACTGCGCATGGCGCAGCGAGAACAACCAGTTTTGCTGCGTCGGATTCAGAATGACGCTGTAGTCGATCCGGGGCCCGATCGTATCGACTCGTGGCTTCACTCGCTCCGATGCGGGCACTTCGTAGTAACGCAGCGTTCGCCAGCCGGACTCATCCAGCGCGCTCATCACCAGTCCCCTCCAGTACAGTTCGTTCTTGGGCGGTATCTCCCCTTCGAAGCTTGCTCGGAACGCCACCTCATCGGACTGACTTAGCCGCGACACGTCACCCGGCTGCAGACGATCACTCATTCCGGTCTTTGCTGAATGGGATTTAAGAGGCACAACCCACAGCGGAGGAATGCGTGGGAACAGAAAAAACAGCACCAGCATAAGTGGAAAGGCCTGCATCAGCATGGTCGCGGAAAGCTTCAGGTGGCGCATATCGCGAAGGCTTGCACTGCGACGATGTACGCTGATAAGCGCAGCGGTCAGCACCCAAACAAGGATCAGTGAGTAGACAACCAACAAGAGATCTTGAGTGAAAAGGAACCCCACTAGGCAAACGAAGTAACCTAGAAAGACCACCACGTAAGCGTCTTTCCGGGTATTCATCTCGGTGAGTTTGAGCGCGAAGGACGTGAGAAGGTATGCCACCATAGGTTCAAGGCCCAATAGCGACCCGTAACTCAACACCACGCCGCCCGCAACGGCGACGGCCATCACTACTTTCACCCAGCGCCCGGGCAGTTCCATACGACCACGGAATGCCTGAACCCTCCAGGCGAAGGCGCACAGATAAACGGCGACGACCCACAGTGGTATGTGTGGTACGTGGGGCACCAGCAGCAGAGCCTGGGCGACGATAATCCAGGCTAATGCGCCCCTTGGTAACTGGTCCGCCTGCTTCATGGCTTAGTCATGGCCGCATAATGGTTTAGCCCGATGTACGCCCAGAAGGTATGTCATACAGGCTGCCTCACCAGACCGTCGGACACGGCATCGGCCTCGGATGCTTGTTCTTCCGACGTTTTCCCGTACGTGGCAAGTGTTCGAAGCACCAGGCGCCGCTGGCGATCACCCGATGCCGGTGAAATCTCTTTACCCGGCAAACGCAGACCAAAGCTCAGCTCGCGTTTATGGTACGAAAGCACTTCATGGCACAGCGCCGATAACCGTGCCTCATCATTCAAACCGGCAAAGGAGTCCCAATCGAGCCATCGCGTGTCGCTCATAACAGCCGCAAATTCTTTGCTTTGCATCTCCTGGCCTTTTGCGACTCCTCGCCAGTACACGCGCTTTGGACTGTCGCCGGGCCGATAGTCTCGAACACCAGCGAACTCGTCATCGCCGTGCCCGGCGACTTGCAGGCCATCTTCTCCAGCCGAACCCGCCGTCTGCTGCACTGGAGCGGCCTTGGGTTGTGGATACACGAGCGCGCACAGATCCAGGTCGACCCAGGTCCAGCAGCGCAGCAAACCCAGGGGATAGACGCTTTCGACGTGGACACGCCCGGGGCGATACCAGCCACGCTCTCCGACCTGGAGATGGAATTCACGCTCTTCGGTCTCGCCCGGGTCAAGATCCAGTTCCTGACATTCACGCATCGATGGGCTTGAGAAGAGCCCAACTCCCAGACGCCGGCGCCCTTTTTCCTCCTTCGCAATAGCCCAGCCGATCTTGATCGAATAGTGACCCCGACCTGAATCGGCTGTGGCACGAATTCGAAAGGCGGCATGCTGCTGAGCAAACGCATCTTCAGCAGCCACTGCGGTCAAGGTAAGGCCCGCAAGATTGGCGTAGCTGTGTACGACTGCGATCACAAAGATATTGGCCAGAAGAAAGGTGAGGCCATAGCCCATATTATTCTGGTAATTGATCGATGCGATCAGCATGATCAGCAGACATAACATGAAGAAGAAACCGGTCGCCGACGGGAAGATAAAGACCCTACGCTGATCCAGCGTTACCGAGCGAGCTCGAGGTATGCGCTTGTCCAGAAAGCGGCGGGTGCGCTCGCGCAAGACGTTACCCAAACGCCACCGCTCTTCGTGCCGACGATCGACACCGACATAGGGCTGAAAGCTCATGGGACCTGTTCTGCTTACCCTCTGTCGATACAACGCAAATTGCGGTGCACGGTAAGGCCTTCGTCACTGACTTCGACCCGAGCGTCAACTTGGACAGTGCCGATGCGAGTGATTTCGACTTTTGTGATTCCAAAGGTATCTCCGGTCAGGATCTTCGCCCTGTCCGGTGACATATCACGATGTTTGGTTGAGAGTCGAGTGTTCATTGTTTCCCCCTTGTGCAACTTCTAATAGCGACTGACATTTAGTGGCGATTAACTTCCTCGATTGCTGACACCACTAGATCCGTAACCTCAAAGAAACCAGCCGCCCAGTTGCTGAGGATGCTGCGTTATGACTCGTCTTTGCGCTCTCCAGGGCTTGAGGACTGCGTGGCCTCCAAAGTAGCGAGCTTTGTCTTCGCGGTATCATCGGCGCAATGCGGTAGAATCCGCGGGCCGTGATTTGTACCAGTGCAACCTCGCGGCTGAGTATTAAACGTCCGCTTGGTCAGACGCCCATCCGCACTTCCGCTATCTCACTAGCGGACTGGTAACACTGCTGGTAAGCCTGATGACGTTGTTGGACTTCTGCAGAAGATACGCGGTGCGTTTGAGCGCCCTGTGCGTCGCAGCTGTGCTCGAGGCCTGGGCCAAAGCCCCAGACCGATAGGCACGAGTTGTGCGACCGGCGAGATCATTCGAAGCGCTAGCACTTATTGGATCTTTCAGGCTGGTGGCTGTCATGTGTGTTTCCCTAGAGCATTCGTTCGTACCGCGTCTACCGGCAACGTTGCGGCACGCTTAGAGGTTATCGGCGTTACCCAGGGTTAGCGGCAGTTTTCGCGCCTAGAGCACATCAACCTGTTCTTGCAGCAGGCGCACAAGCGCTCGACCGTCGCCCGAGAACCCAGAGCCGGGTTGCAGGCGATGTGCGACGACCGAGCTGAGAACGGCCTGCACATCATCCGGAATCACATGATCTCGATCCTGCATCAATGCCCAGGTCTTCGCAGCGCGCAATAACGCCAGTGAACCGCGGGGCGATAAACCGACTGCGAACTCGATGCCTTCTCGCGTGCGAGCGGCGATGCGCTGTAAATACTCAAGTAATGGATCTGATGCGTGCACCTCATCAACGGAATGTCTGATGTGCTGTAAGTCCTCTGCGGCGATTTGTGCGGTAAGGGCTCGGTCATCGAGCGCACTGCGATCGCCTTTCAGCATCGCCTTTTCAGACTGGGGATCGGGATAACCGAGTTCAAGTCGCATCAGGAAGCGATCCAACTGCGACTCCGGCAGCGGATAAGTACCAGATTGCTCGAGTGGGTTCTGCGTGGCGATAACGAAGAACGGATCGGGCAGCTTACGCGTCTCCCCTTCGAGCGTAACTTGGCGCTCGGCCATCGCCTCCAGCAGCGCGCTCTGGGTACGAGGGGTACTGCGGTTTATCTCATCCGCAAGCAGAACCTGAGTAAATATCGGGCCAGGATGAAAGCGAAACGCCCCCTCGTCTTTGTGGTAGATCGACAGCCCCAGAATGTCGGCGGGCAGCAAGTCGGACGTAAACTGCACTCGCTCGTAGCTGAGCCCGAGTACGGATGACAGCGCATGAGACAGCGTGGTCTTACCCATACCGGGCAGGTCTTCAATCAGCAGGTGCCCGTTGGCAAGGAGGCAGCAAACGGCGAGCCGGATCTGCTCTTCCTTACCCAACAAGGCCTGACCCACTGTGGCGCCCGCTGAATCAATTTGTTGTTTGTGCGCGGAACTCATCAAAAGTGACCCGTAGCCGCCATCGCTTATCGATTCGGCAAGTAGTGCATTTGAACGCCTTCTGCGCCGGTAAGCCCTACTGACGAGGACCCTGGAAGTACTCAGGCGCGCGTGGCTCTTCGTAAACTGCCGTTGAGACTGCTGTTTCGACACCAGCCCGAACTTCAGTCTCGACTCCATGCGTCCGGGAGCGCTAGCGGAATGTCGAGGGCTCTAAAGGATAGCGGAGGAAATGTCGAATGCTACAGCGCGTCGAAGCCCCGCTGTAAGTCAGTTTGGAGATCCTCGACGGCCTCGAGACCGACGGCTACGCGGATCAGGTTCTCAGTAATACCCGCCTCTGCACGCTCCACGGCGCTAATGCGACTGTGCGTGGTACTGGCCGGATGCACGATCGTAGTTTTCGCATCACCCAGATTCGCGGTGAGCGACATCAGTCGGGTGGCGTCAATCAAACGCCAGGCCTCTTCTCGTCCACCACGTACACGGAACGATAACACCCCTCCAAACGCAGACTGTTGCTGGGCAGCGAGCTCGTGACCGACATGGCCGGGGAGCCCTGTGTAGAAGACCTGCTCAACGGCGGATTGCTGCGCAAGCCATTCGGCGAGAGCTTGCGCGTTCGCGCTGTGGGCATCCATACGCAGCGACAGGGTTTCGAGACCCTTTAGGAACACCCAGGCATTAAAGGCACTCATTGTCGGACCGCAGCTGCGCAAAAAGCCCAGGACTTCATCCATCAGTGACGCCTTTCCGAGTGCCGCCCCGCCTACGCAGCGCCCCTGCCCATCGAGAAATTTCGTTGCAGAATGAATCACCACGTCTGCCCCTAAGGCCAGTGGTTGCTGGAGAGCAGGTGTGCAAAAGCAATTGTCTACCACAAGCAGCGCTTTGTGAGCTTGTGCTAACCCCGCCAGCGCACGCACATCCGCTACCTCGCAGAGTGGGTTCGATGGCGTCTCGAGATACAGCAAGCGCGTATTGGCGCGTATTGATTGCGCCCAGCCCTCTAACGGGACTAGGGGTACAAAGCTGACCTCAACCCCAAACTTGGCGAGGTACTTCGCAAACAGGGTGCGGGTGGTACCAAAAACATCTCGGGAGCAAATGACGTGGTCCCCCGATTTGAGGTGCGCCAGACAGGTGGAGAGAATTGCAGACATACCCGAAGCGGTCGCGACGCAGGCCTCGGCGCCTTCAAGCCGCGCCAGACGCTCCTCAAAAACTCGCACTGTTGGATTTGTGTAACGCGAATAAACGTTCCCCGGGTCGTCACCGGAAAACCGATCAGCGGCCTCCTTGGCATTCGCAAACACATAGCTGGAGGTCGTAAAGATCGGCTCGCTATGTTCACCTTCCTGCGAACGGCTAACCCCCGCACGAACGGCCAGGCTCTGCCAGGCCAGCTCGTTTAGATCTGGTTCGTCACGATTACTCACTTGCCTATCGCCGTATCAGGCCCTAGCCCGCTTCTGAAACATCGTTATACAGTCCAACCACAACCCCGTCTCCTTCAACCGCAGCGCGAAGTTGCGACTGCGCCTCATCGTTGCGTTGGGCATCAACCGTGTCGAGATAGTTGGCGTCGACATCACCGGTAATATAATTGCCATCAAAAACGGAGCACTCAAAGCCATCGACGTCAGGATTGCCTTCCTGGGAGCAACGAATGAGGTCATCCAGCTCCTGGTAGACTAACCAATCGGCTCCAATCGATTGACCGACTTCCTCTTCACTGCGACCGTGGGCGATGAGCTCGCTCGCTGATGGCATGTCGATGCCATACACGTTCGGATAGCGTACCGGGGGTGCAGCAGACGCCAGATACACTCGTTTTGCTCCGGCATCCCTCGCCATCTGAATGATCTCCCGGCTGGTGGTTCCTCGCACTATAGAGTCATCGACAAGCAGTACATTCTTGTCTTCAAACTCCAGACGAATAGGGTTTAGCTTCTGACGAACGGATTTTCGGCGTTGCTGCTGGCCTGGCATGATAAAGGTACGGCCGATGTAGCGATTCTTTACGAATGCCTCGTGATATTTGAGGCCCAGCGTCTGCGCCAACGACAGGCCCGCCGTACGACTGCTGTCGGGGATGGGTATGACAACATCGATGTCGTGGTCAGGCCTGAGTCGATGTATCTTGCGGGCGAGAGCCTCACCCTGGCGCTTGCGCGTCTTGTACACCGAAATTTCATCTAACATGCTGTCAGGCCGAGCGAAGTACACGTGCTCAAAAATGCACGGGTGAAGTGCCACAGACTGAGCGCACTGTTGCCTGTGCAACTCGCGATCCTGGTTGATGAAGATAGCTTCACCCGGAGCGACGTCAGAAAGAAGGCTGAATCCGAGCACATCCAACGCGACACTTTCGGACGCGACCATATACTCTCGATCATCGCCCTCGCCACGGTAACCAAGCACCAGCGGTCTAATGCCCCAGGGATCTCGGAAGGCGACAATGCCATGCCCCACGATCATGGCCACTGCGGCGTAGCCGCCTTTGCAGCGCCGATGAACGGCCCAGACCGCGTCGAAAATGTCATCTGCTGTAGCGTGAAGCTTACCCCTGGCCTGAAGCTCGCGCGCGAACACATTGAGCAGGACTTCTGAATCAGAATCCGTATTCAAATGGCGCATCTCGCTTTCGAACAGCTCCTCACGAAGAGCCTGGGAGTTGGTCAGATTGCCATTGTGGCCAAGCGCAATACCATAGGGACTGTTCACGTAAAACGGCTGCGCGTTTGCGGCCCCACCACTGCCTGCGGTTGGGTAACGTACATGGCCGATGCCTGCACTACCCTGAAGGCGGGTGATGTGATGTTGCCTGAACACATCGCGTACGAGCCCAACACTTTTGCGTTGATGGATCCGGTCCTGGTCACAGGTCACAATACCTGCCGCGTCCTGCCCGCGATGCTGCAACACGGTAAGGGCATCGTAAATCTGTGGCGCCACGTCAGTCTTTGCGACGAGACCTACCAGTCCACACATCAGGGGGCTCTCCGTTCTTTCACCGGCACGACAACCGGTACATCACCCGGTTCATTACGAGACTCTTTTGGTATCTTCTTCACGCGCTTCTTCCCGTTCTCCCGCCTGGCTGGAGCAACCTCACTCACAACCGTAAAACTCGCTACCACCGCGCAACAGCTTGTCTTCGCATGGCTGACGTGCATTTCGTAGCTGCTCCTCAGTGCATAGCTGCTTGCTATATTGTCAGGCCTGGCACTTCCAGATCCCGGTACTCCTCAAACATGCTGGTACTCCAGGCCAATAATGTGTCGATATGAGGCATGAGCTGCGAATCACGCAATATGGTGAGCTCGCTACTGGGAATGAATTGACGAGCTACAAAAACCAGTGCCATCACTATCAGGGCACCACGAAGCGCACCGAAAACCGTTCCAAGTAACCTATCGACAAAACCCAAACCCGTCGCCTTCGCGAGACGGGACGTTATTCGCGCGACGACGTGACTTGCCACAAGGGTCGCCACGAAAATGAGAGACCAGGCAATGAGGTAACGTCCAGTTCGGTTCGCCACGAAGTCTGATAAAGGCTCCGCCAGATAGAGTGCGCCCAAGTTGGCCGCAATGAACGCTACCACCCAGCCAGCCAGCGAAATAGCCTCGCGCAGGAAGCCGCGAAGCAGGCTGAGCAGGGCAGACACCGTAATAACCACCACGATAGCCCAGTCCAAGGCGGTAAAGGCATCAAATTCCGGTAGGTACGTCATAGAAGCTAGGGCAAGTATCGAACGATGATTGAATTCACGGACCAGGTGTCGTCGATTACCCGCTTAACACGTACCAGTTCTTCACGACGAAACTTGGGGCCCACCATTACCATGTACAGTGTGCGATTTGTGCCCTTCTCCCGCGAGATGTATCCCTTATAGCCGGCCTCTACCAGATCGTCGCGCAGCTTCTCGGCTCGGGTCTCGCTACTCAGCGCCGCGACCTGAAGCGAAAACGCAATCGGGAGACCATCAGCGTCTAACGCAGGCTTTTTCAACGTCTCTCGGATTTCGTCGACCGACTCAGGTGGAACTGCCTCATCGCGTTGCGGTAGGACAGGAGGATTATCAGCGAAGGCCTGCTCTAGTTTCTCACTAGCCTCTGCGGGCCGTGGTCGCTCAGAGCGACTCTGGCGTGTCGAGCGCAAACCGACATCGTCCGGTTCCGGCAATGGACTTAAATCCACAGGTGGCGGGTCAGGCGTCGCCGCCACCGGTTGCGGAGGGTTAACCTCGGGACCCACGAAAATGATTGGCCAGAAGATAGTCGCAAGCGCAGCGAGAATGAGCGCTCCTACAAGTCGCTGTTTGATCTGGCTATCCACCATAGGGCCTGCTAACACTACCGGAGTCGCAGTCGCTGGAGATCATTTCTTCGCCCCGTCAGGCAGAAGGAGAAAAGTCTGAGAAGGCGACCAGCGGGATTATACGCGCAACCGTGTGGAAGGATCCGCAAACCACCACCCGATCACCGGGGGAAGTTCTTGCAAGAAGCTGCTCCCACACAATTTCAGCCGTAAAGTCGCTTTGCGGAATCGCAATCCCTGCCGCGTCGAGCGCCTGCCATACGCATTCGGGCTTCGCGGCTCGCTCTAAGAAAGGCAGGTCCATCGAGAACGCACCATCCACTGCGCTGGCCAAGGTCTCCACCAATTCCTCAAGACTCTTGTCGGCCATTACGGCGAACACCGCAAATGTTTGTCCTACGACCGGGGTGGTGTTGAGATGGTCAGCAAGCGCCTGCATCGCTGCGACATTGTGCGCCACATCAAAGATCAACGCTCTATCGCGGACCATCAGTGACTGCTGACGACCAGGTATCTTTAACGTACGGAGTACAGTTGCGTTCCGCGCCGTACCAGCCCGAGCCTCCATGGCCGACTTCGAGTCTACGAGTAACGCACAAGCCTGTATGGCTGCGGCCAGGTTCGATGGCTGAAGTCCCGCTGGCATGGGGAGTGGCTCCAGTTGCATACCGCCAGCGAGGTTCATGCGCAAAAAGCCGCGCCCGGGCGTGCCTTCGGCTCCACCCTCGAAACCAGCACCATTCCCCGACGCTGAGGAAGACATCGATTGCACGGCCTCACCGTTCGCAGCTAAGTTCTCAACTTGCCAATCCCATTCCCGCCCAGCCCGCAGTACCCGAGCTCCAATCTCCTCGAGTGTCTGGTGGAGCGTCGATGGATAGGCACGCTCGGCCAAAACGACGGGTTTTCCGCTCCGCGCCACCGCCGCTTTCTCGGGTGCTATGAGCTCTACTGTTTCTCCGAGCCAGGCCTGATGATCGAGCGAAATTGAAGTTATGACGCTGACGTCTCCATCGGCAATGTTGACCGCATCGAGGCGGCCGCCGAGCCCCACTTCTAATATGGCGACGTCTACGCCGGCCTGTGCAAACACCCAAATAGCAGCGAGGGTCGAAAACTCAAAATACGTCAGGGTGGTTTCGGAACGAGCGGTCTCGATAGCACGAAAAGCATCGAGAATGAGGCGATCCGATACGGGCACCCCGTCCACGGCAATTCGCTCGTTGAAACGAAGAATGTGTGGAGAAGTAAATCGACCTGTTCGAAACCCCTGGGCCTGCAGCAAAGCGTCGCTGGCGTGAGCTACCGTGCCCTTACCGTTCGTACCTGCGACCACAAGCACTTTTGAAGGCAGCGGCAGTAACCCAAGACGCCGAGCTACTTCGGTGGATCGTTCCAGACCTAGGTCAATACTCTTAGGATGGATACGCTCCAGATGCGCCAGCCACGTATCCAGATCGTCGTCAATCACCGCCAGGTTTGCGTTCGTCTCCGACTTTGGGCTTTGCCGAGTCACCGCTAGTGTCGCCGCCCTCGTCGCCTTCAGAATCGCTGGCATCGGATTCGGGTTCAGCGATCTCCGCCAGAGTGGCATCCCCCGCTTTCGCGGTTGCATCGTCACTATCGTCGGAAGCCTCGGCTTCTACGCCCTTGCTGCCGATTTCCGAATCGTTCTTGGAATCGCTGCGTGAGTCAGCGTTTGCGACGTCAGACTGCCTCGCTACCTCCGATTCGGCCGAATCAGCTTCAGCAACAGCGTCGGAGGTTTCCACATCCGATCCGCTGCTCGCGCCGTCAGCGTCCACATCGGCACCGTCGGCATCGACTCCCTCTTCCGCAGAGACCGCAGCAGCTACTACATCAGGCGTGCCATCTTCGGTGTTCGCTGCCTTAGGGGTTTCTGCACTGTCTGCGGTTTCTGCGGTTTCTGCGCTTTCTGTGCTTTCTGTGCTTTCTGTGCTGTCTGCACCCGCTACGTCAACAGCTGCGGTAGCCGTATCGTCGATCGGCGCGGGAGCGCTGCTGAGCTTCGCCAGTATCCGCGCTAACGTGTCTCGCATGTCCTGCCGATGCACAATCATGTCGATAGCACCGTGCTCCAACAAAAACTCACTGCGCTGAAACCCCTTGGGGAGCTTCTGCCGAATGGTTTGCTCAATAATATTTGGGCCTGCGAATCCGGCACGCGCGTCAGGTTCGGCAATATTCAGGTCGCCCAGCAGAGCCAGAGACGCCGAAACGCCTCCATAAATGGGGTCGGTCAGCACAGAAATGTACGGTATCGACTCTGTGTGCATCCTCTCGATGACCGCGCTCGTTTTCGCCATTTGCATCAACGATATGAGCGCTTCCTGCATTCGTGCGCCACCGGAGGCAGAGAAACATACCAGCGGAATGCGCTCACTTAGCGCAAGCTGCGCAGCCTGCGAGAACTTCTCACCTACAGCTTGCCCCATGGAGCCGCCGTGAAAACCGAACTCAAATGCCAGCGTGATCAGCGGCATACCGTGGAGAGTTCCCCGCATCGCCACCAGTGCATCCCGCTCACCTGTTGACTTCTGCGCGGATGCCAGTCGTGCGGTGTATTTCTTTTTATCTCGAAAGCGCAGCCGATCAATAGGTTCAATGTCGCCAAACACTTCTTCGCGGCCATCCTGGTCAAGGAAGAGATCCAGGCGCTTGCGGGCTGGAAGGCGCATGTGGTGATCACACTTGGGACACACCAGAGCGTTGCGCTCTAGATCTGGTCGCCAAAGGACGGCCTCACATTTAACGCACTTGTCCCAGACTCCCTCCGGGATAGCGGACCGCTTGCCTCCATTGGATCGAGCGATTCCGGTAGGAAGGATTTTATTGATCCAGCTCATGCTATTTCTGATCGACAGTGACGCGGGGCATTATACGCGAGCAATCGACTGTACTTCAGCCACGAATCGTTGAATCAGCTCGATATCTTTTTCGCCGGGCGCTGATTCAACGCCCCCGCTTACATCCACCGCTGGGGCCGAGGTTTGTCGGATCGCTTCCGCCACGTTCCTCGGGTTAAGGCCCCCGGCCAGAATCCAATGACTGCTGAACCCCTCAGGTATTAAGCCCCAGTCGAACGTTTGCCCGGTACCACCGCTGCGCCCATCCGCCCAGGCATCTAACAGAAGCGCTCGGGACGCTTGGTGCTCACGAGCAATATGCTCAAGATCGAGGCCCGGCTGCACCCCAACTGCTTTGATGTAGGGTCTGTCGAACTGGGTGCAGAAAGAGGCACTTTCACGCCCGTGAAACTGAAGGATATCAATGGGACACTTGGACAACACGTCCTCGATCTCGGACTCACTGGCATCGACAAACAAGCCAACCACGCTGACGAGCGGTGGTACGGCCGCCGCGATCTCAGCTGCTAACTCTGCGGATACAGCACGCTTGCTGCCCCCGTAGAAAACGAGACCGATAGCATCAATGCCGCACTCAGATGCCTGGTTGGCGATCTCAGGGCTGCGAATGCCGCAGATCTTAATTCGAGTCACTTTTATAACGTCAGAATGAATAGCGTCAGAGAAGGTTGCATGCAGTTTACGTCAGGCAAGGTTGTACGAAAGACGATTGCTTCAAAGATAAAAGGATGAGCGCTAGCAGGCCTAAAAGTTCATTGGATAGCTTAACGAGCAAAAGCACGATCCGACCTTGGTTCGCGCGTCACGAGCTTCGCCACGTTCATGACCTGAAACTCATGAACACGACCGGAACTGCCAGCCGAGAATGCTCGAAGCGTAACAGAACAATCAGCTAAACAAACAAAGAACCTTGCCGCTCTTGGCAAGTTACTTTTCCTCGACGCCTCCCTTGTTGTTCTCATCCGACGGAAAGTAGGGCAAGGCGCCTATTTGCGGAATAGCAAAACGCTCCGGATACTCTACCTGAGTCAGATAGAGACCATGGGGTGGAGCCGTAGGCCCGGCGCGGGTGCGGTCGCGCAGTTCCAGCAGCTCGCCGAGCCACTGCCTGGTCTGGCTCCCCTGCCCCACTTCGAGAAGCGATCCCACGATGTTGCGAACCATGTGATGCAGGTAGGCATTGGCCCTGAGTCGAACCCTCAGTAGGGTACCTTGGGATTCAACAGAGGCCGCCGCAAGATAGCGCATTGGGCTGCGTGATTGACATGAAGCGGCACGAAAAGAAGAGAAGTCGTTCTCTCCAATTAACGGTTTGAGAGCATCATCCATAGCCGCAGCATCCAGTGTACGACGATGCCAAAGGACGCGCTCAGCAAGGAGGGCTGAAGCGCTTGAGCTGTTATGTATGAGATAGTCGTATTGCCTCATTACCGCACTATGCCTGGCATGAAAGTCAGCCGGTGCACCGAGTGCGCGTACGAGCCGTACCTCTTTCGGTAGCTGGGCGTTGGCGCCGACCAGCCAAGCTTTCAGGCTGCGTGATACCGGCGGGTCAAAGTGCACCCATTGCGCCGTTGCGTGCACGCCGGTGTCGGTACGCCCCGCACAGGACAGCGTAACCGGGGCAGCTGCGATTTTGGTCAGAGCAGCCTCGACGCACCCTTGTACGGTTTGTAGCGCTTGATGCTGGGGCTGGCGTTGCCAGCCCGCAAACGGGGAACCGTCATATTCCACACAAAGAGCAACGCGCGACTCTATCGGAAGCGGTTCGTCAGATAAGGGTTGGGAAACCACGCAGAGTGAAGCCAGGCGCTGCGGCTAGCCGATACGAGCGATGAGCTCCTGTGCCTCTTCCTTCTGCTCAGCACTGCCACGTGCACTGACTTCCTCAAGGATTGTCTTAGCACCGGCGGCATCATCCATATCCAGATAGGCACGGGCCAGGTCCAGTTTAGTCGCCATTTGGTCCGCATCATCCGCAATAACGAGCTCCTCTGAATCAACGAAGGAGTCGTCGAAGTCGTCGTCCAGCGACACGTCGAGGTCAACGTCCAATGTGGGAGTGTCATCCTCGGCTACCAGGGGAGCAATTACCGTTTCATCCAGCTTCTCTTCACCATCCCCGACCAGGGCATCAGAAAGATCCAAGTCTCCCTCCGAGGCAGCGAAATCGAGTTCGTCTTCGAGGGCCGGGTTGGAATCGTCCTCAATTTCCAGATCGTCGAAAACCAGTTCACCGTCCTCAGCATCAAACGCGGATTCGAGCTGATCGACCGCCTCTTCCGAAGCTCCGGCTGCATCCGCGAGCTCTTCGTCGACCTCGAGCTCGAGGGTAGGCGCACTAATCGCTTCGACCGCTTCGGTGTCCAGTTCTGTATCTAGCGTAAGGGCCTCATCTGGCTCGACGCCGAGATCGCCTGGCTGGCGAGAATCAGCAAAGGCTTCTTCAACAAGATCGTCCTCATCGACAAGATCGTCCTCATCGAAGGGTGACGCGCTGCTATCAGCACCCGCACCGCCGACCAGCGCTTCGGCTTTCTCGGTCGCCTCCGTGTCTCCCTGCTTCCGCAGGTCCTCAAGCTGCTCTGCCGCTTTTGCTTCCTCACCCATGTCAACGTACAGCTCGATCAACTTAAGGCGATACGCACTGTTATTGGGATCTTCAGCAATGGCGCTGTCGAGAAGTTCGATGGCCTGCAGGTAGCGACCGTATGCGATATAGATATCCGCTTCAGCTAGCTTATCGCCGGCGGCCGATTCATCGATGTAGTCATCGTGCTTTCGCTCGCCGTAGCCGCGACTTCCGCCGCGGTCAAGACTATCGACTTCATCGGCCTGCTCGGCTGGTTCAGCGGTCTCCTCGGTAGGTGCGGCGAGCGCTTCCGGCTGTGTGTCGTCTTCGTCGTCGTCCCTATCGGCGGCCGGTTGCTCGTTCTCTAGCGCCGCTTTGTTGAGACTAACGCCCTCAAAGACATCGTCGTCAACCTGTTTAGCAACGCCAAGCTGCTCAGTCACAACGCTATCGTCTTCGCCGCTTCCGCGCCGCTTGAGGAAAACAAACACGCCCAACAGAATGGCTAGTAAGCCACCACCGATCGGCAACCAGGGAATCGAACCGCTTGAGCTCGTTTGTGCCGGTTGAGGTGCCGGCGTGGTTGCTACCGGCGCTACACGACGCTGCGCCTCCGCCCTGGCGGCCTCAGCAGCCTCTGTAGCCTCTCTCAGCGCCTGCTCAAGGGTGGCGATCTGCTCATCCTTGAGCGTAACTATTTGCTCTAGGGTATCGAGTCGCGATGTCATTTCTTCCAGGCGCTGCGTCACCTCGCTGCCAAGCCTGTCGTCGTTGCTCGCCGGGGCACCAGGCTCACCAACGATTCCGGACGAGGCGGGAAGCCCGCTCGAATCAATCTCAAAGCCACCGCCCTGACCGGCACTGTCGTCGCTCCCGGCAGGCACAGGTGCCGTGTCGGTATCGGCCGAAATTCTCAGCGTGGCGGCAGCCGAAACACCCGGGGTTGCGTCGCTTGACTGAAAGCGACTGTTTTGCTCTCTGACTTGCTCCAGCGCAGCTGCCAGATCATCGGAGCTGATGTCACCCGTCTCAGGGAGATAGATAATGTAGCCTGCTTTGATGCGATTGATGTTGCCACTGATGAATGCTTCCGGATTCAGCCGCTGTATATCCAGCATCGCCTGCTGCACAGAGACTCCTTCCGGCCGTCCCTGTAACGCGATTTCCCAAAGCGTCTCATCGCGGCGCACCATGTAGCGACTGCCCGGTGCCGGGGTAACCGACGTCTCCGATGAGAATTCCCGCGACGGCATCTCACCAGGGCCCAAGTTACTCTCACGCCGACGGATCCGGTCACCGGTAGTCGTAGGCTGCGGGTCTGGTTCTTTGTCTTGTGGAGCAGTTTGCTCCTCAGTCTCCCGCACGCGCTCAGAGGCCGATACGGTTACGATCTCCTCCCGGAACGCCGGCGGGTCAACCAGAATCGTATATTCGCGCAGTAAACGACCACTGGGCCAGCGGGCTTCTATGATCAGATCGAGAAATGGCTCAAGGACAGCGTCTTCGCTGGAGAGACGTATGAGGCCGCGACCGGTGGAGCTCTCGATCTCGACGGTGAACTCGATCCCCGTAAGAAAGTAACTCCGATCAACGCCGAGTCGCTCAAAGTCGTCAACGCCAGCGAGGCGGATTCGGATGTCTTCGGGAGTGAGACCTCGGGTGTCGAGCAGTTCCACCTGCGCTCGAAGCGGTTCGTTCAGGAAGGACTGCATGTCAAGCTCGCCCAACCCGAGGGCAGACGCCCGGCTACACGCAATCGCGCCGCCCAGGACAAGAAACGCGCGTACCGTTTTTTTGATTCCGACCTGCGTCGACATTACTGTGCCCTTAAGCCTACTTCTACCTAAGTTGTCGCTGTCCAAGCGTTTTTACGTGTGCTCTTCGCTTGGTGTTGCTCTCGCATTCTTTTCGTTTTGTTTTCGTATCGTTTTCATATTGCTATCGCGTCGCATTATTCTTTTTCGCTACTTCAGAGGCGATGCAACCTTCTAAGCTGAACTTACTCTTGCTGAGCTAGTTGTGGGCGAGCTCTGTTAACGGCGTATGTACGTAGATGACAGGCTGCAAGTTTGCTTAATACTACCTAACAATTCTCCCGACTCTTCGTTACTGCCGTCGTAACCGAACCACCTATCTTGCGCTGAAAACCAAGCCTTGCGCTCAAAACCAAACGCGGGCTCAAGATCAGGCGTTGTTGCAAGATCAGGCTTCAGCAAGCTTCACCGAATCGCCCATAGATCCTGATAATCCTCGAGCATTCAGCGTCTCGGTTAGCGCCCACGCTGACCGAATCTTTAAATGGTCGTCCATCGCTCGCTGCTATCACGAGCCTGTGACTCGTAGTTAACGCGCGCCTTATTCTTTCACCGGCTCAAACCCACCAGTTTCCGGTTGCCTATGCTCGTTTTGCGTTCGCGAGACTATCTACCGGCCGGTCTGACTTAGGGTAATCCAGACGGTTGGCGCGGCGAGAGCACAGTCGGGCTTTCGCCGATGCTCGCAGTTATACCGTTTCACCATTCCAGCTTGTGCAAACTTATAAACCGGTCCATAGACATCTGGCGACAAACATGCTGAAAGACTTGTCGTCCCAATGTGTCCCGCAAGCTGCTGCCACTGTGCTGGTGCGCTGGCGATGCTAACTGTGATTGAAAGCTCACGCGTTACAAGCACACGCAAAACTTCTTAAGAGGCAACAGCTTGCGTTGATTTCGGAACAAAGTGCTGTAA
This sequence comes from Pseudomonadota bacterium, assembly GCA_039111155.1. Classification (GTDB taxonomy): domain Bacteria; phylum Pseudomonadota; class Gammaproteobacteria; order Pseudomonadales; family Halieaceae; genus Congregibacter. The sequence continues at coordinate 4,657 of JBCCPL010000014.1, read as the reverse complement.
CTTTGGACTGTAGCGCCGTGTCAGTTGTGGCGTCAACCCCGATGCCGTTCGACGGAAGCCCTATACCGTTGAGCACGAGGAATCGACCACTACATCTTAGAACGACTCTATGAAAGGCATCGTCTTAGAAACACTTGCCTGCCGAGCGACGACTCTCCTTGGATTCTTATGGAAGTGCGAGACTCGATCACCCCGCTCAGTCGAGATAGCCTCGCTCAATGAGCAGCTCGGCAATCTGGACACTGTTCAGAGCGGCCCCTTTGCGAAGGTTGTCTGAGACAACCCAGAGATTTAGCCCCGTGTCGCAGGAAATATCTTCTCGAATGCGGCTAACAAAAACCGGGTCCTCACCAGCCGCATGCGTAACCGGCGTGGCATAGCCTGCATCTTCCTGCGAATCCACAACCTTCACGCCGGGCGCATCGTCAAGCAAATGCCTGGCATCGGCTGCGGTGAGCTTACGCTCGGTCTCGATATGTACAGCCTCGGCATGCCCATGAAATACCGGCACCCGTACGCAAGTGGGATTCACCAGAATGCGCTCATCGTCAAATATCTTGCGAGTCTCCCAGACCATCTTCATCTCTTCCCGGGTGTAGCCGTTTTCCTGGAAGGTATCAATGTGGGGTAAGGCATTGAACGCGATTTGCAGCGGATACACATCCGCATCGATCGGTTTACCATTGAGTAGCTTCGCAGTCTGGCCAGCCAACTCTTCCAGCGCAGATTTTCCAGTTCCGGATACCGCCTGATAAGTTGCTACGTTGATTCGACGAATAGTGGCGGCATCGTGTAAGGGCTTGATTGCAACGAGCATCTGGATCGTCGAGCAGTTCGGATTAGCGATAATGCCGCGCTGCCTCCATTGCGCGGCCGCCTCAGGATTCACCTCCGGTACAACCAGAGGTACATCGATATCCCGGCGGAAATGTGACGTATTGTCGATCACCACGCAGCCAGCAGCCGCTGCCCGAGGTGCGAACTCTGCAGATACACCACCCCCAGCCGAGAAAAGCGCAATCTGAACCGAAGAGAAATCAAAGCTATCCAGCGCTTTCACGGCAATCTGACTACCGCGGAAAGACATCCGCCGCCCGGCGGACCGTTCCGACGCGAGCAGATGCAGGTTGCGAACGGGAAAGGACCGCTGTTCGAGAATCTCGATCATCGTCTCCCCCACTGCGCCAGACGCGCCCACTACGGCGACATCAAGAGGTACGTTCATAGTTTCCAGTGTTCCAGTTACTTACCGTGCAATGACTTGCTGTCTGCCCGTAGTGCCGCAACAACAGCATCTCCCATCGCAACTGTGCTGACGGATGGCGCAGGGCCTTGATTAAGGTCGGCGGTCCGCAGTCCCTCGTCGAGTACCGTGCTGACTGCAGCCTCGATGGCCCGGGCCGCCTGAGGTGCGTCTAAAGACTGACGTAGCAACATCGCAGCCGACAGAATTGTTGCGAGGGGGTTAGCGATCTGACGGCCAGCGATGTCGGGGGCGGAGCCGTGGCAGGGTTCATACAATCCCTGACCATCTGAATTCAGCGACGCTGAAGGCAGCATGCCAATCGACCCGGTGAGCATGGCCGCCGCGTCTGAAAGGATGTCGCCAAACATATTTCCAGTGACGATCACGTCGAATTGCTTTGGCTCGCGCAAAAGCTGCATCGCCGCGTTATCGACGTACATGTGCTCCAGCTCCACATCGGCGTACTCGCTGGAAAGCTCTGTAACAACCTCTCGCCACAGTACGGTTGCCTCCAGCACGTTCGCTTTGTCTACTGAGCACAGCCTGCTCTGTCGTGTTCGGGCAAGCTCGAAGGCAACCCGTGCGATGCGCTCGATCTCCGGTTCGCTATACCGATAAGTGTTGAACCCTTCCCGTACCCCGTCGTCGCGCGTGCGGATTCCCCGCGGCTCCCCGAAGTAGATGCCACCCGTCAGCTCGCGAACGATCAAGAGATCGAGATCGGCGACCAGTTCCGTCTTCAAGCTCGACGCTTCGGCCAGCTGTGGGTAGGTAATCGCGGGCCGGAGGTTTGCGAACAAGCCCAGCTCCTGCCGTAATCTGAGCAGGGCTCGCTCGGGTCGTTTTTGCCTTTCCACATCGTCATAAGCTGGCCCTCCAACCGCGCCGAGCAAAATAGCGTCTGCCGAGCGCGCGGCATCCAGGGTTTCTTCGGGGAGGGGTGTGCCGCGGGCATCGAACGCACTGCCACCGACCAAGCCGTTGGTGATTTGAAGGTCTAACGAGAAGATCTCATCGACAGCGCGAAGGACTTTTTCGGCTTCCGGGACGATTTCCTGCCCGATGTAGTCACCCGGCAGCAGCAGTACGGTTCGACTCATGACTCTGCCCGGTCGGGAAACAACCAGGGGAACTGGCGGCTGGCACGCTGTTCGTACTCTTCAATGACCGCCGCGCTTCGTAGCGAGACACCAATATCGTCAAGTCCTTCCAACAGACATTGACGCCGGTAGTCTTCAACGGAAAAGCTCCAGGACTCTCCACTGGGCAGCGTGAGCTCACAGCGCCTTAAGTCAACGTCGAGTCTGTAGCCTACCTCCGCATGGGTGGCCTCAAACAAATGATCAACCTGATCCTCACTCAAAACGATGGGCAGCAGGCCGTTCTTGAAACAGTTGTTGTAGAAAATGTCAGCGAAACTCGGTGCGATCAGGCACTGGATGCCATACCCGTCGAGCGCCCAGGGAGCATGTTCCCGACTGGAGCCACAGCCGAAGTTCGCTCGTGCCAGAAGAATACTCGCGCCCCGATAGCGCGGATAGTTCAGCGGGAACTGTGGGTTTAGCGGGCGATCACTACAGTCCTGATCCGGCTCACCCCCGCCGTCGAGGTAGCGTATCTGGTCAAACAAAAACGGCCCGAATCCGGTCCGTTTTATCGATCGCAGAAATTGCTTTGGCAGAATAAGATCCGTGTCGACGTTCGCGCGATCAATCGGAACTACAAGACCGGAATGACGGATGAAAGCGCGCATTACCTAAGGCGACCTCTTTCTACGAGTGTTCACGCCGACCGGGTGATAAGACTGTCGCCAGTATCCCGGTGACTATCCCGGTGACTATCCCGGTCGTTATGATCGGAGCTAACGTTGTGGTCCACGGATAATTCTCGAACGTCCGTAAAGTGACCCGCCACCGCCGCTGCCGCCGCCATGGCGGGACTGACAAGATGCGTACGCCCGCCACCACCTTGGCGTCCCTCAAAGTTGCGATTCGACGTAGACGCGCAATGCTCACCGTCGCCCAACTTATCGGCGTTCATGGCTAAGCACATCGAACACCCAGGTTCACGCCACTCAAGGCCGGCGTCGATGAACACCTGATCCAGTCCCTCCCTCTCTGCCTGAGACTTGACCTGACCCGATCCCGGTACGACCAGAGCCTGCTTTAAGGTGGCCGCGATCCTGCGCCCGCGAAGTACAGCCGCTGCCTCGCGAAGATCCTCGATTCGCGAATTGGTACATGAACCTATAAACACCCGATCCACTGGAATACTGGTGATCGGTGAGCCTCCGTTTAAGCCCATGTAAGCAAGCGCGCGGCGAGTTGCTTCTCGATCAGCATCGTCTGTAATGGATTCGGGATCGGGTACGTTCGCGTTGACGGGCGCAACCATCTCGGGCGACGTTCCCCAGGTCACTTGCGGGATGACGTCAGCGGCATTTATCTGCACTTCATGATCGAAAATCGCATCCGGATCACTCCGTAGATCGGCCCAGGCCCTGACCGCCATCTCCCAGGTGTCACCCGTCGGTGCCATTGGCCGACCACGCACGTAGTCTATGGTGGTCTGATCCACCGCAACCAAGCCCATGCGTGCTCCCGCTTCAATCGACATGTTGCAGATGGTCATGCGCCCCTCCATGCTCAACTGCTCGATAGCTTCTCCTGCAAACTCGATTGCACAGCCAGTGCCCCCAGCTGTGCCGATCTTGCCAATGATCGCAAGCGCAAGATCCTTCGCCGTTACTCCGAGCGACAAGCGGCCGTCGATCCGGACGCGCATGTTCTTCATCTTGCTGGTCACAAGACACTGGGTCGCGAGTACGTGCTCGACCTCGGACGTACCGATACCATGCGCCAACGCGCCCAACGCGCCGTGGGTACTGGTATGGGAGTCACCACACACTACGGTCATTCCGGGCAAGGTGGCTCCTTGCTCCGGCCCCACGACGTGCACAATCCCCTGACGGCGATCGTTGATCGATATCTCGGTGATTCCAAACGCAGCGCAATTGTCGTCCAAAGTTTGAACCTGCAGCCGCGACGTGGCATCGATGATTCCCGCCACGCCTGCCGAGCGTTCCCGGGGCTGAGTGGGCACATTGTGATCGGGCACAGCCAGGTTGGCGTGCAGACGCCAGGGTGCTCGGTCAGCCAGGCGCAGACCTTCGAAGGCCTGCGCGGAGGTCACCTCATGCAGTAAATGACGGTCGATATATAAAAGAGCAGACCCGTCCGATCGCTGCTCGACGAGATGGTTCTCCCAAAGCTTGTCATAAAGAGTTTTGCCGGCCATGGCTTTCCGTATGCAGTGACCAGATTTCAGAGGACGTAAAAGTACGCTTGCCTGTCAGATAACTCAAATCTATTATTTTTATTTATCTTATAGATTTTATTTATGGAATTCTCT
>JBCCPL010000013.1:0-125114 GCA_039111155.1 Pseudomonadota bacterium | reverse complement strand
GCGCTTCGATCAATGGGGGCTGGTGTCGGTGCTGGATACAGTGCGCAGGCTTCAGCGTGTTATGTGAACCGCCGTATACGGATCCGTACGTACGGTGGTGTGGGAGGACGGCAGGGGTAACCCTGCCTCCTACCCGATCCAGCTGATCTGTATCACACTCGCGGCATTCAGTGCGCTCGCCCCGCTGGTCTCAGTGGTAGACTTTTAGGCGTAAGCACCTGGGCCTTCACTGTTGCAATTGCCGAGGAATAGTCGCCATGCATTTCAAAATAAGACACAAGTCATCGCCGCGCGCCCTAGTTCTGGTTTGTTTGGCAGGGTGGGTGGCCGCAATCGCGAGTAGCGCTTTTGGCGCTCCAATCCTGGGAATTGACCGCGCAGGCGAATCAGACAGCGCGGTCGTTCTGAATGGCCGACCTGGTGAGGAGGCGTTCTCGGGCCTCGATGCACTGCTGGCGAGTGGTAACTACCAGGCGATTCTCGCACTGGCTAATGATTACCTTAAGAAGGATCCGGAGTCTGGACTTGCGCTCGAAGTGAAGGGCATGGCCCAGCTGCTTTTAGGCGATATACAGCAAGCCGAGCGTACTTTAGTCAGAGCGACGGGTGCGGATGGCGATCTCGCGGGACCCTGGGTCAAGCTCGGCGTGGCACAGATGGAGAACTCGCGTTTTGACCAGGCCGAATCCTCGTTGCAGAAAGCAGTATCGATTGATGCCAACAATCGTTTTGCGCATCAGCGTCTTGGTATGTTGTATTCGTTCCTGAAGCGCGAAGACGACGCCATACGCGAGTATCGATTGGGCTTGCGGGGCGCGAGTGACTCCTACGTGGGCATTACGGTCGACCTGGCGCGATTGTTGAACAAGAAAGGGCTCCATCGGTCTGCCGCGTCGGTGTTGGAACCGCGACTACCTCAGGATTACCCTGATGCCGTAGCGCAATTGGTGCTTGCGGACGCGTTTCTTGGTGCCAACGCGTATGCCAAGGCGCAGCTGCGATACAGTCGTGCAGCCGAACTCGGCAGCCCGAGGCTAGAAACCGGTTTCGGACTCGCCAAGTCTCTCCGTCTTCAGGGCGAGACGGATGAGGCGATGGACACCATAAACGCGCTGATATCTGAGTTCCCAGAAGTGGCCGCTCTGTATCAGGAAAGGGGTGCACTGTACCTCGCGATGGATCGACCATCACGCGCACGAGGTGAGTTCAAACGGGCGTCAGGGTTGGGCGCAAACGCGGCGGACTCCGATATGGCCTTTGCCCGCTACTACGCTCAACGTGATGATCTCGATAAGGCCGCGGTCATTTATGAGCGCTTGCTGGATGATAGTTCGGTCGGCCGTCAGGCCCATGCGCAGCTGTCGGAAGTTTACCTGGCGTCTGGTCGCGTTACCGCTGGTGCGACGCTACTGGACGATGGCCTGAAGAAGTACCCGTCTGATTCGTTCTTACTGTTCCGATCGGCCTCTTACTTAGCAAGCATTGGGCAAATCGATCGTGCGCTCAGCCGCTTTGAGGAAACGTTACAGCAGGCTCCAAACGACCCGAACGTGCTCCGGTCGTACAGTCTGGCGCTATCTCGAGCGGGAAAGCTTGATCAATCCGCCAGTGCAGCCGAAGAACTCTATCGTCTTGTGCCCCAGCCGGATGTCGCCCTGTTTTATGCCACCAGGCTGCAGGATTCAGGGCAATTCGATCAGGCCGTACGTGTATACAGAGATTTACTTGACCAGGATCCCAATGCGCCACTTGTTCTCAATAATCTGGCAAGCGTGCTGACTGAGAGCGGTGATACCGCCGAGGCGGAGCGCCTGGCGAGGCGCGCCGTTGAGTTAGTGCCCTCGAACGGAAGGCTTCTCGACACGCTGGGCTGGGCTATTCATCGGGCTGGTCGTCACGAAGAAGCGGCGGAAACGTTAAAGCGTGCATCCCAACTACAGCCGGATTCCGGACTGATACAGTTTCATTACGGGGTTGCGGCCGCCGATGCGGGATCTCGTTCAGCTGCTCGCAAAGCACTACGAAGTGCCCTGGAGTCTTCGCCCGACGCGGATTGGGCGGGGGTTGCGAGAACTCGACTCGAGAGTCTATGACCTTCGAGATCTTCTCGACTTTTGGCAGGCCCAGCGGTCTTACTATCCTTGTTTTCTTTGAGCGGTTCTACGCGGTGGTACGGGGTTAAAGAACGGGGTTAAAAAGGTCGTAGCACTGCTGTTTTAGCGGTGAGTGGTTCATAAACAAATGAGCGGCGATGTTCGCCGCTCATTGTCTTTCTTTGCACCTAGATCTTTCTGTACCGCTAGTACCGCTAAGCTCGGTTCTTACTCAGTCAGGCTCAGCTGTGTATTTTTACAGCTCCGCCATCATTTCATCGAAGAGTTTCGCGGCGGCGTCCGTGAACTTGTAGGTTGCGCGGATGTATTTGAGCGTTGCCATTTCAGTATCGGTGACTCGGCTACCGTCTTTCGCGGAGGCTATGAGCTCCTTAGCTTCGTCCATCGAGATCTGGCCTTCACCACGCCCAGTGGTGTGCTGATCAGCCAGGTCTAGAAGTTCTTTCTCGTATTGAACCCCGTCGATTGTTTTATAGGCCATAGCGTCCTCTTTTCTTCAAATTTATTGTTAGTGCTTGTGAGAGATATCGGGCAAGGGATTTTGCAGCACTCCCTCGGGTGTACCCGCTGGAGTGCATGCGACATCCTCAGAGTCCCGGATGCGTTCAGGCGGCTTCGCGCTCTTCTTCCGTCGAAGACTCGCTCTGCTCGCCTTCGCTGGACTCGCTTGCAGCCTTCAGAGCTTCCAGCTCGGCTTTTAGCTCTTCGAGCTCCTGCTGGAGCATCAGGTTCTCTTTTTTTGTTTTGTTCGCTGTACGCTGCAACGCGTCATTGGCTTTGGTTTTTTCTGCCAGTTTCTTCTTATTGGCATCCAGATTCTTGCGCATGCGGGCAGGATCGTACTGAGTGAGAGTCTTATTCTCTTCGCGCAGCTGAGAGAGCTCGCGCTGTACTGTTCTCAGGCGGCCTTTGAGTTCGCTGATTTCGGTCTGCTGTTTATCTGAACGATTGGACAGTTCTCTGTGCTGTTGCTCAGCTCGGTCGTTAGCGGTCGCTTTGACCGACAGGTCCTTAATGCTGGCAAGTTGCTTATCAATCGTGCCCTGAAGCTCTTCTTTGAGCTTGTCTTTCTCGCTTTTAAGGCGCTCTATCTCGGCACCCTTGGCGTCGAGCTGTTCCTGGTACTGTGCTCGAAGATTGTCTTCGAGTTCGATGATCTTCTCTAATCGATTGGTTGTAAGCATAGTGTCCTTTTGCTTTTTGTCGGATGAGTATTGAATACGGTTTCGTCCACTCAATTCCGCTTTCGTTCCACACATGTAGCGGCCAAGGGTCCATCAATCTCTATTCAGAGCCTATCAAGGGCCTATCAAGGAACGGTGAGCTCCTATCAAGGTCCTAGCAGGGTCCTAAGATGCACGTGATGCATTACAGTACCGCGACGTCGGTCGGATAGACGGTCTGGCACTGACACGGCCTTGTAAGGCCAGAACTGCGCTTGCGATCAAAAAAGCGAGGCTGAATGCCGCCGCTCGTGTGCTCCTTGGCGCTTGGCGCGAATAAGCGCTAGCTAGACGAGATTTTTCGCGGCGTAATTGTACAGAAAATCTACGCTCAACAGGGACTTAGCGTCCGCAAAATGTTGGTAAAAGTAGCGAGCTGGGGCCCCTCGCGAGGTTCTTGGCAACCGGCTAAGGCCATTAGTCAAAGCTTGCGTCCACTGCTCAAAATAGCGCTGACTGCTGCGGCATCGGCCAACTCGGTAGTTCGCCAAGGCTCGATACGCGGCGGCGAAGTTCGTTGTGGAACTGTTCAGCGAAGCGCGGACAGTGCTGGTTGTTGGGGCAGTGCATCATGAAGTAGACCTGATGACCATCCGACAGGTAGCGGGCACAGCGCTCGATCCATTCCCTTATCCAACCCCGGTTCTGACTCTCGTCAGGATGAAGCACTACCCGGGCATAGGCGATACCGTTGTAAGTATGGTCCAGCAGTGGCACGTCGGGCTTTTTATGGCGAGCCGCAAGTACCTCTGGGTGGGTGCTATCCCCCTGGTAGATGGGCCGGCTGTCGAACATTACGCGCCCGGCGCCATACTTCATCAATAGGGGCTCGACGCACTCGGGCCGAGTAAAGAACTCAGCGTGCCGCAACTCAAGCACATAGTCGTGCGCTTGTGGTAGCTGCGCAAACAGTGCGTCAAGGCGGGGTAGGTCGTCGGGCCCGACCGTAGCCGGGCACTGAACCAAAAACGGGCCCAGCTTACCTTCGAGCTGCGTCATTGCGCTGAAGAACATTCGAAGATCACGCGCGTCCGGTCGTCCCTCGTGGGTCAGAGTCCGGGGGAGCTTAAAGCTGAATCGAAAACTGGGGTCGACAGCCTCACTCCATCGCCGGGCCTGGCTCGTGTCTGGAATCCGATAGAACGTCGTATTCCCCTCGACCGTGTTGAATACGCTGGCGTACTGCGCGAGCCTGCTCTGTGAGCCACGCGGCTGCGGAAAGTAGCATCCGGTCCAGCCGGGAAACCCCCAAGCCGGTAGACCCAGGTAGTAACGTTCACCTAGCTGCGGCGATGATGTTGGTTCGATGACGTTCAATCCTGATTTCTAGCTGTAGTGAATGGTTCATTAAAGCTTCGTTGATTTGAAGCTAGCGCTGTGGGAGCGACGGAGCAACTCAGAGCGAGACCGAAGGCTGGGATCGGCTGCCGCTCATGTTTCCGCAGCGGACCGATGGGCCGAAACTGAAAGGACGTATCTGATCGCCTGGGGCCCCACGTCGAGCTTGCTGTCTATCAGCCAAAGGCCGAATTCGAGCTATCGCAAAGGCCGGATCGAGTTAGACGTCCAAATTCGGAAAATCCCGTAGGAGCTAATAGACTCGTGTCTGGAATGCATACCGAAACGTCTTGTGATCGAATATGCATTAGCGACTTAGCAACGGTATCTCCCGTTGCGTGCAGCTCCTGCGACTCCTGAGGATTAGGAATCCCGATGTCTGATACAGCTACGAATAGGCCAACGTCTCAGCCGCCATCCCAAACATCGTCCCAAGCACTATCTCAAACGCATCAAGCGCAACCGCAGTCGATGGTCGCTGTGATCGCCATCATTTTATCCCTGGGTGCGCTGGCTGTATCGGTGCTTGAGGTGTCGTCGATTCGCAGTGAGCAGCGCATCGGCGTATGGCCCTATGTTGATTTGAGTCAGAACTACAACGAAGAGGGCTTTTCGATCAATGCAACCAACAAAGGGATAGGACCTGCACGGGTCAGGAGTATCAAAATGACCCTGGACGGTGAGACGATCGAAACCCTCGACGAGATGATCATCGCGTTGGTTGGGCCAGACCTGGCTTTCAGCTACGACGTTTACAAATCCTACGATCCATCCAATAGCGTCCTGAGTGCTGATGAGCGCGCGATCCTGTTTGCGGTGCCATGGACCGACGCAACCCGTGCTCTGGTTGAAGGGATTGATCGATTCTCGGTCTCGCTGTGCTATTGCTCAGTCTATGACGATTGCTGGCAGGCTAAGCTCGGTCAGGGCGACCCGGATGAGGTCAGTGAGTGTCCCGAGGCGTGATTCCAAGCTTCATTCCCAACTCCCAACTCCCAACTCCCAACTCCCAGCTCCCAAATCCCACGTCTCAACTCCGACCCGCAGTTGAACCCGGTGCCCACGCGGTCGGTGATAACTGGCGGCTAGCTGCGGGGGCGAAAACCCCGGATCTTCGGTGACCGCCTCCATCGAAGACTCTGACCTGATGGTTCTTTAAGGCCCACTGCTACGGCGGTTGCTGCTAGTGTCCTGTCCCATTAGTTCGCACAATTTCAGAGCCCACAGCATAAGCCGCAGCAAGGCGCGTTCCGCTGGAAATAGTGCTTCTATTTCCAAGGGACGCAACGCGGCGGCGGCGTATGCTGTGGGCTCCCGAAGGGCGCGTCAGCCAAGGCGTCTGGCTGCGTTACGCCCCTTGCCAAGGGCTACGGCCATTGCCGGCGGGGCGCGCCTTGCCACACGCCTTGGCTGACACGCTGAAGTTATGCGAACTAATGGGACAGGACACTAGGTGCAAGTTGTCGGCACTCGCATTTAATCGAGACCTTGGAGCGTTAGGCAGCTTAAGCGCGAATGTCTGACTATACTTACTGCCCAGAGCCTTTTGTTTCGATAGGAATCGCAAACATGCGCTCCACCTCAAACCACGTACGTGTGTCGGAAGCTGATTTCAGGCGGTTCACTATTGCCGCTACCGCTGCCGCTAGTGTGGATGAGCTGAGAAACGCGCTTATTGAGTTTCATGCCGGTAGCGGCATAAAGATGATGAGCTACCACCATCTACCGCCTCCTGGCGCCGCCGATTACACCAAGCAGATAACCGTTGTCGCGTACGGATTCCCCGCTGAATGGGTAAAGCGTTACCAGACCGAGTTTATCGATATTGACCCAATACCACGCCGGGCTCTGAGTGCAACGCAGGCGTTCCTGTGGAGCGAAGCAACGATGTTTGCCGATCTCACTAAAGAAGAGCGACGCTATCTAGAGGAATTGATTCGCGCGAATCTGGGCGATGGGTTGGCAGTGCCTGTTTTTGGGCCACGCGGGCGAAACGGTTATGTCGGTCTGGGATTTGGAACAGATGCGCAGCCGCCGGATGCGGTCGCGAGAACGTTTCTGCAAATGGCCTGCCAACTAGGCCATCAGGAGTACTGTCGGATGCTATTCGCGGAGCATCCGCAACCCAGTAATCTGTCACCGCGTGAATCCGAAATCCTCATGTGGGTGGCGCGAGGCAAAAGCAACGCCGTTATCTCGAGCATACTCTCCATATCGGGTCACACCGTCGATACCCACCTGCGAAGGACCTTCGATAAGTTGGGTGTCAACGATCGGGTAACCGCCGCACTTCGGGGAGCGGCGCTAGGTTTACTCTAGAGACACCCTGGACTTGTTCAGAGGCACCCCAGCTACACCGAGCTCCACTTCGCTAAGCGTTCTCAGGCAACATCAGGAGATACGGGTTATAGATTCTCTTATAAAGGATTGACCCAACGCCGGCACTGTCATTCTGGCGATAGCGCCCTGTTGTTCCTGGTTTGCGATTACGAAATGGCCGCCGGCTTCCCGGGCGATATCGAACACTGTTTTCAGTCCATCTCCATACCACTTGGGCGCCGTCGTAAATGAGCCTCTATCACTTTGTGCGCTGGTAAATTCAGCAGGCAGGCCGGACCCGTCATCGACGACTTCGATCCTGGCGCTGCGGGTGGTTGATTCGCTGACACTATCTCCCCGCGTGGCCGGATCTAAGAACAGCGTTACCTGCACGGTCTTCGCACCCGCCTTTCGAGCGTTGGACACCAGATTGATCAACGCTTGCTCAACCGAGGATCCATACATTCGGACCCGAACTTCACCGATGGGAATCAGGTAGTTGATGGCTAGGTCTGGTCCTGCGATGGTTCTGAGGAGAGTCTGCATTTGCGCAAGAACGCGCACTAAATCGATAGCGTCGTCATTTTGCGCCGGCGGTAGTTGGAGCTCCTTCGCTAAATCAGAGGTGCAACGAGCAAGCTCCTGAATCTCGGCCACGCCCATCGCGACGTACTCCCAGGCAAGCGTGCGGCTCACATAACGTGCGCGATCACGCAGCAGGCTCATCAGGTTTTGGACGTCCTTGGCGATGGCCATTTTGCGCAGCTGGATAAGTTCGTCGTTCTCTTGCTGCTCTTGCGAGATTCCGCGGGTCATAATTCTGTTCCCCCAAAGACCAGAACAGCACCCAGTCAAGGTGACTGACTGCGTGCCAAAAGAAAAAGTTATTGAGTGATGATCGGGGCCGAGAGGATCGCTTAGGTCTGGGCAGTGGCAAGGGCCAATCTGCGCGCGAAGCTCGGCTCAGCTTTGCAAGCATAGTACAGATTGATATGCCCGCCAGTCCCGTAGGTACGGGACAGTTCAAGCCCACGTGCAGTTCTTGAATGAGAACCAGTCGAAGGCAGAATCGACGAGCCTAGCTGACTCGCCTGTGGCAAGCTACATCTTATGGCGCGGGCGATCCCGTCGCCGACTACACGTTATTGGGAAGCTCACCACAACCAGATGAATAATAAGAACGCAGAAGCCACACTATCGACCCGCCGAACGCTCAGGTTCTGGGGTTGGGGCTACGAAGACGAAGAGCTCTCCAACGAAGAAGTAGCCGCCGTAGACCTAATGGCCGCCACTGTCTTGCCGGGGGGTTCTGTGTTCATGAAAGAGCCGGTTGAGCAGGACTTTACTCTGCCTGAGCCACGCTTTGGGGTGCCTGCAGAACTATCCGACATATGCTCGGTCAGTCGCTACGATCGCCTCGTGCACGCCTATGGCAAATCCTTTGCCGATCTCGCACGCATGTTTTTGTGTGAAGCGCCTCAGGCGCCGGATATCGTGGCGTTTCCCAGGGATGAAGAGGATCTGCAGCGGCTACTGAAGTTCGCCGAATCAAACAACGTGGCAGTTATCCCTTTCGGAGGCGGCACGAGTGTTTGCGGCGGTGTCGAGGCCGCAGTAGGCGGCGGTTACTCGGGCAGTCTTTGCATCGATATGGAGCGGTTCAACAAAATACTGGAGGTGGATGAGGTCAGCCGCACCGCGCGCATTCAGGCGGGCATGTTTGGTCCCGAAATCGATGAAAGTCTGAAACCTTATGGACTCACGCTGCGACACTTCCCCCAGAGCTATCGCTTCTCGACGATAGGTGGTTGGGTCGCCACGCGTTCCGGCGGGCATTTTGCGACGTTGTATACACACATCGACGACTTGGTGGAGTCTGTTCGCATGGTAACGCCCAGAGGCGTTGTAGAGACTCGCCGCCTTCCTGGTTCAGGGGCCGGACCCTCGCCGGACCGAATGCTGGTCGGGTCCGAGGGCATCTTCGGCATTATCACCGAGGTATCGGTTCGTCTTCAGAGCCGACCGCGTTGGAAGGCGACGGCAACGGCGAGCTTTGCCGATTTTGCGTCGGCTGCCGAGGCCGTTCGGAGTGTCGCCCAGGCCGGTCTGCACCCGGCAAATTGCAGGCTGCTGGATGCAGAAGAAGCGATGCTCAATCAGGTCTCCCAAGATGGTCGATCGATTGTGGTACTTGGGTTCGAGTCGGCCGACCACCCGGTTGAGAGCGCTCTTGCCCGCGCACTAGAGCTGGTTCGTCACCATGGTGGCGAAGTGGCGGGGCCCGGCAACGCACACAGTGATCGGGCAGCTGCTGTGAAAGGCGCTGCAGAATCGGCAAAGGGCTCCAGCGAAACCACCAGCGAAACCCAAAGCGAAACAGCCGCCGTCTGGAAGAATGCTTTCATTCGCATTCCCTACTACCGGAACAGACTCATTCAGCACGGGTTGATCGTCGACACCTTTGAGACGTCGATAACCTGGGAACGCCTGCCCGATTTCTACCAGGGCCTGAAAGCCGACGTGGCCAATACCATACGAGAGGTGACCGGCCACGACGGCTTCGTCTCATGTCGATTCACACATGTGTACCCCGACGGTGCCTGCGTCTACATCACCTTTCTGGCAGCGGGAACCACGACTGGCGATATGCGCGCTTTGCTCGATGCTTGGTGCCAGATCAAGGCCCGGGCTAATCAAAGCGTGGTTGACAGAGCGGGCACAATTACCCATCACCACGCGGTAGGGCGCGATCACCGCAGCGGATATGAGCAACAGATGCCTGAGCTGTTCCTCGAATCGCTCAGGTCCGTAAAGGCCACTGTCGATCCGACGGGGATTATGAACCCCGGCGTTCTTGTGGATCCGAAGGATCGCGATGTGGGTGTTACCGGCGCTTTGGAGAAGTACCAGGCGAGCACTTAAAAAAAGCACCCGTGATCTCTCGAGGCAGCCGCCAGATCCGGGTCGCGCCCGCAACAAAGTCCTTCAATCGCTTCTGACCAGACACGACCTGGTCCTGGCCCAGCAGAGCTCGACTGCTCAACCCGCTAGAATAGAGCAATGGTCTACCTCATTCTCGGCGTGCTCTTGCTCGCCGCTATCGCCTTACCGGGTTTATGGGTACGCTGGGTGCTGCAGAAGTACAGCCAGCCCGCCGACCGCTACCGGGATCGTGGCAGCGGCGCCGAACTCGCGCGCCACCTGCTCGACCGGTTCGAGCTCCAAGATGTGGCAGTAGAAGTCAGCCCGCTGGGCGATCACTACGACCCGGATGCAAAAGCGGTGCGACTTACCCAGGACAAATTCGACGGACACTCTCTAACGGCGGTCACCGTGGCAGCGCACGAGGTAGGGCATGCCATACAGGATGCACGCGGCGAGACGCTATTTCGTAACCGGCAAAATCTCGCAAAGCTGGCCATGAACGCACAACGTATCGCCAGCGTCGCCATTCTGGCGGCTCCGCTCGTGGCGGTGATCACGCGAGCCCCCGGCCTTAGCGTGACGTTTCTGGTGCTGGCGATTGGCTCCATGCTCATTGGCACGGCGGTACACCTGCTCACCCTACCCGTGGAATTCGACGCCAGCTTCCGCAAAGCACCACCTCTGCTCGCCGACGGAGGTTACCTACACGACGGTGACCTGCCTCACGCCAACTCCATTCTCCGCGCGGCTGCATTCACTTACGTGGCAGCTTCGCTAGCCAGTCTCCTGAATGTGGGGCGATGGGTCGCAGTGCTGCGCCGGTGATTGGGGCTGCCGTTACCACCTGGAATCGCGAGCTGTTCTCTTGCAATAGTCCCTTTCAAGGATCTTTTTCTGTTCTTGTCGCCCGGCAGAGTCAATCCTTATTCGTCGCCGATGCGCTATCGATTCCCATCAACTGGTTTCTTGGGGATGTCAGAACGCAGGGATTTGAGAACGCTACATGAGACCGTAATTTAAAACGGTAGCTGAGTGAAGGAAGCGGCTGATCTTGCTGAAAGCGGACGCTTCGCAGGCCTATATTCGGGTCCAAGATTTGGCAGCAGCCGGCCAACTGCGGACGGTCTAGGACTCAACGTGGCGATACAGTTCCAGAAGTTTTTAACCCTACTACTCTTGAGTAGCACGTTGTCTCGACCGCCGTTGCGTCCGGCTTTGTTACTCTGTTGACAACGCAATTACGCCCAGGTGCCAGCTATGTCAGTGTTGCACTGCCGCAATTCTTGGATACTACTCGCGCTCCTCGTAATTAGCCTGCCGATGCCGGCTGCGGTCGCACAGGTGTCAGGGTGCCCTTCTGAGGATATTGAACTTTCTAATCAAGCTGAGGTTGATGCGTTCCAGGCAAGTTTTGGCAATGGAGGGACCTGTAGCGTCGTAACGCGTAGTCTCACAATCGAGGGCTCGGACATCACTAATCTTGACGGACTTGAGGGGATTACCTCCGTACTAGGGTCTCTGATTGTTTCGAGGAACGCCACGCTCGCCCACCTCGACGGTCTCAGCGGGATCTCCAGCGTCGGAGGAGCTTTGGCTGTTTTCGACAACACCGCCCTAATCAACCTTGACGGTCTCAGCGGGGTGACCAGCGTGGGAGGGATACTGAATGTTACGGGAAACGCCGTCCTGACTAACCTCGACGGTCTCAGCGGGATAACTAGCGTGGGACAGTCCCTGTTTGTTACCAGGAACGATGCCCTGACCAACCTTGACGGTCTCCGCAGAGTCACAAATGTGGGATTAAATCTTTTTATAAACAACAACGGCGCATTGACCAATCTCGACGGTCTCAGCGGGATAACCAGCGTGGCATCTACCCTGCAGATTTTGTCGAATGCCGCCCTAACCAGCCTTGAAGGTCTCAGCAGGATCATCAGCGTCGAAAGTCGGTTGTTCGTTGAGGAAAACAGCGCTTTAGATAATTGCGCTGCCCTCGCGCCGGTCCTGGGTTGGCCTGCCACGCCCTACGACTCCATACTCGATTTCGTAGGTGGTGACGTCGTAATTCAAAACAACGCGGCTGGCGCACAAAGTCCCGACGACTGCCTGAATGCTTTCGAATCGAGCATCGCTGTCGCGTTGTTTGACGACCGCGAGGCATTCCTTGAAATCACCGACGTACAACGGGCTACCGACGACTATGGTGTGGACAGCGCTCCGGATGAACCATTCGTCAGTGGCAGCGTCGCTTTTTCTTCTGGAACCGAGTCGTCTCTGAACTTTGGCGTATGGCCCGCCGATTTTGAGGGCGACAACGATGTCGAGCTGGCGATCAATGGGGTTGAAGATCTGGATATCCGGAGCGCGATCGGCCCGGTGTTTGCGCTCGGGGTGGATTTCAACGACGAGTCCGGCGGTGCATCGCCGTCTACTTTCACTGTTAGCGGGCTTCGCAGAGGCGGCGAGCTGTTCAGTTTTGAGTTCACGACCCCACCGGCCGAGAGCCGCAACTTTATCGGCGTCCGTTCCAACCGGTCCTTTGATACGCTGCGCATTCGAGAGGTTCAGGTCGCTAATGAGAATGAATACTTCGGCACGGTCTACATCAGCTCAACAGAAGTTGGTGACAGCGATGACGATGGGTTTTTCGACGACCGTGACACGTGCGATGTCACACCGGGTAACGAAGTCGGAGAGATCGACGACGAGGGCTGCGGTCCCTCGGAGCGTGACACCGACGGCGATGGCGTGAATGACAGTCAGGATGCGTTTCCCATTGACCCGACCGAGCAGTCCGATTCGGACGGTGATGGTTTTGGCGACAACCAGGAGATTGAGGCCGGCAGCGATCCTAACGATGCTGGTGATATACCGGGTGCGCCCGGACTACCGGTGTGGTTGCTCCATGAGGCGAGTCAGTGATCGATAAAAGAACTGGCCAAGTATCAGCCTCGTTACTCGCCTTTATTTTGATCTCGGTATGGGGAGTCTCCTGTTAGACGGTATGCTCAGTTTTCACCGGGGAAATGACGCTTACGGGTCGACAGCACGCGATTACCTGAGCGACAGCTTAAGTCCGCTATGGCTGGTTGGCGTTCGTGTGAAATGGTCGAGCCGCAGTTTGGGGAGTAAGTCCTTCGCCAGGGATTCGTTATCTGTCGCTTCTACTGCCAACTTGGAATCCTCCTAGCCACCCTGCGCCACCTAAGACCCAGCAAACCGAGCGATAACAGTGCGAGCACAGATGGCTCGGGCACTTGTACTCTGCGCGTGAGTGCGAGCCCGATATCGGATCGGCTACGAGTGACAAGCTCGTCATCAGCCTCTATCTGAACGAATACGCCGCTGCCCCCGGAGACAAGATTATTAACGCGAACCTCGTTGATCAGGCCGTCTCCATCGGCATCAAGGCCAAAGTGAGCGCGAGAACGCCCAAAGGTGGTCACGGGCCCAGTTGAGGGGCCGAACGATGTGTCTCCGAACAATGAAATGAACGTGAGTACGTCACTCGTAGAAAGGCGGGAACCGATAGCATCTTGAAAGGTATTTTCATTCGTATCCCAAACGACGCCACCGAAGCTGAAATCATTAAAGAGACCTGCCATTTGAGTGTTGGTTGCCACGCTCCACCCTGCGTCACGCAAGCTCTGGGCGCCGGGGTTGTTATTGAACCAGTCGATGGACTGTCCAATGGTCTCGTCCCATTGCAACCATTGCAATCCAGTGACTGAGTTGGTCACGATGTTGGCATCCTCATCAAGGGAGTAATCGGTAATCGCGCCGCCCTGGGAAAAAGACGAAGCCAGTAAAAGCACTATTGCAACTAAATACATCTCTTTCATTTGTTAAGTCTCGCAATGGTTAGTTGGTTGTCTTTTGACCTATGTTCATGCGGGAAATACCTGCATCGATGGCCGGCGAATTCGGCGAAAAAAATGCCAGCGCATTATTGATATCATCGATGCAAAATGATCGAACAGGTTTGGCTTGGGTGGTCTCTACCTCGGGGTCGGCTCTAAGCCTGTTCTAAGCCCGTTTTAAGCCTGTAAAGATCGATAGCCCTTAAGTATCCGGACCGACCCAAAATCCAAACGATCTAAACCTGCAAACCAAACTTACGGCATTAATCCAAGTATTCGCGCCCAAGGAAAGACTTCAAAACCAATCAAGGGCAAACACACGAGCCGGTGTGATCACTGGCGTGTTTACTGGGCCGCAGTCGAAAGTATCAGAGCGCCCTTCCGCCAAAGCCCCCGAAACCCTGCAGCCTATATTGACAGCGATTAATCGAAGCAGATGCCAATTGTCTCCTTACCGACAAGATATACGGCAAATGTGGAAGAAATATGGAATGGTTCGAGGAGGCTCTAAATTTGCTCGTGCTCGCTCAAGCGATTACGCAGGCTACGGGTCAAAGGAGTAGACCCTTAGATGATCTCTCCAAATCAGACAATGCGATCGGGTAAACGAAGGGCTTCTGCTTATCGAGTATGACTGTTCAATCGTGACTGTGCTCGTTGCGGCGATGCCGATTGATGCACTAAGGTCTGTGCCTATGTGGCTGGCGATGTTGTTGCTCCGCGACGTCGGATGCGGCGTCGGTTGCGGCAAAGGAGACTGGATAAGGGTATGCCGATCACCGTAGAGGCGAGTTACGCAAAGACCGTCGCGAAGGCTGTCGCTGCGGGCGCACGCGAGCAGTTTCACAGCCTCACATTCGAAACTCTCCAAGAAGCACGTCACCAGCAGATTGCTGCCTACCTGGGTAGCCTAAGAAACAAGCTAGCGACACTGCAGAAGCAGCATCCGCAGCTCTCAGGCTTTGCTATTGAATCTCCAGACTCTAGCCCCGATGAGCGCAGAGAGCTCAGCAGCGAAGACGCCCTTTGCAAACTGGAGTCGGATCTTTTTGACTTTATTCACGGATTCGCGACCGGCAGGATCGAGGGAGAGCTGCAAAAGAGCCGCATATGGTTGAATCTAACGGCTATGGTGGACAACGATGTTCGAGCTGATCGGATGGTGGTGCTCCCGGGCCTCGCGGAGTTCGCCAGGTTTCGCCTAGGCCTGCTTGCTAGGGATAGCGCACTCTTGCCCTGGGTAAACGATAGCGTGGCCAGACTGGTTGCAGTCTTGAACACGAACGTGTGCAGAGCATTGGAAGCGGCTCATCTACTTCAAAGCTACTACTCGCTCAGGTATCGACGTCCATTCAGCGATGATGCGCCCTTCTCGGGAGAACCTTTGCCTAGTCGCAAGCTAATGGTTGTGAATACCTCTTATCAGCCAATACAGGACTCTGCCGCGGATCACGCTGATGGAGAACATTTTCTTCTCCAAGGGAGGCTAATTGATGAACCACCTTACGCAGTATGGACGCCCCGACCTGACATTTATGCGCGCGAACATGGTCGTTTAAAGACACATATTCCGTTCAAGCTGCAACGGGATCGCTTAGATGATAACGCCCACTTAGCAAGAAGGCGGCTTGCGGACTCGATCGAGCGCATCAGCGCTTTTAGCCTCACGCTCGCATTGCTTGAGAAATACAGAGATTGGTTGGAACAAAAGTGTGCTTTTGAGCCGTAGGTGCGCAGGTTGATTTGCGCATTGACTTCACTATCGGCAGTTTCGTGAGGCTGCGTTCATGCGAAAGTCAAAAGTATCGGCGCTGCTCTGTTTAGACATTCCTCTATTTTTCGAATTAGCGATGCTGCGGGCTGTCGCAGTCTGGATGGACAGCATAAGCCTTCGTCTGCCCCACTGAGTTCTTTTCGAACTGCCACTTCTATGCCTCTATAAATCGTTGTTCGCAGATTAGCAGACTGTTGAAAGACATTCTGGGGTCAGCAAACTCCGCCCCAATTCGCTTAGCAAGGTGCTCTTGTAAGTACCCCGTGAAATCCTCACGTCCGATCAGTGCTCTATTGTGTGCTATCCCAGTGAAAACGTTACAAGGGCGATTGATAGCAGCAGGAAAACTGAAGAAATTGGCTATCGTCGCCGATACGCGCAAGCTGCTGATCATCCTGAATGTGATGGTGAAAAACGGACCCGGATGGGCTCCGATTATGGCTTTGCTCTGCGGATTCGAAGTCATAGTCAGTTGTTGCGCCACTGGTAATGCTCCAGACACGCAGCGCGTCCTACTGACAGAATCGCTTTTATCTCACGCTCTCACGCTCTCACGCTCTCACGCTCGGCCAAGCTAGAGGAACAAACCATGCGATCAGGCCAGTCATCGCCATCGAACGTGGGCAGGCTGAAGCCCATTTCGATTCCTGATGACTTTGTGGAGCCGTTGCTCAAGGGATAGAACCGCAAGGCATTTAGAGAGGATTAACAGTCGAGTGACATCGTGTTGACCGAATAAAAACAATTGTGTATGTTTTATAGAGAAACCCGTGTTGCGACACCTTTGCCCAAGCTCGCCAGGGGAGAACGTTCTTGGCATCGCAGTTGAACGTGATTCGTTACGACTTAAGGTGCTTGGCTTGCGTTAGGTGAGATACGCGGCAAAAAAATAAAATATAACCGTGGGGATAACTACAGTGGATACACTCCGATCACATGCGTTCGCACGCAGCGGCATGTTTGTGGCACTAAACGCCGTCGCCGCAATGACGATGTCTGTTTCGACTCAAGCTCAAGAATCGGCCGCAGCCCGAGTCATTGAAGAGGTTGTGGTACAGGCTCGGCGTCAAGACGAGACGCTTCAAGACGTCCCAGTTACGATCACGTCAGTCGGTGGCGAGCAGCTAGACAACTTTCAATTGGATCAAGTCGCGGAAATCGCCGAGCGGGTACCGAACATGACGGTGCTCTCAGGCTCCTCCGGCTCCGGTGGAACTATCATTCTCCGCGGTGTGGGAAGTTCCAGCATCAGTGCGGCTTTCGACTCCGCAGTGGCCATCGACATCGATGGTGTCCAAATCGCCCGTATGCGAATGGTTCAGTCAGCCTACATGGATCTCCAACAGATCGACGTGCTCAAGGGCCCGCAGTCGCTTTACTTTGGTAAAAGCGCCTCCGCGGGTGTACTCGCGTTTCGATCGGCCGATCCCACCAGTGAGTTCGAAGCTAAGCTGGGAGCTGGCTATGAGTTTGAGCAAGAAGGTCAGTACCTGGAAGGGTACGTTTCGGGGCCCTTAACCGATACTTTGGGGGGGCGCCTCGCGTTCCGCTACGCGTCGACCGATGAATTCTGGGAGAACAATGCGCCCGGTGTCTCCGATCCTACCTTCGGCGAGGAGGATCTAAACTTCCGTCTAACTCTCGCCTGGGATCCTAGTGATCGCTTCAGCGCGAACTTGAAAACCACTTTCACAGATCGAGAAGCGGATTACGCGATCGGACCCGTAGACATTCAATGCGTAGTCCCGGGAGACCCACAGCCTACAAGCTTGCTGCAAATTCCCTTTCCGTCAGGCTACGACTGCAACGATGACGACGGCGTCGCGCAACTGGCGGATCCGAATCCCGCCCATGCTGTGTTCTTTGATAGCATTCCGGACGTCGAGCCGTTCGAGAATCTAGAGACGAATCTCACTCGACTTCTGCTTGACTGGGATATCAATGAAAACCTGACGCTGACATCCGTAACAAGCTACTTCCTTATGGAAGAGTTCGGGAATGACAGCTATGGCTACGATCTGAATGGATTCGGAACCGGTACGACTGTGAACGAAACCGAGTCGTACGCCCAGGAGTTTCGCCTGGCCGGGAATGTGGGCGACAACGTCAGCTTCCTGCTAGGCGCTTTTTATCAGGACCGAGAGCTTATCTTCGAAACGGCCCAGCATGTGATCGGAGCGCCGCAGCTCAACGCGCTTGTAGGACTTCCCAGCGGTGGCGACGTCAATACCGGTCTGACCCACGATTGGAGAAAAATCCACACTACCGATTCGGAAACCAGCTCGGTCTTTGCCAGCGTTACGCTCCAGGCGACAGACAAGCTAGAGCTCACTGCTGGAATCCGCTATTCCGAGGAAGAACGGATCCAGGTGATCGAAGTTCCCGAGCTCCACAGCACGCTGCTTAATCCAGCATTTGGGCTGGCCCCAATCTTCACTGGAATCACGCCGGGCTTTAACTCGGGCGATATCGATTTTGAAGACGATCAGTGGACGCCGGAAGTGAGCGCGTTGTATGCCTTAACGGAGGACGTCAATCTGTTTGCTGCCTACAAGGTAGGCTATAAAGCAGGAGGCAGCGACAACTCCTCGCTACCGAGTGCGTCGCTCGCTGCTGCCGTGCAAACTCAGGATTTTTCCGATTTAATTTTTGAAACGGAAACCGGTGAGGGTTTTGAACTCGGTATGAAGGGCCGTTTCCTGGACGGAAGACTCCGCCTCGACGTAACGGCCTTCCGTTTTGTCTATGAAGATCTGCAGGTACAAACCTTTAACGCGCAGGCGGTGCAGTTTAACACCAACAATGCTGGTGAACTGGTGTCTCAAGGTGTTGAGGCCGATTTCACCTGGCTACCGAACGTGGATGGCCTGTCGGTCTACGGCGCGCTGTCCCTGCTCGATGCCCAGTTCAGCGACACCTTTGCACCAGAAGGCTTTGACCTTGACGGCCGGGCCGTGGCAGGGGCCGCCGATTTCGCCTTCAATGCGGGTTTTGACTACACCCGAGAGTTTGCCGAGGGTATGCAGTGGGGATTGAATTTCAACACCTCCTACTCAGATGGCTATGAGACGCAAAATGGTCTGCCGGTAGGGTTCGTGCAGGATTCGTTTTGGTTGCTCAACGCTCGTGCGTCGATCGGTTCCTCAGACGATCGCTGGAAAATCTCGGTTATGGGACGAAATCTGACCGATGAGTTGTACGTGGTCACTACGACCAGCCGGCCCTTTGCGATTGCTGGAAACAACCAGCTTCTGCCCGGAGGCGTGGGTTTGGGCGACCAGGTCCTTAACTATAGCCGCGGTCGTCAGCTGTTCGTGCAGTTTGAGGTGAATTTTTAGATCCCAGGGCGGGGATCTCGCATGCACAACTGCCTTGGCTTCGATTCAGGCCGTCCATCGAATCGATGGAGTTTGGCGCTAAGTCGCTGCGACACGTGCCATCGACTCCGGGTGGGTCGAGTTGTGGTGTGGATGTGAACGGTTCGGTCGCGGAATCATACAGCGACGAGGCCGCCAATTCGGCCGGATCGTTACAGTGCGTTTTGGTGGCGGCGGGGCCGTTTCACGATATCGACTTTGCGCGCCTGGAAATTCTTAAACTCCTGGCGGAAGACGAGCGGATTCGAGTCCGCGTATTCGAAGACTTTGAGAATCTGGTGGCACTCGAGAACGCCGACGTTCTGATGAGCTACACCTGCAATCTTATGCCAAGTTTGGAGGCGCAGCAGCGCCTTCGAGACTTTGTTCGTCGTGGTGGTCAGTTCTTTGCTTTGCACGGTTCAAACTCCGTTCTCGAGTTTCTCGATGACGGGCGCGTTGCAACACCAGACTCCATGCCGGTATTCAGCGAGCTTCTCGGGTCCCGGTTCCTTGCGCATCCACCTATTTCTGAATACACCGTCTGCGCCGCAAAGCCAGAACACCCGCTTATAAAGGGTCTTCCCAAAAGTTTCACGACGAAAGACGAGCAATATCTCGTCGCAATGAGTGCCGATGTAGAGGTACTACTCGATACGCACTACAACGGGAGAGACAGCCTTGAGGGTTTTGTTGACGATGACCTCCCCGAGGCCCGACACCCGGTGTTTTACCTAAGGCGCTTGGGCGAGGGCTGTGTCCTGTATCTCACTCTGGGTCACTGCCGCGGTCACTACGATATGCAGCCGCTTCTTGACTGGTGGCCCGAAGTGGATCGCTGTGGGTGGGAGCAGCCCATCATCTATGAATTACTGCGCCGCGGAATCCGGTGGTTGTGTGCGAATTCCGTAGCGCAGAAAACGAACTAGCACGGCCTGTAGGTAGCGGCGAATGCCGCGCAGCGGCTGGAAACGGAGGAAAGTATGGATCTGGGACTTAAAGGGCGAAAAGTGATTCTGACCGGTGGCAGTCGCGGTTTGGGGAGAGCAGCTCTCGAACGTTTTGCGGCAGAGGGTGCCGATATCGCGTTCTTTTCACGAAACGCGGAGCAGGTATCGGAGGCGGTCGAAGCCTTGAGCGCCCACGGAGGTATGGTGTTTGGCGAGGCATTCGATATGGAAGATAGAGAAGCCTACCCTGCATGGCTTGAACGGGCGGTCGCAGCTCTTGGCGGATGCGACATTTTTGTGCACAACGCGAGTTCTTCCGGCGCCGGCGCGAGTGGTGATTGGGAGGTCACGTTCCACACTGACATCCTGGGATGCGTAAAAGCGGTCGAGGTGCTCGAAGCCCACCTCGAACACTCCAGCGACGGGTCGATCATCATCATGTCGAGCACCGCAGCGTTTGAAACCTTCATCCAACCACAAGCCTTCAATGCGCTAAAAGCCGCGCTGATCACCTACGGTAAGCAGCTGAGTCAGGCCCTCGGGCCTAAGGGCATCCGAGTAAACATAGTCTCGCCCGGACCGATTAAGTTTCCCGGCGGCAACTGGTCGCAGATCGAGCAGGTGATGCCAGAGCTTTACGAGGCGACCAAAGCCCAGTTTGTCCTGGGAGACTTTGGAGAGGCTGACGACGTCGCTCGCTCAGTTGTATTTCTGGCCAGCCCCGCGTCTTCCTATACCACCGGTACGAATATCGTAATCGATGGCGGATTCACCAAGCGGGTCCAGTTCTGAAGATGAACGGTGAGTCGATGCAAACCGCCGCACTGATTCTGCCGGTACTCGCCATGGCGATGTTGTCGTTCGTCATGTTTTTGTGGATGTTGCTCACGCGCATGCAAGCTATGACTGAGTTGCAACTTGGCCCTCAGGAGGCGCAGGACACGGCAGCATTACGAGAGAAGCTACCGCATAAATCCAATCAGGTTGCTAACAACTACAACCACCTGTTTGAGCAGCCGGTGGTGTTCTACGCACTGTGTTTGTCAATTACCGTGCTCAATATGGCGGATACGCTATTTGTTGTCGGTGCCTGGATTTACGTTGGCTTGCGCGTTTGCCATTCCCTGGTGCAGGCAATTGTCGACATCGTCCCGTTACGTTTTCTCTTCTTTGGGTCCGCCTGGCTATTACTTGCTGCGATGACTCTGCGCGCAACTTTCTTGCTGCTTTAAAACGAGGGTGTGTTTGTGAGAACGATGGCGATAAAGCATGCAAGCAACGGATCGGGGTGAAAAGCGGATGAGCGCAAATAGGCTCGCTGGGAAGCTTGCGATTATCAGCGGAGGCGCCAGTGGAATTGGAGCAGCCACCGCCCGGCGCTTCACCGCAGAAGGTGCGGTCGTTCTACTGGGTGACGTTCAGGAGCAAAAGGCGGAGGAGATCGCGAGAGAGCTGGGTCCATCAGCGCATGCTTGCCGCCTTGACGTAACGCAGGCCTGGGAATGGCAGGCCCTGGTTGAGCGGGCTACGGAATTGGGGCAGCTGACTACCATCATCAACTCAGCCGGGGTCAGCATTCCCGGGTCCATCGAAGACATTGATCTGGAAGCGTTTCACGACACGATGAAGATCAATCTTGATGGCGTTTTTCTTGGTTGCAAGTTTGGCGTGCAGGCGCTGCGCGCCGTACCAGGAGCAGCAATTGTCAATGTCGCCTCTGTACTGGGCGTTCAGGCCGGTGCTGGCTTTGCGGCCTACTCGGCCTCAAAGGGTGGCGTGAAGTTATTGTCTCAATCTGTCGCGCTGCACTGCGCGGAACAGGGCTATGACCTGAGGGTGAACTGTGTGCTACCCGGGCCAATCCACACGGAGATGGTTGAGGGCTACATCGACGCCGGTGCACGCATGGGTCAGAGCCGCGAGCAGGTACTGCAAGGTTTCGCGGGTGTCACACCGATGAACCGCCTGGGTCTCGCGAAAGAGGCGGCCGATGCCATCTTGTATCTCGCGTCCGATGAGGCTTCATTCACGACCGGTGCCAATCTTTCAGTAGATGGAGGCATGCTGGCTTGATAGCCAGATTGCAACCCATCGGTGCGCTAGTGCCGACTGCGTTGTATTGGTGTTTGGGGCATTGGTCGCAAACCGCGAGAGAGAACCGACACGAGGGCTACCTGCAGTGAACGACACGGCTGGAGTAATACAAGATTTGATGACGTGCCCAGTTGAGCAGGTCGACACTTTTGACCCGGGCTTTTTGCAGGATCCGCACCCGTTTTACGCGAGAACCCGCCGGGAGGCGCCCGTCTATCGCGACGCGAACACGGGAATCGTCTATGTAGCAACCTATGAACTGGTCCGGCAAGTCACCCGAAAACCGACTGTGTATTCTAACCGGTTCGCTGAAGTTCTGAATGCAGGAGGGCAAACCAAGCCCTCTTCAGAGGAGTTGTCGATCCTTTCCCAGGGTGTACCTCCGGTAGATACGATGCTGACCGCTGATCCACCGGATCACACGCAGTACAAGAAGATCGCGATGGCTGCTTTTAATGCACGCCGCGTGCATGAAATGACCGAGTTTGTGACCGAACTCTGCCACGAATTGATCGATGGTATGCCACCAGGATGCTGTGAGTTTAAAACACACTTTGCCGCACGTTTACCGATGTATGTCATATCGCATGCCCTAGGAGTGCCGCGCGAAAAATTCGATGAATTTGAGGCCTGGACCGACGCCTTCATTCTTCAGCTTTCCGGCATGGCTGATGAGGAACAGCGCCTTTGGGCGGCAAAAAAGGTTCTAGAGTGTCAGCAGTATTTTCTAGAGGTGATCGCCGAGAAACGAAGTAAGCCGGTCGATGACGTGATATCGGATCTGGTACAAGCGAAGCTATCTGATGAAGGTGGCGAGCGTTGTATGCGCGACGATGAGTTGATTTCCATTCTCCAGCAGCTTCTTGTCGCGGGCAATGAAACTACGGCGCATACACTGACTGCCGGCCTTCACTACCTGCTTCAAAGCCCCGACGCCATGCAGAAGCTGGTAGTCGACCCCTCGCTGGCGAGTAACTTTGTAGAGGAGACGCTGAGGTTTCTCACGCCGACCAACAATATGTGGCGCGTCGTACGCAGCGATGACCGAATTGGAGACGTGAACGTGTTCACCGGCGACTTGGTCTTACTACGCTACGGATCGGCCAATCGTGATGAATCAGAATTCGATGCGCCTGATACCTTCGATCTGGATAGGGAGAACGTGCGCCGCCACGTGGCATTCGGATCGGGGATTCATCAATGCTTGGGATCGCAACTGGCCAGAAAGGAGATGACCCTGGCCTTTCCAATTCTGCTGGAGCGTCTCGTGGACATAGAGCTGGATTGTTCCAAGGGTGAACTGCAGTACCTCCCCAGCGTGTTGTTACGCGGTGTGGAGAACCTGCACATTCGTTACCAAAAGACCGAGCGCTGGGCCTAGGTGCTGCTCTTACCTAGCGCCTACCTAGCGCCCTAAGCTGGCGTACTCCGGGGGACGAAACTGCCCGTTGTTAGCGCCAATGCCTCCGTCTACCGGAAGGCTGATGCCCGTGATGTAAGAGGCTTGTGTAGACAGCAGCCAGCTGTGCGCAGCCCCCACTTCTCTCGCTTGTCCCCAGCGTTTGAGGGGAACGCTTTGACGTAGGCTCTCCCGGCTCGCATCGTCAAAACCCGCTGTCATTGGGGTGTCTATGGGGCCAGGGCAGACGGCGTTGATGCGTATGCCCAGCCCCGCCAATTCCATCGACAAAGAGCGAACCAGGTTCAGAACGGCCCCCTTAGATGCATTGTAGGTCCACATTCTCGGGTCACCGCGAATGCCGGAGATCGATGCGGTGACGGACAGGGCCGAGCCGGCCGCCAGTGTGCGACTTGCTGCACGAACGCCGAGCACCACGCCTCTAACATTGACGTCCATGGTTCGGTCAAAGACCTCGAGAGATTCGTCTAGCAGACCTACCGGAACCGCCATGCCGGCATTGAGTACGGCACCGTCAAGACGGCCAAATTGTCGCTGGGCGATGGCGACAGCCATTTCATTGGAATGCTCCTGCGTGACGTCGCAGGTGAGTGTCTGGAGACAGCCATCATCCGAGGCCCAGGAAAAATCCGCGTCTTCGACGTCAGTGGCAAGCACCCGGGCCCCTTCTCGGAGCAGCTCTTCTACGGTGGCGCGACCGATCCCAGACGCAGCTCCCGTCACCCAGTAAACTCGATCTGTATGCAGCTTCGACATAGGGTTTAATCCATTTGTCTCAAAAAGCGATTGCTCGCGCGGAAGGCATAGGTGCTCCAAGTCGATCCTTGTATCGATCTCTTAGGGCGCTTCAGAAAGATCGCCAAACTCTCGATAAAACTCCGCGCTGTCGAAGTAATCTCGCCAACGCTCAATTTTCCCTGCTTCGTTTAGCTCGAAGACACCCATTACTCGAATAGTTCGGCGTCTACCTTTAATCTCAAACCAATCGGTGCGTTCTGTGAGCACTACGTGATCGGTGGCGGCGACGTGATGCGTCTCGAAGGCTGCAGCCTCAACATCGGGGAATGCAGCCATCTTTTCGCGCACCTGGGCCAACCCCCTGACGGTCCTAAGCGGTACATCCACCCACTCGATGTCTTCATCGAAGAAGGAAAGTATTCGCTCTATATCGTAGGCCGACCAGGCTGAGATGAAGTCTTCGATGATGGCAGTTGGGTTCATGGGAGGGTCCTGTGGCGTTGCTGGTAAGACGAATACTCTTCTGAAGATGCCAACTTCTCTTCTCTTTTGAAGTTTCTGGGCTGAAGGTTCTGGTAACTAGACGATCTTTAAAATCATCTTTCCTTGGTTGGAGCCTGCGAAGAGGCGCATGAAACTTTCGAAAGCGTTCTCTAATCCCTCGTCGATGTGTTCTTCCAGTACGAGTTTGCCCTCCGCCGCCCAGATGCCCATTTGCACAGCCCCCTCGCCGAACCGATCAACGTAGTCCGAGACCAGGAGCCCGCGCAGCTGCGATCGAGTTACGATGAGTTGCCAGAGGTTTCTCGCTCCGTGCGGCTGTGTGTTGTATTCACTGATGAGGCCACAAAGGCCGACTCGCGCGAAGTCGTTGAGGTTTGCTAACCCTGCATCGAGAATCGCACCGCCGACGTTTTCAAAGATGACATCGATGCCCTGAGGAGCAGCGACCGCTATTGCTTCGCTCAGTGCTTGTGTATCTTTTCCCTTGTAGTCGATAGCTGCATCGAAGCCATATTTTTCTGTAAGCTTTTGGCATTTATGGGGTCCACCAGAGATACCTATAGCGTGGCAGCCATGAATCTTGGCAAGTTGCCCGACAAGGCTGCCAACGGCACCGGCGGCACCGGAGACCAATACGGTTTCTCCCGGTTTCGGCTCGCAAACATCTAGAAATCCAAAGTAGGCCGTCATTCCCACGGCGCCGAACAGCGATAGATAGTTGGTAACGTTCGGTACAAGTGAGGGGTCAATCGCTTGGGTAAAGCCGCCGGCAACCGCAACCGAATAGTCTTCAAGCGCATTGAGCCCCATCACCCACTGCCCCTCGGTGAAATCCTCGACGGTGCTGCGTTCAACAACACCAATGGTGGTCGCCCGTACCGAATGTCCGAGCGGAATGGGCGACATGTAGTTGCCGCTAGCATCCATCCATCCGCGCATCGCCGGGTCGAGGGAAGCATAGTGATTGCGAATGAGGAATTGGCCGTCCTCCAAGTCGGGGACCTCGGCCGTCCGAAACTCGAAATCCTCCACAACTGGAGCACCGTCCGGGCGCCTGACCAATTGGAACTGTCGGTTGAGTGTCATCTTTGGCTCCCAAGTAGGCTTTTTAGCGGTTTCAAGCGCGCTTTGTCCTTCTGAAGGCACCTCGTCCAGTTACGCTAGAGCACGCGGCTTCAATCTCCCTTGCCGATGCGTCTCTAGGCCGATGCGTCGCCGGGTAATAAGCGCTCTGGTGTAAGTCCGTGAAGATGTTGCTCGCTTTGGCTTCTGTTTATTCTTGCGTTGAGCGATAATGAAAACAAACATAAATGTTTTTGTCTACAAGGGAAGGACTCGTCGATGGGTATGCGTACCAGGCAATGGCTTTTAAATGGCCATCCTCGCGGAAGAAACATAGTTGAGGATGACTTCAAGCTGGTTGAAACCGAGTTACCCGCCCCAGGCACAGGGGAGATGCTACTGGCCACCCGTTACCTAAGTTTCGATCCGGCGCAAAAAGGATGGATGGAAAACATAGCGGACTACGTCGCCCCAATGGCGATCGGTGACGTAATGCGTGGGGGCGCGATCTGCGAGGTAGTGGAATCTAACGGCGGTCGCTTTGTGGCCGGCGATCTGGTGACGGGTACGACTGGTTGGACAGAGCATCTGATACACGATGGAAGCGAGCTGACCAAAGTTGAAACCACACTGGCACCGACGGCAGTACTCTCCGTACTCGGAATCACGGGACTGACGGCCTATTGCGGTCTTTTTAAAGTAGGTAAGCCTTTTGCAGGAGACACAGTGCTGGTTTCGGGAGCCGCTGGTGCCACCGGATCCGTTGTCGGTCAGCTGGCAAAGCTTGCGGGGTGCCGCGTGGTGGGGATTGCGGGCGGTAAGGAGAAGTGCGAGTGGCTTGTTGCCGAGGCAGGCTACGACGCCGCGATTGACTATAAAGAAGATGACGTCAAGGCGATGATCAAAGAGCTATGCCCACATGGAGTTGATGTCATTTTTGACAATGTAGGCGGAGCAATCTTAAACGCCATGCTGAGTCAGATAGCAACCGGCGCGCGGGTTGTTATTTGCGGGGGTATAAGTCGCTATGAAACAGGTCAGCTTCCCGATGGGCCTGCGAACTATTTCAATCTGGTGTTTCGGCGCGGCACGATGGCGGGTTTCATCGTGCTCGATTGGGCCGAGGAATTTCCACGGATCCGTAGACGATTGGAGAGTTTCGTAAAAGACGGCAAGCTTGCGTACCAGGAAGACATCCAGCAGGGATTCGAAAACGCACCGGACGCTTTCAAACGTTTGTTTAGCGGGAAAAACCGCGGCAAACAGTTGCTTCAACTCTGATCGTTTGGTGATGAATCATGGATAAAAAGAACTACCAGCTCGATGCTTTACTCAGCGTGCTAAGGCCAGAATGCTTGAGCGGTCATACTGCCTTCATCACCGGTGGTGGCAGCGGGATCAACCTTGGTATCGGGCACGCGCTGGCGGCCCTGGGCGCCAATATTGGCATCTGTGGGCGCAATGAGGAGAGACTTGCTGTTGCCGTTGAGGAACTTAAAACTCATGGCGGTGAAGTGTTTGCCCAGAGCGCCGATGTGCGAGATTCGGATGCGTTGAAAACTGCAATAGATAATTGTGGCAGCACCCTTGGCCCTATGAGCTTTCTGGTGGCGGGTGCGGCGGGAAACTTTGTGTGTCCGGCGGAAAAGCTCAGTGCAAATGCTTTCAGGTCAGTGATGGACATCGATCTGTTCGGGACCTTTCTGACAGCTAAACACGCATTGGGTCAGCTACGGGAGACGAAAGGCGGTGCGGTGTTTATCACGGCGGGGCAGGCGTTTGATCCCTACTACGGCCAGGCGCACGTGGGTGCTGCGAAAGCAGGGATTGAACTCTTGATGCAGAACCTTGCCCTTGAGTGGGGGCCTTATGGTATTAGGCTAAACACAGTGATTCCTGGTCCGATTGCCAATACAAAAGGCATACGAGTGATGGGTAGCGAATTGAGTGACCAGACTCTTGGAGAGTCCATTCCGCTGGGTGTCCTCGGTGAAATCGGCGATGTTGCTAATATGGTCGCCTTCCTCGCAACACCCTTGGCGGCCTGGATCACGGGTGCTAGCATCCGTGTGGATGGTGGCTCGAATCTATGCGGACCTGCCAGTTTCAACGCCGTCGCTCGTCGTTTCTTTTCCGACTGATTCAGTCCGAGCGCACCTGGCAAGTCCACCGGCATTTCGAGTAATCGTCGGGAGTGAGCTTTCTGATTCAGTGGCCCGGCTGAATGAAAATGTAGTTCAGCCATTTGATTTTGGAGGGTGCTTTCCACTGAGCGCCCTCAACCGCTTCTTGGAGCGTGGGATAGCATCCGCCGTCAATCCACAAATCGTCTATCTCACCCGCCTCCTGAAAACGAACGTGAAAAAGCGTGCCCTCCGGTCCAAGCGGCGTTGGTTCGGCACCGTCGCGAAGAACTCCGGCTTTTTTGTCGTTTTCGTAGTACCAATCGTAGGTTAAGACCACAATGTCCACGGGCAGATCGAGGTCTCCATCGAAAAGCCACTCACCCGATTTAACGATTCGCACGGGGACATAGTGCTGTACCGAATTTTCCATCGCCTCACCCTGAGGTGTGATTAGAGAATGACTGCCGCGCTTAGCTGTGAGCCACGCAGGCTTGGTTGAACTTATTCTTAGCAGGCTGTAATTTATAGACAATTATGATTGTTTTTTTATTGTTTCGCCAGTTTCACCCTCCATCCCGCATTTTATTTGACGAGTAAACAGACTTCCCATGAATCTCCAGCCCAGCCAAAAGTCCAAGGATTACCGGAAGCAACTCATCGACTTCATGCAGGCGCATGTGTACCCCAAAGAGCACACCTATAGCGCGCAACTGCAAGCAGCGGACGATCGCTTTGCTAGCCTGCCCCTGATGGAAGAACTAAAGAAAAAAGCAATGGCCGCCGGACTTTGGAATCTGTTTGTTCCAACCGAGTTTGGCGGCTACGTTTCGCATGGTGGATTCTCCAATCTTGACTACGCGCCCCTGGCCGAAGAAATGGGTCGCGTTCAGTGGTGCCCCGAGGTTTTCAACTGCAATGCGCCCGACACTGGAAACATGGAAGTCTTCATGAAGTACGGTACCGAGGCGCAGAAGGCCGATTGGTTAACACCGCTGCTGCATGGAGAAATTCGTTCTTCCTACGCCATGACCGAGCCCCAGGTTGCGTCCAGCGATGCCACGAACGTCGAGTTGCGAATCGAGCGAGTGAACGATGAATGGGTCTTGAACGGTCGGAAGTGGTTCATTACTGGTGCAATGTATGAGCGAATGAAAATCCTGATTGTGATGGGGAAGTCCGATCCGCAAAACAGTGACCGTCATCGGCAGCAGACCCAGGTGCTTGTTCCAAAGGACACTCCTGGACTCACCATAGTCAGGCCTCTTACCACGCTTGGTTACGACGATGCGCCGCTAGGGCATGCGGAGCTTCGATTTGATGACGTTCGGGTTCCGCTGGCGAATGTGCTTCTCGGTGAGGGCAGAGGATTCGAGATTGCCCAAGGCCGGTTGGGCCCGGGCCGTATACATCACTGTATGCGCCTGATCGGCGCAGCGCAGCGAGCGCTGGAAATCACCTGTGAACGCGTATCGTTGCGGCAAACCTTCGGTCGGTCTCTCGCGCAGCATCAGTCTGTGCGTGAAGATATTGCCAAGAGTTTCTCTGAAATCGAGATGGCCCGACTTCTGGTCCTAAAGACTGCTGCGGCTATGGATGAGAACGGCGCGAAGGCATCCCGAGATCTGATCGCAGCCTCAAAAACCAGCGTGCCGTTAATGATGCAGACCGTCCTCGACCGTTGCATGCAAATGCACGGCGCGGGAGGGCTTACCGAAGACTACTTTATGGCGGAGGCGTTTAACTATGCGCGTTGGTGTCGCCAAGCCGATGGACCGGATCAAGTGCACTGGATGGCGCTCGGAAAACAGGTCGTTAGCCGCTATGCCAATGGGCAGTGCACCGGAGGGAAGCCGTGAATTTTGATTTAACCGATCGAGTGGCTCTCGTAACCGGGGCCTCCAGCGGACTCGGTCGGCACTTCGCGAAGCTGGTTGCCTCCCATGGCGCACGCACTATTGTCGCCGCGCGACGCGCGGATCGTCTTGCGGAGTTGGTCGAGGAAATTGAGCAAGAGGGTGGCGAGGCCTTGGCGCTTTGTTTGGACGTAACTGATTCAGAGTCCGTGGCTGCCCTGTATGATCGCGCTACAGAGTCTTATGGCGTCATCGATACGTTAGTGAACAATGCAGGTGTAGCCGATTCGAAGCGAGCAATTCACACCGATGAAGACAGCTGGGATTTTGTGATGAATACCAATCTGCGCGGCACCTGGCTGGTAGCGCGTGAATTTGGGCGGCGTTTGATTGAGGCACGTGCACCCGGAAGTGCGGTAAATGTGGCATCGATACTGGGTCTCAGGCCGCAGTTCAATCAGGTTAGCTATTCCTCTTCCAAAGCCGCCGTTGTCCGCATGACCCAAGTGCTAGCGCTGGAATGGGCCCGCAAAGGGATTCGGGTGAATGCCCTATGCCCAGGCTATGTAAAAACGGAGCTAAACAGCGACTACTTTGAGACCGACAAGGGACAGGATTATGTAGCGAGCATGCCGATGATGCGTCTCGGCACGCTAGAAGAGATGTCCGCTCCATTGATGCTACTACTCAGTGAAGCCGGATCCTACGTGAGCGGTATTGCACTGCCAGTGGATGGCGGCCATCTGCTGGGGACTGTATGAGTTCGGTGATAATCGCTAGCGTGCCGTAGAAGCTAGCCGATTTCTCGTTCGGCTTCTTTCCAAAAAGGTTCGCGTAGGACGTATTTAAGGATCTTTCCCGATGCGTTACGCGGAATAACGTCAACTGTGTCGATGCTTCTTGGTAGCTTGTACCCGGCAATTTTGTCTCGCGCAAAGGTAACAAGCTCATCGAAACTCACAACCTGGTTGTCCGAAGGTACAACAATCGCTTTAACTGCCTCGCCCCACTTTTCGTCGGGTACGCCAATTACGGCTACGTCCGCTACACTCGGATGAGCGAAGAGCACACTCTCGATCTCCGCGGGATAGATGTTCTCTCCACCGGATACAATCATGTCTTTGATCCGCGCCTGCAAATATAGGTATCCATCCGCGTCAAGATAGCCGGCGTCGCCACTCTTGTACCAGCCGTTTTGTAGCACTTCTGCGGTTGCTTCCGGTTTTCTCCAGTAGCCTGTCATCAATGCGTCGGATTTGACCCAGATTTCACCGGTCACCCCAGTTGGCAGTTTGTTTCCCTCAGGACCACAGATCTTGATCTCCATACCCGGTAATGCCTTTCCGCAGGAAGCCATTCTCGGGTTGCCGTTCTCATCGTGGTCTTCTGGTGGCAGATAGGTGACCGACCCGGTGGCTTCCGTCATACCGTACAGTTGCACAAAGCCGCAGCCAAATAGCGCGACTGCCTCCTTTAATAAGCTTTCGGGGATCGGTGAAGCGCCGTAGACCACATACTTGACCGTGTCTATCGATGTGGCGTGCGCCTTGGCGGTCTCGACGATGGCCTGAAGAAAGGTGGGCACCGCAAACAGTCTTGTTATGCGGTGTTCTTCAATGTCTCGAACAATCCGCTCTGCCTCGGGAATGGCGTGAATCACATTCGTAGCGCCGTTGAAAAACGCAGCACATCCCCATCCGGTTCCACCTATATGAAAAACTGGCATGGCGACCAAGTTTACGTCGTCGTCATTCCAATGAGTCCAGGGGCCGGCCAGATGCTCTAGTTCCCGCTGTGCCAAAAAGCACGCATGCGAGAGCAGGACTCCCTTGGGCTTCCCCGTGGTACCGCTGGTGTACATCTGCAGACAGGTGGTGTCGCCATTAATTGCAAGCGAAGGATCCTCGGATGAGTGCGTACTCACCCAGGGTTCATAGGCTGACGGGGCACTGCCATTGAGGAGGATCTGGCGCGTGAGCTTCGGGCAGGTGCTGCGACAAGCCTCCACGATCGGCTCGAACTCAGCCTCGACGAACAAAGCTTCGACGTGTGCGTTGTTCAGTATGTACCCAATCTCCTGGGCTGTGAGCCGCCAGTTGATCGCGACCATTGGCCTACCTGCCTTCGCGGCGCCAAAAAATAATTCGAAGTAGAAGTCGGTATTTTTGCCGAGATAAGCGATGCGAGCGTCGGCGCTCAGCTCCCAATGGAGTAGACCGTTTGCTACCTGGTTCGATCGCACATCCAGAGCCTGATAACTGCTTCGTCGCTCGCCAAAGATCATGGCGAGCTTGTTCGGACGTTCCGCTGCGCGTTGGCGGATCACATCGCCGACGTTGTTCATTTCCGAAACAAAAAGGTCAGCAGGAACAACCAGAGACTTAGACCCTTGATCATGCCCAGCGCTTTACGCGCTTCGCCGGGGGAGACGCTGCCTTTCACTGGCATGGCTCCCATGACCGTGCCGGTAAACTCCATATTGGCGCCGTTCCGGGTTACTGATTTGACTTCCATCAGGACCGATCCGTCTGAGCTGTAAATCCTCATAGCGAACCTCAGACAGCCATCACAGCAGAAATGTCCGCGTTCATGTCGTCCAGGATCTTCATCGCCGTGGCGCGCCCACCACCGGTGACAGCGCCGCCCGGGTGCATGAAGGGTCCGGCCAGGTAGAGCCCGTCAGCGCCTGGAACCGCATACTGAGCGAGCGCCGGGGTGGGGCGACGCCCGAGGTACTGATGCATCCAGTTGCCGATGCCGAAGATGTCTCCTTTTTGGAAGGAGGGGGACCACTCGGCCATGTCTGCGGGTGATTCCGCGGCTGATGCGATGATGTTGTCCGCAGTCATGTTCGTGCAGTAAGCGGAATACTTCTCCATCATCCATTCTTTGTAGTGGTCCCGGATTTCCATGTTCCATTCACTAACATCCAAACCACCCAGAGGACCCGTATTGCGCAGCTCCAGTGGCGCGAAGCAGTACAGGTACAGTGTGTGCTTTCCGTCGGGCGCTCGACTCGGA
This sequence comes from Pseudomonadota bacterium, assembly GCA_039111155.1. GTDB lineage: Bacteria > Pseudomonadota > Gammaproteobacteria > Pseudomonadales > Halieaceae > Congregibacter. The sequence goes on along the minus strand of JBCCPL010000013.1, from coordinate 92,437 downwards.
TCATGATTTGTGTGGTGAGCGATAACCGCATTGAAATCTGATGCCAGCCGTCCCGCCCGGCAGTCGTCTAGACCCTGGCGTAACAATTCCATGCGTGACGGAACGCACTCGACCAGAAGTGACTTATTGATTTCTGGACATTTGTAGCTTGGCGCTTCGTGGAGAGCCCAGTGCGTGTTGATGGCGCCAAAGGAAGAGAGCTCGCAGTTTCGGGCGTCGGCGATTAGTTGCTCATCGAGACCCTCGATGTAGTCGCCCAGTACGTGAGGGTGTATGCACGCAACCACGGACTTGTTCGCACTGACAATTTGCCCGCTAGCCAGTTCGACTCCTGTGGTTTTGCCATCCGATACCAATACCCGCCGCACCCAGGTATTGGTATGAATTTCTCCTCCGTGCTGAGCGATGCACCTGGCCAGCGAATCCGATAGCGCTTGCGTACCGCCGCGCACAGAGGTTTCTTCCTGGCTATGCGCTACCGCCGTCAGAAAATACATGTACACACCAGTGCCACGCTCATCCGGATGGATCATTCCCTCGGCGACCCATTTCATAAAATGCATACGCACTTTCTCATGCTCGAACATCTTCATGATGTAATCGGTGGCCGAGGTCAGCATAGAGTTGATGAAGTCCTGACCCAGCGGATGCTGCTCCAGCATGGCAAGAAAAGGACCGAAAGGCAGTGGGGGTTTGAACATGCCGGCGGCAAACAGCGGTGCCAGCGTACTTGTGCGCTGTACGAAGGCCCGGTATGTCTCCGCATCTTTCTGCGAGAACTTTGCGATGCTCTCACAAGTCTTATCGAGGTCGACATAGGTGCCCAGCCAGGTTTCATCGTCGAACATCGAGACGTAGGTGCCCTCCGGGTTGTCAAACTCCAAGCCAAAGCGCGACTTCAGTTCGAGCTCATCATTGGCGATCATAGGGTTCGCCATGATGAGGATCATGCCGGTGGCGTGGGTGTCGTGGACGAATCCAGGTGCGGTGATCTCTCGGGAAACCACGCCACCGCCCACGATGTCATTTTTTTCCAACACACAGACACTGAGTCCTGACTTTGCCAAGTAAGCTGCTGTGGTGAGCGAGTTGTGCCCGGCACCGACAACGATCGCATCGTAGGACGATTTGATCGAACCCGACGTAAAAACCGATCCGGTTCCTTCTTTTGAGATACCGATTTCGTTTGCGTGTATGTTCATTCGGCTATCCTCGTGCTGTGGCCAGCATCAACAGTGAGCACCGAGCCAGTCATGTAACTCGATGCATCACTGGCAAGGAGTAACAGGGGCCCGCTGAGTTCATGGAGCGATCCGAATCTGCCAGCCGGCAGTCGGGCTTTCGCGGCTTGTCCTTCTTCGGACTGGAGCCACCAGTTAGTGAGTTCGGTTTCGAAATAACCAGGGGCCAGAGTGTTGACCCGAATGTTTCGCTGGACCAGATCCAGGGCCATTGAGCGCGTCATGTGGTCGACTGCGGCTTTCGAGGCACAGTAGCTGGCCATCGCCGGTCGGGCGCTGTGGCCGAGGATCGAAGAAATATTGATGATTGAGCCCGGTTTGCTCGCAGCCGCCAAACGCTGCGCGCAAATTTGAGCCGCCCGCCAAAGGCCCGTCACGTTCGTATCCAAAACACTTGTAAACTCGGTCTCGGTCATGGCCAGCGTGTCCGCTGTTGCCTGGATCCCCGCGCAATTCACCAGTACTTCCACAAGACCGTAAGCCTGCTCAGCGGCGTCGAACGCGGCCCCTAACGCATCGGCATCGGTAACGTCAGCGGCAATAGCGAGGGCGGTACCGCCGTCTTTCTCGATAGACGCGACCACTTTTTCCAGGGTCGGCAGACGCCGCGCAACGCAGACCACTTTGGCCCCATGGGCGGCAAGGGTTTTCGCGAAGCTCTCCCCCAGCCCGCTGCCTGCTCCGGTAACCAGTGCGATTTTCCCTTCGACAGAGAAGAGTTCGGTCGTCACGCTCCAGCGCTCCCTTCGATCACGATGGAAGGGTCGCGTACGATCGAGTCAAAGACGGTGAGAAAACGCGCCGCATCCGCTCCGTTGATCACCCGGTGATCGTAGCTGAGTGACAACGGAAGCTTCAGCCGCCAGAGGAGTTCATCGTCGGGGCCACGCTCGGGCTTCCAGGTGGCTTTTGTCGCGCCGAGAATCGCGACTTCTGGTGCATTAATGATCGGCGTAAACGCTGTGCCACCTAAACTACCAATGGAACTCAGCGTAAAAGATCCGCCCTCCATCGCACTCATGGGAAGTCCCTTCGTTCTCGCGGCTAGCGCCAAGTCACGAAATTCGTGGGCTATCTCCTGGAGTGTTTTCTTGTCGGCATCCTTAATCACCGGCACAAGGAGACCGTTCGGCGTGTCGACAGCAATCCCAATGTTGTAATAGTGCTTTAGGCAGATAGCCCTGCCGTCTTCGTCCAGAGAGGCGTTAAATTTGGGAAACTGCTTGAGTACGGCGACGATCGCCTTTACCAGGAGGACAGGCATAGTAATTTTTGCGTCCCCGGTACCCCGAGGTAGGGTCTCGCGTGCCGCTTCAAGATCGGTGATGTCGACATCGTCATGATGCGTGACGTGAGGAATAGAGACCCAGTTGCGCGCTAGGTACTGGCCACCCAGTTGTTGTGCCCGAGGCAGGTTCTGATATTCCACCTCACCAAATAAGGAGTGATTGGCAGGACTGGCAGCCGGTAGGTGATCGAGGTATTCGACGACGGTCTTGGTGTTTACTGTCACTAGGGAGACTCCGGGGCTGGGTCGAGGTCAGCAGGTTTAGGTAGCCAGGCCGCCGCAGCTCCAGGTTCAGACTGCTGTGGGTGATGGAGGTCGTTCCCAAAAACGCGGTCGTCCCGTACGGTGTTTTTCACTGGATTTCTGCGAGGAGAGCGTCTACGTCGTAGGTCTCGCCCTCGTCGCCGATTAAGGTGATTACGCCGGCTGCGGGCGCTTCAATCTCCTGGACGGACTTGTCGTTTTCGATTGCGCAAATCACCTGGCCTTCCGTTACGGTTTCGCCGTCCTTAACGAGCCATTCATTCAGTGTGCCTTCGCTCATGGCCATACCAAGCTTGGGTAGCAGTACCTTCGTGCTCATTTGTGTCTCCGACTTTCCCGGGCGTGCTAGGCGAGTGTCTTTTTGGCTGAATCGACGATTTGCTGAATCGACGGTAGATGCGCCTCTTCAAGGGACTGGGCGTAGGGCACAGCGTTGAAAGTGCTACCCACGCGCTGCACGGGGGCAGCCAGTGTGTGAAAGAGTTCTTCGCTGACTCGGGCGGCGATTTCTGCGCCCACGCCAAACGGTGTCACTGCCTCATGAACTACAAGGGCGCGCTTTGTTTTTCGTACAGACGTGAGAATTGTCTCGAGATCGAACGGTGCGATGGTGCGAAGGTCGATGAGTTCGGCGCTAATCCCCGACTCGCTCAGCGCCTTCACAGCGCTCCCCGCTTCTATCATTGTGCGTGCATAGCTGATTATGGTGACATCGGTGCCTTCGCTGACCACCGAGGCTTTACCCAGAGGAACGCGAGTTCCTGCTACCGGAGCGTCTCCGTTCGTCCAATAGGTGGGCATGTTCTCAATGAACAGGCAGGGATCGTCATCTTCTATGCATGAGCGCAACAGTCCGTAGGCGTCCGCCGGTGTCGATGGCGCGACCACTTTGATACCTGCTACGTGCGCAAACCAGGCCTCAAGCATATCGGTGTGTTGTCCCCCGGCACCTCCGCCTGCGCCGGTCATCGTTCGGATCGTCATCGGGACATGTGTTTGGCCACCGGACATAAAACGAAGCTTCGCCGCGTGGTTCACGATCTGATCCATGCCAACTGTCAGGAAATTCATCAGCATGATTTCTGCGATAGGACGTTTGCCCACCAGTGCGGCACCTAACGCTGCTCCAATGATGGCCTCTTCGGTAATTGGTGTGGATCGTACTCGGTCGGTGCCAAACGCTCCGGATAGACCGGCAGTGACCTTGACAACTCCCCCTCCTTCCTCGTCGGCAACGTCTTCTCCGAGGAGTAGCACGCTGGAATCGTCGGCCATCGCATCGTGCATAGCCTGATTGATTGCCTGGACAAAATTCACCTGCTCACCCATCAGCTGGCACCTCCCGCGAGCACATCGAGATTGAGTTCCTTGGGGTCGGGTTTGGGGCTCTCCGCCGCAAAGGCCATAGCTTCCTCAATCTCTTCGTCCAGATTTCGCTCTAGGGCGATGAGCTCATCTTCCGTAGCGTGGCCTTCGCTGATCAGCATGGCGCGAAGGGCAGGTACGGGATCTCGCTCCAGCGCGGCTTCTTTCTCGCCTTCGCGCCAGTGTTCGTCGGGGTCGCCGATCAGGTGTCCCATAAAGCGGAACGTCATCGCCTCAATCAGCGTGGGTCCTTTACCGGAGCGTGCGCGGTCCACTGCTTCTTTCGCGGCGACCCACATAGCTTTGGGGTCGTTACCGTTCACATGAATGCCGTGCATGTTGTAGGCCGCTGCTCGGTCGGCGACTCGAGCCACAGCGGTGCCTTTTTCGAAGCGTGTGTGTTCGGCGATTAGGTTGTTCTGGCAGAGGAAAATCACCGGCAGCTTCCACAGAGACGCCATGTTCAAGGACTCATGGAAAGCACCTATGTTGCTGGCGCCGTCACCAAAGCAAGCGACTGTCACGCGTTGATCTTTATCGAGCTGAGAAGCGAGCGCGAGGCCATTGGCGATTGGTAGGGAGCCACCCACAATACCGGTCGTTACCATGTTGCCGCTGGCGGGGTGGGTGACGTGCATCGGCCCTCCCTTACCTTTGCAAGTGCCGGTGACACGACCTGCGTACTCGGCCCAAAGCGCCTTGAGCGGAATGCCCTTAGCGATCTGATCGTGAACACCGCGATATATCGTCACCAAGTAGTCGGCGTCGGTAAGGTGATCGCAAAGGGCAGAGGGAATGATTTCCTGTCCGCGAGGTGAGTAGTAGATGCGGATTCCGAGTTTTCCGGATTGCATCGCGCCGTGGAAGGCTTCGTCGTTCTTTCTGATTCGCGCTGCGCGCTCGTAGATCGCTATGAGCGAGCTGCCCGATGGCTGAGCCTGATTATTATCGTTTGTCATGTCTTGCCCCCGACAGGACCAACCTTGAGTGATCGGTCTGCTTGAAAGGGAGATTAGTACAGTGAATTTAAAAAAACAATAGTGTTTGTTTTATAAAATACTGGCAGCGGCGGACTAGGCAGCGGTCATGCCACCATCCACCGCAAAATGCGTACCGGTGACCCCCGACGATTCATCCGATGCAAAATACAGAACAGCCATGGCAACTTCCCGGGCTTCGAGCATGCGGCCAATAGGGTGCTGCGCCGAGAGTTGCGCCAGGGCGGCTTCTCGGTCTGGAGCCGTGGAGACAACACCTTCCACCATGGGAGTCATAACTACGCCGGGGAGTACCGCGTTGCAGCGGATGTCGTAGCCGCTTTCCGCACAGTGAAGTGCCACGGACTTTGTGAGGCTTAGAGACGCCGCCTTGCTCGCACCGTAGGCCAAAGTCCATGCGGAGGTCTTGAGAGCGGTGGTGGACAGGACGTTTACGATGGAACCCCTGGCACCACGAGACGCCATGTCAGCAATAGCATACTGGCAACCGAGAAAAACACCGCCCGCGTTTGTCATCATAGTCTGCTGAAACCCGTCTACGGAGGTGTCGGCGATGCCGCCTGGTGCCATGATGCCTGCATTGTTGACGAGTACATCAATGCGACCGAACTCTTGCTTCAATTGATCAAAAGCCTCTTGCCAGGAGGGCTCCTGGCTTACATCGAGGGGCACAAACGCGGCTTGAGGTCCAAGTTCCGCAGCGACGGCTTTACCCCTTTGGTGGTTGCGGCCGGCAACGGCAACCGTCGCGCCTTCTTCGACGCAGACACGGGCAATTTCCACACCGATGCCCGATGTCGCTCCGGTTACAAGTACTGTTTTATTTGCCAACCGGCTAACAGTCGACACGTCCTACGCGACCTTCTTGATACTACTGGGCAACGCGGTGTCTGAACCTGCAAGGTGCCGAAAAGCTTTCAGTTGATCTTGCGTGCTTCCAAACCGCTGTTCGTGCACCGTGATCCGCTTTAAGTGATGGCCAATCGCCAGTTCGTCTGTTGTGGCAATGCCGCCATGAAGTTGAATTGCAGCGTGAGCGACCAGTTTCGCAGACTTATCTGCCTTGGCTTTTGCGGCAGCCGCAAATCTCCTGGCGTCCGTCGCGCCATCTCGAGCTTTAGTCGCCGCCGCGTAGCACAGCGATGTGGCGAGTTCCTTGGCGACAAACATGTCTACCATTCGATGCCTTAGAACCTGGAAGTCCACTAATCGCGAGCCAAACTGTCGGCGTTCCTTGGTGTATTCGATCGTCCTATCTATCAGCGTGTCCATCGATCCAATCATGTCCGCGCTCAGCGCCAGGAGCGCTTCACCATGAACCTGTTCGAGTACAATTTCGGCGGTTGGGCCTCGTGCCAGAAGCCGGTTGGTTGGAACTTCGACATCGTTCAACGTGATGTCTCCCGCGGCGCGACCGTCGATGGTTGGGTAACCATGCAGGCCCACGCCGGTGTCGCCGGGTCGCACAAGAAACAGGCCTAGTTCGCTACCGCCACCTAGGCTGGCGGAGACAATAATCACATCCGCTGCAAGCGCGTTGTGCACTACGACTTTTTTTCCTCGCAGCCGGAAGCCTTGGGGTGATTCTTCGGCGCGTGCGTAGCGCACCCCGTTGAAGTTACGTTGGCTAATCTCCCCATGGGCAAAAGCGCCCTGCAGTTGTCCCTCCATGAGGGCACCGAGAAGGCCCTCAGTCGACGCTACCGGGCAGCGACGTAGAACGCCTCCAGCGAGTATCAGCGTTTCGAGAAAGGGTTCGATGACCAGCTGGCGACCCAGTTCTTCGAAGAGAATCACGGTGTCTAAGATGTCTCCCCCGAGGCCGCCGTGTTGTTCGGAAAAAGGGAGACAAAGCCAACCAAGATCAGCGCAGGCTCTCCAGGTCTCGGCGCAGAAGGGCGCGTCGTCATGCACAATCGATTGGCGTTTCTCAAAGGTGTAGCTATCGTGCAAGAAGCGCCGCGCGCTGTCCCGAAACACGCGCTGTTCTTCTGTGAAGTCGAAATTCATTCGGTCCCCCATTGCCTAACTTGCGCAAACCGACCATCCAACGTCAGGTCTAAACCTCAAGCAGGTAATCTGCGATGATGTTGCGCTGAATCTGAGCCGAGCCGCCGTAAATGGTGGCCGCTCTATTGTTGATGTAGCTGTAGGCCACCGACGCCGCGGATTCTGGCCCGATAACGCTGCCTTCGTAGGAAGGATCAAAGACCTCATTCTGCTTGACAGCCACATACGGGCCGGCCGCCTGCAGACACAGCTCGTCTACGCGTTGGCTGAGTTCCGTACCGACTACTTTGACTACGGACGCAAGGCACAGCGCAGGTTGGTTGATAGCGCTGCCGCTGGTAATGCGTCGCTCTAGGCATTGCAGAGCGAGTTTGTCTACCTCGAGTTCCGCAAGACGGTGGTTGAAGACGTCGTCGGGCGCGTCCCCGGCGGTGGGTACACCGGCATGGGACGAGGTAGCGTCACTAATCGTACGTGTCAGTTGTGCGAGACGAGCGAACTGTTTGTCGATAGCCGCGTAATAGCAATAGGCGCCGCGTTCAAACTGCAGCAAATACTTTGCAATTTCCCAGCCTTGATTTTCGCGTCCAACCAGATTGCTGCGCGGTACTTCAACGTTTTCGAAAAATACTTCGCACTGCTCGACTTCGTCGTCAAGGGAGACGATGGGGCGTACGGAGATGCCGGGGCTATCAAGGTCGACTAGGAGGAAACTGATACCAGCCTGGGGCTTGCAAGCGCTGTCGGTTCTCACCAGGCAAAAAATCTTGTTGGAGCGATGGGCGAACGATGTCCAGATTTTCGAGCCGTTTAAGACGTATGTGTCGCCTACCGTCTCCGCCCGCATTCGCAAGGACGCAAGGTCCGATCCAGAGCCCGGTTCGGAGTAGCCCTGACACCACAGGTCTTCACCACTAAGAATCCGTGGAAGAAGCTCTTGCTTTTGAGCCTCGGTGCCGTACTTCAACAAAATGGGACCAAGCATCTGCACGCCAAAAGGCAGCAGCATCGGAGCACCGGCCTGCCTGCTCTCTTCAGTGAAGATGGCTTGCTGAGTGGGTGTCCAACTGACGCCGCCAAACTCTTCGGGCCAACCGACAGCAAGCCAGCCTTTGCGTCGCAGCGCCTCTTGCCAAAGGAGAGACGCGTCGAAATCCGAGAAAATGCTAGTCATACGCATACCCGCATTGACCAGGAAAGGATTGAGATTTTCGCGGAGAAAGCCCCGCACTTGGTCGCGAAACTCTAGTTCTTCCGAGGTGTAGCTGATCTCCAAGGGGATCCGCTCTTGTTGCTAATTATAAAACAATCATAAATGTATGTTTAGGACTGTCAAGCGTTAAACGCATCTGCCTCGTGTTTTGACGTCCAAAGTCTTCGTCTTTATTGCTGTGCAGCGCGGGGCTGGAGAGCGCGTTTTTTACACCTGCTCACCCAGGGCCAACCCTTTAGGCACCAGCTGCGCGAAATCGAGGCGCGTTGTGCTAGCGATAGGTGAGGTTGGGGTTGTTTTCGAAGTATTTTTTGATGGTTGCGTGAAGATGGCGAATCCGGCTTTCCTGATAGCTGGCAAGCGTAACGGAGCCGATTTTCGAAGCTTTCAATCCCTTCATCATCAGCGGCAGATTGCGCATATCCTGGTCGAAAACCTCCCCCAGCGGACCCAACTCTTCCGCAGCGGCAAAGGGTTCTTCCTCTCCGAGCTTATGGATTGGCACCCCACGAGGTGGGCCGTCTGGATCTGGAGAGCGCATGAGAAGGCGAACATCAAAAATGCAGGTTTCATGATCGAGCCCGTTAGGCCTGAACTGATAGACGATGTTGCCAAAGTACCCTGCCCATACCTGGGTATTGGGAAAGATGTCATAGAGAATCGCGTCCTGGAGTTCACTTAAGGTAGCATCAGAGAGATCTCGATTTGAGGCGGCTGCGAAGGCCTGACGATTCATCTCGCCAATGTACTCACGCGCCGTCATGCCTTCGGGAATCTCTACTTCCGCGTCTCCATGGTCTGCCATACGACCAGAATACTGGAGCGAAGCTTTGGCAATGTCCGCTTCAGACATCTTCTTGAGATGCGGGCTGGAAACTTCCATGGGCGTGATCATACGGCTCACGTGATCGCCAAATGTGTCGTACTGCGTATTGGCATCCGCCGTAAAAGGTAAGATCTGTGGATGCGTGGCAATAGAATGCCATGACTCCAAGAAGGCCTCGTGAGCAACTTTCCAGTTACAAGGGATCAACTTTTGAACGTGAACACCTTTATAGGCGTCTTCCAGCCTGTAGCGTTCAAAGTGCTCGGGAATTACGCCTAGATACTCAAGTAGGGGCTTCGCCTTCCCGTCTATATTGATGAACACAAATCCACCCCAGGTATCGCATCTGACCTCGGGAAGTTGTAACGCGTGTTCGCAAACGTGTTTGAAGTCCCACTCACAAGGCATGGACAGGAAGCTGCCGTCAATGTTCCAGGTGAAAGCGTGAAAGGGGCACCGAAATGCGCGCACTCGGCCATCAACGACACGAAGTGCTCGCCCTCGATGCAGACAGGAATTGACGAGGGCCTTCACTGAGCCATCTTTCTGGCGGGTAATCAGGAGCGAATCGTCAAGATTATCGTAGATGTGTACATCGCCTGGCTTAGGTATGTCGTCCAAGCGACATACCATTTGCCAGACTCGGGGCCATACGCGCTCTTTTTCAAGCTCGAAGTGTTCCCGGCTCGTATAGATTGAGATGGGTAAATCCGCATCTCCCATGTCCGGGTTGGTATCGGCGCGAAGATGCGAGGGTACATCGACATCTTCTTTGTCGAGCAGTTGCTGCACATTGATCGCTTCACAGCGAACCTCGCCGCCTTGTTGCTTCGCTTCATACTGGCCCATGTTGTGCCTCTTTATTTGGGTAGGAAGGGGGAGAGCTAAAAACCAAGATGACCAATCTTCACCGCTGCAGTACGGTTACACCGCTGATCCCGGGTGCTCCGTACACGTGCGTATAGCCCAACCTTGGGTTCCCAGGTACCTGATGGTCACCCGCCTGTTGTCGAAGTTGCAGACAGATTTCATATACCTGGCGAAGCCCCGAGGCACCGATAGGCTCGCCATTTGCCAGGCAGCCACCGTCCGTGTTCACCGGAAGCGAACCGGTGATTTCTGTCACCCCCGCTTTAATCAGATGTTCCTGCTCACCGTGCTCGCAGAAACCGTTTTCAGCCATGTGCATAATCTCCGCCCCGGACTCCGTATCCTGGAGTTGGAGCACATCAAACTCCTTCGGGCTAACCCCGGCCGTTTCGAACGCATCGCTCGATGCTTGGACGGATGGCGGCGGAGACTGCGTTGCCGCCAGGGCAGGGTTGAAAACTTCGAAGGTGCCGAACTGTCTCGTTCGCACCACAGCTGCCTTCAAAAAGACGGGTTTACGGGTAAATCGTTTTGCGATTCGCGCGTCGCAGAGCAGAATGGCGGCGCCTCCCTCGGCTGGGCTGCAAAACATGTACTTTCGAAGCGGGTGATTAACCATAGGTGACGTGCTGATCTGTTCCCGGCTAAGTGCTTGCCGCCGCCAGGCCCGTTCATTCAGAGCCCCGTTGCGAAAGGCCTTTTCCGCAACGTGAACCAGCGTTTCGTCGCTAATTGCGTACTCATGCATGTAGCGCTGAATTTTTAGGGCGAAGAATTGGGTTGTTAGCATGTACCCAGCCTCACCGTACCAGGCCGGCAAGCCCCAGTCCGCGGGATCGGCGTTGAACGCCCCGTGGGCGTGTTTATCGAAGCCAACAGCCAGGGCAATTTCCGCTGACCCGGCCTTTATGCACTGGTAGGCTGCGTTCAATGCGCTGCTTCCGGTTGCACAGCCATTTGAAACATTCGTAAACGGCAGACCCGTCAAGCCTAGTTTCGTGCAAAGCGCGTCCGCGTTCCCCGCATCTTGACTGCCACCGAAGGCCACTTGAACGTCTTTCCATTGCATGCCTGCATCGGCTAGAGCTTCACGCACTGCTATTGCACCTTGTTCGAGTCCGCTGCGCTCAGGCGTGCGCCCGAAGTTGTGCAGCCCGATACCTACAATAGCCACCTCGGTCATGACGGGGTCTCCGTCAGCGGGCGGAAGGCGAAGCTGAGGACCTCGCGCCCCTCTTCATCATGGAAGAAAGGAACAATCGTGAGTTGCATCTTGTCTCCGATACGAAAGGTTGCGGCGCTTTCGCCAGGTTTGCCGTTGCCAGTCGGGCTGGGGTTATCTGAAAGCAATCGCGCCTCAACCTTCAACCCACAGGTGAGTTCGACATAGCCGACGCCGTAGGGCTCAAATTGCTCCGTGGTCGTACTGGGACGATAGGGTGGCTTTGGTGCGAAGCACTGAACAGTCCACGACCACAGCGTTCCCGTGGAGCCAAGTTCCACGTTCTCTAACGTTTCCGTCGGGCACTTAGTGCAGGCCCTCTGTTGCGGAAAGAAATGTTCGTCGCAGTCCGCACAGTAGCTACCAAGCAAGGTCGGTGTGTCGTCCTCAAACGAGAACAAGTTCTCCGCGATGACGGTCTGGTTTTCACTGATCTGGGTCATAGGCGGTTAAATTATGTTCTGATGCCTGACTGCATTAGCGTAAAAGTAGCGTAGCGCTATATAAAAAACAATACTGGTTGTTTATAATTATTTGCGATGCGAATCTTAGATCCTCAATTCTCTGCCGCACTGTCTTTGGTGGAGGCTAGGCTGCCACGGGAAAACGGAACCGGGTTCCATGTCTAGAGCTGTCACCCATGATCATGATGATGCATCGCTAGGTCGACGGGGCGTCCCGCAGTCTCAAGGCAGCTGCCGACTATGGCGCGAAGAAAAAAGCCACCGTACTCGCGAGATCGTGTTGCGTTCAACCATCTCCTGCCTAGAAAACCATGGGTTTAAGCCAACCACCGTTGAAAACATCGCAAAGATCGCGGGGCTTTCTCGCGGTGCGATCATGCATCACTTCGAGTCAAGAGATCATATCCTCAAGGAAGCCATTCGCGTTCTCTGCAATGAACGGCTCGACGAACTGCGCCAGCTACTCGCACAAACGCTGTCGTCCTGCGCCGTTCAAAAGACAGATGAAGAACGTGTAGAACTTATCCTGGAGAAGTTGTGGCGTTTTTTTCGGCTACCGAGTTTTGTCGTTCTGCAGGAACTGTCGATCGCCGTTCGCTCCGATGCCCAGATGACCGGTATTCTCACCGCGTCGCAAAGGCACCTGGATATTGGAATGGGGGAAGAGCTCGGACTTCTCCTGGACGCGAATGGCTGCTCCGAGAAAGATAAAAAACTGTTCTCCGATTTACTCTTATTCAACCTGCATGGCGCGACTTTGAACCATCTTTCGCCACAGCTTCCCCCGAGAACAAAAGCTCTGTTTCAAGTACTAATTTCAAACTGCATTCGCGTACTAAATACCGATCCTCGATCCGGTCGCTCCGTATTTTTCGGACCCCATACGGGCTACAATCCTCCGTTTTTTCGCACTTGGCCCGCACGCGGCCCGATCGGCGAGAAATCACGACAGACACGACGCAGGATGAAATCGATGGCTCGGCGCAAGGGACGTGAAGACACGTGGCAGGCAGAAAAGAGTGAAAACACCAGGAACGTGATCATGGAAGCCACCGTGCGCTGTTACGTCGAGCACGGTTATACCAACACCACTGTGACCAAGATTGCGACAGAGGCTGGTGTGTCTCGCGGTGCGATGATGCATCACTTTTCTGATCGGCAGGACGTGATCATCGCGTCGGTCGAGTATTTGTCAAAAAAGCAGCTGGATGAGTTCAGAAAACTGGTGGCTGCTGCCGATATCGGTGACGAAAACGAAGTTACTGAAGAAAAACTCCGAATTACCGTGGACTCACTCTGGAAGTTCTTCCACCTGCCTAGCTACATCGCCTATTTGGAGTTATTGGTCGCAGCTCGCACCGATGAAGAACTCTCCAAGATTATGAAAAGGACACAGTTGGATTTCGATAAACAGGTCAATAACGCGATCCGATCCACGTTCCCGGCCTGGAAGAGCATAGAGTCCACGCGAGAGTTGGTGACGGACTTGTGGTTCTACACACTGCAAGGGATGGCGACTACGAAGATTATCAATCGGCGACAAACCCGCGTGAAGAACCTGCTCGAGTTTTTAGTACGGGAAACGTTTGAACTGTATTTGCGCTCCTCAAGTGAACAGGAGCCTCATCTGTTGACCAAGTAACTATCTCACTGTACTCACCGTCTTGTTACGGCTGAGAGTGGGGTGCGTTGCTGTCGACAGCAGTTTGTAAGGCTGTCGCTGAATGCCGATGTACGAAGTCGAAAGGGCAACGGGTTTTGGAACGGCAGTGCGGATTTATAGTCAACGCACGATAAAAGCTGACAATCCGATTGCCGCGGGGGTTATTTTTGCTGACTATCAAAGCGGCCGTCGTACCGGCAGCCGGGAAACCTTTTCAGTACGAGACACTGCAGCTAGCTGGTCCACGCCCCGACGAAGTGTGTGTCCAGATCAAAGGTGTGGGTATCTGCCACACAGACCTGGTGGTGAGCGGTGGCGGAATACCCTACGCCTTTCCCGCGGTACTTGGTCATGAGGGATCGGGGGTTGTGCGGGCGGTCGGCTCGAACATTCAAAAGGTAGCTGTTGGCGATCATGTGCTGCTGAGCTTTCGTTCCTGCGGTGACTGCGATCGCTGTGAGAAACACCAACCTGCCTACTGCCGCTCCAGTGCTCAACTGAACTATACCGGTCGACGGACTGACGGGACTTCACCACTGCGTGACCAACAGCAAGTCGAGGTATCGGCGAACTTTTTCGGTCAATCGTCCTTCGCAAGCCATGTCATTACCTACGAGCGGAATCTGGTTCGCGTCGACCCTAGCCTACCGATCGAAATCCTTGGGCCCCTGGGCTGCGGAATTCAGACGGGTGCGGGTTCAATTCTCCGCTCCTTATGCGTCGAACCGGGCTCTTCGCTCTTGATTGTCGGCGGCGGAGCAGTGGGTTTGAGCGCCGTTATGGGTGGGGTAATCGCGGGCTGTGATCACATCGTTCTGGTCGAGCCCGTTGCAGCCCGACGGGCGTTGGCGCGGGAGTTTGGCGCGGACGACGTCATCGATCCCAGCGCGAATCCCGACTGGGCTAAAACCTTGAGACGTGCACATCCGCTGGGATTCGATTTCGCCCTTGACACGTCGGGGCGCGCGAAGGCGCAGGAGTCTGCGCTGCGTTGCCTGGCAACCATGGGCGTGCTCGGCTTGGTGGGCTTGGGAGATATAGAAACCAAGCCGCCCGGAAAGGCGAATCTCCTCGTAACAAATGGGCAGACCATCCGGGGAATCTTGGAAGGTGATAGCGATCCCGAGACCTTTCTACCCGAGCTGCTCGAGCACTATCAGCACGGCCGTTTACCCTTTGATCGAATGGTGACGAAGTTTCCGCTCGCAAGTATCAACGAGGCCGTAGCTGCTGTGCACGATGGTTCTTGTGTAAAGGCAGTTTTGATTCCCGATGAGGAGGTAGCGGGCGATGGTGAATGAAGAGCTGTCCGATACCGCCGATCCGGAACGCCTGCCGATTGTGATTGGCGTAGGGCAGTCCCTAAGCCGTTGGAACGGCGCGGACTCCCAAAATGCGCCAAGTCCGCTTTCGCTAAGTGTAACGGCGTCCCGAGAGGCGTTGAAAAACACCGGCGCCCAATCTGCGCTTACTGAACGGCTGGATGCCATCGCCAGCGTGCGGACTCTGGAGGATTCCATTCCGCGGAGCCCTTATCCCTTCGGTCGTTGCGACAATTACCCGGGTGCTGTTGCTGAAGCCCTCGATCTGAATATCTCCTCCGCCGTCTACTCCGCAGTGGGAGGGGATCAACCGCAGGCGCTCGTAAATGAGTATGCAGCAAAACTGGCCACGGGTGAGCATCGGGCGGTGCTTTTATGCGGTGCGGAGGCAACAGCTGCGTACAAGGCCGCATTGCGTGGTGAGCAGTCCTTGGATTGGTCTTCCTCTAGTGGCTCCGCTTTTGAGGATCGCGGTATTGGTAAGCCTCTATCCACACGACACGAACGTCGCTGCGGACTCGGTTGGCCCACGAACAGCTATCCGTTCTTTGAGGAGGCCTACCGTACTCGGCAGGGACTGACCCGCTCGGCCTACTTGTGTGAAATGTCAGAAATGTTGGCCAGTTTTTCCCAGGTGGCCGCTGTGAATCCTTATGCCCAGTTTCCCATCGACCGTGCTGTCGAGTTTCTGCAGACTATCTCTGCTGAAAACTACGCGATTGCCGGTCCGTACCTGAAGTGGCACGTGGCTCAGGATGCGGTTAACCAAGGTGCCGCGGTGATAATGACTACGGTCGCTGAGGCGCGGTCAGCCGGTGTTGCCGAAGATCGCTGGGTCTATTTTCATGGGCATAGCGTCCTTGCGGACAGCGCCGTCGCTCGACGACCGGATTTCTCTCGATCAAGGTCGCTCGAAGGAGCCATCAGCCTGGCGCTTGCGGCCACGGGCGTATCGGCGCAAGAGATCGAACTGTTCGATATTTACAGCTGTTTTCCCTGTGTGGTGTTCATGGCCGCCGAAGCGTTGAGTTTGGATTGGCGTCAGAAGACGTTGACGCAAACCGGTGGTCTACCCTTCTTCGGTGGTCCTGGAAACAATTACTCGATGCACGCAATCGCGACAATGGTAGAGCGGCTGCGCGAGCGACGTGGTGCCTTCGGACTGGTGTTGGCGAATGGAGGTTATCTGAGTAAGCACGCGGTTGGGGTTTACGCTACCTCCGCACCACAGCGATGGCAGGCCTTCGATGGCACAGCACAGCAGGCTGCTATCGACGCAGTATCGCGACCGTCACTGGATGGCGAATCCGGTTCGCCGATCCATGGTGAAGTAGAAACTTTTTCTATTGTGTACGGGCGCGGTGGTCCTGAATACGCAACCCTCGCTGTTCGCTGCGACGAGAGCCGAGCACTGGTGAAGATCGAAGATAAGCGCAGCTCCCTGCTGCGAGCGATTGTTTCGGGAGACGATCCGATTGGATCGACGGTTTGCCTGCGAGTCGTCTCCAAGAGTGACGCGTCGGCGCTATCCGCAACCGAATTTGAGCTTTTGGAAGGCGGTGAGAACTGTTCTTCCTAGACAAAAGTACAGACAAACCGAAAGCCAGTTAAATCAGAGAAGTAACCGGTAAAAGGAGACGGCCCCTGATGCCACTTTCCGATTCAGAATCGATGCTCGAAGGAGTGCGGATAATCGATCTAACCAGTGTGGTGTTCGGTCCCTATGCAACCCAGATACTTGCGGACTTTGGTGCCGAGGTGGTCAAGATCGAAGCGCCCGCGGGTGACATCTTTCGCTACTCGAGTCGCTCAGCAAAAACTCGCGCGATGAGCGCAGGACATCTGGCGCTAAACCGCGGGAAGCAATCGGTTGTACTCAACTTAAAGAATGAAGAAGACACTGCGGTGATGCGTGAGCTTATCTCGGGAGCCGATGTGTTCATTCACAACGTAAGAAAGACCGCGATTGAACGTCTCGGCTTCGGCTACGAGGCGGTAAAAGCGATCAATAAAGACCTCATCTACGTTCACTGCGTTGGTTTTGGTTCTGGTGGCCCCTACGAGGATCTTCAGGCCTATGATGATGTCATTCAGGCGGCAACCGGAACCACGAGCTTGCTGAGTCGCGTCGATGGGGATCCTACTCCTCGCTATATACCTTCACTTATCGCCGACAAAGTCGCCGGTCTGAATGCGGCCTACGCAACCCTAGCCGCAGTGATACATAAGTTGCGAACCGGTCGCGGCCAGCACGTGGAGGTGCCCATGTTTGAAGCCTTCACCGCTTTCATGATGAAAGAACATCTTGCTGACAAGGCGTTCGACCCACCGTTGGGGTCCGCATGCTATTCGCGGCAGGTCGATCCCTATCGGCAACCATTTCCGACGGCCGACGGTCATGTGGTGATCGTTCCGTACAGCCTCGAGTCCTGGGACGCAGTGTACGAAGCGATGGATTACTCGGAGTTTTTGGACGACGAGCGCTTTTCAAGTCCCCGCGCACGAGTAAAGCATATGGAAGAGCTTTATCAGGGTATTGCAACACGGACGCCTATGAAAACCAGTCAGGAGTGGTGCGATGTGCTGCGACCGCTCAATGTTCCCTGTATGGCTGTCCGGGATATCGAAGACATACTCGAAGATCCGCACCTCCAGGCGACCGGTTTTTTCCAGAGAAAAGAACACCCCACAGAGGGGCGGTACTACCAGATGAGCGAAGCGGCACAGTTCTCAGGTTGGAATGCGCCAACGCGCTCGCCAGCGCCTGCGCTAGGAGAGCATACGGGCAAATTCAAGACATAACTCCCATAACCGGCACCCGAGACGACCAACCGCTAATAGTTTCAATGCTGGTGTAAGTGGTGGTGGATAGGCCGCCAGCGCCTATGCTTAACTAACGACGCGCATCTTTCTCCTTTTTGTGTCTCCTCCACCTTTGACCGGTGGTTCTGCGGTGCCATAGAGGAACGCAGCTTCAAGCTCATCGAGTGCTTCTCCCGCGTTGACGGCTAGCCGTTGCAGTCTGGGCACGCTGTCTCGGCAGCCTGCAAATCCAAAACCAAAGGTGCCAGCGCAGCTGTAGCAGGTGATATTGAGCGCCTGGCCATGGGTAACGCCCGACACCGGGAACATTGCCTCTAGACGCGAACCTTGCATGTAGAGGGGGTCTTGAGGTCCTGGAACATTGGAGATGTTCACGTTAAACGCGGGTCTACTGTGACCGTCTACGTTTACCATTGAAGCGACCAAACTCGGAGAGAGTATGAGAGCGGTGAAGTTCTCGATTTCTTCGCGTGATAGATTCTTCATCAACTGCTTGGCGCGCTGGGTGGACGCGCAGATAATTCTCACGCGGCGTACTGGGTCGGCAACGTGCGTAGCGAGATTGGCCATGATGTAGGAAACCGCGGACCCCGCACTTTCATCATCTGCAGAGCGCAGAGAGACGGGGATGCCAGCGATCAGCGGTTGGCCCGGTAAACTATTCCCATCCTTTAAGAACCGACGCAATGCGCCCGCACTGATCGCCAGCACAATGTCATTCAAAGTACAGTTAGCGGCCGTAGCCAGGCGTTTCAGTCGGTCGATATCATACTGCTGGGTAGCGAAGCGCCGTTGGCTCCCGATCCTGCCATTGAAAATGGTTTTTTCAGCCTGGTAGGGCATGACCAGCGGATCGTCGGCGTCGAGACCTGCTCGAACGGTGAGACTTAACTGTTTAGCGACCCGGTTGAAGGAAACCAGTGATCGGCGAGCGCCTTCTAACGCGCGCCTGATCCGTTTCTTACTTTGGCCGGCCTCAAGGAGTTCTGCGGGAACCGGCGCGGACCACAATGCGGTAAGGCGACGATCTTTCGCCGATCGTGATAGCGAGCGCTGTAGCATGCGAATTCCCGCAACCCCATCGACCAATGAGTGATGCATCTTAAAGTACACCGCAAAGCGGTCTCCCGTAAGACCCTCAATCAGATGGTACTCCCAGAGCGGTCGCTTGAAATCCAGCTTATTCGAATGCAGACGAGCGATCAGAATGCCTAGCTCCTTCTCACCCCCCGGGTCGGGCAGTGCGAGATGTCTAACGTGGTACTCCATGTCTGGATCGTAGGTGGTCATCCAGTTCGGAGTAGGTGAGAGAAGACTTGGTGGCGAGTAGACGCGATTAAAGGGAGCTACGATTTCCGTAGAGTCGCGAAGTTGTTCGATCAGCTTACTCAAGTAGTCCGGCGACGCCCCTTCGGGGCGGGAAAAAATCATCAACGTAGCGACGTGCATGGGTCGATCGCGGCTTTCCATCGCCAGCCAGCTCAGCTCGGTTAAATCAGCCGTTTTTCTTTGATTGAACATAGTGTGATCTCATAAGTAGTCGATTTCCTAACGAAATCGTTCGTTACGGTGGTGCATTGAATCTTGCGTAAGTCCTACTTATTTTTATGGGCTCGCTCTCCAGTGAGCACTACAGTCTTGCGTCCATCGATACCTTGTCTGTGCGTGCTCATCACACATGCTACAGAAGAAGTAAAAATATAAAACAATCATAAATGTATTTAAACTACAACGCGAATGTCGTTATCCTAACGATGTCGCCCGACTACGCTGGGCCGTCTCGGTTCCGGGGAAGCGCGGCACGATCCAGGCGGGCTCGTACCGGCAAAAGCTATTAGAGACAAGCGCCCTATCAAGTCCACTAGCAGAGAAACATCCCGCTATGCAAAACACCAAAGCAACCTCGCCGCGCTGAGTTGCTTGTGAGTTTGGCTCGACAGTATTCGTAGCACGCCTCCCCTGAGCGAAGGGTCAACTAAGATTTTTCGCTGATAGGGAGGCGCGTTCTGAATAAGACCTTAAGCAGGACCATAAGCACCTATTCTGAAGAAGCACCCCACTCAGGCAGCGTGCTCAAACAAGAAACGCACGGAGATACAGATGGTCAAATTGGAGATCCAGGAAGGAATCGCGACAGTCACTCTAAACGCGCCAGAAAAATACAATGCGCTGAGTCCGGAGATGATCGACGAGCTCACCGCGAGTTTCGACCAAATCGAAACGAACCCCGAGGTTCGTGCCTGTATCGTGACCGGTACCGGAGCCGGCTTCTGCGCGGGAGCTGATCTGTCTGCGGGGCAGGCCACCCAGGAGTCGCCGCACACACGGGCAGAGGAGTCTGGCCAGGCCATGCGGGAGACTCTAAACCCGTTAATAAAGAAAATCTTGAACCTTCCTATACCTACGATCGCCGCGGTCAATGGTGTTGCCGCAGGCGGCGGCTATGGTCTCGCTCTATCATTTGATCTGGTAATTGCATCGGAACGGGCGAGTTTTAAGCTGGTATTCACACCGCAGCTCGGTGTTATCCCGGATCTGGGTGCTTCCTGGCACGCGCCCCATCTTCTGGGTCGCGCTCAAGCAATAGCCCGCAGTTACTTCGGCGACTCGATGAATGCTGAAGAAGCGGTGGCTCGTGGGCTCATCTGGAAGGTGGTGCCGCACGACGCGTTGGCGGGCGAAGCAAATCGGGTGGCTGCCGAGTTAGTTCGCGGCCCCACGCAGGCTTATGTCGCCGTGCGCCACGCCTTCGATCACGCCAGTGCGAGCACGTTAGAACAACAGCTTGACTACGAAGCCCAGGTGCAGCCGGCACTTATCGCGACAGACGACTTTCTCGAGGGCGTCGCTGCCTTCGCTATGAAGCGGAAGCCCGTTTTCAAGGGCCGCTGATGGCGTGAACCTAGTGCCACCGCTGTTTCCTCACGTTGTAACCAAATCTTCCATCACGCGCCGTCCGAACAATCGTCGGAGAGTACCGCTTCTTTCTTAGGTTTTCCGGCTCAGATCAGATCGGAGTTCGAAGCTGCATTCGGCCGGAACTTATACGTGCCAAATCAAAAAAGCCGACTTAGTTTGATTCGGCGCGTTCAATTCTCACCGGAATTGCGCTCATAATCGGTATCCCGCTGCGTTTATCGAAGTTGCGATCATTAAATGACAAACGACCGGTGTTTCCACCGGCTTCAAGGGGATCATCGTTTTCGTTTGGATTGACACCCCAAGCATGTGGAACGGAGAGGCAGCCACGTCGAACATCCGCAGCCTCCACTGCGACGCATGTGATGGCGGCCCGCTCTGACTCGATCTTGATAATGTCGCCAGCCAACACACCAAGGTCTTTCATATCTTCCGGGTGCATGTAAGCAGGATGGTGAGGCATACGTCTTCTTTGCAGCTTGGATTCGTGCCAACTGGAGTTGTAGACCTCTTTGAGCCGACGGGAAATTAGGCGGAACCGGAACTCCGTTTCGTCCAGCTCAGCACCGAGCTGCGTTGCAAGCTGGGTAAGCTCGTCCAGCATTGCTGGATGGCCGATATTTAACTTTGATGCCCAATCATCTGGTTTTGGAGCAACAGTTTTAGCCTTTCGTCTAAGCACTTTACCTTCAAAAGCTTCAGGATCATTGCGAACGTCACGATGCGAGACGGGGGACCCATTTAATGTAGCGTCCCAAGCTTCGAGCGGGTCGGGTTGGGGGCTGCCTGCAGGAAAGACAGTTCGATGTTGTTCCGCTTTTTTCGAGTCGATGATCGCCTTTGACTTGACTGAGAGATCCAGCTTCATGGCTCCGGCCAATGCATGAAAGAACTCGAACTCTTCACACAGATCAGAGTTCTCGGGTGGTTCTAATATGGGGTCGCAAACTTGCACGTAGGGTTCCTCATAACCCCATCCGCCGCCAAAGTTACCGATAAACTCGTTCAGCGCAGTCGTTCCATGGGTTTCGTAGGGGATTTTTGGTGCTATCACGTAATCGGCCATTTGGCCGGTTTTTGATACACGCGGATCGAAACAAACAAGCAGATCGAGTGCTTGCATCGCTTCATAGGTTTTAATTTGGTCTGGCCAAGCCAGCATCGGGTTGCCGCCGAGAACCAGTAATGCTTTGATTTGGCCGGGTCCAGGCATCAGGATCTCGTCGGCGAGGGCGGCGGTTGGTAAGCCCGAGACGCACTCTTCTAGGCCTCGTACGCGCAGCTTTTTTCCAAACCCCCAAGCCGGCAGTGAGCCTGTACCTGCTGCAATGGCCGGAAAACCTTCAATAAAAACACCGACATTTCTTTTGAGCTCACCAGCCCTACGCCAATGTCCCATCAAGGTTAGTATGACCTTGTTCATGTACTCGGCTGCGTTTCCGAAACCGGACATGTTCGCGCCAGTCCCGCAGCTAATATCCGCTTTTTTGAACGATCCGTAGAGACGCGCCGCCTCTACGAGTTGCTCTGCGGGGACCCCCGCAAGCCCGGAAACCGCCGCCGGTGTAAAAGGTGCAACTGTCTCTTTCAGCGCTGCAAAGCCTTCGACCTCCTCACGCAAAAAAACGTCATCGTAAAGTTCTTCCTCTATGATTTGCCGGGCAATACAGGCGAGAATTGCCGCGTCATTTCCTGGTCGGCACTGTAGATGGATATGTGCTTTTTTGGCGACATCGGTCACGCGCGGATCGATCACAATCAGCTTCATCCCGCGCTTTAGAGCTACATGCAGATTCTTGGCGGGGTTCATACCCACGCCACCATTCATTGAAACGATGGGGTTGGTACCAACAAGCATCAGGCCATCCCACTCCCGGTGCCTGTATCCCCCGGCCAGCCAGTGGCCGTGCAAAGCACCTGCGATACCTTTTCCAGGCTGATCTATCGTCACCGATGTAAAGATCATGGGCGATTTTATCGCCTCCATGAAGGCCAGAGCGAAAGCGTGGGCTGGGAATGTGTTGTAACCGAACGTTCCAATGTAAATCGCAATCGACTCTGGTCCGTGCTGGTCGGCTACCTCGCTCAATCTATCCGCTACGTCTCGGGCTGCGTCACGCCAGAGCACAGGCGCAAGCTCTCCATCACGGCCTCTCTTGAGCGATTGGGTCAGGCGCGTCGGAAAACTATGATAGTTCTGAAGCTCGCGCCCTCGAATGCAGGAATATCCAGCATAGGCCGGATTATCCTTGTTTCCGAGAGACGCGATCGGATGACCGTTCTCATCAAAGTCAACTATCAAACCGCACTGGGCATGACAGGCGCGGCAAATGACGTGCTTTCGAACTGTCTCCATAGATTCCCGTCCCCCGAAAGTCGCTGTGACACGCAGAGCTTGTAATTTTATGAGTAACGCTAACAAACAGGGTAGACTGTTTGTTTTATGCTGTCACCTCTTGGAGGCCAAGAGAAGCTATCCGACCAAGCTAGACTCCCGTATTGGCCGAATAGATTAGAGTCATCCAAAGGCGAGCAGGAATCGGCGATTTATTCTGAACTCGCTTGTTCCTAGCTGAGAAACTCCGCAACACTGTTCGCACCGGATCGCAAGTTTTGCGTTAGCCAGGCGTTGTCAGTCTGATGCGAACGCGCCTCACTAACGTAAGGTATACCATTGATATCGCTCAGGCTGTGCGCGGTACGGTTGATTTTGAGATGCGCGCGGCAACGCAGGTCCGGCGGCCTCGTCGACGATAACCTGTGGTGCGATAAGTGGTGCGATAGGCGGGCACTGTATCGGCGTTGCAATATTGGCGCTTTGTTTTTCCTATCCCATAGTTTGCGTGGGTGTCTAAGCGCAACGGCGCGGTAAAAACTCCTATCTTTCGATGTGTCCTTAGAGTGCCAGAGAAAAATCAGGGCAGGTAATCTGCGGTAAGTTCCATAGATGCATCCCAGCATTGCTGTGCAAGTATCGCGTTGCTACCAAAGGGTGTGCTCTTGCCTATTCGGCAGTCCGAAAAGTACTCGCCACTAACGCCTTCTACAGAGGGGTGCGCTGCAACCAATAGCTGGGTGGCAGCACCTTGTTCAATAGTCTTAGAGACCATTTTCGTCCACAACAACATGGCGTTGGAAAACAATCCACTGATATCACGGGACAGGTTTGTGTTAATCATTCCTGGATGTACGGCATTGGCTGTTGCATTACTTCCATTCAATTCCTTGGCCAACACTCTGGCGGTTAGCAGGTTGGCGAGCTTAGATTGCCCGTAGAAACGCCAAGGATCGTAGCCGCTGGATGCATCTAGATTTTCAAAATCGATTCCGCCTCTCACGGTCAGTGTATGCGCGCCGCTGGACAGAATAACGATGCGCCCCGCAGCAGCAGCCTTCACTGAATCCAGCAGGTGTTGAATCAGAATAAAGTGACCCAGCTGATTGGTAGCGAATTGCAGCTCTATCCCGTGGGCATGCTGCAGCGTCGTCGGCGCCATAATTCCCGCGTTGGTCATTAGTATGTCGATGGGCTTGCCGAGGCCCTTGATCTGCTGTGCGCAGCTAACCACACTGGCAAAATCACTCAGTTCGCAGGTCAACCCCTGAGTGCTTCCGTTCACTGAAGCGCAGGCCTGCTCGGCTTTGTCTTTTGTGCGTGCCAGGCCAATTACATGGGCTCCACGCGCAGCGAGTACGCGCATGCTTTCCTGCCCAAGTCCCGAGTTAACACCGGTAATCACCGCTGTCTTACCTGTTAGGTTGAGACCATCGGTGACCGCTTCTGAGGTTGATCTTTTGTTGAACGCCATGGTGAGGCCTGTCTAGTTGCATGAGTAGTACAGCAGTTTCGGCGGAATTCTGGCAGACGTAAAAAAACGCTCTGGAGGATGAGTGTACCTCCCAGGTTGCACAACATACGATATGAGGAGGTGCGGAGCCTCAATAGACGCGATGCCTGGACTAGGACCAAAACGGTACCGAGCTTTCAATGAATCCAGAGAAACTGATCTTGCTCAGATGGCGACTAGTGCTCGCAACGACCCCGCTTCTTGGACCGTCTCAGATTGTGTCGTTACCGGAACTGCGGAGCCGATGAATACGAGGGTGTTGATCTTACTGATCGTATGTTGGGTAGGAATGGCCACCGAATCACAGACCATTTTTCGCTTTGATGTCTCGTGCGCCACTTTTAGCAAGCCGCTCTTAGCGAGCCACTTTTAGTGAGTCACTTTTTGCGAGCCACGTGGGGTGCAGTAGTTGCGCCGTCACCTGACTTACGGAGTCAATTCAGGTTAGGAGGAACAAGCCCCTCATGGCATCCACATAATACCCTTATGAGCGTGGCTCAGTTGGGCCGCGCCATTTGTTTTGCATGGTCACCGGGTTTGTCGTTACTCTGACATTATTTGCCAAAGAGAGAATTACCGTGGCTCAGAATGCGCATACGCTACACCGCTCGTTTGGGAAGATCGGCAAGTTCATGGGTAAATCTACCCCCAGTGTCACGGAGGTTTACATTCAGGGCATGCTTATCGGCCACGCCCATGATGGAGCGTTCGTCGCGAGTCCAGCCGCTGCTGGCAAGCCTTCTGCCGCGCCGGGCCGTGGTCGTATCGCGTCAAAGGGTGGTCAGGTAGAAGTGCATGAGGAGATCAGCTTTAACTACAGGATGATCGAGGTGGAATATCCTTCCCAGAGCAACTCTCCGGACGCGCTATTGCGGTCCAAAATTGGCATGTCCATCGCAATAAAAGCTGGCGGGCGGGTATTGGCGGCTGGAAAGCTCAAAGGTCTAAAGATGTCTCGGGCGGGCCGTATTGAAGGGCTTGAGATCCGCCTCTAGTGCCGGTGTGGCACGGCGACGATCGGATGATCGTTTTGTACATCAGCAATCAGAATAAGTGATTGTCGAAAAATCCGTACCAATCTGTAGCCGCACAACATCAGCATTCAATATATGTCCAATAGCACATAGACACTCCTAGCGGTCTCAATCAGGAAAACGAACGCAACTGCCTTGGTACTGGTTCACCCAACGGAGCTTCAATCGACTGATTACTGCCGCTGACACACGTTCGCTTCAGACAGACAACTCGCAAGCATCAAAATTGAATTTCGAACTCGGTAAGAAATGGTGACCCTCGTCACATTTCGTCGGTTCAATTCCTCAGCGATAGACATGGAAGGGCTGTGTACACCACGGATACACAAGAAAGAAGCCGAAAACTATGACATATCGGAACTGGCGGCAAGAGAGGCAATGAAATCGTGTGACCGCCTCTCCAACCGGTACACACAGTAGTGGCGGCTTCGCGCAGCAACCCGCCAGAGAAGAGCTATGGTCTTGCGCTAGTTTGGAGATTGAGTGCCAGTATCCGGCTGGTCGGTGATTAACCTCAGGATTTGGGAAAGAGTCGAGGCGAAGATTCGTTTACTCGACCGATTCATATGTAAGACAGCCAGATTGTCGGTAGCGGGAGCGTAAAACGCTGCCGTTAAGTACCCGTCAATGTCACCAGTATGGCCAAAAACCTCACTCCCGGTTCGAGATACCAATATTTCGACACCCATACCTTGGTATTTTCGTTTCTTTTCAAGCACCGGGTTAGCAGACATGATTTTGCCAACACCCTCGTACAAACCTCGATCCGAAAAAAGCGCGCGGACCCATTTCGCCAGATCGCCCGCTGAAGCAATGATGCCGCCGTCAGGTCCGGTGTTTTCCTGCCACTCGTAAGTGTCTACCCAAGGCCGAAAAGGAGAGCCATAACCATGAACCAAATCACCCGGCGGAAACCGCTGGTTGTAGTAGGTCGTTGTTAAATTCAATGGCTTGAAGATGCGCTCAGTGAGAAGCGCTTCAAGCGGCATGCCGTAGACCGACTCCAGGATGAGGGCGACTAGATGGTAATTCGTATTTGAGTACGCAAATTTTTCGCCTGGAGTTCCCGTCGCGCTTTTCCCCCGAATTGCATGAAACACGAGTTCCGTCGTGAGTGGGCCTCGGTCTTTCCAATCCCTCATATAAAACCTGGCGCCATAGTAGTCCGGCACACCAGAGGTATGGTTAAGCAATTGCCTTACTGTTGGGCGAAGTTTATCGGGTAGTTGCTTGAGCTCCTCGCTGTCCAGATAGTTTTCTATAGATTCATCTAAGTCGATCAATCCTTCTATCGATGCCATCACTGTCAATGCAGCAACATAGGTTTTGCTGATACTACCCGTGCGCAGTGAATGCCCAACGCTGATTGGTAAGCGCGTCTTTCGATTCGCGTACCCGCGAGAACCGCTAAAACTTATCGTAGGTCCGTCAACAACCAGCAGAATGCCTGGTATTTTCTTGATTGAAACTTCATCGATTATGGATTGCAGCTGAGCGCCTGACACACCATAGACACTGCATGCCCAAACGCCAGAAAGAACAGCAACTAACGAGGTGTACAGGCCGAGCGCCTTAATCCCAACCGGAGCAATACTCATCGGGCGCTAAGTCATCTGGGCTCTCATCGCACCCGGGCGCCGGATAGCGAGATTTGAAAGTGAACGCCTCGGGCGTTGGTCCATGCTTTTTAAGGCGTTCGATGCGCTCAAGTCCTTCTTCGACTGAAGGCACGTGGCCCGCTGGTACCCACCACAGCGCCTGGTAGATGCTGGATGGTTTTTCAAACCAATCCCGCCGTTTAACCATAAGTTCGCGGTGTGTCGTTCGATAGACATAATCGAACAGCACCTCAACCGACTCCCATACCGACATGTTGGCGATAAACAGCGCAGGTCCGCCTACATCGATGTCGGTTGCGTTGCCGCTTTCGCTCTGCAGGCGCCAGACAAACCCAGGAGTGGTATCGGCTATTGCATTGATTTCATCCAGGCGGGACATGAAGCCTTGCATCCGTGGATCTTCTGCCGGGTATTTGATCGTGCCCACATTGATTTGGGCGACATGCCATTGCCTTGTCATTACCGAGGTACCTCCCGCTTCGATTGTTGAGGCTGCTATATCCTGGCCAGGATCATACAGCGGGTCGTCTGACCGAACACGGCAAATCTGCTGTTACACACCAGACCTGGGTCTCTGAGCCGACCTGACAGCCTGTGTCACATTGGACTCTTAAGGAAAAGCAGACCGCAATACTGGAGTATGAAGGTGGAGTGATGCTGATGGGATTGATGATAGAACTCCTGCGGTCCGTGGTCGGTTGTTTTAGTGTTGTGCTCTGAGGCTATTTGGACTTCTGAAACTGTTACTTTGGCTGGCGAGACGTGTACCTATGAGTGAATCAGAAAGCCCGTTCTGGCCTGCTGCCAGTGGAGAAATCCCGCCACCGCCTGCCGCCCGTTTACTGGGTTGGAAAGTGCTTGAAGCCGTACCGGGCAGTGGCCGTATTAGAGTTCAATTTACGGCGACCCACGAGTTCACCAATCCACTGGGGAACATACAGGGCGGGTTTATCGCCGCTATGCTTGACGATACTTTAGGTCCAGCGCTCGCCACTACCTTTGCACCCAATGAGTTCGCGCCAACCCTGGAAATTAAGGTCAGCTTCGTACGCGCGGCGAAACCTGGAACACTCTACGGCAAAGGCGAGTTATTGCACCGAGGTAGTTCCATAGCCTTTATGGAAGGTGAATTACATGACTCGAGCGACAGACTCATTGCAACGGCCACTGCCACAGCCAGATTGATAAAAGTCGAGAGCGGCAATTTCGATTTTTAACGTTGAATTGATTGTCGGTGAATGAGCCTTTGAGGGTAGGGAGAGCCCATGCCCGGCTTCGCGTAGGGCGAGGCCTGCAGCGCGCATTGGCTGCGTTGCGAATCTTGTTAAGGACTATGGCCATTAACGGCGATCCGCGCCTTGCCACTGCACGCTGCCGGCCTCGCAGAGGCACCATGGACTTGCTCAGAGGCTCCCTAATCTTTGGCCTATCAAGGTAGTTACTTTATGCAGGACGTGATGATTGCCGAATCGTTGCCAATAACTGGATTGGGCGAGGCCGAAGCTTTTGAACTTGTCGCATCGCTGGTTCGCGAAATGTCTGCTCCACTGGGAGACCCAGTCGCGCTCGCTCATATGGATCCCCCGCCTGCACCTGTGGCGGCCCGCCTTGTGGGTCTGAATGCTCAGTTCAATCAGAACCTTCTCCACCCCGAGCTTAGCCCTTTCGCTACGCACGCCGAGGCCAAAGTGATTCAGTGGCTTTGCCCCTTCTTCGACATGTCGGTGGGGCACATGTGTGCCGGATCAACGATTTCGAACCTGGCGGCGCTATGGTGCGCTAGAGAACACGGTGCGACGCGTGTCGTTGCATCTCCGGATGCTCATATTTCAGTGCCTAAGGCTGCAAGTATTCTGGGGTTGCCCTTCGAGACGCTTCCGATAGATCACGAAGGTCGTATCACCAAGCTCGACGGACCTTTACAGGACGAGACCGTACTGGTGCTAACGGCAGGTACCACCGGACGGGGAGTAATAGATAACCTCTGCCTCGCTGATGCCTCGCGACGGAGGAAGGGGTGTGCGGCCTGGGTACACGTCGATGCTGCCTGGGCAGGGCCAATGCGGCTTACTAAATACGCATATCTCCTCGACGGAATCGAGCATGCTGATAGTGTTTCTGTCTCGGCTCATAAATGGCTCTTCCAACCGAAGGACTCAGCGCTCGTGCTCTTCGCTGATCCCGATGCGCAAAAAGCAATCAGCTTTGGAGGTTCCTACCTAGCGAAACCCAATGTGGGTGTTCAAGGGTCACGTAGCGCCGCTGGCGTCGCTTTGCTAGGCACCCTGCTCGCCTGGGGCAAGCAAGGAATCGCTGAAAAGGTTGAGCATTGCATTTCGATTTCGCAACAGCTCGCGGAGCGCCTCAAGGAAGATCCACGCGCTCAGCTGAAGCAGGAGCCTGAAACCGCAGTTGTTAACTGGCGGCCCCAGAACGAACCGGTCGAGCTTGTACTGAGAAAGCTCGGTCCCACTGCTTCAAAGACTGCCATTGATGAGCAACTATGGATCCGACAGGTGGCAACAAATCTGTACGCCGACATCGAAAAAATCTGGAGCGAGATCGATCACGCGATCTGACCAACGTTCCAGTTGGTAGCGGAGGATCAGCTAGCCGGTTGTAATCGCTCGCTATGATTGGTTGAAGAGATCTCTGTGTACGATATTCGCAAATACTACCGGGCGTACCACGCAAAACTGGTTCCGCGAGCTGTCGCTAGCTTCGCCACCTGGCGTGAGAAATACGGGGAAACACGGGAAAAGATGGCTATAACGCCGGCATCCCGATGAAGCCCGGCAGAGACTTGATCCGATCGATCCAGGCCTGGACCCCTGGATGGTTGCCCACAGGTACGCCACCTTCATGTCCCAGAGCGACATAGGGGAAGCACGCAAGGTCGGCGATTGTCGGTGCCTCTCCGACCAGCCAATGACGGTTTTCCAGATGCTGCTCGAGGAGGTCGAGAACGCGGTCCGCTTTCTTTACTGCCAGTTCGTGATCGAGCGCGTAGCCGAATTTATCGTGCAGGCGAGCATCGTTAGGACCGCGCGCGATCTCGTTCTCGGCCATCATCAGCCACTCCATCACCTTGGCCATGGCTCTTGCGTCAGACGGCAACCAGGTTTCATCGGCGTACTGGCGAGCCAGGTAAACCAGAATCGCCTGTGAATCACGCAGCACCAGATCGCCATCCTGAAGAATTGGGATCTCTTTAAATGGATTCAGGTCGCTAAGTGGCGCCCTTGTATGCTCGCCGTCGAGAAAGTCCACCGGAACCAATTCATAGTCCTTTCCGATGAGGGCAAGGAAGAGACGTACCTTGTAACAGTTGCCTGACAGTTCGAGATCATAGAGCTTCATAGTCTTGCCCTGGTTCAGCTTGGTTTCGATTTGCTGCTCGCTGCCTTCTTTCTATCACGCCTGCTCACTCGAGAGCAGCCTCAAAATGTCCTCATTGCCTGTTTCTTCGGCTATGTCTATAGCTGAAACGCCTGAGTCTTTCGGTTTAAATCGCATCCAGGCGTAAATCATCCACAAGTACGGATCCTTCATAAAAGTTAATGTGTGGATCCCCGAGCATAAAGTAGTCCGCATACGCCGACCCAGACGGCCAGATCAGTATGGTTTTATCCCCGATTTGCAATGAATCGCCTACCAGACAGCTTTCATCCAGCTCGGATGCACTGCGGTTATAGTGGTACAGGCATTTCTCCTCGGCGTTTAGCTGGCCTTCTACTGTGGCGTATCCCACGTCCTTCAGTTCACCGTTGACTGAGAATCTAAAGTCGCCTCGCCTGCGTTCGACGATCACGCGATACCACCGTTCAGGCACGTAAAACAGTCCAGGTGTCACCGAGTAGTCGTTCCAGTCGGTCCCGTCGTGAGCGACAAACGACTTACCGGTGTTTGGATCGGTACGACTTTTACCAAGAACACCAGCGATTGTGACGCCGAACATGCGACCTGGATAGTTCCAGGTGTCGATGAAAAACTTTCGATGGTGATGACTCCAGATGTTGTTATTCGGCTGTGGCGCTGTATCCATAATTGCGGCCCAGTAAACGCCATTATGATTTCTGGCGCGAATGTCCATCCAGGGTGAACCTCGCTCTTCCCCGTCAGAATAGCCATTGAGGGGCGGCTTACCTCCAAAGTCGATGTGACCGATTCGGAAGGAGATCCGGTAGTTCTTCGGGAGCGGGTCTTTCGAGCGCAGCAGCACACCGTCGGTGTGATCGATGGAGCTGAGGCGAATAACTCTGCCGTCTGGATTATCCGGGTCCGCAACCACGGATAAGAAGTCCGAAACCCGCGCGTTCTCTCTCCGGGAGTAGAGCTCTGCTTGCAGCCAGGATTGTTCGCCCAGCGAAACGCTGGTTCGGTACCCGAGGGGTACGTCATCGACTACGGGGATTCCGGGATCCGGAAAAGATGGATCGCCGCCAAACTGCTGGCTCTCCACATCCAGCCGCCACCGAGGTTGTTCGCGCTGGAGGTTCGCAGCGACCGATATGCCTTCCACCGTCAACGGCGATAATCCGGCAGCACCACCAAAATCCTTGTCCGAGCATGCTGTTAAAGCAAGCAGAGCAACTAGGGGCGGAAACACAGATTGGCGGCTCGCCCTTGTGATCGCAATTACAAATTTACTCGTGGCGTCAAACATAGCTAACTCAAGCGGTAGGTACGCTTCGTGTCGTGGTCCTTTGGCAGATTACATCTCAATCCAAGCCGCTCTTTGAAGTCAGACCATCAGACTTTTGATTCTGGTCACAGATAACAGGGAACAAGTTCAATTAGCGCGAGCCGGTTCGTAGCGCCAGGCCGCATACCGTTTGAATAGACAGATCTCTACGTGGTCTGGCGCAAAGACTACGCAGGGAGTGTAAACGACAAGCCATAAGCGACCATTTCATTGAGGCTCGCTCTGTTACGCCTTAGATTGCTTGCGGACAACGGGCTGGGCATGAGTTTGCGTTTGCACATGTATATCCGCTTGTCCCGCAAACACGTCAGAACCAGCTTCATAACAGGCATAAATTGGAGACCACTTATGGGAACAACAAGTATTGGATTTGAAGGTGATTTTACGCAAGGATTTGAGCCGATTGAGGCCGAACAGCTAGCCTCGGTGTACGGCGGCAACAAATCTCTAATTGGAACCGGTGGCGCTATGATTATGTCTTCGATAGGCATGGCGGCACTCGGTGCGGCTGCACTTGGACCTATTGGGGTGATGTTTGCTGCAGGTCTAGCTTTTATGGGTGGAGGGTTTGTTGGCACAGGGACGTACCACGGTCTGACGAGTCACCACTAGTGGGTCTGATTCGTATCAGACCAGCGGAGTTTTTACCGCGACTGGCAGCTCACTTATTATTGATGTGACCCGATGAAACCATGGAGCAATTTTTCGCTCGTAATCGCTGTTTCGCGTTGTTGGAATACAAAGGAGAAGCGATGAAATGAATGTACGGCCTGTGTATCGCGTCCTGGCAGGCGCCGTAGCTTGCCTTGGCTTGTTCGTTCTAACATACGCGGCCGTACATGCTGTGCGCATACCACTGGTTGTACAGGGAGGTATGGGGCTGGTGACGATCTGCTTTGGATTCGTAGCGATTTTCGCGACTTCA
Organism: Pseudomonadota bacterium; assembly: GCA_039111155.1. GTDB lineage: Bacteria > Pseudomonadota > Gammaproteobacteria > Pseudomonadales > Halieaceae > Congregibacter. The sequence goes on along the minus strand of JBCCPL010000013.1, from coordinate 59,818 downwards.
CGCCCTGCAAATCCCACTACGCAAGGCCAAAAAACCTTTGGATTTAACGACGATCTCAGTGGTCTTTTGACGGAGCGAAGTTGGCGGACGTTTTTCATGTATTTGGGCTTTTTCGTTATTTGCGTTCTGACCTTATTCGGGCTGAACACACTCACCCATTAGACTTCATCGCGCACCTTTCGACCTTTGCTGGCCGGTGCCTGTTTGAAGACGCGACTGCGTGGATCTCTTCAAGTGTCTCGGATCAAGCTTGGGCCGTTATGGTCTATCATCAGCTAGCGAGGAACGCTTCCGTTCAGCAATCCGCCTTTCGAGCAACTGACACTTGGCGCATCACCGAATTGATGCTTCAACCCGGTGAGTGCGTCAAATGCTTTGAATCCGCTTTTACAAAGCCGAACCCTAGTTCGAAACCACAGTCACGGAATAAATCGCCGTGGTTCCACTCACCTCGTTTCCGACAACGATGAGAGGTTCGCCGCTGGGGCTATCGTCGGCACTTATAAAGCGGATGGATTCGGGGCCCAGATCGCCCACGGCTGAGAAGTCGCCTGCATCTACCAGGTCGCCGATATCGACATTGAAGTTTCGGGTGTTGAGGTACTGAACAAACTCCGCTGACTCGGGGTTGCTGATGTCGTACACCATAATGCCGCCGACTCGCTCGAGGGCGATAAACGCATAGGTGCGGCCATCGAGAGTGGCGATTTCCACCGCCTCGGGCTCCGGGCCTTTGTCATCGGACCTGTCGTCGCCTTCGTTGTCGTCGTTGCTTGCGTTAAAGCCTTCGCCAAGACGTTGCGCGGTGATCATCTCGAAGTCATTGGCGCTGTCAAAAACGAGCGCGCCTGTGCTGCCGTTCCAGATGCTGAACGACCGGGCACCGTAGCTGTACAACTGCTCGTACACGCAGCCTTCTCCTGGCTGGCCGGTGGTGGCGATGCTGTCGGTGCTGCAGCCGCTCACACCCTGGTCCACGACTAACTTGACGCGACCCAGGTTCTCGTCTGCCAGCAGCGTCTCTACATCCGGTGCGAAGCGTGAGAGGTTGGGCAGCTCGATCGAAGCTCCAACCTCCAACAGATCTGCGGCCCGTATCTCGTCGAGATAATGAAAGCAGTCTCCGTCATCAAAATCGAAACCACCTTGCGCCGTGCACTCGGCCTCGTCGCTGGCGTCCGTCAAGTACTCGCGCGCGTCGCCTTCGTTGGCTGTGACGAGATAGGTCGTGCCGGCATATTCGTAGGTGTCAAAGCCGTCGGGCATGAATAAGCCGCGGAGCGGCCAGGATCGTAGGTTAGTTCCGCCGTCGCGATTGCTGGCGTCTAATTCGTTCCCTATAAGTCCGTGATCTTTGTAGCCCAGGCCCAGCACGGCCGTTATCTCCTGAGCCGCCACATCGAGTACACCGACTGCGTTGTTCTCCTGCATCATTACGTAGGCTGTGGTGCCGTCAGCAGAAACCCCTATGAACTCTGGCTCCAGATCCTGCGCAACGCTCATCGCCTTTGCGGCGATGCGGACGTTAGCGCCCAGTGCCTTGTTGCCGCCCGTATTGAAATCCTGAAATGTAGCGGTTGCGACGTTCATTGCCGTGATCGACCCTTCACCGCCCGATATGTCGATGATCGATACGCTTCCTTCCGGATCGATGCTGTAATCGCCATTCGGCTCACCTTCGTTTGCCACCAGAACTGTATTCCCGTCCGGCGTATAGGTGACCATGTCGGGCAAGGCCCCGACCTCTACCGCGCTCAAAAACGTGCCGTCAGTTTGATAGAAAGCGACGTACCCGTTGGCCTGGGTGTTGTCGGCACCAATGGCGGCGGCCAGGCTGTCGCCAGATACGGATACGCTGTTGACCGAACCCATCGCTGGAGCCGCGGGCACGTTAGCAGCGATATCTGCCGCCACATCGAGCTCGGCTACAAAAGTCGGTGTTGTTGGCGCACTTATGTCGATGATGTCGACACGACCGGAATTGGCATTGACGGTAAAGACCTGTCGAGTGCTGGGATCGTAGTCGACAATCTCGGCGGCGGATTCGTCAAACTCACCCGTTTCGAACCGGCTTAAAAAATTTAGCGCAATCCGTGAGTTGACCGAATCCTGTCCACTGGGGCCCGCTGGCCCTTGCGGTCCTTCAGGACCGGCCGGTCCCTGTGTCCCTGGCGCTCCAGGTGCTCCATCGTCGCCGTCATCTCCCTCACAACCAACCAGAACTAACGAAGCCGCAACGACGGCTGTCAACAAAAATGATCGTGTTTGCACCAGAGCACTCCAAGACGGATCGGAAATTCGAAGGCCGCAATGCTGTGGCGAAAATGTGACGAATGAGTTTCAGAAAGGTGAAGTTATTGAGACGAAGGTGTTACAGAGTTTTTGCAGAATTGTTTCAGTTGCCAAATCTATATGTCGGTAATGGATGCCGAGTTTGCCCATAGTTGCGCCGGCTAATCCCAGCTATTTTTCTGCAGGGCCAAAAAAAGGCGCCGAAGCGCCTTTCGCGAACGTCGCTCGAATCACCTAATCTTCTGCGGCCAGTAGCGGCTGAAACTGTTGATTCGCTTTGCTGATGAAGCCGGAGATATCCTTCTCCCACTTGCGTTGAACTCCATCGCTGTAATTCAGATAGAGCTTGTCATCCACGATAGAGAAGTTTTCGGGCTCGATCTTCACCAGGTATTCCTGTGCGACGCCATAGGCGCAGTAGCCGCCGTACTGAGGCGCATAGCGGTTTGGATCTGCGTTAAACAAATCCAGGTGTTCCTGCGAAGAGAACTTCCAGGTGGCCCCTTGCCACTGCGTGGTGAAATCGTCCGTGCCCGGCACATACTTGTTCTCGGTGAAATATGCCACTGTGTCGGCGCCGCGGATTGCGATACCGCTGGGGTCATAACCAAACAACCCCTTTTTCTCAAGCGTGTTAATAGGCTCAGCGGCAAAGCTCAGCACGCTGAAAACGGCAAGCAAGCCGGCTAGTGCAAGGCGTGCGACCGTCTTATTGAAAGTCGTAGGTGTCGGGGTCATGGACTGGTTCCTTAGCTTGTGCTTCATCGATCAGACAATGAAGTACCATTCTGGTTCCTGAGTGGCAATATTACCGCCGAGTAGCAGCTGTCGCTTTTTGACGCACAAACCTCCCGGAACGGACATCAGGCCTTGCTGGTTAATGACAGCATTAATCATAGTGCCGGGGGCTTGAGCTTCCCCTTCAGGCCTTGTCGTTCCTAGACTTCCACGATGCTAGCCTGCATCCTTCGGCGATCCATTCGCGCAATCTGAGGGACGGTCTTATGGCAACTCGAAGTAACACACTCCTCTTCGTGGGTCTTGTCATCATCGGGCTGATGGTCGGAGTTTTGTATTTCGTCTCCAGTAATCTGAACGGCTTAGTGGCGTCAGTAATCGAGGAGCAGGGTAGCGCAGCGACGGGAACCTCGGTAAAGGTCGATGAAGTCGATATACGCCTGGTGGACTCAGCCGCGGCGTTTACGGGCCTGCGTGTTGCAAACCCGGACGGGTTTAGCGGCAACGCCATCGAGCTCGGCGGCTTTGCCGTCAATCTGGATCCCAGTTCTGTGACGAGCGATACGCTGATAATTCATGAGATTGTGGTAGACAGCGCGCGAATCAACGTTCTGCAGGAAGGCACGCGCAACAACTTGCGCGAGCTGCTGAAGAGCCTGCAGGCGGGTGCGGCGGAAGACGATGAAAGTCAGGACGCGTCCGGCGGTAAAAAGCTCATCATTGAGCGCTTCAGTCTGTTGGGGGCGAGTGCTTCGGTATCGCTTGCAGACCTGGATAAACAGCAGGAGGTCAATCTTCCTGATGTGGTACTCACCGATATTGGTAAGGCGGATGGCGGCGCGACGGGAGCGCAGGTGGCTCAGCAGATTTTAAAGCCTGTTCTCGAGTCTGCGATGAGTTCAGCAACAGCAGGAGCTCTCAAACAACAGGTGGGTGAAAAGGTCAATGAGGCAGTCGGCGGGTTTCTGAAGGGGCTCGGGAAAAAGAAAGACAACGAATAACTGCACGGGTCAGATCGCCAGGACACCATCCGTTTTATGCCTTTCACATAGCACACCTACTGACGGCTGACCGGCTCCCTTAGGAAACTGGCCTCAGTCACTTCCTGCATAGCGAGCGTGCGTTACGCCCAGTTGCGTAATGAGCAATGCTGCGCCGATCAGGGCAATCCCTTTGAGAAAATGAGCTTGTTGTAGCAGGCGAATGACCTCATCGGTAGCGTGCGTCATCTCGTAGCCGTGAACGACAAACGTCACCGGGATCAAAAACACGATGAGTAACCAGCCGCCTAGTCGTGGTCGCCAGTTCAGGAGAATCATCGCGGCGCCGGCAAGTTCTACAACGCCCGAAATGAGCACGCAGAATAGTGGATAGGGGAAGTCGGCAGGCATCAGGCCGATGTAGTAGGGAATGTCGGTGAAATGCGTGACACCCGATAAGAAAAACAATGACGTGAACAGTAAACGGGCGACTATTGTGATGGCCGCATGATTCGGCAGACTTGGTTCTGCAAGCATGTTTGGTACTCCTGCTTACTGCTGTTGTAGCGTGTTGATCGGAATGAGATCTTGCCGGTCGATGACGTAGGAGATACCAGGCAGAAATCCGGCCTGAGACGATCTCGACTTCGAGCGGATCAGTGTTGCTTTGACTGATGCGCTGCCAGCCATGCGGCTTCCTCACCGGGTTCGGGCATGATTTCTCCTCCCTCCAGTACCCAACTGGCCGGAGTTTCGCTGATAAGGGCCTCGGTCATTGATTCATCAACACCGGTTACTTCCGACAATGACCGACGAATTGTCGAAGCAATCTCGTGTTTCTGATGCCCGGATCGACCTTTGCGAATATTGCCAATAACGAACAACGCTTTGTCTTCAAGCGGGAACTCGGCAGCCTCCTCAAAAAACGCCACATGAACGAACATGGCGGGCGCGTCTGTGACGGCACAATGTGTGTCGGTAATTCTCTCTGCGATTTCTCTCTTACTGGATGCATCCAGCACGTCCTTCCTGCAGTTGCAGATATAAAGCGGCATTACGATGTCCTCACTGGGGTTCCGGATCAGAGATAACGGCGACAACTTCGCTCACACTGCATCCGGTTGCCGAGGTCCACAGTTCGACAAGCTCACGCAGGAGAGACTCGCGTCGGTCGGGTTTCAGGCTTTCACTCGCCCTCATCGAAACTACGGAGGACGTGGATGGCTTCCTTTCGGTAAACCCGTTGCCGGGTGCCACCGGGATCCACGTGATCTGGGCGGCCTCACCAAAAGCAGCTTCTGTAAAACGGTTGATCAGCTCCTGGAGCCCAGACTGGCGAAGGTCTGGCGCCTGGCCTTCCTGGACGATGCATGTGCAGTTAATCATTAAGTTCGCCTCTTGCTTTAGGTTGCATATTAAAACTATGTAGTCTCTATATGCAACCATATAGTTTCAATTCAGGACCCGATGTAAAATCGGCGATATGAAGTACAAATCGTACAAAGAGATGAATTGCTCGATGGCCCAGGCCCTGGATGCAATCGGGGAACGCTGGGCTTTGCTGATACTTCGCGAAGCCTTCTACGGCCGAACTCGCTTCAATCAGTTCTTGGACGGGCTGGGCATCTCGCGGAACATACTCACGGCGCGGCTTAATCACCTCGTGGCGGAAGGGCTTCTGGAGAAGCGCCCGGCGACGGAGACGGCGCATGCGGAGTATGTTCTTACCGAAGCTGGTCGAGCTATGCGGACGGTTATCCTTTCCCTCATTCACTGGGGTGATGAATTCCGGCCTCACGAGAAGGGACCGCGTCTTCAGTTTGTAGAAGCAACCACTGGAGAGGCGGTTCGCAAGATGGGTATCTATACCGAAAGTGGGGTAGAGGTGCAGCCTGGCAAGATCAAGGTGGTTCCGGGTCCGGGAGTGAAGCGCTCAGTGCGCAAATCCCGACTTAAATCAGATCAACAGCTTAGCCCGGCGCGTACGCAAAGAGCTGCGTCAAGCCAAAACGTTTCGAAAGCCAAGAAAACGGCACGGAAGAAGACGACACTCAAGAGGGGCATTAGCAAGAAGAGCAGCTGAGAATAGCGATTCTTCTCACTAGTGATTTTGGCTGTACTTCGTTTGTGTTCTTGCCACGCGCAAACGCAGCGTCGACTGAATCACTCACTGAACGGCGTTGTCTTAAGGCCCACGCTTCGTCGCACAGCGGCGTGCTGCAGTTCCTGATTGGCGACCATGAGGTAGGTCAGGTAGTAGCGAAAGATGTTCGATACGTACTGCACCGTTTCTCGACCGATCTCCTTAGCCGCAATCAATTCGACATTATCGAACCAGACGTTGGGATCGTAGCCAGCTTCTTCTGCCCGCCTGCGCATTCCGATCATACGTCCCGGCCCCGCGTTGTAGGCCGCGAGCGCAAGTAGAAAGCGGTTGACATCGGATATCTTCGGATCCGAGAAGTAGCGATCCCGCAGAAAATCCATGTACTTGATACCGGCGTGAATATTCGGCTCTACGGCTTCAATGTCGTCGATCCCTACGTTTTTGTCAGCCGCGGTGGCCGGCAGAAGCTGCATGACGCCTACCGCTCCAGCGGCGCTTCTCACACTCTGATCCAGACGCGATTCCTGGTAGCCCTGCGCGGCGGCGAACAGCGAGTCGATGCCATACATATCACCATACTTTTCAAAGTGATGCTGCAGATCGTTGAATCGCTTGTAGTCAGCCTCGGCAAGAGAGTTTGCAGCCCAGTCAAAGTTAGTGACATAGCGCTTGATCAGGATATTACCGATGAGGGTTCCCGCTCGGTTCTGTTTGAGAAACCGGTCAACGGAGGCTTTGAGCTGAGGCGAGTCCTTTCGCATCGCCCAGGCCGTACGGCCGCCGTTTCGAAACACGATATCTTTCCTGACCTGTAAATTCTCGAACACGCCGGCCCACATCTGAGGTTTATAGCTGTCGACTATTGCCCAGGGGAGAATATCGGCGTTGACCATCTCGATCAGGTCATCATCCTCGAGGCTTCCATGCATTTCCTTGATGGTCACGGGCTTTAGCCCTTGAGAGACCAGGCTGGCGTTCAGTGATTCGACGCTTTGCCGGTAGCTGCTGCTTTTGCGCAAATACACGGTACGACCGGCAAGATCCTGAATACGCTTAATCTCGGGCGCTGAAGGCCCGGTGACCAGGATTTCGTCGATGGGTTTGCTCATCGGGATACTGAATTCCACGGTCTCCTCACGCTCCGGCGTGATAGTCCATCCCGCCGCCACAATGTCTCCGCGACCGTCGAGGAGAGCTGGTAATAGCTCGCTGCGCGCTACTGGCACCACCACCACGTAGACTTTGACGTGTCGCTTGCCCAGTTCGTCATTCAGGTGTTTCTCAAAGCGCTGGGCCAGCTCCGCGATAAAACCGGTGCCTTTGCCGTTATCCAGATGAAAGCGCCCCGGCCCGTAAACGGTGAGAATGCGAACAACGCGTTGCTCCTCAAGCGTGTCGAGATCACCGGTGAACTTTCTGCCTAGCGTTTGTAAATCCAACCCTGGTGCCGGCTGCGCGCGCTCTTGAGAGCGTCCATCTGGCACCCACAGAAGACCAGTGACCAGGATCATTGTCAGGCCAACGGTAAAAAGTCTATTGAGTTCCAACGTTCAACGCCCTTCCTTCGCCACCGTGTTTCGAAACCAGAGTGCTTGCGATGCCCTAACAGTACTCATAACTCTCAATACGTTACTTTAAATTTTCTAGTAACAGCCGAAAGCGGCCCTTCTTCACTACTCAGTGCGCGCGTGCACGGCGTGACTATTTTAGCAGGGAGGGCGACTTTAGCAGCGAGGGCGACGTGCATCCCGCCCAGTGCCTAGCCGCAAATGATGCGGGCTCGTCTGCGACTCGCACTAAGTGGCCAAACCGTCAGGTATGCCGAGTATCAAGATGAGGCCGGCGCGCTATGGTTGAATGCTGCTACCGTTCTTACCGCTGTTGGATGCGTTGCTGCGCACTTAAGCTGCCCTCCTTAGATGTGATAAGAGTAAGCTTCGTGAAGATACGGTAGGCAGTCCGTGGAATAGATCACCGTTACCGGTTACCCCGGATGTTCGAAGGATGCTTGAATTGCAGAGAATAAAGGCAGCGGTCTGCCACGAATTCGGCCAAGGGCTTACGCTGGACGACGTCTTGTTGCGGTCGCCTCGTGCAGATGAAGTGGAAGTGGACATCCACGCCGTGGCCATCTGCCACTCCGATATTTCCTACCTCTCCGGAGATTGGGGAGGCGTACTCCCCGCAGTATATGGACACGAAGCTGCCGGTGTGATTCGAGCGGTGGGCAACACCGTTACGGGTTTCGAACCAGGTGATCCGGTGGTTGTAACTCTGATACGTGCCTGCGCTTACTGCTCGTCCTGCTACTCAGGTCGACCCTTTGCTTGCAGCGAGCGACAAACCCTGGAAGAGACTCCACTGTGGACCCTGGCGGGCGAACCGATCGAGCAGGGGATGCAGTGTGGAGCCTTCGCCGAACGCGTGGTGGTCCACCACAGCCAGGTGGTGCGAGTATCGCCTCAACTACCGCTCCCACAGGCGAGTCTGCTCGCCTGTGGCGTGATCACCGGAATTGGGGCGGTGGTGAATGTGGCGGAGCTGAGGGTGGGACAGGACGCAGTGGTGATCGGTGCCGGCGGTGTTGGACTTAACGCGATCCAGGGTGCACGAATAGCAGGGGCGAGGCGCATCGTCGCCCTAGATATGAACGAATCCAAACTGAAGACCGCGCTTGATTTTGGTGCCACTCATAGCGTGCTGGCGAGCGACGACGACTGTGTACAACAGGTTCTGGATGCTATTGGTCGGGGGGCGGATGCCGTGTTCGTCACCGTGGGGAGTGCCCAGGCCTACAACGGTGCAGCTGACTACCTGGCGCCCGCCGGCCGGATCGTGATGGTGGGAATGCCGGCAACAGGCGCGCTGTCGACCTTCGAGCCGGCCAATCTCGCCGCCCTTGGCCAACAGATGCTCGGCTCAAAGATGGGCGACTCGATCATTCAGCGCGACATTCCCTGGCTTGAAGACCTGTACCTGCAGGGACGCCTGAAGTTGGATGAACTCGTGTCTCGCATTTGGAGTCTTGACCGGATTAACGAGGCCATTGACGACACCCGAGCCGGCGAGGCCAGCCGGAACGTGATCATTCTGCAATGAGTGTGATCGCGTTGAAGTTCCGGTACCACAGGCGTTACGAGTGCCACGACGCGCGAAGCGAGCAGAACGCTTGAAGCTCCAGGAACTCGAGGTCACCGTTACAGCGCCCCCAAAGCCCGGGTGGGGTGGTCGCTACTGGATTCTTACGAAGCTCACGACCAGCAATGGAATCTGCGGTTGGGGTGAATGCTACGCGAGCGCCGTTGGTCCCGATACCATGAAGCGGGTAATACAGGATGTATTTGCTCGTCACCTAGAGGGTGAGAGTCCGGAAAACATCGAGCTAATGTTCCGCAGGGTGTACTCCTCCGGCTTTACCGGTCGCGCAGATCCCACTGTTATCGGCGCGTTTTCTGGATTAGAGATCGCTTGTTGGGACATTCTGGGTAAGGCTCGAGAACGTCCGGTTTGGGCCTTGTTAGGTGGGCGCATGAATAATCGTGTCCGTGCCTACACTTATCTTTACCCACTGAAGAACCATGATCCAGAGGCTTTTTGGACCAGCCCAGAGATGGCGTTTGAGTCGGCTGCTGCGTGCTTGGACCGCGGTTACACCGCGGTTAAGTTTGATCCTGCGGGTCCTTACACGATACGCGGTGGGCATATGCCCGCGCTTACGGATCTGTCTCTTTCCGTTGCGTTTTGTCGGTCACTTCGAGACGCCGTCGGTGATCAGGTCGATCTCCTGTTCGGTACTCACGGACAGCTCACGTCAGCGGGTGCTATCCGTCTTGCACGAGCTGTCGAGCCGTTCGATCCACTGTGGTTAGAGGAACCCGTTCCTCCCGACGATGTGCTGGCGCTCGCTCAGGTCGCCTCCGCAACATCCATCCCGATTGCCACTGGGGAGCGGCTCTGCACCAAGGCTGAGTTTGCCTCTGTGTTGAAAGCGGGCGCCGCTAGTGTCCTCCAGCCGGCGCTTGGTCGGGTCGGCGGCATCTGGGAGGCAAAAAAGATCGCCGCCATTGCCGAGGTGTACGGCGTCCAGATCGCTCCCCATTTGTACGCAGGTCCTATCGAACACGCGGCCAACATTCACCTCGCGGTTTCGACCCCCAATCTGCTGCTGTGCGAGACAATCGATACGCCGTTTCACGCAAAGCTAGTCGGCGGTGCGCACCAGGTTGATGAAGGTTACGTTTCTGCACCTACAGACCCTGGTCTTGGTATCGAAGTTGATGAAGGCCTAGCAAACGCTCACCCCTTCACGGGTTCGGGTCTGCATCTCGAAATGCAAGAAGCTCCTTGCGACTACGAAAACGGCAACCGATTTACCGGCGGAGCCTAATCTGAAAAAAAACATAGGTGACTTTAGGCCAATGGGCTACCTAGCAGAGGTTGTCCATTGAGCTAACGCCCCCGTTCACTCGCAAGGTCTCGCCTATCCGTGGCACAACAACAAAGAGCGTGCCAATTCCGTCTCCGAGAGAGAGTTCCGGTGGATGATCGCAGGCGTCAAGCGGCACGCTGAGCGAGCTCTTAGTGGCGCAGACAAACCCAGGATTGCCACCGGCGATGGTTACGCTTCCCCATTGCTACCAGCAGTCCCCAAAAACATGAGTGAGCTCTCGGCGATCCAACGGGGAGCGCTAGGATCGAGAAAGTCGACAATCTTCAACTCCAGCGAAGGAGACACCGCACCAATCCGGTCTTTTTAGTTCATCGACAGAATTAATGCGTAAGTCAGGCATCGTTGTGCTTTCGCTTCACTCACCAACTGAGCATTGTGACGAAAACCGATATTCTGTGTCGATCTGAGGTAACTTAAGCTGGCGTGTAACTTACAGGGAGTCTACAAAACGATGCTACAGCGAACGTTCGTCAAGGTGTGCCTTTTGTCAATTCCACTCATCGCGACCGCGCAGGAGTTTCGCGCGGGCGAGCCTTTGGGTCGGGTGAATGAAGCGGGAGTGCGGCAGGAGATGTCGGCCAACGTGAAGGTCTACGGTAGCTTTCATTTTGCTGAAAGCTGCACGTTCGATTCGCAGCGAAATCTCATCATCGTAATGAATGCCGGAGAGCGAAACGCCGAAGCAAAGGCCGATGGTTACTCCTCCCTGATTAATCCCGACGGCAGTGTGCATACATCTAAATGGATTGGGGCGACACGCGATGGCCTGGAATTGATCAGTCCCATCGGTAGTGCGCTCAGCGACACAACGCTGTACACCGTGGATTCTGGGCACATCCGGTCTTTTGATCGCAAGACGGGAGAGCCGCTGCAATCGATCGAAGTACCCGACGCGGGGTTTCTTAATGGCATTGCCGTCACCGACGATGGAACGCTGTATGTTTCAGAGACGCGCCCCGGGGAGCTCATCTATAAAGTCACCCCTGCTGGTGAGATCAGCGTGTTCGCCAAGGGAGGGCCGTTGGCGGCTCCGAACGGTGTTGCCATCGACAATGACGGCAATGTCATTGTTGTGAACATTGGTTCGACCGCAGTGCTGACTTACGGCCCGAACGGCGAAATCCTGTCTACCGAGAATACGGCCGAATCAGGAAGCGATGGAGTCGTGGTGCTGCCCGATGGGACAAAGTACGTCAGCAGCGTACGGTATGGCAGTGTCTCGAAACTTGTGAAAGGGAAGGAGACCGAGGTGATCGCGACCGGTATCCCCAGTGCAGCATCGATGTGCTACGACTCAAACCAGCATCAGCTCGTCATTCCTATGAACCCCAACAACGCGCTGGCATTCGTGCCGCTTTAATCGCCCGGATTTGATCGCCGGGAGTAGTTGATAAAGCAAGGTACGGCTGTCGGGGTCGCTGGCCAGCACCTCGCGGCCGCACGCGCTGGACGACCGGCCTTCGACCGGTCGCTGGTGGTGAAACCTACCACGCCGAGGAGAGGAGGGCCGGCTAGGCGCGTTTTCTCTCCATAGAACTCCTAAGTCCAGCTGGCGTAGCTTCCGCCATCAATGACGAGCTCGATGCCCGTGACAAAACCCGATTCTTCCGACGCGAGGTAGAGAGCCCCCAACGCGATATCGCTCGGCTCGCCAATTTTGTTCATCGGGCAAACCGCTGCGAAGGCTTCTTCAACCTTCGCAATGTCATTGGTCCCTATTTTTCCCGTCTCAGCCCACGCTTCCATCGCTTCCCGAAGCATCGGCGTGTTGATGCAGCCCGGGTGTATCGAGTTCACACGTATGTTGCGTTTGTGATGCGCAAACTCGATGGCGAGAGACTTACTGACGTGGCGCACGGCGCCCTTTGAGGTGTTGTAGGCGATCTGGTCCGGTATCCCCAGAAGGCCTGCTATCGAAGATATGTTGACGATAGAGGCGCCGTTCTTACACTCCTCAGCGGCCTTCGATAACTGATCCAGCAAAATCTGGGTGCCGAAAATGGCGGGCTCGGTGTTCACGGCCTGGGTTAGCCGGTACTCGTCCAGAGTGAGGTCTTTTAGTTCTCGCACCATCTCCATGCCGGCACAGTTGACGATGATATCCAGCTTGGAAAATTCTGCATCGATGAGATCGCGAACCGCGATCCAGTCTTCCTTGCACGTGACATCCAGTTTTTTTGCCATGCAGTGGCCGCCTTGTTCCGCGACCCGGGTTGAGAGTTCACTCAGATTTTCTTCCAGCACGTCAGTTGCAATAACTACCGCTCCCTCGGCGGCGAACGTGCTCGCCACGCATTCGCCGATCCCTCTTGCCGCCCCGGTTACTAGAGCGATCTTTCCGTCAAGTCGGTGCATGAGTTTAGCCCCCGCTATTCTTCATCACTGCGACGCTGTAGCGTGCACGCTACTGCGTCGCTGCCTCCGAGTGTTCCGCGGTTAGCTGGCTAAGGACCTGGTGGTCTAGCACCGCCGTGATGTTGTCGTCATCATCCAGGTAGACCACTGGACCGTGGTTAGTGAACAGAAGCTCCGTGTACTCCTCAAAAACAGTGCAATCATGGATGGAGTCGAGAGGCTCATAGCCATAGTCTCCGGTCACGGCGGTACCGGCGCGGTAGTTCATCCGCCCCTTGATTACAAAGTATTCCCCCGCTGCAAGATGTCGATGCCGGGCAAAAGTTGAACCTTCCTGACAGCGAAACACTACCGTCCAGGTGCCGGTCTCGGTGCTGGCACGTAGAAGGCGAAAGTCGATGCCTTCGGCAATCGGTACCCAGGGGAGTTCGTGAGTTTGGAGCAAAACGTCGTCATGGCTCATGGTGCTTATTCCTTTTAGTTGCCAAGGCTGTATCTGACTTCGACGCCGACTGTTCTTGGCGGCGCCATGTTTCCCGTGACCGTTGAATCAATAATGTCGCCATTGAAGGTGGCGTTTGAGATCACCTCTTCGTCGCTGATGTTGTCAACGAACGCAGCGATCGACCAACTACCTGAGTTATCTGCATACGTAGCACGGGCGCGTCCCCAGCCGTAGCTTTCTTGGAACAGCTGGGAAACATTAAACGCAGAGAAGTAGATGTCGTCCTGCCAGATGTAATCGAGGCGCAGGGAGAAGTCGCCACTTGCGATCGGGGTCGCGTAGGTGACGCCCACGTTGTATTTGAATTCAGGTGCTCTCGGCAGCCGACGCCCATCAAGAACCTGTAGGCCCAGTTGGGGAGCCTTTGGATCAAGAGCGGTGAAGTTCTGAAACTCAGCGTCGAGGTAAGTAGCCCCGAAGTCGATCGAGAGTGAGTTACCAAGCAGCGCGGTCCCCTCGATCTCGAGCCCTGTGATTTCGGCTTCTGCGGCGTTGCGGATTACCGTGTTGTTGTTCTCCACGTCCTGAAACTGGTAATCCTCATAGTCGTAGAAAAAAGCAGCGCTGTTCAGGCGAATCCGCCCATTGGCAAGATCTGTCTTCAAGCCGATCTCATAGGCGGTGATCTGCTCTGGCTCAAAGGGGTCGTTCTGGTAGCTGCCAACATTAAAGCCCCCAGCTTTAAAGCCCTGGCTCACGGAGCCATAGATAAAGGTACTGTCGCTCACGGTGTAGTTGAGACCTAGCTTCGGTGTGAAGTCATCGAAGCTGGCCTCGTCAAACTCAGCGACGTTGTCCAGTATCGGTGTCGGAAAGTTCACGAACCGTACATCGTTGTTACCATCGCGCGTCTCATCGCTATAGCGCATTCCGAGCACCGCATCGAGCCTATCGTTGATTCGATAGGTCGCTTCGCCAAACAAGGCCAGCGCCTGGGTTTCCGAACGTCCGTTCAGTAGGAGCAGACAGCAATCATCGTCGGGCGGAAGCTCGAATTGCTCGTCGGCGAAGGGCAGAAAGTACTCATTGCGAATGTCGTTTTCTTCTTCGAAGTAGTAGAAGCCCAGAATCCAGTTGAAGCGGTTCTCTACCGGTGAGGCGATCTGGAACTCCTGACTGATCTGGTCATGATCTTCTTCCCGAACCTGATCGACCCCAAAGGCGCCCGTCGCGTCGAGGTCATTTCGATTGAACGGATTGGTGTGCTTGTAAGCGGTAATAGAGGTCAGCGTGTAGTCGCCGATATCCCAATCAACTCGTGCCGTCGCTCCATAGATCTTCGGATTATTGAAGTGAGGAAGGTCCGAATCCTGGCGCCGCGATAGCGGATTGGCAGGCAGTTCGCCTCCTCGTTCCTGCAGGTAATTTCGAAAGAAGGGGTTCGTCCCGGTACCTGGATTAAAGTAAAGCCATACCGAGTTCTCGTCGTCGGCTTCGTAATAGTCCGCCTTTAGCGTAATCGATAGGGTATCGGAGGGCTGTAAGTCCAGCGTCCCGCGAATCATGTACTCATCGGTGTTTTCGACGTCCGAGCTTACGCTGGCCTGACCGAGAGGGTCTGTGACAAGCCGATTCAATGTCGTGTAGCCGTCGTGGCGCTCCGTTTGAGCGGCGATTCGAAATTGGGCCTTATCACTCAGCGGACCGCTGACGGCGCCGTACACCCGAAAGCGACTGTAGTCCCCGACCAGCACCGCGGCATCTGCTGCCCATTCTTCTGTGCCTCCTCTCGTCAGCACGTTGACTGAACCACCGGTTGCATTGCGCCCATAGAGCGTGCCCTGCGGACCTCTTACGACCTCGATTCGATCGACATCAAAGAACGCCGGTACCGCAGCGGAGGATCGGGAAAGATAGACGCCATCCTGATGCAGGGCGGTAGAGCTGTCCGAACCGCCAATGATTCCCGAGTAGCCTATACCCCGTATGTAGATCTGAGCCTCGCCCTGATACAGCGCGACGTTCATACTGGGAGAAGAAATCCCCAGGTCTTCGATATCATCTATCGACCGGCTTACCAGGTCTTCGGCCGATAGGGCGCTGATAGCCGCGGCGGTGGTCTGCAGATCCGTCACGCGACGCTGAGCACTGACTAAGACCTCCTCGATTACATCCTGCGATAGAGCTGGAATCGTGTAGATCGAGAGCAGTCCAAGTACCACGGCGGATTTATATTTATTCATCCGAATACTTACTCCGTTAGCGAAGTGGTGCTAATCGAGAGTAGATCGTGCGGAGGTGCCAAGCTTGGTCGGGAAGGTAACCGGACTTGTCCGGCGGCGCAGAGTTCGAGGCGACTTGAGCACGAACGCTATCCAAGTTGATTGTCGAGGCAACCCCCCGGCCTTCCTGCTAAGCTAATCTTGTGGCGCAAGCAGCGAGTCGCGCGCACTGCGGAGACAATAAAATTAACACGCAGGATCAATCCAGACTCTCCTGGAGCACGCTGGATGAGCCACGGGCGAATCGTGGTGATGCCTGGGAGTCGATGTTGCAGGCATCGCACCTGCCCTGGCGGCTGTCCAAGAGACCTCACAGCGATTTTGCTGCGTCCCTGACGATGCGTCAGTTCGACGGCTATCGACTCATCAAGTGTGCCTGCGATGCGACACGCGGAAGTCGATCGGTGAACGAAATCGCCAATACGAGCGAGCGAGCGCTGAGTTTGCTTCACCTTCGTAACGGTAAAGAAGCCATAACGATCGCCGACAGCGAGATCATCCTGCACGCGGGCGACCTGGTGCTTTGGGATAGTGAACGGCCCATGACGTTTGAGGTCCCGGAACGCCTGGAGAAGCTCACGCTCATGTTTCCTCACTCTGCCCTGACGAGCATCTTTCCCAACGCGCAGGACTATGTTGGTCGTGTGATAACCCGCCGCCCCGGTCTGTCGACGCTGTTGACCGGCTATCTCGAAACCCTTGGCGAGCAAATGTGGACGATGAGCTCGGAAGACCTGACGGCTGCCATGAAACCGACGATGGACCTGCTCGCCACGGTGCTCACCATGGAATCACGATTACCGCAGCAGTCGCTTCGAGCACTCTCTCTCACCAGGGTGCAACAGTACATTGTCAAAAACCTGGCTGACCCAGAGCTTTCTCCCACCACGATTGCGGCGGGCAATGGCATCACCGTTCGCTACCTTCATCACTTGTTTGAAGATGTCGGTTCGAGTGTTTCTTCCTGGGTGAAGGAGTTGCGTTTAGAGCGCTGTAGAGATGACATTCGTTGTTCGGTGACTACCGGCAGGAGCATCACCGACATAGCGTTTAGCTGGGGCTTCAATGATCTGAGTCACTTCAGTCGCGCCTTTAAGGCAAACTTTCAAATTGCTCCCAGGGAGTATCGACGCCAGGCGCTGGTCGAATCAGAGCAAGCCCCGGTCTGACCTTACTGATTCAAACTCACTACAAAAGTTCGCCAGAAAACTGTTGGCGGGGGCTCCGTCTATCCACCGGTGGTCGACGGTGAGTGACACACCCATCACAGGTCGGACGTCGATCGATCCATCCTCTGTCACCCAAGCTCTCTTTCTGACTGTGCAGAGGCCTAGCAGAGCCACCTGCGGAGGATTGAGAATCGGAGTAAACGACTCCGTACGCCCAGGGCCGAGATTGCTGATCGTAGATGTGCCATCGCGCATCTTATCCGGCGTGAGCTTACCCTCGCGGGCATCGCGGACGAGGGCTCGGCGCGCCTCGGCAAGTTGTTCAATAACCAGTGTTTCGGCATCACGAATGACCCCGACCAGAAGATGATCGCCAACACCGAGCGCGACCCCTAGATGAATGCTCTTGTTGGAAAAAAAGGTGTTGTCTTTAATAACGCCATTGAAATTCAGGTGAGTATTCAGGCAACGCACGTAACTCCAGGCTGCGATGTCTTCGAGGGTGACAGGATGGCTTTGCCCTCTCGCGGCCTCAACCTGGGCGAGGGCGGCAGAGGCATCGACCGAGGCATGAAAACTCAGCTGAGCCGCCTGGGTCAGGCTGTCGGACATTCGCCGCGCGATGAGGCCGCGCACACCGCTCAAGCGAATGCCCTGATCGAGATCAGGCATGATCAGTCGATGTAGGCGATGGGTTCGCCCATCACAACCGGCTGCTCTTCGGCAATGAGAATCGACAGCGTGCCGCTCGCGGGCGCGTCGATATCATGGGTCACTTTTTCCGTCAGGATTTCAGCTACGACCTGACCTTCGCTCACTTTCTCACCGGACTGGTAGTACCAGGTTCCGACAACCCCTTCCTGGCCTTCCTCCCAGAGCCCCTCGGGTACGCACACGTTAACGGTCATTGGCCAGCCTCAAGTTGTTCGATCACGGCATCCACGACCATCGCTGCGCTGGGAATCAGCGGTCGTTCGAGAGCGGGAGAGAAAGGAATGGGTACATCCGGGTGCGCGATTCTCGCGGGAGAAGCCCGCAAGTCAGAGAAGCTCATCTCGCAGGCGAGGGCAATAACCTCACCGGTCACGCCGAAGCTCAGATAGTCATCGTCGATGACCACAAGCCGTCCGGTCTTTTCTATGGACTCTTGCAAGGTTCGCTTATCCAGGGGGACGAGCGATCTAAGATCAATAACGTCAGCTTCGACACCTTTGTCGCAAAGTAAAGAGGCGGCTTCCATGGCTACGTGCAGAGTTCGGCCAAACCCGACCAGGGTCACGTCATCGCCCTGCCTGCAAAGTCGTGCCTTGCCAAGGTCAACCGTAAAGGGCTCGTCGGGAACATCAACCACGGTGGCCTTTTCGGTACCCAACCAGCCCATACCCTGGAGGGCCTTGTGATACATAAACACAACCGGGTTTGGATCCCGAATCGCCGCTATCAGCAACCCCTTCGCATCGTAGGCATTTGACGGTATGACCACCTTCATACCGGGTAGATGGGCGAACGTCCCAAACAAACACTGGGAGTGTTGGCCGGCGTCGCCGTAGCCGCCGCCCACGGACGTCATGAGTACCATGGGTACAGGCGTCTGGCCTCCGGAAAAGTAGTTGTTCTTGGCTGCAAGATTGTAGATGGCGTCCATGCATACGCCGAAGAAGTCCACAAACATCAATTCCACCACAGGCCGCATTCCAACGGCTGCCAGCCCCACCGCCGCGCCGATAAAGGCCGTTTCGGATATGGGGGTATCCCGTACGCGCTCGGGGCCGAATTCGTCGAGCAGGCCCTGGCAGTTTCCGAATACACCGCCCAGGGCCGCGATGTCTTCTCCGAGTACCAGTACCCTGTCGTCGGCTCTCATTTCTGAAGCCAGCGCGGTGGACATGGCCCTGGCGATCGTCAGGCGCTGACTCGGTGCGGTCGCTTCGACCGCTTTGTCAATCTCACTGGTTTCAGGCGTAGACATGCTGGTAAGCCTCTTCAAGTTCGGGTAGCGCGGACTCGCGCGCGTAGGTGATGGCGTCGGCGACTTCCGCGCTGACGGTGCGCTCGAGTTCGGATAGGTGTTCGTTTGTAATAACTCCCCTTGCGATGAGCTGCTCGCCGTAGCGGGTTAGGGGATCCTGCGTCAGCCCAAGCTTTCGTTCCTCTTCTGGGCGGTACTGCTCGGCATCTCCCATAAAGTGTCCCTCCAGGCGGAGGGTTTTAATCTCAAGTAACGAAGGTCCACCACCAGCCCGAGCCCGTTCAACGGCATCCTTCGCCGCCTGGTAGACGTCCTCCGGACAGTTGCTGTCTACCCGCTGCCCAGGCATTCCGTAAGAGGCTGCCCGATCGGCATTGCTTTCGATCGCTGTCGAGGCTTCTTTACTCACCGATATTCCCCAGGCGTTGTCCTCGATCACGAACACCACGCCGGCGTTCCAGACGGACGCTAAGTTCATGGATTCATGAAAGGCACCCTGATTGGCGGCCCCTTCGCCAATAAAGCTCACGGCGATTCCGGATTCTGCCTTTAGCTGGCGGCCCAGAGCCGCTCCCACCGCCGGACCCATGCCCTCGGCAATGATTCCACTGCAGCAGAAGTTCACGCGATCGTCGAAGAGATGCATGTGACCGCCGCGGCCACCCGAAAGCCCCGTTTGCTTTCCGAAGATCTCCGCCGTCATCGCCTTGAGATCCACACCCTTGGCAATTGCAATATGGTGAGGGCGATGTGTGGCCGTCACGAAATCTTCCTTATTCAGATGGGCGCACACCCCAACCGCACATGGCTCCTGACCGTTTGACAAGTGCATCTCACCGGGAATCGGTCCATTGGCCATATTAAAGCGAGGGCTCTTGCCCTCCATGTAAGCCGCTTTGATGGCCTCTTCGTAGCGGCGACTAAGCAGCATGGTGCGAAGCATCCAAATGCTGGTCTCTTGCGATAGTGACACTAGTATCTGCCCCCTGCCGCCAGGTCGCGGCTTATGCTTTGAAGGATTTCCGGGTCGTCGATAGTCGCGGGTGTTTCATAACGACCCGTGTCGAGGATCTCGGCCAGGGTTTTTCTTAGGATTTTTCCCGAGCGGGTTTTGGGCAGGCGGCTGACGATATGTACTTCCTTCAGGGCCGCCACCGCGCCGATCGTCTGCCGAACGTTTTGGACTACATCGTTCTCCAGCTGTTGTACCCCGGTCGCGCTGTCGTCTGCTTTTACAGCGAAGGCGACGGGGACTTGACCTTTGAGACCATCGCGCCTGGCAACAACCGCGCATTCGACGATTCCGGGCGTTTCGGCGACGGCCGCCTCCATCGCCCCGGTGGACAGGCGATGACCGGCCACGTTGATCAGGTCGTCACTGCGTCCCATCACGAACACGCAACCCCGAGCGTCCAGGTACGCCATATCGCCGCTGGCGAAAAAACCTGGGTACCGCTCCAGATAGTGCGCCGAGTAACGGTCGCCTCCATTCCAAAGCTCGTGGCACGCTCCGGGTGGTAAGGGCACCCGAACAACGAGTTCTCCCAGCGTGTTGGGAGGGCATTCCTGCCCCAGGTTGTCCACGACCTGGGCCTCGAAACCAGGCACGGGCCAGCCCGCGCTGCCCGGTGCCTGGTGCTCCGATTCAAGTCCTAGGCAGCGACCAAGGGCTGGCCATCCGAGTTCGGTTTGCCACCAGTTGTCGATGATGGGTCGCTTGAGTTTCGTTTCGATCCAGTGAAGAGTTTCGGGGTCCGTTCGTTCGCCGGCGAGAAATAGAGCTCGCAGGCTACTCATTGGGTGCATGGCGAGGCGCTTCCCATCCGCATCCTCCCGCCGGATTGCCCGGACAGCCGTCGGCGCGGTGAACAGTACGTTTACCTGGGCGTCTTCGACGATACGCCACAAAGTCTCGCAATCAGGCGTACCTACCGGCTTTCCTTCGAATAAGACCGTTGTGCAACCGGCCAACAACGGTCCGTAGACTATGTAGGAATGGCCGACCACCCAGCCAATGTCTGACGCTGCCCAAAATACATCGCCGGCCTCGACTCCAAATACATGCCGCATCGACCACAGGAGTGCGACAGCGTGTCCTGCGTTGGCACGAACGATGCCTTTCGGCTTACCGGTAGTTCCGGACGTGTACAGAATGTAAAGCGGGGCATCCGCTTCAACGCTGACACAGTCGACCTGGGGGGCTTCCACCATCCAGTCGTCCCAGTCCTGCCATTTGGGGTCGAGCTCGCGCGGCGCTGATTTACGCTGCAACACCACGACCGGGACGTTTCTCCCGTGCGTCGCTTCACGGATCAGCGGAAGGTATTCGATCGTTTTTCCCGGTTCGAAGCCGCAGCTTGCGGTCAGGATGAGTGCGGGTTTTGCATCGTCGATTCGCTTAGCCAACTCGCGCGCCGCGAAGCCACCAAAGACGACCGAGTGCACCGCACCGATGCGAGCGCAGGCCAGCATGGCGATCACAGCCTGCGCGACCATCGGCATGTAGATCACCACTCGATCTCCGTAGCTGATACCGCTGCGTTGCATCGCCCCCGCCACCCGCTGTACCTCCAGGAGCAGTTCTGCATAGCTGTACTCAACACGTTCATCGGTCATGGCACTGATGGCGATCAGAGCGTTTCGCTTTCCGAAGCCGCTGAGTACGTGGCGATCAAGGGCATTGAAACAGGTGTTTATAACTCCGCCGGAGAACCAGGGGCCGACGGCTTGCTCCGGAGACACCGAAGACCACTGACGTTCCCAATGCAGACTAGCCGCCGCATCGCCCCAGAACTTATCGGGGTGCGAGCGGGCAGCAGTTCGTGCTTCTTCGAGGGAATGAGGCAATGCGCAATACCTAGCTGAATTTCCTGCACGGTACTGTTCAGCTCTGCGAACGGCATGGGCGACAGCGCACTCGCTATTGTTCGTCAGCGAATTCAATCCGCGATCAGTTTGCAGGTTGTATCTACCGTTGGTTCAGCACCTGCGGCCTAGTGGACCGCGGTTACGACAACCCGGTTCGCATCTAAGTAGTGCCGTTATCTCGCGGAGGGGAAAGAAATATACCCTTGTACACCGATGAGGCCTGGTGTGTGAGAGGATTTAGACCCACGCTCTAAAGTTCTCTTTGCCATGGCCCAGCTACCTTTCAGCCAGATCGATGTGTTTGCTGCGTCAGACTACCGGGGCAATCCGGTAGCTGTCGTGCACTCGGCCGATTCTCTCAGCTATGAGCTGATGGCGGCGTTCGCCCGCTGGACTAACTTGTCTGAGACCACGTTTCTGTTAACGCCAAAGCGACCAGAAGCGGACTACCGTCTTAAGATTTTTACGCCGGGAGGGGAACTCCCGTTCGCTGGTCACCCGACCCTTGGGAGTTGTTTCGCCTGGTTGCAGTCAGGGGGCGTTCCGAAGAACACGGGCGTGGTCCTACAGGAGTGCGATGCAGGGCTGATTACCGTGCGTCAGTTAGCAGGTAAGCTGGCCTTTGCGGCGCCGCCGCTTCTGCGAACCGGGGCTCTGGATCCTTCTCTTCGAACGCAGCTTTGCGAAGCTCTGGAGCTACCGCAGGCAGCGGTGGTCGCGGATCAATGGATAGACAATGGGCCGGGATGGTGCGCACTGCTGCTCGATTCCGCCGAGCGAGTACTGTCGTGTCAGTTAGACCCAGCGCTGGCGGGCCGCACGCCTTTCGGCGTTATTGGTCCCAACCTTGACGGGGCCGGCAGCGAGGGCACACATGATTTCGAGGTCCGCGCTTTTGTGCCCTCTCTGGGAGTGCCCGAGGATCCGGTCACCGGCAGTTTGAACGCTGGTCTGGCCCAGTGGCTGATTGGATCTGGGATTGCACCACCAAAGTACAAGGCGCGTCAGGGAACAGCGATCGGTCGGAACGGCGTTGTATTGGTCGAGCAGGAGGGAGACGATATTTGGGTTGGAGGCTCTACATCGGTCTGCATCAGTGGCTCGGCACGCTTTCCCACGGTCTGAGGTGTAAACGTTCGCGTCGGTTGTCGTGCTTCTCCCGAATAGAATCCGACGGCGGGTTTCGTAACCTACCCGCTGCTCACTGTGAATCGTGATAGTGATATATTGTTACATTACGCAGTGAGGGTGTGATCAGTGACCGTCGAACGTTCTTTTGGCTTGGCTATCGGTAATACAGCGGGACCGGTCCGTTGACCGCTGTTGCTCATCCTCACTTGGGGTCGACTCCTGTTGCAGAAGTCGCATCACCGCTTGATCTGACTGCTATTCATCACCCGGGGTGCGCCGCCGCAATCTGGCGTCGCGATCTGCGGCCTGAATTCCAGTCGTGGGTAGACGCCCTCCAGCCTCATCAGATTCCCACATCGCGAACGACGCTTCGCCCCGCCAGTGCCCGTGAGGCGGTGCTGCAGATTTGTGAGATCAGCGGTACGCCCGAGTGTGATGAGCGCTCGCGCCTGATCGACGACGTTACCGTAATGATCGAACTGTTCGCTGACCTGATGAGCACTCCCTTTGTTTCCCTGCGGCTCGAAGCCGTCAACTCAAATGCGTGCCGTAAGTTTCACATTGACGCTGTCACTGCGCGGTTGATCTGCACATACCGCGGTGCGGGAACCCAGTACGGAGTCGCCGTCGACGACCAGCCGCCCACGACGTTCGCCAGTGTTCCAACCGGCGATCCCATCCTGTTGCGCGGAACACGATGGCCAGAGAACCCCCAAAGCGGCCTGCGACACCGTTCTCCCCCCATCGAAGGTACTGGCGCGACGCGGTTCGTGATGGTGCTTGACGTGGCGGGTGGTCTCCGGCGCGGTGCAACACCGTAGCGAGCGCACTGGATCAACCGAGCAAAGAAAAGAGAGGTCTTATGAAAACACGAGCTGCTATAGCCTGGGAGCCTAACCGGCCTCTGGAGATCGAAGAAATTGATCTTGAAGGGCCAAAAGATGGCGAAGTCCTGGTCCGCATTGTGACTACGAGTCTGTGCCATACCGATGTATTTACGTTGTCCGGTGAAGATCCGGAGGGCTTGTTCCCTTGCATCCTGGGACACGAAGGTTGTGGCGTCGTGGAGGAAGTCGGAAAGGGCGTGACTTCCGTCAAGCAGGGTGACCATGTGATTCCTCTGTATGTACCTGAGGACCCGAACTGCCCATTCATTAAGTCCGGAAAAACCAATCTCTGCCAAACCATACGGAAGACCCAGGGTGCCGGGCTGATGCCCGATGGAACCTCAAGGTTCTCGTACAAAGGTAAACAGATTCTGCATTACATGGGTACCAGCACATTCAGCGAGTACACGGTACTTCCAGAGATTGCGGTCGCGAAGATCTCGCAGGAAGCGCCGCTGTCCAAAGCCTCGGTGATGGGCTGTGCCGTACCCACAGGAATGGGCGCAGTGCGCAACACGGCTAAAGTCGAAGCCGGAGCGACGGTTGCTGTGTTCGGCCTCGGTGCGGTTGGAATGGCTGTGATCCAGGGCGCCGTAATGAACGGCGCCTCAAAGATTATCGGTCTGGATATCAACACCGAGAAATTCCAACTCGCGAAGGCGCTGGGTGCAACCGAGTGCCTCAATCCCAAGGACTATGACGCGCCCATTCAGGATGTTCTGGTCGAAATGACGGGTGGCGGACTCGACTACACCTTCGAAGCGGTCGGCAATGTGGACCTGATGCGCGCAGCACTCGAGTCTTGTCACAAGGGATGGGGAGAGTGCACTGTGATCGGTGTTGCCGGCGCGGGGCAGGAGATATCCACCAGACCTTTCCAACTGGTCACTGGTCGAGTTTGGCGAGGCACAGCATTCGGCGGTGTGCTGGGTCGCAGTGAACTGCCATCGATGGTTGATGAGTGGCTACGCGGCGATTTCAGCGTCGATCCGTATATTACGCACCACATGACCCACGGTCAGATCAATACCGCGTTTGATTTGCTTAAAGCGGGTAAGGCCATTCGCTCTGTTGTTCACTTCCAGCCCCAGGATACGATGACCGGTAAGTTGCCTGGCGAGATCGTGACGGACCTGGCGTCTTCATCGCGCGCGGCCTAAGACGAAGCTGGAGTCATGGTAGAGGTCGGGCAGTAGATAGGTAGCGGCGCGATCGCTACCCGCGCCCTGTGCCTTTGCCAGGGGAGACACTCAACTGAGTCGTTACTTGGTAGAGGTGGGATGTCAGCGCCTGCCGATTGAGGTGTTCTACCTCCGGATAACAGATCGGCGTGCCCTCGGACACATGAAATCTTTGCCCCATCTTGTTGCTCGCTTCGTGCAGCAGCAGGGATGCGCGCAGTGCCGGGTGTAGATTGCTCGCCACCTGAAAGAGCCGGCTGTTACAGCCGTGGAAGTAAAAAGGTAGGACGGTTGCTCTCGACTGGGCGATGAGCTTCGCGGTGAAGGTGGTCCAGGGCAGATCCTTAAGCGGTCCCATCCCACCCCTGGAACGTGTCGAGACACCACCAGAGGGAAACACGAGGACAATCCCACCGGCCTTAAGAATCTCCAGGGCCGCGCGCTTGCTGCCTATGTTCCTCGCCAGTGCCTGCTTGGTATCGGCGAAGTCGATCGGCAGAAAGAAGCTGTTCAGTTCCGGGTCGCGGCACAGCAGGGCATTGATCAGGATAGCGAACCGCTTTCGCATTCGACTGGCGATATCACACAGGATGAGCCCATCAACCACGCCGAAAGGGTGATTCGCAATCAACACCAGCGGACCTTCGGGAAAGGTGTCTTCATTACTGGCGCGCTGTACGTGGTACTGAATATCCGCGAGTTCCAGCGCGCGGGCGAAAAAGCGTTCGTCGTCAAGGCCCTCACCTTTGATCTGGTGATACACAGCCTCGAGTTTTTTGCGCCCGCTAAAGCGCTCGATCGTGTCGACAAATCGCGATCCGAGCTCGCTCATGCTCTCATCCACATAGGTAATACGTGGATAGGGGGTACGGTCTACCCTCATGCACTCAACCTGCTTCCAGGGTTTCGCGAATCATGTGACATCGCTGTTGCTACTTTGTGACAAATGGCCGTTTTGCTGGCATTTCTGACGGCAATCTCACCTGAAGAACTGCGCTTTGTATGTTCGTTTGAATACTGGTCGTCAAATCTGAACGACCATAGACACCTGTTAGCCAGAGGAACTCTGGGCTTGTTCAGAGGCTACCTGGAGCAACTTGGGGCCTATGTAAATCAATCGGGACTCGTCCTCGTCAACGTTCATCGTCCCGACGCCAGGGGATGCTAAGAAGGTGGAGCATCTAAATGGTGCAGGCGAACCCGCCGCTCCAGGCGCTCCATGCTTCGCGATCGATAGCGGATGTTTCGGTCAGCGGAGGATCTTCATTCCAAATCTGAAGGCGGCCAATACTTCCGTTGAAAGGCCAGCGACCGTCTTTGGTGCTACCTAGTACCGTGGGTGCTTCAAGATCTACCCGTTCACTGGAAAAATCCTGCTGCTGGATCTCAGCCAAAAGTTGCCCGTTCCAGAGCATCCGCATGGTTGCGTTTTTCTTCGATGGATAAGCGATAGACGGAGTGAACGAAGAAGCGAGAATCAGCTCGCCTGCTGCATCGTCAGGCGCTGCAACTTCGAGCGTTAGTCCGTTAACAGTCCAGGCCCAGACACTATCGCGATGCTCCAAAGACCACAGAGCGCCCTGGCGCGCGATAATTTCCCGCTGAGCAGGGGCTTTAGGCTTACCTTGATTAAGGCATAACGCCAGGGTGTGCGCCCCGAACCCTGGCGCGCGCTGAAAATCGTTGAGTGCCAACGTCCGAAGGCCCGCGTGATCTCTGCTATCGGCGATCCGGACGTGACGCTGTACCGCGGCCCACGCATTGTAGTCATCAGTCAACTGCGCACGCCGTTCGGGCAGGTCCAGTTGCTGCGGTGGCCCGCTGGCGAGTGCGCTGTGCAAGATACCCTCCGGATGTAGCGTATCGATCACAAGACGATGACGCCCATCGCTGCTCAGCGCTGACCAGGAGCGATTGTTTTGGCTCCAGAACAGGGCTTTGCCAGAGGCGCGACCGTTCTCGTCGCCAGGTTTAAACAAGTCCCTGCCTTCAACCGCTGTCGGTACCTGCGCCTTGGCCAGACCCGCCAGAGTGGGCAGAACGTCGAGATAACTCGCGATGTCGCTTCTGACCCCGGTCGATGGTGATCGGTGTCCCGAAACGAACATCGGTACTCGCACACCGCCCTCGTAGTAGAACAGCTTTCCACCGGGCAAGGGATGATTGCTGGCAACCTGGCGAGCGGTGCCGCCGTTATCGCTGGCAAACAGAATGACTGTTTGGTCTCGTTGCCCTGTGTCTTCCAGCGTGGTTACAAGTCGTTCCACCTGCCAGTCAAGAGTCTGCAACATTTGCCGGTAGCGCCCAGCAGGCTCGGAAGTATCAGGCTGGGCCAGGAGCGGCTCCAGGGGGGCGTGGGGAGCGTATCCCCAAAAACTCATGAACCATGGCGCCGGTTGATCGGCCAGCGTCTTAAGCTTGTCAGTTGCTTGTTCCACCAGAATTTTGGAGAGATGGCCGAGGTACTTTTCTCGCGAACCGTTTTCCCGTTGAAGCCACGGGTTCCGATAACTGGGGCGCCCCAGCGTTTCCTGGCCCTCGGGAGTTTGCAGCAGGAACTGATTGAGAAATCCGAAGAATTCGTCATACCCCTGCTGGTTCGGCCAGGCAGACTGATCACGAAAGCCGAGATGCCACTTGCCAATATGGACGGTATGGTAGCCCGCATTCCGTAGCAGCTCAGGAAGGGTTTCGATTTCTGCCGCGAGCCCATCGCCCGCAGGTCTGAACCCCAGCCGGGCAGGTGGCTGCCCCGTCAGGAGACCCGCCCGCGTTGCGGCACAGCTGCTGTCGCTATAGAACCGGTCGAAACGAATCCCCTTATTGGCCAGCTGATCAAGAAAAGGAGTGAACGATTGTTTAGTTCTTCCCCCAGGCTTGCTGTCGCTTGGTTGGGTGAAGCCGACATCATTGACGCCAAGATCGTCAGCAAGGATGAAGAGTAGGTTAGGTGGACGCGTACTGTCCCCGACAGGATGGGTATCGGATCTCCCGTCCGGTGTGAGCAGGAACGACATCACGACAACGGTGACGAGCAGCTTTGTCAGCGCCCGCAACTGCGCGCGGTTGACGAAACCGGCAGATATCGCTGACATTCGCAAACTTTTTTCAACCGGCTCTAACGACATGGCTGGCGGAGCATACCTGTGTACTGGCGGATCGGCACTATTCTTGACTCAGCGGCGGGCTAGGGGTGAACACACAAAACCGTGTGCGAAGTTAGTCAGCTGTATGATTGCGCGTGACAGAACAACACATTCACGAATGCTGCACTGCTGGACGTACGTTTGGTTTTGCAACTGTGAGTCGGAGTCACACGGGCTGATTATTGGCAACAAAGCGTGACCGGTATTCGCTTGGCGAGGAGTTAAGCGCGCGCATGAATGAACGCCGCATTCGCTCTTCGTTACAAAACCCACAAGCCTGCGCCACCGAAAACACCGACTGGTCTGACTCCTCCAGAAGTTTTCGAGCGGCTGAGACTCGTAAGTTCTCCACAAACTTTGCTGGCGAAAGCCCCAGTTGATCGCCGAATTGCCGCGAGAAGCTCCGGCGGCTCATATGCGCCCGCTCAGCCAGTGCCGTGACACAGAGGTCCTCATCCAGGTTCGTACTGATCCATTCGACCAGAGATACAAACCGGCTGTCAGCGGCGAGTGTTTGCAGTTCCAGTAGGTCGCTGAACTGTGACTGCCCGCCCGGTCGCACCATGTACGTGACCAGGCGCCGGGCGATCGATAGGGCGGTCGCTCGATCCCAGTCCGCCTGAACCATCGCTAACGCCAGGTCTATGCCAGCGGTGACGCCGGCCGATGTCCAGACTTCACCGTCACGGACAAAGATCTTGTCTTCTCTCACTGTGAGGTTCGGATACTCGCGTGCCAATAGGGCGCAGCTATCCCAGTGCGTCACGACTTGTCTCCCATCGAGCAATCCGGCTTCGGCAAGTAAGAAGGCGCCGGAGCAAACCGCGGCCACCCGGCGACTTCTCTTACTCATTTGTGCGACCGCTTCTACTACCCGTGTATCAGCGACCGCCCTCGTCACACCGCGACCGCCGACTACGACTAGTGTGTCGATCGCTGATTGGCGTGTAGCAGATCGCGGAAGTGAATCCACCTTAAGCAACGTGTCGGTTTCAGTCTTGCCCCCCGCAAGCGATATCACCTTCATGGAGTAGGGATTGCGCACAACAACCTGGAAGTCATTGGCATCGGAGAAGACCTGGAGCGGGCCGCTTAAATCAAGCAGCTTGATCCCGGGATAGATGAAGAAAACTATATCTCTTTGGCGCATACCTGTTTGGCCCAAAACGAGGGAAGATAGACCTTTATGCCAGCGTTATAGCCGGATACGGTGTCTGGTGCCAATCGTTTTGTCTGCGGCGTTTTAGAACGCGTGTGGTCCAACGGGCTTGGCCAATTCAATTTTGATGCAGAGGGAAGACTGGTGCAGGACAAAGATGAAACACACAAGAAACGAACGGTTGGTGTACTGCTTTTTGAAGGCTTCGAAACCCTGGATGCGATGGGGCCGATTGAGCTTTTCGGCATGCACCCGGATAGTTTTGAAGTTCATTGCGTTGCCGAAACTCGTGGAGCTATCGCCAGCACGCATGGGCACCAAACCGTTGCGGCCCGATCGATTGGAGACGATGAGTTCTTCGATATTGTTCTGGTTCCCGGTGGCATAGGTACACGTACCCAGGTCGACAACCCCGTTTTGATTGCGTGGATCAAGCAGATGGCCGACCAGACGGAGATCCTCGCCTCGGTCTGCACGGGTGCCGCGCTACTGGCACAGGCGGGCGTGCTCGATGGGAAAAAGGCAACCAGCAACAAAATGAACTTCAGTTTCGTTGCTGAGTTGAGACCGCAGGTGGATTGGGTAGGCCGCGCTCGCTGGGTAGAAGAGGGCGACATCTTTACATCGTCGGGGGTCTCCGCCGGCATGGACATGACGTTGGCCATTATCTCTCGCCTGCTGGGCAGCAAGGCCGCGGAGGATGCAGCGCTGTGGGCTGAGTACACATGGCATAGGGACGCCAATGACGATCCGTTTGCCGCATCCTGGGGCCTTACCTAATTGCTCTTACATTGGTCGTAGCATGCCAGCAAAGAGTGAATTCAGCCCCCTCGCTCCCTTTGCGATAAGTGTTATTTTTAATCTAAGGAGCATCGGAACAAGTCCAGGGCGCGCCCTTCGGGGCTGACAGGCGAACGTATGCCTTCAAAGTCGCGCCTGGATAGACGGTTCGCCTGGTCAGCCAGAGACACCCTGGACTTGTTCAGAGGCTCCCCAATATGAAGAAGACTGGGTGGGCCCGAAAAATTAGTGAGCAACTAAATTACGAACAGGCGCGTGCATTGCTGCTCACCATGCCGGAAGCCCGCGAGGATTTTCCGTTCGGGCCCAATGTCGCAGTGATGAAAGTTCTCGACAAGATGTTCGCCACGCTTGCTGAGGAAGACGGCCTGCCTCGAATCAATCTGAAATGTGACCCTGACGAGGCGGTCATGTTACGGGACATCTTCGATGCGGTGATGCCCGGCTATCACATGAATAAGCGCCATTGGAACACCGTGATACTGGATGGCAGCATCCCGCGCGGTGAAGTCGAGCGAATGATCGAAAACTCCTATCAACTCGTGGTTGCCGGGGTTCCTGCCAAAGCGCGAAAGGCGCTTCAGCGCCGCACAGGACAAAAGATTAGATGAACCCACGCGGCGACGCTCCGATGTGCAGGGCGCCGGTGATATTGCTGCTCGGCGACCGCTGCCAGCGGCTGGGTGGCAGCTAAACGGGAGCACACTTTTTTGCCTGAAGATGGATCGCAGGATCGTCGTGCTCTCGTGCTCGGACTCTGCGCAGTACTGTTCTGGTCAACCGCCGCAACCGCATTCAAGCTGGCTCTTGCCGATTTGTCGGTGATACAACTTGTCTCGATCGCAGTCTCTGTTTCTGCGATCGTGCTCATAGGTTATCTGGCTGCTCGCGGTCAGCTATCGGCCCTGCTCCTCGCCATCAAGCGGCGGACTCTTTTTTATCTGGTCATGGCGACCGTAAATCCGCTTATCTACTACTCGATATTGTTGGCCGCCTACGACGCACTACCCGCGCAACAGGCACAGACCATTAACTACACCTGGGCCATCATGCTTGCGCTGTTATCGATCCCGTTTCTCGGGCAGCGGTTGCAAGTCCGGGATTGGACGGCCGTGTTTCTTGGGTACATCGGGGTGGTCATTATCGCGACTGAGGGTCGACCCTGGGATTTGGCCTTTACGAATCTCAACGGGCTTCTGCTAGCGCTGGTAAGCACGGTGGTATGGGCGGTTTTCTGGTTGCTCAGTACACGCAATGATGACGACCCGGCCGTGGCACTGTGCGCTAATTTCTGCCTGGCGGCTCCCGCTGCCTTTTTTGGGACTTTTTTGCTCGGCGATGCGTGGCCTGCATCGGCCCAGGGCTACCTAAGCGCCGTCTATGTGGGATTGTTTGAGATGGGCGTGACCTGGCTGCTCTGGTCCTATGCGCTTCGCCTCGCGAGCAATGTGTCGCGTGTTGCTAACCTGATATTTCTTGCCCCTGTTCTTTCCCTTGGGTTCATCGCAACGATTCTTGGAGAGAGCATCAATCCGGCGACGATCCTCGGGCTCGCCCTGATTCTACCAGGCATAGTTTTACAGCAGCGTGGTCAACGAAGGCAAAGCCTCTCAAGCTCCGATTAGAACCGAGGTTCAAAAGCGATTAAACTTCCGGCGCGGGGGAGTTTCATGGATTTCCACAACATCGCACTGGAAGAGCTGGATCAGTCGGATCTGGACGCTCTGGAGTTTGGCGTCATTCGGATGAACAGCCTGGGCGTGGTCGAGCACTACAACACTGCCGAAGCAAAAATATCCGGTTTGACGAAAGAGCGCGTTGAAGGACGGAACTTTTTTGAGGAAGTCGGGATATGCATGAATAACTACATGGTAGCCCTGCGGTTTGAGGAAAGCGGTCGCCTTGATGACATGCTGGACTATGTCTTCACAGCCCGCATGGATCCAACACCCGTTTCATTGCGGCTGCTCAAAAGTGATGATTCGGAGTTTCGCTACCTGCTGGTTCGTCCGAAGTAAGCCATGCTATACGACGGTGACTTGCTCGAGCCCTGGAACAATCTGCCCGTCGGGCTCGTGGACTTCGAGCTCGATGGCTCCATTCGTTCAATTAATGCCACCGTATCACGCTTACTGATGCCGGTGGTTGGCGTGGCGGGTTTTGAAAACGCCTATTCGCTACTTGAGCCATTAATTCCCAATCTTGAAAGCATGCTCCGCGACGACGATGCCGAGAAGCTTGCACCGCAGGGCGCACTCAAGGTCGACCTTCCAGATGGGTCGGCTTGGGATCTGATGGCATTCGTAAGCAAGAACGCTGAGTGTTTTACGGCCGTAATCTACGAGGGAACGGCGTCAGAGTCCGCCAAGTAAAACGGCAAAAAAATCAGGAACCCGCCGGTGCCGGCGATTAGGGGTTTAGTTCCGGTAGGGCTGCGACTCCCCTTTCTACCTGAATCCCTGGCAAACGCAGCCTCGCTCGCGCCAGTCCGAGTCTCAGCTTTGCCAGGTCGACTGAATCATCGCCTCCGGCATAAAGCCTCCGTCTTAGGTTCTCTACCTCGATGCGTGTCTCATCGTCGGCGTGCTGCCGCAGCAAGTCTTCGAGCCCGCTCGCGGACGGCGTGCGTTCTACCCAGTGCAGCAGTGCCTCATAGCAGCGGCTGTGATCGTTGCTTTTCAGCGCGCCGTTCAACAAGCGCCAGTGGTAGCGTTCCGACTCCCTGTAGAGTTGGCGTTGCTGCTGTATTTGTTCAATCAGGTCGAAAGCGGATCGCCGCAGAAAGAACACGGCTAACGCCCCAATGATCAGAGCTGCGAGCCCGTACCGATAGTCGAAGAGCGCAGGCTCGGACTCTTCCAGAGTCGGCCCCGCTACGCTGATTTTCAGGTCTGGCACCGTTGCCTGTTCAATGGTCTGGGATGCGGTATTCCACCAGCTCAGGACTGCACCCGGCAGTACGTAGGTGCCGCCGGCATTGACGATGTACGTGATGGTCTCAATCCGGCGTGACATCGCCCCTTCTTCAGAAGTCTGGGGAATTCCGGGGTATGCTGAGATACCGGGGGTCTTGCTGGGCTTCAGCAGTTCGGGCAGAAACAGTGCGGGCATACCGTCTAGTTCAACGCTGTAGGTCAGTGACAGCGCATCCCCTATTTCGAGGGCGTCGAGACCGCGATTGGAGTCGCCGTCGATGCTGCGTTCGAGCACCAGTCGTGTACCTGCGAGATAGGGTGTCAGGCCTTGTGCGGGCTCTGGCACCGCGGCTCGGAAGCTGATCTCGTCGGTCTGGATAACTGCCTCGCGCGGGTCCTTACCCGGGTTTGCAAATGTCAGCTTGATGGTCTGCTGATCAAGGCGATAGTCGCCGGGGAGCATGGGGTAAATCGTGTATTTACGCGTGATGCCGGACCAGGTCTCGCGTCCAATCCGTTTACTAGTCGGGCGCGCGCTGTTCGCCGGAACACGAGTGATCGCGTTGGGCAGTTCGAAGCTTGGAAAGTCCGGAGGAGAGGGAAACCAGGTGGGAACGTATAGCGCGAGCGAGAGCGTGGCCGCTTCTCCGACCATCACCTGATCGGGTTCGATGCTGGTTTCAACAAAGGGGCCTGTTTGTGCGCCGGCTTTCCAAGCCACACCGAACATCACGAGAACCAGTGCTGTTATTCGAGCGGTCGGCTGGAGGTGCGGGTTTATGGGTTTGCTCCCTTGCTCTGTGCTTCGCGCTCGCCAGCGGATCTCTCTTCCAGCAAGAATCGACTGCGCAGAAAGTCAGCTGTATTCGTATCGACGGATCTCATCCACTTTTCTGCAGATAGAGCCTCGACCGCGCTTTGCTGGGTGATTTCGGTCTGTGCTCCGCGATTGCTATCGTTGTCGTAGACGATCTCATCGGCACCGATGCCGCCTTCTTCCCCGGTATCGCTTTGCTCTCGGGTGCGCTCGATGTAGTCGAGCGTGTACCTCGCCAGTGCAAGATTCTCCCGGGCCTCAGTCCACTGGGGCGACTCTTCCACCGCCAATTCATAGTTGATGATTGCCTTGCGGTACTCAAACGCTCTTAGATAAGCGTTCCCTCTGTTGAAGAAGCTCTCTGCACGTTGGGAGAGCGCATAGGCGTCGGATGCCTCAATGTACATTCCGGCTCGATACCAGGCTGTCGCTTTCCAGTTCGGGTCTTCGAACCGATTAGCGGCGGATTCGTAATCGCCGCGTTGATACAACAGCAGCCCGCGCTGGTCCGGACTCAGAAATAGCGCGGCCACCGGTTCGCCGGGTGGTTTGATGACGATCAAAGTCACGAACACCACGGCAGCGACAACGGCCACCTGGTAACGTAGCGGATAGTCGAGCAGTGCAGAAAGCGTGACCTTCATGAGCGCGTGGTTGTCCAGCCCCGGCGGAAACCCAGCAGAATCAGCCCGGCTGCCGGGAACAACAGCCACCAGCCCTGATCCCGCCAGCGTGCATCGGGATCGTCTGCGTAAGCCTGGTTGGATTCGATGTATCTGAGCAGCTTGCGAACGTCACCGCCATCAGAACTTAAGCGCACCACAGGAAGCTCTGCCTCCCGCTCGATCCTCTGCAACACGGCGGTATCGATCGAGGTATCGACACGACTGCTGTCTTCGTCGCGTGCCGGGGTGCCATCGGGCAACAGGGCGGAACCACCTTCCTCCGTCCCCACCAGCAACCCGACAAGAGCTGGGTTTGAACGCTTCGCGGAGAACTCACGAATCGGGTCAATATCCAGAGCATCAAAGCCGTCGGTAAGGTAAAGGATCGTCCCTTTCGATGCGCTATCTCCCAGTAACTTAAGCGCGGGTTCAAGCACCGCCCGGGCACTGGCTCCGGGTTTGGGCATAACTTGCGGATCCAGGCTTTCGAGCAAGGGTTGGATCGCATTCAGATCGGAGCTCAAGGGCAAGACGATATGGGCCGAGCCCGCGTAGGCAATCAACGCCGTGCGAGCACCGGTCCGCTGTTCAAGCAGGTCCAGGAGTTTGAACCTGGCGCGGGCCAATCGGTTCGGGGTCAGATCGTTTGCCCGCATGGAGTCCGAGACCTCTATCGCCGCCACGAGCGGCGCGGTCTCGCTTACCCACGGACTCGGCTCCCTCGACCAGCTTGGCCCGGCAGCAGCGAACACAAGCAAGAGCGCTGCCAGTGCCTGGGCGTCAACCGGGTGAAAGACTGTACTGTTGCTTTGATGGAGGGTGAGGGCGGTTTGCAGATGACTGCTTAGCAGCGGAAGGCTCCGAACACGCCCAAGTGACCGGGATCGCGCGAGCCACCAAAGCGTGCCGAGTATCGGCAGCACGAGCAACCACAGCGGCCGCAGGAAGTGAAACTGCGATAGCTCAATCATTGCTCGGTATTCGCACTCAGCTGGGTGACGGAGCTAACTACGAGCATCGCACACAAGATCATGAAACAAGCCGCGGCCGGCCACACCACAAGAGAGAACTTCGGCCTGAAGGACAGAACCCGGGCCTCGACCGCCGTGGCTTCGTCGATTTGCTGATAGACCGCGGCAAGATCCGATTGATCAGTGGCCGTATAAAACAAACCTCCGGTGCGTTCGGCAATCTGCGCAAGGACAGCGAAGTCCACGCGATCTTCGCCGGTTGCCTCGGTGTCGCCGATGCCAATCGTGTGAATTTCTACGCCATCGCTGCGGGCGACGCCTGCGGCGTTAAGTGGGGTCATCTGGCTCGCCGTGTCGTTGCCGTCGGTTAGCAAGATGAGTATTTTGGATTCGACTTCGCTTGACTCGAAGGCATGCATGGCGACACCGATCGCATCGCCCAAAGCAGTCCTCGGTCCTGCCATGCCTACATCCATGAGACTCACCAGCTCGTCAGCCGTGCGAACGTCTCGCGTGAATGGAAGTTGCAGGTAGGCCTTATCTCCAAACACGATCAGGCCGATCCGATCACTGTCTCGATCGGCGACAAACTGTTTGACGACCTCCTGCACGGCCGCGAGGCGGGTACTTTGCTGCGAGTCACTCAGGGGGAAGTCTTTGGTATCCATAGACTCGGATAGGTCGATGGCCAGCATGATGTCGCGGGCGGCCTCGTTGCGCTCGATAGGATTGCCTACCCACTGCGGCCTGGCGAGCGCGCACACCAGTAGGCACCAGATAAGGCTCTGAAAAATCAAAAAGGCTGAAGTGTGGCCTGCTGTCACGGCGCCGTCGTGCGCCTCAGCGCCGGCCGCGTTGATGAGGTCGCGAAAAAAAGGGACCCGCAATGCACTGGCGCGCTGCTTGTAGGCTGGCACGACCAGCCAGACGATCAGCGGCGCGGGCAGCGCCAGGAATACCAGGGGTGCGGCAAATTCAAACACGATGAATCTGTATCCATTGGCGCACGCCCTCAATGAGCGCACGGGCATCGATAGCAGGATCATAAGCCGCTCTGGTGATGCCCCTTGCTGCTGCGCTCACCAGAGGATCATTGTCCGCCGATTCGATCAGGAAGGCAGCCCAGTCCTCGCCCTGGGTGGCCGCAACTTCGTGCCTGGGCCACGCGGCCAGTGCCGTCCGTTTTGTGAGCCCCGCAAGTTCCGGTCCCAGCGCGAGCTTGCTGGTACCCAGACCCTTCTCCAGAGCTTCCAGCTCGGCCAATGCCCGGCGCCGATAACGATTGCGGTAATAGTCGCGAATAATTCTGGTTGCCCAAAGCAGTAGGGTGATCAGAAGCCCGGTGATGACCACCCACCAGCCGGCCGTCTGCGGAACCAGGCCTGGCGATGACGGGACCACGATCCCATGCATCAATGCGAGGAGCTCAGGCAGTGTCAGGCCCTCATAAACACTGCTTGGAACCGAATCCATTAAGCCGCCCCGCGATGACCCAGCAGGGTTTTGAGCTGGTTTGTTGTTTGCTCGGCAGCAGACAGCGGCAGGACTGACAGTTTGATTTCCGTCTGCCAGCCGATGATGCGGTCCAGACGCTGACTCGCCACTTGGGTGAGTGCGTCGGTAATACGGCGGTTGGCGAAGTCAACCTGCGCTTGCAGTTGGCCGTCACTCAGAACAGCCTTGGGGCCGGATCCGACGAGCCTGGCCGATGGATCGAACACAAGAGCGAGTACCAGATCATTGTGTTGCGCGATGCCGCTCAGGTGCCGGTGAGTCGCGTCATCGATACCATCGAAGTCGCTGAAGATAATCACCAGGTGGTCATGATGGGCGACCCGAGAAACGCTTTTCAGCACGCGGTTCAGGCGTCCCGGCTCGGTACGCGCTGGGCGCTCCGCATGGAGTAGATTGTTAAACGACGCGATGCTCTTTAGCAGCGCATGCGAGGTATGGGCACTGCGCCTTGGTGCATATTCAAGCTGATCGTCATCGTTGAAAACGATTCCACCCACCCGGTCTCCGGATCCGAGGATTCGATGTGCTGCCAGTGCTGCCGCTTCTGCTGCCGTGACTGACTTCATATTCAAGACCGAGCCGAAGAACATCGACATCCGCTGGTCGATCACGAGCAGGGCCGGACGATCACGCTCTTCGCTGAACACACGTACATGAGCTGAGCCCGTACGAGCGGTCGCTTTCCAGTCGATGGAGCGGATGTCATCACCGCGACGATAGGCGCGCATCTCTTCGAAGTTCAGCCCGCGACCGCGCAGGCGAGATTGGTGCCGCCCATTCAGTACGCTCAGGGCATTCTGC
This sequence comes from Pseudomonadota bacterium, assembly GCA_039111155.1. GTDB lineage: Bacteria > Pseudomonadota > Gammaproteobacteria > Pseudomonadales > Halieaceae > Congregibacter. Next base: position 22,174 of record JBCCPL010000013.1, on the reverse strand, counting down.
CTGGGAAGAAAGCTTAGCTCCCGTGAATCGGCCTTTAGCCGGCGCAGATGTTCGAAACTCACATGAATTCGCGGATCGTCGGTCATTGCGATCTAGGGTAGGGCGACTTGCTCAATTAACGCGTCGATGACCGAATCTGTACTGACGCCCTCTCCCTGCCCTTCGTACGATAGCTGGATGCGATGCCGGAGCACATCGTGCGCCACTGCACGTACATCCTCCGGATCCACAAAGTCACGCTGCGCTATGAAGGCATGGGCACGACTGCATTTATCGAGCGCCAGGGACGCCCGGGGACTGGCTCCCACATCGATCCACCGATCCAGGTCGGCGCTGTACTTTTCGGGAGTTCGTGTCGCGTACACAAGATCCGCGATATATCGGACGAGCGCCTCGGATACGTGCATCTCAGCGATGCTGTCTCGGGCTTCGAACACGGCTTGCTGCGGAATCCTCTTCGATTTTTCCTCACCGGAGGACTCCTCGCCGCTGTCTCTTTCTTCCGCTCGCACCAGCTCGACTATTTTTACTTCATCCTCGACCGACGGATACGTTATGTTCACGTGCATGAGAAAGCGGTCCAGCTGAGCTTCCGGCAGTGGGTAGGTCCCTTCCTGTTCTACCGGGTTCTGGGTGGCCATCACCATGAACAGCTCGGGCATTCGGTGCGAGGTTCCGGCGATGGTGACCTGGCGCTCCTCCATGGCCTCGAGCATCGCGGCCTGTACCTTGGCTGGTGCGCGATTGATCTCGTCGCCAAGTACGATGTTGGCAAAAATAGGGCCGGCCTCGAAGCTAAACTCGCTGCTACCCTGACCCTGGTGGTAGACCTCGGTACCGGTCACGTCCGACGGGAGTAGATCGGGCGTGAACTGAATACGACTGAAGTCTGCCTCGACATGCTTGGCCAGTGCCTTGATCGCCCGGGTCTTGGCAAGGCCCGGGAGTCCTTCAACCAGCAGGTTTCCATTCGCCAGCAGTCCGATGAGAATCCGCTCAACTACCCGTTCCTGACCGATGATCGACCCGCACATTCGGTGGTAGAGATCCGTCATCTGTTCGTGTGCGCTCATGAGGTGCGGCCTGAGTAAAGAGAAATGAAGTGTAAACGCTTATAGAGCCGTTGCGCCTGGTCACACCATTTTGCGGAGCCTATGAGTTCATCGCGACTCGATGGGTCTACTGTCCGGGCCAGAGTTCGAAAGAGCGATGGCATCGTGGCTGAGGGTAAGACTGTGTAATACAAACATTGGCGTACGGTCGCAGTCGCTCGGGCAGTATCCACACGGTTCGTCTTGTTACCTTCATGGGGGCGCGCTAGAGTCTTCGCATCTGTCAGCCAGACTTTTGGCGTCATAAGCCTCGCATTTTCGTGAGGTAGGGACCAAACGACAAAGCAATAATTGAACAAACGCGGCGCCGATGATTTACACCAGCGGATCTGGTGCGCTTCAGGCAATGGTTCAATGATCCAGTTATTCTTGAACGCTGAGCACTTTTTTACTCAGTTCGACTTTTGGTATGGGCGGCTTTTTTAAGGGCGACCTTTTTAATGGCGACCGGGGGGGCGCTGCGAGTGTCATCACTGCAAATCTGATGAAATCGAAACGTGTTATCGGCGTACTCGCCGGTGTAGTGGCCTTTCTTGGTCTCGCGATCCTGGCCTGGGCTTCGACAGCTGGTCTATTGGGCCCGAGCGCAAAACAGGCGAGCACACCAAATGCTGCAGACATCGGTAGCCGCATACTCGTTGCCGAGGGCACCGTTGTGGTTGGTGAGTTCGCAAACCGGCCGGAGGAAGGACCGCCAAGAGAAGTCGCGATACCTGAGTTGTGGGTCATGGCCCACGAAGTCACTAACGACCAGTTTGCGATGTTTGTCGATGCGACCGGGTATGTCACTGCGGCTGAAGTTGGCTACGACGACTTTGGACCAGGGTCCACGGTTTTTGATCCCCAGGAGCTCAAAAGCCTGAGTTGGGCGTTCGTCGACAACGCAAGCTGGAAAGCACCGCTGGGACCGGGAAGTACCATAAAAGGAAAAGGCAGTTACCCGGTTGTGCACATAACCGCTGCAGATGCGAAAGCCTATGCCGATTGGGCGGGGGGACGTGTCCCGACCGAGGAAGAGTGGGAATCTATTGCCATTCGCGGCTTGCCGGATCCAACAAATCCTCGCTCTGGGGCTTTCAACGTCGATGGCCTACCGATCGCCAACACCTGGCAGGGAGTGTTTCCGTTTTTGAATACGGCTGACGATGGTCACCGAGGCGCCGCGCCCGTCGGGTCGTTCCCTCCCGATAAGCTGGGCTTGTACGACGTGATCGGAAACGTTTGGGAGCTGACGAGCGATGTCGAGAACGGCTTCACGGTCATAAAAGGGGGGTCTTTCCTGTGTGCGGCCAACTACTGTGGACGGTATCGACCCGCTGCGCGTCAACCGGCGGAGTTTTCGTCTTCTCACCTGGGCTTTCGAATCGTGTTTGATAATCCGCCGGATGAGCGTGAACTGTATGCGAAAACTGCGCGGTAGATTGATGTCGGCGGCACAAGCTATTCTGCTTCTTTTCGCGGCGGCTCAGGCACCGGCCGTTGGTCTGGTCACCAATCTATTCCCACGTCACGTCTTGCCTCGCGCAGGCGATGTACTGTTAGGCATTATCGTTCTGGGGACCTTTCATAGCGGTGTGCCCAGGGCCGCCGCAGCAGAACCGCTTGCTCTTGAGTCCTGGCGCGATTCCAGCTCGCTAACGGCCATTAAGGATTTCGTAGCACGCGTTTCAGACAAAGACAGCCCCGATTACCTGTCGCCCGATCGGCGTATTGCCGTGTTCGACAACGACGGAACGCTATGGGCCGAGCAGCCCGCTTATTTCCAGTTGCTGTTCGCCGCTGATCGCGCGCGTGCTCTTCTCAAACAGAACCCTTCGCTCAAACAGGAGCCCGCGCTCAGCCAGTTTGCTGAGGGTGGGCTCGGTGCCGTTGCCGCCGGTGGTCACTCGGCCATTGCTCGTCTCTTGTTTGCCACGCATGCGGGTATGAGCACCGACGAGTTTGCCTCTGAAGTAGCGTTCTGGCTGACAACCAGCCGGCATCCCACAAAGAAACGCGCGTACAACGAGCTTACCTACCAGCCCATGCGCGAGTTGCTTAAGTATCTTCGCGACCACGGGTTTCAAACCTGGATTGTGTCCGGCGGCGGCGTGGCTTTCATGCGTGTCTGGGTAGAAGAGGCCTATGGAATACCTGCACAGCAAGTTATCGGAAGTCGAGTCAAGCTTGAGTATGACACCAACAGTCAACAGCTGATTCGCCGAGCGGAGCTGCTGCATCTGAACGACGGTCCTGGAAAGCCTGCGGGCATTGATCAGGTTATCGGTCGTCGCCCGATACTTGCCGTGGGTAACTCTGATGGTGATTACGAGATGCTGGACTATGTGACGTCAGGTCCGGGACCCACCCTGGGCGTGTTCGTTCACCACACGGATGCAAAGCGCGAGTGGCAATATGATCGTGAATCCCCGATCGGAAAGTTGGACCGGGGCTTAGACGATGCAGCCAGAAAGAGCTGGGTTTTGATCGATATGCAAAAGGACTGGAAACAGGTGTTCTCAGAGTAGTTCACCATCATTCGGTTTGAAATCCATCACAGAGGCCTGGTGGAAGGCGGTGCCCGGCAAGAGGCGTCAGTGATGTGCTTGTAAAAGTAAGCATCAGACAATAAACCGTGTCGAACTAGCGACACTAAAACGGAGAGAGGTTATGCGAAGGAGTATGTTTCGATCCCGCAGCGGTAAGGCATGGGGACTGGCGATATCGCTGCTGGCGGCCCCACTGTCTCTAGCGGCCGACAAACCCAATATTCTCGTGATCTGGGGCGATGATGTCGGACAGTCCAACATTAGCGCTTACACGCGAGGGATGATGGGATACCGCACGCCGAACATCGATCGCATCGCGAGCGAGGGCATGATGTTCACCGACTATTACGGAGAGCAAAGTTGCACCGCCGGTCGATCTTCATTCATCACCGGCCAGTCTGTTTTTCGTACGGGCCTATCGAAGGTCGGTCTCCCTGGGGCGGATCTCGGTATGCGGGAGGAAGATCCGACGATAGCCGGTCTTCTCAAGAATCACGGCTACGTTACCGGCCAGTTCGGCAAGAACCATCTTGGTGACAAGGACGAGCATCTCCCGACCAACCATGGATTCGATGAGTTCTTCGGTAACTTGTATCACTTAAACGCCGAGGAAGAGCCAGAGAACGAAGATTACCCAGCCGATCCGGCGTTTCGAGAGCGCTATGGCCCACGAGGCGTCATCAAGTCGTCGGCTGATGGCCAGATTCAGGATACTGGACCACTCTCCAAAAAGCGTATGGAGACTGTGGATGACGAAACAGTAGCCGCCGCGAAGGCGTTCATTGAAAAGGCGGTCGCCGATGAAAAGCCCTTTTTCGTTTGGTGGAGTGGAACCCGCATGCACTTCCGCACCCACGTATCAGACGAGAAAATGGCGAGCTGCAAGGCCGAGTATCCCCATGCGGATGAGTACACTTGCGGCATGCTGGAGCATGATGCACACGTAGGAGAGTTCCTAGCACTCGTCGACGAACTCGGTATTGGCGACAACACGCTCGTGTTCTATTCAACGGATAATGGCCCTCACATGAACACCTGGCCAGATGCGGGAATGACGCCATTCCGTGGCGAAAAGAACACCAACTGGGAAGGTGCATGGCGCGTACCAGCGATGGTTCGCTGGCCGGGTAAAGTGGACCCGAACTCAGTGTCGAACGATGTCATGCATCACATGGACTGGATGCCCACCTTTTTGGCGGCGGCGGGAGAGTCGGACGTAAAGGAGAAATTGCTTACCGGACACAAAGCCATTGATCGCGACTACCGGGTGCATTTAGATGGGTACAACTTTCTTCCCTATCTCACGGGTGCCGAAGAAGAAGCTCCGCGCGATGAGATTTTCTATTTCTCTGACGATGGCGATCTGACAGCGCTGCGCTACAACGATTGGAAGATGGTCTTTCTGGAGCAACGCGCCACTGGCACGCTACAAATCTGGGCTGAACCCTTTACACCGTTGCGAGTACCGCTGTTGTTTAACCTGCGTCGCGACCCGTACGAACGGGCGCAAATAACTTCGAATACTTACTATGACTGGCTGATCGATCGCGTGTATCTGATTACGCCAGCTCAGCAATACGTTGGTGAGTTCCTCGCAACCTTTAAAGAGTATCCACCTCGGCAAAAAGCGGCGAGCTTTTCACTCGATCAGGTGATGGACAAGCTCACCGCCCCGGCGGGTAATCCGTAACGTCTGCTCGTACCGCTACGTAAAATGAGCCAAAGGCCGTCGCCCGCCGGGTTTTCCGAACTCGCGGGCGACGCTTCATGAATAGTTCGGGCTAGGCACCCCCATCACAGCAGCGAGCCTCTGATCCGGGAGTTTTAGAAACTCCAACCAACCCCCGTCGTGATACCCCAGTCAAACTCGCCCGCACCTTCATCGATAGTCTCGTTGTCGAAGCTGCTCCAGGCGCTTAAGTCCCAGAACAGATCGTCGATCAGCTCCCAGCGCAGGGTTACGCTGTTGTCAGCCCGCAGTCGACCGCTCTCTGTGAGCGAGGGATACACTGAACCGGTCATATCAAGGTTGAGCTTCGGTGAGTCAAAGCGCCAGCGCGAGTAGGTGAGGCTGATGACTCCTTCTACGCTGCTCTCGCGATCGCCTTCCGTGCTTTGCTCTTCGAGCGCCTGCACCGAGATACTGCCGTTGAAGCTGCTGCGGTTGTTGTCAAAAAAGTAGCGCCCTAGGCCTGCACCGATGGTGACTCGTGAATCCAACGAAAGCTCATCATTACTCTCGAACCCGCCGAACACCAAACGATATAGCCGTTCACGATTGGTCCACACCTGCCTCGACAGCGACACGCGGGAACTCGATGTGGTTTCTTCGTCGGTATCCGAAATCGTCAGGCGGCTTGTGATCGCAGTTTCGGCGTCTTCGTCTTCATAGGATGCGTTTGCCCGAAATTCCGTCTGCGTTACGCCGCTGGCTTTGGTGAAAGCATAGTTTGCGCTCAGGTACACATCGATTCGGTCGCTCACGCGCTGCGCAATCGGACGCAGTTCCACGACTTCAGTCAGGGCGTAGGTTGCGTCTTCGAAGACTGTTTCAAGAACGAGAGTCCCTGGCAACGTCGCTTGGCCAACAATTTTACCGAAGTGGCGTTCGCCATTCGAAAGGCGAAGTTCATAGTTATAGTCCGATCGCAGAGAATCGATGTCTTTCCACTCGATTGCGACCGTACCCATAGAGTCGGTGCTCAGACTCAGGCGGCCATCCAGTAAGGACTTAATCTCGCCGGTGACCCGATCCCCATTGTTGAGAATCACAACGTCAGTCTTGAGGTGTGCCAACGCGACAAGTGGCGAGAACAGAAACAACAGCACCATCAGACGGAAAGAACTACCGGCCAGCGCAGCAACGAAATAGACAAGGGTCTTCATAAACATTCCCACACCGATGCAGGTCTTTTTTGATCCCGGGACTGAACAAAGGCTCAGTTTGTGCAGCCAGTCCCGGCGGGCTTCAGCAGGGACGCGGGAAAAGGATAACTGCCTTTTACCCCTTTGACAGTCGAGTCTACTCCAGCACATTCAGCGTCCGGGCACTCGCTACTCCAGCTCCCGACGGGGTTCCGCCTGAGGGAGCCACGATGTCAGTCCCCGCTGATATATAATCCCGCCGCTGCCCGGCAGCGCCTTACCGTTAACCCGAAAACGACAATACGAGGTGAGCAGGTTGTCTGACTCTGCCGAATCCCTAAGTACGTTTCCAAAACGCGAGCTCCTGGATTTTTTTATTCGTCTTGGCCTGATCATCCTGGCGGTGGTGGCCTGCGAACGAATTTTCGCGCCCTTCATCCCGATTATGTTGTGGGCGCTGACGCTTGCCGTAGCGCTGTATCCGTTGCTGAAAATCGTGATGTCTCGTACGGGTATGAGTCAATCGAGAAGTGCAACGCTGCTGGTAGTGTCGGCTATCGCACTGATCGGCACGCCCACGGTGATGTTGGGGAGTTCTTTCGCCGAGCACATTTTTTCGGTGGTGGAGCAGCTCGAAGGCAGTGAGCTTACCGTAGAGGCGCCGCCCGCCGAGGTCCGTGACTGGCCATTGATTGGAGAGCGCGTGTTTGCCCTATGGACGAGTGCCCACGAGGACCTGGCAGGCGTTATTGAACAGCTGCGACCTCAGCTTGAGAGTTTTGTAAAGCTTGCGCTTCATGGCGCGGCAAGCACGGCGGGAACGCTACTGTTCTTCCTGGGAGCGGTAATCATCGCGGGCATCATGATGGCGTACGGCGAGTCGGGTAGCCGGGCTATGGTTCGAATTTTCCAGCGCATGGCTGGGGAGCAACAGGGATCGGCTTTGCATACTTTGTCTACGCTCACTGTGCGTTCTGTCGCTGTCGGCGTTGTCGGAGTTGCGTTTATTCAGGCATTGCTCCTCGGGGTGGGATTCCTTTTTGCGGGTATCCCGGCCGCTGGTCTGCTTGCTCTGGTTGTGATGGTTGTGGGCATTTTGCAACTACCGGCGCTGCTGGTGTCATTGCCAGCCATTGCCTACCTCTGGCTCGCCGGAGACGGCGGTAGCGGTGCCAACACGGTAGCCACCGTGTACTTGCTGGTGGCGGGTACGGCGGACAACTTTCTGAAGCCTATGTTACTTGGTCGCGGGGTGGATGTTCCCATGCCGGTGGTGCTGCTCGGTGCCCTGGGAGGTATGGTCAGCACCGGGATCATCGGCTTGTTCGTCGGGGCGGTCGTGCTGAGTGTCGGTTACGAGCTCTTTATGGGCTGGGTCAATGAGGGAATACCCGAAGAAATCCTGCAAGACTCCCCCGAAGACGGCTGATCGGTTTAGCGGGCGTCCTCATGCTTCGGTTTGTATCGCTGGGTGCTGCGATTGCCCTGTCGGCCTGCGCAGCGCTCGGTCCTGACTACAAAGAGCCTGACGTCGAGTGGTTGTCCGGCTGGCAACCCGAGCTCTATGGGCAACTTGACACCAGCTCCGACGGCACGGGTGCAAACCTGGATCTTTGGTGGACTCGATTCAATGACCCGGAGCTGGATCGTTTGTTAGTCGAGGTACGCTCCAGCAATCTCGACCTTCAGCTGGCGGCGCTCCGGGTCCTCGAAGCACGTGCACGACTGCTCGGCGCTACAGCCCTGCGCCTGCCGCAATCACAGCAGGCGACCGCGTCGGCCACCTACCTGCGACAGCGGCAAAGTGATGGTCTGTTGCCTGCGAGCAATACCAGTCTTGGAAGCTACAACGCCGGTATTGGAGCTGGTTGGGAGCTTGATTTCTGGGGCAGGTTTCAGCGCGGCATTGAATCTGCAGGTGATGCCTTTCTGGCGAGTCTGGCCCAGCAGCGGGATGTTCAGGTGCTTCTCACCGCCCAGGCCGTCGACATTTACTTTTCATTCCGCGTAACGCAGGAACGGCTGCGAATCGCGAACGATAACGCGCGCATTCAGAAGCGAAGCTTTGACATCACGCAGCAGCTCTTTGAGAGCGGGCAGGAGTCAGAGCTGGACTTTCAGCAAGCCAAAACTCAGTACCTGGCCACACTCGCCCAGCTACCGATTTTTGAGCAGGGCCTGGTTGAGTTACGCAATGCACTTTGTCTGCTGCTCGGGCGTCCGCCCGGCGTGGTGCCAGAGCTTGCTGGCGCCTCCAGTGCTCTCCCGCAGGTAGAGCCCGCGGCGCTCTCCGGCGTGCCCGCTCAATACCTGCTTCGTCGTCCCGATGTGCGCGCGGCCGCCTGGAGTGCTGGAGCTCAGTCGGCACAGATCGGTATAGCTGCTGCAGACTACTACCCGGCGATATCGCTGCTCGGCAGCTTCGGCTGGACGGGCGATAGCATCAGCGAGACGCGCGACGGAGTCAGCTTCGCGATCGGCCCCAGCATTCGCTGGAACATCTTCGATTACGGGCGCATCCGATCGAACCTGTTGGTGCAGGATGCACGCCTTGAGCAAGCCCTGCTCAACTACGAATCGGCACTCCTGCGGGCGGCTCGAGAGATTGATGATGCAGCGGTCGCGGTAGTCAAAACTGCACAAGCTCAAAGCATCCTCGGTGAATCGCGCCGAGCCGCGGAACGAGCACTCGAGATCGCGAATCGTCGCTACAAAGAAGGCTATGCCGATTTTCAACGGGTACTGGACGCGCAGCGAGCGCTGTTTGCCCAGGCTGATCGTGAGCTGGCAAACCAGGGAACGCACCTGTCTTCCGTTGTGGATCTGTATCGTGCTCTCGGCGGTGGCTGGGACTCGCAGCAGGAATTGCCCGGGCTGCCTACCCGGGTGATCGAGCGTATGAGTGAACGAACTGAGTGGGGAACGCTGCTGACCGAAACGGTTTCGGCCACGGGCGAACAGCCAGCGTCAAAGTAGGGGATCCATGACAGCAAGCGACAAACAAGGTCAGCCGTCCGCCGATACAGCGCAGGAGCAAGCCTCTCCCAAGGATGTTCAGCCGGTTAAGTCTGATGAAGAGCATAAGGGGCTCGGCCGGCCGGCAAAGATGCTGGCGGTTCTGATCCTCAGCAGCCTTGTCTGGTACATCCTCAGTGATCGCTATACGCCTTACACGACTCAGGCACGAATCCAGGGTTACGTGATCGGCGTGGCGCCCGAAGTGGCAGGTAACATCACGCAGGTTTGGGTTAACAATAACAGCGAGGTGCAGCAAGGAGAGCGGCTGTTTCAAATCGACCCGGAGCTGTACGAGATCGCGTTGGCGAGAGCGACGAATGAATTGGCCAATGCGCGCACGCAGGTAGAGGCGGGCAATGCGGCGGTGGTGTCAGCACGTGCAAACCTAAGTGCAGCTCAGGCCAACGAGCTTCGGGCCCGGCAGGACTTTGAACGACTTGAACGACTGCGCGAAACCGACGAGGGCACGATTTCATTGCGCCGGCTTGAATCCTCGCGTGCATCTCTGGATCAGGCGGTCGCCAAAGTCGCGGCCGCAAAATCCGATATTCAGCGAGCGATTCAGCAAAAGGGCGGTGACGATGAAGCCAGCAACGCGATTCTGTTATCGGCCCAGAACGCGGTCGAAAAAGCCGAGCTCGATCTGGCCAACACCCTGGTGCGCGCTCCGTCTCGTGGTCTGATCACTGATCTGCGCGCCGATGTGGGGGCGTACGCCGGGACAGGCAAACCCGTCATGACACTGATCGCTATCCACGATCTTTGGGTCAACGCCGACTTTACCGAGAACAATCTCGGGCACCTGGCGGCCGGTACTGCCGCCGAGATTACCTTCGATTCCATGCCAGGTCAGGTGTTTCCCGCACGCATTCGATCTCTGGGCTTGGGTGTCAGCGCTGGGCAGGCGCCTGCGCCTGGCACCCTGCCTTCCGTCTCGAACAGCCGGGACTGGCTGCGTCAGTCCCAGCGCTTTCCCGTCGAGGTTGATTTCAGCGAGGTCGATGCCGCGCAGCTAAAAAACCTGCGTATTGGAGGCCAGGTATCGGTGATGGCCTACAGTGATAAGGCCACGGTACTGCGCTGGCTGGGGAAAGCCTACATCCGGGCAATGGCCTGGTTGTCCTACCTCTATTGAGGTCGGATTAGCCGGACGTTAGTGACGCGGATTCCTGCATGACACCCCTTGACCGACATGCGTTGCGCCTTGCGCTGACCATGGGGCTGAGTCTGGCCATCAGCTACGGCTTGCGCTACCCGTTACCCTATCTGACCCCTATTTTCGTCGTGTTCCTGGCGGCCAATCCGGAGCCGCCAATGAAGCCCAGAGCGCTGCTGATCCTCTTGCTGGTTGTGACCCTGTCGTTGACGCTTGGCGTGCTGCTGGTGCCCATGCTTCATCACTACAACGCCACAGGATTAATGCTCGTCGCCCTGGGCCTCTTTCTTTCGATGTTTTTAACGATTGTCAGAGGCAAGCGCGTACTGGGCACTTTTTTGATTATCGGAATCACCCTGGTGTCCGCAGCGGGCTACCTGAGCTACGCGTTGGCAACCACGGTGATTGCGTCTCTTGTGTTGGGTATCGCGACCGCAGTTTTCGTGCAATGGCTTGTCTACGTGATTTTGCCTGGAGTGCCGAAACGCCCGCCGGCTGATAAGGGGGCGGGGGCGACATCCGAGTCGGCAAACGAAGTAACAGCGACCACCTGGAACGCGTTGCGAGCGGCATTGATTGTCATGCCTGCCTATCTCCTGGCACTCAGTAATCCGTCGCAGTATCTGATGACGATCATGAAATCGGTATCGTTGAGTCAGCAAAGTTCCGCCATGGATCTGCGTAATGCGGGTCGTGAATTGATCGGTTCAACCTTTGCCGGCGGCGTTATGGCCGTGCTGTTCTGGAAGCTTCTCCAGTTGACTCCAACCTTGTGGATGTTTTCGTTGTGGATGATCGCGTTTTCTCTTTTTGCGTCGGCCAAGCTTTACGGCCAGCTGCCTACACGCTTTGCAGCGACGTTCTGGATTAATGCGGTCGTGACTATGCTCATACTCTTGGGGCCGGCTGTGCAGGATAGCGCCAATGGGAATGACGCCTGGAGCGCATTCCTGATTCGCTTCTGTGTGTTCCTGGGCGTCACGGTCTATGCCTGGGTCGCGGTACACGCGTTGGAAGCGCTGCGTGCGCGGTATACTCGCGGTTCAGCTTTAAATCCGGGGTCACGAGCGTAGATGCAGATGCTAAAGAAACTGGGCGTATCGGCGCTGCTCTGCTTGCTTGCAGGGTGCAGCACCGTGATTGTGGAACTTCCCGCAATTAACAGCGGTGAGGCTCGCGATCTTAAGCCTGGCAGCTTCGTCTGGCATGACCTGATTTCTGATGATCCCGAAGGCTCGATTCGATTTTACTCCGGCCTTTTTGGTTGGCGGTTCAGTGAGTTTACGCCCCTCAACGAGCGCTACTGGACGATCAGCCACCGCGGGCGGGCGATTGGTGGAATGGTTGCGCAGGACTCGATCCCAGCTAAGCGGGATGTATCTCAATGGGTGTCGCTACTATCGGTAGCTGATCCTGATGTGGCCCGATCAGCCATTGTTAATGCAGGAGGGGAGGTGCTGCGTGAACCCGTAGCCCTCGGTCCCCGGGGAGTCGTCGCGGTCTATGCGGATCCGAACGGTGCGATCTTCGCAACGGTCACATCGCCTAGCGGTGATCCGGAGTCTCTGACTTCTGAGGGTGACTTCCTGTGGCATGAACTCTGGACTTCATCGGTGCAGGATGCCGTCGGTTTTTACGCGTCCATGAGCGATCACGTCAGCGCTGAGGAGGTCTATTTTTCGGATCCGGTGCAGACGCAACTGGACTATCAGTTGCTGGTACGTTCCGGTGTTGCGCTCGCAGGCGTTCGTTCGCTGCCGGCTGATGACTTACCGTCGCTCTGGATGCCCTTTTTGCGGGTAGCGTCCGAGGAGCGCTTGCGCACCCTGCTTGAGCGCGTATCCGAGCTTGGTGGCGAGGTGCTGGTGCCTGCTACTGCCCGACCCGCCGAGGGCTTTCTGGCCGTGATCGCGGGCCCCTCTGGTGCACCGATTGCACTTCAGACCTGGGCCGGCTAGATGGCGACACTCCATAGAACGGGAACCTACATGAACGCTAAATCCGCTTATCGAGCACTGAAGCTGGCCATCGTGGTGCTCACCTGTGCACAGTTGGCGGCCTGCGAAGATCCGCAGATCTACGGCAGTGTCGGCGTATCTACGGGCTACAGCGGATACTACGGTGGTTATGGTGGCTGGGGCGGCTCGGGCATGCGCACCAGCATCTCCATTGGCGGTCGAATCCGCTGAGCCGATGACGATTGATTTGCTCACAGGGCTGGGCGTTATGGTGCTGTGTCTGGTTTTACAGATCAGTATTCTTGCCTGGACGCTGCTCTACTATGCGCAGTATCAAAGCAGGCTCGAACGCAGTTCGTTTCTATTCACGATGCTGGTACTCAACGGAGTGATGATCGTGCTGGTGCTCGGCAACCTCGGTCAGATTGCGATCTGGGCGTCGCTGTTTCTTTGGTTAGGTGAGTTTGAGCGCTTCTCCGAAGCGTTCTACCACTCCGCCGTTAACTTCTCGACGCTGGGCTATGGCGACATTGTAATGACTCAGGGGCGCAAGCTGCTGGGTCCATTGGAGTCGGTGAACGGCATTCTGATGGTTGGCATATCCACGGCCGCGTTTATGACAGTGCTGCGAGACGCGATCAGTCATAGCCGTCGTGAGTGGATGCGTACGGTGCAGGCCGAACGCTAGCTCAGCGTCTCTCCCACCGCTGCAGGGCCGTCGCACACGGATCCTGGTTGCGAATAAAGCGCCCGTAAAGCGGTTTTGCGAGCACCGTCAGACCTCCCGACGCGATCGCGGCGCCGCCCATGAGAGCCGTGTTGGTCAGGTCAAGTCCGATGGAAGGTTTGTTCATCGTGCCGGTGATCTGCACGTAGGGATTCACAAGACTCGCTGCGCTGATACCGAGTCCTTTCCTGGCCTGATTGTCAAAACGGATAGCGAGCCGTTCCTGCGCCAGATCGATCGTCCCCCGCGCGGACAGGTCCAGGCGCTCGCTGCGAAATACAAACCCGGGGTCGAGCGTGACAATACCCTGCTCGGCGCGCGCCGCGACTACCGTGCACTCCACGTCCATGGTGGGCGCCTGCTTCTCAAGCGAGGGGAGGACCACCTTGATCAGCTGCGCCGCAAATGACTCGGTCGCAAAGTTGAGCGCAGTGCGTTTCAGCGTTCCGGCTCCGCCCACCAGAAGGACTCCGCCGGTCAGGGTTGCTGCCAGCTCGCGGGTATTCGAACCGGTCCCGCTCAGATTGATAGAAAGGTCTTGTTTTGGCAGCTCTTTGTAACTGCTTGCCCTTGACAGCATCCCGAATGGCGCGGCTTCTACGTCGGCGCTCAGGCTGACGTTCGTTGCTGCTTCGTTCTCTGAAAGAGTAGCGATGGCGTTCAGCGTGCCGCGACTCCCGCGCACATTCTTCGCGGTCACTTCGGCCTTCCCCTGACCGCTTCGCAGGACAAGCGTGGCGGTATCCACAAAGGAAAGCTGTGGGAACACAGGGTCCGGCACCATCAACCCTTTTATCTCAAGAGCGAGATCGGTGTTCATGTTGCGCAATCCGGCGTGCGGCAAGGGTATCGCTGGTATCAGGCGGCCATCACCCTGGGGTTTCTGCACTGTGTCCTGATCCTGGGATGACTCATCCGCCAGCCACGGGCTTAAGTCCGCGTCGCGAATCTCGAGCCGCCCGGTGAGCAGGGGATCACGACTCTGGTAGGCGAGATTTCCCCGGATTCGTCCCTGGCCGACAGCCAACTCGTTGACTTTGACAGATACTCCCTGATCGCTGAATTGAAGCGCACTGTCCAGCGTAAATGGCTCGGTCCTTCTTGGTAGCCCATTTATCGTTCCGAACACGGCCAGGCTTGGACCTTGTCCCGTAATCTCGGCGAGTATTCCTTTACCGTCAGCTCCGGGCTGAGCCCTGGTGCTCACCAGCGTTGAGTCACCGGACTGCAACTTGAGTTCAAAAGCTCTCGCGATTTTGTCCGAGCTTCGAGCCACAATCCTGAGCGGCTGCGCCGGCGGTTGGTAGGTCGCCAGCTCCGGTAGCAGGGCGCGCAAGTCAAGAACAGTCACGTCGGCATCGAAGCGGCTGTCTCGATCCAGACTCAGATCGCGATTAAGATTCAGGTCGATAGATCCCCTCAGACCGGGTGATTCGAGATCCTCAAGCCGGGCGCTGATGGAGTCTTCATCGAGAGTGGAGCGCAGTCTGAACGACAGCGGAGAATTGGGCAGGGCTGAGTTACCGAGATCCGCGAGGAAGTCGTTGAAGTGCTCAATATTAACGGCGAGCACCAGATTGCCACGAAGCGATCCGGCGGTGGAGGCGGTCGCTCCCGCGTCGCTGTCGCTAGATTGAAAAGTCAGACTTCCCGCTTCACCCTGCACGCGGATTCCGTTACCTCGCATGCTCAGCTTGTCGATCGCTACGTCCCTCGCGTCGCCGCTTAGATGTACCGAGGCGTCTAAAGGCAGATCCTGCAGACGTTTGTCTGAAAAGTGTCCGCTGGTCACGGCCAGCGAATCGGTCTGCAACTCGATTGATACATCGAGCTCGTTAAGCTCCGGGTATGTTCCCAGAGATCCCGACACGGCCGCGCTGACCTCACCGGCTTCGAGGTTCGTATCGCGAATAGAAATTACCCCGCTATCGGATACAGAGATCATAGAACGTGCACTAAAGGCAACCGCGGGCAGCTCGATGGCAAAGTAGCGACCGAACGCCTGCAGATTCGGTCCGCCGAATGAAGCTGCCAGTTCGCTGTCTCGATAGCTCGGAAAACTGCCAAGTTCCCCATTCAGGCGGCCGTTCGCCCCACCAATTTCAAAATCGGCATCCACTAGCTCGGAGTTCTTGCCCGTGTTCTCCAAGGCGGCGTGGATACGGTAGGGGGCAACCAGCTCGATCGGCCTGCCCAGCAGGCGCTGATAAAGACTAAAGTCCGGACCTGTTGCCAGCAGTTCAAGAGTGGCTTCGTCCGTGCTGGGAAACGCAGGGAAGTTGGCCCGACCGCCTATCTGGTGCAGGCCTGCGCTGATGTTCACGTCTTCCATGGTGATAGCGGCACCGTCGCGTTTTAAGCGCGCCGCAATCTCGACAGGGGTGTCCGGCCCTTCACCTGCTCCCAGCGCAGCAGCAAGTTTCGCCAGACTCCGGGCACCGAGTGTGAGATCCAGATCCAAGCCGTCTCCGTGCGTCGGTCGCGCTGCGGACCCGCTGAAATTTAAGGAGAGCTCCTCGAGTTCGGCACGACCTGTAAAAGAAATTCCCGGGTCGCTATCGCTGACTGAGAGGTTCATCGCCATGGGCGCACCCGGTGTCAGCAGCGGCGAAAGGTCCGCTATCTCCGCAGGAAGCGCCCCGTTTGCGTCGAGGTCCAACTCAAGATTTGCGAGGGGTTTCACTGCTGGAACCGAATAGCGACCACGAAACTGGAGGCCATCTATCGCCCCTTCGTAGCTCGCATGAAGCGTTTCTCCATCGAGCCATCGAGCTAGCGGCGTACCGGTTACGGAGAGAGTCCACGGGCGTTCCTGCAGGTTGCCGTTCCCCGAAATCGTCATCTCACCCGTAGGTGCGATGCTCTGCGAGAGCGCATCAACCCGGAACTGCGCACGCTTGCCGTTCCGTCTGTTGTCGCGCGTGATCGACACATTGCTGATCAGTGCCCGCTCCAGAATCGCAATCGGAGCAGAGGGCTCTCGAGGCTCAGCCTGATCTGGTGGAGATGAACCGCTCCCTTGGGGAATATTGCTCTCTCCGTCCTCGCTGATGACAAGATTAAGCGTTGCATCGTGCACTTCGAGCCGCTGCACGATCAGCGGTCCGTTCAGCAACGAAGTAGTCTTCAGCTCGATGCGAGCCGTTCCCAGTGTGAGAATGTGAGGATTCCCGGTCCAGGGTGCGTCATGGACGCGCACTTGCGTTACATCGATTTGTGTTGTGAGACCGACCTTTAGTCGCGGCGCTTCGAGAAGCTCCAGACGCCTGCCCAGCGAGGCTCCCAGCTTATTCTCCAGATAGGGGGTCGCCGCTGTGAGCGTGATGCCGTAACTGAGTGCAGCGACTGCCAGGACGAATCCAGCTGCAAGCAGACCACTCGCCAGCAGCGCTACTCTTCTCATCAGTTCTCGGTACCGGAGCGCCGGCCGAGGGTCATCGGAAGCGGCCCCGCGGCCTCCTCATCTCCCGGCGTGCACCGCGCGATCGCATGTTGTGGGCCCGATTGAAGTCACCGCGATTAAAGTTGGAAGAACCAAAGTTTGAAGAACCGAGATCCCTCGAACTCGAGGAGCCAAGGTTACTGCGCCCTGCGCGATCCTTGGCCGAATTCCATTTCGAGCCATTGCGCGTCTCCCAACCGGAATCCAAGCGTCGTGCGATGTTTCCGTCGCGGTCGGCGTAGACGTTGTTGAGCTTTTGGCTGGCTGTCCGACTGGTTCGGAGCTCGCCGGTAGCCTCCCGGCTCGCGAGTCGCTCGCGACTGTCGGCACGCTGATACAGATTGGCGGGTTCTCGATCTTTCAGGCGTGAGCCGCTGCCTTCTAGTCGATTCCCGATATTGGTTTGATTACCAATATTGATGTTGTTCCCGATGTTGATGTCACCGGTGTTGATAAATGTCGGCCCCCGGTAGCCGCCGCCATACCAGCCGCCGCAACAACCCCAGGGGCGATAGGCGCCATAACCGCCACCCCAGGCGATGCCAAGGCTGAAGAACCCATTGGTCCAGCTCACGCCGAAGTTCCAACCAGTCCAGGGGTTGTAGCCCACATGGAAACCCCACGTGGGTGGACGGGGATAGTAAAAACTCCCCCAGTAGGGCGGGTAATACCAACCGGTGCCGTAAACCGGTACACCATAATAGGGAAACGACCAGAGGTAGCCGGGGTAGTAACCGACGTAGACCACCTCCGGGGTGCTTTCGAACACATGTACATAAGTAAGGTTGTAGACCGGTGAGCTGGGCGGAATCTTAGCTATTTCAGCTTCTGGAACTTTCTCGGCCACTGCCCAGGGCCCGGTTGGATTATCGGACTCAAACCACACACCGTTGTCGGCGGCGTAATAGCGCTTGTCGATCAACAGGACCTGCGCACCTGTGTTAACGGCATAAGAGACTTTCGTGCCTGGGATCGCCTCAAATTTGGGCTTACCGTCGTACTCGACTTTGAGTGTTGCCCGCTTTCTATCGACAGGCGCGGTCTGGGGAATCGCAGCATCGAGCATCGCTTCTTCGGCCTCTTCCGTCCCGGCGACGGACGTTCGCAGACCACCAATCGCGGATGCGGGCGGGATCTTCGCAAAGGCATCGGGAAGTTCAGTGGACGGTACAAACGTCCAGGGCCCGGCGTTTGATTTCGAGCGATACCAGCGGCCAGACAGCAGCAGATACATATTGCCGGTGGGTAGATAACGCAACCAGGGGGTTTCCGTATTGTCGACGTACAGTAGTTCCCCGCCCTGAAGGGCTATCCAGTTTGGCTTGCCCGCCGTGACTATTAATTCCGTGGGCCTGGCTGCTGCAACAATCTTTGGCGGCTCGCTGTCCGGCGTCTCCTCGGCGCTGTCTTCGCTCGATCTTTTTGCCTCCTCCAGCATTTTCATCAGATCCGCAGGTGGCTTGTCTGTGGGCGCCCAGGGGCCCATGGCATCCGATGCGGCGTACCAGTGGGTACCGTCGCTCAGGAAGTAGGAATTTCGCTTGTCCCGGACGACGACAAATGGAGTATTGAGTGCACGTTCGTAAGAGGTTCCGTCCACGTCACCAAACCGTGGTTCACCGTCATAGACCAGTAGCACCGCCTTTTCTTCGATGAACTTGATGTCCGGCGGATCGTTGTTCAGATCTTCCAGGCTCTTGCGGCTGATTTCCGCCGTCTCAAGTGACGCGGACAGCCGTTCGAGCGATATACTCAATCCCTGCTCCGGGAAGGCGGCCTGAACCGCCTGCATCAACCGCTGTTCGCCGGCGTCTTTAGAATCGGGCCACGTCACTTTCGTGACGTCGATTTCCAGGATCTCTACCGTGCCTTGGCGCTTATCCGTCGAGAGACGCGATTCAAACCACATAGCACCAAACGTAGGCTCTCCACCGCCCTTCAATTCGAGTGAGATCGCGGCACGCGCGGTCAGCCGGTTCCCTTCCAGCGATTCGGGCTGAGGTTGATAGATTGTCAGCGAACCTTCGTCACCATCAATCTGTTGAGGCCAGGTAATGGCCTGTGCGGTTACGGCAATGGCACACAGTGCCAGGGTTAGAAAACTGGTTCGGACGGCAGAACCGAAGGGCATAGGAACGCTCGCGAGGAAGACTGGTCGACGCTGCAGTGTATTACTGCCGGGTTGCGAATCAAGCGAACCGGCGCCTGATTTGTGATTTTTTGGCCGGGGTCGTGCTGTCGAGTCGAGTCGAAATGGTCTGTGTAGCACCGGTGCTCCCGTGCATTGATCATGCGAGCGGATTGCGCTGACATGAAGCGTACACACAAGTGTATTGAATTCCGGTCTGCGTGTGGCTATCGTCGCCTGCGCTTGTCGATGACAGATCCGGGCGGCTCTTGCCGTCTTCAGGCAAAAATTACGGAAGGTGGGGCGGGGATAGAGTGCGGGCGAAATACGGCAGATGGCCGCTACAGCCGTGGAACAAGGCTTCCCGACATTGGTTCGCCGTGCTCGCCGGGCCTTTGCTATTTGTGGCGACAACAGTGTGCTGGTCCGAAGTTGGCCGCGAAGGTGGCGGGTCTCCACAGGAAGAGGACTATCCACAGCATACCTTCGGAGTGTTTATTGGCGATACCACCGAGGATCGTCGTGATGGAGCGACACTTGGATTCGAGTTCGAGTATCGCGCCACGGAAAAGCTCGGGCTTGGCCTGACCGCAGAGTATGTCGCGGGTGATTTTGACACCAAGGTTCTCGCTATTCCCGTTGCCCGACACAATGGGCCATGGAAGTTCTACGCCGGCCCGGGGCTGGAGTTTGGCGAAGAGGGCCGTGAGACGCTGTTTAGGATCGGAGCGGAATACGGTTTTCGACTGGGCAGACTCGAAGTATCTCCGCAGGTCGATGTTGATTTTGTCGATGGGGATCAGCTGTTTGTTATTGGTGTTGTAATCGCAACCGAGATGTAGCGGTTTGGTAGTGAAGCCAGGTGTCTTCAACCACAAGGGAAAAAGAGAATGATCAATTTCGGATTTATCAAAGTAAGAGGAGTTGCAACGGCCCTGGGGCTGGTGCTTCTTGGTGCCTGCGCGCCATCACCGACTATCCAAACGGGGGCGGATGCCGAGACGACTCTCGACGGTGCTCTGAACAAGGTTGATAACACGGCTGTTGATCTTGCTTACGTCGACCCGGATGCCGACTACGGTCGCTACACAAAGGTTTGGGTAACCCCCCTCGATCTCGACAATGTGGAAATAGAGCAGCCCTCGTCGAATAGCTCAATCTTGAATCGGTATAACGAAGAGTGGGAGTTGACCGACGACGACAAAGTCAAACTACAGGAGGCCTTTGCCAACTCGATGCAAAGAGAGCTCACTCGCAACGGGGATTTCGCAGCCGTATCGAGTGGTGGAGACGACGTCATTGTTGTCGAGGCGATGATCACCAAGATTGCACCGTCGGCACCCAAAGACGACACCGCGTCACGCGGTATGGGTCGTAGCAGGGTGTTTACCCAGGGCGCTGGCGGTATGGCCATCGCCATCGTGTTGGCGGACGGTGACAGTGGCGAGGTTCTCGCGATAATCAAGGACGCACGCAGCAGCGAGAACAGCAACTGGGGCTTGAACGACAGTGTCACCAACATGGCTGATGTCAAACGCAACTTCAATACCTGGGCACTCAGAATCCACAAAGGCTTGCTCGGTCTTAAGCAGCGTGCCAGTTCCGCCGAGGCGTAAACGACGATCTAAAAGACTTAGTTGACGAACCCGGTCGTATCGTTTGCTTCCGCTGATCGAGAGATCCCGTTCGACCATGTTATTCACCACATTGCGGTCTCGGTAGCAGGGCGCTGGATACCAGCGCTCTGAACACTTCTTACGCTGCTGTGCTCCCGCTTTCGTCGATTTGACGTAAGATCTCCGAACGTCACCCTTGCGGCCCCGATGACCGAACCCACCAGCCACAGTAGCGAGAAGCCCGTGATTCACCCGCTGAATACCGCAGCACCGCTGATCGTCTACTTCGATATAAAAAGTCCTTACGCGTTTGTGGCATTTCGTCCTACGCTGGCACTCGAGCGAGAGCTTGGACTTGAATTCGATTGGCGCCCACTGACTCTAGACATACCCAGCTACCTCGGATCCGCGACCAAAAAGGACGGTCAGGTCGTCGAGTCTTCTGGCCGCAGCGAACGGCTCTGGAGAGCCATCCGTTATTCCTACAAAGATGCGCGGCGCTACGCGGAACGCCAGGGCCTGGTATTGAAGGGCACGGAAAAAATCTGGGACTCCAGTCTCGTTAACATCGCGTTGTACTGGGTCGCTCAGCAGCATCGTTCGAGACTTCGTGAGTTTCTCGAAGCGGTGTATCCGCCTTTTTGGCGCCGTGAGCTCGACATTGAAGACCCTGCGGTGATCGAGGGCTGTTTAGTTGCGGCCGGGATAGATCACAGCGGCTTTGCAGAATACGAGCGAGCAGTCGGACGTCGCGTGCACGATGAGCTTCAGGCGCAGCTGCATCCAAGCGGCATTTACGGCGTGCCCACCTATGTGCTCGATCGTCAGGTGTTTATGGGCCGGGAACACATTCCCTATTTGCGTTGGGCATTGGCCGGACGAAAGGGTCCAGCACCCGATATTGGGTACGAGTTGTTTGGTACCGACGGCGCAGCACTGGGATGAACGCGTACATTGACTTCAAGTCGCCTGCGTCTTATCTGGCGCTTGCTCCAACGCTGTCGCTGATCGTAGAGTTTTCGACGGCGGTGCATTGGCATCCGTTTCGAAGCGCAGAGAGACCTATGCCAACCGAGGTTGCCGATGAAACCGTAGGCGACCGGCATCGCAGGGTCCGAGCCCGGTCTCGTCGGGAGCTGCACAGTCACTATGCGGCCGCGCAGGGACTCAAGATGCATTGGCCGGTCGAGGAGGGCAGCAGCGACCTGGCTCTGGCTGCGCTGCTGATGATTGAAGACGACGCGCTACCGTTCATCAAAGTTGCCTACGCAGCCTACTGGGATCTCAATCAGAACCTTGATGAGCCAGCGGTGATCGAAGCGTTGCTTGCGCAGAGCGGCGTCTCGGCACCGCCAATCGAAGAGACGAGCTACCGGCAGGCATTAGAGACTGCCCAGCAGTACGCCGAGGACGCCGGTGTCGTGGATGCGCCTGCCTTTGTATTGGCCGATCAGCTGTTTGTTGGCCGGGAGCACATGCCCTGGATTCGCGAACTTCTCGCGAGCTGAGACCTGCTGAACAACGTGCGACGCAGGACACTAGAACGTGTGCTGATAAGACATCGATATGGCCCTACCTGCTCCCGGCCGGACTCTACCTGGAATAAACGTGATCTCTCCTGCAG
>JBCCPL010000012.1:0-125307 GCA_039111155.1 Pseudomonadota bacterium | reverse complement strand
GTTGCTACTCCGGCGAATCGAGAACACGTGGAGTAGCCAACTCAGCAAGCAGGGCCCTGGCTGTCCAGGGCCACAAAAAAGGGGAAGAGCATGACTCTTCCCCTCCTAACCATTTCCTGCATGTCGATTCGCTTTACCTGGGTCTGCGCGTCATACTCTCCATTGTCAGCGCTCTGTTCAGCGCCCTTTGATCATTGGAGCAGAAGTTAAGTCCAGATCAGCGGCGCCCGCACCACCGAACGCGAATCGAAAACAGTTAAGCCGGTAAAGCCGCCTTTGCCTGTTCAACGACCGCGGCAAACGCCGGCTTGTCATGGACTGCGAGGTCGGCGAGAACCCGTCGATCCAGTCCAATATCGGCGCGCTTTAGACCATTGATCAGCCGGCTGTACGTGAGGCCATTCGCCCGTGACTGCGCATTAATACGCGTGATCCACAGGGCTCGAAACTGACGCTTTCGCTGCCGGCGGTCCCGGTAGGCGTACTGTCCTGCCTTGGTAACCGCTTGCTTTGCAACACGGAACACGCGAGACCGTGCGCCGTAATAGCCTTTGGCTTGCTTGAGAATCTTTTTGTGTCGTCGGTGTGCTACGACACCTCTTTTAACGCGGGGCATAATGTCCTCCCAAAAATCTACCGATGCGTCCCGTTTGCACGTGCCTCGCACGTACCTTTAACAGGACCGCAAAAAGTAATTCAATAAACGACTGTCGCTAACATCGTCGATCGCTGGCTGCTACTTTGTTCGTAGCATCCGATCGACCAGCACCTCATCACTTTTGTGAACCATGGAGGTGCCACGAAGCTGGCGTTTTCGCTTGGTCGTCATCTTGGTCAGGATGTGACTCTTATGCGCACTCTTGCGCTTGTAGCCACCCGCGGTTTTTTTAAAGCGCTTAGCCGCGCCACTGTGAATTTTTGCTTTCGGCATTTTTGCTTACTCCGGGAGGATCCAGTAAGGGTCACGCCCAAGCGCGAGCCCTGATGCTGATTCCTTCTCTTTAATTGGTCGATGTTGCCATCGACATTTACATCGGAATGAGTCCGGGTGGCTTTCTGCCGATCGCCCCCAGTGGGTGACCTGCAAAGGCGACCCGGACCGGACATCAGGGCATTCACGGGCCACTGAGTCCTGAGAAGCTCTGAGTGCCATGAGCACCGAGCTGACCGATGTCCTAGTTACAACCTAAAACTTTTACTAATTTCTAATAACTTCACTCGGCAGAGCTGCTTCGTCGCAAACACATCTTCCAGTGTCTGCTGTGGTAGCCGCTCACAACTGCCTGAAATGTAACCTCGCGTGAAGCTTTGCGCGATTCAAGCAACTTTTCAGGGAAAACGCTTCATCGAATCACACTGTCTAGTGTGTTTTTTTCTTCGGAGCGATCACCATGGTCATTTGGCGGCCCTCCATCTTTGGAAACTGTTCTACGTTTCCGAGTTCGGCAAGATCGGCTTCGACGCGCTTAAGCAACTCCATACCGATTTCCTGATGGGCCATTTCTCTGCCGCGGTAGCGTAGTGTCACTTTGGCTTTGTCTCCGTTCTCGAGGAAGCGGACGAGGTTACGTAGCTTTACCTGGTAATCTCCTTCTTCTGTTCCCGGACGGAACTTCATTTCCTTCAGCTGGGTACGACGCTGGCGCTTCTTCTGCGCGTTTTTCTGCTTCTTGGCTTCGAAGATATGTTTGCCATAGTCCATGATCTTGCAGACCACCGGATCTGACTGATCCGCGATGAGAACCAAATCCATGGCAGCGGCTTCGGCCGCGGCTCTTGCCTGCGCAATTGGTACGATACCTACCTGTTCTCCGTCGGCGCCGACCAAGCGAACCTGATCCGCCTCGATCTCGTCGTTGGTCAGAGCACGTTTGCCCTTACCGCTATCTTTGCTGATTGCCTGTCTCCACTATGTCGCCCATGAGGGCCCTTTCTATTCGTACTAGTCGTATCGCGCTATCTGTTTCGCGGCTGGTCCGCGGGTCCCGCTTCTGACCATCTGCTGTCGTTTTCGAAGGCTGCCTTCGACAATTGCCATCGATGACTATGTGCATCGAACGCTTAAGCCAAAACCCAAACGCAACCCTGCCGCAGCCCCGTCTGTCGCGCTTCCATAGGTCCCTGATACACGTCACGTACTTTCAATAAATCGGTTGGAAGTCGGCCTGCATCAGCGCGTACCTGAACCGATTAAGATCGCGACGGTCGCACACGAATTATGACGTAGGCGTTTTGCGATCCCACCACCTTGTTTTCGTTTGTATCACACGACCGTGGAAGCTAATCAGATACACGCCCGAGCTCCGGCATGAACAGTCCTAAACGACATAAACAGTCCTGAACTACATAAACAGTCCTGAACTACATAAACAGCCCTGAACGACGGGCATGAACTGTTGCTTCACAGCACCGCTGAGCCCCGGTCCGACTACAGACCTACCGAGATAAAAGGGGCAATTCCAGAGGTACCGACAGACCACGAGCGGTCGAAAGAACCCCGCTAGTTCGCGCGACGGCGGAGTGTAATCCTGATCTCACCGTTTCTCAAGTCGAAAATCGCACGAAAGCCATTGTTTTTAAAAGAGTCTTCAGGTTGCCAACGGGCGCCCAAGGACGCTCGACGCTGGTTAAAGATGCAGGGCTTCGTCTACTCCGGGCTTGGGAATAGTTACTCCGCTGGGAAGGCAAAATAACCGCATTGATGGTGAATGATCCCGCGGGACAGCGAAAGTAGTCGACTCGACGCTCCGATCGAGTTGACGGGGGTGCTATACGCTACGATTCGAGAGCCCCGAATCGCGCTATCGGGCCAGCTCACTGAGCATACGCGGCGGCTTTCGGTCAAAGTCCAGCGCCGGTGACTTGTTGGCGATGGTCCAGGTGTAAAAAAGCGGAAGAACTAATGGGCTGCAGCAATTTCACTGCTCCATAGCCTTTCAGCGACGATTACGTACCGCTTTGAGCCGCCGGGAATCAGCGCGTCAAAAGGAAAACAAGTGACCAGTAGGAGCCCCTGCGCAGGCAGCAGTGCCGGAATGTAGCCATCAGTGGCGTCCGCAATGACGGTGGTAATAACCCGGTAGGTAAGCTGGCTGGCACCGTAGCCGAGCAAGATGGCATCGTCGTTCTCGACCCCTTCGAGAAATTTGAAGTGCGTGTCCCGGTGCCCGGAGATCATCACCAGGCCGGGCTCACCTGGGCGTACTCCTTCCGCCATACCGGCCCCGAACGCCATCGCATGCCCGCTATCACCCTGCAACACGAACCTTTCTATGCCGAGGCGCGGTATCTCCAAACGCGCTACGGGATAGGTGTCGGCCCAGGGCCATGGTTTAGATGGTCGCCCGCTCTTCTGCTGCGCAGCATAGGCCCGGGTCATCAGATAAGGCGCCAACCAGGCTTTCGCGTAGATCAGCGCGGCATCCGCGACCTGCGTCACTGCGAGAACCAGCGTCACGCTCGCGAGCGATATAGGCAGCAGGCTCCGACCAGACCGCTTTGATTTCAGCACTCTGCGACCGGAATCGGCTCTGGTCGATTCATCGCAAAGGTTATCAACGCAATGAATGCAAGAAAGCAGCCCACATAAAGCTTCAACAGTCCCGGTGTCGCTCCCTGAGCCAGAGCGAACGTCTGGATCTCCTGACCTTGAGGTCGGACGTTAGCCATCTGGGCAGATTTCACTTCGGCCTCAGGCGGACGCGCGATCTCGCTTTCCACAGCGACGAAGCTGGTGTATGGCGATGCCAATCCATACTTCAAGGCTACTGGCAGCGCAGAAGCACGAACCGAGTCAGAATCCAAGGCACTGCGCCCGTCCCTTAAAATCTGCGTGAGCTTGCGGCGTGCCCAGTGGCGTGCAACCTCACCTGCGTCGGTCGAGGCCGGTAGTGCAAGCCGATTTTCCCAGTGCCTGTGCCCTACCTGGCCCCGCACTCGCAGCGTCAATCCTTCAGGCGGGCTAGAGAGCTTCGCTGTCTGTAGCAGCGGCTGGCCAGCATATAGATCGGGAACCAGTGTGGGGAAAACTTCCGCATCCACCGGCCATTCAACCTCGATGTCGCGCGCCATCGGTTGATCGATCTGCGTAAACAGTTGACGTAGCTTCGGCGCCACCTCTTGAGGAAGAGCAATAAACACGCTGGATCCTCGCCCCAGTTCGGCTGCGTGCCGCATCAGGTAAGTGTTGGGCGCACTTCCGATACCTACGGTGAACACGCGCATATTGCTGGTGCGTTCATCAATCAACGCCAGGAGTTCCTCCTCATTGGCGACCGCGCCATCGGTAATAAAGATGAGTTGCCGAAGGCTTGCGGGCTCGGCGTCCTGCCGTTCGCTGTGCTGCCGTGCTGCCGGCTGTCTAAGCGCCGCACCAAGAGCGGGTAACATCTGTGTTCCGCCCCCCGCCTTGCGGCGCGCTACAAACCGGCGTGCCTGAGCAAGCGTCTCGGCCGTCGCAAGCTGGGCTTTCGGGAACAGAAACGTAAAGTCATCGTTGAAGACCAACACATTGAAGCTGTCGGCTGGGCCCAGAGTATTCAGAGCAAACAGCACACTTTCTCTGGCCTGTCGTATAGGTTCGCCCTGCATCGAGCCAGACACGTCCAAGACCAAGAGGAGTTCGCGCGGCAAGGGCTGTGTAACGCGGGTGGCCACCGGAGGTAATACCATGATCAACCCATAGTAATCGCCATCAAACTCATCAATGAAAGCTGCCGCCTGGGGTAGAGCGCTGGATCGCGGACGCCAGCTCAAAACCAGATCGCGGTCCATGACAGCCTCTCCTTCCCGAAGCGCCATGGCGAACGTCTCACCTGAGCGCTCGATGACTACATCGTGGTATCGCGCCTGCACATCTGCGAGAGGAACACCCGGATTCAGGACAACGTCGAACGAAATCTTATTGTTCGCCCCGTCAGCCGACACCTGAGGCGCACTGATAAGAGGCGCGTCCGAAACGAGATCGGTGGCCACAGCCCATCCAGAACCGCTGAGCGGGAGCCACTGCGGGAACTGGTCTGTACCGGCTGGCTCGAGCTCCTGCGGATAACCCGGTACAAACGGTGTGGTCACCGTTGTGGGGAACCGCAAAGAAAACTCACCCTGATCGTAATTCACCGGGAGAACCAGCTCGACTCGAACCGAGACTTCTCCGCCGGGCGGGACGTTGGCTACACGCGTGGTGAAAAGATGAGGCCGCTGCTGTTCGAGCAAAACACCTCTTCTAC
Organism: Pseudomonadota bacterium; assembly: GCA_039111155.1. GTDB lineage: Bacteria > Pseudomonadota > Gammaproteobacteria > Pseudomonadales > Halieaceae > Congregibacter. The sequence goes on along the minus strand of JBCCPL010000012.1, from coordinate 120,079 downwards.
CGGATTTACGCGCCGCATCGTAAGTGGCTCGGGCCTGTTGGCGCTCTCGAATTTCGCCTTTTATTACCCGTCCATCGAGCACGATCTCAAGCTGAGCAATTGCAGCATCCTGGGGTAGAGGTAGCAGATACTCAGCTTCCATCCAGCTTCCGGCCTCATTACGAAAGCGCTGCGACAGCGTGCCATGGGCCAGCAGACCGGATATCCGTAAATCCAGATGAGTAGCGAGCTGAATCGCCGGCTGCGAGCGTGTACCGGGTGCGTGCAAACCATCAGTGATTAGATTCAATCTTGGCCCGGTGACCTCGTCTTCCAGCGCGCAAGTCCACGCCGAAAACAACACGGACAGTAGGAACGTTAGACAACCGAGTGTTCGGCGACGACCACAAAGGATGGAGCGAAGGGTGCCGCCAAAATCACCAGCTCGGGAGCAAGCCTGCCTGCCCCAGCTCATGCGCGTGCGTGAGAAGTACGCGAAGGAGATAAACGTTTTTTGCATGGTTTCGCTCACGTTGTTGGTCTGCTGCACATGTGAGCACCAAGAAACCACTGTCCAAGGGCTTTTTTGTCGCAGAAAAACGGCAGCAATGGGTGCAAACATGGCGAATTGTGGCTTCCGCCCGGTAGACGCTGCACCCGGGGACCGGTGTTGCTACAGTGGCGAAAAAACGGGAGCGACGTGCGGGTGTCTGCGCACATTCTATTAGTCGAAGACGACGAAACACTGGCGGCGAACTACCGCGACGCGCTGCGTGAGCGAGGTTTCACCGTGACGCTCTGTGGCGACCGGGTGAGCGCTCAGGCGGCCGCAGAGGTACGGCTTCCAGATCTCGCCATCGTTGACATTGCCCTGGGCAAGGATTTGGAGGGAGGCTTTGAGCTATGTCGCTGGTTGCGTTCCCAGTCCGTCGAACTTCCCGTGGTGTTCCTCACTGCCCGCGATCAGGACATTGATATAGTTTCAGGTTTTCGTCTGGGCGCCGACGACTACCTGACCAAGAATATAAGCCTGCTGCATCTTCAGGCACGGATCAGTGCGCTGCTGGCGCGCTCCAGAGCGGTACGGGACGGATCCAACCAGGAGACGCAGCTAACCCGCGGTGACCTGCGACTTAACAGTGAAAGACTCGAGGCAAGCTGGAAGTCTGAGCCATTAGCTTTGACCGTCACCGAATACTGGATCGTAGAAGCCCTCGCTCGCTATCCGGGGCAGGTGCGCAGTCGCGGGCAACTCATGGAGGCCGCGAACACTGTTCTCGATGACAGCACAATCACCTCCCACATAAAGCGCATACGGCGGAAGTTTCTCGAGATTGATGCCGAGTTCTCAGCCCTCGCTACCGCTTACGGACTGGGCTACCGCTGGCTTGAGTCCTGACGACGGTGGGCCTTAGATCCCAGCTCTTACTCGTTAGCCTGTTGCTGCTCAGCCTTCCCTGGGCGGGCTGCGAGTACATCCGCGAAACAGAAGCGACGTTGCGCCAGGGTCAATTGCTCGCGACGCGGGCGACCGCACAGGCGATCGCCAATGCGCTCTCTAAAGACGAGGAACTCATTTACCCGATAACAACGCGAACGGCCGTGTCAAACCCATCTCAGCAATGGCCTATTGGGGTCGCAGAAGCTCCGCTGTTCTCCGATGGCTACGCCACCGACTGGCGAGACCTGAGAACCAGCACGCTCTCCGCCGCAGACGCCCGTGTATCCGTGAGAGCCGCCTCCTGGGACCGCCATTTATTTTTGCTGATCACCGTCACTGACGTTACCCGACAGTATCAAACACCCTATGCCCCTTCGGATCGAGTAGAGCTTAGCTGCGTGGATGAAATGAGTGTCTTGAATCGCCTGGAGGTGAACGCGGAGGCGCCGGGCCCCGTACGCACAAGGGCCATTGGGTACAACCAAGCCGCTGGAAACGACGTATTTCGCGGCGCATGGCGCGAGACCGAAGGCGGCTATACCCTGGAGCTTCAAGGCCCACTCGGACCAACATGCGCTCGCCTGGGACTGCGAGTGATAGATGCACAGGGATCGCGGGAACAGCTGCTCTTTGATCTTCGATCTCTGTTTCAGCAAGAGCACCCCTGGTTGATCTACCAGGTCCCGGAATTGCAGGTCTGGCTAGAAGCGTTCGGCCAACCCGGTCGTGTGGTTCGCGTAGCCGATAGGAGCGGCGAAACCGTAGGCAGAATCAGAACCCCGCTCCAGGACACCACATCGCCCGACGAACAGGTGTTCTGGATGCTGCGCTGGATGTTTCGTGCCGCTCTGCCCGACCCGCAGCGAGAGCTTGCTGGAACCGAGAACGCCGCTAATTCGGAAGCTGCAATACAAGCGGGCTACGACCGCGCCACCCGGATCGTCAGTGCGACCGCGTCGATAGGGCACGGTGGTGACGCCCTCGGCACCGTAACAGTCAGTGATCCAACGGAGCGCTATCTCGCTCTCACTGATCGCGCGACCAGTCGTTTACTGGGACTTGGTGCACTAGTACTGGCAACTGCTTATCTTGGGCTGTTCGCTTATGCCAGCGTCTTGAGCTGGCGCATTCGTAGCCTCGGCCTGGCCGCCCGACGCGTCGCCGACAATCAACTGGCTCCGCAAGCGTTTCCGCGCAGCGGGATCAGTGACGAAGTCGGCGAATTGTCGCGCAGCTACGCGGATCTGCTCAGTCAGATCGGTGACTACAACCAGTATCTTCGCAGCCTGGCCAGCACGCTTTCTCATGAATTGCGAACCCCGATCGCGATCATCGGCAGCTCGCTTGAACACTTGGGTTCGAAGCCAGCTACCCCGGCTCGCGATGAGTATCTCTGCAGGGCGAAGGAAGGCCTGGATCGCCTGACGAGCATCGTAGGGGCTATGAGTGAGGCATCGCGCATCGAGGACAGTCTCCGCAGCAGCGATTTTGAAGACGTCGACTTTAGGGCCCTGCTTCGATCTCTTGTCGGTGCCTACAAGACGACTTTTACCGATCACAAGTTCACACTGGAAGTGCCCCCCGAATCCCGTGGAATCGCCTTGGTAGTTCGTGGGAATGGTGATCTACTCGCTCAGGCGATCGATAAGCTGGTAGAAAACGCGGTCAGCTTTGCACCGCTTGCATCGACGATCATTCTCGATTTGAAAGTCGGCTCGTGCGCTCTCTCGGAGACAGGGCGCGACAAAAGCACCCGCAGGAATTCGCTCAGCTTGCATGTAAGTAATACCGGCCCAACACTGCCTGATGCCTTACGAGCCCGCCTGTTTGAGCCCATGGTGACGCTTCGACACAAAGTCTCGGACGGCAGCCACCTTGGCCTCGGTCTGCACGTGGCTCGAACGATTACTGAGTCGCATGGTGGTGAGCTTGCCGCGCGCAACCGCGACGATGGTTCGGGAGTCGTGCTTCTCCTGACACTGCCGCTCAGTTTGGCAAGCGGGCTCGAGACTTACGCGAGTCTTCGATGACCGCTAAGATCCGCTGCTGTATCGCAGCATCTGGGTTTGCGCGATCCTCGCTCGACCGTGTCGCTTGCTTCAGGCTCCGACAAACGTCTGCTGTTTAATCTCGGTAATCTGATCGCGAAGCGCTGCGGCCTGCTCGAACTCCAGGTTTTTGGCGTGCTCTTGCATGGTCGATTCGAGCTGCTGAAGCTTGCGTGCCAGCGCGCTCGGCGAAAGATTGAGGATTTCCTTGCTGAAGGCCAGCGTGTCTTCGCCCGCCTTCTGCCCTTTCGCGCGAGCTTTTGTGGGCATACGCCGGGCGCCTTCCATGATGTCCTGTATGCTCTTGGTTACACCTCGAGGTGTGATGCCGTTGGCTTCATTGTGCGCGAGTTGCTTCGTACGCCGACGCTCGGTCTCTTCGATGGCACGCTGCATGGAACCGGTCACGTTATCAGCGTAGAGAATAGCCCGGCCATTCAGGTTACGGGCGGCGCGCCCGATGGTCTGAATCAGCGAGCGATCGGAGCGCAGAAAACCTTCTTTGTCGGCGTCGAGAATCGCCACCAGAGCGACCTCCGGCATATCGAGCCCCTCTCGGAGCAGATTGATACCTACCAGCACATCGAACTCACCGAGGCGCAGGTCCCGGATAATCTCAACGCGCTCGACCGTATCGATATCGGAGTGGAGGTAGCGCACCCTCACGCCGTGGTCGGTTAGATACTCGGTGAGATCTTCAGCCATCCGTTTGGTGAGCGTCGTTACTAGCACCCTGTCGCCCGCTTCCACCACCTGATGTATCTCACCCAGCAGGTCATCGACCTGGGTACTGGCGGGCCGCACTTCCAAATCCGGGTCCACCAGGCCGGTTGGGCGGACCACCTGCTCAATTACCGAACCGGCATGCTCGCCTTCGTAGGGCCCGGGGGTGGCGGATACAAAAATCGCCTGAGGGAGCATCTGCTCCCACTCCTCGAACTTAAGAGGCCGGTTATCCAGCGCCGATGGCAGGCGGAAGCCATACTCCACAAGTGTTTCCTTGCGAGATCGATCGCCTCGATACATGGCTCCGATTTGCGGAATGGTCGCGTGCGATTCGTCAATGATCAGCAGAGCATTGTCGGGCAGATACTCAAACAACGTCGGTGGTGGCTGACCGGCAGCGCGGCCCGAGAGATAGCGGGAGTAATTCTCTACACCCTGGCAGTAGCCGAGCTCTCGGATCATCTCAATGTCATAGCGGGTTCGCTGCTGCAGGCGCTGTGCCTCCAGGTTTTTCTCGACCTCTTTGAGCTGGGCGACGCGTTCTTCCAGTTCAATTTCGATTTCTTCCACCGCGTTGAGCATGATGTCGCGTGAGGTCACGTAGTGCGTTTTGGGAAAGATCGTAATACGTGGCACTTTAGCGATGACCGCACCCGTCAAAGGATCGAACAGGCTGATATTCTCGACTTCTTCATCGAACAACTCGATGCGAACCGCCTCCGCCTCGGCTTCGGCTGGAAACACGTCGATAACATCGCCGCGCACTCTATAGGTGCCCCGCGAGAAATCGATGTCGTTGCGCGTGTACTGCAACTCAGCCAGTTGGCGCAGCACGTGGCGTTGATCGATCATCTCACCACGCGAAATGTGCATTACCATGCGGAAGTAAGACTCCGGATCACCGAGACCGTAGATAGCTGAGACCGTCGCAACGACCAGACAGTCTGACCGAGTCATCAGTGCTTTGGTCGCCGACAAGCGCATCTGTTCTATGTGATCGTTTACGGACGCATCTTTTTCGATAAACGTATCGGAGGAAGGTACATAAGCCTCCGGCTGGTAATAGTCGTAGTACGACACGAAGTACTCGACCGCGTTTTCAGGGAAAAAATCCTTGAATTCCCCATAGAGCTGCGCCGCCAGCGTCTTGTTGTGAGCCATTACGATCGTCGGCCGCTGCAGTTTTTCCACCACATGGGCCATCGTGTAGGTCTTGCCGGAGCCCGTGACCCCAAGCAGTGTTTGCGACGCAAGGCCCGCCTGGATACCTTCAACCAGGGAATTTATGGCCTCGGGCTGATCGCCTGCAGGCTCAAAGGAGGATTGCACTTTAAAGGGTTTGCTCATGCGGTTTACTCAGCTGCACCTCCGGCGCGGGGTGAATAGTTGTGGTACGCGCTATCGGGGTCGAGAGTGTAGTGAATCCGCTGTTGATAACCAGCGTACAGCTGATTAAAATCGCCCGCCTCGCTAACGCGTGGCGCTTCTAGCAACGCATTGGACGAGACTACTCCGCCTTAGCTCAGTTGGTAGAGCAAATGACTGTTAATCATTGGGTCGCTGGTTCGAGCCCAGCAGGCGGAGCCATCTTTGAGGATCGCTGCCAGGATCGCCGCAAATGAAATGCGCGGTCGGTCTGGCGGGACCTATGGGTACTTAAAAAAAAAGCAGCTGATAGGCTGCCTTTTTTTGTGGCCGCGATTTTTGTGGCCGCGATTTTTTGTGGTCGCGACGCATTGTAAGTACGCCGCCCAAGTGCTCTTGCGCAGCATTGGCCTTCGTGGGTCTGGCGGTAGTAAACCCTCGGTCGACGTGAGAGTTCGCGAGCCCGATTCTAGTTTGCGCGACTTCCGCTATCGACCACCCAACGTTGCGCCACTCAGAGCCAGCCGCACGCCGAAGGTGCGACCTGGTTGAAACGGTGCGAGATCATCAGCGCTCGCGAGATATTGCTCATTCAATACGTTGGTGACGAAAAGCTCTCCACTCCAGCCGCTGTTGAACTGGCGTTTTACGCTCGCATTCCAGACCATTACGTCATCCAGTGGCTGCTCACCGGGACCGGTCCTTGAACGCTCGAAGCGGTAGTGAAAATCACTGCTAAGTTGAAAACGGCTTACCGTTGCAGTGGCAAAGTAGCGCAAACCGGGCGGGTTCAGATCCGCGAGCGGCTCACCGTCACGACCCTCACCACGCTGCCACTGATAGCTCAACCGATGGCTGAACCTCCCGGTTTTCAGCGTACCTTCAAGCTCAAGGCCCTCGAGCGTCGCCGAATCAAGATTGCGAAAACCCAGCACCGTGTCGTCGAGCGTTACCCGCTCTATGTATCGGTCGAGATCGTTGTGATACAGGTTCAGCGAGAGACCCACGTCAGCCCCCTGCTTGAGCGGCGCTGAGAATTGCAGGGCAACCTCGAAAGCGCGACGCGTTTCGGGTTCCAATTCCGGATTCCCCCGAATCTCGCCACGGGGCGTGGATCCGGAGAAAAAACGTTCTGACAAGCTGGGAAAACGATAGGCGGTACCGACTTCGCTCTGAATCAGCCAGTGACTACCCAGTCGTTTTGCGACACGGACGCTCGCCGACCACTGATCATCGCTCCTGTCACTTGAGGCGGATCCCGCACTTTGTCGGATGAAATCGTAGCGGGCACTTCCGTCTACCTCGAGTGACTTGAAGATCCAACCCTGCCCGATAAACAGACCCAGAATGTCCTCATCAGCATTCACGAGCTCCTGGGCTTGAATAGAACCACCTGGAAGCGCCTGCTCCTGCTCATCTATCCGAACATTGCGCCGGGCCTGCCATTCGGCGCCGAATGCGCCGATTCCGCCGGCCAGCTGCAGGGGTGTTTGCAGCACCGCCCCCCAGGTAGCGCCGCGATAGCGGGTCAAGTTTTCTCGCTCACCGATACGTGTGACTCGCGTGTTCCAGTCCTGGTAGTGGTTGAACGCACGGAGTGAAACACGATCGCTTTCAAACCCCAGCGCAAGCACGCTGTGACGATCCTCAGGATAGGAACTCACCCGCCTATCCGGAAAATCGGCGTTACTCTTGCCGATGTCGGAACCCGAGCTCACCAGCCAAGTCGCGCTGAGCTGGTGGGAACCCACCGTTTTCTTCCCCTGGGCGAACGCCGCGAACTGATCGTACTCGGTATTAAGCGAAGCGCCGCGCGCGTCCTCCGCGTCTTCGGCCTGCCGCGCACTAAACCCTACACCTAACTCGCCGTCACGAACATTAAGAACATTCGCCATAAAGCTCAGCGATGTGTTGCGATCGTTGCTGCGCGTCTCGCCGGAGAATTCGAAACCCGTCGGGTTGGCCATATCGAAACTGACCACGCCACCCATGGCACCGGCACCGTAGAGCGATGAGACAGCGCTGCGGTTAACACTCGTACGGTCGATAAACGCCGGCGGCAGGAAAGCAACGGAGTTACCGGCACGGCGATCAGTGATAATGGGGACACCAGCTATCTCGGTTCTGAGTCGATTACGACTAAAACCGCGGACGCTGTAGCTTTGAAGCAGCCCGCCCTGGCCGGTGAGCGACACACCCGGCATCTGCTCCAGCAAGTCCGCGGGTGTTCGTTCGAGCGTAACGGCATCATCATTGGTAAACACTGTGGTCCGCGGATCTCGCTGCGAAAAAGCATCTCGCGTCGCTAATACCGTAACTTCCTCTATGGCAGATGAAGGCCTCTCCGGAGGATTCAGGGCGCTAACGTCGGCCCCAGCGTAGGACGCCTGTGGATACACGCTGGTCGCAATTAACAGAATCGCAAACAGGTGCTTATCCCGCATGCGGCGCAACGACCTGCAAGCCCGCGGGCGATATGACCGCCTCTTATGAGCGCGGCGTTGATGAAATACAGCGTCTATGGGGAACAACCTGAGTGATGACACCTGGCGACTTGGGGCAGTTAGCATCGGTACCGATACACTCGCTCCATTCGAAAACTCTACTGGGGTGTGCACCCAAACAAAAGACAACTAGTTTACGAACATTGCCAGTACGTTCGCTTTCCTCTAGCTTAAGGCCCTTATCAATTTACGGGGGATTTCGGTGGCTTCAACATTCGGCTTTGACAACTTTCTTTATCGCTGGATTTTTGCGTTGCTGTTGGTGTTTGGAACCTACAATCCGACCTCCTACTCCTTTGTGGGGTGGCTCATGTCGGATGGGTTCACGATCGGCCCGGCACCGGCGTTGCTGGGCCTTGTGCTGTTGATTGCGTGGATCATGTTTTTGCGCGCAACCTTCAACTCCCTGGGAATTCTGGGAATCTCGCTGGGTGCAGCGGTGTTTGGCTGCTTTATTTGGCTGCTGATAGACCTTGGAATTTTGAGCTTTGAATCGACGAGCGCTCTGACGTGGATCGCTCTGGTCGTTGTATCTCTGTTGCTGGCAACGGGAATGTCCTGGTCACATATCCGTCGCAGGCTCAGCGGTCAGTTGGACGTCGATGATGTAGAGGACTAACCGTCCCAGCTCGGTGTACCCCGAGAAACACGGGAACGAAACGTGGCGATCTGGAAAGGCCACAGGGAAAGAATGGAAGGTCACGGGCGACCGGTGGAAAAAGCCGGGGCCCAAGGCCCCGGAAAGGGTCTTCCAGTAATACAGCGATCAGTTTGCCAGCGACACCTTCTGCTCGTCGGAAGCAGGCGCAAGCGCCACTCCATCTCTGTTTGCGAGGCTCGTAATGCCATCGCGGCCGACCGAGCAAACAAGCAACGTGTTTTCGCCGCCCTTCGGGTTTACCATCATTCGCAGATGGCTCTCGCCGCTGCTGTGCTTGATGCTGCGCAGGCGCACTCTGGTTTTTTCTCCGTAGTACGACGCGATATCGGCCTTACACTGCTTCAGGTTTTGACGGTCATCATTGCCCGAAAACGCAGATGCGGCGCCGGCCGCGAGTGCAACTCCGAGCACAGTAGTAATCAGTTTTTTCATGTTGTTTCTCCAAATCGGCTAAGGGGTGAAACCTCAAGGAGAAATATAGGTGTTCTATTAATGAAACGCGATAGCCAAAAATGATCGAAGGCGCTGCAATTATGCAACAGAGCTTTCAAGAGAAAGCGAGCTGTCGAAGTAAGGACGAAGAGTCATCAACTCCTCGGCCAGTATCTCCCGCAGAATGCGCATACGAGCCGATAATCTAAGGTCTTTATGGGTTACGACCCAAAGATCCAGAAAATGAAGACATTCCTCACCCGGTACGCGTACGACCTCGGGGATATCACGGAAAACCGCACAGGGAGCGAACATTATGCCCATTTTGTTCCGGACAGCTTCTACCTGAAGATTCAGGTCGTAGATCTTATGTTTAACGGGCAGATGACCGTTTCTACAAATGGTCTGCCACGGCCTGTCATTCAGGCCGGAGCCCAAGTCGATCCAGCTTAAGTGACTCACGTCCTCAGGATTGTCTCTGCGTAGCAGTTCCCGATGCACGTAGGCGGAGACGGTCATCGCCGAGATCTTCCGCCCAATCAAATTGTCCTGGGGCCGATTGCCCGTGCGGAAAAGCCGGATGGCGATATCCGCCTCGCGGCGCCCCAGGTCCAAAGACTCGTTACTGGTGATCACCTCGAGTTCCACACCAGGGTATTTGCTAGAAAACTCGGCCAGCCGCTCCATCAGTACGTTGAATCCGTTAGCGGGAGGCAGAGTGAGACGAATGGTGCCTTGAATCTCCTGGTCAACGCCGCGAGCTTGCAGCTCTGCCCCAAGAACAAGTTCTTCTACGTGCTCTGCTGTGGGCAACAGGTTCTCAGCCGTCTGCGTCATGCGGTAGCCTTCCGGAGTCCGGTCGAAGAGCCGGGCGCCGAGAGTGCGTTCCATCTCATCCAACCTTCGAGTTACGGTTGAATTACTGATTTCGAGTTCCTGTGCTGCCGCCCGTGCAGACCTCCGACGGGATAGCGCAAGTAGAACTTTCAGGTCATCCCAATCCAAACGCCGATTAGCCATAGGTGGCACTCAGCAGTTGCTCAAGTCGACCGAGTTCCGAATCCGGTAAGTTGTTGATACCCGCCGCCGCCGCGCGCCCCCCGCCTGTGTCGAACTGGCGACAAATGGTATCGGCATCACGCTTGTCACTCAGAGGAGCCCGTACGCTGACCAGATAGTCACCGTTCGCTTTCTCTGTGAGTACCGCATGCGCGCGATCTGGGTGTTGTTTCGCCAGGTCATTACCAAACACGCCGCTCACGCGACGCGCCCAGGGCGCGTCTGGCAAAATGAAAACGGCCGCCTCTTTCATCTCGGTACTAGGTGTGGTCGCAGCCGCCTGAGCCATATCGTCTATGTAGCCGTTCTCCAGACGACTGAAGCTAGTGGCGGCCTCACTCACAAATTGCTCCGGTCGGTCATAACAAGCCATGAGCTGAAACAGCTCCGCCGGGTGAAAGTGCAGGTCCTCGAGGGCGGAACCATAACCGTTGTAGTTCGCATAAGTCCCTAGGCGCTTGTACAGGTCGAGAGTCGCAACGTCCAAATCAAGAGGTCGCGCGAGTGCCGCAGCACTTGTATCAAGGTTGTCACCAAAAGCACCGACGATAGCCCAGGGTGTGTGGGCACCTTTCAGACGTTCATTTATCAGAATGCTGGTGCAGACATTCGCGTCAGTCTTAATGAGCACGTCAAAGTTTTCGTGCGCCGGGACTTCGCCAGGAAAATGATGATCGCAATAGAAAACATCTGCGCCCCGATCGAGAACGCGAACGACATCGTCGCGGTTTTTGTCCAGCGACACATCCAGGACCGTCACCTGGTCCAGGTCGGTATCGGGAAGGCGGCGCACCAGGGATACATCCCGTTTAACGCCGGTGACGAGTTCCGCTGCTCTTGGTTCGGCTAGTCGCAGCTGGATCAGCGCGCAGATGCCGTCGGCATCTCCATTGAATAGGTCGTAGTTCATCACGTTCAGTGCAGGAAGATGTTCTGGCCATTATGCGGCCGCGAAGCGACTCTTCCCAGTATTCTGTTGCGAGCGTAAAAGCGAGAACTTTGCAAACCTGGCTCGGAACTCCATGCCACACCGATATTCGGATTAAGGGTTGGGAGATCGCGTTTTAGATGGGTGGACGTCGATCAGGGTAGCCGTGGTTGAAAAACCAGCTACAGCGTGCGAATCCGGCGGAAAAGCAAAGGTGCGTTTGGCGCTTAGACCCGCAATGGCGTAACCGCCGGTGAGGCTCCCTAGCGTTGCTCCACGGAAGAATCGGGGAACAGTTTCTGGACCTTGGATGATTCCTTGGCCTCTTTACCTCGTGCGTGGACGGCAATCGAACGCTTACCGGCCCGTCCCTGCTTTACCCATAGATAGTCATGCCTGATTTCACGACTCTCAAAGCCATGCACGGCTTCACACAACAGGCGCGTTATGGCATTGCAGTCCATCGCATCGCAGCGATCCTGGAGTTCAGTGAGCGCTCGAATAACCTCTCCGTAAGAAAGGCTCTCTTCCTCGGCTCGCATAATCATGGGGTGCCCGGTGCCACTGACGGAAGTGCCCAGCAGCAACTCCTCGTGGAGTTTTTCACCGGGGCGCAACCCGATGAAGTCGATGTCGACTGCGTTGAGGCCATCGCGACCACCCCCGACCTCATGCCCGCTTAAGCGAATCATTCGTTTAGCCAGATCCACGATCTGTACGGGCTCACCCATATCCAATACGAAAACGTCGCCACCGGTGCCCATGGCGCTCGCCTGAAGTACGAGGTGCGCCGCTTCCTGAATGCTCATGAAGTACCGAGATACCTCCGGATGAGTAACCGTTACGGGCCCACCCGCTTCGATTTGCTCTCGAAACAGCGGTACAACCGACCCCGAAGACCCAAGCACGTTTCCAAAGCGCACCATACAGAACCTGGTAGCGCTGTCCTCGCCGGCAAGACCCTGGAGAATCAGCTCGGCGAAACGCTTGGTGGCGCCCATGATGTTGGTTGGTCGAACAGCCTTATCCGTTGATACCAAAACGAAGGTTTTGACGCCCGCGTCGCGAGCTGCCTCGGCTGCATGCCAGGTCCCAAAGACGTTGTTAACTACGCCCTCTGCTACATTGTGCTCGACCATGGGTACGTGTTTGTAAGCGGCCGCATGATAGACCGTCTCAACTGCAAAAGTTCGATAGATCGTCTCCATACGAGCGCGATCACGGACCGAACCGAGCAGGCAATTCAGAGTTACGTGACTCTTAAGAGCTGCCTCGCGCAGTTCGCGCTCGATCTGATAGAGAGCGAACTCGGAATTGTCGAGGAGCACCAGCTCCCGGGGGCCTGCATCCAGGATCTGACGGCAAAGCTCCGCACCGATCGAGCCTCCAGCCCCTGTCACCATAACCACCTTGTCGGTAATACACCGCTCGATCAGCTCGGGATGGGGCGGTACTGGGTCTCGTCCCAGCAGGTCATCAAGATCGATATCTTGGATCTGACTGGCAACAGAGGTACCGGCAACAAGCTCATTGATCTTGGGAACGGTACGAACGTGAACAGGAAGACCAACCAGGGAGTTGATAATTTCCCGGCGACGCTCGGACGTAGCGGAAGGAATCGCAAGTAACACCTGAGTTATCGAATGCTCCTCAACCAGTCGCTCCAACTCACGCGGTCGTGCCACATGAAGACCATTTATTACCGAGTGTTGGGATCGGGGATCGTCATCTACAAACGCTACCACTCGATATTGGTTGCCGTGATGCAAAGCTGTGAGGAGCTGGCGGCCGGATTCACCCGCGCCATAAATGAGTACGTTCTTAGAGCTGGAGCGCAGGCTCGCTTGGTAGCTGGCCCTGATCGCCAGTCGGGTGCCTCCCACTGAACACATCAGCAGCGCCCAGTAAACGTAGATCATTGAGCGGGGCACATCGGCCTGGGTAAAAAAGACAGCCGCACCCATAACCAAAGTCGAATAGGTTACTGCTTGGATTATGGTCCAGATGGCGTGGTGGCCCATAAAGCGGATAACGGCCCGGTAAAGGCCCATGCGGAGGAAGATAATCGCAGTCGAGCTAAGTGTCAGTACTGCAACGAAAAACTCTACCCCCCCCGGTGATGCACTGAAAGTATCAAGGGGCAGCAGAAAGGCGATCATCATGGACGCGGCGACAAACGCCATGTCCACACCAAGCACTACCGTTTGCTTGATGTTGCGTGGGACGTCGAGCGCATTTGCAGTTACGCTTGTTACTGCTTCGATTCCCGGACGCATGTGGCTCACCAGGTTTTTTACTGGATTCATCCGTGCGTTCACTCCGCGCTGGTCAGGCGCATTGTCGGCCGAGCTGGTTCAGCACCCTTGGGGGCGCACATTCGACTCTAATTTGTCGTCTGTCGTCGTCAGTCGTCGGCTGTTGGTCGGCTGTTGGTTTGTATTTCCGCCGTTTAAGTGCACTTTACTTCAAACGAAAGGCCCACGCTATGAGAAGTAGTTGCGGGAATAAACTAGCAGTGAGTAACGTCCATACAGGAGCCGCTGTGAGCGCACACAAGCCCGCTAGCGGTGCAAGCCAAAGTCCGTGCAGCAGCAGCAATCCCCGATCGACCGCTAACGCCCCGAATCTTCTGAACAGGTGTTGATAGACATGCTCTCGGTGGGCTTGAGTAATACGCTTTCCTTGCATAGCACGACGAACCAGGGTGAAGCTCGTATCGAGTAGGAACGGGCTCATCAGCAGAACCCACGCGAGGCCCAGCCTAACATCTGCGCTCGCCAGCGCCAGGCCTTGAACCCCCAAGAGCAACCCACCTGGAAGGCTGCCCGCATCACCCATGAAGAGCCTGGCTTGGGGCCAGTTAAACATCAGAAAACCGCCGTAAGCACCCGCAATGATCATCGAAAAGACCAGCAATTCGCGAGGTGATCCCGTGATGAACAAGAGAATGCTGAGGGTAAAGCTCGTCAGTAAGCACTGAAGCGACGCGATACCATCGATACCATCCATAAAGTTGAAGAGATTGACGAGCCAGGTGAGACCCAGGGCCGCCAGGGCCGAGACAAGACCATATTCATCAAACGGAAAAATAGGAGAGACTGCGAGAACCGCCAGCCCAAGGTAACAGGACAGTCGAAAGGCAATCGGCAGCGACAGTCGATCGTCCAGTGCGCCGATGATGACAAAGCAAAGCCAGGCGACAAGAGCAGGCGCTGGGAGTAAGAGGGATCCGCTCACCAAGGGCCCGAAGACTACAAAACTGACCGCCAGCGACGCGGCAATGGCAAGCCCACCCGAATTTGGCGTTTGTTCTCGATGAGCACTTCTCTCATTGGGTGCGTCGACCCACCGTCTGCGTCTCGCGAGCGGAAGGTATAACGTAGTTGCCCCCACGGTGAGCGCGAGGGCGATCAATAGCGCTACCACGGGCATCAGTCGACTATCCCCCGAGCTTGCCCTCGAGCTTGGCCCAGCGCTAGCTCCAAGGTTAGCTCGGGAGAAAACCCAAGGTCGTCTAGGCCTGACTGTGTGTATAGCTCTTCACCAAACAATCGTTCCACCATGCTGCCGGCCGGGACGCGGCGCATACGCTCGTAAGCTCGTGCAAGCAGTAGCCAGGTAGCGATGGACGGCGTACCGAACAACGGCCTCCGATTCGCCCCCTGGTTGAACGCCGCGTGCACTCGCGCCGCGCTGTATTTCTTTCCGTCCGTGATGGTGATCGGAGTGCGCGGCGTGTTGTCCGCATTGCGCAGCTTGGTTAGTAGGCGAGCCACGTCCTCTCGGCTCACCATGCTGCGCCCCCCTACGTCAGGTGGCGCGGGCAGCCTCAACCGGCACCAGCGACGAAGCAGCGCGAGATGACCTGGTGGCTGCGAGCTGTACATTAGTGCCGGTCTAACGATGACCAAGCGCATTGCGTGACGAGCGCACAGGGTCAGAAGCTCTTCTTCCGCCAGGCGCTTGCTCGCCCCGTAGTCCAGCGAGTCAGCCGGGCCATCAGCGGCGTAGGTAGGATTCTGGGCCCGGCTGGCCTTGACGCTGCTGACATAGATCAGTCGATCCGCGCCCGCTCTGGCGGCCGCGTTCGCTACGCGGAGTGCGCCGTTGACGTTGACCTTACGATACTGTGCCGAATTGGCATAAGTGTGCGCGGTCGCTGCAAGATGGTAGACCGCCGTAACGCCTGTGGGGAGTGTCAATACCGCTTCCTGAGCGAGGTCATGACATATAAAATCGCTACAGCCGTGCGTCGCGACTTCGCGGCGACCTACGCCTAGCACCTTGACTCCCTGATCCGCCAGAAGACTGCAAAGTGTCCTTCCGAGATAGCCACTGGCGCCGGTCACAACGCAGAGCTCTTCAGCTGGATCGGGTCCCTCTCCGGCGCCGGATTCGTCGTCGTCTTCCACACTGCCTCACTAGCGTCTGTACGACGCGCGATGTTGAGGGGTGTCGAAAGAAAAATAAAGTATGGCTCGCTCCGTGAATGGTGACACCTAAACTGCTTCGGGATCGACTCTTCACAGAGCGAGCTCACCAGCTAAACCGCGGACCCGCTGCAAGCAGAACCCGCGTTGCTAGCGAAGTCGGATTACCGCTCGGTTGCGCTCAACGGTGGCCATGCCAATACCCTGAACCTCACTCAGTTCCTCCGCTGTCTCAAAAGGCCCAAACTGTTCTCGATAGCGGACGATAGCTTCTGCTCTGGCCTGCCCCACTCCATTCAGTAGTTCCGCCAACTCCGGCACGTCAGCCTGATTGATGTTAACGAAGCGCTGCTCCTGCACCACGCCCTCTTCTGTCTGCTGCGCATGTGCGCCAAAAGGGGCTAGTTGCACGAATAAGCAAGCTAACGCCAGAGTCAACAATCGGCTGGCTTGCTTGAGCCCGGGGAACCACGCCACCCGTTGCTGGCTGACTCTCTCTTGCACACCATGGCTGTGGAGTGGGAGTTGCTGTCCGTCCGAGCGGGGGATTGGTGTCCCCAGCGCTCGCCAGTGCAGTTGAGTCTCCCTCGCGCCGTAGCGTTTGGGTTCACTATTGATGGGTAGATTACGTTGCAGTCGTTTCACGGTTTGACCTCCTTGTCTGTCCGTATTTATAACCTGCGAAAGCTTCAGTGAACGCCGGTGGTTACCGGGATTTCCATCACCGAGCAGGCAGGCTAGCAGATCACTTCGAGCCTGCCGGATTGGCGCGCGAAATAGAGAGGTCAGGATCGAAAATGAGGTATCGGCGGCTGCTAATCCAGCGATTCTACGATCGCCTGGAGTGCTGCGGCAGGATCTTCGGCACGACTTATGGGTCGACCAATAACCAGATAGTCCGAACCCTTGGCAAGCGCTGCCGCTGGAGTGACGATCCGGGTCTGATCGTCATGCGCCGTCCCCGCTGGTCGGATTCCAGGTGTAACCAGCAGAAAATCGTCGCCGCAGCGGGTGCGCAGGCCAGGGGCTTCCTGAGCTGAACACACCACCCCATCTAAACCGCTGTGGCGGGCGAGATCTGCCAGTTGACCTACGAGCATCTCCACAGAATCAACTGGGTAAATCTCCGCAAGATCGGCTAGCCCCATACTGGTAAGAACAGTCACTGCGATCAGTTTCGGAGGGGTCATACTTGAATGTGCGGCAGACGCTGCCGCTTCCAGCATGCGCCGTCCACCGCTCGCGTGAACGTTGACCATCCACACGCCAAGCGTGCTCGCACTGGTGACCGCACCCGCAACTGTATTGGGAATATCGTGGTACTTGAGATCAAGAAAAATCTCAAACCCCAGTCCCTGAAGTTCTTCCAGCAACGCAGGTCCCGCTGCGGTGAACAGCTCCTTACCGACTTTGAGGCGGCACAACTTGGGGTCCAACGCCCGAGCCAACGCCCTGGCGCTTGCAGCATCGGGCCGGTCTAGTGCGACGATGATAGGAGACTTCATGTTCGTTTCTCGATCTGGCTTGCACAAACACGATGTAGATGGCGATCGAGCCGCCGTCGCAAAACGTCGGTCAAGAACTTTCCACCCGACTCGTAGCGTCAAACGTTCCCCAGTACTTGCAACCAGGACAAAACCAAATCAGGTGTTTCGCCGAAAATCCGCAGTGATCGCACTGGTACGTTGCACGGTCTTCAATAAGCCGATCAAGAAGAACCCCCAGCACGTTGAATGTTTCGTTGGAATCCATTTGCAGAGAAGGCTCATTTAAATGAATCCAGCGCCTGAGACCGCGTAGCGAGGGCTCGCTAGTGAGTCTCTGGGCAAGAAAATCTTTGGCGGCCTGCTCACCCTGATCGCGCAGAAGGTCTTCTGCAATCGCGATTGTGAGCGGTGTACTCGGGTGAGCATCCAGCTTTTGCTTGAAGTACTCCAGCAATTGCTGCTCGCGACCCAGCGCAGCGTGAGAATCGCGCAGTGTCGGTATCGCCTCTGCCAGGAATCGTGGATCCTGATCCACAACGCGCTTCAGTGCATCAATCGCGCGCTCGTAATTGCCGCTGGATGCTTCAAGCCGCCCTAGTTCCAACGACGCTCGTACGCAGGACGTGTCGACGTCCAGCGCAAGAGCCAGGAGCTGCCTAGCATCGTCCGGGTGACCATTACTCCACTCCTGAAGAGCAAGTTCACAGTAGAAATGGGAAAGCTGTGTGGGGATCGGCTGCCCCGGAAGACGACCACTGGCAGCCGAGCCCTTCAGAAGAGACTTTTTGGGCAGGAGTTCTTCCGCGATTTCTATTGCCCTGCGCCAGTCGCTTCCGGACCGATAGATATCGATCAGGTGCTGGCGGCCAATATCTCTTTGCTCCTCTGACTCCTCCACCAGATCGAGCAACAGCTTTTCTGCGCGATCCAGTAGCCCCGCACTCACATAGTCACGCGCAAGTTCCAAGTGCGCGATGTGCATTTGCTCTTGCGAAAGATTGGGACGGGCCAGCAAATTCTGATGTATTCGAATCGCCCTCTCGACTTCCCCGCGGCGGCGCAAGACATTTCCCAGCGCGATATGGGTTTCCAGCGTTTCGCTGTTGACCTCAAGCGCTGAAATGAAATGATCAACCGCCCCATCCGGGCGTCCATCAAGGAGGTAGTTGAGCCCCCGATAATACTGGCTCGGAAGTGAAAGCGACGTGCTGCTTTGTGAGCGCCCGACAAACCGTCCGAGCAACCAACCACTCGCTACGGCAAGAAAAAGCAGTGCGAACAGTAGGCCTTCATTCACGATTCACGTGACCGGCGGATCTTATTCGATCAAGCTCTGTTTGCGCGCTGGCGATTTGGCGCCGAGCGGCAATTAAGCGGGTTCGCAGCCGCAGAACTGCGAACGAAGACAGCATCATCCCCAGGATTCCACCCAAAGCAAGGGCCGCAAGCACCCAGAGAGCCACGCTTCGTGGCTCAAGAGTAAGCACCAGTATGTCCAGGGGGACAGGGTTCTCATTCTGGATCGCGAACATAACGCCGACCCCGGCCATACCAAGCGCAATCGCCAGACCCAGCAGGTTTTTCAGTAGCTTCATCAAAGCCCTGCCTGGAGGCCGAGATTCACCCGATCCCTCAGTTCTTTTCCAGGCTTGAAGTGAGGCACGTATTTGCCGGTCAACTCGACCGCATCCCCAGTCTTGGGGTTTCTCCCGCGTCGCGGCTCTCGGTAGTGAAGCGAGAAACTACCGAAGCCTCGAATCTCGATTCGCATGCCCGAACTTAAGGAGTGCGACATGTGCTCAATAATCGTTTTTACGGCGAGCTCAACATCCTTCGTGGATAGCTGTGCCTGCTTGAGCGCTATTGCTTCGATCAGTTCACTCTTAGTCATTACTTCTCACTGCTTCGCTAATCCACTCTTGCGTTAAGTACTCGAAGTACTCAGCATCTGCGCTTTATCACCGGCCAATCACCGGGTTCTTTACCGCTCTGTTTACTTCTCTATCTAATGAGTTCTTTACTTGTGCCTGCGCACTACATGGCGACTTTCTCTACGTCGACAGTTTACTAGCTAGCCGCTAACTCTCAGTAAATCTTTACTGGCCCTGCCGGTTCATCTCTACCCTCTCTTTCTACGCACTCTTCTACGCACTCTTCTACCCACTCTGCCCGATCAATAACACCGTGCTGTGTCGAAACTCTCCGGAGAGTTCAAATATGCCAGTACCTAATTCTGGCGATTTCGCGAAACACACGCAACCTATTATTTTTTAAAGAAATTTAGCGGACTAATGGGCACAAAAAAGGGGCCGAAGCCCCTGAGTTCTAATTGTTCGCGCTGAGGAGCTTACTTCTCGCCCATCTGCGCTTTGATCAGATCACCAATTGTGCCCGGTGAGGATGCTTCGTCCTGCTCTTTCATAGACTGGACAGCTTCCTGCTCATCATCATAGTCCTTGGCTTTCACGGATAGCGATGCGGTTCGATTCTTCCGGTCGACAGACACGATCTTAGCTTCAACACTGTCGCCCACCTTGAACTCGTTGCGCGCGTCTTCCACCCGCTCTCGAGAAATATCGGACGCTTTTAGTGTGCCCATTACCTCTTCGGCCAGCTTGACCGTGACCAGTTTCGCGTCAACCTCAACAACCTCGCCGGTAACGATGCTTCCGCGATCATTCAGCGAGATGTAGTTGTTGAACGGATCGTCCTCCAGCTGCTTCACGCCAAGTGATATGCGCTCACGCTCCGGATCTATCGAGAGGATGACGGTCTCGATCTCATCACCTTTCTTATAGCTTCGCACTGCCTCTTCGCCGGTTTCGTTCCAACTGATGTCAGACAAATGCACCAGTCCATCGATGTTGCCTTCAAGGCCGATGAATATACCGAAGTCCGTAATCGACTTGATAACACCGGAGATGCGATCTCCCTTGGCGTAGCCACTGGCGAATGCATCCCAGGGGTTTTGCTGGCACTGCTTGATACCAAGAGATATACGACGTCGTTCCTCGTCGATATCGAGGACCATAACCTCTACCTCGTCACCGAGTTGAACAACCTTGGAGGGGTGTACGTTCTTGTTGGTCCAGTCCATCTCCGAGACGTGTACCAGGCCCTCGACACCCTCTTCAATCTCGGCGAAACAGCCGTAGTCGGTGAGGTTCGTGACCTTGGCCATTACGCGGCTGCCCTCGGGGTAGCGTCCGGTAATCTCAACCCAGGGATCTTCGCCCAGCTGCTTGAGACCCAGGGACACGCGGTTGCGTTCGCGATCGAACTTAAGCACCTTAACGTCGAGTTCCTGGCCGACTTCCACGATTTCGGACGGGTGCTTAATGCGCTTCCACGCCATATCGGTAATGTGCAGCAGACCGTCGACTCCACCCAAATCAACAAAGGCACCGTAGTCAGTCAGGTTCTTGACGACACCCTTAATCGACTGACCTTCCTGGAGGCTCTGAAGCAGCGCGTCGCGCTCGGCACTGTTGGCTTCTTCCATCACCGCGCGGCGCGACACAACGACATTGTTGCGCTTTTGATCCAGCTTGATGACTTTAAAGTCGAGTTCTTTTCCTTCGAGGTGTGCTGTATCTCGTACGGGACGCACGTCGACCAGGGAGCCCGGCAGGAAGGCGCGGATCGTATTGATATCTACTGTAAAGCCACCCTTGACTTTGCCGTTGATCACACCGCGAACGACGTCCTCGGCCGCGAAGGCAGCTTCCAAATCTTTCCAAGCTTCGGCGCGCTTGGCTTTCTCTCGCGATAACTTTGTCTCACCGAAGCCGTCTTCGACGGTTTCGAGAGCAACTTGGACCTCGTCGCCCACATTCAGCGAGCACTCACCAGCGGCATCGATGAATTGCGCTCGGGGAATGACCCCTTCTGATTTGAGGCCGGCGTGAACCGTGACCCATTCGTTGTCAATGTCGATCACTACGCCAGTAACAATCGAACCGGGCTGCATATCTACGGTTTTTAAACTTTCTTCGAAAAGATCAGCGAAAGATTCGCTCATGTAAATTACCTTTTAGGTGAGTGTGCTTAGGAGCTTTATCTAGCGTGCAACCTAACCGCGTATCGACGTCCTGCGTGTCCAAAACGCTTTCATCCGGAATCTCAGATGACTCCACCGCTGTCGATCCAACCGCGATCAGGACCGCGAGACTGCCGCCGGGGCTGCCGGTAGCAAATGTCGAGCGGTTATAGCGGCTGATTCACAGTCCGGAAGGTGCTGAGGCCGTATCCAACCGCCGACGAACAGTTGATGGATATAGCTGGCGAAACCCAGCTTCAGGCCCAGAAAGAAAACGAACGAGTTAGGGTGCCGGCTAGCAATCGATCCGTAGCGCTTCTCACCGTTTTAGCCCGCTCTATCCAGCAAAGCGGGTCCGTTAAGTTTACTCTGATCTGTACCTGGCTGGACGTTGTGGTGCAGACCGAGCTCTTCACTTTTAATGCTTAGTAATGCTTAGTAATGCTTAGTAATGCTTAGTAATGCTCAGTAATGCTCAGTAATGCTTAGCTGATACCTCACCTAATACCTTGACCGACACTAGGCTGGTACCTAAACATAATGACTAAGCCAACCCCCGTAAGCGCGCTTCCGAAAGTGCTTTATCAAACACTTGCGCAGCAGTAAGGGCGCTGCAATCAATCTCTAACGCATCCTCAGCGGGCTTCAAAGGCGAGGACGACCGATTACGATCACGCGCGTCTCTTTCCTCGATGCCCTCGAGAAGGCGCGCGAGACTAACACTTTGCCCCTGGGCCAGCAACTGCTCTCTGCGACGGGCCGCTCGGCACTCTGCACTCGCGGTGAGGTATATCTTTAAATCCGCATTCGGGAAAACAACCGTGCCCATATCACGTCCATCAGCCACAAGTCCGGGAGCCCTTGCCAGGCTGCGTTGTCGCTGAAGTAGGGCCTGCCTAACGGACTGCATGGATGCCACTTTAGAGGCGAGCACACCGCAGGCCTCGCTGCGGATATCCAGACTGACGTCCTCCTCATCGAGGAACACTTTGGTAAGACCCTGAGACGCTGGCTCGAACCTCACTTTCAGATTGGCTGCCACTTCGGCGACTTCGCTTTCGTCATCTGTCGCTGCGTCGTTACTCAGTGCAGCCAGTGCCGTCACTCGGTAGAGCGCTCCACTATCGAGCATGTGCCAATCCAGTACTTGCGCGAGATGAAAGCTCAGCGTGCCCTTACCAGCACCACCGGGCCCATCCACGGTGATGACGGGAACGGATTCACTCGATCGCGCTGTCACGGTCCGACTATGCGGATCTGCAAGCCAAGATCTGCTGCGAGTCGGGCGAAACCAGGAAACGACGTGGCCACATGGTCCGTTTGCTTTACCCGAATGGGTTCACTCGCCCGCAGGGCCGCGACGGAAAAAGCCATGGCAATTCGATGATCCATAAAGGTCTCTATTTCGCCGCCTTTTATGGGGCCGCCCTGGATCACGATACCGTCATCAAGTATCTCGGTACTCACTCCGAGCTGGTCGAGACCTGCAGCCATGCTCGCTATTCGATCACTCTCTTTAACCCGAAGCTCTTCGGCGCCCCGCAGTACCGTCGTGCCATCGGCGCATGCGGCGGCGATAAATAGAACCGGAAACTCGTCGATGGCCAAAGGTACCAGCTCTCTGGGTATTTCGATGCCTCTGAGCGGCGCGTGACGCACCACTATGTCAGCTACTGGTTCGCCGCCAACCAGACGCAACTCACCGACTTCGATGTTAGCGCCCATCAATCTCAGAACATCGATTACGCCGGTACGGGTGGGGTTTACTCCAACGTGCGTGAGCAGGAGTTCAGAGTCCGGCGCAATACTTGCCGCCACCAGAAAAAACGCCGCCGAAGATATGTCGGCCGGGACATCGATAGCACAGCCTGTGAGCGTGGCACCGCCTGCGAGTGACACCGCTTGCTCATCCTCGAGAAGCTCATAGCCAAACCCGCGAAGCATCCGCTCGGTATGGTCGCGCGTGGTAGCCGGCTGGGTTATTGATGTAATGCCGTCTGCGAACAACCCGGCGAGTAGAACGGCCGACTTGACCTGCGCACTGGCCATTGGCAGTTCGTAGTGAATGCCACGAAGCGACTGGCTGCCCATGATGCGAAGTGGCGGCCGCCCTCCCTCCGCTGAATCTATTTTAGCCCCCATTTTCTTAAGAGGCGTGATCACTCTTTGCATCGGCCGCTTGTGCAGAGAAGCATCACCACACAGTTCGCTGGAAAAGGTCTGACCAGCGAGAATTCCCGCCATCAAACGCATACCGGTTCCGGCATTCCCCATATCCAATGCCGCACGTGGTTTCTCGAGGCCATCGAGGCCTGCACCAAGAATTCGCAGGCTGCCGTTCTCGGGCCCTTCAATAGCGACTCCCATCTGCCGGAAGGCCTGGACCGTAGCAAGCACGTCCTCGCCCTCAAGCAGGCCGGTGACACGCGTTTCGCCGTGGGCGAGCGACCCCAGCATCACCGCCCGATGAGAGATCGACTTGTCGCCGGGAACCCGCAGTTGGCCCCGCACACATCCACCCGGCTGCAGCTCAAAATCCATGACAATCTAATCTGATCACTATCTGACCGTAAATCATTATCAGAGCTTTATGAGTTAGTTGACTCGTTCGACACCGCTTTGGGTGATTCATGTTCGTGCCTGTGATCAAAACTCCTCGCGAACTCATCGCGCGCATGCTTGGCATTGCGAAAAAAGTGCTCAAGTGCCAGACCGTCACCATCGGCAATGGCCAGACGAAGTTTCTGTAAGTGTTGTTCAAACTCATCCATGGAATCGAGCAGGGCATCGGGGTTGTTCAAGGCAATATCGCGCCACATGATCGGGTTGCTGGACGCGATACGCGTGAAATCGCGGAAGCCACCCGCCGCATGCCGAAAGATCGCGTCACGATCCTCGTGACTTGCAAGCGCCTGGACAAGTGCAAAAGCAAGCATGTGAGGTAGGTGACTAGTCCGCGCCAGGATCGCATCGTGATCCTTCGCTGGCATCTCGTAAACAGAAGCGCCCACAGCGCGCCACATTCGCCTGACCGCATCGATCGATGCCGAATCGGTATCAGGGTCTGGCGTTAGGATCACGCCATGATTTGCAAACAAATCAGCACGCGCGGCCTCATAACCTGATCGTTCCGACCCGGCAATGGGATGACCGGGAACGAAAAACCGCGTGCGCTCTACTGAGAACTTTTGGGAAACCTTCGTGAGCGGGCCCTTCACGCTGGCCACATCGGTAATTATGCAGTCGGAGCTCTCGCTGGTCAGTGCTTGCTCTAATAACGACGCGCAGGCCGAAGTTGGCGGTGCGAGGACAAGCACGTCGACGGTGGCCAACAGAGCCTCGAGAGAATCGACCACCCCGTGCAGCACGCCGGCATTTTTGGCACCCTCGGCGACATCCGAGCTCAGATCCCAGCCGATGAGCGTTGTTGTCTTCCAGCTCCGCCGCAGTCCAAGCGCGAGCGATCCCCCGATGAGGCCGACCCCTGCGATGCCGATCCGTGGAATCGGCTGCGCGTTGGCCGAGTTCAAAGTACCGCCTGCGGATAGGAGCCCAGAGGCTTCAGCAATAGAGACTGCTCTTCGAGTTCCTTCATGATCTGCGCGATCACCGGATCGTGAAGATGCCCTTCAAACTCGATAAAAAACACGTACGCCCACTTTTCAGTTTTCGACGGCCGTGTGTCAATCCGGGTGAGACTCACGTCATTTTTGCGGAAGGGATCGAGTAGAGTGTAGAGCGCACCCGGTTTGTTGCGACTCGAAACCACAATTGAGGTTTTGTCGCGACCACTGGGCGGAACCTCGTTGCGACCGATGACAAGAAATCGCGTGGTGTTGTCGGCGGAATCCTCGATATGCTGGAACAGTTTCGTAAGTTGGTAGGCCTCAGCCGCCAGGTCTCCTGCAATGGCTGCGACTCCCGGCTGCGATGCCGCCATACGAGCCGCCTCACCATTGCTGCTGACGGCCTGTCGCTTGACTCGCGGATAGTGCGCTTCTAGCCAGTTGCGACACTGCGCCAATGCCTGCTGGTGAGCGCAGATCAGCGCGGGCTCAACAGAATCGCCCCCCGGTGCTACGAGAAGGTGATGGCTGATCGGCATCTCGACCTCGCCAGATATCTTCAAGGGCGAGTCGATAAAGCTGTCAAGAGTGTGGCTGACCATGCCCTCAGTCGAGTTCTCGACGGGCACAACGCCGTAGTTGCACTGCCCTGACTCAACCTCCGCAAAGACCGAATCGATGGTGCCCAGTGGTACGCAAATCGCCGCATGACCAAAATGCTTCATCGCCGCAGCCTGGGTAAAGGTACCCTCCGGGCCAAGAAAAGCCACCTGCAGCGGCTTCTCAAGCGCGAGACAGGCCGACATGATTTCGCGAAAGACGTGGGCGACGTTTTCGCCGGGTAGCGGCCCTTCGTCACGGTCCATGATCCGTCGCAGAATCTGCGCTTCTCGCTCCGGGCGGTAGAAAACTACTTCTGGCGGTTCGCCCTCGGCTTCAGGGTGCTGCGCGTTTTCAAGCTTTATCTCGGCCACGCGCTGCGCGCAACGCGCACGCTCCGCGATCAGCTGTTGTATCCGCGTATCTATCGCATCGATGTCTTCACGAACTGTCTCTAGACCGCGCCGATCTTCGCCGTGAACAAGCCCATCGCTCGAATCGAGGCCTGAATCGGTTTCGGAGCGGCTCACGACGGGCTACTCACGATATCCCAGTCAGCTGCGTACCCGAGGCGACTTTTCAATAAGCTGATCGGGCATCTAGTTGACGTGTAACCGTGTTTCATCATCAGCGATCCATGTACCGGGAAGCGTTGGGCTAACCGTGCTGGTGAGCAAAATCGGCCATAAAGCTGATGAGGGCATCGACCGCATCCATCCCGGTTGCGTTGTAGATGCTTGCGCGCATGCCGCCGACCGAACGATGGCCCTTAAGGTTCAGAAGACCGGCGTCGTCTGCCTTGCTTAAGAATTCCGAGTCCAGAGAATCATCGGCGAGCGTGAACGGCACGTTCATCCACGATCGATCTGCGGGTGCATTGGGATTGGCATAGAAATCACTGCTATCGATCGCCGCATAAAGAGCCTCAGCCTTTGCACGATTGCGCTGCTCCATTGCTGCAAGTCCGCCTTGCTCCTCAATCCACTCGAACACCAGCCCCGCCAGATAAATTGAGTAAGTCGGAGGTGTATTCAACATAGAACCCGCTTCGTCGGCTTTCTGCCAGTTAAGCATCGACGGACAGCCCTCCAGTGTCCGACCAAACAAATCCCTGCGCACGATGAGTAGCACAAGCCCCGCCGGTCCAATGTTCTTCTGCGCACCGGCGTAGATCACGTCGAACTTGCTGACATCGATGGGCCTGGACAGCAGAGTTGACGACATGTCGGCAACGAGTGGCACATCGTGTTCCGGGATCCAGTGAAACTCCAGGCCATCGATGGTCTCATTGGGGGTGATGTGCAAATAAGCAGCATCTTCGGAATCCGCCCACTCTGCTTGGGATGGTATTGAGCGCGGCGCGTCCGCTGTCGCTTCCGCTACGGTCACAACTTCGCCGTATTGTCCTGCTTCCTTGATTGCTTTTTTCGACCATTGCCCCGTGTTGGCATAAGCAAAGCGCCGAACAGTACCCCCGAGATTCATCGGTGCCGCGGCGAATTGAGTCGTGGCACCGCCCTGGGCAAAAATCACCGCAAATTCATCATCGATACCAAGAAGGCGACGCAGCAACGCTTCGGCAGCAGCGGCTGTCTCGACCACATCCTTAGAGCGATGACTCATCTCCATAAACGACATACCGCGACCGTGCCAGTCGAGCATTTCTCCTGAGGCGCGTTGAAGCACCGTCTCGGGTAATGCGGCAGGGCCGGCACAAAAATTGAACGCCCTGCTCACGAAGCTCCTCCCAACTCACACATCTTCATGCACCTCCACACGAGCGCGCGTTTCCGCTGAAGACCATCGATTCGACATCGGTTGTGCCCGGAGCCTTTTCGTCACTCGTCATTTTCATTCGAGCTGGCACTGGTACCCTCTTCGCTGTTTTCACCTCTGCCCTGCTCGCTTTGGCCGACCGGGCCATCATCGCCGTTGGCGTCGACAATACGGCCTACCTGCACTAGGGACTCACCTTGCTTGGTCCTTATGATCCGCACTCCCTGCGTATTTCTCCCCTGTTGAGACACCTCGTCGGCGCTGGTGCGCACCAGTGTTCCCTGATTCGAGATCAGCATGAGTTCATCGCCTGCAAACACCTGAAGCGCGCCGACCAGTCGACCATTGCGGTCGGAGCTGGCGATCGCAATCACGCCTTTTCCGGCCCGGCCTTTGGTCGGAAAATCATCAACCGCCGTGCGCTTGCCGTAGCCGTTTTCACTAACGGTAAGTACTGTTCCAGCTGCATCGGGTATCAGCAGGCTGATCATCTGATGATCGGAAGCCAGGTTGATACCGCGAACACCGCGACTTGCGCGGCCCATGGGTCGCACACTGGTCTCGGAGAAGCGCATGGCCTTCCCCTCGCTGCTGAACAACATGACATCCCGTGCACCATCGGTGATTGCTGTGCCCACAAGCAGATCATCTTCTTCAAGGACGATGGCTCGCAGCCCGGCTGTTCGCGGCGCGAAGCTGCTCAGCTGCGTCTTTTTGACGTAGCCCTTCGCGGTAGCCATAAAAATAAAACGGTTCTCGGTCTCGCCTTCCAGCGGCAGTATCGACGTCACCCGTTCGCCTTCGTCGAGTTGCAGCAGATTTACCATCGGGCGCCCGCGTGAAGTGCGCCCAGCGACGGGGATCTGATAAACCTTGAGCCAGTAAACCTTGCCGAGGTTGGTAAAGCACAGCAGGGTATCGTGCGTGTTCGCTATCAGCAGATGCTCCACGAAGTCTTCGTCTTTCACCGTAAGAGCCGCTTTGCCCATGCCGCCGCGACGCTGGACCTGGTACTCCGCCAGCGGTTGGGTTTTGGCATAGCCGCCGTGGGACAAGGTCACCACCCGGTCTTCTGGTGTGATCAGATCTTCTGCTGTGAGATCTTCCTGCGAGTCTCTGATCTCGGTACGCCGCTCATCGCCGAACTCCGTGGCTATTTCTTCGAGTTCTTCACGTATGACCTGGAGAAGCCGCTCAGGGTCTTCGAGGATATCGAGCAAGTCAGCAATTTCGGCAACCTTGTCCTGGAACTCCTTCAGCAGTTTTTCGTGCTCCAGGCCCGTCAGGCGGTGTAGTCGTAGGTCGAGGATCGCCTGCGCCTGGGCCGGCGACATGCGGTATAGCCCATCGTGCAAACCGTACTCGGCGGGAAGATCCGCGGGTTTACACGCACTAGCGCCCGCGCGTTCGAGCATGGAGGTGACTTCGCCCGGCGTCCAGCGTTCAGCAAGTAACCCTTCGCGCGCATCAGCCGGACTTGGTGATGCTTTTATGAGTTCGATGACCCGATCAATGTTGGCAA
This sequence comes from Pseudomonadota bacterium, assembly GCA_039111155.1. Taxonomy (GTDB): domain Bacteria; phylum Pseudomonadota; class Gammaproteobacteria; order Pseudomonadales; family Halieaceae; genus Congregibacter. The sequence continues at coordinate 91,516 of JBCCPL010000012.1, read as the reverse complement.
GCGCAATCGCCTGCCCCTCAAGCACGTGACCCCGCTCCCGCGCTTTGCGCAGTAGGTAGACGGTGCGCCGGGTAACGACCTCCCGGCGATGACGCAGAAACGCCTCAAGCACTTCTTTCAGATTCAGCACCTTGGGCTGACCATCGACGAGCGCCACCATGTTTATGCCATAGACGCTCTGCAGTGCGGTCTGCGCATACAGATTATTCAGGACGACATCACCGATCTCGCCCCGGCGCAACTCAATTACGATTCGCAGCCCATCTTTGTCTGACTCGTCGCGCAGCTCACTGATACCTTCTAGCTTCTTCTCTTTAACCAGCTCAGCGATACGCTCTATGAGCCGCGCCTTGTTGAGCTGGTAGGGAATCTCGTGCACGACAATGGTGTCGCGCCCGGCTTTCTCATCGGTTATCACTTCGGCTTTGGCGCGCACGTAGATGCGGCCACGGCCTGTTCGATAGGCCTGCACGATTCCCGCACGCCCATTGATGATCGCGGCTGTAGGGAAGTCTGGCCCGGGGATGTAGCGCATCAGCTCATCGACGGTGCTCTGGGGCTCGTTGATCAACGCAAGACAGGCATTTACGACTTCGCGAAGGTTGTGAGGCGGGATATTGGTAGCCATTCCCACCGCGATTCCCGCCGAGCCATTGACGAGCAGATTTGGGACCCGGGTAGGCAGAACAGCCGGGATTTGCTCCGTTCCATCGTAATTGTCAACGAAGTCAACGGTTTCTTTCTCAAGATCTGATAGCAGCGCGTGCGCGATCTTGGACATGCGTATCTCGGTGTAGCGCATGGCCGCCGCCGAGTCGCCGTCAATCGAGCCGAAATTTCCCTGCCCATCAACGAGTGTGTAGCGCATGGAAAAGGGCTGGGCCATCCGAACGATGGTGTCGTAAACCGCCGAATCTCCGTGCGGGTGATACTTACCAATCACGTCACCAACGACGCGGGCTGACTTTTTGTACGGCTTGTTCCAGTCGTTGTTGAGTTCGTTCATGGCGAACAGAACGCGGCGATGAACAGGTTTGAGCCCGTCTCGAACATCCGGCAGTGCGCGCCCGACGATTACGCTCATGGCATAGTCGAGGTAGGACTGCTTGAGTTCGTCCTCGATGGTTACTGGAAGGATTTCTTTTGCTAATTCGCCCATGGACTAATTCGGCTTTTTTGCTTTTCGGCTTTTTGGGTTTCTGAGCTGTCACGGATCAGTCGCAGGATTCTTCAGATGGCGATCCGTACGCAGAATCAGGTGCCGGCAAACGGGCACATGCGGAATCAAAACACACCCGCCGGCGCCATTTTTTGGTAGCTAAACAGAGGGAGCAGTCGCGACAAAAACAGCGGGAATTATACCCCGACCAACGGTAGCAGCGCCATCGATATCCAGCGGACAAGCGCCGCCACAATGCTCATCGAATCCACCTGCCAATTGCGGGGTCAGCGTATAATCCCGATTCACTTGTACGGCCGTTATGAGCCGAAGGCGCTTGATGCACCCCACCGTAGATCTACTCATCCAAGCCCGGTACGTATTACCGATTGAACCCCGCGGGGTAACTTATGAAAACGCGGCTCTGGCAATTCTCGAGGGTCGTATCGTGGGTATCGTCCAGGAACCCGACATAGCGCTCTGGCGAGCAACCAAGACCGTGACTTTGCCTAACCATGTGCTTCTTCCGGGGCTTGTGAATGCCCACGGTCACGCCGCAATGACGCTTTTCCGGGGTTTTGCAGATGATCATCCACTTCAACATTGGCTGGAGAATCACATCTGGCCGGCAGAGGCTGCCCATGTGGGTGAAGATTTTGTTCGCGACGGCACGAGGCTCGCCATTGCGGAGATGCTTCTCGGTGGTACTACCTGCTTCTCGGACATGTACCTGTTTCCTGAGGTTGTCGCGGCGCTCTGTCGCGATTATGGGATTCGCTGCCAGCTATGTTCACCTATCATTGATTTTCCGAGCGGCTGGGCAGCTGGGCCTGACGAGTATCTGAGTAAGGCCCTGGCCCTCCAGGACGAACTGAAAAGCCACTCCCTATTGACGGTCGTTTTCGGCCCCCACTCAACCTACAGCGTGGGACCGGACGTTCTAGAAAGAATTGCTGTGTATGCGGCCGAGCTCGATATGGGTGTACAGATCCATGTGCATGAAACTGCGCGCGAAGTCGCCGACTCAGTAGACCAGTTCGGGCGTCGCCCCCTTGGAAGACTGTTCGACATGGGGCTACTCGGGCCGAAAACGCAGTGCGTACACATGGCCCACATCGATGAAGCCGATGAGGAGCTCTTGCTAAAAAGCGGAGCTGGTATCGTGCACTGCCCCGAATCCAACATGAAACTCGCATCAGGTGCGTGCCCGGCTGCAAAACTCATGAACCAGGGCGTTCCCCTGGGCCTTGGAACCGACGGGGCGGCCAGTAACAATGATCTAAACATGTTTGGCGAGATGCGCTCCGCCGCGTTTCTGGCAAAACATCAGCTGAACGACGCCAAGCGGCTCCCGGCCCTAGATGCTTTGCGTATGGCCACTCTGGGCAGTGCCCGGGTAATGGGACTCGATGAACAGATAGGCAGCCTCGAGGTAGGAAAGCAGGCGGACGTGATCGCGTTGGACTTGTCTGCACCGCACACACAACCGATCTACAATCTGCCATCACAGATTGCGTACGCGTGCAACGGTAGCGAAGTGAGCGATGTTTGGGTTGCGGGTCAGCAGGTGGTCCGATCAGGGGCGCACATGCGCTTGGATCTGAGTGAATGTCTCGAGTGTGCCGCAGACTGGGCACGGACGATCGCTGCCGGCGCGCGGGGCCGACCGATTTAACAATGGCGCTGTATCAAGAGAAGGACTTACCAGTTGCCGGTAATCCTGACCCACGACGTGGTGAGCGCAACGACGCACTAACGGCAGAAATTCAAAGACGCGCTACTGCAGAATCCGTGAGCGATGAGCCCTGGTTCAGCGCACGGTGAAAATTCGATGACGAATGAAAGACGCGAAGGACCTATGAGTGAAGCAGGCAACATCGATCCAGGAGAGATAGCGAAGTTCGATTCGATTGCGTCGCGCTGGTGGGACACCGAAGGCGAGTTTCAGCCGCTGCATGACATCAATCCCCTGCGGGCTAACTGGATCGATGAACGAGCGCCCGTTGTTGGTAAACGCCTCCTCGACGTCGGCTGCGGCGGTGGCATTCTCTCTGAGGCAATGGCCGTGCGCGGAGCCGCCGTCACGGGAATAGACATGGCAGAGGCCGCGCTTCGCGTGGCCGAACTGCACCAGTTGGAGTCGGGGGTACAGGTTGATTACCGCCTGAGCACCGCCGAGCAACTTGCAGAGTCAGAACCGGCCCAGTTCGACATAGTCTGCTGTCTGGAGATGCTCGAGCATGTCCCGGATCCGGATCAGGTAGTGGCCGCCTGCGCCGCACTCGTTAAACCCGGCGGGGACATCTTTTTCTCAACCATTAATCGAAACCCCAAATCCTTCCTTTTCGCAATCATCGGTGCTGAACGAATTCTGCGACTCCTGCCGACCGGGACACACGATTACCGTATGCTGATTCGCCCTTCGGAGCTGTCGCAATGGTTGCGTCGGGCGGGGCTCGATCTGCAGGCGATGACAGGGCTTATTTACAATCCGATCACCAAGCGATATCGGCTCAGCGAGTCGGATGTGTCGGTAAATTATCTTCTTCACGCAAAAAGACCATCGTGAAGCATCCTGGCAATCAGCTCGAGGCCGTGGTCTTTGACCTGGATGGCACGCTGGTGGATACCGCAGGTGACTTCATCCCAGCGGTACAGCAGCTGCTTGAAGAGAACGGCCGTGAGGTCATGGATCCGGCCCGTATAACCCGTAGCGTCTCGAACGGTTCCCGGGCGCTGGTGAAGCTCGCGCTTGGGCTTGATGAAGCCCAGCCAGGATTTGAGGCTCAGCGCCAAAGATTGCTCGATCTCTACGGCACCCAGCTAGGACGGCACTCTCGCCCATACGCGGGAATCAGCCTGCTTCTGGCGACATTCGAGCGGCGAGGCATAGCCTGGGGAATATCCACAAATAAACCCCGTGCCTACGCGATTCCCCTGCTCAGCGCACTCAACATCGACTGCCAAAGCACGGTATGTCCGGACGATGTTAGCGCCGCGAAGCCCGATCCGGAGTGTCTCTTCAAGAACTGCGATGAGCTGAATTGTGACCCGCAGCGCGTGATTTATATCGGCGATCATTTACGCGATATCGAAGCTGGTCGAAGTGCGGGCATGTACACGATCGCCGCGGCCTACGGGTACATAGAAGATGGAGACGACCCGGGCAGCTGGCGTGCAGATTCCGTAGCCCACTCCAGCGAGGACCTCCATAATCTCATTTTCCCTGCGAGTTCTGAGCTTGAGGCAGCAAGTCAGTGAGCACTAAGGTCATTCAGGTACCGTCATCCTACATTCCTGCTGCCGACGCTCTTGACGGCAAAACAATCCTTGTCACGGGTGCCAGTAATGGCATCGGTAAACGTGCTGCGATTAGCTACGCCGAGCACGGAGCCACAATCGCACTGCTTTCGCGCAGCGTGGAGGGCCTTGAGAAGACCTACGATGAAATCATCGCCAATAGCAGCCGGGAACCTCTGGCGTTGCCTTTTGACCTGGCTCGTGTCGATGAGGATGCGTATCGGGAGCTTGCCAGCCTGCTAGCTTCCCAGTGCCCTCAGTTAGACGGACTGCTGTTGAATGCAGGAACTCTAGGGGATCGGAAACCGCTCTCTCAGTATTCCTGGTCGCAGTGGCAGGAAGTCATGCAGGTGAATGTAAGCACGAATTTCCTGCTTCTCCGCGAATTGCTGCCTTTGTTGGACGCCGCACCCAGCGCATCGGTGGTCCTCACGAGTTCGGGGGTAGGTCGTTCCGGACGTGCGTACTGGGGAGCCTATGCAGTATCGAAGTTCGCGGTGGAAGGGCTTAGCCAGGTTATGGCGAGCGAGCTCGAGAACACCAGTAAAATCCGCTGCAATTGTATAAATCCAGGCGCGGTCAACACCGCCATGCGTCGTGCTGCCTATCCCGCCGAACCGCCCAGCTCAAATCCCGACCCGGAAGCCATACTCCGAAGCTACCTGTACCTGATGGATGACGTGAGCATGGATCAAACGGGGCTCAGTTTCGACGCACAGTAGTGCTCCGACGAGCGCGGTACGTGCTAGGCGGTTAAGCGCCTTGGGATACTTGCTAAGCTTTTCTACTAGGGGGTTTGGTTTTGATCGCCTTGCCGGTTCTTTCTGTTTTTGCTGCTCTCACAGTTTTCGCTGTCTTTGCTGAATTAGCAGGTTTGCTGCGTCCTTCTGGCCTGTGTTTTCGCTCGCGCTCGTCACTGTGCTTTCGATCACGCTTCCGGGGTTCATCGGTCGGCGCCCGTTTCTTGCGCTGAACCCGCTTTAAGCGTTCTGACTCACGTGGCCGATGCTTATCCAGGGCTTTCTTATCCATCCCTGCCATACCGTACAGAGTCGATACTTCACCTTCACCCAGTTGCTGCCAGCGACCTTTCTTCACTTTCGACGGTATGAACAGCTCACCGAAACGCACGCGTTTCAGACGGGATACCTCAAAGCCCTGAGACTCCCAGAGACGGCGTACCTCCCGGTTTCGCCCTTCCATCAAAACGACGTAAAACCAGCGGTTGGTGCCTTCACCGCCGCCCGGCTGAATATCGGTAAATCTCGCCACTCCATCGTCCAGCAACACGCCCTCTCGCAGGGCGGTGAGGTGTTCGTCTTCTACTTTGCCTTTAACCCGAACCGCATACTCGCGCTCGATACTGGCACTCGGATGCATCAGGGCGTTTGCCAACTCGCCGTCGGTCGTGAATAGCAACAGACCAGATGTGTTGTAGTCCAGACGACCGACCGAAATCCAGCGCCCGCGAGTAAGGCGAGGCAGACTTTCGAAAACGGTACGCCGTCCCTCCGGGTCCTTTCGAGTGCACACCTCTCCGACCGGTTTGTGATAAAGCAAACACCGGGTACTTGAACGGTCTGCAGCCTGTAAACGTTTACCGTCCACCGAGATTGTCTGGGATGGGAAAACCCGATCCCCCAACGCAGCGAGCTCTCCATCGATCGCAATTCGGCCATCGCGAATCCATCCCTCCATTTCACGGCGGGACCCGAGACCCGATCTGGCCAGAACCTTGTGTAACTTCTCCCCTTGTCCGGCGTCGGGGCTGGCGGATTTCGGCTCAGAAGGACCTTTTTTTGCTGGCTTACCCACGTTGGTCGTCGGTACCGGCCGCAGCATTTGCTTCGGACACCGGGGCAGAAGAACCGTCGATCAAATCAGGTCCTGATGTTGGCTCTTGTACCTGTCCTTTCGGCTCCGGCGGCTCTGATATGTCTCCTGCGTCAGCTGCGCCCGCTTGAGCCTCCACTGTCGGTGAGGGCTCGCGTTCGGGTTCTGCTGCTTTCACCTGGGTCGCCGGCGACTCCCCAGTTACCTCCTTGTTCTGGTCCGAGCGAGCTTCGTGCAACGCTGTGACGTTATCGGCTAGAGACGCATTGTCTGGCTGATCGGAACTTACCGCATCGGCAAAACCGAGCTCGGCATTAAGCGTTTCCAGATCGCGAATATCGGCCAAAGCGGGAAGCTGATCGAGGCTCTTGAGACTGAAATAGTCGAGAAACTGGCGCGTGGTTGCATACATCGCAGGTCGCCCCGGCACATCCCGATGCCCAACGACGCGAATCCACTCACGCTCGTGCAGCGTGCGAATAATATTGGTGCTGACGGCCACACCTCGAATCTCTTCTATCTCGCCTCGGGTAATAGGCTGGCGATAGGCGATCAGTGCCAGGGTTTCGAGAAGTGCGCGAGAGTAGCGCTGAGGTCTCTCCTGCCAGAGGCGGCCTACCCAGGGGCTGAGTTGCTCTCGCACCTGAAAACGGAATCCGCTCGCGACTTCGACGAGTTCGTAGCCCCGTCCTTCGCACGCTGAATCTATCTGGGCCAAGGCCTCCCTGATGGAGGCCGTGTCTGGTCGTTCGTGTTCGTCAAAAAGGGCCGCCATGCTCGCAAGAGTCAGCGGCTTACCGGCCGCGAAAAGTGCGGCTTCGAGAATCTGGACCAGGTTGTACTCGTCGTTCATTCCACTCGTCCCTTCACGTGGATCGGGCCGAAGCTCTCGGTTTGTACAATCTCTACCAGTGATTCCTTCATGAGCTCCATGATCGCCAGAAAGGTCACGACGACTCCCAGCTTTCCTTCTTCGGGAGAGAACAGAGCTACAAAAGGCACGAACTGCTCTCCACTAAGTCGCTCAAGTACCTCTGACATCCGTTCGCGCGTGGACAGCGCTTCGCGCTGCACCTGATGACTCTCAAACATTTCGGCGCGTCGTAGAACGTCGCTCAGAAGTAAGAGGAGGTCGCGCATATCGACATCAGGTTGCGGCTGCTGCCTCTCTATCTTTGGAGGAGCCGCTGTGGCGATCCAATGCTCACGCTCCATTCGCGGGAGCTCCTCGATGTCCTCCGCAGCTTTCTTAAAGCGCTCGTACTCCTGCAAGCGCCGTACGAGTTGTGCTCGCGGATCGTCTTCATCCTCCTCTACGGACTCCGATCGGGGAAGCAGCATGCGGGATTTGATCTCTGCCAGCATCGCCGCCATGAGAAGATATTCGGCGGCCAGTTCGAACCGCATAGCATCCATCAAATCGACGTACTGCATGTACTGCTCGGTTATTTGGGATACATCGATATCCAGAATGTCTAGGTTCTGCTTGCGAATGAGGTAGAGCAGAAGGTCGAGCGGTCCTTCAAAGGCTTCAAGAAAGACCTCCAGCGCCTGCGGAGGGATGTACAGATCTTTGGGTAACTCGGTCACGGCTTGTCCAAGCACCACCGCAAAGGGCATCTCGCCTTGAGTCGGCTGTATCGAATCTGTGCTGAGGGCTCCTGCAGTGGGAGTGGGAGCCGACGCACTCGCGTCGGATGGGGTTTGCACGTCTATTGTCCTATCCGGCTTTTCGATTTGAGACTTATTGTTCGAGATTGTGCCATTAGCAACCCATAAGCACAGGCTGATTGTCCGGCTCCAGGTACCTCACGGTTGCGTCCACATCTGACCCTCCATCCGCTCAGAGGGTGATGCGTGAGTAGCGATGGATCGACGAGCACTACGTCGATCGCAAGACAACCTCTGTGCCGCCCTGAGGACACCGCTGTGCGACCACCAGACCGGTATCATCAGCCATGAACCGTCACTCACCGGCTGATGCCAGACTGAGGGACATGGTAGGCGCGACAGCCGCAGCCGCGGTGCAAATAAAAATCGAAGCCCCAGCCAGCGCAGCAGCAAACGATGAAGCAAAAGTGCACGCATGCACGATTGAGTAGGGGCTAACGCAGCCCAGCGACGACACTCCGATACTCTTCAGGGAAGTATATACCACGGAGCTTTTCTTCTTTTTCCTTCCATTCCCTTCTAGTCCCTTTGAGTGGCTTCAATTCCTTCCGGAGCCTCTTAGAGGCTCTCAAATGGAGCCGTGTCTCCCTTCCCCGCCCGCAGGATCATCGGCACATCATCGGCCAGATCGACGACGGTCGTAGCCTCCATGCCGCAATACCCGCCGTCAATCACGAGGTCCACATGGTGCTCCAGCAAATCGCGGATTTCGAAGGGATCGATTAACGGGAATTCATCATCCGGCATGATGAGCGTTACGCTCATCAACGGTTCACCCAGGTCCGCGAGCAGCTCCAGTGCGATCGGGTTGCTCGGCACACGCAGGCCCACTGTCTTCCGCTTTGGATGCATGAGTCTTCGCGGTACTTCTGACGTGGCACGGAGAATAAAAGTATAGGGCCCCGGCGTATGGTGTTTTAAGAGTCTGTACACGGCGTTATCAACGCGCGCGTAACTCGCGATTTCCGACAGATCCCGACACATCAAGGTGAAATTGTGGCGGTCATCGAGACGCCTGAGTCTGCGAATGCGATCCAGCGCCGACTTGTTTCCCAGCTGACAGCCTAGGGCGTACGCCGAATCAGTCGGATACACAACCACTCCACCACCGCGCACGATGTCGACGGCCTGCCGCACCAAACGAGCCTGGGGATTATCTGGATGTATCTGAAAAAACTGACTCATACTTGGGGACACCGCCAGAGCGGGGTTTTGCTTTACAATGCGCGCTTCTCACCTTTGTTCAAGTCTAACATCGGGAACCACAGCGCAGACGTCCATGAAGCAAATCCTGGAATTTTTGCCGATCGTACTGTTCTTCGTCGTCTACCAGATGGACGGCGAGACAGTGGCAATTGCCGGCTACGAACACGAGGTCGACGGCATTTTTTCCGCAACGGCAGTATTGATCGGGGCCACCGCACTGCAGCTGCTTATCAGCCGTGCCATGACAGGGTTTTGGGAAAAGAGGACGGTCTGGACTTTCGTCGCCGTAGCTGCGTTCGGTGGGGCAACGCTAGCGCTACGTGATCAGACATTTATTCAATGGAAACCGACCGTATTCAATTGGGCGCTAGCCATAGTGTTCATCGGCTTTCACTTTTTCAGCGAACAGAACCTGCTGCAGCGTTTCCTGGGTTCCCAGTTGGAGCTACCTGGTTTTGTGTGGGCACGCTTGAGCTGGCTATGGATCAGTAACTTTCTCGTCGTGGGCGCCCTCAACCTCTACGTCGCCTACAATTTCAGCGAAGCGACCTGGGTGAGTTACAAGCTGTATTCCGCGATTGGATTCACGGTTGCGCTGGCAATCGCCACCACCATCGTTGTAAGCCCGCATATTCAGGCTAGCCCAGCGGCGGGCGACAATGAGCCCCAAAAATAGGTCGACCGCCCACCTTGCTGTACGCAATCTTCGGAATCGATAAACCCAACAGCCTCGCGCTGCGACTCGAGACTCGCGCGGCGCACCTGGCGAGAATCAATGAACTTGTGCAGTCAGGTCGTCTGGTCCTGGCGGGACCACACCCTGCCATCGACAGCTCAGACCCGGGAGAGGCGGGCTTCAGCGGGAGTCTGATCATCGCCGAATTTCCTTCGCTTGATGACGCCAAAAGCTGGGCTGAAGCTGATCCCTACGCGACTCAAGGAGTGTTTGAGAAAGTGACCGTCAAACCATTTAAACAGGTGCTCCCATGAAGCCTGATGCGCTAGTGCTGAACCGCGACAACGGATTTACGTTAAACCGCACTGGCCACGGCCACATGGCTTTAACGAGCGGCTTAGCAGGTTTTTCTCTCAGGGCTCATCGGTGCTTGTACTGGTTGGGTCGGGTCACGGCAGTGGCTCTCCTCGCTGCGTTGGTCGTCACCCCCCAACCTGCTGCGGCCCAGGGCTCACGCTATGTAAGTGACGACGTTTTCATCGTACTCCATGCAGGTCCCGGGGTGAATTACCGTTGGTTAGGAAAGTTAAACCCGGGTACCGCGCTTACCGAACTACAACAGTCAGAAGATGGCGGCTGGTCGGAAGTGAGAACTCAACGGGGCACGGTAGGATGGGTGCAGGCTGAGTTTATTGCAAGTGAACCACCCGCTCAGGTACGTCTCCCGGTTGTCACCAGGCAACTTGAAGACGCCGAACGGGAAGCTGCTGCATCCCGATCCACAGCAACAAAGCTCACGGCTGAGCGCGATGAGCTTCGCGACGAACTCGAACGGAAAAAGTCCGAGCTTCAGCAGGTGACTGAGGAATTGGCGCAGCTGCGCCAGATCTCCGGCAGTGCGGTAGAAACAGCGAAACAAAATCGCCGCCTGGTAGAAGAAAGCACCAACATGCAAATGAACCTGGATACGCTGGAGGCCGACAATCAGAGACTCCAGGAACGAGTTCAGAGCGGCGCGTTTCTTGACGGCGCTTTTGCTGTAGCTCTCGGTGTGTTCATCGCGCTCGTCGTACCGCGCCTATGGCCGAAACGGCGCAGCAGTTCCAGCTGGGCTTAGATCTCGCTAGCATGAAGATTCTGGGTAGGAGAAGTGCTGGGGAGCCTCTGATTCAACCGACCTGGAAGCTTGGTACGAAGGCAGGCGAGAGGCGAAGCACCATCGATCAATAGTTGAGCATTTGCCGAGCCGTGGACGAGCAAGGCCGTGCAATACCCGCGCAGCTGTATCGAGCGCTGACCGAGGTCGCGTGCGCACAGGATCTACAATTCCTTCCATGATCTTCTCCAGGCACTTACGAAGGACCACACAAGACCACACAGGAGTGGCAAACACGTGAATACGATTATCGATCTGCGAAGGTTGACTCGCTATGTTGCGCGGGTTCTTTTCTTGAGCTTCATGTTGCTGTTGAGCGTAAGCGTTACCGGTGTCGCGCAGGACCGCAGCGAGACACCGCTGCCAAATCCGCAGGTTGTCGTAAAGACCAGCTACGGAGACATCACACTCCGACTCTTTCGCGACAAGGCTCCGGCAACGGTGGAGAACTTTCTGTCGTATGTGGATGACGGCCACTACGCGGGCACAATTTTTCACCGGGTGATCCCCAACTTCATGATTCAAGGCGGTGGACACACCCCTGATATGACTGAGAAGCCGACCCGGGAACCCGTGGTGAATGAGTCCCGCAATCGCCTCCACAACATCCGGGGATCGATCGCCATGGCGAGAACCTCTGATCCTGACTCGGCGACTGCGCAGTTTTTCATTAACCAGCGCACTAATCTGCGGTTGGACTGGAGCCCGGGTGCTCCCGGCTATACCGTGTTTGGTGAGGTAATAGATGGCATGTCTGTTGTCGATTTCATCGCCAGTTCACCCGTTCAACAGGTGGGTGGTATGGCAAACGTGCCGGTGGAGCCGATCCTGATCAAGAGCGTCGAGCGGAAGTCCCTGCTTTGATCGCTCTGTCGGTCAATGTCAATAAGATTGCGCTGCTGCGCAACTCGAGAGACACATCAATTCCGGATGTCACTTCTTTCGCCCGTGTCTGCCTGGGCGAGGGTGCCGAGGGAATTACCGTACATCCGAGGCCCGATCAGCGTCATATCAGGGCGGACGATTGCCGACGTCTGGCCAGCGCGTTCGACGAAATCCGCCAATCGCGCAACGCTCAAAGCACACCAAGTCCGCTGTTTGAATTCAACATAGAGGGGAACCCGTTCGCAGGTGCTCGCCCGAGCGAACGCGACGGCGTGTCAGCCTATCCCGGCTTTATGGAACTGATTCGGGAGTTGATTCCCGAACAGTGTACGCTGGTTCCCGATGGCGATGACCAACTTACATCCGACCACGGCTTCGATCTGGTACGTGATGGTGACCGGCTGGCTCCCATCCTTGCGGAGCTGCGCCGACTGGGTATTCGCAGCAGCCTGTTCATGGACCCTGATCCTGGTCAGATGCGACTCGCGAAAGACATTGGCGCTGACCGCATCGAGCTCTATACGGAGAGCTACGCAATGGCATTCGAGACCGGACACAACGTTGATGACGTGTTAGAACGCTTTGCCGACAGCGCAGAAGCCGCAGTGGCCGCCGGTCTTGGCGTCAACGCAGGCCACGACCTGAACTTGGCAAATCTTCCACGCTTCAGCTCCATTCCCGGACTCATGGAAGTCTCTATTGGTCACGCCCTGACTGTGGATGCGCTGCGCATGGGAATGTCCGCAGCCGTTCGCGCCTATCGGGCGGCCCTCGCGTCCTGAGCTGCAAAACCGAATCTGACGATTGTCCCTACCTGGTTCCACACACGCAGGAGCCGATCCGGGTCCTATTCGAAGACGAACACCTGCTGTTGGTTCGAAAGCCTGACCAGCTGCTGTCGGTTCCCGGTCGCCACGCCCTGAATAAGGACTGTTTCATCACTCGGCTACAGGTTACCTACCCTGACGCCCTGATCGTGCACCGCCTGGACCTCGATACATCCGGCGTAATGATCGTGGCTCGTGGGAAAGACAGCCAGCGAGCCCTCAATGCCCTATTCAGTGAGCGCAAAGTCGAGAAGGTCTACGAAGCCTGGGTTGTGGGGATGCCGGACAAAGAGGTGGGATTGATCGACGCCCCTATTGCCAGAGACTGGCATAACAGGCCCCGTCAGAAGCTATCACCCGAGGGGAAACCATCGCTGACCCGATACCGGGTACTGGATGGCTTCTCCAGGCCTCAGTCCGACGCTGCCGCTATCGGTGACGCTCGGACGCGAGACGGATCCGTGGTTGCAAGGCTGGAACTGAACCCGGAAACAGGTCGCTCTCATCAGCTTCGAATTCACTGCGCAGGTTTGGGGCACGCGATTCTCGGTTGCGACCTGTATGCTCCCCCCGATGTTCTTGGGCGCGCTCCGCGACTGATGCTACATGCTACACGGATACAGTTCAGACACCCGTTTCGCGATCAGATCCTCGTCGGGCATTCGCCCCCGCCATCAATCTTCTCTTCGCAAAACCTGCTTAGGTTTATCTAGCGAACCTCTGAACAAGCTCAGGATGTGTCTGGCTGACAGGCAAACCGTCAATCCAGGCGCGACTTTGAAGTCACGCGTCCGCCTGGCAAGAGTGCGCCCAAGAGCCAGGCAGACCGGGCATCAATCCTGCGGCAGGTAACTGCACCAGTCGCTCCAACTGCCTGCATAGAGTACGGGACGTTTGCGTCCACTTAGCTGGAGTGACAGAGCGTTCACGCAAGCGGTGACGCCTGAGCCACAGTAAACGACAGCACTATCGTCCGGACCGATCTCAGACCACTGGGACATAAGTTCTGCCGCACCGCGCGGATTACCTAGTTCGTCGCTGAACTCCTGCCAAGGGTGATTAATGGCTCCAGGTATGTGGCCGGCAACCGGGTCAATCGGCTCGAACTCACCGAGGTAACGCCGAGGCTCTCGGGCATCGATGAGACATGCACCCTCCGCGAGATGTTCTCGTAACTCCTCTCGCGAACACACCCCAGGCCAGGAATCTGCGACTGAGGGTGCCTTGATAGAGCCTGCCTCAGCAGCAGGCGGTAGTTCGCCATTCTCCACGGGCAATCCCGCAGATTGCCAGGCCTTGAAGCCTCCGGCCAGGAATGACGGTGACTGGTAACCCAGGGCGGTCATCATCCACCAGCATCGCGCGGCAAACGCAAAACTGGAGTCGTCATACAGCAGCACATCGGTATCAATGCCAACGCCCAACCGAGCCAACGTTTCAACAAACTGTGCCGGAGACGGCAGCGGATGTCGGCCGCCGTTCTTCGCGGCAGGCGAAGCCAGATCGTGTTCAAGATCCATGTGTTGTGCACCGGGGATGTGCCCCTCGGTATGGAGCTTCTTGCCTGCACTTGGGTCCGCGAGATCAAATCGACAATCCAATACGACGCCGCTGAAATCCGCTGCGGCTGTCGGCTTTAAAAAACTGTCAAAACTGAGCGCCATGTTGTCTCCTGAAATGTGCCATGCGACGACTGCAGCCGCGTTTTTGCCAAGAGGGCGAATCTTTAGCGCCGCCTTCGCTAAACGAGCAACTACACAGACCTCTAATAACAAGGGATCGCGCCCGAATTCCGTATCCAGTTGAACGCGAAGCTGAGCTCAACCGTTGCTCTCCCGGTTTCGAGGCCGTCGGGCTTCTTCTGTCTTTTTACAACCTGCTAACCCTCTATAATGCCAGCGGTCGGAGTTAAATGCGTGACCCCTTCAACGCGGACTACGCCGACACAAGGCCGGATTGATTGCCTGTGAGACGCCTTAAACGGGTTTTTCGGCGGCATCATTCCTCGACCGAACACAGATCATTGTGATGACTTACTGACCTAAAGATAAGAACTTGATCAATAGCAATCGAGAGGGCGACTCGCTGATTATCGTCGCCAAACCTAACCATTCCTCAAGCTGGCGTAACAATAAGTTGGTGCTGTTAGCTCTATCCGTGCCCTCGCTTGGCGCGGGGATCGCATTTGCCACTCTGGGTGCCTGGCCGATTCTGCCGTTTGCCGGAGCAGAAATCGCCGCGCTGACAGCGGCGCTCTACTACGTGAACTGGAAGCTGGAGTATCGACACGTCATCACGTTGAGTGGAAACACCGTAAGCATTGATAAAGGCCACTACGCCCCCAGGCGACACTGGCGCTTCGATCGTGCAGACGCTCAGCTTGCGATCACCAACGAGTCCCATCCTAGGGCCAATCCAAGGGTAGTTGTGCATGGACA
The DNA here is from genome assembly GCA_039111155.1 of Pseudomonadota bacterium. Taxonomy (GTDB): domain Bacteria; phylum Pseudomonadota; class Gammaproteobacteria; order Pseudomonadales; family Halieaceae; genus Congregibacter. The sequence continues at coordinate 76,365 of JBCCPL010000012.1, read as the reverse complement.
CAGACTTGATCATCGAAATGCAGGCCGAGACGATGTGAGCGTTGGTGAGTTTCTGAGTCGGGACGAATGCCTGGCTCTCGTTCGTCTCTTACGCGATGAGCTTACGGTGCGAAGTCATTCTGTCGCAGCCCACCTGGACGCCTGATACTCGGCACACAGCCCTCCTGCTTACTGCTCTCCTACTGCTTCGATCAGATTGTGCCGAAGTCGCCGTGTCGACCAAGACCCGATGCAAAACGGCTGGCACCGCTGCGAGTCTCTCCGCTCAATACAACAGCCTCGCCGCCCGCGAACTCCTGCGCCAGCGCCTGTGCTTCGTCTAGTCCCCACTGATTCAGAACACTCGCGCGATCAGCGCGAAGGCAGCCCTGGGGGAATTCGGCAATCTGCTCCGCCATTTCCAGAGCGGCAGCTAGCGCCTGGCCCGGCTTCGATACACGATTAGCCAAGCCGATCTGGAAGGCTTCCTGCGCATCGACAGGACGGCCAGTAAGAACTAGATCCATGGCACGAGACTGGCCGATGAGCCTTGTGAGACGCACGGTGCCGCCATCAACCAACGGCACGCCCCAGCGCCGACAGAAAACACCAAACACAGCATCCGGATCCGCGATTCGGAGATCACACCATAGTGCCAACTCGAGCCCACCGGCGACTGCATGGCCTTCAATTGCCGCGAGTACAGGTTTGGACAAGTGCATACGTGACGGTCCCATAGGACCATCCCCGGACGCCGTCATTGCATTGGAACCGCTGCCTTCGGCGATTGCTTTGAGATCGGCCCCGGCGCAGAAACAGCCGCCGGCGCCGTGGAGTACCGCAACGTTGAGCTTTGGATCTTCGTCAAATTGGCGAAATGTCGCCGCGAGTGCCGACGCTGTTTCGCGATCAACAGCGTTTCGTCGCTCGGGGCGATCAATCATTACCCGAAGAATTTTGCCGGTGACTTCCGTTTGCAGTGTACTCATAGCCGTGAGGTCCTCGTTGGCGGTCAGCTTGGCTTATCATGCCGCCATGTGCGGTGCCGGTGCCAGGATCAAGCGGAACGCATCTGCGTTTAACCGATGTAGTATGACCGTTGTGAAGCGAAACCTAGCCAGCAGTACACCGGGACGAACCGGCCATCAGCGCGGTGCATGAACACACTGCTTTTTAAACCCGAGGAGCGCCTTGAAGATGGGCGGGTGCGGATAGACGACCGCCGATTCGAGCATGTGCGCGATGTGCTGAAAAAGGCCGTCGGCGACACGCTGGAGAGCGGCGAAATCGGTGGCTGGCTCGGGAGTGCATTGATCGATTCGCTAAACGAGTCGTCCATGACGCTATGCCCGAATCTTGATCGTCCACCACCGGTGCCGCTGGATACTCACGTATACCTTGCCCTTCCCCGGCCAAAAATGCTGCGACGGTCACTTCGCGCACTGGCCGAATTCGGGGTCAAGCGCATCACGCTCATGCACAGCTATCACGTTGACAAGAGCTACTGGCAAACACCCTTTTTACGCGACGCCGCAATCGACACCACGCTGCGTGCGGGGCTGGAGCAAAGCTGCGATACGCTAATGCCCGTAGTCGCTTTCGAGAGGCGTTTTCGGCCATTTGTAGAAGACCGATTGCCTAGCCTGCTGGAACGGCGGTCGGCGCTCCTTGCCGAACCGTCTGCGCCGAGGCCATTCCCGCTCCAAATGACTCTACCGGCCGCCCTGATCATCGGACCCGAGCGGGGATTTACGCGTTTCGAAAGCGACCTGATCGAACAGGCGGGAGCTCAGCCTGTTTCCCTGGGTGCCAGGACCCTGCGAGTTGAGAATGCGCTCACGGCAACACTCGGGTCAGCCCTGGTCAGTTCGCTAAACCAACCGGACAGCTGACACCCGTGCCACCAAGTCCACAATAACCGCCCGGATTCTTGTGCAGATACTGCTGGTGGTAGTCCTCGGCGTAGTAAAAGTCTGGCGCGGACTCAATCTCCGTGGTTATGTCGCCGTAGCCCGCCGCAGTCAGCTGCTGTTGAAAGTTGTGCATTGTGCGAACTGCAGTCTCGTGCTGCACATCACCGTAGGTGTAGATCGCTGACCGATACTGGGTTCCCAGATCGTTGCCTTGACGCATACCCTGAGTTGGATCGTGGCCCTCCCAAAAGACTCGGAGCAGGCTTTCATAGGAGACAACCTGCGGATCAAACACGACCAAAACCACCTCGGTGTGACCGGTACGGCCCGAGCAAACCTCGTCGTAAAGCGGGTTCTTCGTATGGCCACCCGAATAGCCTACGGCGGTTGTGAACACTCCTCCCAACTGCCAGAACTTACGTTCGACACCCCAGAAGCAGCCCATGGCAAACACTGCAGTTTCGAGATGGTCGGGAAAAGGGCCGCGCATGGGATTCTTGAGAACCACATGCTTCTCGGCAATGGGCATTTCTGACTCGCGGCCCGGGAGAGCTTCATCCGCACTGGGTACGGCGTGTTTTCTTCGGAGCTGAAACAGGTTCATTCGAATAAGCCTCTTTTTGTGGACCGCCTTTTTGGGAACGGTCGATACGGTCGTAGCCTAAGTGTCGTAGCCTAAATATTGGAGCCTACGCCATTATTCGATGGCCAGGCGGGCGATGCGATCCAGCTGGCATGCTCACGGACACAGACCATGGCTGGCGCACGCCCTGGCGCCGCGATCAACCGAGGACGATGTTTCCGAAGTGTCAACGTGTCCGGCTTGGAGGCGGGACCGCATCGTTATACCATTTTAGTAAATGCGGCGGCATTGACTCCCCGGTTCGACCGTCGATCCTGCGACCCCGCTCAGGACCTGGGACCACACATGCGGCTAGAAGTGGGGGCACACAGGGCGAATGCAACCTGGTGAAGCGTTTGACACGGCAGGCGCCCCGGATTCTTGGTTAATTGGAAGCATCTGTTTGTTCAAGAAGTATATTAAAACGATTGAAAAAGACTCAGCCCACAAGCTCTCCCCGACGTTCGCAGACCCCTGCGATCGCCTCTAGTTCTGAAGTCAGCGAGTTCTTATCGCGCGCCAAAAATCTTCAGCGTTACACGCAGGGTCGCTCCCGACTTATTTTTGCGATCGATGCCACCGCCAGCCGCCAGCCAACCTGGGACCTGGCCTGCTCATTGCAGGCCGATATGTTTCGAGCGAGCGCCGATGTCGCTTCCTTGTCCATCCAGCTCGCGTTTTACCGGGGTATGGGCGAGGTCACGTTTACCGGCTGGCAAAATGATCCGGAAAATCTCGCACAAACGATGAGCCGCGTCGCGTGTCATGCTGGCCGCACGCAAATAGGGCGACTCCTGTCCCGAGCCATCTCAGCCCAGGCCAGGCATGAGGCCCGCGCGCTGGTCTTTATTGGTGACGCGGTCGAAGAAAGCGAGGCCCACCTGACCGAACTTGCCGGACGCTGTCGACTCCTCAAGATGCCGCTATTTTTGTTCCAGGAAGGCAGAGATCCGCAGGTACAGGACTGCTTCCAGGCGATGGCCAGGATCAGTGGCGGCGCCTATGCGCACTTCGATATGAACAGCGCTGAGCGGCTGCGCGAATTGCTCGGCGCTGTGGCTCGCTATGCAGCCGGCGGCCGAGCAGCCCTGGAGAACAAGCGCAGTCCCGGCTCAGACCTTCTTCTATCCCAATTACCGCAAGCAAGAGACTAGGGTATGCCGCGGATTATTCTTCTGCTGGCGGTAGCGATCGTCGCATTCATATTGATCCAGCGTGTGCAGCGAATGCCACCACACAAGCGGCGCGGCGAGATGTTCAAACTCGCGCTGGGAGCCACCGTCGTTCTCGCCATCGTGCTTACGCTCGCGGGCAAGATGCACTGGGTCGGAGCTGCAATCACCGGCTTGCTCCTCGCCCTGCGCCAGTCTCTGCCTTTGCTGATCAAGTTCTTTCCGCTCTTAAATTCACTGCGCCAGAAGACCCAGAGTCGCGCACAGCATTCGACTCTGAGCACATCGATTCTGCGAATGACGCTCGATCACGAAAGCGGTCAGCTGTCGGGCGAAGTGCTGAGCGGCCCGTTCGAGGGCTGGCGCCTGGACGAGCTGAACGATACACAGCTCGATGAGCTCATCGAATACTGCCGAGAGCACGATGAGGAGTCTCTCCAGCTGCTCGAAGGCTACCTTGAGCAACGCTTTGGCGACCGGGCCGGAAGCACGCAGGGCCCAGAGCAGGATGAGGCCCCTGACAACGCGCAAAACGGCGGTGGTATGACTCGTCAGGAAGCCCTGAGCATTCTTGGGTTGGATGACGAAAATGCTGGCAGGGACGCCGTGGTAGATGCGCATCGCAAACTCATGCAGAAACTGCATCCGGATCGCGGTGGATCTGATTATCTGGCAGCAAAAATCAACCAGGCGAAGGATTTTCTTCTTAACTGAGAGTCATAAAGACATCAGTCTTTCGTCAAAACAAAGGGCATCTGAGAGTGAGCAGTACAGCATACGTTGTTATAAATCAGCTGGGACAATTCTGGACCCGTAGCAAGCAGTGGGTCGACGGCAGGGAGCCCAAGCGCTTACTGAAGCTCAAGCACCATGATGAGGCGGTGAATCTGCTGGTGGAACTGAGTGCAAAGGACATCGAGCTGCGTGGTTTTGTAGTCGCAGTTGAGCTGGCGGAATCAGGTGAACCCGTGGTGACACCCAGCGAACACAAGACTCCCACCCTGGCGGAAGAAGCCAAGATGGCAGCGGAGGCCGCCTCTGAGCCCGAGCAGTTCGATGTCGCATGAATAACCGCCCGATCACCGGAACGGGCGAACACCGGTCGCGACTCATCCCATCGTTGAACTCATCCCATCGTTGAAATAGGAAGAAGACCCGACACCTGGCTCCCTCCATTGCGCTATTCGGTGGACGGCGCTGCCGGGGGCATCTGGAAAAGCGCTGTTACTCCCTGCACTACCACTCCCGTTCACCGCACAGGACAACAATCTCACCGCTTGAAAGCGACCAAAGCACACCCCACATCGTATGATAGTGAGAGCGCAGCATAGGGTGCCCTGGCCAGGTGTCGCACTCCCGATAAAGGGCTGGGGCCCCGGAGCCTTACCAGCGGCTCTTTACCCGCAGCCCTTCGCTGCAACCAAACAGAGGATTTTTACGACATGATGAGAGTTTTTCTGTTTCTGGCAACCAACTTCGCCGTCATGGTGCTGGTTGGAATCGTGTTTTCTCTGCTGGGTTTCCAGGGCGTCCTGGCGGCTAATGGCGTTGACCTGAATCTGACCGCGCTGTTGGTGCTGTGTGGCCTGTTTGGCATGGGCGGCTCATTGATTTCACTGCTACTTTCTAAATGGATGGCGAAGCGCAGCACGGGTGCCTACATCATCGAGTCACCGCGAAATCGCGATGAACAGTGGCTGGTCGATACCGTCGTGGAGTTGTCGCAAAAAGCAGGCATCAAGACACCCGAAATCGCCATTTTTCCCGCCGAAGCTCCCAACGCATTTGCCACTGGCTGGAACCGCAACGATGCCCTCGTCGCCGTGAGCGCTGGAATGCTGCGCCAGTTTCCGGCGAACGAAGTCCGTGCCGTTATTGGACATGAGATAGGCCATGTCGCAAACGGCGACATGGTCACGCTGACCCTTATCCAGGGCGTTGTGAATACGTTTGTCATGTTTTTCGCACGGATCATCGGTCACACGGTAGACCGGGTGGTGTTCAAAACAGAGCGCGGACATGGCTTTGGTTACTACGTGGTGTCGTTCGTCGCTGAAATGGTACTTGGGTTACTGGCAAGCATGATCGTGTTTAAGTTCTCGCGCTGGCGAGAGTTCCGCGCTGACGCTGCCGGCGCATCCCTTGCCAGTCGTCAGGATATGATTGGTGCGTTGCAGCGGCTGATGGGGCCGCAGGCCCAGGAGGCCGAGTTGCCGGGGGAACTCACTGCGTTTGGTATCAGTGAGGGCGGAAAGATGAAGCTGGGAGCGCTGTTTGCTTCTCATCCTCCCTTGGAGCAGCGAATTGCTGCGCTGAAGGCAGCAGCGTCTTAACAGGCGGATGACAGACTGCGTTTCGTAGAGCGCTGGTGTTGATCGGTCGAATCCTGGTACCGGTAGCAAGCTGAAATCATGCGATCGGCGAAAACCGGCAACAGCAGAAACATGGGTAGACGCGCAAGCGCTGCCCGTCGGACTGACAAGAACTGAATAGAATAAAAACACTGGAGTAGAGGATGACTGACACCACAGACGCTCTTTCACGCTGGATTCGCTGGCCCGGCGTACTGGCCGGAGTCGCGCTAGCCGCGCTTATCGGATCGGTGATGCTTGTAAGATCCGGGCTCTGGCAACAGGGATTGAAGATCTATGCCGTCAGTGCGCTTTGCAGTCTGATTCTGCTTGCCCTGTTGGCCGTTCTCTTTTTACTGCCGAGATTCGCAGAGTCACGCGGAGCAATTATCAAGCGAGCTTTGCCAGCTGTGCCCGGAGCGATTGCCATGGTGTTGGCACTGCAGGGAGGTAGCGTACCGGCAATCCACGACATCACGACGGATACAGACGATCCGCCACTGTTTGAAGCAGCTCCTGCTGTCCGTGGTGCCAACAGCAACTCGCTGGTAATCGATTCCGAGGTCATCGATCAGCAGCTTGCCGCTTACCCCGATCTGGGCACATTCGAGAGCCCCAGATCCTATGCCAGCACCTACAACCTGGCGCTGACGACCGCCCGTGAAATGGACTGGGAGATCATTCGAGAAGACCCAAACGCCGGTTATATCGAGGCGGTAGATACAACCGCGATCATGAATTTCAAAGACGACGTGGTCATACGCGTACGCACCAATGAGAGCGGAAGTCTGGTGGATCTGCGTTCCGTTTCGCGGGTAGGAATAAGCGACCTTGGCGCTAATGCGGCTCGGATTCAGCGCTTTCTTACAGCACTGCAAGGTGCGGCCCAGGGCTGACCTTGCGAGCTGTGATGCGTGAAAGGCGGAGATCAGAGCGAGTTGTCGGGCAGCAACCTGACACCGATAAGAGCATGGGCGGTTTAGTCATGTCTATCAGCGGCAAGTTCGTAACCCTGATCGCCCTTTCGGTATCGGTGGTGATCACGTCAGGCCTACTACTCCTGATTGGTGCTGTAGACCGGTCAAGCGCCGTGGCACAGACAGAGCAGGCCGATAAGAATAGGGAATCAAGCCCCTCCTCCCGGGCGGACTACTTAAGCTTCGCGACTGAAGATGAGGCCAACAGCACCGAAATTTTCAGCAAAGCAAGCCCTGCGGTTGTTTACGTGACCACAACGACGCTGCGACGTCGAAACCCATTCTCCTTCGACGTGCTTGAGATTCCCCGAGGCTCCGGTTCCGGCTTCATCTGGCATGAATCCGGCCTGGTCGTCACTAACTTTCACGTCATTGCCGACGCCAGTAGGATGCAAGTCAAACTACAGGACGGCACCAGTTTCGATGCTGAGCTCATAGGCAGCGCGCCGGAGAAAGATCTCGCCGTTCTGCGCATGCTGGAGCCACCGGAGGACCTGATCACCCTGCCTCTTGGCGATTCCACAGAATTGTCCGTTGGCCGAAAGGTCCTGGCCATCGGCAATCCCTTTGGGTTGGACACTACGCTCACGACCGGCGTTGTGTCGGCGCTCGGTCGGGAAATTCGGGCTCCCAGCGGTCGGCAGATTCGCGGCGTCATCCAAACCGATGCGGCGATCAATCCGGGCAACTCCGGCGGACCACTGCTTAATTCCCTGGGACAGCTGATCGGTGTCAATACAGCGATCTACAGCCCCAGCGGCGCAAGCGCGGGCATTGGCTTTGCCATTCCGGTTAATACAGTCAGCGAAGTGGTACCCCAGCTAATCAGTTACGGTCGGATGCTTCGCCCGATTATGGGTGTGGAGCTTGCCAGTGATCGCTGGACCCGGCGCTACGGGATCGATGGGCTTCCTGTAGTACGCGTATATCCGGGGTTACCGGCCGATGAAGCGGGCTTACGCGGGGCTTCACGTACCTTCAGAGGCGACGTTCGTCTAGGCGACATCATCGTTGCGATCGACGATCAATCGGTCGCGACGCACGACGACTATCTGTCGATTATGGAGAAGCACAAGCCTGGCGACATGGTTACCGTGACCGCCAGGTTCGTTGATAAGGAACGCGACGTCCGGGTAAAACTGACTGAATCCCAGTAGAAGTCGCGCTTTAGCACTGGGCTTTAGCACTGGGCGAGAGCAGGCTAGATGCGTCTTCGGAACGCCTGATCAAACGAGACTGCCTGTCTTGGGCGGTCAGCGCAGAATGTGCGAATACGGCGACAAGCACGCTTCAGAGTCGGCTTGTCCTGCGCGAGCCCCAGACGCACAAAGTTTCTGGTGGAGTTACCGAAGGCTGCCCCGGGTATGACGGATACACCCTGCTCATCCAGAAGCAGCTCGGCAAACTGCGAGCCGTCCATCCCCGTCCCCGACACATCACACATGATGAACATACCGGCTTTGGGTGTAACACAACGCAGCGCATCAATCCTGCCTAGCTTCTTGAGAACGTAGTCACGCCGTGCGCGGTATTCAACGCGCATACGCTCGACGTATACCTGATCGTTCTCCAGCGCGAATGCACTCGCATCCTGGATGAACTGTGGGCACCCGAACTGAGTCGCACCGGCGAACCGTCCAAGGTTGGCAATGAGTCCCGGAGGCGCTACCACCCAGCCCATGCGCCAGCCACTCATAGCGTGGGACTTAGAGAGCCCGTCCACCATGACGATGTTGTCTATAAACTCCGCGCTCGCCCGGGCTGACATATGGCGACCGTCGTAGCAGAACATCGAGTACACCTCATCGCACAACAACCAGATATTTCGCTCCCGGCAGTAGGACGCAATCTCTTTTAAATCCTCGGCCGGGACGATAGAGCCGGTGGGATTCCCAGGGGTGTTGATAAACACGACTTTTGTGCGATCGCTGACGCAGTTTTTGAGGCGATCCACATCCAGCGAAAAGTCGTCCCTCGCTTCCAGGGGCACAGCCGTCACAGCAACGTTCAGGGCATGCACAATCGGGGTGTAACCGATATACATCGGTTCGGGTATGACCACCTCATCCCCCTCATTGAGCAGACAGCTTAGTACCGCATGAATAGCTGCGGTCGCCCCGGGGAATATCGCGACTTCGTCAACTGAGCAGGGATGGGGAGAAGTTCTCGTCTCAAGATCGGCAACTGCTCGCCGAAACTTCAGCTCGCCAAGCGACGGAGAATAGTGAGTCCTTCCAACTCTGAGATGACTGACCGCATTATCGATGATGGGCTCGGGGGTACGAAAATCCGGATCACCGACGGAGAGCAAAACGACATCCTTGCCCTCTCGCTGCTGCTGTAGCGCTCTTTCATGGACCGACCAAACATCGCTGTCATCGGTGTTAAGTCGGTGGCAGAGATCTGCGTAAGTTGGTGTAAACATGGCGATGTCCATACAACTGTGATGCAATTATACCTTCTGGCATCCTTCGCTGGAGGGACCTGCTGCTCACTTAGCGCTGATAAAATAAGGCCATGGAGCTTTTATTAAGTCCAGAAGTTCTCGCCGCGCTGGTCATCGTATTTTATCTGCTGGCCATTGGAAGCGCAGTTGAGGCCATCTTAAATACACGGACCGCACAAGGCGCTATTGCCTGGGTAGTGTCGCTACTGACCCTGCCTTACTTGAGCGTGCCACTGTATCTGGTATTCGGACGCAACCGTTTCGAGGGCTACCTTCGGGAGCGAGACCAGATCCAGCAATTGGCGCTTGAGCGGCTCCAGCATGCGCGTAGCAAACTCGCAGATTTCTCAGCAGAAGACATCGATAAGGCGTTTTATCGCGCCTTCCATCGCCTGGCACGCCAGCCAACCGTCCGCGGCAATGAAGTTAGTCTTCTGGTCGACGGGTATGCAACGTTTGCCAGCATCGAACGGGGGCTCCTGGACGCTCAAAGCTCGATACTTCTTCAATTCTACATTGTCCGCGATGACGCGCTCGGAAGGCGGATTGGTAAGGTGCTCATGGATCGGGCGCGTGCGGGAGTTCGTGTCCATGTCCTCTACGATGAAATCGGCTCTGCTCGCTTCGGGCGCTCGAAACTGCATTCTCAGCTCCGGGACTCCGGCGTGCATCTCGCCGCATTCAACACGACGCAGGGGCGACGCAATCGTTTTCAGCTAAATTTCAGAAACCATCGCAAGGTTGTCGTAGTAGACGGCAGCTATGCCTGGATTGGTGGGCACAACCTCGGTGTCGAATACCTGGGTGAAGATCCCAAGCGAGGCCCGTGGCGCGATACTCACTTAAAGATTCATGGTCCGGCGGCTTTAGGTGCAGTCCTCACCTTCGCCACGGATTGGCTCTGGGCGCGACGCGAGAAACTCCCCATAGAGTGGGAGCGGGATCGCCCATCGCCGGGTGATAGCTCAGTTTTGATCTTCCCGTCCGATCCAGCATCCGAATTTGAAGAAGCTGGCCTGATGTACCACCAGGCGATCATCCAGGCCCGGGAGAGAATTTGGATTACCAGTCCGTACTTTGTGCCAGACCGGGGGATCGTCGCCGCCCTCCAACTCGCCGCCCTTCGCGGCGTCGATGTGCGCGTATTAATCCCGGACCGACCCGACGGCCCGGTTGTTGGTATGGCCAACTGGTCTTTTACTCGTGAGCTCTTACCCGCCGGGGTAGCCGTTTATCGTTACGAACCCGCGTTTATGCATCAGAAAGTGATGCTATTGGACCGGGAACTAGCCGGTGTCGGAACGGCAAACTTCGACAATCGTTCGTTCCGACTGAACTTCGAGGTCACCGCTCTCGTTCACGATGCTGGTTTCTGCGATCAGGTTGAGGCGATGCTGGAACGTGACTTCGCGCATTCGCGATTAGTGACCACCGAAGAGATTGAGGGCAAGCCAGTGTGGTTTCGGTTTGCGGCCTCCGCCGCACGTTTGATGGCGCCGGTTTTGTAAGCGGGTGTTATTAGTCGGTAGCACGCGGCCACGCGTTGTCATCGATGTCGAGATCGGAATAGTCTTCGGCGCGCAATCGAGGCTCAAGCCCACTCGCAACTTGCTTGTCAAAGTCAGCCAGTAGCCGCAATGCCAACTTCGACATCCACACCAGTCCGATAAGATTTACGACGCCCAGCAAACCCATCGTTAGGTCAGCGAAACCGAACACAGTTCCCAGATCCTGCGCCGCCCCCCAGAACACCAGAACAAGAACCAGAGTGCGAAATGAAATAAACAGCGTGCGCTTGCCAATGCCGAGAAACTCACTGAAAAAGTTGAGGCTGTTCTCGCCCAGATAGTAGTTGTACATGATCGAGCTGAATGCAAACAGAACCAGCGCAATGCTTACGAAAGTACCGCCCCAGGAACCCAGGTGGCCTGCGAGCGCGTTCTGCGTTAACGCAACCCCCGAGCCGTCAATCGATCCCGGTGTATAAACGTCAGAAAGCAGGATGATAAAGGCCGTGCAGCTACACATGAGCAACGTGTCGATAAAAACACTAAATGCCTGGACGATGCCCTGATTGGCCGGATGTGCGACGTGCGCCACGGCGGCCACGTTGGGAGCGCTGCCAAGCCCTGCTTCGTTACTGAATAGGCCACGCTTCACGCCCTGCATGATGGCAACGCCAATTCCTCCGCCAATCGCGGACTCAAGACCGAAAGCGCTGCTAATGATCTGCATAAAAACACGTGGAAGCTCGGAGACATTCAGTGCTATCACCGCGAGCGCTGCGAGCAAATAGCCCAAAGCCATTAGCGGTACGACGATCTCTGCCACCGCGGCGATTCGCTTGATGCCGCCGAACACGACAAAACCAAGAACAGCGACTAGGGCCACACCGCTCACCCACGTTGGTAACCCGAATGAATCCTGGAGCGAGGTGGCCACCACATAGGATTGGACCGCGTTAAACCCGAACCCGAAGGTGATCAGCAGTAGGACCGAGTAAAGCAGCGCAAGACCTCGCTGATGAATACCCTTGGTCAGGTAGTACGCCGGTCCACCGCGATAGGTACCGTCGCCTTCGGACTGTTTGAAGAGTTGCGCCAGTGAGCACTCGAAGAAGCTTGTTGCCATCCCCATCAAGCCGATGATCCACATCCAGAACACAGCCCCGGGGCCACCGAGGGAAATCGCAACCGCCACCCCGGCGATGTTGCCTCCGCCAACACGCCCGGCAACGCTCACCACCAGCGCCTGAAAAGAACTGACGTGGCCTTCCTCGTGTCGGGTGCCGGCACGAAGCACCGCGAACATGCGCGCGAAGTAGCGGAACTGAACGAAACGAGAGGCGATGGTCAGGTAGCCGCCAATCCCGATCAATAAAACGATGAGAACCTTGCCCCACAGGAAATCCGATAAAGAGACGAGCATCTAACCCTGCACTCCCAGGACAAAGATCACACCAAGAGCAGGGGGTACCACATAGCGGATCAGGAAAAACCAGATACGGTATCCGGCATCTCCCAAAGCGACAAACTCGTCGCGCGAATGGCGCCGGTACATAAACCAGCCGGCGAAGATAGCAATCAAAAGACCACCAAGTGGTAGCAGGATCTGGTTAGAGAAGAAGTCCATCGAATCGTTGAAGTTCCTGCCACCAATGCGCAATCCATCGAGCACGTTGTAGGACAGAATACTGAGAATACTGAAAACAGCGATCGAGCCAACTACCAGTAGCGCGCTGTTCTGTCGGCTGATGCCGTAGCGCTCACTGATCCAGGCATTGACCGATTCCACCAGCCCTACCATGGATGTGATACCTGCGACCGCCAGCATCAGAAAAAACAGAATGGCGAACAACTGACCGCCAGGCATCTGGGAGAAAGCCACAGGCAGAGTCTGAAAAATCAATCCCGCTCCGGCGGCAGGATCCAACCCGTTCTTGAATACCGCAGGAAAGATCACGAGGCCTGCGAGGACTGCCACGGCGGTATCGGCGATCACAATAATAAACACTGATCGACCAATCGAGATCTCGCGCGGCAGGTAGGATCCAAAGGTCATCATGCCGCCCATGGCCACGCCGATTGAAAAAAACGCCTGGCCGATTGCAGCAAGCACTGTGCTGAAGGTGACTTTGCTGAAGTCTGGAGTGAAGAGCCACGCAAGCGCCTCCATGAAGCCGCCCGCAAAGTAGTTAAAGCCGGCCAGCAGAATGAGCAGCGTGAACATCAATGGCATCATCACCGTGACCGCTCGCTCGATCCCGGCCTGGACACCAGACCAGATGATGTACCCCGTGATTAACAGGCCAGCGAGGGTCCAGAAGAGCATTCCCCAGTTGTCACCAAGCACCGCATTGAACTGCATCTCGGCGCTTGCAGCGTCGATGCCTTCGAACCCTGTCGTGATGGCCTTGAATAGATACCAAAGAACCCAACCTACAACGACGGAATAGACAATCTCGATCGTGTAGGCCGCCAGCAGGCCCATGCCACCCACAAGACTCCAGATCTTATTGCGTTGGCTCTCCGCGGCAACATTACCCATCGCGATTGGTGGCGATGCGTTGCCCCGACGACCGATCATCAGTTCGCCCATCAGAATCGGCACGCCGATCAAAAAAGCACAAGCCAGATAGATGAGGACAAACGCTGCACCGCCGTTTTGCCCGGTAACGTAGGGGAAACGCCATATATTCCCAAGGCCAACGGCAAAACCGACCGAAGCCATCAGAAAAGCAAAACGTGAAGTCCAGATAGCGCTGCCCGAGCCGGCTGCTGCCATGTTCTTGTCCTTTTTCTTGTCCTTTTTCTTCTTCTTTACTGCTGCGATACAGGTGTTCCAGTCGAGCAACCGCTCGACCGATCACGCTCGTCGCTGTCTTTACGTGCTAAAACCTTGCCACACTTGAGCTACCACCGTTGCACCAGTCGGTCCCAACCTCGGAACCAAAATGCCAGTCAGTGGCGTTGCAGGAAAGCCATGTACCTGCACACGTACCTGCGAAACACAGGCAGTTAGCAAAAAAACCGGTGCACGGATTCCTAAGGCAATGGAGCCGCTGCGGTCTCGAGCCACGCTCGATCCTCCGGACAAAGCAATTCCAGAGGCAACTCCTTGAGCACCCGACGATGGTACTGATCCACCCAGTTTCGTTCCTCGGGTGTGAGTAGCATGACATCGATGAGACGACGGTCGAACGGTACCAACGTTATTGCTTCAAACTCCAGCATGGGTTTTTCGAACTGGGCGTCATCACACTCACGTACCAGCAGCAGGTTTTCACAACGAATGCCAAACGCGCCATCCCGATAGTACCCCGGCTCATTGCTCACGACCATTCCGAGCGCAAGCGGAGCGCTATTCCAGGCCTTCGCGATTCGTTGAGGCCCTTCGTGAACGCTCAAGTAGGCGCCCACACCATGACCGGTGCCGTGATCAAAATCGCAGCCCTCCGCCCACAGGAATTGCCGCGCGAGTGCGTCGAGATGCGTACCGGTGGTCCCGGGTGGAAAGCGCGCCTGATCGAGTGCGATGTGGCCCTTCAGCACCAGAGTGAACTTGCGCTTCAATTCCAGCGATACCGCCCCCGTGGTCACCGTGCGCGTGATGTCCGTGGTGCCATCGAGATACTGCCCACCGCTGTCGACCAGATATACGCTGTCACGCTCCAGGTACGAAACCGGATTGTCCAGATGGTTGTAATGGCACATCGCCGCGTTTGCCCCGGCGGCGGAGATCGTATCGAAAGATGGGCCCTGAAAAAGCTCAAGCTCAGCGCGAAGCGAGGTAAGCTTCTGGGCAAGATCGTCTTCGCTCAGCGCTTTTCCGTCGTCGATCGAGCGATCAATCCAGGCGAGGAAGCGAATGACGGCCAGGGCATCGCGCCGATGTGCCGCGCGGGCGCCTTCGATTTCAACCGGGTTTTTGCAGGCTTTTTCGAGCATAACCGGGTCGTCCCCGGCGAGCAGGGTCGCCCCACCCTCACGTAGCATCATCTGGGTCCACGCATTGCCCGAATTCGGATCGGCGAGAACTGTCTTCCCGCCCCAGGCGCACAAAAATTCCGCAGCTTCGCGTTCATCGATCACGAAGACTCCGCCACCTGTGTGCTCATCGAGCAAATCCGGTACCCGAGCGCGATCGATGAGCAGGTGCACCGACCCGTTGCCCTCAAGCATGGCGGCCGCCAGAACTACCGGAACACAAGGCACGTCGTCACCGCGAATATTGAGCAACCAGCTCACAGACTCCGGAGCAAACAGCAGGGCAGCATCAGCTCCTGCCTCCTGCACTCGCCGCCCCATGCGCGCACGTTTGCTCGCGGCGGTTTCACCGCTGTAGGCGACATCCAGCAGCGTGGCGGCGGTGGAAGCGACGGACGGCCGATTGTTCCAGAAGCGATCAATGGGGTTTTGTGCATCACCGGCCAAGAGAATACCGGCTTTGGCAAGGGTCTTCTCAGAGCTCTCATACCAGCTGAGGCTGCACATTCTTGGATCAATCACCACACGACTACCACTCTTGAGCTGACCAGCTAGCCATGTCGTGGGCGGATTTTCGATCAGGTGCTCGATGGCAAACAGATTCTCGTCGACCTGGCGCCGTACCTGAACCGTGTAGCGTCCATCGACGAAGATCGCCGCTTCGTCAGCAAGCACAACCGCCATACCGGCCGAACCGGTAAAGCCGCTAAGCCAGTGCAGACGTTCATTGAACTCTGGCAGGTATTCGCCCAGATATTCGTCGGCTCTGGGAACACAGTATGCATCTATCGACTCGCGCTTCATCCAATCACGGAGTAGCTCGAGCTTCGCTTGCGTAGTCTCCATCACGAGCTACTCCTACTATGAATCAGCAATCACGCACGCCATGTCTGAATAACTCAAGCAGGCCCGGCGGCCGCGAGTTCCCCCTCAAGTTTCAGGCGGTAGCCATCACCCTCCGGGATCGCAAGCAGCGAGAGCGCCTGCGCCAGGTCGGCTGCCAGCGGTCCCTGATCTCCACGAATGAGTAGATCGATGTCGTACCGTCCGTCTAGCAGCTGCGCTTCTCCAGACACGTTCACCGGACCGCTAAGGGTCAGAACCTGGGCCCGGAGGGTGCCCGGCTGCCCACTGTCCAACTCGGCAACATAGCTACCCAAACGGCGTGAACCCGTGGTGGTTTGCCAGTCGGCCTTCTCCCAGACCAGCCGACCTTGAGCGCTGCGCAGTCCCGGGCCCGCGCCACCTGCGCCTGTCGCTGAGCTCTGTTCTGGCTGCCCGGTTTCGGGAAGATCGACGGACAACTCCTGCAACTGCAGCTGCACCGTGCCGCCAAGCTCGAGGGGTAAAAACTGCCGAATGAGTGCCGCAGGAATGCGCGCGTCTACATCTTTAAGATCCACGCGATTGCCCTTAAGCTTAACTTTCGCAGCGATCCGCTGCGCGCCCCACGCAGACTCCAGAGTTAATGCCGGGCGAAGGCGAAGAACACTCAACCCGTCAACAGACCAGCCCACCGACCCAAGATGCATCGCACCTCCAGCGATCTCAAACAGGGCCCGTGCCGCGTGTCCCTCGAATAGACTCCCACTGAATCCCGACAGGCTCACCGGTGAATCTTCAAGAAAAGCACCAGCGACGCGCGCGGGCACACGTGGCAAAGCAATGCCAAGCAATATAAGAACAGCTAACAGCCCGACCACCCAGCGCAGCATATTATCCGACCGAGGCGAGGCGAACTGTTGCGGAGACGTAACCCGCGGTGCCGGTCTGACTGATCGATAACTCCTCGACAATCAGGTCCTGGCCAGTTTCAAGCTCGTGCAGGTAGCGCAGCAGTCCCGCCAACGGCACCGACTCGAAGCGCAGTTGCACGGCGCCTCGGCTATTGGGTTGCAGACGACTGATCTGGAGTTCGAAATTCTGGGCCGTACGATTTAGAAGACTGGTCAGGTTTCTGCGTGCGCCGGTGTTTCCCGTCCCGCCCCGCGCGCGCAGCGCGGCCAATTCGGACGCCATCGTGTCCACCCTCGCAAGTTGTTCTGCGTAAGCCACCTTACGATTACGTGCCTCCACGCGCGCGTTGTTCATAGGCTCTAGCACGAGAAACACGAGGGCGTACAGCAGCACAGCTACGGCCAGTACAAGAAGCGCGAGCTGATCTCGCAGGGAGAACTTGAGAAACCAGTCCTTCACGATCGACCTCCGATTCGCAGGCGCGCCCGTACGCCTTCGCCGCTGCGCGAGGAACTCTCCAACACAGCGGAATAGCCGCGCGTGATCAAATCCTCACGCAGGGCTTCGACGTCTTCGAAGTTACGAGCGAAGAGGTTGATACGCAGATCCGAACTGCGCTGACTGTAGTTCAGGCTGGCCAATACCGCGCCATCGCGGGCATCTACCGCGGCAGCAAGCGGCGCCAGAAACTCACTGAAGCTCGCGCCCGGCGCGTCACCGCGCAACGACGCAAGCTGCCGCCTCAGCTGAGCTTCAACCTGGGCGACAGCTCCACGCGGGTTCACCGCCCGATAGGTCGCCATCACCTCATCACTGAGTTCAAGTGTTTCGCGCTGAAGTTGGCGAAGATCCAGCCAACCAGCCAGAAGGTGGACGACCAGCGCGAGACCCGCCACGGTCGCCACCAGGCGCCACTTTGCCCACCATTCCCGATAGGGGAGGTTGGGTGAAAAATCGCCCTGCTTGAGATTGAGCATGGAGCCTGACGGTTCTGTCGCAAGAATCGCCTCTCGCAGCGTACCCCGGCGCCACTCCGTTCGATCCCGAAGGTTCGCAGGTATGAGCGCGCGGTCATCTTCCTCTGACGAGCCATAGATGACGATCTTTGCAGGTTCATGCTGTTCGGCCAGAGCTTCGAGCAGGGACGACATCAGCGCTCTCTCAAAAGCGGTGCCGCTCGCAGCGCCATAGCGGAGTATTACCCGGTCATCGGTACCGGCCGCATCGCAAACCAGCGTCCAAACGCCCTCGCTCCAGGGAAGTAACTGCGCCTCACTGACCCAGGTCAGGGAATCTGCAAACTCACCAAGTTCTGCCTGCCAGTGCTCCATAGAATCACGTCGAACTGCAGCAACGTGTACCTGATCCTTGCCCACGAGACGATGGGCAAAATGCATCTGCTCAATATCTTCGGAGAGCTCCTCTTCGAACATGAACGGCAACGACGCCTGCAGGTGACGTCGTTCTTCAGGCGCTACCGGTCGCTCGAAAAGACGCACATCCGCACCTGGAGCAGCAAAAACGACCTGATGGGAGCGTTCCTGCAACTGGGCGCGCAGATGCTCGCGCACTGACTCACTGTCAATGCTCTGGGCATCACCGACACCGGATTGCAGCCAGACAAGCTGCCCCTCGGAGTCTTCTGCGGTACTTGGAATCATGAGCACGGCGCTCTGATTCTGATTCATGGGGCTACCAGTTCGGCTTTGACAAGAACTTCAGTTACGAGGAATTCTGTCTGCGTAGCTTCACGACGCTGAAGTACACGGACAAGGCGCCCTTCTCGGGAGAGCCAACTGTACATATGCCGCTGGCGATCATCAATTTCTACCATTGACGCCAAAAGGAAGGATTTCGAACTCTCAGTCAGTAGAGGCCGAAACTGACTGCCTGCACCACCTACAAATAGCTCCTGCTGGAAGAATGCCTCGAGATCTTCGAACGGTTGTGAGCGACGACGCTCCCAAATTGCCATAGCCTGATCTTCACTGAGTGGTGTGAATCCCTGATCGGGATTGAGTGTTCTTAGCACTGGAACGGTCGCGGTGTGAATATTGATTTCGCTCGCCTGCTGCGGCCATGCAGTAACGAAATGCTGCAGACTCTCGAAAATGTCTGGGCGCATACCCGAAACTGCGCGTAGCTCGCTGACGCTGGTGATCGGCATGTTTGGCGTTCGGTAGGCAGGATCGAGGGCGCCGTAAAACGCGCTTTCGGCTCCATTCAGACGCGGGTTTTCATCGGTATCCAGCCAGTCGATGGTCGCATCAGCGATGGCCCGGGCTTCGAACTCGTCAACTTCAATCCCCGGAAGACTCTGCAGTAATCTGACGAACATGCGCTGTGACTCAGAGTACTGTTCGGAGGCGGTAGCGGCCTGCGCACCGCCGTCACTGGGACTGTCAGACGCAATCATAGTGTGCAGATTGAATCGACCCTGCAGATCGATCACGAAGCCACTGAGAAATCCGCCTTCATCTAGGGGATACTCCTGGGGCTGCGCCCATACTTCGGTCAGATCATCGCGGCCTTCGCCGCTACCTGCACCACTCGCCTGATCGGCGTCGTGGTCAATCGTCAGGGCGAGCGCCGCAAGCTCCTCTGTTCCACGCAGATACAGCCAGGTTTGCTCTGCAATTGCCGCGTTGGCGCTGCGTCGGTAGTTGAGATTGAAATCACGGCTCATGGCGACCACAAGCGTGGCGACTATTCCAGCGACCAGAAGCGCAATAATCAACGCGACGCCCTGGGATCTTCGCAGGCTGCGAAACGAAGCTGTTCGTGAACCTCGGAGCGCTCTGCGCGAGTGCGGACGTACTGCAGAAGAAGGCGATGTCAGAGTCGCCAAGTCCGGCAGCAGTCGATGATGATGCACGCCGGTCCTGGAGGTGTGATCACTGAGCATCAACGGGACCTTCGTCGCTGCCTAAATCCGGCAGCTCATAGAGTCGGCGTATATCGCCAAAGTCGTTTAGTGTCAGCCGGATCTCGAGCGCCACCGGCGAGCCCAGCGAGCCCGGAGCGGCGTCGGGTGCCCGTACCCAGTTGCGCGGCCAGTTGCGGGAGTCGATTTTGAGGTCTCGCGACACCTGGAGCTGCTGGATATCCTGCAGGAACCGAACTTCCATATCCTCAACGCCGCGAAGCAGCCGCACCCGCACAGGCTCCCGGTCGCCCAGTCGGTCAAGCACCTGATAGTAAGCACGCCATAAAGAATCATCTTCAACGTAGTAGAAGACTCGTTGAAGGTTTGAGCGGGGAGAAACGCCATCGCTGTGCCAACCAGAACGCGTCAGCGCCAGCGAATGGGGCGCTAGTGGCCCTCCCTCAAGCGCCGCGCGGACGTCGTCAAACTCATCTTTCACCTGGCGATTGGTCAACTGGCGAACATCACGCGATAAGATCGTCAGAGCCCGGTTCAGATCCCTCACTCGATCGCCGTTTTGCTGAAGCTGTTCCGCACTGGCCAGGGCCGCGGAGATACTTGTGTAGGCCGTAACGGTCACTGCCACGGTGATTGCCAATGCCACCAACACCTCGACGAGGGTAAAGCCCGATGCCGAGCCGACTCTTCTACGGGACCTCATGAATCAGGGCTCCCCGAGACCCGCGGCAAGAAACGCGGTCAGCGTGTATAGCGGAGTCTGCGCTGCATCATCCTGCGCTTGCTGCATAACCCCTACGTCTAGCTCTACGCGAACAAAGTTCGGTAGCTGGGTCTGTTGCGTGCGTAGCGTCCAGAACCATTGACGGTCCGCCAGCTCCTCGGTGCCTGCGAGCGTATTGGGAAGCTGGCCGCTGCGACCGGTGCGCAGCGCCAATCTGATTTCTTCCATGCGATTGCTGGCCACGAGCTGGGCGAGGGTACGGTCACGCATATAGGCCGTGCCGTCTATCTGCTGATTGATGATCGAGAGCAGCGATGGAAGCGCCAGCGCGACAATCATCAGAGCGACCATAACTTCGACGAGGGTAAAGCCGCCCGCGCCGCGCAGCCGCCGCTCGAACCTTATGCCAGTCACTAGATGCTCACGGCATCTTCGGGCAGTGGGTCAGCGCTGATCATCGAAAATCGGGCCAGGGCGTCCCAGCGCAGGTACAAGGGTTCCCCATCCCTTGACCAAACAATCAGTTCCCCCTGCTGAGTCTCCCCGCTTGCCAGGAACAACCACTGGGGCGCCCCGTCCGTCTGAGCCGATGTGCGACTTTGGGTCGCCAGTAGCGGATTGTTGATTAGGTTTTCCTGTCGGCCAGGCGTTGAGGCTGAACTCCCATCCGACTCGCGATCGGGTGTTGCGAGCTCATCGCCCGGGACGACCGCCTCTCCATCAAGCGTCAGCTCAAGCTGCGCATCGACGGGGAACATCAACGGTTCGAACACATCATCCTGCTGATCACCCGGTTGCCAGCCGGAAGGCGTCCTGCGGTGCCAGACCAAAGTGACGCGGTTCTGACCACGCTCGTCCACCCTTTCTGTCAGCAGTAATCCAAAGTCCGACCCCGAAAACTGAGCTTCATCGGACGCGTACTCGACCATGATTTGCAGCCGCTCAAGAACATCTCGTGATTCCTGATCCTCGCCTCCGATATTCAGAGCAAGCACGCCAAGACTGCTGATGAGCGTGACAACCACGAGTACGATCAGGATCTCGATCAGGCTGAACCCAGAGTGACGCACGGCTGAGGGCTCTTTAAGGGTCACGTTAATGACGAGAGAGCGGTCTTAGCTCTCTTCGCTCTTCCAGTTTCCGATGTCGGCATTTTGCCCCTCGCCGCCGGCCAGGCCATCAGCACCCAGGGTGTAGATATCCACCTCACCATTCTCTCCGGGACTGAGATAGAGGTAGGGTCGTCCCCAGGGATCTACCGGTATCTCAGAGAGATACCCTCCGTTTTTAAAGTTACGTGGCTGGGGATCCAAAGCGCTGGCGGTAACCAGTGCGTCGAGCCCCTGCTCGGTGGACGGGTACACGTAGTTGTCCAGCCGATAGATCTTGAGTGCGGTTTCTATCGCTTTGAAATCTGCCTGAGCCTTTTTGATACGGGCGTCATCAGCCTGATTGAGAACCGTCGGCGCAACGATGCTCACCAGCAGGCCCATGATCACTAAGACCACCAGTATCTCAACCAGCGAAAAACCACCGGCTGCCTGATTCACGTTTCTACGCATGGTTTTAACCCACCATTTTTGTCATATCGAATATGGGAAGCATAATAGCGAGCACAATGACCAGCACAATCAGTCCCATCACTACGACCATAAGCGGTTCGAATAGTGCGAGCAGGCGCCCGAGCGTCAGCTCGAGTTCGCGTTCCTGATTGGTGGCAGCGCGCTGAAGCATCTCTTCCAGCGCGCCACTGCGTTCCCCACTGGCCACCATATGAACCATCAAGGGCGGAAAATGCTCCGCCTGACTCAAGGAGTGGCTCAAGCTGGCGCCCTCCTGCACGCTCACCGCGATGGTTTCGCTTTCATCGCGCAGCACAAGGTTCACTAAAACCTGTCCGGCGATACGCAATGCTTCGAGTAGCGGAACGCCGCTTGCCATCAAAATACTGAGAGTTGACGCAAAGCGTGCCGTATCAATCGCAATCAGTAAGCGAGAAACGCCGGGTACGCGAAGCAGGGTCGCATGCCACTTCCGGCGCCGAGCGGGCTCCTGGAGTAAGCGCTGGAGTAGTACAACCAACGCCGTGACGCCCAGCAACACATGCAACGAGTAAGCACGGAAGAAATCGCTGGTCGCGATCAGCCCCTTGGTAAGCGGGGGAAGTTCGCGGTTGCTTTGGGTAAAGGTACCGACGAGCTCCGGAACAACGAATACCATCAAAGCGCCAATCACCAGGATCGCGACGCCGCAGAGGATCAGCGGATAGATCATGGCCATCTGCAGTTTCTGGCTGCTCTCCTGACGTTGCTCAGAATAATCGGCGAGTTGCTCGAGCACTGGCCCCAAAAACCCGGCGTGCTCCCCGGCGGCGACCATGGCCCGGTACATCTCGGAGAACACCTGCGGAAACTCGGCAAGACCGTAGGCCATGGTATGACCCTCACTGACGCGTGAGCGAATCTGCAGAAGCATGCCCTTTACGCGCTGCCGCCGACTTTGCTGCGCGGCCGCTTGCAAGCACTCGGCCAGGGGCAGATTGGACTGGACAAGTGTCGCTAGCTGACGGGTAAGCAGGGACAGTTCCGACACGCTGAGGCGTGTGGGTAGAAATCGGCTTCGCAGTGTCCCATTAGCCGCTTCGCTGCGGGCCGCCGTCTGCACCTCAATCGGGCGCATACTCTGGGAGCGGAGCTGGGATCGGACCTGCCGCTCGGAATCCGCCTCCAGGACCCCTTTCACAAGCTTGCCGCCAGTATCGAGAGCGCGATACCGATAGGCAGTCATCGGATTTGTACCCCGCCAGTTCGCGGTAGGACGGCCATCAGGCTATCGAGGTGACGCGCATCACCTCCTCGAGGCTGGTATCGCCTGCCAGCACACGCCGGCGCCCATCGTGCTGAATACTGGGCGACCGCGCCCGCGCCGCGCGCGCGATGGCCTGCTCAGCGGCACCATCGTGGATAAGAGCGCGCAATTCATCATCAATCTCGATAAATTCGTAGATAGCACTTCGACCGCGATAACCGCTGTTATTGCAGGCAGCGCAACCGCGTGCCTTCCATACCTTTATCGGCTCGCCAGCCGCGTCGGATCCGTCAAGCGTAGGTGAACTGAGGAGTTCCAGCTCCGACGGGCTCGGTTCGACCTCCTCCTTACACTCATTGCATAGCAAGCGAACGAGGCGCTGCGCCATCACCGCGATGAGGCTTGACGACAGCAGAAAGGACTCTACGCCCATATCCTGCAGCCGCGTGACCGCACCGATGGCCGTATTGGTATGCAGCGTCGACAGGACCAGGTGCCCGGTCAGCGATGCCTGTACGGCTATCTCTGCGGTTTCGAGGTCGCGAATTTCACCCACCATCACAACGTCCGGATCCTGACGCAGGATTGCCCGCAGTCCTCGCGCGAAGGTCATTTCCACTTTTGGATTGACCTGCGTCTGCCCGATCCCGGGCAACATGTACTCGACCGGGTCTTCGATGGTCATTATGTTGCGAGCGCTTTCATTGATCTCCGAAAGACCCGCATACAAAGTCGTTGTTTTGCCGGATCCCGTAGGCCCGGTGACGAGTATGATCCCATGCGGGCTGTGCAGCGCACGTTTGAAAGCGCCGAACACGACCTCAGGCATCGCCAGCTGTTCGAGCTGCAACTGACCAGACTGCTTATCCAGTAGACGCAGAACAACACGCTCACCATAGGCCGAGGGCAGGGTCGACATGCGAATGTCCACTGCGTGCCCGGCGATACGCACAGAAATCCGACCGTCCTGCGGTACACGCCGCTCTGCAATATCCAATCTGGCCATGACCTTGAGTCGCGATACCAGCAAAGGTCCGAGCATACGTTGGGGTGACAGCACTTCCGACAACACGCCATCCACCCGATAGCGCACGCTGAGTTTCTCTTCGAATGTCTCGATGTGGATGTCCGACGCCTTTTCACGCACGGCTTCCGAGAGGATAGCGTTGATCAACCGGATGATGGGCGCGTCGTCTTCCGCATCCATCAGATCACCCGCATCGGGGATCTCCTCAGCCAGTCGGCTTAGATCGACGTCCGAGCTGATGTCGGCCGCCATCTGCTGCGCTTCGCTGTTGTCGCGCTGATAGGCGCGCGTCAACTGCGTCTGAAACTCCGCGGCCTCAAGACCGCAAAGCTCCAGCTTCCGACCAACACGCCGCCGGAGTTCAAGTAAAACATCGGCGTCAAGAGCACCACTGTGCAGGACCCGATGGGGAACTCGCGGGTCCAGCACCACCCGGTGCGCGGTGGCGAAGCCAAACGGTAGTTTTGGTACCGGCTGGATTTCGTCCGGAGCCGATTCCGGCACGTCGGTCACGGCTCGCTCCCGCTCGAATCCTGGCTGCCACGGATATCATCTCGGATCTTCTCGAGCTGGAGTATCTGCTGCTCCCAATCGGGGAGGACCGGTATCTCACCGTCGTCGTAGAACGGCAAGCCTGCCTTGCGTTGTTTTTGCTGCTGTTCGCGGATGTAGCGATACTTCTGAGCGGTGGCTCCCGCCAGATCGGCATCCTCTCGGATAATCGTCGGCCTGATAAAAATCAGTAGATTGTTACGCGTTACAGATACCCCATCGTTGCGAAACAGCCGACCCAGAATCGGTATGGAACCCAACACGGGCACGCGCTGCTCGACTTGCTGCACATCGTCCTGAATGAGACCTCCAAGAACAACCACACGACCGTCGGCGGCCAGCACCTTGGTCTGAATCTGCCTTTCGTTGGTGATGATGTCCGATGCGTCCACTGTAGTGACTGCGTTAGTAAGGCTGTTTACCTCCTGCTGGATTTCGAGCACAACGGAATCACCGGAATTGATTTGCGGTGTGACGGTGAGATTGATACCGACGTTCTGTCGCTCAATCGTCTGGAAGGGATTCGTCGCACCCGCGTTCGCCCCGGTATTGGTAAAGGAACCCGTAATGAAAGGTACGTTCTGGCCTACCGTGAGCGATGCTTCCTGGTTGTCGAGCATCAACAGACTGGGCGTTGACAGTATGTTGGTGTTGGTCTGTTCCTGCAATGCAGTCAGGATAACGGTCATGCTGAGGTCATCGCCAACCACGCCCCAGCCAAGTGTCGTCCCAGCAGTCCCGGCCAATGCCGCCGCCAGGCTTCCCACGTTGAAATCTCCGGTCGTTGTACCACCCGAGGAGCCGGTAGTGTCACCAGCGGGAGCGGGGAGAATGGCGCCGCCGATGTTACCGAGGGTGCCATCGTTGTTCTGAATGTTCGAACCGTAAAAACCGTCGTCGTTGGCAAACAACCACTGGAGTCCCAGATCCTGACCATCGATCGCGGCGACTTCCACAATAATCGCTTCAACCAGAACCTGCGCTCGCCGGATGTCGAGTCGCTGAATTACGGCCTCAAGTGCGGCCATCTCGTCGGCGTCGGCCGTAATAATGAGTGAGTTAGTGCCTTCGTCTGCCTCGATTGTGGCATTGCTGGACGCGTTGTTCCGATTACCACTGCCTTCCGTCTGGTCCAGTTTGCTGATGTTCTGCATGACCCGCGTAAGCACTTCAGCTGTCACCGTGGCCTCGGCATACTCCAGATAGACAACCTTGACGTTGCCGGTCTGTTCTAGGGGCGTGTCGACGTAACTGATCAGACGCCCCATGCGCGCCCGCTGCAGTTCGTCCCCGGTCACGAGTACGCTGTTGGTTCGCTTATCTGGTACGAGCAGCACTTCGACCTCGCCGCCGCTGTTTTTCGCCTGGGAAGCGTTGAGCTTCTCCAACATGCGAACCACATCTTCCGCCACCGCATAGCGCAGAACGATAACGTCGGTTTCCTGAACCGCGGACTGATCCATTCGCTCGATGATGTCTCTAATACGCGCAATATTGGACGCCGCATCGGAGATAATGATGGCGTTGCTGGGCGCGTATGCCGCCATATGAGCCTGCTGAGGGACAAGCGGACGCAGCACAGGTATTAACTTGGCGGCCGAAATGTTGTCGAGGCGAAGTACCTGGGTTACGTACTCGTCGTTGTTGCCAAGGCCCCGCACGGAATCGGCGACAGGCACGGATGCGCTTCGGGCATCCTTGTTCTGGATGATTCGAACGACGCCCCCGGATCTTACGGCCGTGTAACCATGCACATCCAGAATCGCGAGAAAGAGGTCATAGAGTTCGTCTGCACTGACTGGACTCGACGAGACAACCTTGACCTTACCTTTTACCGCCGGGTCGACAACAATAATCGTATCGGTGACCTCCGCAACGAACTTGATCAGTTCCTGGATGTCGGTTTCCTTCAGGTTTACCGTGTAGTCCTGGCCGTAAGCCGAAGGCTGAAACACCAGTAGCTGAATAACCGATAAATGAAAAATCGCTGCGGTCAGCGAGGCAGTTAAGGCTGCACGCACTCGCGTGATGAGCATCCTGTTACGCCGGGGACGTGGACTTGCAAAGATCAAGGCGCGTTTCCGATATCGACACTTAGAGCCAGGGACTGACCGTTCCGTTCAAGCTGAAAAACGGCCACGGTCGCGGAGCGCATCTCGTTGTAAACCCGCACAGCGGCGCTGGGATCATCGAAGGAAAGCCCATTCACCGCGGTGACGACGTCACCCGGCTCAAAGCCGAGTGCTGCGAACGCCGCCGCATTCTTACCCGGGTTTACCCGGTATCCTTGCAGGCTTGAGCCTTCATCACGCACCGGGGCCACCCGCACGAGTTCACCAATCGATTGGGGGTTTGTATACAGCTTGTCTCGATAGCTCGCCGCAATGTTGGCAGCTTCGGCTGCTTGAGCCGCACGCTCCTCGTCACTCTGCTTTGGTTGAATACGTGGGGCCGGTGCTCTGCGAGCATTGCGCTGCGCACGAGGTGGCGGTTCGGGCGTCTCTTCTACCTGGGCGACCAGACCTGATTCTTCAAAAAGCTTCAGTAGCTCGTAGCGGCCTTTGTTATCGAGGACCGCCCGGTCTGGCAGCACCTTAGCCAATACGACCTCACTGCCCACTGGCAGCTCATCGCCAACTCGGAAAAGATCCTGGACTTTTTTGTGCTCGATAACGGCCTGTCCCAGGCCTGCACTGGTAGACGAGACAACTCCACGCAAACGCAGCGGCAGGCGGGTTTCCGGAGCGCCTTCTTCTATTCCAGCGAGCGCCTTCTCGGCCTCGGCCTCGCTCATTCCCGAACCGGAATCCAGCAGAGATTCGGGTACCCGAGCCTCAGGTGGCGCTCCGGGTTCACCAAACAAATTGGCACTCACCAATGCGTTGATGTCGATTGGCTCGGCGCTGCTTCCCACAGAGAGAACTTCGGGTGGGTTGATGACCCGCGTTACGTCCGCTTCTTTGGAAGTAACCGGGAAAAAACTCCAGGCTCCGCTCCAAAGTGAGTTCAGAATCCAAAATCCCAGGGCGAAGAGCAAAGCTTGCCTGATACGTCGAAAGACCGCCGGTTGCGACGCGAAATCGATAGTGGTGAGTAATGCCTGACTTAGCTGCGTAAGCCGTTCACTCGACCGGTTTTGCCTGATTGCGGCCAATGTCACTCCAAATCATGGGATCGCCCGTTCCCGTGCCAATCGGACGATGGACCTCGGATCGGGTTCGTCCTGCACCTAAATACGTCACAGCGGCGTTAAGCGGGCGCCATTCAATGAAAAAATTGTGACACTAATGTGAATAGCGTCAAAGGGGCCCGCTCCGTTCCTACTGAGTACTCTGGTAGTAATCCATCAGTATTTGGGCAACTTCTGGCCGAGAAAATTCCGGTGGCGGTGCAATTCCCTGCCCCAGCATCTCCCGCACAGCGGTACCGGAGAGCAGAACAAAGTCCTCCTTCTCGTGATCTGGGGCATCACGCATCATGACTACGCGATCGAGCTTACGACTGTAGGCCGTGTGGTCGGCGCGATAAATCTCTAGCTCAAGTGCGCCATCCGGTACTTCCTCATCGAAGATGGTTTGCGCATCAAAGCCGCCGTAGTAATCTCCGACACCCGCATGATCCCGACCGACAATAAGATGAGTGCAACCACAGTTTTGTCGAAACACGGCATGAAGTACTGCCTCTCGCGGTCCTGCATACAGCATGTCGAACCCATACCCGGTGATAAGTACGGTATCTGCCGGGAAATAAACCTCTACCATCTTACGGATCGCTGAATCGCGTACGTCGGCCGGAATATCACCTGGCTTTAGTTTGCCCAGCAGCATATGAATCAGAATTCCGTCTGCGCTCAGTTCCTGCATGGCCATCCGACACAACTCCTCGTGGGCGCGATGCATAGGATTTCGGGTTTGGAAGGCAACGACTTTATTCCATCCCAGCGCAGCGATCGCATCGCGTATTTCGTAGGCGGTACGGAACGTGGCTGGAAAATCACTGGCGAAGTAGGAGAAGTTAAGCACTTCGATAGGACCGGATAGCATGCGGTTACCCAGTCCCAGAAATGTCGCCACACCCGGATGACTTGAATCCAGCGTGCGGAAGACCTTCTCCGCAATAGCTTCCAACTGAGCCCGTTCCACACTCTCTACGGACTGCACATCCATGATCGCCAGCACCGGGTGACCATCGACATTAGGATCTCGCAGCGCTATTCGATTCCCGGCGGTAACTGTCTCATCGGAGGTCAGATTTACGATCGGGACGGGCCAGAAGACACCATCTTCGGTCGTCAGATTCTCGGCGACCGACACCGCGTCAGCGACGGACATGAAGCCCGTTAGCGGATTGAAATAACCTGCCCCAAGCATGACGGCGTTGGCGGCGGCAGCCGAGTTAAGCAGCAAGGAGGGAAGTTGCTCGGCCTCCGCCTGAAGTTCGGCGCGGCGAGCATCGTCGCGAACATAAAGAGGGTTTAGCTCAGTCGAGCCGTGCGGGTTAATCATTCTGATTTCCTAACTCAGGATTTGACGCTGCGTCAATGCGTCCAAAATTATGTTGACTTCATCCTCGAGACTCTGCTGATCCGAGTGCAGATGTATCTCAGCCCTCGTGGGTGCTTCGTAGGGATCATCGATGCCGGTGAAATTCTTTATTTCCCCAGCTCTCGCTTTTTTGTAGAGACCTTTTGGATCGCGGGCTTCTGCTGCTTCCAGAGAACAATCGACAAACACCTCAATGAAATCTATGCCGGCACTTTCGTGCAACTCACGGACTCCATCGCGATCAGCAACATAGGGGCTGATGAAACTCGATAGCGCAATGACCCCGGAGTCGGCAAACAGCTTGGCGACTTCGCCGATACGTCGAATGTTTTCGGTCCGGTCCTCGGCGGAGAATCCAAGATTCTTGTTGATACCCATGCGAACGTTGTCGCCGTCTAGCCGGTAGGCCAAGACGCCGCGCTCGTGAAGCACACCTTCCAGCGCCACGGCAACGGTACTCTTGCCACTACCAGACAATCCAGTAAACCAAAGCGTTGCACCGCGATGGCCCAGCAGTTTTTCACGATGAGCACGGGTGATGTCACCTTCGTGCCAATGAACGTTGGTGGCTTTCTGTTCAGCCATAAATCCCCCGAGTTGTCCCCCACTTTGTCCATACCAAGACTTATACGCCTCGATAAGCGGGCGCGATAGTAGCACGAGAGCGTGAAGACCGGAGTAGCTCGCAGCCTGAAACCAAGTTAGAAGTCACACTGGTCGAAGTTCATAACGGCTTAAACCGCTGGAGCATGGCCAGGTATCTAAAGGCAACGCTAACGCGCGATATACAGGTCTGCTAGCTACGATCTTTAGAGCATCAGAAGACCGAGGTGGGCGACTGAAATTTGATTGCCGCCCGCGCGTTCAGCGGTGCGCATGGCTGACTCAGCTTCGCGCTCAAGTTGCGCACCAAGACGCTCAGACGACGCGACGGGATGCGCGCGTGGGTTCCAGCACACCATCCCGATACTCAGACTGACATAGAGGGCCACTCCGTTAGGATCTTCTGGGACATATTGATCCAAATCGGACCGCAGGCGTTCAGCTATCGCATGCGCGTTGGGCTCGTTGCAGTCTGGCAACAGCGCCGAAAACTGACCGGTGTGCATATGTGCAATATGGTCGGTCGCCCGCTGCAGGCTGTCGATATGCTGTGCAACATTGCGAAGGACCGAGCGACTCGCGCCCTCACCATGGGTCTGACTCAACTCTTCTAGTTCGTCGATCGACAGTGCCAGCAAGGCCAGCGGCCGTCCTGTACGGCGGGCCCAGTTGACCTCGCGAATCACATTCCGTCGAAAGGCCCGAAGGTTCCCAAGCTCGGTGACAGGGTCGAGAAGCATGTTTCGATCCGCATCCTGGGATTCCACAACTCGCTGCAGGGCGGCAGCGCACAGTCCCGCGAAAATATTCAGCAAATCCAGATCGTGAGGGTGGAGCTGCATCATCTGGCGGGTGAACAGGAGATGGTAGCTACCCACCAGCCGATTGCCGTCGTACAGCGGCAACATAGCGCAACCAACGGCCTCGTCGGCGCCAGGAAAAAGTGTGAACATCTGCTCGTCGGCCAGCGTCAGAAAACATACGGCCGGACGATCCGTGTAGAGCCGGTACAACGCCTCGCTATCCAGTTCCAAACGTAGACTTCTACGAAACAGTGTTCCCATGGGCGCCAGCGCACCCAGCCTATCCTGGGGATCATGCAGCCAAAGCTCAGCCTGTGGGGAACCAAAACGCTCAGGGAAATCCTTGAGAAGATACTTGATAAGCGTAAAAACGCTCTTGACGCTGAGCAGCGTACCCACAGCCCGCTGCACTTCTGACAGCACGTGACGATGTACTTCAGCGTCACGGTTGTCGACTGGGGGCTGTTCCTCCCCCCGCTGCTGGATTGAATTCAGATCAATGTCGTCCAAGGGAGTCATCACCACCTTAGCAAGTCTCAGACTTCGTCAACGTTAAGCCGCTGCCATATCCCACTGACCGCGTCCTACGACTCTCCAGCTACCGCATCCGGTCGCAAGAAAGGTGCATCAGTAGCATCAGCATGCAACCGGGGGCCGCATTGAGGTTAGAAGTCTATGGGCTCTATAATCAGGCTGCAAACCGGGGGTGGCCACGGCCTGAGATGCGCAAGCGAACCCTTTGAACCTGAACCAGGCAATACTGGCGGAGGGAGGTTGCGGTTGCAGATGCAGTTGCAGATCGTTGAGGCTAGTGGAGTGTCAGTAGCTGCCTCAAAACACCGGGTTTTTCGTCTTTCGATAAAGCTCGGCGCAGCCCGGACCTGGTCCACTCTCTCCCTCTCTGGTGTCCCCTTCGACGGGGTCGTGCCGAGGATCGAGAGACCTTCTTTACTATGAGCATAATATGGGTCGGGCCGAGCCCGACGAAACCCGAGCGAGTAGCACCTCGTGCCCGTTCCGCCTTGCCCCAGTGCGCCAGCCACACCCCCACCGGCGGTGGACATCGGCTGCCAAATCCCGGACCAGAGCATCGCGATCAGTCCAGACCCGCTGGAATTTTGTCCGCAGCAGCGTATAGCTTGCTTGCGACCCTAGTGGCCGGTATCAGCCATGAGGGGAATACGGCTGAGCCGGACAGAAGCCAAGCCCTTGAAGAAATAATTGTATCTGCTGAACTGCGAGCGACTCCATGGCTCGAACAGGCAACCAGCAGCACCATAATCGATGCAACGTTGGCACGAAAGCGAGTCGCCGCGCATCTCGAAAACCTTCTGCAAATTGCCCCGAACGTGAACTTTGCGTCAGGCAGCTCTCGCGCTCGCTTTTATCAGATACGAGGTATCGGCGAGCGCAGCCAGTTTGTCGAACCACTGAACCCCTCGGTGGGCGTTTTGATCGACAACATTGATTTCAGTGGGTTGGCGACCATCGCAGGCACCTACGACATTGAGCAAGTGGAGATCCTACGCGGCCCCCAGGGCACGCTTCATGGTGCCAATGCGCTGGCGGGTCTGATAAACCTGAAAAGCGCGGCGCCAACCGAAGAGCTAAGTGGCCGAGTCAATGCTCTGTTGGGAGATTTTGGTCGGCGAGAGCTGGGACTGAGCCTGAGCGGCCCTATCGTAGGCTCAAACTTGCTGGGACGCCTGGCTGTTTTCAGCCACGAGAGCGACGGTTTTCTGAATAACTCCTTTCTTGGCCGAAGCGACAACAACGAGCGAGACGAACTCACCGTTCGGGGCAAACTGAACTGGCGAGTCGCGCCGCAGCACGTGGTGAACGCGACCATGCTCTACGCCGATGTCGATAACGGGTATGACGCCTTCTCACTCGATAACACCCGATCGACGCTCTCCGATGAACCCGGGCGAGATCGACAAGAAAGCAACGCGTTGGGTCTCGACTACCGCTTTCTTGGGGATAAGGTCGAGCTCGCGGTGTTGGGAAGCGTGGCTGTTTCCGACAGTGAATACAGTTACGACGAAGACTGGAGTTTTGTAGGCATTGCCCCTGATCTGGAATATTCATCCTTTGATCGCTACCTGCGAAGTCGTGACAGCTACAGCGTGCAGGCCAGGGTGTCATCGCAAGAGGCGCTCTTCCTGCCAATCGGTGATTTGCAGTGGACAGCCGGGGTATACGCCCTCCGCGACGATGAAGACTTGCGCCGGGAGTACACCTTTGCAAGTGACGATTTCGGTAGCCGCTTTCGGGCCAGCACGGTCGCGGCCTTCGGGCAGGCAGATCTTGCAATCAACGAGCGCCTAAGCGTCAGCGCCGGGCTGAGACTTGCGCGGCGAGATATGGACTATAGCGATACGCAAGATGTCGACGCCGATCCGAGTAACGATCTCTGGGGGGGGAAACTGGCTCTGCAGTATTTTTCTGACCGCGCGGGCATGTTCTATGCGTCGATATCCCG
This sequence comes from Pseudomonadota bacterium, assembly GCA_039111155.1. Taxonomy (GTDB): domain Bacteria; phylum Pseudomonadota; class Gammaproteobacteria; order Pseudomonadales; family Halieaceae; genus Congregibacter. The sequence goes on along the minus strand of JBCCPL010000012.1, from coordinate 43,255 downwards.
CGGTTATCGTGCCGGTGGCGTGAACGCCCAGATTCTGGCGTTTCCAAGTGATGCGAATCCAACCGGTGTGGATATTTTCGCTCAGAGATTCTTCAGCGATGAGCTGTTGTACAACTACGAGGTCGGCCATAAGGGCCGATTTGCCGATGATCGTATCCAGTCTTCGCTTGCCTTGTTTTTCATGGACCGCACTGATCAACAAGTGCGCGGCTCCCTGGTGATTCCCCGGCCCGACAACAGCACGGCCTTTGTCGATTTTACCGACAACGCAGCTTCCGGCGTAAACCTGGGAGTGGAATGGGAGCTGCGGGTAGCCGCAAACACCCGTTTAGATGTGTATATGAACGTTGGGCTGCTGGATACGGAGTTCGAAAACTACGTCAACGCAGATGGCCGAAGTCTCGATGGACGCGACCAGGCGCAAGCTCCAAACTGGCAGTTTGCGACGGGAGCAACCTACCGTATTTCGGAGCGAATCCTCCTCGACGTGCAATGGGAAGGTAAGGACGCCTTCTTCTGGTCCGATAGACACGATGAACGGTCCGGCAGTTATAGCGTTGTGCACGGCCGCCTTGCCTATCAAACCCCAAACTGGGAAGTCGCATTATGGGGCCGAAATCTTGCTGATAAGGATTACTTCATTCGCGGATTTGGTAGCTTCGGCAATGATCCGAGAAAGGGGTACGTCACAGAAGAGTACGTGCAGTTTGGAGAACCTCGCCACCTCGGCATCTCTTTTGAGTACCGTATGTGAACGAACTTTTGGAGTATCTGGGCACGGCGCTTGGATTGATTTACCTCCTGCTGGCGATCCGCGAGCAGCGAACCTGCTGGATTGCAGGGGCGTTAGCCTCTGCGGTATTTTTTTTCGTTTTTCTACGCAGCGGATTGCCCGCTCAAGCTCTGCTCCAGGTCTACTACATCGCCATCGCCGTGCATGGTTGGATTGTCTGGGGAAGGGTCGACGACAGGATTCTGGTCAGTCGGCTGACCATACGCCATCACGCCTCGCTAGTCGGACTGTGGATTCTGCTGGGCGTTGGAACGGTCGCAGTCGCAGGCCAGTTTTTGAACGCGGTGGCCTGGTTTGATTCACTCACGAGCTGGGGTGGAGTCTTAGCCACCTGGTTAGTAGCCAGAAAATTCCTCGACGCCTGGATATACTGGGTAGTGATCGATACAGCCAGTGCTTTGCTGTATCTCTCCCAAGATTTGAGAGCTACGGCGGTTCTCTACGGCGTTTATACCGCACTGGCTGCGGTGGCCTGGCACGAATGGCGACAGAGCTCAGCGAACTCCAGAACAAGCTAGTCCGCAGCGTCTGCCAGGACTACAGGAGCTGGGCACCCCATCTTAAGGAGGAGCCGGGTGTCGTCATGGCTCCTTTCCAGGGGTTAAGCAACCTGACCCTCAGGCTGGAAGCTGACGGAGAAGCTTGGGCGCTACGCTTGCAGCAGCCCGACCCGCCCCTGGGCGTCGACAGACGTCGAGAACAAAAGATCCAGCAGACCGCAGCTAAACAGGGGCTTGCGCCGCAAATCGTTCGCAGCGCCCCGGATTTCAGCTATTTGTTGACCGAGTGGATCGAGCCTGAAAAATCCATACCTGAGAACTACCGGCTCGAGTGCCTGGCGACCTTCTTGAAGCGACTGCATCGCTTGCCGCCTGAATCCTGTTCGCAGTTCAGGGCGCTGGACTTGCCTGCCCATCTCGACCGGTATCTTCGGTTGCTTCCGCGCGGCGCAAAAACCCACGCAAGTCTGGACAAGGTCCGACTGCGAATGGGTGACGCTCGCGCGCTCATTGACAGACAAGAGAGGTACAGTGTCATCTGCCACAATGATCTGAATGCCGGTAACGTGCTGCTGCATCAAGGGAGAATCCTTGCACTCGACTGGGAGTACGCCTCCCTCGGTAATCCATATTTCGATCTGGCTGTGGCGAGCAATCAAGTGGAAAGCGAGAGGCATCACGATTTTCTAGCCCAGTATTTGGATCGGAATCCGACTAGGAATGAATGCAATACCCTAAAAGCCTACCAACTTCTCTCCGCTGTGCTTGAGCTGGCCTGGCGCGAATTACACGCTGAGCCGGAGGCGGTTGATAGCGCGAGCGACCGCCTGGCCGCAGTAGCCGCTGATCCTTGCTAGTCTGTTCGTGTCTCAACATTCGCCAACCAGAAGGTAGTAGAGCGCTAGGGATGGAAAATCTCCGTTGGGATATTCTCGGCGCAGGAGCGATGGGCACCGTAACAGCCTGGCTACTGCAGCAACAGGGGCATCGCGTTCGCTTATGGAGTCAGCACAGTAAGGCGCAAATTCGCCGCCTGGACCACGGCGCAGTGGATCTTGCGACGATGCAGATGCGTGGAGACTCAAGTTCACAGCTGGGGCATGCAGGACGCACATCTGAGCAGCCAAAGGTTGAGTCATTCCTTGCCGAACCCGTAGAGAGCATCCCGACTGAGTCGATCGCCCGCCTCATAGTGAACACGAAGGCAACAGACTGCGCGGCCGCGTTAACGTTGATCGATCGAGCGCTTAAAACTAACGCGTGCGTAGTACTTACATCGAACGGTATGGGGTTTGAACAAGACCTTAAACCGTACTGGCGTGACCGGGTCTTTCTGCGCACCGTATCGACAAGCGCAGCTCATCGCCCACAGTCGGACCAGGTCGTGTTGGCTGCTATCGGTCAAACGAGATTTGGATTCTCGCCGATGCTACAACCTCAAGCGCATGATAGCGATTTACCCCGCTGTGAAATCAATTCTCTGACTGCGCTGCCCGGATGGTCATGGCACGACGATATCGACCCTCAAGTAAAACGGAAATTCTGCCTCAACTGCGTTATCAATCCCCTTACGGGTGTGCTGCGCTGCCTCAATGGCGACCTTCTGGAGGAGGGAGAAGGCGAGACGATGCTTAAGGAACTCGCAACAGAGGTTGAACCAGCCGCCAGAGCATTGAATCTTTGGGTCGGCTCGGAATCACTTCATGACGCTGCGGTGTCGGTTTGCAGAAGTACCGCCGGGAACCGCTCCTCTACCTTGCAGGACATCCAGGCCGGTCGCCCTACCGAAATCGCCTACCTCAACGCTGAGCTACTTGCGCGGGCGGGTAAACAGAAGCTGGATCTGCCATTGTGTCGGCGGCTAGTTGATACACTTGAGAGAGGGCTATTCTGATCGAGGGCTGAGTAGCGACTCCCCCGCCGTGAATCGCAGATACTCTGTGAGATGACCCAAACTAAAGCTGCTGCTATAACGCACGCCACATTTGGAAAGCATGGAAGGACAACCTGTAACTCAGTTTGGGATGCCCTGGACGCGTGAGCACGGCCATCAACGGCCCATGACCAGTACTTCTTAAGTCACAGGGACTCCATACGTTCTCATCATGTCAGCAAAGAGAAACAACCACTTTAACCTCGTTCGAATGGTGGCCGCGTGCCTTGTGGTGATTGGCCACAGCGTTGTTGTCATCCACGGGGAGGCCCGGACTCTTGAGCCGCTGCTGTTGAGAATTGCGAGCCTTGCCTCCCTGGGTGTGGATATTTTTTTTGTTGTCTCCGGATATCTGGTGTTTCGGAGTTTTAATCGAGCTAGTTCTCTGCTCGACTTTGGCTGGAGAAGATTCCTAAGGCTTTATCCTGCCCTGATCGTTGCCGTGTTGCTCTGCACGTTTGTGGTAGGTCCGACCGTTACAACCCTTCCCATTACAGAGTACTTTCGAAATCCGGGGACATACTCCTTTCTATTCGGCAAGGCATCGCAGATAGGATTGTTCGTCACCGGTGGAGGTAGCGCGCTGCCAGGCGTATTTGAAAGCAGCCCTTTCCCCAACTCGGTGAACGCATCGCTGTGGACACTACCCTGGGAGATACTTATGTACGTGAGCCTGGCCCTGACCTTGACGTCGTTGCGTTTTGTGCCATTTAGCGCAGGCTTCGGGCGGACGCTATTGGTTGTGTTCGCCGTAGTTGTGAGTGTACGACTTGCTTCAGATGCGAATCTGCTCAATCTCACAATTAGCAGCCAGATTCTGGGACCGCTGCTTCGTTTTTCGACTCTATTTTACGCCGGCGCAATTATTCAGGCAGCGAATCTCCTGCGCTACGCAAAGTTACCCGCTGTACCGGCGCTGGGAGTTCTTTGCATGCTTACTTTCTTTACGTTCGGCTCTGGGCATCTTCTGTATGCGGTGTGCCTGCCGCTACCACTCATAGCACTTTGCGAATCCCAGAGGGCTTCATGGCTACTGAAGTACAACGAATACGGTGATGTTTCCTACGGGACCTATCTCTATGCGTTTCCTATTCAGCAAACAACGCAGTTTTTGTTTCCCTCAATCAGCATTGTCGCTCTGACTGTGGTTACCATCGTTGTAACTGTACCTGTGGCAACCGCATCCTGGTTGCTGATAGAACGACCCGCACTCAGGCTAAAAGCGCATTTCTCTCGAAGCTCGAGGCCGCTGGCTGCCCCAACGAATTCGAATGATTAAGGAGCCTCTGAACAAGTCCAGGGTGTCGGTGGACTTGTTCAGAGGCTCCTTCCACTATATTGCTAACGTTGCTTTTGCAGATTCTCGAGCGTCGTTACCAACTGCCGTAGCTTTGCGTCGAGCTCCGAGAAAGTCACATCCCGCACCACCGAAAGCGCGGACGTATAAGACTGACTCCACGTGCGGCTGAGCAGTTCGATCCGACACGTGCGGTCGCTGCATTCCAGGGCGAGTTCGTAGTAGTGCGTAGGCACACACCGGTTGCGAAGACCGGCCGCGTTCACAGTGTACTGACTCTCGTTTGTCGGACCGAGACCCAGGACGGTAGTCTGCGGGTGCGTTGCTTTAACGACGCTCGTCAAGTGTGCTCCAAGATCATCAAACGAATAGTGTGTGAGGTATCTTCCCTCGGCGTCGATACCGGTAGGCTTGTTTACGGCGACGCATTCACCAGGTTTTAGTGTGTTCGTTAATACAAGAGATGGGACTGCCAGCACGGCAAGGAAAAAAAGCGCACGCGCGCCGAACGTACCACTGCTCCAGTACTGGGAAACTCGGTAACCGACGCGATCGAACAACGGCAGACTCCATAGTCCAGACGGGATCTGTTGCGCGTCCGCTCGTTTTGTCGCTAGAGGCAGACTGGCGATCAGCTTCCCCGGCGATTCGGGGGTAGGGAGGCGGTTTCGCAGCTCGCGAATCTGCTCGCGCAGTTCAAAAGTGCTTTGCGGGCGTCGCCCGGGTCGGCTGGCCAGCAATGCGCTCACTAGCGATTTAAACGCCTCCTGAGTGTCTACGGGTACATCCGGAACATCCGGGCATTTTCTCAAGCCGCGTACCAGCGCTGCTGGATCCACGGCGTCGGCCAGATTTGTGCCGTCGAGAGAGAACCCGCCGCTACGAGGCCCTGGCTGTGCGTCAAAGGCACCGCGCCCGAAAATCATTCGGTACAGCAGCAAACCTAGAGCAAAGAAATCGCTGGCAAGCGTAGCTGGCTCACCGCGAAGGAGCTCCGGTGTCAGCGCGTCATCGGAACTACCTATGAACCCTTCACCATCAAGCACAGCGGTGCCGAAATCGGTAAGGAACGCCCGACCCGAAGAGTCCAGGATCACATTCGACGCTTTCAGATCGCCGTGCACCATTCGTGCACGACGCAGGTCCGCCAGCGCCGCTGCTATATCAGCAGTTATAGCCAGAGCCTGCGCCGCGGGTAACTGGGAATGGCGCTCAAGTACGCAGTCAAGATCCCGACCGGGCAGATACCGAGTGACCAGCGCCAGCCAGGCGCCACTTGCCACCACGTCGTATATAGAAGCAATTCGCGGGCTTTCAAGTGTAGCGAGGCGACGAGCCTCCTGGCGCGCCCTACGACGGTCGCTGAGCGCACCCTTGAGATGGAAAAGCTTGATACAAACCCGCCGATCGACCAGTGGATCGTGGGCCAGGTAGGTTCGGGCCTGGCCACCACTTCCCAGGGCGCGGAGGATTCGATACTGTCCAAGCGAGCGGGGCAACGAGATTCCCTAGAGGTGTTCGTTCAGATCAGTTGAACTTCCCGTAGCGCGAAGTCGCGCCTCAAGACCCCGGTGTGAGACTTCAAGGGACTTGGCGGTGCTCAAGATATCGCCTTCGTGCGCTTTTAGTTGTTCACGCAGCTCAGCTGTGGGAACGTCCGCCGCCAATCGACATCGCGTCGATTTTTGAATACGGCGGTATACGGCCGATCGCGACACCAACAGCGCTCGGGCCAGAGCGGAGACCTCACATTCGGCTGCCAGCCACGCTGCGTGCAGCTCATCTTCACTCATTTGCGAGAGTCGCTTGAGCGCCTCCTTGGATGAGCTGCGGCGATGGGCCGATGGACTCACCGCGTAGCCGGGACCTGAGTTTTCGCCGAGCGTATGGCGCGGAACTGAGCTGACAGGAGTTCGGGAACGAGTGGCTTCGCTTCCCGGTTCATTTAGCTCATCGACCATTTCCCCGATCCTCGGTGCCGGCGCTGGCTCTGGCGAACGCGAACTCTTCCACCGGGCATTGCAATCCCAGGCGAGACGCCGGGCTGCATTTCGAAGCTCCCGTACGTTGCCAATCCATTCATGCATAGCCATAGCCTCGAAGGATCGACATAACTTGCTCAGCGATATCGGATCTTCAACGGGCGGCGGCCAGTGCCCAGCCCCTGCCTGGGCAGCTTCCTCCATGAAGTGTGCGGCAAGAACCCCTGTATCTTCCCGACGTTCACGTAACGGGGGAACCTCGATCTCCTGCGCGGCCAGGCGATGACGAAGTGCCTCGCGCAGCGCATTCGGCCCAGCATTCAGGCTCTGATCAGTAGCTGCAATCACCCGAAGATTTACGGTCTGACTTCCACCTCCAACTACTTGTAACTCTCGGGTTTCCAGCGCGCGAAGCAACAGCGGTTGCACTGGCGCAGGAGTGTCCGCGACTTCATCGAGAAACAGTGTGCCGCCGTCGGCCTGAGAGAAGTAGCCCGAACGATAACGGTCAGCTCCCGTGTACGCTCCCTTTTGGGCTCCAAAGAGGCTGGCAGCGGCCAGTTCCGTCGGCAGTGCTGCCATATTTACCGGCACTAGTGGCCCTTCTCCCGCTTGACTGGACCTATGTAACTCGCGCGCGACCAGTTCTTTACCGGTGCCGGTTTCGCCGAGCAAGAGCACGTCATCCGGTACTCGAGCAGCTAGCGCCACCCGTCTGTGAAGTTCCGCGCACGCCGCACTGACTCCAAGCAATGCAGTACGGGACTCTCTCTGGTTGTGTTCGTCTATGAGCACTCCCTCGTCACTGCTCACACGGCGCAGATGGAGTACGAGACGCTCAGCGAGCGTCAAAACAACCCCGGCACGCTGTTGAAGCTCGCTAAGAACGACGCATTCTGCGACGGGATCGCCGTCGCATCGCAGGCGAGAGGTCCCGGCATCACGGCGCAGTGAGAGCCCTTCATCCACGCCCTGGATAAAAAAGGCCTCGCGGCTTAGATAAGCATCAGCGAGCACAACTTCCTTACCGGGAGCATGCTGCCCTTTCGGAGCGAAAAATTCAGGGGAGTTGCGACCTATAACGACCTCATCGTCTGAAAGGGGCAACAAGGCAATTGACCCGATAAGCGACGGATCGGGATGAAACACGATTGCTAAGAACAACTGATCATCCGCGGAAGTCGTGGCGCCCCCATAGTCACTCTGTTGGCGCGTGATGTTCTCTCTCGTGCTCATAGTTTCCTGTGGCAATCTAAACCGGAGAACGTAGAACAGATCAGCCCCGAAGACATAGTGCAGCAATCACAACTGAGCAAAGTTCTGAAGATCAATTTCGCGATCAACGCAAGCACCCAAGAAAGCTGCAACATGATTACGTTGAGCGCAAGGAAGCAACTAGAGAAGAAGCAGCCGCGACAGGAGTCTATGCTGCTATTCGAGCGCGAACGCCAATCCTCCGCCTGAAACAGCGAATCGCCAGGAAGAGAATTCTGAAGACACCTCCCAACGGAAATCGCCGACACAATCTGGATAACTACAGCGGGCTGGCACGGAGATCAGGGCTGTCATCGGTTGTCGATATCGCCCCTGTTCGATTCACTCGGCCAACTGGATTCTGCTCAAGCAGCGCTGCCAGCTGAGCGTGATAGAGTGCCCAGTCGAACGCGGGACCAGGATCTGTCTTTCGTTCGGGAGCGATATCGCTGTGCCCTACGATGTTCTGGAGATCAAGGCTGCGATAGCGTGAAAACAAGGCCCTGGTGAGCAGAGCCAGAGAATGGTACTGAGCCTTTTCGTAAGGCGTGGTGTCGGTGCCTTCCAACTCAATTCCAAGGCTAAAGTCGTTGCAGTTGGCACGGCCCTGCCAACATGACTGTCCCGCGTGCCAGGCTCGGTGATCACAGGACACAAACTGGGTTACGCTGCCAGTACGCTCGATCAGAAAGTGCGCAGACACCCGCAGATCCTCAATCTCCCGATAAAAAGGATGCTGCGTGCAATCAAGTCGATTGCTGAAGAAGGAGGCGATGTCGTCGGATCCGAAACGCCCGGGCGGAAGCGAAATCCCATGGATGACGATGAGTTCAGGCCAGCTGCCTATCGGCCTGCGATTGAAGTTGGGCGATGGATATCTCCTGCTGCCAGCAAACCAGCCCCCACTATCGTGTTCAATCAAGTCGAATACCCTCCTGCGAGCATTACCTTGAGAAGCTTGACAGCCTCCGCACAAGTCCAGGGTGCCTCAGCGTGGCCTGGACTTATGCAGAGGCTCCCTAGGCCCGTTGCGCGTCACTTCGATGATTTTCTACGGGTTACGAGCCCTACCACAAGCACGCTGGTAGTATTTGATGAATGACGTAACTGAGATGGAGGCTATGTCCACGCCAGTATCGCCAATTAGTGCAGATCTGATTGACCGCCAGGTGGCGGATGCCATCGCTGAGGACGTCGGATCAGGCGATATTACGGCATCCCTTCTACCCGAGGACCTGTTTGTGGAGGCGGTGGTCGTGAGTCGTGAAGCGGGAGTGCTATGCGGAGCTGCCTGGGCTCATGCAGTGTTTACGGCCGTTGATGAGCGGTGTGCCTTAAACTGGCATCTCCAGGACGGGGCAACCTTGGCCGAAAACGACGTTCTCTTTGCTGTCAGTGGTCCCGCCAGGGCCCTCATGACAGCCGAGCGTACGGCACTGAACTTCCTGCAGACTTTATCCGGTACTGCCAGTTTGAGCGCCGATTACGTGGCAATGGTCGTCGGTACTGGAGTGAAACTCCTCGACACTCGCAAAACGATCCCTGGTCTGCGGCTTGCACAGAAGTATGCAGTACGTTGCGGGGGCTGTTTCAATCACCGGATCGGATTGTTCGATGCCTTTCTGATCAAGGAGAATCACATTGCTGCTTGCGGAAGCCTGCATGCTGCGGTCCTCCGTGCCCGCGAGATCGCACCGGGCACCACCGTAGAAGTCGAAGTGGAGAATATGGATCAGCTCGCTCTAGCTCTGGATGCTCGGTGTGAGCGAATCATGCTCGACAACTTCGACTTGCCTACCCTTCGTGAGGCTGTCCGGCTTAATGCCGGTGCTGCGGAACTCGAGGCTTCAGGAAACGTAGACCGCGAATCGCTCCGCGAAGTCGCCGAAACCGGGGTGGACTACATTTCGATCGGGGCGCTGACCAAACACTGTCGCGCTTTGGATCTTTCTATGCGGGTGCTCGACTAACCGACAAGCTCGTGATCGCAACGTCGCTGTTATTGTTGTTGTCCCGGAGAGACTAAGAGCCGGCATGCAGAGACCGGTCGCGGGCCTTATGTGCGCATCCCGATCGAAGACCCTGTTTGCCGGGCCTGTCTGCTTAAACGCGGCACTGGCTCACGGTAAAGAAGCATCACAGGAGAGCTGTATTCGATACGAGTACACCGTTGTCGTCGGTATAAATGTAGTCGCCCGGATGTACGGTCATACCTCCAATCTCTACCGGTATCTCCCGCTGACCTTCACCGCGCTTCTCGGTTTTTTGCGGGCAGGCAAAGAGCGCTTTAACACCCAGCTCGATGGTGGCAAGAACCTCGACGTCGCGTACAGCGCCGGCGATAACGAGACCCGCCCAGCCATTCGCCGCTGCGTTGGCAGCGATCTGATCGCCCAATAAAGCCCGACGCGGCGACTGCGCGCCATCGACGAGCATGACCCGACCGTGTCCTTCAGTGCCCGCGAGTTCCTTGATAAGGGAGTTATCCTCGAAGCACTTAATTGTGACCACCGGTCCGTAAAATCTGGCGACACCTCCGTAGTTGTTCCAGGGCAGGATTATTGCCCGGGCCTCGGTGTGCGAGTCCGCCAAGTCCGGTGTGGTAAACGCTGACTGATCCGACACGAGGCCTACAGCCAGCCCACTGGAAAGTCGAGAAGAGCGTCGCCGGACTCCAGTACGACGGCCGCGTGACCGCGGCCGCGAGGTAGAACACTGCTTGCGTAAAAGCTCGCGGTTGCGATTTTGGTGGCATAGAAGGGATCGTCCGCTCCTGCACTGATCCTGCGCTGTGCAGCCAGGGCTGATCTACCCAACTGCCAACCTCCAAAGCAGTAGCCAGTCTGCATCAGGTAGTCGAAGGCAACCCCCTTGGCGGAGTTGGGTTCGCTCGTGCTTAGACTCAGGATCTGCTCCGTCGCTGCCGCCTGAAGGTCGAGTGCCGCCAGCAGCTTTTTTCCTATGGCGGCAACAGCAGCCGTACTCGAGACCATCGCATTCGCATCCTGGCGGGCCTCAGCTAAAAGGCTATGCATGGTAGAGCCGCCGTCCCGTGCGACTTTGCGGCCCACAAGATCAGCTGCCTGGATTCCATTGGTACCCTCGTAGATTGGCGTGATCCGGACGTCACGCAGGTACTGGGCTGCCCCGGTCTCCTCCACGTAGCCCATGCCACCGTGAACCTGCACACCAAGCGATGTCAGCTCGACTCCGACTTCCGTCATCCAGCCCTTGATCACCGGAATCATGAGGTCGACGCGTGCCTGTCGCGCTTTGCGCTCCTCCTGAGCTCCGTGATGAGCAAGATCCATAGTCATTGCTTCGCCCAGCGCCAGCGCACGCATCGCTTCACAGAGAGACTTCATCGTGAGCAGCATGCGTTTCACATCCGCGTGCTCGACAATCGCGACCCCTCCCTGTACACGCTCGTGAGCGTAGGAGAGCGCCTTCTGGTACGCCCCCTCGGAAGCACCAAGGCCCTGGAGTCCAACCTTGAGACGCGCTTCATTCATCATCGTGAACATACCGGCCAGGCCGCGATTTTCTTCACCGATCAGATACCCGATCGCGCCACCGTTATCACCGAACGCCATAACGCAGGTGGGACTGCCATGAATACCTAATTTATGCTCCGTCGATACCGGGTATACATCATTGCGTTCGCCAAGGCTGCCGTCCGAGTTGACCAGATACTTGGGCACCACGAACATCGATATTCCACCTGTTCCCCCGGGTGCATCCTCCAGACGCGCCAGCACCAGGTGCACTATGTTGTCGGCAGCCTCGTGATCACCCCAGGTAATGTAGATTTTCTGTCCGGTAATCAGGTAGTGGTCCCCATCTCTGACGGCGCGTGTCTTCATAGGGCCTAGATCCGATCCTGCCCCCGACTCGGTCAAATTCATGGTCCCGGTCCATTCACCACTGTGGAGTTTTTCGAGGTACGTACTTTTGATCGACTCGCTGCCGTGCGCGGCAATGGCAAGCGCCGCTCCACTGGAGAGAAAGGGCGCGAGAGCGAACGCCATATCAGCGCTATTCCACATTTCGCAAGCTGCGGTGCCGTACACCTCCGGAAGGCCCTGACCGCCATGTGCCGAGTCAGCTGTTATGCCGAACCAGCCGCCGGCGGCAAGTTGCTGTAGTGCCTGCGTGTAACCTGGTGTCAGCACAATCTTCTGGTTCTCACACCGGGCGGGATGCTGATCAGCCACGCGCCGAAGGGGACTGACCACTTCGCCGGCCAGTTTGGAAGCCTCATCCAGCAGCGCACCGGTGAGTTCCGGCCCGATTCCGTGGTCCGCGAACTGTTCAAGTGATCCGAGATGCTGACTAACGTCCAGCACTTCGTCGATGATGAACTTCAAATCCTCGACTGGCGCTCGATACATAGTGTTCCCCCTTTATTGGCATCATTGGCATCGTCGCTGCTCAGCCCGGCCCTGCACTCGCGGCTGATCGGCCGCGCGAGTATACAGGGCTTGGCATAGCCACCCCATGGTCGCGATACTCAGGGCCTGATCAGCGGTGGCAGGAATGAAAGGTGAACCTTCACAGGATCGACCTCAATCTATTGGTATACCTAGACGCGCTGCTGCGCGAGCGCAACGTGACCCAAGCAGCGCAGCAATTGAATCTATCGCAGCCAGCAATGAGCAACGGATTACGTCGTCTACGCACTCTCTTCGACGACCCATTGCTTGTTCGGACATCTGATGGCATGACCCCCACAGATCGGGCCCTGGAACTTGAGCCGCTGGTGCGCGAGGCGCTGGAGAAAATCGATCAAGCCGTGCAACCCCGTGCCGACTTCAAACCCGGGAGTGCGACCAACGTCTTTCGAATCATGGCAAGCGACTACGCTGAGTCCACGCTGTTTCCGGCTGTTCTTGCAGATCTGCGAGCGCTGGCACCGAACCTGACGCTGGATATCATGACGCCGTCGGACGTGAGCTTTCAGGACGTTGAGCGGGGCAAGGTCGATATGGTGATCAATCGTTTTGACAGCATGCCTCAGTCATTTCATCAGATTCCTCTATGGATGGATGACTTCTCGTGTCTACTGTCTGCTAACCATCCCCTGCTCAAAGATTTCACGCTGGACAACTACCTTAGGGCTGACCACGTTTGGGTGAGCAAGACGGGCATGGGTGTCGGCGTAGGAGTAAACCCAGACGACGTTCAACGCTTAGGCTGGGTCGATCTGGCGCTGAATCGACTGGGTAAAAAGCGCAAGATCCGTGTGTTTACACGCCACTATCAGGCGGCCATGACACTCGCCGAGCAAAATGATCTGGTAGTAACCCTGCCAACCCGCGCAGCTCGGCTCCAGGTGGGCAACCCCAGGCTGGTCCGTCGTGACCCACCGCTGGACATTCCACCGCTGGAGCTGAAGATGGCATGGAGCCCGCTTCTGCAGCACAACCCCGGAAATCGTTGGTTGCGTCGCCTGATTGTCGACAAGGCCCGAAGCATCGCGGTCGCCGACGACAAAAATTCAGCAGACAAATGACGACGATCTTAACGATCCACTTGGGGAATCTGGGCGGTCCAATTAAAATCCCGCGCCAAACTGCATAACCTAAACACAAACTGGGAGAGTCGCCGATCATGACGAATCGGGTAGAACGGTCTGGCCTTCAAGTTGCCCAGCCTATCGCAGAGCTGCTAGAGCAACAGATCATTCCGGGCACTGAGGTTGAAGCATCAGAGTTCTGGTCGGGATTAGCGGACACGCTGACCCAGCTCATGCCGCGAAATGAAGAGTTGCTAAAGCGCCGTGATGAACTCCAGGCTCAGCTTGATGCCTGGCACGCAGATCATCCCGGTAAAGACATCGATTCAGCGAGCTATAAAGCGTTTCTCAAAGAGATTGGATACCTGCTCCCCGAACCTGCTGATTTCAAGATCACAACGGAGAACGTGGACCGGGAGGTCGCCGAGATCGCCGGGCCCCAACTCGTAGTCCCGGTTATGAATGCGCGCTATGCGCTGAATGCGGCTAATGCGCGCTGGGGAAGTCTGTACGACGCTCTTTATGGCACTGATGCAATCGACGAGGCTGATGGCGCCGAAAGGGCCGGCAGCTATAACCCAGTCCGCGGAGCGCGCGTTATCGAATGGGCCAAGAGGTTCCTTGACGCCCACTTTCCGCTGAGAGGCGGCGGGCACAGTCAGGCCAGGTCGTACCGGATAAATGCTGGTGCGTTGGAGGTCGTACTCGACGAAGCGACTGGAGCCGTAGCGTCGCTGGCTCAGATTGAGCAACTGGCCGGATATCGCGGCGCCCCCGAAGCACCGGAGGCTATTCTTCTCAAGAAAAACGGACTGCATGTCGAGATTCAGATCGATCGTGCCAGCCCGATCGGCAAGACAGATCATGCGGGTGTAAAGGACTTGCTGCTCGAATCTGCGCTCACGACGATTCAGGACTGCGAGGACTCGGTTGCCGCAGTCGATGCGGAAGATAAGGCCGTCGTGTACGGCAACTGGCTTGGACTGATGCGCGGCAATCTCAGTGAGCGCTTCTCCAAGGGTGGTCAGGAGCTGACCCGTACTTTGAATCCGGATCGCGTTTATCTGGATTCAGCGGGGAAGGAGTTCTCGCTTCCAGGCCGCAGCCTGTTGTTTGTGCGCAACGTCGGCCACCTGATGACAAATAACGCGATCCTAAGCTCGACGGGCCAGGAGATACCCGAGGGCATCATGGATGCGTTCTTTACGGCCTTGATCGCCAAACATGATCTGCTCGGCAATACCGAGCGCCGGAATTCCCGCACCGGCAGTGTCTACATCGTTAAACCGAAAATGCACGGCCCCGATGAAGTCGACTTCACCGTTGACCTGTTTTCTCGCGTCGAGGATGTGATCGGAGTCCCCAGAAACACGCTGAAGCTCGGCATCATGGACGAGGAGCGGCGAACGACGGTCAATCTCAAGGAGTGCATCAGACGAGCATCCGAGCGCGTGGTGTTCATTAACACGGGATTCCTGGATCGTACGGGAGACGAAATCCACACCAGCATGAACGCCGCTGCCGTCACTCCGAAGGGGGCGATGAAGGGCGAGATCTGGATAAATGCCTACGAAGATTTCAACGTCGATGTGGGTATTGCCTGCGGCCTTCCCGGCAGAGCGCAGATCGGCAAGGGCATGTGGGCGATGCCGGACTTAATGGCAGCAATGCTTGAAGCCAAGATCAGCCATCCCCAGGCCGGCGCCAATACGGCCTGGGTGCCATCACCGACGGCGGCTACGCTGCATGTGACTCACTATCATGAAGTCAACGTTGCCGAAGTACAGCGCGAACTGGCGTCCCGGCCTTCAGCCTCGATTCATGATGTGCTGAAGGCTCCGCTGCGTGGTGCGGGTGAACTGAGCCCCGAGGAGATCCAGCGCGAGCTGGACAACAGCGCCCAGGGCATACTTGGTTACGTCGTCCGTTGGGTCGAGCACGGCGTGGGTTGCTCAAAGGTGCCCGACATCAATAACGTTGGTCTAATGGAAGATCGCGCTACCCTGCGCATTTCGTCCCAGCATTTGGCGAACTGGTTGAAGCACGGGGTTTGCACTGAGGATCAGGTGACTGAAACCCTCGCCAGAATGGCCAAGGTTGTCGACCAGCAAAACGCGGGCGACCCCCAGTACCAGCCAATGAGTTCTAGCCTCGAGGCAAGCATCGCGTTTCAGGCAGCGAAAGACCTGGTCTTTGAAGGAACGTCGCAACCCAACGGCTACACGGAGCCGGTGCTGCATGCCCGGCGCCTGGAGGCCAAAGCAAAGGCTCGTATGCAGAGTTAGTTCTGGCGCATGGGTTGGGATCCGCAAGCCGCCGACAGGTGGACAACAGATCGAACACAAATCACACGTCACTCCCGCCGGACACACCAACACCCCGGTGCGTGCCGCCCTAGTGGTCGTCGACGCTCGCGTCTTTGTACTGCAGGTTCGTGAGCTGTTCGGATAACAGCCCTAGTAGAAAGATGATAACGCCTGAAGAAATAAGCAGGGCGCTCATGTTGGTGAACCGGAAGGATCCGGTCGCTATGGTCGTCATCGTGTAGTTCAGGATGCCCAATCCGGCGGTGACTACGGAGAACGGAAA
Organism: Pseudomonadota bacterium; assembly: GCA_039111155.1. Lineage (GTDB taxonomy): Bacteria > Pseudomonadota > Gammaproteobacteria > Pseudomonadales > Halieaceae > Congregibacter. The sequence continues at coordinate 27,392 of JBCCPL010000012.1, read as the reverse complement.
GTACACCTTTAGCGGTGAATAGAGCGTGCCGATCTTGAAAATAATAAGCAGAAAGCGCAGGCCGTCTCGCCCTAGGTTGATATGGCTTCGCCCCTGCCTTTTTGAAACAGTGATGGGAACGAATCCGACCGAGTGACCGGCCCGGTAAAATGCCATGGTGGATGTGGTCGGATAACTAAATCCATTGGGTAGCAGGTACAGAAAACTCAGAAACTTGCGACGATCGACTACGCGAAAGCCGGAGGTCAAATCGTCGATCCGCTTACCCACCATCCAACCCGCAAAGCGATTGTAAACGCTGTTGGCGCCCCAGCGAGCCACACTGGCTTGCGAGCTGAGGCCCGTTCGAGCACCCACAACCAGATCGAAACCCTGGTGATATTTCTCCAGGAGACGGGGTATGTCGCCAGGATCATGCTGGCCATCGCCATCCATAAAAATCAGAATGTCACCGAGCGCGTGTCTTGCGGCAGTTTTTATCGCCGCGCCGTTACCCTTACTGTACGGATGACTGATTACGCGAGCGCCTGCCTCATGGGCAATCTTTGCGGTTTCGTCACTTGAACCGTCATCGATCAGTAGCAGCTCAAAGTCAGGAAAGCGCGCTCGCAGTTTTTCCAGCAGAGGCCCAACGGCTGCCGCCTCATCCTTGGCGGGTATGGCAATGCTGATCGATGTTTCGCTCTGTGGTGAATCCATCATTGAGGTCTCGCTCATTTCTCTGGCACCTCAAAACAACGGCTATGGTACTCCATGTGACGGCGCAACATCTTTAGCTGGGGAAGATCGGGGGAGTCCAAAAGTGTTGGCCGGCCGCTCACGCAAGACACTGGGTACGCGTAGGTATCCGGGAGGGGGACATCGTCACTACCATCGACCAATCGCTGCCGATGGTGTGCCGCCTGTTCGATTCCACCGATGTGGGAAAAGTGCTCCAGAGCGAGCCAGTCGACTATGGCGTTTGGCTTGGAGTAAGCCAGTGAGTACAAGAGCGCAAGCCTTGGATTTGCCCGAACCTGAACCTGTTCAGAAACCGACAGAATACTTCCGCAACTCCATAACCCGAAGATAAGCAATGCAGGGAACAATGCCCGATTTAAAGAGGCAGCAGCTCGCTCTGTCAACGGGATCGAGAGATGTAACAGTACCCAAACGCAGCTCAGGATCAGAGGTTCAGAAAATGCGTAGGGGGTTGCCCAAGGCGAGAGCACAGCAGGTGAAGGCGCAAACAATGCCGAGGGCGCCTTCGGTAGCCAGAGGCTGTGACTAACCGATAGCCATGTGATGGCTGTCAGCAGCGTTGCGGTTGCGACGATCCAGGACGTTCGCGGACCGAATTTCAGTCGGCTTACCAGCGCTAGTGCAGCGATAACGACGGTGGCGAGATACGTGGTCACCCCGTGAACCTGAAGCGCGGCGACGTGCCAAGGTGAGCATGCCCAGATTGCTGAAATGCATCCGACAAGAATAAGTTTTCGATGCGAATCAAGGCTCAATGCACACCACGTAGTGACAGTCACAGAACCCGTGCTGGCTCCCAGACATGCCAAGGCTGGCACTACGCCGAGGGTGTCCGGATAGGTAAGCGGCGTAGCAAGGAGTTCCGCCAAGACCCACCATCCATCATCGTACTCGGCATCGACAAAGCGCTGATATGCCCATCCAAGTCCTGCAGCCAGTAAGGAAAATGTTGCAAGCGCCAACATGTTGAGTCTTGAAGGCATAGGCTCAACGTACCGGCTTGTTCACGGCGAAAGTGTCGCGCATTGCCGGAAGCTGCCTACGCCAGCGATCCAGTCGCATGAGATTAATCACCGCCTCATGAGCGGCTGCGAAGTCTTTTCTCCCAATGCGGTCAGAAATCAGCTGGTATGCAATCGAGATATCTGTCGGATAGCGATGGGCGGCTTCTCGAAGCGCCTCACTGTATCGAGTCACGACAACTACATTTTTAGATTTATTGCGTAGCACTTCGAGCTCTAGTTGCTCAATCGCCTTAGGTCGTCGATCTCGCTCTCGAACCGTAGAAAGCAAAGCACGAAGTCGCGCGCCGTCTACCAGACAATCCGGCTCAACATAGCAGTTGACAAGCGCTCCCAATGCCGCGACGTCGGTAGCGGAAACCTCCGTGAGATCCGTAGCCGTGCGCTCAAGAGCATTGAAGCGATCGTCGGCCTGATCGAACTGGGGGTAGAGCTTCACGTCCGTGATATAGAGCATTACCTGGATGGGTAAGCTCCATGGGTGTTTTTGCGCAAGCAATTCGAACTCGTGTCGTGCCAGCGCGAAGTACTCCTGTTTTGCGTCACCGCTCGTCTCCAGCGCAGCATCGATCAGAGCATTGGCATACAGGTAACCGTTGCGCTCGGAATCGGGGTGTCGTTCGACCTGCGTCCGAGCCATCGAAAGCTCATCTCCCCATGACGAAGCTCGCACGAACGTTGCCAAAGTCAGCGCTACCAACAACGCTATCGTGGGGGAGGCGCTCAGCATCGGTGAAGTGCCGAAGCGCGCACAGGCATCAAAGAGTTTTAACAATATCGCCGCCAACCCTAATGCCAGTGCAACGCTTGGCAGATAGTTTCGGTGCTCAAAGACCATCTCCAATGCGAGAACAGTCGATTCGATACTGTGGGCGGCCAAAAAGTAAAAGGGTACGAACACAAGCAGCGGACTTCTCTTTTGGGCCAACAGTCCACCTATGAGAACGCATGGCCAAGCGACAACCGCTATTGACGTGCTCAACGGGGTCATGAAATCCGTCGAGATCACGAAGTCGTCATGAAACAATCCGAATTCGTTCACCCGAGGAAAGCAGAACCAGCTAGCGTACGACCAGAGCACGCGTGCTTGTGTCAAAATGCGCTCGGTGAGATTGAATGGCCTTATGTCATAGCCCGCCACAATCCAATCCAAGTAAAAATAGGTACACAGAACAAAGAGAACCAGCGGTGCCGCGAACGCTACGATCCCCGCAGAGCGCAAGCCACGGTGATCAGTGCCGCCTAGCGTCCCTCTGAAAAAAGCAAACTCGGTGATTACGATCAGCCACGGCAAGAGGATAGCGTTCTCCTTCGCCATGACACCAAGCCCGAGACATAAGGCGACCCACCCAAGCGCGGCGAGACTGGAGTCGAGATCGAATTCCGAGACAGCCAACCTCAGACGCCAAAAAACGAATGCGCACAGACCCAGCAGAACGAATAGAGTCGACAGCTGGGCCATACGTTGGACCGAATATAGAACCGTCGATACATGCGATGGGTTTAGAGCCCATATAGATGCCGCGAGCACTGGCCACCACGATCTGACGCTTTTAGAGGGCACCCACATCGGGGCCTTCACCAGGAGCGTTGCAAACCAGAATACGCAAACACTGCAAAGAAGATGGATGAAAACGTTAGTGATCTTTAGCGCCGAAGCCGACCACTCGAGACCTTTCTCCGGCGCCTGTAAGGCAAACGTTAGAGTCGTGAGCGGACGATGGAGCAAGCTCGACTCGGAGCTTAAAGCACTGGCACGAAGATCGAGAGGTGACTTTACAGCCCCGATCAGACGGCCGTTATCCACAATGTTCGCAAAATCGTCAAACAGGAACGGCCCGTTCGCACCGGCGGCGAACAACAAACCTGTCAACAGAAGGGTCGCGCAGAAGACTTGAACAGGAGCGCGGATCACTGGTGTGACGAGGCTTTGCATAGATGGATAGAGTCCGACGAATCCTTAGGCGAGGCTTGCGGTCACAGCGCATTGTCCCTTAATCGATCGATGTCTCTTCTAGCCCTGGACGGGGGCTGGAGACGCAAAAAAGCCCGGCGTTGCCGGGCTCCTTGAACAACCGCTGCTGCTTACGGTGCAGGGTTTCGGCAGTTTGCGGGCAGGTAGCGCTGCTCCACTGAATCCGAGCCAGCAAGCGTGCACGTCCAGGTTATAGTGCGGGTCGTGTCATCCAGCCTTCCATAGAGTTGGAAAGATCGATCTCCGCCAGAGCCTGGCATGACCGATTGATAGATGAGCGCCTGAATGGTTACGTCGGTGCTCGTAGCCGCGTAGCGAATAGAGCGAACGATCTCTGTTCGTGCGACTGTATTAATACCCGCCTGCTCAGCGGTGGGGGTAACTCCGATCGACGCGTAGAACTCCGAGACACTCGTCTTGGCTTCGGCAAGGCGTGCCATCGGCTCAGACATGCGTGCACGCACGCTGTAATCCTGGTAAGCAGGCAGTGCAATGGCTGCCAAAATTCCGACGATCGCGATAACGATCATCAGTTCGATTAATGTGAAACCCTGCTGACGGGCCGCTTGTCGCTTCATGTTCATCTCCTTGTTTAAATATACCTAACAGTCGAGTAGACCCGCTGTACAAGCAGACCTACATTGCGGACGGCAGCCCGCAGAGCAGTTCGATTCATACAAAGTCCGTGCCAAACAATTATCTAAATCTCTAACGGTATGTTTTAATTGGGGATTTTCGACTACGATGGCGCGCTATGGATATCACGGGCTTTTGGCGTTTCCTGCTGAGCTGACAAAAAATGTCAATCTGTGACTAATCTGTGCCGCTAGTCCGTCTTAAGAGAACATCCAACCAGAATATAAAAAGCGAACATTACTTTGTACCAATGCAAGCGATAGCACGGGTGACTAGCCGAGAGTAGTAGGCGCGACGTTCAAAATTACGCTTTATTTCGCTCATAAAAGGGGTGCCGATACGCGTATACATAAGCTAGAAGAGTTCATGGCGGTACACGGTTTCTGGCGAAAATGCGGGCGTATACCCAGGCAAGAGTGCAATCGGAAATAAGAGTAGGGGACCATCTCAGTTGACATGAACAACCTGCAACAAATTAGGCCATCGGAATCCATGGGCTTTAGCAAATGAACGAAAGGATGAGCAGTAAGCCGACCGGTTTGGCTGGTCGCCTCGTCGTCGAAGGCTTAATCGAGGCGGAGGAAGCTAGTAATGCTCAATCGGCGGCAGCGGAGAAAAATGTTCCGTTTGTTCGCTACCTTGTTGATGAAGTAAATGTCGACAGCCGACGACTGAATGAAATCGCCTCTCAAGAGTTCGGAGCTCCGCGCTTCGACGTAGGTGCGCTTGACCCTCAGTTTCTACCCCAGGGTTTGGTTGAATCGGAGCTAGTCGCGAAGCATCACGCGCTGCCACTCTACAGCCGGGGCAAACGGCTTTTCATCGCAATCTCCGACCCCACAAATCTCGCGGCCCTCGACGAAATCAAATTTCATACGGGCCTTAATACCGAGGGAATACTGGTCGATGAGAAGAGTTTGCAGACCGCGATTAGCCAGTGGGCCGAGGAGCAGGATGATTTAGGCGGCGGGCTTGATGATCTCGATTCGGCTGAGTTCGACGATATCGATGTGGCCGCAGTTGAGGAAGGTGAAGCGGCTGAGGAGGATAGCAGTGGTGTAGACGAAACTCCGATAGTTCGTTTCGTCAACAAGGTACTAGTCGATGCGATCAAACAGGGCGCCTCGGACATTCACTTCGAGCCTTACGAAAAAGACTATCGCGTCCGGTTTCGCACCGACGGTGTGCTTCAGGAAGTCGTCAGACCACCGAAGAACCTGGCCCCGAGGCTTTCTGCGCGACTCAAGGTAATGTCGCAGATGGATATTTCCGAACGGCGGATGCCGCAGGATGGCCGCATTCAGATGAAGCTTTCGCGCAATCGAGCGATTGACTTCCGTGTGAACACACTGCCGACACTGTTTGGCGAAAAAATAGTACTGCGAATCCTGGATCCCACGAGTGCGCAAATGGGAATTGACGCACTGGGCTACGAAAGCGTGCAAAAGGAAATGTACCTGAAGGCGCTTCATCAACCACAGGGGATGATACTGGTTACCGGTCCGACAGGCTCGGGCAAGACCGTATCGCTGTACACGGGCCTTAACATACTTAACCTGCCGGAGCGCAATATCTCAACCGCCGAAGACCCTGTTGAGATTAACCTCTCCGGTATCAATCAGGTTCACGTGAACGCAAAAGTTGGACTTAATTTTGCGGAAGCTCTGCGTTCTTTCCTTCGCCAGGATCCGGATATCATCATGGTGGGAGAGATTCGTGACCTGGAAACCGCCGAGATAGCGATCAAGGCGTCTCAGACCGGTCACCTCGTTTTATCGACACTCCATACAAACAGCGCGGCAGAGACTATTACGCGACTCCTAAACATGGGGGTGCCCGCGTTTAACGTGGCTACATCGGTAAGCCTGATCATCGCCCAGCGCCTCGGTCGTCGCCTGTGTAAAGAATGCTGCCAGCCCGCCGATATACCTTTGGAGGTATTGAAAGAAGAAGGCTTCACCGACGAGCTGCTGGCCAACGCCACGATCATGAAGGCTGTTGGCTGCGACGCTTGTAAGGATGGGTACAAGGGTCGAGTCGGTATCTACGAAGTGGTACGGATAACACCTGAGATTGCCGACCTGATTATGTCGGATGGCAACTCTCTGGAGATATCAAAACAGGCTCGAGCACAGGGGTTTGCGGACTTACGTCAATCGGCCCTTAAAAAGTGTGCAGATGGACTTATTAGCCTTGAGGAGGTCAACCGAGTCACGGTTGACTAGCTTAAGCGTTGAGCTGCGGTCACCCAGCGGTAGTCTTGAAATCGGTTCGGATTGGTATAAGCCGGGCACTTGGATAAACACAGAACTCACAACTAAGATTCCCGTTGTGGGTAATCAGGCAGGCGATAATGGCACCGACGGCAACAGGCGAAGCGTTCCAATGGGCCGGCACCGATAAAAACGGTCGCCAGACCAAGGGCGAAATCAATGCGCCGTCCCGGGCGATGGCGCGGGCGCAGCTGCGCCAGAAGGGAATCGTCCCCAAATCTATTAAAAAGAAGTCGAAACCGCTTTTTTCGGCCGGAAAGAAGCCTATCAAGCCGGCCGATGTCGCCATCTTCACCCGCCAGTTGGCCACCATGATGAAAGCGGGGGTGCCATTGGTCCAGAGTTTTGACATCGTTGCTGATGGCCTCGAAAATCCTTCGATGAAAGATCTGGTAAACACGATAAAGAACGACGTTGCGGCGGGTAGCGGCCTGGCGCCATCCCTCGAAAAGCACCCACGACTATTCGATGAACTGTTTTGCTCTCTCGTATCGGCCGGTGAATCGGCAGGCACGCTAGAGACGATGCTCGATCGGGTGGCGACCTACAAGGAGAAGACAGAAGAGCTCAAGGGCAAAATCAAGAAAGCGCTCACCTACCCCATCGCGGTGATCGTCGTGGCCCTAGTGGTCAGTGGCATATTGCTGGTGAAAGTAGTTCCGCAGTTCGCGGAGACTTTTCGTGGATTCGGTGCCGATCTACCATCGTTCACTCTGTTTGTACTTGGCCTGTCCGAGTTCATGCAAGCTTGGTGGTACATTGTGGTGGGAGGGATCGTGGCGTCGGTCTACGCCTTCAAGGAGTTAAGACTACGATCGAAACCCTTCGCCGAAGCCATTGATAAGTTTATGCTCAAAGCTCCTATCTTTGGAGGCATTGTGCACGACGCTGTTGTCGCGCGATTTGCCCGGACGCTTGCTACGACATTCAGCGCGGGCGTGCCTCTCGTCGATGCGCTGGAATCGACCGCCGGAGCCGCTGGTAATGCCGTGTATTCAAAGGCCATCATGCAGATTAGAGATGATGTGACCACCGGCTCATCCTTGTACCAGTCGGTGAAAAGCACCGGGATCTTCCCGAACATGCTGCTTCAGATGATCTCCATCGGCGAGGAATCAGGGCAGCTCGACGAAATGCTGGACAAAGTCGCGAATCATTACGAGGCGGCCGTCGATAACGCAGTCGATAGCTTAAGCTCGCTTATGGAACCCATGATCATGGCAATACTTGGCGTGCTTGTGGGAGGGCTGATGATTGCGATGTACCTTCCGATCTTCATGCTGGGCTCGGTGATTTAGCGCAATCCGCGGCTGACCGTCGATCTGAAAATTCCGCCGCTCGGTTTCCCTTGCGCCCCCCGACGACTGCGAGCCGGTCATGACTCTGCCCGAGTTTTTTGCCTCCAATCCGACCTACCTTACCGTAGTGGTCGCCTTACTCGGCCTGGTCGTCGGAAGTTTTCTTAACGTTGTGATTCTTCGTCTTCCCGTAATGCTCGAACGGGAATGGATGCGCGACTGCCACGCTCTACTCGGAACCGAAAGCGAAGGAGAATCTGGCGATGAAGATCACTTCTCTCTCGCATTCCCCGCCTCGCACTGCCCCTCTTGTAAAGCACCACTGAAGGCCTGGCATAACATCCCCGTTATCAGTTTCCTTTTACTCAAGGGCCGCTGTGCGAACTGCGATGCGGCCATTGGATGGCGCTATCCCGCCGTAGAGACGACCAGCGCGCTTGCCAGCGCTGCCATCGCAGCGTATTCGGGGTGGGGCTGGCCACTGCTGGCTTACCTGGTTTTCACCTGGATGCTGCTCACGCTCGCAGTGATCGATATAGACACGCAGCTCTTGCCAGACAATCTCACCCTGCCCTTGCTCTGGGCTGGATTACTGTTCAATCTGTTCGTAGGTCCCATCCCGATCGCAGACGCGGTACTCGGAGCAGCCGCCGGCTATTTGATCCTGTGGGGCGTGTACTGGTTGTTCAAATTGGCGACCGGCAAAGAAGGGATGGGCTACGGAGACTTTAAGCTACTGGCGGCGTTAGGCGCATGGCTCGGCTGGCAGAGCCTGCCAATCATCATTCTCGTGTCGTCGCTGGTTGGCGCCGTTCTCGGCGTACTCATACTTTGGCTCACGAAAAGAGGTCGATCCCAGCCTCTGCCCTTCGGGCCTTACCTGGCTGCGGCGGGATGGTTGAGTCTGCTGTTCGGTCCTGCATTGGCAGAGTTCATTGCCCCCTGACGGCGGTCGCTGAAGGTGATGAGGCATCCCGATGACAGTCCTGGCGAGCAGCGACCATTCGTGGTCGGCGTCACGGGCGGGATAGGTTCCGGAAAAAGCGCCCTAACCGGCATCTTGGAGGATTCGGGCATTGTTGTCGTCGATGCCGATCTCGTGGCTCGAGATGTCGTGGCCATAGGCTCCAAGGCTCTTCATTCAATCGAGTCTCGCCATGGCCGAGATATTTTGAACGAAGATGGAAGCCTTAATCGGCCTGCTCTGCGAAAGATCGTTTTTGCCGACCCTACCGAACGCAAGTGGCTCGAAGATCTCACGCATCCGCTCATCCGATCTCAAATCCATGAGGAGCTTGCTAAGGCTGGCTCACCCTATGTCGTGCTGAGCTCACCACTTTTACTAGAAGGGGATCAGAAAACCATGGTCGACCACGTGGTCGTGGTGGATGTACCTGAACAGTTGCAGCTTGAGCGGACCATGCGTAGGGACAGCAACGACGAGGCCCTAGTTCGGTCCATTATGAAAGCTCAACTCGATCGCGAAACGCGCCTGGCGGCGGCCGGTACAGTAGTCGACAATTCAGGGAGCCTTGAAGATCTCGCAGCACAGGCTGAGCAAGTTCATCAAAGGCTCTTGCAGCTTGCTGGGGCAGACGGCTAACCCGAGCGTCTTTTTCCCACTAAGCCGCTAAGTTTTCCCGCTAAGCCGTTAAGAAAGCCATGAGGACGGCCTAAGCGCGCCTCAAGAAATCAAGAATCGGACCGTTCGCTGCGGGAAACTCAAAACCGGCCAACGCCTCGATCGTCACCCATCGTAGCGGTTGGCCTTCACGAGACACCGGTGTGCCCAAGCTCTTGGTCACTTCGCACACCCGAAGAATGACCTTTTTGTCGCCGTAGTCATGCTCTATCTGGAAAAGTTCAGAGCTCGCCTCGACCTCAATTCCGAGTTCTTCCCGCAACTCTCGGGCCAGCGCCTGACACAGGGTCTCTCCATGCTCGCACTTTCCGCCAGGAAACTCCCAGAGCCCTCCCTGGTGCTTATCAGCGCTTCGTCTGCTGATCAGCACTTGGCCGCGCTCGTTCCTGAGAACCGCCACGGCAACCACTACTGGTTTTGGAATTTCATTAGCCTCAGCATCATGGCCGGCTCCGGTCATAAAGCTACTCCAGGTACTCGAACTGAACGCTGGAAGTCACAAGCAATATTCAGACAACTCTAGATCATGCGATATGGCCATTCGCCGAGAATCTCTTCAGTCAGCTACGATACTCAGCGTTGATACGAACATAGTCGTGTGACAAATCGGAGGTCCAAACCCGCTCCACCGCCTGGCCGCGGCCGAGATCAATAACTACGTTGATCTCTCGCCCATCCAGTGAGTCAGCGAGGAGTGATTCCCGATAGGAAATAGCACGTTTGCCACCGGAGGCAATCAAAACGCCATTTATCGATATTTCCACCTTGCCTACGTCAAGTTGAGCTATCGGTGCCCGCCCCACCGCTGCCAGAATTCGCCCCCAATTAGCATCTGCTGCGAAAAGCGCCGTTTTAACTAATGGGGAATGGGCAACCGTGAACGCCACATCGAGGCATTCTGCCTCATGCTCGCCGCCGCGAACTTCAATCTCCACAAAGCGAGTCGCACCTTCACCATCGCGCACGAGGCCTTGCGCGAGCTCAACACAAACTTCGGTTACAACCTTCGCCAGTTGCAGTTCCAGCTTGTTGCTTGCCGTCTGATCTAACGTCGTCGTAGCGGTGCCGGTCGCGGCGAGAACGACCGCATCATTGGTCGAAGTGTCGCCGTCGACTGTGATTCGGTGGAAAGAAGAGTCGACAGCGGCACGAAGGATACGATCGAGAGAGTCCGGCGGTAGGGCCGCATCGGTAGTCATGAAGGATAACATCGTCGCCATGTTTGGCCGCAGCATTCCCGCTCCTTTTGCCACGCCGGCCACTGAATAGGATTGCCCCCCCACGCTGAACTCTCGCGACGCTATCTTCGGCCGGGTATCTGTCGTCAAAATGCCCCGTGCCGCATCAATCCAGCCATCGGAGCGAACTTGCATTCGAAGGTCGGGGAGCGCCGCAACGATACGATCTACGGGCAAATCTTCACCGATCACACCCGTAGAAAAGGGCAAGACCTCGTGCATCTGACAGTCGAAAACTTGGGCCGCGGACTCGCAGCACTGGCGCGCTGCTTTCATTCCCGGTTCGCCGGTTCCTGCATTGGCATTACCGGTATTGATCAGCAGCAATCGAGGGCAGCCAGCGCTCACCTCAAGATGCTGGCTTGCGAGCTCTACCGGTGCGGCGCGAAAGGCATTGGTCGTAAAAACCGCACTGGCGGTAGTCCCGGTCGGCAGCAGGATGGCGACCAGATCCCGACGATTTTCATAGCGAACACCGGCAGCAACACTGCCCAAATGTACGCCGTTGACTGTTATCCCGCTGGCACTTTCCAAATTTGCTTCGGGAACTCTATTCCACATGGCCAAAGTATGCTGCCCGTTGATATTGCCACCACCCAATTCACTCACCAACTGCGAGATCTGAAATACCCTGCTATCGGGGACTTATCTCCTCAGATAGACAAAGCTCTCACAGCGAGCCGTGACAATGCTTGTATTTTTTACCGCTTCCGCATGGGCAGGGTTCGTTCCTGCCAATCTTTGGCTGCTCCCGAGTAAACGTTTGGGCAACCTCAGCGCGTGCCGCGGACGCAGTCTCCGCGGGCTCGCTCTCTGAGTCTCCGGCGGACTCGGCCATGGCACTGGCCTCGGCATGCTGAAACGCCATCTTCGCCTTCTCGGCGGCTTCACGACGGCGCTGTTCAATCAGCTCGGCCTCATCCCTACGCTGAATCTGAACATGACTGAGAAACTTGATGACCTCGAATTTAAGATTCGAGAGTAAGCTCTGAAAAAGCTCAAAGCTCTCGCGCTTATACTCCTGCTTTGGATTTTTCTGCGCGTAGGCTCGCAGGTGGATCCCCTGGCGAAGATGATCCATGGTAGAGAGGTGCTCTTTCCACAGCGTGTCGAGCACCTGGAGCATGATCTGCTTCTCGATCTTTCGCATGTCTTCACCAAGTTCTTCACACTTGGAGTCATAGGCCTGCTGGACCTCTGAAACGATACGTTCCCGTATCGCTTCTTCATGAAGTTTATCGTCCTCCTCCAACCATCCGCTGAGTGGTAACTTAATTGCAAACTCAGTCTCGAGGCTTTTCTCAAGTCCCGGCACATCCCACTGCTCTTCAACGCTCATAGGAGGAATGAAGGTATCTATGGTCTCATTGACAACATCGCTGCGGATGGCGGAAATCGTCTCGGCGATGTCGGACTCGCTGAGAAGATCGTTACGTTGCTGGTAGATGATCTGGCGCTGGTCATTGGCGACATCGTCGTACTCGAGCAACTGTTTGCGGATATCAAAGTTCCGCCCCTCCACCTTTCGCTGGGCCTTCTCAATCGCATTGGTGACCATACGGTGCTCGATGGCTTCTCCGCGCTCCATACCGAGTGCCTGCATGAAGCCTTTTACACGGTCTGAAGCAAAAATACGCATCAGATTATCTTCGAGGGAGAGGTAGAAACGCGACACGCCCGGATCGCCCTGCCGCCCTGCGCGACCGCGACGCTGATTATCAATGCGTCTAGACTCGTGGCGTTCGGTGCCAAGGATGTGCAGACCTCCGGCCTCCAGCACAGCACGATGACGCTCCTCCCAATCCTTTTTTATCGCGTCAAGTTTCGACTCATCTGCACCGGTAGCCTGGCGCAGTTCCGCTTCGAGATTGCCTCCCAGCACGATGTCGGTGCCGCGCCCAGCCATATTGGTCGCTATCGTAACGACCCCTGGACGACCCGCCTGCGCAATTATCTCGGCTTCTTGTTCGTGAAACTTAGCGTTTAAAACCTTGTGGGGGATTTTGTCTTTCTTGAAGCGCGCGGACAGCTCCTCCGATGTTTCCACCGACGCGGTGCCGACCAGCACAGGAGCACGCTGCTCCATACAGTGTTGAACGTCCTCCACGATTGCTTCGAACTTTTCATCGCGGGTCAGGTAAACGAGATCGTTGAGATCCTGACGCACCATTTCTTTGTTGGTTGGGATAACGACGACGTCAAGGCCGTAGATCTGCCGAAATTCGAAAGCTTCGGTATCTGCTGTACCGGTCATGCCCGCCAGCTTTCCATACAGGCGAAAGTAGTTTTGGAAAGTTGTCGAAGCCAGTGTCTGGCTTTCACTTTGAATATGAACACCTTCCTTCGCCTCGATGGCCTGATGCAAGCCTTCCGACAGGCGACGTCCGGGCATCGTCCGGCCCGTATGCTCGTCAATCAGTACAACCTGCCCATCCTGAATGATGTATTCCACATCGCGATTGAACATAGCGTGCGCCCGAAGGCCAGTATGCACATGGTGGAGCAGGCTTAGATTGGTCGACGCATAAAGGCTGTCGCCCTCTTCAAGGAGCTTCTCCTTGACGAGTAGATCCTCGACAAACTCGTGTCCCGCCTCGGTCAACTCGACCTGGCGCATCTTCTCATCAACGGTGTAGTGGCCTGGCTGGCTGGGCTCAGCATCACTGCTCGCCTCCGCCACGTCACTTTCAGGAAGATCGACCTCCTGGTTCAGCTTCGGCACCAGTGCGTTAATCCTTCGGTACAGATCGGAACTGTCCTGTGCGGCACCGGAGATGATGAGCGGTGTCCGGGCTTCGTCGATGAGAATTGAATCAACCTCATCAACTATCGCAAAACTCAGCTTGCCCTGCAGTTTATCCGCAAGCGAGAACGCCATATTGTCACGCAGATAATCAAAGCCGAATTCGTTATTGGTGCCATAAATAACGTCCGCTTCGTAGGCCGCCTTTTTTTCGTCGGCGGATTGGCCGGAGCGTACAACACCAACGCGCAAGCCCAGAAAGTTATAGAGGGGCTGCATCCACTGCGCATCGCGACTTGCCAGGTAGTCGTTTACCGTAATCAGGTGAACGGCGCTGCCCGAAAGAGCATTGAGGTAAGCAGGCAGCGTAGCAACCAGAGTCTTCCCTTCACCCGTCCGCATCTCTGCAATACGACCATCATGAAGCGTCATGCCTCCGATCAACTGAACATCGAAGTGGCGCATGTTCAGTGTTCTCACGCTGGCTTCACGAGCGACCGCAAATGCCTCCGGGAGCAGAGCGTCTAAAGTTTCGCCCTGCTGAAGACGCTCGCGAAACTCACCGGTTTTCGCCGCAAGCTCTTCGTCGTTGAGCGCCTGATGCGCATCCTCCATGGCGTTAATGCGCTTGACGACTTTGCGCATCCGCTTGAGCTCACGGTCATTCCGCGTGCCGAAAACTTTCTTTAAAGTAGAGGTAATCATTCTGAGTTCTTGATACCGATGCGTGTTGGTCCCGAGTGGATTATCGCTGACCTGGAATCCGGATTGTGTTTGTGCAAACTCTATTCGCCACCAGTGCGCGGCGCCATCGCTGAGCCAAGCATCGCGACGCTTCATACATCCGTTATATCCCAGCACACTAATGCACCAGGAGCGAAGTGCGGAGCCCGTTTCGATGCAGCCGGGGTTGGAGTGTATCGGACCTATCAGTCCCGGGCTAACACCAGCTTGCTGCTGCTACGCACCCAGCAAGCGATGGCAGGGCCGTTTTCGATTCTCACGGTCGCAGCCCTAAAAAAATGCGGCCATCTGTTATCCCACGCGTTGCTTCCAGGATAAACCGCTTTCACAACGCGGATTTGCAAGGCTAGCGCCGCTCGACTGTTACTCCAGTGCGCTCACCGTTAACCTTCCTAAATATTGGGGTCACAAAACAACGAATCAAGACGCAGATCGGCGAGGCAGAGCGTATGTCGTTATCGGTGCCTGCTCGAACACTGTGCAAGGTGACTTGCTAGCGGGATGTGGCCGGTGTCTTCGCGAGCTGCTCTTCTTTTAATCAGCGTTATCAGCTTTATCAGCTTTTCGTTCTTGGACGCTATTCAGTAGTACCGATAATGACAACAGCAGTCACCAGCTGTGATTGAACACATTGGAACAGTGAAAGGGTCTCCGTTCTGACCAGCTCTTGCCTCGGTGTCAGAACCCGTCAGGAGTTGAGATCGGCAGCTGTTTTAACTACAGCTGGTGTCCGTTTCTTCGCTGTCTCAGAGCTCAGACGGCGGCTGCGAGAGGCGCCGTGCCATACGAAATCGGGGCCGCATCTGCGTCCTCAAACGTCACCATTTCCCAGGCGTCCGGCTGCGCGATCAGCGCCCGCAGGGACTTGTTATTGAGGCCGTGGCCAGATTTGAACGCCTGGTACTCCCCAATCAGGCTATAACCCAGCAGATAGAGATCACCAATAGCGTCAAGCACCTTGTGGCGAACAAACTCATCCTCGTAGCGGAGACCATCCTGATTCAGGATTCGGTACTCGCCAACGACAATAGCGTTATCGACACTGCCGCCTCGCGCGAGCCCTTTTGAGCGCATGTATTCAATCTCGTGAATGAAACCGAACGTGCGTGCTCGGCTGATCTCCTTTACGAACGACGTGCTCGAAAAATCGACCTCTGCGTGTGCCTTGCGATCTCGAAACACGGGATGATCGAAGTCAATAGTGAAGGAGACTTTAAAACCGTCAAATGGTCGGAAAGTAGCTACTTTGTCCCCATCTTCTACCGTGACCGTTTTCTTGACCCGAATGAACTTTTTAGGGGCGGGCTGTTCTTCGATCCCAGCCGATTGGATTAGAAAAACGAACGGAGAAGCGCTGCCGTCCATGATCGGCACTTCACTGGCACTGAGCTCGACGTAGGCGTTATCTATACCAAGTCCCGCCATGGCAGAAAGCAAGTGCTCGACGGTAGAAACTCGCTCGCCTTGGTCAATGAGAGTTGTGGATAAAGTGGTGTCACCCACCAGCAGTGCTTTGGCAGGAATTTCGACGACGGGATTCAAGTCAACCCGTCTGAAGACAATTCCTGTATCGATGGGTGCGGGAGCTAGGGTCAGATAAACCTTTTCTCCTGTATGTAGGCCGATGCCGGTTGCCTTGATGGCATTGCGTAACGTCCGCTGTCGAATCATACAACCTCCGTGTTTAGCTTAGATCTTCCGACGCTCGGGCCTAGGCTTAGGCGCACACTACGCACACAAGCAATCAGCTTTTGTCGAGTCGTCTCCAGACCGACCGAAGTCCTAACCCACTCTTTACGAGTCTCACCCGTCATACCCGTGTTACACGAACCTGTGGGGCTTAACCCGCGTTTCACAGCGTACTACCCAGATTGCAGGCAAATTGCTGAATGGTAACGCGCCGCCCAAGCGATCTGGCCACGTCACCAAAACACCGTGACGTCAAAACAATATCAACCGCACCGATTACCAGACTGGCTTCGCCTTCTGATTTCTGACATGCGGCAACTTTCCTACGTGCTCACCCGCTTAGCTACTTGTCTACCATGCGGCAACAAGGTTCAGTCCGCTTGTCGACGCAGAAAGGCCGGAATGTCGAAGTAATCATCTCCCAGCTTTTCAGCCGTGGCCGCTGCTCCACCTCCCCGAAGAGCTCCGCGTCTCGCAGCCGGCTTGTCGTACTCTCGGTAGTCGGGTTCAGCGAGCTGATCCAACGCGTCTACCGCATCTCGTGGTTCCATCGCATCAGAATCATCGCCAGCCGGCATCGACACTCGAGGCGACTCAATCACCTGTAGAGTGGTTCGAGACACTGGTGACCCAAGGCCGGTGGCGACCACAGTTACCTTCAATTCATCGCTGAGCTCAGGATCAATCACTGTTCCCACAACGACGGTCGCTTCTTCCGAAGCAATCTCTTCAATAGTGTCGCCGACCTCGGAGAACTCACCGAGCGACATGTCCAGGCCGGCTGTGATGTTCACAAGAATTCCGCGCGCACCTGCCAGGTCTATATCGTCCAGCAAGGGGCTGTGGATGGCTCGCTCTGCCGCTTCGCGAGCTCTATTCTCGCCGCGCGAACTTCCCGTGCCCATCATCGCCATGCCCATTTCAGACATCACGGTCCGAACGTCGGCGAAGTCCACATTGATCATGCCAGGGCGAATTATTAGGTCCGCGATGCCCTGGACGGCGCCCAAAAGTACATCATTTGCTTCCTTGAAGGCATCTAATAAGCTGGTATTTTTCCCCAAAACCTCCAGCAGCTTCTCGTTCGGGATGGTGATTAGAGAGTCGACATGTTCCTGAAGTTCCCCGAGTCCGGCATCGGCGATTTTCAGTCGTTTTCGTCCTTCGAAACTAAAGGGACGCGTAACCACAGCGACCGTCAGTATGCCAAGTTCGCGGGCAACTTCTGCCACAACAGGAGCTCCACCGGTGCCCGTGCCGCCACCCATTCCAGCGGTGATGAAGACCATATCTGCGCCGCGTAGAGACTCCGCGATACGCTCCCGATCTTCAACTGCAGCAGCACGACCAATATCCGGGTTGGCACCCGCACCAAGGCCCTTGGTTATCTCTCCACCCAGTTGCAGCACGGTAGGAGAGTCGATATCGGCCAGCGCTTGCGCATCCGTGTTTGCGCAGATGAAGTCCACCCCCTCGACCTGATTTTCGATCATGTGTTTGACTGCGTTGCCTCCGCCGCCACCTACACCGATCACTTTAATTACCGCACTTTGTGGAACGTTATCGACGAGTTCAAACATAGTTCACTTCCCCTTTATTGGACCGTCTCTCGACGGCACTCCTACCCAAAAAAACTAAAAACTTTGCCGCATCCACGCCGCCAGACGGGACCACCAGGGCGCCTGCTTACCCCGCGCGCGACCTCTGCCGGCTTCCTCGCCGTGGGCAACTCCGTACATCAACAACCCCACGGCCGTGGCATAAATCGGGTTCCGGACAATATCGGCCAGCCCTTCAACGCACTGCGGGTAGCCCACGCGCACCGGCATATGGAAAATCTCTTCAGCAAGCTCCGCGGCTCCCTCCATCTTCGAGGTGCCGCCGGTAAGAACGATTCCTGAAGGAATCAGGTCCTCAAAGCCAGAGCGACGTAGCTCCGCCTGAATCAGCGTAAACAGTTCGTCGTAGCGAGGTTCGACGACTTCGGCGAGAGACTGGCGGGAGAGATCACGAGGTGGACGATCACCGACGCTGGGCACCTTGATTGTCTCGTTCGCCGCCGCAAGTTGAGTCAGTGCACACGCGTAACGGATTTTGATTTCTTCGGCGTACTGGGACGGCGTTCGCAGGGCCATCGCGATGTCATTGGTGACCTGATCCCCAGCGATGGGGATTACACCCGTGTGACGAATAGAGCCTTCGGTAAAGATTGCGATATCGGTCGTGCCACCGCCGATGTCGACCAGACAAACACCAAGCTCCCGCTCATCGTCGGTAAGAACGGAGTAGGAAGAAGCCACCTGCTCGAGAATGATATCTTCAACCTCCAGGCCGCAGCGTCTGATGCACTTCTCGATGTTCTGTGCAGCGTTGACAGCACAGGTCACGAGGTGAACCTTCGCCTCGAGGCGAACACCGCTCATTCCCTGCGGCTCCTTGATGCCCTCCTGGTTATCCACCACGTACTCCTGCGGGAGTACATGAAGGACTTTCTGATCGGCTGGAATCGCCACAGCCCGCGCTGCGTCGATGACACGCTCAAGGTCTTGCTCGAGGACCTCCTGATCCTTGATCGCCACAATGCCGTGCGAATTGAGACTGCGAATGTGAGAGCCAGCGATGCCAACGAAGACAGAATGAATCTGACACCCAGCCATGAGCTCTGCCTCGTCAATGGCGCGCTGAATCGATTGCACCGTTGACTCGATGTTTACGACTACTCCCTTCTTCATGCCCTTGGACGGATGGGAGCCGATACCCACAATCTCGATGCTGTTGTCCGGTGCGACCTCGGCGACGATCGCGACAACTTTTGACGTGCCTATGTCCAGGCCGACGATCATTCTTTGAGGTTTACTGGAGGCCATCAATTCTGCTCAACATAGGAAACAAGGGTAGACTGCGGTTGCGGCTCTTGAACAAAGGCCACGGCCGCACCGGTTTCATAGCGAAGATCTACACGCGCTATCTCTTCTTTTGCAGTCTTTAGCTCTGATTCCCACAGAGTCACAAAACGCTCCAGACGGATCGTAAATTGATCTGCGCCCAGCGCGACTTCGATGCCGTCTCCCAGGATTGCGAATAGCTGGCCTACCCCATCTTGCTGCAAGGCCCGTGGTACAAGACCGGTGCTCGCCAATCGTTCGCGCAGTTGCATATAGCGCTCAACGAGAAACCCCTCGCTCCCTTCTATACCGCTTATGCTTGGCAGGTCGCGCCAGCGTTCTGAGTCCGCGACGCTGATGATTCTTGCCTCGTGATTTAGAAAGCCACTCTCTCCCCAACGGGCGATAGGTTGTTGTTCCACAACTCGCACCTCCAGCGTATCGGGGAAGCGACGGCGGATTTCGGCGCGGTACACCCAGGGCAAGTCCTCGAGATGATCCTGTAAACGGACGAGGTCAACGAGCAACAATCCAGAATCGAGATGAGGACCAAGCGCCTCGCGGACCGCGTTCTCTTGAGTGTGGGCTAACGTTCCAAGGACCATTACGCGTTCGACCGGAACACGTTGCAAACCCTCAAAGAGAGTGAATCCGAACAGAAGCAGCGCTGCTGTCACACCTAGAGCAAGCGCGCGTGGCACCGCATTAACCAGGGATCTCATCAGCTCACCGAAATCGGTCTTCTGCACAGCTACTTTGTTGCGATGCGCGTTGCGTTTTGCTCTCATCACACAGTCCCTCCCGACCGTGCATCAATCCAGGAAAGATCGAGCACCTCTTCCAACAAATCGATCATCGGAATATCGGCTGCTTGTGCAGCTTTTGGTACCAGGCTGTGATCCGTCATGCCGGGAATCGTGTTGACTTCAAGTAACTGCAACTTCGCATCTGCATCCGCCATAACATCGACTCGACCCCATATGCTGCAGCCAAGAGTCCGGAAGGCTGCTAGAGCAAGCTCTTTAAGTTCTGTCTCTTGCCTTTCGTCCAGACCGCAGGGCACGTGATAGCGAGTGGTCTCTGTCTCGTACTTTGCGGTGTAGTCGTAGAATTCTTCCGCAGCTGTTATGCGAATGGCGGGCAACGCCCGATCCCCCAACACGGCTACCGTGTACTCGGGACCGTCAACAATCGCCTCTGCGAGAATTGGGCCCGCACACTCCCTGGCCCGGGACCAGGCGCTAGTAAGATCGGCCTCATTACGAACACAGCTCACACCTATGCTCGAGCCTTCGAGTACTGGCTTTAAGAAAAACCCATCCCATTCGGCGATGAGCGAGTGCGCTTCTTCGATGGACTCCACAAGGCGGTAGTTTGGAGTTGGCAATCCGCAGGCGTGCCAAATCTGCTTGGATCTTTGTTTGTCCATAGCGAGAGCAGAACCAAGCACACCGCTGCCGGTGCAGACGACGCCGAGACACTCCAGCATTCCCTGAACAACACCATCCTCACCCATGGGGCCATGGAGAGCATTGAATACAAGATCGAGACCGGCGGCCTGCTGCCACCAACGGTGCTCCGCCGGATCTATGACGCGAGGACTGTAACCTGCACTGCGCAACTCAGAGAGCACGGCTTTGCCGCTCGCTAGCGACACGTCTCGTTCACGAGAAACACCGCCCTGGAGAAGGCCGAGACTCAATCCCTGGAGGTGCTCACGTCTACTCACGATTGCGCATCCTCCTGAAGAGTTCGGGCAAGACCCGCAATGTCACCCGCGCCCTGGGTTACCAGAACATCATCGTTCTCCAGGACATCCGACAGCAGGCTTATCACCTGCTGCTGACTGGTCGCGTATAGCGGATCTATTTGGCCACGTTGGCGAATACTACGGGCCAGAGATCGACTGTCGGCGCCGGAAATCGCTTCTTCGCCCGCGGGATAAACCTCCATGAGAACCAGCAGATCCGTCTGGGCGAGCACCGCTACGAAATCATCATAAAGATCTCGAGTGCGCGTGAACCTGTGAGGCTGGTAGACCATGCATAGCCGGCGACTCGGCCAACCCTGGCGAACCGAGTCCAATGTTGCTGCAACTTCCGTGGGGTGGTGCCCATAGTCATCGACCAGGGTCACGGTCTTCCCCGCCAGTTCGAGATGCTCAATCACCGAAAATCGACGGCCGACGCCGCTGAAGCTCTGTAGCGCACAGGTAATCTCATCGGGATGAATTTCCTGGTCGTCAGCAACGGCAATCGCGGCGGTGGCATTCAACACGTTGTGCCGGCCCGGCATGTTGAGCGTCACAGCGAGAGGCTCCTTATCTCCGGGCCGCTCAAGCGTGAATTCGCTTCGCAAACCGTCGGGCTTGAATTGGGTGATGCGATAGTCTGCGCTTGAGTCGAATCCGTAGCGAAGCACGGGTCGACCGAGGTCGGTGCCGATTTCGCGAACGACCGGATCGTCGGCACACAGGACAGCGAGACCGTAGAACGGAAGGTTGTGTAAAAACTCGACGAATGTATCTTTCAGCCGCGAGAAGTCCCCCTCATAGGTCTCCATGTGATCCGCTTCTACGTTGGTCACCACTGTGACCTTGGGCTGCAAATGCAGAAATGACGCGTCACTCTCATCGGCTTCTGCAATGAGAAACCGTCCGGCACCGAGTTGGGCGTGTGTTCCGGTGCTATTCAATCGGCCGCCAATCACAAACGTGGGATCGAGTCCTGCCTGGGCGAAGATCGCAGCGATTAGGCTGGTCGTTGTTGTTTTGCCGTGAGTACCAGCGATCGCAATCCCATAGCGATGGCGCATCAACTCAGCGAGCATCTCTGCCCGGGGAACGATCGGGACCTGGGCACGGCGCGCCGCAAGAAACTCGGGGTTTTCTGGTTTCACCGCGCTGGAGATAACGACCACATCTGCACCCTCGATCAGGCGCTCGTTGTGGCCTTCCTCAAAGCTCACACCCAGGGATTCGAGCCGTTGAGTCACGCTACTCGCGCGTAGGTCGGATCCACTCACGGCAAATCCCAGATTCACAAGAACCTCGGCGATGCCGCTCATACCGCTGCCACCGATGCCCACCATATGGATATGGCGAACTCGCCGCATTTCCGATGCAATGGGATGCGGGGCGCCGCTCATGCCGCCAGCGCCTCGAGTTCATCCACGAAAGATTCATCAGCGTGTGGCCGACCACAGGACTCGGCGGCCTCCGCCATAGCCGACAGTAGCGCAACGCTGGATCTGAGCTGCTGTAACAACGCGGGCAGTTCATCCTGCAGTCGATCCTGAGGAAGAAGTCTCGCTGCCCCAGCACGTTCGAGATAGCGGGCGTTCGCAGTCTGGTGATCGTCAATAGCGTGCGGCAGTGGTACAAGAATCGACGGTCGTCCACACACCGCCAATTCCGCAACCGTGAGAGCACCCGCTCGACACAGCACGAGATCGGCCCAAGCGTAGGCAGCGGCCATATCGTCGATAAAGGCCGAAACCCGGAATCCGGGGATCTTCTCCACCGCAGCTTGTACGTTGGCAAAGTGGGAGTCGCCGGTTTGGTGCCACCACAAGAAGTCCTTGCCGAGCGCAACAGCTATCGTTGGGACAGCGTCGTTTAAGGGTTTCGCCCCCAGACTGCCTCCCAGAACAAGTATTCGAAGTGGCCGATCCTCTGGTCTTGACCAGGGATGTTTCATGTTCAACTCAGTCAGATCGCGGCGCACGGGGTTACCGAGATGTTTAGCCTGACTGTAGGTAGCCAACACATCCGGAAACCCAGTCCCAATAAGCTTCGCGAAACGGGCAAGCACGCGATTTGCGCTACCGGGTATTGCGTTCTGCTCCTGAAGCGCCAGGGTTCGACCGGCAAACCACGCCGCAAAGGAGGTGGGCAGTGAAGCGTAACCACCCAATCCGATCACGAACGTCGGTCGTCGCCTGAGCATGATTCCGAGCGCAAGGACGAATGACACGACAAGAAGCACCAGCGCCTGCATTCGAGCCCATGGCGACTTGCCTCGAAAACCCCGCATAGGAAGGTGATGCAAATTTATCTCGGCCTCCGGTACGAGACGATTCTCAATACCCTGGCGAGTCCCAATCCAGAGCAAACGATAGCCGCGGGCGCGCAGTACCTTCGCAATCGCCAAGGCCGGGTAGACATGCCCACCCGTTCCACCAGCGCTGAGAATCGCTAAAGGCTTGCCACTCATGCCTTGGTCCCCGACCCGGCTGGTTGGCGCGCCGAACGTCGGCGTCTCTTTTGTGTTTGAACCTCCTGATCCTGATCGCCGGCAACCCGCAGCACCATGGCCAGCAGAGCACAAGAGGTAATCAGGCTCGTGCCGCCGTAGCTTACAAACGGCAAGGTCAATCCCTTCGTAGGAAGGAGGCCGGCACTAACACCCATGTTCACGAACGCCTGCCCCGAGAACATGAGCGCTACGCCGAAACAGAGATAAGCGCCATAGGGTCGCTCATCGGCAAACGCACGCCGACCTACATTGAAGATGCGTAGTACCAGGGCCAGAAACACAGTAATAACGAGAAAGGCACCGACGAATCCCATCTCTTCGGCCCAAATAGAGAAAACGAAATCCGTGTGGGCCTCGGGCAGGTAGAACAACTTTTGGACGCTGTTGCCCAAACCAACACCGAGCCACTCACCCCTTCCAAAGGCGATCAGTGATTGCACGAGTTGAAAGCCGGCACCAAAAGGGTCGGCCCAGGGGTCGGTATAAGCTGTGAATCGCGCCACTCGATAAGGTGCGGTAAGGACGAGCAAGGCGCCGAGGGCTAAAGTGCCGATCAGAATCGCGAAGAGGTGACTCAGTCGCATCCCGGCCAGAAAGAGCATGCCCAGCGCGGTACCGGTAACGATCACGGTTGCGCCGAAGTCGGGCTCAGCGAGGAGGAGCGCCGACACAACCGCCAGAACAAACAATGGCCTGAGCAGGCCCTCGAGACTCTGCCTCAGGCAGGTATGTTGCCTCACCAAATAGCCGCTCATGTAAACGATGAGCGCTGCTTTCGCAAGCTCGGAGGGTTGTAGCGTCATGGACCCAATGAGGAGCCAACGCTGGCTCCCGTTCACTACGTGGCCCACACCAGGGATCAACACGAGAATCAAAAGAATGGAGGCTGCGATCAACCAGAACCATCCGGTTCGGTACCAGAATTCGGTCGGAATTTGATAACAGACCAGTGCAGCGACACTCGCAATCAGCAGGTAGGCGCCATGCCGGAAGCTTAGGTACCACATGTCTTGGTACTTGTCCTCGGCAAAGCTGACAGATGCCGAACTGATAGCGATCACGCCAATCAGCAGGAGAATGACTGCCAGGCTAAGCAGCGGCCACTCGAAGCGTGTCAGGGGCGCTGACGCTTTCATACCTTCGCACCCGCGCCGCTGTGCAGTCGCCCAACCAGAGTCCGAAACGCCTCTCCTCGCTCAACGAAGTTGGCGAACTGATCGAAACTGGCGCATGCAGGCGAAAATAGCACCGTGTCGCCACGAAGGACCTGAGCCTGCGCGTTCACCACCGCTTCGGCCAGATCGATACATAACGTGACATCAACTGCGTCCCGGAGATGCTCACCTATCTCCTGCGCCGCTTCCCCAAACAGCAACACATGGCGACAGTAGCGGCCGATGGCATCCGCCAGAGGGGAAAAATCCGCTCCTTTCCCCTGGCCTCCAGCGATCAGAATAAGCGCGTGCGGATCTCCAAACCCCTCTATCGCGGCCAGTGTCGCGCCTACATTGGTGGCCTTGGAATCGTTAATCCAACGTACTCCGAACTCCTCGGCGATGAGCTCACAACGATGAGAGAGTCCCTTAAAGCTGCGCAGAACTTCCAACATGGACTCAAGCGGCAGATGTGCAGCCGTGCCCAGAGCCAGCGCCGCGAGAGCGTTGGCCTGATTGTGGCGCCCTGGTAGCGCGAGCTCTTGGGTTGCCAGCAAAGGTTGGACACCGTTCATGAGCCAGGTCTGGCCGGCAATTTCGCGCAGACCGAACTCTTCACCGGCCGGCTCACTCATTCGCCAGATAATCGATGGGGTCGACATTGGCGACGGTGGCACAGTGCCGGGAATCTCTGGATTGAAGACGACGCAGCGTGCGCCCAGAAAGATGCGCCGTTTCGCTTCAACGTAAGCACTCAGGCTTGCATGCCGATCGAGATGATCCGGGGAAACATTGAGTATGGTTGCGACGTCCAAAGCCAACTCACCAGAGCGCTCCAACTGGAAACTCGAGAGCTCAGTAACGTAGAGTTGTCGCTCCTGCGCCAACGTATCCAGAGCAGGCGTGCCGATGTTACCTCCAACACCGACCTTTCTACCCGCATGAGCAGCCATAGCACCCAGTAGAGCGGTTACCGTGGACTTGGCATTGGAGCCAGTAATTCCAACCACGGGCGCCTGCGCGGCTTCCGTGAATAAATCGATATCACCACGAATGCGAGAGCCGCCGTCTACGGCGTGTTGAATCCAGGGCTCGGACAGTGCGATCCCCGGGCTTACAATCAAGTCTGCCGCACCTTCGATCGCGGCATACGCCTGGGCACCAAAGAACAGCGGCACGCCCGGCATTTCTCGCTGGAAAACCTCAAGTTCAGGAGGGTTTTCTCGAGAATCCACGATTGTAAAAGGCCGCCCGACGCGCTGCAGGTGCCGCGCCACCGACAAGCCGGTGACCCCAAGGCCTACCACGACCGTCTGGGCGTGTTCGGCTGCGCTGTGGGAAAACGAGGCAGACATGGCGGCCGCGTCCATCAACGCAGCTTTAAGGTCGCGAGACCGAACAGTACGAGCATGACAGTGATGATCCAGAAACGAACGATCACCCGAGGTTCGGGCCAGCCTTTGAGCTCGTAGTGATGATGAATAGGCGCCATGCGGAATAGTCGCTTGCCCGTCAGCTTGAAGGACGCGACCTGAAGAATCACCGAGACAGTTTCGAGGACGAAAATGCCGCTCATGATGAAAAAAACAATTTCGTGACGAACGATCACGGCCACGCAACCCAATGCCGCACCCAGCGCCAGAGCTCCCACATCGCCCATGAAAACCTGGGCCGGATAAGTATTGAACCAGAGGAACCCAAGGCCAGATCCGGCAATTGCTCCGCAGAAAACGGCAAGTTCTCCGCTACCGGCGACGTAGGGAATCTGCAGATACTGCGCGAAGTTCACGTTCCCGGTCAGATAGGCGATGAGGCCAAGCGCTGTGCCTACAAGGACCGTAGGCAGAATCGCCAAGCCATCGAGACCATCTGTCAGGTTTACCGCGTTGCTGGAACCCACGATCACGAAGTAAGTGAGGACCACAAAGAACCATCCCATGGGGACTGCGACGTCTTTGAGGAACGGGAAGTAGAGGTTGGTTGTAACTGGTCCGTCCGCACTCTGATACAGAAAAAGCGCCGCCCCCATCCCAAGTAACGATTGCCAGAAATACTTCCATCGCGCCGGCAAACCGCGCGAGTTCCGCTCTACCACTTTGCGGTAGTCATCGATCCAACCCACCGCGCCAAAGCCAAGGGTGACAACTAGAGCAACCCAGACATAGCGGTTGTTAAGATCAGCCCACAGCAATGTGGTCACGGCAATCGCAACGATCAGTAGCGCTCCACCCATAGTGGGCGTACCAGCCTTTGTAAGATGCGACTGAGGACCGTCGTCACGTACGGACTGGCCCATCTGGTAGTAGTTCAGTCGGCGGATCATCACTGGGCCGACAATCAGAGAAATCGCAAGTGCAGTCCCTGCGGCCAAAATTCCGCGCAGGGTTAAATAGGAAAACACTCGAAACGCCGACTCAAAATCGGTGAGATATTCCGCGAGCAGCAGCAACATCAGCCACGATCCTCAGCGAACTCGCGAATTTTTAAGACGATGTTTTCCATCGCCGCCCCTCGCGAGCCCTTGACCAGGATTGCGTCGCAGTCCTCAAGAAGAGCTGCGAGAAGCTTATCTATCGCCTCCTGCGTTTCGCAAAGCACGGCCCCGGCACCAAAGCTCGTGACGGCCGGTGCCAGCATTGCACCAACCCCTATGAACCTGATGATCCCCGCCTGGCTGGCCAGCTGACCCATCTCGGCATGCAACGCTTCGCTTTCGCTGCCGAGTTCGAGCATCTCGCCCAGGATGAGCGCCGGGCGCTGGTAATTTGCACCGAGATAACAGATCGCAGCCCGCACAGATCCGGGGTTAGCGTTATAGCTATCATCGACGAGCCTGACATGACCGGCTAGCTCAGTGACCTGCAGTCGCCCTGGTTCTCCTTCTACTCGAGACAGGCCGGTGACAACTTCATCGAAACTCAGTCCGGCAGCCACGGCAAGAGCAGCAGTGGCCAGCGCGTTGCTGACGCTGTGCGACCCGGGAAGCGGAAGCGATACGAATTGACTGCGACCATCCCAGTGCAGACGAAAGCGCATACCGGCAGGGCCATCTGCTGCTATGTCTGTGGCAAACACGTCCGCATGTTGCTCCGCGCT